>JAZQQQ010000054.1:0-2179 GCA_045629165.1 Bacteroidaceae bacterium
GGCGGCACTTGGCGCATGCCTACAGCCGATGAAATTCAGGATTTGCTCGACAAATGCGCCTGGAAATATGCAAAGGACCCAGGTTCGAATATATATGGATATAAGGTGACAAGCAGGGTGGAGGGCTTCACCCAAAAATACATTTTCCTTCCTGTTACAGGTTACAAGGACGGCTCAAACCTTTGCAGCACCGATGCAGGTTACTACTGGTCTGCTAATTCAGACAAGGCTTACCCGGAATTCCTCTATTTCAAGTCAAGAACTAATGAACTCCAGAACACATACCCGTATTACGGATATGCTGTACGCGCTGTCTGCAAATAGGTTCACATTTCATTCTGCTGCCTTGAACCGGTCAGTTCCTGTACTATAACTTTTGTTGATTTTACCGTCATGAGCCATTAAAATGATTTCGACAAAATCAGAATTTGGCATCGTTATGCATTCCATGGTTCTGATTTGAAAAACCGATCGGAAAGGACTATTTTTGTGTCCCGAATTGAAAATCAGCAACAAATATATGGGAAAAGAAAGAATCATCTTCCTGGACTGGTTGAGAGCCATTGCGTGCCTCATGGTTTTCTTTGTCCATGCTGCGGAAGCATACTACTCGAATGACTACACATTCTCATTCACCAGCGACACCGCCAGATGGAGCGTGCTAGTGTTCCAGTCTCTTGTCAGGTCATCCGTGCCTCTTTTCCTTATGGCTTCTTCATACTTGCTCGTCCCACTCAAGACAGACACGTTCACGTTCTTTAAAAAGCGTTTCAAGCGCGTTGTAATTCCACTTCTGGTATTCTTGGCATTGTACGCTGTGCTCCCGACTTTTTGGGGCGCTCAGACATGGAGCCAGGCTTGGGTGGAACTCCGCCATGCATATATCACATTCCCGGTAGCAGGTTCACATCTCTGGTTCCTTTACATGCTGATCGGCATATATCTGATCATGCCTGTACTCTCTCCTTGGCTTGTGAACATAAGCAAGAAGGAAGAACAGGTTTTCCTGCTGATATGGCTTTTCACCTCGACTTTCTACAGACTCAGACCTATGCTAGGTGGTGCCATCTTCGGCGAATGCTGGTGGGGCGTGAACGCCACATTCTACTATGTCTCAGGATTTGTAGGATATGTCATCCTCGCTCATTATATCAGGACATGGATCCATTGGGACAAGCGGAAGATCATCTCCATCTGTGCACCGCTCTTCGCACTCACATTTGTGATACTTCTCGCCAGCGGAGCATATTACAGCACGCGCTGCACTACTCCAGCCGAGCTGGAACGCGACTGGCAGTTCCTGTCGATTGTACCGGTGTTCATGAGTTTTGCAGCCTTCATGCTGATAAAAGCCATCACTTCTTCCGGTAAGTTCTACGAGAAAGTCATACTGAAGATTTCATCGGCAAGTTACGGAATGTACCTGATGCACATGCTTATCCTGCCGCACTACTTCAAGTTGTTCTCACCGCACATGCCTGAATACTTCGGCATACCTCTCATCACTGTAGCGACATATCTGACCAGCTTCCTGATCTCACATCTCATAGGAAAACTCCCTTTCGGCAAGTATGTTGTCGGCTGAAATATCTATGCTGAAGCCTCTGGTCCTTAAAAATCATTAACTTTGCCTTGACCTTAATGTTATAATCACGAAGATTTGCACTATGACCGAATTTGAGAAAATGCGTCAGGGCGAATACCTGGAGCGTCGCAAGTCCATCGAATGCTGCTCACCTATCACAGTCGGCTCGGACTGTTGGTTTGGCGGTGGAGTGACCGTCTGTCCTGGCGTCAACATAGGAGACCGTTGTATAATCGGTGCCGGAAGCGTAGTGGTAAAGGATATACCTTCTGACTCGATGGCTGTCGGTAACCCCTGCAAGGTGATAAAGGCCCTCAACAAAGAACGCTGAACTTCATTGACAAACAAACCTCGAATCCTCCAAGTTCTTGGGTGCGTCATTATGCTTTATTTCCCTTCCTGTATTGAAGCGGGGTAAGGCCGGTCTGGGCCTTGAAGTACTTGCACAACAGGCTGCTGCTGCCGAATTCCAGTTCCGAGGCAATCTGAGCAACACTCTGGCTCCCGTATATGAGTCGTACCTTGATTTCGGCAATGACCGACTTGTCAATGAGTTCCTTTGCCGTACGGCCGCCTGATTTCTTGACCGCAACG
>JAZQQQ010000055.1:0-6637 GCA_045629165.1 Bacteroidaceae bacterium
AATTATTCGAACCAGTATTTTTTGCCGTTGATGATGTAAAGGCCATGCTGTGGTGTAGTTACCGCGCGGCCGTACATATCATAGATTATTGTATCGTCAGCTCTCTTTTCGGGGAGGGAGACTGAAGTCGTAGGATTATCATTCGTGTAACAGCCGTTGTCATAATAGACCTGCTTGCCAAAGAACGATGGATACAGTTCCTCGCCAAGCGTCTGACAGAAAACAATTACGCTCTGGTCACCGTTCAGTTTCCAGGCAATCTCACCATCTGACATCTGCTGCTCGGTCACAAGCGTCTCACCATCGGCCACCTTGTCATAAAGAACTGTCGAGAAAGCGTTTTCCACTCCGCTTCCTGCAGCGGCCGTTCCTGTAATGATGGAACCCTTGGTAGCAGCATCAGAAACTATTTCACCTGTGTTATAGACATTGGCGACTTTGGCTGCGGCAGCGGCAGAATACAGGTAAGCGATACCGGCCACATTTCCAGTACCCGCAATGTCAGCGCGGTTATATGAATTCGATATACTGCCGGCTGCAGCCTGTACGTATGCGCTGATTCCGGCTGCACAGGTGCTAGATGCACTGATTCCGCCATAGTTGGCACAGCGGTCAACAGTTGTGGCACCATTCATGTATGCAACGATTCCTGCCGCATACTGTTTGCCGCTGACCTGAGCATAGTTGATACATCCGGTAATGGACGATGCCTTTGCGTATGCCACAATTCCAGCTGCGTAGTTCCCGGTAGATATTACTGTTCCGCCAACACTGAGATTGCTGACAAATGCTCCTTCGGCGTATCCGAACAGAGCCTGGTATGTCTTGGTCGAATTGATGTACAGTCCGTCAATTCTGTGACCCTGACCGTCAAAACTGCTCTTGAAAGTCGTTGAGTTGTTTCCTATCGGTGTCCAAGGGAAACCAATCAGGTCAATGTCGTCGGTAAGAACCGCATTGCCGTTGTTTCCGGAATTGATATGCTGTGCGAACCAGGCCAGTTCATAGCCTGTGCCAATCTGATAGACGTTGTCAATCAATGCAGGCTCGCTGATGCTGTCTCCGTTCCAGTTGAAGGCCGTAACCTGGGGCAATTCAACATTGACAGTTATTATTGGTTCGGATGTCATATCTGTCATAATGCTACCACGGGTGTATCCGAAGCCCGGGGCGGTAACTTCATAGTTGAATTTGCCGTAATATTTCAGAGGATAGCGGCCCAATGAATCGGCAGTGATGACATTGCCATTGCGGTCTGTCACAACTACTTCAGGATTGTCGGCGTTTGTCACATTGACCTTAGCCAGAAGTTGGATGACCGTTACCGGAATATTGACATCGGGCACTGCGCCGAAATATGTCTTGTGTGATATGGCAGTGAAGTTGGGACTGCGGCCTCCAATCTTGTCCAACAGACGGTGATTGCCTATCGGGTCGCCGAAACCGTTCACCTGCAGCACGCCTTCGCTCAGGCGGATAGTGTCGCTTGCATCGTCCGGTATGGAAACAGTCACAGCCTGCGCCGATGGAGTACCTGCAAAATTGTACTGGTTGCTGCCCAGAATCAATGCTGTTCCGGTAGGAACGCCATTGTAAGTGATGTATGCCGACATGTTGTATATGCCCGCCATCTTGTTTGCCGGATGATACAGTCCGCTGTACTGCACCTTGACCTGATCGCCCGGACAGAACACGTCGCTGCCGGGATTTGAGACATTGCTGATTGTCCGTTTGACAGGCTTTGCCGTGAACACCTGATACACGTGACCTCCGTCAGTTCCTGTAAGTCGTACAATCTGGCGGCCGCGGCGCAGCTTCAGGGTATATGTTGAGCCTGATGCGACAACTTCCTGGAAACCGTTTTCGTATGAAACGCCATTCTCACTGATGAGAGGATAGCAGATTTCAACTTTTGCCACACCGTCAGGCTGGAAAGTATATTCGTAACAACTGTCCTCTTCCAGATAATAGAAGCAGTCGTGCTCGGCATCCACATACTTGCCTGCATTCTTTAGTGTCTCGGTATTATATTTCCCGTTGATGACCATCCCCGTTTCAAGACCGGTGGGGTCGCCATCGACACTCACAACAAAGACACCTGTGTTTTCGGGCCAAAGGGCGCTCCATTCTTCGCCGCCAAGATAAGTGGATTTTACCTGCTTGGCCCACTGGTTCAGGTTGATGGCATCGTATGTGACAAGCACAATGGCTTCACCCCGGGCATCGGCCTTCAACATTGCCCAAGGGTCGGTCGTGGTATTGGCATTGTCTATGCTGACGGCCGTTGAAAGTGATTTTCCATCTATGTCAAATACCGTATAATGGTAGTCCGGCTCAATGAAATAGTTGTTGGTGGAATTGTCTGTGAGCTGCCAGTCGCGCTGTGCAAGAAGGTTGTATGTCTGGCCGCTGCTGAGTTTCAGGTGCCCGCGCTCATTGATGTTGAGCAGAATGTTGGCAACATTGTACTTGTTGTTGTCAGTCGGATCAGTGTCCATATATCGCGGATCGGCATCAAGGTCTGCTGCTGTGAACGCAAATTCGGGGCACTGGGTCTGCTCAATGTAATAGACGAACTTGCCGGCTACGGTACGCTTTCCTTCCTGCCACAGACGGAAGTTGTACGTGTTGCCGTCAGCAAGCCGGTAATTGTAAGTGACTGTCTCGCCACCGGCTATGGTGTCAGTCGGCTGAATCGGCGTGAACGGGACATAATGGACCGAACCCGAACCGTTTGAACCGCCCTCCTTCCTGAAAATGCCGAAACTGGCTGCAGCAGGGAACGAAACAGAAAAACTGCCTCCCATCGGAATGGCTATGTTGGACGTAGTGTTTGCGGTAAGAGTGGCACTGGCGTATGCGTCCATATATCCGGCTTCGACAAGCGAATCGCAGGGATGCAGTGTGCAGTTGTATGATCCGCCATTGACAATAAGGCAGGCCTTTGCCCCGGCAGTAGAGCTGACACCCAGTGTCACGGGTATGTATTTTCCCTCGCGTGTGCGGCAGGACAGGCCGGTGACCGTGTAGTCCTGATCCATCACCCAATCCTTGTTGCTGGCTTTGATTGAAGTCACGGTCCAAAGCTGCAGTCCGATACTGTCGGTTCCAACTTCCAGTTCAATAGTACCGTTCAGATTGTCCTTTGCATCGAAACCGCTTATGACATAAGTCTGGGGCTGAATGCTGTTGAAGATGTACATATTCTTTCCACCGACCACAGCGATACTGTCCTGACGGATGGTATCGCCGCTTTCCTTCTCTGTCAGGACCATTGTTTTGGTCGATGTGTTCATAGTGACAGTGACCGGTGTGGCCATTGCGACCTGTACTGTAGCGCCTGCTATCAGCGCAAGAAACAGATTCTTTTTCATTTTTATTGGGTTATTTATCGTTTGAAATGTATTTCTTTCCGTCCTTTATCAGGATTCCCCTTGAGCCAGGCAATACCTTGAATCCGTTAAGGTTATAGATTGTTTCGCTTTGCAGGTCACTTCCATCATACCGTATATTATCAACCGCAGCCGGTTTCCAGTCACCCAAAGCCAGGAAATGTCCGGGGTTGATATAGAGCTTGTAACTGCCTATGTACGAACCTTCCGGTGTCCACTGGTGGAGTTTGCCGGGAGAATTGAAATCGCCGTTCGCATCGGTCGCATAAATGTAGCCGGTGTATGGATTGACATACAGGCCGTATGGTGATGAAAGTTTTGCGCTTATGTCTTCCGATACCGTTCCCGGCAGACTGTCCTCAAGTCCATCTGCGCCATCTGTCCTGAACATCAGCTCCGGGTCTATCAGGGCCGTATTGAAACGGTATTCGTAAGTGTAGTAACTGAATGACGAGCCTATGGCAAAGAACTTGCCGTCAAGTGTGGCGCAGTTGTACGTGGCCGGAATGTCATCAAGCACCATAAAACACTTTTTTTCACCGTCAAGCGCCTTCTGACAGTCAAAGATTATGGAGCAGGCCGGTGTGTCATAGTAGTCTCCCGGGGAGTTGATGCACAGGTACCTGCCCGTCTGCGACATCTTGCCGTAAAGGTTAATGACTCCGGTATCCACATCACGGACTTTCGTCATGGTAGCGGCATCGACAATTGAAACCGTGGTCTCGTACTCGTGGTCTTCCTGAAATGCGTAGCCGCCGGTATTCGCAATGAACAGGCATCCATTGTAATAAGCTATCCCTTCCGGCTCGTAGCCCACTTCACAGCACTTCACTACCTTGAAGGTTTTCAGATCGACTTTGGCAACAAAGCCTTTTGTGCATTCCCACAGGCCACCTATGGTAGAACATTCGTGCCCGTACGATGTTATGTACAGATACTCTCCGCCAGTTGCCATCTTGCGGTTGTTGGGCACATCCTCGGTGGCGGTAACGGCAGTTCCGTCAGTCCTTATATACTGGATAATGTTGGACCAGTTCACAGCAATTGCAATCAGGTCAGGCCCGACCTGGATGATGTCATTCGGCGTGTCACCTATCCCGTAGCCGTTGGCCTCCTCGAACCATTTGTTGGACACGATGCGTCCGTCTTCGAAATAGCTGATGCGGGCATTGTTGGACTGCCAGTTGCCCTCGTTCAGGATAATCAGCCGTTCCTGCGCATTCAATTGGAACAGACAGGCTGCAAACAGAATGGATATTGTGAATCGTCTCATAGCTTATATGTCAATGATATTTTGAAATTGCGCCCCGGCATCGGATAGCGCTGAATCATCTCGTACTGCACATCAAGAAGGTCATTCACCTCAATGCTGAGACCCCAGTGCGGGAAATCCGCCGACAGTTTCAGATCAATGTTGTCGTATGGGCTGAGCATATCCTCGGGGTCGGCATACGACCACATACGTTCCGATACGTGCAGCTCTGATACTGACAGCGTCAGCATTTTCCAGGCTCCCATAACAGTCACTCCGCTTGAAAAACGGGGTGAATAGCAGATGACCATATTCCAGTTTTCGTCATCCTCCGAGCCGGTGCGGTTGCGGTCATCCTGAAGGGTACACGATGCCGTCACTCCCGCGCTCCAATCCCTTGCCTGACGCTGAATGGTCATACTGCCATTAAGTCCGTGACAGAGTGTTTTTCCATAATTGAGCATGGACCAGGTATATGTGCCCTTCATCGGAAGACACACGATACGGTCAGTTATGTCGTTGCGGTATGCATCGGCTTGAATAGAGAAGTTCCACAGGCCGGGTGTGGCGTGATATTCAAGACCGATGTTCCATTGGCGGGTGAACTCGGGTTTCAGATTGCGGTTGCCGGCCTGGGTATAATAAAGGTCATTCAGTGTAGGGGCACGGAATATCTGCTTGTACCAGACTCTGGCTGTGAGCCCCCAGCGGGTGTATGAGAGTGACAGACTTGGAGTTGCCTTGAAAAGCGGGTCCGCCGCGCCCACATTCACTTTCGTCCAGTCCTTGTAATACTGTCCCAGATACGATGCCGCCACGTTAATACCTTGCATATTGGCCATCACCGCAATGACCGTCTTGGTATCCAGTCTGGTTACCCGGTCAAAGAATTTCAAGTCAGAGTTGAGACCGGTCAGGCGCGCATCGGCTCCGGTATTGATCGTGAGCCATGAAACCGGTGTGAGACAATATGAAAGGGCCGCATATGCATCGTTCTGTCGGTAATGGTTGTCAACACGCGCTGTGTTCTGGTTCTCGGGATAATCTGTACAGTAACGCAGGTATTCCCAGGCATACTTTGCGGTAGCCTTCAGACGGTGACGCTCACCAAAGGCATGGTCCCAGGTGCCTTGGACAAAGAAATCGTGGTCCCATTCACGGCCCACATTATCGTATTTGTCACTGAGACGTCTGACTATGCCGCCCGGACAGCCGCGCTCTGAAGTGTAATAATAAAGGTGACTTTGGAAATCTCCCCCGAACAGGGCTGACTCGACACGCAGATACTCTATGTCAGAATTGGCACGCACTCCGACTGTATCCTCGTAGCGGGAATGGTAGCGGAACGGATAGTCACCCTTGGAATTAAGATACTCGGCATCGGCAAAGCCCTGAATACGGTCTTTTGCCAGCTGCCAGTTGGCCTTGCCGCCCCAGGTGTGAAACGATGCAGCCTTCAGCTGGACGGACAATGAATCGCTGACCGGCCGGCGTGTCTGCATATAGACCGTCGCCCCCGATGCATATTCCGATGCACTCTGGCACTGGTTCAGACGGTTTGCATTGTACAGCGATACCGATTCCAGCGTACTCAGCGAATATTTGCCCAGATCGACCGTCCCGTTCTGTGCATTTGTGATTCTGACCCCGTCTATGAACACTCCGGTGTGCTGTGCCCCAAGCGAACGCACATTGATGGTCTTCAGTCCGCCCAGTCCGCCATAATCCTTTATCTGTACACCGGCAAAGTATTTGAGGGCATCGGCTATGGAACCAGATGCAAGTGCCTGCAGCTGTTTTCCCTCAAGCGTCTGCTGTGTTACAAGCTGGCGTTCCCGGTACTCTGCCATTATCACAACCTCGTCAAGGGCTCTTGAAATGGAGTCCTGATCGCTGGCATGACACAACGGCACGAAGGCACATACCAATAGGGGCAATATGAATGCTGTTCTACTGTTCATCCCAACCCGTACACCTGCAGGTAAAGAAATGC
>JAZQQQ010000056.1:0-170499 GCA_045629165.1 Bacteroidaceae bacterium
CCCCGCTTAACTGTTAAAAATCTCTAGATAGGGCGTTCAAGTGCTAGAAAGTGCTAGAACGCCCTTTTTCTTGTTGAAAGTCTGGACTTTTGGGACTAATTTCGTTATACTTTATTAAACGAAGTTAATACCATGATAGATTTCTCACAGTTCGACTCACTTTTGGCGATGACCATGTATTTCAACAGCGAAGACGTATGCAAGGATGCAATCGTAGAAACACGTTGGGGGAAAGGAGATTCACAGGATATCGTCTGCCCTTATTGCGGACAGCATCACTGTTCAACCCGTAAGGATGGCAGGTTCCGTTGCAACAGATGCAAGCGTAATTTCTCCTGCAAGGTTGGAACCATCTTTGAAGACAGCAACCTGTCACTTATCAAGTGGTTCATTGCCATGTACCTCATATCATCCCACAAGAAGGGTATCTCTTCATATCAGCTGGCACGTGACATCAAGGTCACTCAGAAAACCGCATGGTTCATCCTGCATAAGGTACGTGCCCTATACAGTCAGGACGATGCCATAGCCCTCAAGGGAGAAGTGGAGTGCGATGAGGTATATATCGGAGGTAAGGAGAAGTGGAAGCACAAATCCATGCATACTCCTAATACACAGGGCAGGAGTACCAAGACCAAGACTCCTGTATTCGGTATGGTTGAACGTTCCGAAATCCTGAACAAGAAGGGAGAAATAGAGTTCATGTCATATGTACGCGCCATCATTGTGCCAAAGACAGACAGGGCAACATTGGAGTCAGCCATCGGTCAGTTTGTCGCTGATGGTTCCACCATTTACACAGACGAACTGAACTCATACAGTCACCTGTCAGACCTTGGTTACAACCATCAGGTCTGTCATCACAGCGAATCACAGTTTGTCTGTGAAGGCGTTGTTTCTACCAACAACATTGAAGGCTTTTGGAGCCATTTCAGGAGAATGATTACAGGCTGTTACCACAACATCACAGATGAACACCTGCAGTCATACATTGATGAGGCTTGCTTCCGTTGGAACACAAGAAAAATGGACGAATCTCAGCGATTCGCCCATATGTTCAATGTCTCTATTGGCCTTGTAAAACCTAACAGGGAATTTGTCCTGTGCAGGAAGGCTGCTTAACGAAGCGCCTTTCTGATTGCTCTACGAATTGATTCATCCATATTATCTTTCAAATGCCATCCTCTACCATTTGGCTCGTATTCATAATTGCCTTTATAATAATTCTCTATTTCTTTATTGCCTTTCTTTGCATATTCGCCTGCTTTCCCCATTTCATCATAATACTCATCATCATGATAATTTAGATTAAAAGTAGGTCGTGCATCAACAATATCATCGCTAAACCCATAATCGAGCCTATGCCCAGGACCTTTATACCCCCTATCATTTGTCCTTGCTTGGGTATGTACCTCTTTGAATGGCATATATGGATATGTATCCATTGGTTCATCGTCAATTTTCATCTTATAAGACCCACCATGATTTCCGTCATCATAAGCATATTCCTTGTTGAAAGCATTTTGTCTTGCTTTTCTAAACTTATTATGTAGTTTTGCATAACGGTCCTTATCCTTATAGCCATGAGCATCACGATACTTTTCTAGTGCTTTTTTTTCAGCATTGGCATATGTTTTCCAATCAAGTTCAGAAAGGACTTGTTTAACTGATTCCTTAATCACATTGTGTAACTGACTTTCTGTAAGTCTAACTTTATTGTTCTTCATAATTTTCAATTGTTTATATATATAAATATGTCTGACTTTCAAAAAGTTTGTGTATATTTGAGTTGAGATGATATTTATAATTAAAACAGATATATGAAGTTCATAACCGAAGAAGAAAACAGAAAGACATTAAATAGTATTAGAAACATTGGTTGGAACAACTATTTAGAAAAATTAATCAACGAAAGTGATAACGAACCAATAGTAGTCAAAATAACAGGAACTATTGAGGATTATGCTAAACGTAATGGATATTTAAACGCTTCAGAAGCGATGAAAATAATTGAGAAAACAAGATGTGAATAAATGACACCTTATGAAATAAATTCAAGAATACCTGTATACATAAACGATAGCCTGTTTAATAATATTCGCAATATTGAAGAACGTAATTGGAATAGAAGGTTATCACCAAGAAGTATGTCCGTTGTTTATGAATTGTTAGATATATGGCATAGACGCATTGATTCAGTAATACAAATGTTAAGTTCCAACAGTCCAACAACTGACGACTCACCTAATAACAATGGTTTTTACCATGCTTCTATATCTGATAATGTAGGAGAAATCATTTATCAATACGTTATGGACGAAACAGGTAAATTTGCATTATTCATAGAGAATATTATCTTTAATTTACCTTGGAACCTTGGTACAGGAAAGATTTATATAAACGAATTCTTGTTGAACAAAAATAAGATTGTGATTAAAGAATCCCAACTGCGTTCAATCATTCGTGAGACGTTAAGAAAAGTATTACCAACAACATAAAGTATCCCCATACTCTAACCATAGAATATGGGGATTATCAAATGTTACTTGGGGTCTAATAGTATATCATTCCCAAAATAAATATCTAATTTCGCACCCCCAACAACTAAAACACACATTGACTAATGTTCAAGAAAAACATAAAGGTGCTTGACTGCACCATCCGCGACGGCGGTCTGATGAACAAATGGCAGTTCAGCAAGGAACTGGTAAAAAAAGTATATGACACCTGCGTAGCATCAGGAATTGACTACATGGAGATTGGCTACATCAGCAGCGAAGATCAGTTCCCACGCACCGAGTACGGCCCATGGAAGTTTTGCGCTGTAATGAGGAAAGTTTTCCTTGCCCTACCATTATTGTTGGCATCGGCCTCCATTGCTGTTGCCCAGAATGCTGTCCTTACCGGTGCTCTGATAGGCGCTGCAGTAGGGGCTGCTAATTCTGTGAATATTTATGAAGGGAGGCCTGATGAAGACTACATCAAGATATGGTTTTTCAATGATGGTCCGTTGGAACTGCGTCATTTCCAGCCAAGACATGCTGTTGAAGATATTGACATCAGGTCTGAACTCTTCTGGTTGATTGACAAGGATGTTGATAATGTCAGGATTGGCAATATGAAGTTCCTTGGATACAACACAAAGACAGGCATGGACATGCTTAGGTCCTGGTTTGTCCGTGGAACTGATGAAGATTGGATTATCAGGTATAACCAGATGGTTTTCAATATGGTGGAATACAACCGTCGGGAATTGCAGAAAAAATTGAACGAAGGTGAGATAAGCAACTCTACCCTTTTTGATTACTATGGAAGATTGATCAATTCAACTGAGAATACAATTCTATATGAGACTAATCTTGGTACTGATACCACAGTAATCAAGAAATATGAGGATGAATACCAGAAACTGCTTGCTGACTCACAGGAAAGTACGGAGAAGAGAATACCTTCATTTGAAAAGCGCAATTGGGGATGGGGAATATACTGGCATGCTGGTTATGAAAAGTACATGGGAGACCTTGCAGATGTCGTTGACGGCCATTTCAATGTACTGGGCATGACCATGGAGTCACAGTACAGGAAATTTGTTATGGATTTTGACATGTATCTGTCTCCAGGAAGAAAACCAAACGCGTATATCGGCACTCCGGGCGGTTTCAACTATTATGATTCCAAACTGGACTGGAATTGGACAAATTCAAGGAAGATCAAACGTGCTGCCATAGATTTCCGCACAGGATTCAATATCCTTGACAATGGTTATCTGTCCTTAATTCCACATATAGGAATCGGAATTGGTTTTCTGGATCAGGAAACTGATTCCAAGAACCCAAGTGGTTACGTTCAAAGCAGTGAAATTTCCGGAGTCCGATATCAGGCAGGTCTGGCGGCTAATGTAAAAATCAGAAGAATCCTCAATTCAAGTTATATCAAGGATTATTCTGAATTCAATGTCTTTACGAAACTGTCATTCATACGGACCTCATATAAATCAATTGAGCCGTCGAATTCCATATGCCTCTCCATCGGATTGGGCGGAATAGAATGGTTTCTTAAATGATTGATTGTAGATTCTTAAAGTGCCTTAAGCGCCTTGGCAAGTTGGTCAGGGCAACTGGTACCACGTCCGTTGCAATTAATGCCTGACAGGCGTTCAATGGCATCGGAAACTTTCATACCCTTGAGAAGTACCGATACTCCCTGTGTGTTTCCACTGCATCCGCCAATATAAATAACCTTCTGGATTATGTCATCCTTGATTTCAATATTGATGCATCTTGAGCATACATACTGACTTGTCAAGTAACTTAATTTGCGTACTCCGTTTTCGGTAATATCTTGAATTAATTGTCCTTCCATAATTTATATGTTAAAATAATTACCACTTGTTCCAATGAATTCGCTCTGGCTTGTACTTGTCCTTGGGTGCCTCGTCGGTTGCCGGATAGCCTACTGCTACCATGCAATAGGGAATTACATGTTCAGGCATGCCCAGTTTCTCTTTTATTCCCATTCTTTCTGCATGCGGATAGCCGGCTGTCCAAACGGCACCCAGTCCAAGGGCTTCGGCTGCAAGTAAGAAGTTTTCGGTGCATGCGCCCATGTCGTCACGCCAAAGTTCGTTCAGTACGCGAGTCTGCGGATCACTTCCAGCCATGGTAGTATCGGCACAGATTACAACCACTGTTCCGGCGCTCTTGAAAGTGCGCAGGTTGAAATTACCCTCAAACAAACTGGCGAACTTGGCAGTATCATTCACAACTACAAAGCTCCATGGCTGGCGGTTTACGCCTGAAGGTGCGGCCATTGCGGCCTTGAGCATGGTGTTCATCATGTCCTGTGGGACCTGCTGTCCGGTGAATGACCTTACACTCTTTCGGTTCATGATATTCTCGATGGCAGCATTTGTGTCATCTGTTTGTGGTTGGCTGTTGCAGCAGCTGGCAATAATACCTGCAGCAGCAATCATAATTAGCAGTTTTCTCATGTCTATATATGTTTAATTATTGCAAAAATAGAATTTTTTGTTTTTGAAATGCTTGTTTATTACTGAATAAGTTTTTGTATATTTGTGTGGTTTAACACTATTTTTAAAAAAGGTTAATATAAAACATGAGAAGAATACTCGTTGCTGTTATATCTACCATGTTGTGTGTCAGTACTTTTGCACAACAGAATAACAGTACGCTCTTCTCAGGCGTTCCATATGTCATAATCACTCCCGATACAGTATCGGAATTGCCGTCACTTGATGACAAGCAGTTCTATGAGCATTCATTGAGTGTAGTCTTCAAGGTAAGCAGTACCCAAATCCAGAATAAGGAAGAATTTGTTGACAAGGTTTGTGGCGAAATTACTCCCCTGGTTGAAGAGAGATACCTCAGCCTGAAAAAGATTCTCATCCGAGGCGCAGCTTCACCGGAAGGTCCGTATGATAATAACCGCCGTCTTGGTAAGGGCCGTGCGGAAAGCCTTCTCAAGGCAATTAAAGAGCATGCCAAGTGCGGTCTCGCCGACAGCCTGGCTGAATTGAGTGTCATAACTGAAGACTATGCACTTCTGGTCCTTCTTATGGAACAGGCATCGGACCCCGACTATGAGACAGTCAAGCAGATATTCGAAGAGTGCCAGGGCGATGAGGCCTGCTGCAAGGAACGCCTGCAGAAATATCAGAACGGAAAGTTGTGGAACAGGTTGCTCAAGGAATACTACCCTGAACTCCGTGCCGCACGCATTATCCTGTGGTTTGTAGAACCTACCCCGGAACCCGAGCCCGAACCCGAGCCTGAGCCTGAGCCAGAACTTGAAACTGAACCAGAACCCGAACCTGAGGTTCAGGAAGAAACCCAAACCCCGGTCATTGTTCCGGTTGATGAAGTCGTGGGTACCCCCAGCCTTCCAAGGCGCCACCTGATTGCTGCACGTACAAACCTGGTGCGTGATTTTCTGTTTATGCCCAGAATCGGATTTGCTCCATCACCTGACCTTCAGTTCGAATTCTACCCACTTGCTGGTCATCTGACCTACAACATGGGATTCACATGGAACAACATACGCAACTACGACCAGCATAAGTTCTTCCAGATTCGTGATGCCCAGGTTGAAACCAGGTATTATCTGCGTGGCCTTGGTGACTTCATGGGAACTTACATTGGTGCTTATGGAGAATTCTCTGTATTCGGCATCGGCTTTGACAAAAAAACAGGATGGGAAGGCTACGGTATGGGTACTGGCCTTACATTGGGCCATACACTGCCACTGAACAAGCGCCAGAATCTGCGTCTTGAATTCATGGTTGCAGCCGGTCTGTTTGAAACCCGTCATGATCCATATATCTACGGTAATCCGTTCAATGGACAGGAAGACGGATTATACTATTACAACTATTTGGGTAGTGCATCGGAATTCCGTGAGCGCAATCACAGAATGAGATGGCTGGGACCTACAAATGCAGGTGTTCAGCTTACTTATGACATTATTTACCGTAAAAGAATCAGGCAATGAGAACAAAGAAACTAAGCATATTGTTTACCCTGTTCGGCATGTTCTCATGCATTGAACCACAGTTGCATCTACCTGCGCAGGAAATGTTTACTGAACTGCCTGTCATTGTTACCGAAATGCAGGTCGAGGCAGTCTGGAATGTAAACCTTGACTGGAAAGTTGAATGGTATTACTATAACAAGTGGGACAATAATGACCATGATTTATGGGGTGATATTGATCATATCTACCCTATCCCGACATGGTATTCTGTCCGTCGCTATTATTTAGGTCATTCTGCCGGCGCTCCTCATACAAAAGAAGGTATGGATGGATTCCGAATCAATGAACCTAAGTTCCGCCGAGTATATCAGTTCGGTTACTATGACCTCCTGCTCTGGAGTGAAATTGATGCTGAGGACAATGCTCAGGTGGTTATCGTTGATGATTCTGACCTTGACAATGTTCAGGCTACAACATCAATCACCCGTTCTGCCAGCCTTATCTCCAAGGGTGATGATGATCCTGGCAAACCTCAGGCCCTTTATAACCAGCCTGAAATATTCTATTCGGCCTACCCTCGTGATATTTACATTTCACAGAATGTAGATGACTATGACTATTTTGATGAAAAGGAACACCTTTGGGTAAAGCATATTGACTGTGAGCTGAGACCGCTGGTTTATGTATATCTGGTGCAGATCCTGCTCTATAACAATGAAGGCGACCGTGTGAAGTCAATTAGCGGCGACTGCGCAATTACCGGTCTTGCAAATGGTGTAAGTGTCAATACAGGACATACATCGAACACCCCATGTAATGTGTACTTCCGTTCAAATATGAAGAGAAACTTCAATGTCATGGGTAGAAATGCCGATATCATTGGTGGCGTGCTTACCACATACGGACTTTGTGACATGGAAGGATATGTTCCCAAGACCAAAGCACAGTATGCAGGTTCACGCTCAGAACTTCCTAATTATCTGGTTTTTGAACTTCAGATGTCAGGAGGTTCCATACAAGCACTCCGATACAATGTCAGTGACCAGCTTCAGGCACAATGTCATGGAGGACTTATAACAATTGAAATAGACTGCATGGATATAGATAATCCTATTGTAGAATCCGGTGCTGGAAGCATATTCCAGCCAACTGTTGAAGACTATGACGAGTTAAGCTATGATATTCCAATGTAACACATCCCTAAACCCTATAAGCCTATCGAGAAATTATTAATTGAAAAGAGTACAAGAGATTATAAACCAAGAAATTAATAACAAATAGTAATAATTTAAACCCTAACACAAATGATTAAAAAATCACTTATTCCCGTAGCATGCCTGTCACTTATGGCATCATGTATGGAAACAAGCCTTGTTGATGACTTGGGTGGAAACTACGAAGTCAACAACAAGAAGGAGATTGGCTTTATCATGTCCAGCCAGAACATGACTAAGGCTACCCAGGCCCTGAATGCTTCAGGTCACTACAATTTCGGTGTGTTCGCTTATAAGAGCACCGAAGCTACAAACAACATCATGGAGAACTATCTTGTTGGTTACAGTGATGAAACAAAGCATGTCGGCTACGCTTTCGGCGCAAGCCAGACAACTGCTGGTGATGTCAATGGCGAGCTCAATGGTAAGTCTATGTGGCAGTATGAAGGTCTTGGTAGCGCAGAGTACAACTACACAGGTGGCGAAGGCTACTATACCAAGGATCAGAATACTTACATGTCAAACATCGCTAACCAGTATCTCCGTTTTTGGGATAAGGCAGCAGACAACACCATGTTCTATGCCTATTCACCCTACGTGAATGGATCTGGTACTGCAACCTACGACAACAGCACAAAGGTTATGACTATTCCTGATGGAACCATCGTAGCTGGTATGAACAACCCTACTGCCTACGAGTTCATGGTTGCTGCTACTCAGGTTGAGAAGGCTAACTATGGTCACGATGTTGCTCTCGAGTTCAAGCGCCTCAATGCTAAGGTGAACATCAAGTTCTGGGAGGATATCGACGGTTACTCAGTTCGTATCGTTGATTTGAAGGAGGGTACTTATACTGGTGTTCAGGCTAAGCCTGCTACTTGCACAGGTACTCCTAACCAGACTGGTGCTACCTATGCTGTTGCTGAGTACTACACCAATAGCGGTGCAACCGTTAACTTCACAACTTGGAACACTCCCGTCATAACAATGGCAACTGGTACCAAGACTAGCGACGCTCTCGTGTTCTCTGCTCCTACAGCTGACGCCATCGGTACTACCCGCGCTTTGGCATCTGCTTCGGATGACACCTACTATGCTATCCCCAAGGGTGCTACTACCGAGACTGATTGCGGTTTCACATTCCACGTATCTTATGAGCTGACATCTACCACAGGTGAGAAGATTCTTGTTAAGGATGCACGCGTATTTGTTCCTGCTACATATTGTAACTGGGCAGCAAACAATCACTACACATACATCTTCAAGATCACTAAGGGTTCTAACGGTTCTACAGAGAGCGATCCAACAATCGATCCAAACGATCCAGACGTACCAACAGAGGCTGGTCTCTATCCTATCGTATTTGATAACTGCACCGTTGTTGACTACGATAAGGTTGAGAGCGATCACACCATCTCTGATAATACAGGTCTTGTTAACTACAGTGTTCACCTGAGCACTTACTCAATGATGCTTGCTTCAGCTGCCGATGTTGTTTACTCACTCTATCGCGAGGCTGCCGTAGCAGATCCTGTTATCAACGGTAAGTGGACAGTTAAGGCTCCTGACGGAACCGCAATTGTTGATAAGGCTACAGGTACATCTGCTGGCGCAACATTGACTGCTTCTAACATCACTGCGGCTGGTACTTACACCGTAATCTTCGAGCCTGACAATGTAGGCTTCAACCCTGGAACATCTGGTGACTATGCTCCTGCATCAAGCTACACCGCTACATTCAATGTAATCGGTCACTACACTCTCGGCTTCAATGCAGCTGCTACAACAGCAATGACAGTTGGTACAGGTACTGATGCTAACTTCAATGTAGTACTCGTTCCTCAGGAAGATGGTACTGCTTATACTCCTTTAGTAAGTGATTACGAGGTTGTATATCCTGCTGCTGTTACAACTGGTGGTGTTGTTATCTCTGGTGACAACCAGAACCGCGTTTATGTAAGCGCATATAACAATCTCGTTGTTGAGAAGAACGCCGTTCCTGGTGATTACGTTGTTAGATACCAGACAGCTGAGGGCAAGACAGCAGACATCACTCTGACAGTTGCTGCTTACGCTATGACTCTCGACAAGAACATTGTCAACCTGACAACTGCCAGCCAGACCGTTACTCCTTCATGGGGTGTTGCTCCAACTGGCACCGTAACTTATGCTCTTGCTACTACAGCAACAGGTGTTACCTTCGATACAACTACTGGTGTATCTACCATTGCTGCTGACGCTGCAACTAATGGTACTTACTCAGTAACAGCTACTGTTGTAAACAATGGTTCTACTATGACTTACACCAAGTCATTCACCGTGAAGGACGTTCATACTCTCTCACTCTCTACAACCCTTGTTGACAATGATGTAGCTAACACCATTACTGCAACAGCTATAACAAACGGTACAACTCAAACAACAGGTATCACTGTTGTTGGTCCTACTGGTGCAACTGGCGTAACCATCTCTGGTGCAACTATCACCACAGCGATTGATGCAACACCTGGTACTTATACAGTTAAGTTCCAGGATCAGACTGCAACATTCATTGTTCAGGATTAATGATTGAAGAGTAATAATGCGCGCACGTACATTATTAAATAATATGAATGGCACAAAGGTGCTTGCTGGGGCTGGTAAAGCCCTGGCAGCACTTGCTGTGCTCTTTGTTATGTCATGTACGTCACACTCCACAATTGAAGAAATCAGAGAGATTGACATCAACGGCAAGGATCCTCTGACCTTTACAAATGTTGCCGTTGAAAGTTCTGCTCAGCAGAGCTCACAGACAAAATCGGGCGTGTTTACTAAGGCAGGCTCACAGACAATGCTGACAAGCGGATTCATGGTATCGGCCTACAAGTCATTCAAGAACGCTAATCAGCAGACCGTTATGAGCGGATACAATGTTGAATACAAGGTTACGGGTTCAGCATGGGATGGTTCTGTCAGACCATACTGGGACTACACAGGCGTTGAAGGGCAGTATGAGAAGTACTGGGACTACAGCAATTACCCGTATAGATTCCACGCAGTTGCGCCGTATCCGCAGAATGCATCAGATGTAACGCTTACCGACAATACCCTGAAAATCAACAAGACATATTATTATCAGACTTGCCTGAACGGCGGTATTTTCACCAATGGAAGTCTGACTACAGAAGGCGCAGAGCCATACATGATTGCTCAGGTTCAGCGCGATGCCAATGGAACTGATCATGACCTTATGATCAAGGCAGGCACAGATAACAGAATAAATACAAGTTCAACAACGTTGAACAGAGACGTGTGGATGCCATTCCACCACATTAATTCGAAAATACGATTTGCAGTATACTCAACATCGCTTTGGGCTACTGCGAACATGCTATATATCAAGAATTTAAAGATTAAGATTGCATCGGACAACTTTGTAACAAGTGCTAACGGCTATGAGGTTAACAGCACGGACACTTGGCGCAACGAGACCGGCAATTCTTACTTTAATATATTTAATAAGGTGAATGCAAGTGCCCTCACTACCCCGCTCTTCCAGTTCGATGGCGGACGTGACGTTTCCGGAAATGACCTGAGGGAATGCCAGGGTCATTCATCGGCCTTCTTCATGCAATGCCCGGATGGCCTGATGCAGCTGCCACAAGAGAATGTGCAGATGACTGTCAGCCTGGAGCTTTATAGGGAGAACGATGAACTTTACAAGCGTTTTACCGATATTCCAATTAGCATAGAACTGCCCGATAATACACTGCAGCCGCTTCACAACTGGCTGTCAGGTTATATACATACTTATTATTTGGTACTTAACGACATAGACGAGAAACTTGAATTGACATTCACGGCCACTCTGACTCCTTGGGAGGACGTCAGCGGTAGCCTGAGCACAGATTTGGAAAAATAAAAAAAACAAGAAATATGAAAAAGACAAACGTTTGGCTGTCACTGGCAGCAGGTATGCTAACCTTAGCATCATGTAACGAGAAGTTAAGTGTTGATATCCAGACCCCGGATGATCAGAAAGAGATGATTTCGTTCTCTTTGAGTGACGGTGCCGCAAGCACTAAGGCTGGATTCGGTGGTAGTGCAACCTTTATTGCGATGCGCATACAAAGTAATGAGAAAGGTGGTTCAGGTGTTAAGTACACACGTACTGTTGCCACTGCGGCTAAGGACGCAACTTCACCTACTACAGCAACATCTTTTTCTGTAGTAACATTCACAGATGCAAATACTCGCTATTGGGATGATGCTCATGGACGTAAGTCTCTGCTTTCTGTCTTTGCGGTGGCTATTCCTAACAATGCAACAGACTCTAAGGGATTGGAATCTAAGCTTGATAAAGGTGATGCTTCTGCAACATGGGGAACAAGCGGTACAAATGCCATTGCTTGGACTGTAGAGACTTCAGCTCAGACAAAGGACGAAGCTGCTGAGAATACTGCGGCTGTATCAACAGGAACTATTGATAACGAAGACCTCGTATATAGTAACAATATCCAGGCTGGTGGTACCGATGGTATCTATCGTGACTATAGTGATGGCAATGGTTACGTCCCTTCAAAGACAGGTGCAACCACTCACAAAAACGGTCAAATGCTTTTCTTCCAGAGTGGCATGGCTGATAATACTGCACTCTCTACTGCTATTACCGATGCTCCTGGTAAATTTGACAAGGGACATCTCGTATTCAAACATGCACTCACTCGTATGACCATCACACTTGTTGAGGGAGAAGGCTATGATAAGACTTCAGCAAACAAGACATCAGACTTCAACTTTGCTACAGGAACAAATATCAAGTTGCTCGGCATGAACACTGCTGGTACACTCAATCTTGCTGCTGGTACTTGGACTGTAACATCAACAGGTGACATCGCAAAGATTGCCCAGACCACAACAGGTACTCTTGCTGCAGACCATGCGACAGCAGCTTATCGCAATTCGAAGTATGTTACCCTTACTGCTCAGATGCTGCCTGACTATGTCTTTTCTGGTTCTAGCACAACAAATGTGATGCAGTTTACCATTGACGACAACACCTACTTCATCACACAGAAGATGTTATTCGATGCATTGTATGCCAATGCAGCGTCAAATGGTCTTCCTACAGTTGATGCTTCAAGTAATCCTGTTACTTCATACACAATGGAACAGGGTAAGAACTACAACTTCACCATCAAGGTTGACAAGACCAAGATTGACCAAATTACAGCAACACTCGCTCCTTGGGTACATGTAACAGCACAGGATTTCGGTCTTGATAACAGCCACGTTGTATTCACTCTTCGCGACAACACCACTGGCGATGCTTGCTCTGCAGGAATCAACTTCTATCAGAAGACTGAGGATCTTGGACAGATCTACACTGACAATTCATATATCACTGCAGGCAAGGGTGTAGCTTTCAGTGGCGATTATACAACAAAGGGTGCAGCTACTCTCACCGATGTATCTGGCAAATGGTCAACAAACTGGTATTTCGAGAATAACAAGACTGCATATCATTTCCGTACAATTTCTGATAATGCAAAGACAACGCTGACCAATGGTAGTGGCACAAACAGCTACTTCGTTATGACTGGTGCTGCTGGTGCAACCCTTCCTGACTATCACTGGGGCGCTCCAATGAAGAGCACAGCAAATCTGGCATACGATGTTACAACTGATAAGGGCTATGTAGCAAATGTACATGAAGGTCTTACTGCTACCCAGAGCGACATCTTGATTACTGAGATGCACATGCTCAGCAATATCTACATCACGCTTGAGACAACAACCGATGGTGAAGCTGTTGTTTTAAGTGGAGCTACAATCAAGCTGACCAAACTTTCCAACACTGGTATTGTGGATATGGGTACTGGTTATATAACTCCTTCTGCATCTATCACCAATGAAGTTACCATGCAGACTCCATCAACATATTGGGAGACAGAAAATGTTAAGACTAAGCCTTTCCAGTATGCAGTAATTCCTCAGGCTTTGGTTCGTAGCACTGGTGCATCAGACGATGACTATATTGGTATCACCATCACGACTAGTGACCACAACCAGTACTATGTCATTCGCAAACTGAGCGAAATCTATGCAAAATCTACAACTGTCGGAGGTTCTGCATACACTGATCCTAATCAGCCAACGGCATCAGATTCTAGCTCTGATGCAGATAAGATCGCTGCACACATCACTCGTTGGTATCCTAACCATACCTATCTGTACAACATCAAGATTACAAAGAACAAGATTGATAACATCACTTGTACTGTAGCTAAGTGGGTAGATGTAATCGCTGCAGATAAGTCTATCACCCTCGAAGATTAATAATCATTTGAACAATTTCGCTTGAATAAATAAACATTCATGCAATTGAATTTTAAACATACAACACTACTCTTCTCGCTATGTGCTGTGTTCGCAGCATGTGGTGAGCAAGATGTGTTCATAGACAGCACTCTCGACAGCAAGATTCCAATCGAGTTTAGCATCGGCGGTGTGGACACTCAAGAGTCGACATTGACACGTGCTGTGATAACGGACGGAACAGGAAAGACGCTCAGTCCATTCTCGGCCGCAACGCGCCTCTTCCTCTATATGAAGTCGCAAGATGCTCAGACGGATGCTGCCCATACCCATACCGCCGATAAGTATGCGCTTACTTATGTGGAAGCTGCCGCTGCCGCTTCTGGCAAATCACCTATTACCACAGCCGCCACTCAGCAATTGTATTGGGACGATGCTCACTCACGCTGTTCCAAGTTGACCGTCTATGCATTAGCGATTGCCAATAAGCAAAGAGGAGGTATGGATATAGACAAGACCTCTCATATAAAGATTGGACCAGAATCAGGTGCCCTGGCTAAGGTTGATTTCCGCACAACAGCTATCAATCCTACCTTCGACTGGGCTGTTGGTGGCGGCGCAAATTATTGCAGTCAGGAAATCTTCGATTGGGGTGATTTGGTTTTCAGCAATAACATCGCAGATAACACCTCCTTCAGTAAGCCTGACACCCGTATGGACTTTGATTGGGATACATCAAGTCCTACCTATCGCAAATTCGACAAGGGTGACCTCATCTTCTATCATGCCCTCTCAAAGGTTACCTTCCACGTTGTAATGGGCGAAGGATTCAGTGAGAGTGATTTTAAGTTCAATACGAATACAAATATCAAGCTCCAAGGCTTCAACGGATCTGGTACATTTGACTTGGCTCAGGGTGAGTTTACATCAACCAACACTAAGGATTTTTACTACATAGCCCCTCAAAATCCAAGTCTTAAGACTGAAAGTACAAAGAAGTATTATGAGGTCTATTCATATCTGGTTCCTGGCACCGACCTCAAGAACTCTACCGAGGCAGAGGCACTCACATTGCTTGTTAACAACAACAAGTATGTCATCCCAATGAGAACCCTTTATGATAAACTGCTTGAAAAAACGGAAAACCAGCAAGATGCTTCTACCGTCAAGGAGTCAGTTCTGGCAGGTGGTACAAGTATGAAGGCCGGTGTAAACTATCTCTTCACCATCAACATTGGCAAGACCAAGATTAACAACATCACAGCTCAGGTAACTGAATGGGAAAATGTAAGTGCAGAAGAGTTTACTCCAACCAATGCTCGCATAGAACTCAAACTTGAGGAGCGTGGCACTAATTTAACAATTTCCGACCAATTCTCCTTCTATCGTGCAGCAGATAATAATACAGGAGACATCAACGACAACTATGAGGTTTATAATTGGACAACCGGTTATAACACATCTGGCGTCACGACACCTTCTTTTGTCGCTGCAACGTCAGACAAACCTGCCCATTGGACAACAACTTGGTACTGGGACAGCAACCTGAATTTCTACCATTTCCGTGCTCTTGCAAAGGATAATGGTTCTACGAAAGGAACCGTTACAGGTAGTGTTACGACAGATGCTGGCGGAGATTATTATACGCTGACATCCGCAGCAACCTATGATGACATCCTCTGGGGTGCGCCAATGCTTGATGATGGTGTCAACGAAACTGCCGGAACGTTCAAGTGGAACTATGGTCCAACATCAAAAGGCTTCGATGGTAAAGATGATGCAACAACTCACCAGATTTACAAAGCCATCGGTCCAACAGAAGACCCAATCAAGCTCATCCTCTTCCACATGATGAGTGAGTTGACCATTAACATCAAGACTTCAACCGGTAGTGATGCTGTTGATTTGGGTGATGATTCTTCAAATAAGACAAAGGTAGAACTGGTTAATTACAAGACTGGAGGTAAGTTGTTGTTGGGTAATGGACTCGTCAAGTCAACCGGAGACCCAACAACCGCAGAAATTGCCCAGAAATCATTTACTGCAGCCGTTGCAACTCCTGCAACTTCAGCTATTGTAAAATATGTATATGGTGCAGTTCCCCAGGATCTCACCAACGTAACCCTCGTCATCACCACCCCTGACCACAATCAGTATAAGATTGCAATGAAGGACGTGCTGGCGACTACTGTAACTAACAATAACATCGCCAATCCTTATATTCAGGTGTCAGGCTCTAGCCCTGCGAAGTACACCATCAACCGCTGGTATCCAGGCTTTAAGTACACCTATACCTTTACCCTCAAGAAGAAAGGTATTGTGGATCTTGAAGCGACCATCGTAGATTGGGAGAATGTTGAGGCTGGCGATGATAATGTTCAGATACAATAAATAAAAATGAATATAAAGAATAACATACTACTCCTTGGAGCTACCCTATCCCTCCTCACTGCTTGCCGCGATGAGTTGTATGTCCCCACCTACACTGTTGGTGAGGCAATCAATGCAATTACAATCAAAGCCGGCATCAGCGAAGTTAGTGATGGTGTTATAACTAAGGCTGTGGATGGCAACCATGCCGGTAATGCCAATGGTGGCGCTCACACCAACTTCACTAACGGCACGCAACTCCGCTTGCGTGTTGATGGTACGTGGCATAGTTCTATCGTTTCAAAGCCCACCACTGCTACCACAGGTGCTCAGACAGGAGCTGACAATAAGCATAATAAGGTCGTTTTCTCAACCACCTCTACCCCAGTAGAACAACTCTATTGGGACGACTACGGCACAGCTGATCCAGATAATACTGCAGGTCGCACAGAAGGTCTTACCATCTATGGTGTGGCTGTGGATGGCGTAACAGCAGCACCAACGGTTTCTTCTTGGACTACGCAGCCTTGGAACGTTGGAACTGTTAACACGGGTGTTATTGACCAGACAGGAGGTTGGACAACAAAAGATCTCCTAACGAGCAACAATGTTACTGCCTCTACTGATGGCACTTACAAGTTCGATGATTATGTATATGACCTCACAAATACGCCTAAGAGGTCAAGCAATATTCTTGAGTTCACCCACGCCATGACGAAGATTACAGTCAATCTGACTGCAGGCGAGGGATTCCCTGGATGGAGTTCATCAAGTCCAACAGCTGGTAAATTCCAAAATGCGCCTACAGTTAAGCTATTAGGCTTTAATTATACCGGTACTGTCAGCGTGGAGGAAAAGACTTCTACTCCGACGGCTTCAACTACTACTGACATCAAAATGCACTTGGCAAATGGCGGTGCAAGCAACCATACTGCACAACTTGATGCACTTGTATTCCCTGGCAATCAGTTCACAGCAACTATCGCTGCCGATGCTCCAACATACACCCCAACCAGCGCAACCAACATCCTCGAACTGAATGCTGATGGTAATATGTATAAGGTAACAGCAGCACAGTTGGTAAAAGCAATTGTAGGAACGAGTACAACAGGAACTCCTGTCAACGGCACTCTCGAGCAAGGCAAGAACTACATCCTCAATATCATCGTCAACAAGACCAAGATCGAGGTTACAGCAACCATCAAGGATTGGGAGAATGTTCCTACAGAGGATGCTCTGCCAAAGATTAATGTAACTGCTACTTATGGCTATACTGTAGGAACATTGAATTCTACAGCCTTTACACATGATTACGACCTCTTCCGCAGCACTACCAACAATGCAACAGGTTATGATGAAGATGCAGATAACAGCAATGGCATTACTCCTGCCGCTCGATATGCTTCATCCGCATGGGACAAGTCAATTTATTGGCCTGACCATCAGACACACTATTTCTTCCGTGGAGTTTATCCGCAGGTAGGTACAAGCGTTACAGGACCCTCTGCATTGGCAACGGCAGAAGCGGTAAACACTGTAAACGGTAATGATGTCATCGCTGTGGCCAATTCAAAATATACAGCCGCAACTTACCCATCAGAATTGGCCATTGCCATTCCAAGAAAGACTGATGGCACTTTCGATGAGACTTGCAAAGAAACCGGGCACACAGCTACCGAAGGTATTTGTGCAACCGAAGGCACTATCAACATGAACTTCGAGTATGCCATGAGTAAAGTGGAAGTTCGATTGAAATCAAGTGCTACAGACGCTAGCCATATCGCCATGACCAAAGACAATACCAAGGTTGAAATCATTGGTGGCTACAGCAAGGCTCGCATCAAACTGTCCGATGGTTTGCATGATGCCTACGCAGATGCAGATAAGGTAGATTATACACTTAGCAATCTAACAACATCTGAAAGCGGTTTTCTCGTTACTACACGTGATGCCATCGTGCCACAGGTAATTGGTAATGATGTAATATTCCGCATTACTGTTATTACAAATGATAAAGGTAATTCAGACCCTTCTGATGACGAAACAGATGTCTACGAGTGCAAGGTCAACCTAATCAATGTTAAGAATTCAAGTCCTGCCACCCCTGTCACCGAATGGGTACACGGCAAGCACTACATCTATGAACTTGACGTGAACAAGACCGCCATCAACGTCACCGCGACCCTCAAAGACTGGATAGAGGTGACTGCAAGTGATAACATATGGTTCTAAAAATTTTAATATTAGTCGGATTTCAGCAAAAAGAAGTAAAATATTAGTCGGATTTCGACAAAAATCAAAGAATTATTTCTCGTATTTCGACAAAGTTTGGTAACTTTATAAAGTAATAAATAGTAGAATACTGAAATGACAAAGTATATTGATCGCATAATCGACAAATACCTTCTGGAATGGAAGGTAGAAGAGGACAGAAAACCTCTTCTCCTACGTGGCGCTCGTCAGGTGGGAAAATCGTCTGCGGTCAGAAACCTGGGTAAGTCGTTCAAGTATTTTGCTGAGCTGAATTTTGAGAAACAAAAGGCTGCAAAGACTTTCTTCCAAGGAGACATCGATGCAAAACTTATTGCAGGGAAAATATCCAACTATATTGGTACCCCGATAGAACCCGGTCAGACCCTGCTCTTCCTTGATGAGATACAGGATTGTCCTGAGGCTATCATGGCTCTTCGATTCTTCAGAGAGGATTATCCAGAGCTGCATGTCATCGCTGCCGGTTCGCTTTTGGAGTTCGCACTTGAAGAGCTACCTACCTTCGGAGTGGGAAGAATACGTTCCCTCTTCATGTATCCAATGACGTTCGACGAGTTCCTTGTTGCCACTGGCAATAGCGGCCTGATAAATATGCGTGACATGTGTGATGCACAGCATCCTCTTGACGAAGCATTCCACATGAAGGCGATAGATTTGTTCCGCATATACCTGCTCGTGGGTGGTATGCCAGAAGCTGTTGCAAAATGGGTAGAAACGGGCGACTTCAACAAGTGTCATGGCGTGCATAATGATATAGTGTTGACATATCAGGACGATTTCAACAAATACAAGAAACGTGTAGATCCGGAATTGCTCAGATGTACCATGCGTGGTGTCTGCCATCAGGTTGGAGGACCATTAACCTTCTCGCAAGTACCTGGCGATTACCGTAGTACTCAGATACGCGAAGCCCTTCGTCTGCTCACATTGGCAGGAATTATCATCCCTGTAGTTTCAAGTGCAGGTAATGGTGTGCCTCTTGACGCAGAATCCAATGAAGATCGTTGCAAATATCTCTTCCTCGATACAGGATTGATGTTGAATGTGCTTGATATTGATGGAAACTCCTCACGTCAGATGGTAGAGCTCATCATGGCAGGTACACCGCAGGATCTTGTTAATAAAGGAAATATAGTTGAAATGTTTGCCGGTAATGAGACTATGCGATACAAAGCACCAACCCAACGCTACAAGTTGTTCTTTTGGGAACAGTCAGGAAAGAGTGTAGCAGAGGTTGATTATCTAGAGGCCCACGATTGTCAAGTCGTTCCTATTGAGGTAAAATCAAGCACCCAAGGTGGTATGAAGAGTCTTTGGATGTTTATGCGAGCCAAGCATCTTACCCGTGCCATTCGCACCAGTCTTGAGAACTTTGGTGAGTTCGACTATACAGACACCCTGGATGGTGATACCCAACGGCACGTAACCATCGTTCCGTTGTACGCCTTAAGCATTTTGAATAAAAGATAAACAACATCATAGATAATGAAGAAAAAACTATTATATCGATTAAGGAGAACCCTCCTCACCCTCTGCTTGATGGCATCGGCCACCATGGTATGGGCGCTGGACGTTACCGATGAGGCGAGTCTGCGTACTGCTCTAGATGGTGTAGAAGCTAAACTCAAACTAACGCAGAACATTTCATTGACTAGTACACTTGAAATTAAGCGAGATGTTACTCTTGATCTCAACGGTTACACTATTTCTGCAAATGGTTTCCGCGCTATACATATCACAACAGGTGCTAATGTATTAATTACCTCTGAAAAGCCTTCTGCGATTACCGTCAGCGGTAGCATTGCTGACAATAGTTCAGTAATTCGCCTTGGAAAAAATGGTGGTGACCCTATCAATATCTCTCTTACGATTGATGAGAATGTAACTATTTATACTGACAAGTGTTACGGTATCACCGTTTTTGGTAATGCAACTACTGAGACCCTTGTTGTTAAAGGAACTGTCAGCACTACCAATGTTCCTGCAATATCTGGCAATGGTTCAGCCGGTTATGGTGGCACAACTATAACAATTGCTCCCACTGCTCGCATAATAACCACAAATGAAGTTGCTATTTATCACCCACAGAGCGGTACGCTCACTGTTAATGGTACAGTGACAGGTGCAGGTGGTATAGAGATGAAAGGTGGTAAATTAGTTGTTGGTTCCGATGCTCAGATAACAGCCACTGCTACCCCTTCCCATACCGCCAACAACGACGGAACATCAACCCGAGGCTATGCTGTTGCTATTGTAGAGAGCAACGGTGGATACGAGGGCGTAAGCATAGTAAATATTAGTTCCGATGCAGTGATTGATGGTTCTGTATCGATGCTTGTGGACTCTGAACATTCAGGCGTCACACCTCCAACATTTGACCCTGCAGGTGTGCAGATGAATGTCAGCGTGACCAGCGGAGGTGACGTGAAGAAGTATGCTTCCCTTCATGATGCGCTCAATGAGGCACCTGTTGGTGCTACAGTTTCTATATTGAATGACATCGCCTTAAAGGAGGCAACGGTTGTTGATAAGGACAACATCACTATAGACCTTAATGGTAAGAGTATAACAACAACAGGCGACCGTGCTTTCTGGGTAAAGAATACTGGTGCTTCTATAACTGGCACAGGTATTATCTCTGCTACAGGAATAGTAAATCCTGACTGGTCGGTAATACAGGTTGGCTCAGAGACTGCAAACGCAGCAAGTCTCACCATAGCAAATGGTGTTACCATTACTACCGACGATTGCTACGGTATCACCACCATTGGAACCGGTGCTTCAAGCCTCAACGTGAATGGCGCCGTTACCACCAAGGTACGCCCAGCAATTTGCTCAACCAATAGTTTCTCTACAACTGTTGGTTCGACTGCAAACATCACCACTACCGAGGAGGTTGCCATCTATTCTACTGGTGCAAGTCTCTCGGTTAGCGGTACTGTAACCGGACTTTCGGCCGTGGAGACTAAGAGCGGTACACTGACCATCGATGGTGCGACCCTTGAAGCCACCGGCACACCATCGCATACTGCAAATAATAACGGTACCTCTACACGAGGCTATGCTGTGGCTATGGTTAAGAATACGAACTTCACAGCAGTAAGCACCGCAAACTTTACAGGCACCAATAATATCACCGGCCCCGTGGCTACCCTCATTGATTCTGGTACTGCTGATGATCCTACCTTCACCGGCATCACCATGCTGGCAGACATCAATGGCGAGCACTACTCTTCTGTTGTAGATGCAACGAACATTGTGCCTAACGATGGTACGGTGAAGTTAATGCAGAACCTCGCATTGTCGGCTCCGCTACCACTTGATCGCCATGCTTCATATAAGCTTGACCTTGATGGACATAACATTACAGCTACCAACAGCAGTGCCATAGCATTAACAAGTGGTGATCTTATCATTACCAATTCAAATGCAACTACTGCTACTATCTCATCTACGGGAACTGTAGCAGCAACTGATGCTGTAATTCATTTGGGTGACAACAATGGTGAAAACCGCAATATCTCGCTTGGTATTGACCAGAACGTAACTGTCAGCACTGACCAATGCCAGGGCGTTCTCCTTTCGGGAACCAATACCCGCGAGTCACTTACCGTGAAGGGAACCATCTCAACCGATGGTCAGCCTGCCATTGCAGGTGACAAGGCCAATGGCGGTACAACCATCAATATTGAGGAGAATGCTAATGTTACCTCTTCTAACAATGTGGCTATCTACCACCCACAGACAGGTACACTCACCGTGGAAGGTATAGCTGGTCATAATGCAGTAGTTCGCGGTACCACTGGTATCGAGATGAAGGCAGGCGACCTTATCGTAGGTGAGCATGCAACGATTACTGCAACGGCAGCATCGGCTTCTCATTCTGCCAATAACAATGGTCCTTCAACCGCAGGTTATGGCATTGCCATCATCGAGAATGCAAACTTCGTAGGTGTAGGCAATGTGGATATTGAGACCACTGAGCATATTACTGCTCCTGTGGCTGTGGCCATGTTGGTAGATTCTCGTCACCCAGGCGTGGCAGAACCTGAGTTCATAGGTAATGTATTGCTGGTGGCTGAGGTAACCGGCACCAATACCGACAAGTATGCTAATCTCGAGGATGCCTTCAAGGTGGCTCAGGATGACAATACCGTAAGGCTCCTTGAGGATGCTTCCATTGCCTCTACGATCAACATTGCCAAGGCTATCACCGTTGACCTCAACGACTACACCATCACCGGCACACAAGCCAGTGGCAACTACGTGATAACAACCAGCGCTAACGTCACTATGAAGGATGGCGGTATCGTAGCCAGCAACGGTGGCGGTATCAGCAGTACTGCTGGAACGCTTACCATGCAGAAGATGAATGTGAGAGCGAAAGAGAATAGCCTCAACATTGCCGGTGCAACGGCAACCATCGATGCCAACTCTACATTGACCTCTACTACAAGCGAAACCATAGTAGCAGGCGATGGCGCTAACATCACCGTCAATGGTAAGATTTATAATACCACAACCAATGCCATCGCGCACAGCGCCGGTTCTGCTACACTGACAGTCAACAACGGTGCAACCGTTTCAACGGCTGCAGGCTATGCTATCAACTGGCAGAATGACGGTTCGCTGACTATTGAAGGTGGTCAGTTGCACGGCACTACAGCTGCTGTTCATGCCGACAAGGGAATCGTAACCATCAATGGCGGTACGCTTACCGGAACGACTGATGCACTTGTGATAGAAAATGCAAACACTGATGACTGCACCGTATCGGTTAAGAACGGTACATTCAACAGCGGTTCAGGAGATCCTATCAAATCAAGTGGAGCAAACAAAGTTACAGGCTTTGTTGAGGGTGATTACTTCAGCAAGGCTATTGAGCAGGAATTGTGTGCTACGGGCTACATGATTTCCCCAACCACAAACAGCAATGGTATGTACTACCTTGTAAGCGAACTGGTTATCACGGACGCTACCATTTGGACTGTTCCTGGTACTGCTTACACCATCCATACGGCTAAGTACATCCGCAATACTGGCATGGGTACAACAAAGTTTGGAACACTCTGTCTGCCATTCTCGTTTACTCCAGGTAATTCGGGAACGACAATACCAGAAGGCATGAAGTTCTATAAGGTGAACCATATAGCTGGTGACATCCTCTATCTTGATGAACTCACTGGAACCATTACCGCAGGAACACCGGTTATCTTCCATAGAACAAGTTCTGAGACCTCATTCACCATTGAGAGTAAAGATGCCACAATTCCTGCATCAGGAACTATTAACGCCAATGGTCTCGTTGGTACTTTCGTGACAACAGACATATTATCTGGACTCGGAACCAAATACTTCCTCAATGATGACCACTTCCATCAGGCAACAGCAAAGATTACTGTTCCTGCTTTCCGTGCATATATTGAGTATACTTCTCCAAATCCAATTCAAGCAAGGAGATTGAATATTTACATGAATGACAACACTCCAACTCAGATTGACTCCGTATTTGACACGGAAGATTCTATTGAAGGAATGTATGATTTACAGGGAAGAAAAATCAATGAACTGCAGCCTGGTATGAATATCATGAAGATGACTGATGGTAGAACAATCAAGGTTTATGTCAAGTAAACGAAAATGATCATGATGAGAATAAAGAAACATATATACTTAGGACTTTCGCTCTGCATTGCGATGCTGTCGGGATGCAGCGACGATGAAGCACCCTCAAAGACACTCAGCGGTGATGGGACTAAGACTCCCCTCTCTGTAACCGCTCTGCTCGATGCAAGCAGTCCTGCATTGCAGACGCGTGCATCAAACATGGTGTTTGAAGAACATGACAATCTCCTGGCATACGTCCGCCATGTGACTTGGAACGGTCCTGTTTCTGCAGGACAGCCAGAGAATGCTCGTGAATCAGTCAGTGCCGATAAAGCCCCTGTTTTGATTACCTTCACCAAGGGAGGTGCTGATATGGTTGCTTATTCCGGCAGTGATATTACCCCTATCGGCACAGGCGTTCGTCTTGGTTTGACCAGCGCCAATACCCGGCAAACCTCTGACCTCACCAACGACCTTGGCGTAGGTGGTGGTCATATCTATTGGGATGACTTCAGCGATGCTTCAAATGCGGCTACAGACTTGCATACGGCTAATCATTACTTGCAGTCTTATTATGGCTACTGCTATAATGGAGGTACGCCAACAGAAGGACTTGAGACAGGAACCAATAAGGAGGATGGTATCATCAAATGGGCCGTACAGACCGATCAAACCAGTGGCTTCAAGACCAGCGATCTTCTCTGGTCAGCAGAGCAGACACCTATAGCATATAATCATGGTGCCACACCTGGCGACAACACTCGTGCCGGACTCGTCCTACCTTACACTCACGCTATGAGCAAGGTTACCATCAACGTAATTGCCGGTGATGGTTTTGAGACTGATTACAATTTTGCTAAAACCGGCGCTCAGCTCGACCAAGTGCGTACGTCTTGTAAGGCGACAGCTCCAACCGCCACTCTTGACTACGATGATTGCACGAAAGGCGACGTCACCATGATGCCGGGAGCTGTTGGCAAGACCAATAATCTGCCAACAAAGTCATTCTCTGCAATCGTCGTTCCGTCGGTTCTTACCGTGGGCAACCGCTTTGGTACTGTAACAGCCATGGATGGCAACAATTATTATATCCCTGTTACCCAGACTATCATTGATGGTTGGGCGTTGCAGTTGTCTGATGTTGATGAAGACATCAATAATGGTAGTGCACAAGCTCCATCTAGACTAAGAAATACTGTATATGCAGACATACCGGCCGGCAAAGGTCACCAGATGAAGTCTGGCGTACATTACATACTTAATGTGACAGTCAACAAGACTGAGGTAACGGTTTCGGCTGTTATCCGCGACTGGAATGAGGTGACTGCCGAAGGCGAAGGCGTGATTCATTTCAGCAATGATGTCACAGGTGCTGGTTATACTGAACACACTATCGAAGAAACACTCAAGGCTCATGGCTTTGATATATACAAGTCAACCACAAATACCTTTGGAACCAAAGCTACTACTGTTCGTTGGAACAAAGCCAGCCAGGTATGGCGCTTCAATCCAGTCATCTACTGGCAGGGAGGTGTAAGTGAGTATTTCCGTGCACTCTGGAATGCCCACACTGATACTCCGGGTACGGAAGATGTGAACGAGTCTCTTCAGATGGAGAACGGCCGTGATGTGCTTTGGGGTACAACCAAGGAACACAGCGGTACCGATGCAGACGGACAGCCATTCAACTATGCAAAGGGAGCTGATCTGCCACCTCGAACTGGTGATGTGCCACTAGTATTCGAACATGCCATGTCGAAGATTACATTCTATTTGGAAGATGCAGCCAAAGGATCTTCAAACGATGATTCAAAGCTTGACCTCAGCCGTGCTACCATTCAGTTGACCGATTTGGCCACAGGAGGTACCATAGAACTATACGAGGGAAATATTACTCCAGCCGCTATTACTGCAGGTCAGAAGACCTTCAGCGAAGATAATGGCGCTGTGCCTAAGCGTATGGGCTATTATGCAGCTCAGGAAAATGGTGTTGCCACCAGTTATAATGCTTCGCTGACACTGAAGGATTATTATGTTATCCCACAGACCATCACCGATAATGCCATGCTCATCATCACCCTTGCCAATGGTACTACCTATCGAGCAAAGCTGAACCTCTGCAGGGCCAAGAATGGCGTGGATGGCAATGGTATGGACCGATACGATTACGTAACCCAGTGGGAACGTGGCAATCATTACGTCTATACCATTACCCTGGCTAAGGATACCATAGAGTTCCGCGCTGAGATTAAGGAATGGGAAGAGATAAATGCCAGTGGAACAATAACTCCAGAGTGGTAATGCCAAGAGTCTATTAGAGAATAGATTGATAGTAATGAGGAATCGAGAAATCGAGACAAAATAAAGATAAAGTGAAGAGCTTTAAGCTACATAGAATATACAATAGGATGGCACTGCTGATGGCGGCACTGCTGGCAGTGGCATGCACTGATGATATTGTTGGCAATGCTAGTAATACTGATGTGCCAGAAGTTGAGCAGAAAGAACAGGTGCTGATGGCTGTGGGGACAGAAAAACCTGTAAACACCCGTGCCGGCAGCATTTCATACATGCCTAACCATGTGCGCTTCACTGCCATGATGCTCACAAAGGCTGCTGCCGCAGAAGACTATATGTACGATAGGCCTTTCTACGCCAATATGCTTGTTGATGAATTTGGTGCTGGCAATAGTCTGTATTATCAAGACACATACGTAGCTCCTGCTACAAATAAGCAGGACAATTATCACAACGATGACGATGCCTCTATCTTTTACTGGCAAAACCGTTTGCCGCATGGGTTCATCGGTTATATAGATGATTACAACAAGGCATTGCCATGGGCTAAGCGCCAGATTGGAGATACAGAGTATACCTCTGCTACAGAGTATTTCCCTCAGACGCTTGGCAGCTGGAACAATGCTGGTCCGGCTACTGCCGATGGCAAGAAGGACAATAGCATAGAGAACTTCCTCTACACCATGAAGAAGGATGGTACCATCCTTAGTTGGCAACAGTATGTGAAAATAGACCTGCGCAATAACCCTGCCATCACCTCAATGAGCATGCAGAAGGATCCATTGATTGCCTGCGAGGAGAAAGTACCGGAGAGTTCGTCACCAGAGAAGAACCGCGTGTACCTCACCTTCCGCCACCAGTTGGCACAGGTGCAGGTGAACCTGAAGGGTAGTCCGGAGAGCGCAAATATTCTTGCTTCACAGATTGATAGCGTAGCCCTGTTGGGCGTATCGCTTGATGCGTACGTGTTCCCTTATCCTGAATACGGATTCACGGAAACTCAAACAACAAGACCAGCTAAGGATGCCGAGGGCAATCCTATTCTGGATGGCGAAGGCAATCCTACATACGAGGTTGACAAGAGTTGGGGTATCGTACGACAGGGTGAAGGAAAGAAAGATCTCCTGCGCAAGGCATATGCCGTACCACTCACCCTGGAGCAACAGAATGCCAATCCTCCGGCAGGCTCAAAATTTGACATGTTCCAGATGGCCGACGGCAAACAGGCTACGGGCTACCTGAAAGGTTTCGAGGCCATCGCTTTTGGTGACCTGAAATACCTGCGCATCGTGTGGCATGAGAATGATGAGCAAGGACAGCCTGATATCAAACACATAGTGCAGTTCCCTATCACCAACGACAACTTCAAGAAGTTGGAGAGCGGCAAGCGTTACATAATTAACCTGGAACTTCGTTTGGGATCAGTTGCCGTAGTGAAGACCGAAATCGTGGATTGGATTCCATATGAGACGGTCTACGAAAGCACTGGTAACGTTGTGAAATAATTAAGTCAACAGGAAAAAATATTAGATTAAATTGAAAAAGTATTTATCATACATATTGCTCATACTTGTCATGGTGAGTTGCCATGATAGAGTTGATAATACATGGGAAATAGATTACCCGGATATGACAGGTGAGTCTGTGGCTTTTTCCTCTGGGATTCGTACCGCTAAGGTTGCAACACGAGCATATTTCGATGACCAGAGTGTATGGGCTACTGAATTGGGCAAGTTCCATCCTGTAGTGGAAACCTATAATGATTCTTTTTACCTCTACACCTTTGACATCAGCATGTTCCGCCAAAAGGATGGTGCGAATATGGGACATGCGAAGTATCAGTTGAAGAGTTCTGATGAGAATGTATATGATGATAAAGGCACATTGGAACTTATGTTCATACAGGATGAGGCCAATACCCCACTCTACTGGCCAGACAACTCAAATCAGTATGGTTTCAAGGTCGATGCAGGCAACAAAGTCCTTGATACTGACCAACATGATGCCACCCTCTTCCTTGACAACGACCTCCTTCTTGGCTATGGCTTTGAGCCACTTTGGGACACTGAAAACGGTCAATCCGCTGATGACATTGATGCATTGAATTACCGTACCAGTCGTGAGTGGTATGCAGCTAACAAGCAGGCTCTGCCAAATGGTTCCGATGCAGATTGGCGCAAGATTCCTCTCTACCTTAAGCATCAGCGCTGCTGGGTAACAATTGTACTGAAGGCGGGTCGTGGCGTCCCTCGCGACATCTTGACTTATGATGCAACAGAGGAAAACTTCACCAGCAAGATGTTCTCTTACGGAGAAAGTGGAAATATGGAAATTCAACCATGGCGTCGGGCTGCACAAGTTGAATACGATGCCGATAAGAATGGACCTGCTGTAACACTTGATGAGTTACAGAATAGCGGTGAGACTAATACTATCACGCTGAATGCAATTGTCAATCCCCACAACTATCTGGAGGCAACCGATGCACCTATCTCTCAATTCATACTGAATGACAGCAAATATGAGTTCATGCCGCAGAACGATTCGCATTATGCCGCATGGAACGAGGGACGTAATGCCACTCAGTCAGAGAAAGAGTCGTGGACACCAGAATACAGGGACGCGTTTGATGCTGCTGCAGAGGCTATGCAGGCCTACAACCTTACAGCAGGTAAGCACCTCACCATCACCGCAACTCTTACAACTGACCGCATCGTGCTGATAACAGCCCTCCTTGAGGACTGGGAGGATATATCTATGTCCAGCATTTGTGACGACTTCGGTCAGCAGGGCGATCCGTTTGAGATTGACTCACGAGAGAAACTTTTGGAGTTTTTCAGCCGCTACAACAAACCTGGTAACATAGGTTTGGTATCTGCTCCGGAAATCAATCTGAATGGCGCTGATGGAAGTTTAACATGGACGCCTCAGAATCTGAATTGTATGCTCAACTTGGCTGGTGCCAAAATCACATGTAATGGAGCCGTTATTGCGAATATTGAGTCGGGTGCATCGTTGTTGAATGGTGAAATACAAATGACTGGCAACGGCTCGGTATATGCTTCGGTCTGCAACAATAATATGGGAACCATTGAACAGATTCATGTGAGTGTAGCAGAGAATTCAAACCCGAAAGCAACCAAGGGTGGAATGGTCGGTGTCAACTATGGCACCATATATAACTGTGTATGTGACCTGCAGGTGATAGGTACTGAAGGCTATATTGGTGGCATTGCCGGCGAATCGAAGAAACACGAGACGCTCAACATTCAACCTGTCATCGACCAATGCGTGATGAATGGAAAGGTGGATGGTAGCGAAGGAATCACTGGCGCTGGTGGTATCGTAGGTTATGCTGAGAATATTGTGAGCCGCAACACCTTCAACTATGGTATGACACTGATGCAACAGAACAACGATAAGTTCAAGAACATCATTCAGTCGACCAATACTTCCGATGATAATTTTACAGTGACTGCTTACGGCAATAGTTGGCCAACAACAGTTAGCAACCAGATAGGTAAGCATACCACAGAGAACAGCAACAACAATACAGCTGCCCGCTATCAGGCTACCATTGATAGTCAGGAAGAACTTTATGAACTGCTGGTAAATACCACCCATTCTCAAGGTGCTCGTTACCGCATTGCCAATGACTTTTCTGTGGACAACACATGGGCTCTCGGCGTGGGTGATACGCAAGAATACTCATCAAATGAGCGTAAGTTCAACCTCAACTTTGAACTTGATGGCAATGACAAGACCATCACAACTAACGGTCAGCGACTTTTCTCACACATCAACGGTTACTTCCATGATATGACTATCTATTGTGCAGAGTCTATCATCACCACTCCTTATGAGGACGGTACAGACATGATCTCACCTTTTGCTTACGCTGTTAATGGCGAAAATTCAATGATAAAAAACATAAAGGTGAAAATGGCACCAGAAAAGTATATTCAGGCGGCCAATCCAGCAGGACTTATTTGCCGTGCATACGGAGGTGCACAGATTATCGACTGCGAGGTGCTTGTTGATTTACGTGTGAAGTTCAGAGACGGATATAGCAATCATGATTCCTATCGTTTTGCTGGTGGCATCTCTGCAGTTTCAGTTGACGCATCGTTCATAGGCTGTAAGGTACACACCGGTACAAAAATCCTGCAGGATGGCACTTTGACATTCAACCGTCAGGCTCAGTATCGTGGTGGTATCGTCGGTGGTATAGTTACCGAGAGTGGTTACATTCCTGGTACGGTCATTGAAGACTGCATCTCTTGGTGGAACTATGGTACACTGAGAGACGGTGATTCTCCTGCTGGTGCCATAATTGGCTCAACTCAGTATTTCGACATCACCAGTACGCTGCAGCAAGGACTGTTACCAGCCAACGGCGGTAACTGGTGGAGCGATCAACTTCGCCCGGCAGCAGATATTACAGGCGATGACGTAATCACAGTGCTTGGTCGCCGTAATAATGTGGTACCTTCGGAAGAAACAAACTTTTAACCCTCAGCCTACCCTATATTGGTGAAAGTGGAGTAAGGTAAGACTTATGAATTAGATAATAGAAATGAGAAGAAACATATATTATTTTTTACTGATAATAAGTACTCTGTTGGTTGGTTGTAAAGACTCACTGACAGATGATATACATGATATTACAGGTACCCATATAATCCGTGTGGGTGGTGTTGTGTCGGATGATGTCATTACAGTGCTGACACGTGCCGGCGAGACTACCGATACAGTACGCGCTGAAACTGTTGATTGGATGAAGGGCGCATTGCTAAAAGGATTGGATATTACATATTCGAACCTCAAATCTGATGGCGGTCATGATATTGACAACCAGCATGTGGCAATACTGAAATGGACGGGCACAATTAATCAAACGAGTAACCGTGGTGATTATACCTTCAAGTACAAGAGTTTTAATGGCCAGGCTGATGCCGAATGGTATGATAACGGTCCTCATTTCTTTGAGGGCGAGTACGTGCCGGAAGAAATTCGTACCACAGGGTCTACTATCACTGCCGTAAATCTAGTATCCGATCAGCACGATGATACTGACCATACATACAACACAACAGGTGATGCCAGCGGTACAATTGGTAATTATACCTTACTATCGCACTATGTGGGAATGCCGCCTAACTGGACTACTTCTGCAACCGTTGACCAGGTGCTCCTGCCATTCAAGCATCGTTTGGCGCGCGTTATCGCCTATATCCTTATTGACCCAGATTTGAAGGATAAGTCAGGTACGGCAACAGCAACGCTGAAAGGATATAAGAAGGATGCAAGTGGAAATGATATGAGTACCGAAGATCCTTCTACCACCGAGCTTCGTTTTGCCAACGTTAAGGTTCTGGAAAAGGTAAATGAGGTCGCTTCCACTGGTGGCAGTGATGCTGCAGCATCTTTGACCCCGGTGTGGACCGAAGCACGCCGTGTGATTCCTCATTTTGAAATGGAACTCACCAAAAGTGTGAACAATAAACAGGAGTTGGCCACGCCTGAAAGCGCCACCCAAGCAGAGAAGGATGCAGCACAATCTGGATTCATAGTCTACAAACGCAAACGCGATGAGAGACTCTTCCATCCTCGTGAGGAGGGCTGGTACGAAGCACATAAGGATTATGTGCAAAAAGGTCAGAATAGTGCTTATACGCAAAAGAAATATCTCTCTGTTCCAGTATATGATGTCATTGTACGTCCAACTTATGAGACAACCGATGATGTGATGTATGACGAGGCTGGATACTATAATGATGACAAAACACTCAACAATGAAAACATTGTCAATTTAGCCAAGGTGAGCAATTCCATTGAGTTTGAGATGACCCTCAATAACGACCTTGTATATACCAAGAAGTTTGAGTTCGACCTCAATGCCAACCAGCAGACAATCGTATATATAACCATCGACCGTGAGAGCATCGACTATGATGAGTCAACATCAGAGAAGTGGGTCAGCACGAATACCACTGATGATTACTATGGTGTGAACAACGACCTTGGCCATAACATGTCGATGGCAGGCAACAGTTGGCAGCGTGCCTTCCGCAACAGTACCTCAAGTATTAATGTTACTGACGGTAATGGATACGGTGCACAGGAGAATGGCGAGGATGTTGGCCAGTACGTAAGTGATGAAACATGGATAAAGGCTTTCGCCCAGGCATACCAGATTGGCGCACATCATGGAGACTATTTTATCCTTGATAGGGATATCACTATCAATGCCACACTCCTCCCGGATAACTTCGTTTTTACAGGTCATCTGGACGGAAGGGGACATACGATAACTGTTACAGGTTTGAATACTTCATGGAGTGAGGATCATTACACTTATGATGTAATAACAGACTTTAGCAACCTTCCTGCTACTATATATAAGCAGGTTGGTGAAAACTATGAAGTGTTTACTCTCCCAACTTTATATACTGCAAACTATTATACACAGGATGAAATAGATGTAGCACAACAAGGTGATCCAGCCTATGGCAAGACAACAAATGATATTAATAACTATAGCCCAACCTCGCCATCCTTGAGTGAGGTAATGACCGGAAGCACAACCTACTATACTTTCGATGGTCAGAACTATTCTCCATACAGTCGTCCAACAGAGTTGTATGCTTATGTAAACCATCCTATCCCTCATACCAGTGGAAGCTCGCTCTTCGCTGGCCTCAATGCCATTTATACCACTGCACAGGAGAGTGCTACAAATCCTACGGCAAAAGACCCAACGACGGGATTGCCAGTTGTAACGTGGGAGGCAAACGTACACAAGGAGAATGGTAAATGGGTGCCAGTAGCAGGCTATCGTGCCGAGTTATACAATGTGAAACTCTCAGGAGGAACCTTCTTCCCTGTAGGAACTGTTCTTGATGGCAGTTTGTCAAACCAGACTGTCAATGGCTATATTTACAACTGTTGGGAATTGGACTCTGATCCTGATACCTATATCAGCAACAAGGTACCCCTACCTCAATATTGATAAAAGATGAAGAAGTCATATTACATAATACTACTTTCACTGTGCTGCATGCTTGTAGGATGCAGTGAAGAACCGCTTGATACATCATTGACTATCGAACAGCGCAATCTGATTGGCACAGCAGTGAACTTCAGTCCCTATGTTGCCAACTTTAATATTACTCGTGCCGAACCTTCCAAACCTACAGGTAATTCCAACAATCATGAAGGCGGATTCAATGCCAACGACATGATGTATATCTATCGTCAGTATTGGGACGAAACAACGGGAACATGGGTATACAGAAATCCTCCAGGAACTATCTATAAATACACCGATTTGAACCTTGGTGAGTCAGGTGTCTTTGACAAGACAAGTTGGCGCGTGTATGAGGGTAAGACTTTCCGTTTCTACGACTCTGATTACGAGAATCCCGAGAACTCCCTTTACGACACTTCCTTACCGGCAGACCAGCAAGTGCACTCATATAGAAAAACACTCACTAAGGGAGACTCCATCATATGGGAGACCGGTTCTACGGTCCGCTTCCGTGCATGGGCCTTGAGCAGAATGGGTAATGACCTTTCCGATAAAACCGATGTTTCTGGTGCTATCGAACCAAGGACCATTAATTATCCGGACTATATGGTCTGCGACTGGGTAACAGTATCCGGTCCTACACAGGCCATTCCATTGGCCATGCGTCATCTGGGTTGCCGTATAGGCTTTACACCCCGTGAGAACAACCAGTTTGTGAAGATTGAACTTTGTACCGATCCTGCTGACTATATGCGTGATGACAACGCTCAGTCCGATGCTGATGATGCCCTTGACAAGCATCCAGAATTTGCAGATCCAGAACACCCAGAAATACTAACTGCGGCACAATGTGCAGCCAATGTTGCAGATGCTTTTGACCGTATGTGCTGGCCGGCAGGTGTGGATATGGAAACATTGTCTCTGCTGACATGTTCGACTGACGAAAAGACAAAGTACAGTTACAAAAGTCAAGAGATGAATATTGACTTCATTAAGGAAAAGAATGAAAACGGCACCTACAAGAATGTGAAGCATGCTCAGTTTTCAAGTTCCTCTGATAGTCGCTATTACCTCATATCCATTCCTTTTGATATGACCACAATGGAGCCAATAACTCTACCACCATACACGCGTTTCAAGGTCTGGCTGCGCGATGTGAACAGTGGTGATGCTGGTACCAGTGAGCAGACGGGCTCAAGCGAGAACCGCTATCACATCTTCCAGTTAAGTGATGTCAAGAAGAGCGGCAGCACCGAGCCAGCCTTCCCTGATGGCTTTACTATGCTTGCCGGTTACAGTGCAACCTTCTCAGTAGGTTATCACTATAATAATCTGGAAGTATATGCAGAGGATAGCTTTACATGGGACGAAAGTCCACTCAATTCTACTATCTCTGAGGACGAGCATAAAGAATCAGACCAGCCTATCGCTTCTTCATATAATTGGTGGACGTCGGCTATCAAGGCTGCCTGCGAAAATGCAAAGTCAGGCAAGTCTTATAAACCTGATTTCAAAATCAGTAACAAGAATGAGTTGCTGGAGTTGGCCAATCTTGTGAATGGAAACTTTACGACATCTCCAGATATATTCAAAGAATGGGTTATTACCACTGACGAAAGAGGAGTTGAAATTAGTCGTGAGTTGAAATGGTACACTGGTACTCATGTTAATGGTGATGGTTCTATTGATAAAGATTATGTTGACAAGAGTGTCCTTCAAAGTCAAGGATATATTTTCTACGATAAATATACACCATCAATTGCAGACCGACCAGCAACTGTTGAGGAGGATTACCTCAAGGCACCTTACAACTTCTACGACGATCAGGTGAAGAGTCGTTGGACGGTAACACTTAGTGAAGACATTGATCTGAAAGACTGGAAACTTCCAACCATCGGTTCGGAGGAAAATCCCTTCTGCGGTTACTTTTACGGAGCTGGACACACCCTTACCAACCTCTACATGACGAACAACGGGCAGATCTTCGGATATGCCATGAACGGTACTATAGCCAGCCTTAAAGTGGTGTCAACGCATCCTGTGAGCATCACTGGTACTTGCGAGAACGAACGTATAATTGGTTGCTCTGTTATAGCACCCTCAACTACGGCTACACTGGCCAACAAGACCAAGGGCTACTGCTATTTTGTGGGTTGCTTCCATCAGGGCAGTTCCGCAGCTCCGCTCGTCTACGACAGTCAGGATAAGGGATTCGAGATGTATGGTTGTATGCAGGCCAATGACGGTATAGCCCCAGGTAGTGCTGCTCTTGCCAATATCTCAACATCGGAAGCAATTGTTGGTAGTATCAGTGATGAGACTGAACTGGAAGAAATCAAATGGGGTCTGGTGTCATGTAACTACTACGATACGGAACTCTCTCCTGGTTCGGTGGCATTCCACTCACCTTCCGGAAACTTGTCTGCATTCCATCGTCTTCAGTATATCCGTGGTTCAAAGACCCACATCTTGTGTGCCAAGAACGACTTCCTTGTAGATAGTAAAACAGAATGGAAGAAACTTGCCCAGCAGCGTAAGGACGAACTTTACGGAGTGGCACCTTGGCGTGCTATGAACTATGGTATCTTTGTGTATAACAGTACCGTACGAGAGGATATCGATCGATGCAAGATGCATTACGAACCTGCTACAACTGTGGGATATGCACACTTGTATCCAGAACTTAAGACTGGTTTGCTTACTGCTGCAGATGAGGGTTCTAAGTATCTCAACGTGCTTGACCAGTTTAACTAATATCCAATGAGGAGCTGAAATTGATTATTATAAGGATGAGAAGTATAAAGAAATACATATATTTAGCTCTGCCTCTGCTATGTTTTGGCTGCACAGTTGACAATGCGGAGCAACAGCAACAACCGCTGGTCACTATGGACTGCGATATGTTCAATGCAAGCATTGTGCCATTTGTTGAAGATGGCGACAATGGCTGTGCAACTCGTGTGAATGTAGCGGGCGATAGTTTCGTAGCGGGCGATCTGATACGTGTACGCATCATTGCTCCTTACGTATCATCAAACGAATATGGTGAGAGTACCTGGGGTGGAACATACGATAACTTCCGCATATGGCAGTGGTCTGCAAACCACGCTGCATGGGCTTCAGTTGGTTCAGACCGAGGTTTCGACTTTGATAATGACTTCTATCCAAGCGGTGCATCAAGCTCAATAACCATGCCACAGGCTACACCTTTTGTCTTCACGGCTACCACATGGACCGAGGAGATACACTACATACTCTCTGAATATGGCAAAGTGGGCGGTACTTCCGTAATATCATTCAGCAACATCTTCAAGGCCGACCAGCGCAAGGAGGAGAACTACCGTGCAAGCGATGTGCTTTGGGCACAGCAGTATATGGAGACGGGAACAGACCGTGTATGCCTCAGTTTCGAGCATAAGATGGCTGCACTGAAGATTGACATAAGCGAATTTGCCAGCGAACTGACAGGTTCGGAAGAGATTATCCTGACATTAGAGAACATGCCAGACATCAATCAGCAGGAGGTGACCATCGGAAACTATTATGCCGAGAAGATGAAGGACAAGAAGGCATATGGCGACTATTGGCGCACCAAGTGCGAGTATGCAGATAACGGCAAGGTGCTGGGCATCGTGGTGCCAAACGAGAGTGTTGGACATCTTGAGCAGATTCTGTTCACTTCATTGACACAGGATGGTGTCTATACGGCGTACAAGCAGGATGCCAACACATTCCTGCTCATCATTCCACCATACACAGTACCAGATGGCATTACCCCTACTCTTTGGCTTCGTCAAGGCGAAAAGAGATGGTCAGCACCGCTGACATTGCCTAATAGCACTGTCACCCCCACTCAGATTGACCGCACCTTTGAATCGGGAAAGCGCTATTCTGTGGTGATGCAGATGCCTGCTACTCCTGACCCTACGCCAAATCCTGATCCAACGCCTCAACCTTAATCCGAGAAATACTATAGAATTATCATATGCAGACAAGACTATATTATACCGCCATACCTTATGCTATTCCCTGCTCTAAGTGGGTCAGATGGGTACTGATTTGCACGTTCTTTGCATTCCTTGCATCTTGTAGGAATGAACTTGAAGACATTACTCCTGAAGCAGTTAATGAAATTGCCAACGTCCAGGCAGAGATCGGCTTGGGTATGGAGACGCGTGCTGCACAGCCGACTAATAACGTGGACTATATAGGTCGCGATAAGTTCGTGGAGAACGATGTGATGGTGCTGACTAAAATAAAACGTACCACCAAACCTCTTTCTGATTTCACCTACACGAATGTTCACTATACCAGCAATAACAACCGCGCATGGTCGAGAGATACAGATCTTGATGGTTTCGATAAGCATGACCGAATCTATTGGTCGGACAACAAGAACGGACATACATTTATCGGTTACAGTATTCCTCAGACATGGGATAAGACTACAAAGTGGGTGCAAGCTGGCAACGAATATTCCGGTCAGTTCTCATATACAGAAGAAAATGGTATCAAGATTGTTGATTTCACAGTCAATACTGGGGATCTCAAAGACGAGAAGGTGAAGAACTCCAATGGTGCATACGTAGCAACAGGCAACAAGGTGGACAGTACCGGAACCAAACTTAAGAATGAAGACCTCTTGCTGACATACAACACTGAGCAGAAAGCAGATGTAAGTGGTCTCAATACTACCATTTATTATCGTCATGCGTTGGCATCGCTTCGCGTTATTGTCGATATTCAGGGCTTCTCACCAAGTTCCACGGCTCAGGATACCAAAACCACTGTTCACGACCTAGTGGTCAAGAATCAGCCTTGGAAATACAAATGGACACAAGCTCCACAAACTGGTGCTCATGGCATAGCTATCCCTGGTTGGGGTGTGGACAATATCACTACACAAGGAGATGGAACTGTAGATATCAAGACCTGGCAGCCACGTCCTTCTGGTGAAGGTACAGGACAGGCGAAGAAGTTCACTTTCTATTCGCTTATAGTGCCAGGAAAACAGGAGAATCTCACGCTCGATTTCCAGGTTACCTATCCGAATTATCTGAATCCGGCAGAGAAGCAGACAAAGAATTACAGCACAAGATTATCTGTAATAGACTTTCTCCCGGGATATACCACCACTATTCTCCTCTCTCTTAACCACGACGGAGAGCCGGTATATATTGGTGCGGAGTATATCGACTGGGAGAATGTGGAAACACCTGACCGAAGCGAGTTGCAGAAGATTTCCATCTTCCTTGATACCTCAGGCACAACGGATGCATCTGGAAAGACCATTGTATCTATAGCCAAAGATCCGGTTGCTACCAAGGACGATGCCACATGGCTCTATTATCTTGATGGCATCAAAACAGATGAAACAAACGTCAGAGATATCTATGGACATACTGGTACACCGGCAGATCCGTTCATCATCAAGACTGCTCGACAACTTCTCTCATTTGCTTATGAGGTAAAGAGCGGACGAGTGTTCTCTGGTCAGTATATTAAACTTGACAGTGATATATTTCTACAGAAGACAACAAGTGGTGAGGATATCATCTGGCCGGGTGTAGGAGATGAAACCCATGCCTTTGAAGGTGTATTCCTTGGAGACAGCCGTTACATTAAGGGACTCAAGGGACAACCTTTCTTCAACGTGATTGGTGACTATGCAGTAGTTGACAAAGTGAACTTCTCTAAAGTTATCGATGTTGTCGGTTCTGGCGTAGTTGCCAACATCAATAAGGGACTCATTGCCGGTTGCAATGTAGAAGGTAAGGTTACTCAGGCTAATCCTGGCAGCAGCGAATCGTATTGCGGTAGTATTGTTGGCGACAACCAGAGCTTCATTGTGGCTTGCACCCATGTAGGTGATGTGGCCGGCTATGGTTATGTGGGCGGACTTGTTGGTCGCAATGCCGGTGCCCTCGTAGCTTCATACCACGCAGGTGCTGTGGCCTATGCATTGAATGCAACTGCTGACCAAAAGAAAGGTATTGGTGGTTCGACAGGTTTGAAGGATGCGACCAAGAGCATAGTCTTCAGTTGTTACCAGAACAGCGATCTTACTTCCCATACTCCTGACTTGCAGTCATGCCGTGCTGCTTGGCCATTGACAACAATACAGATACAGTCTGAAGATTTTGTTAGTTCAATAGATGATAATATATTTGGTTTGGAAACATCAACACCAGAATCAGGGTATAATGAATACATTACAGGTGCGCGATATCATTATAGTTTGAACAATGCTTTGCAAAAATTCAGTAGTTGGGTAAATACAGTTGCTATTGAAGCGGCAAGAACAGGTGAAAATGTAGTCCTTCCTTGCCATACATTCTCTGCTCGACAAGTGCAAGTCCTGAACAACCTATTCAGTAAGGATCCAACGAATGGAAACCTTGCACCTGCCCACTTGTACAAATATGTGCCAGGTACCTATCCTAAGGTACAATAAAAAAGTACTAGAATTGGATAGGAGTCGCCGCTATGCCAAGAATCACCCCAAGATTCAGTGACGGAGAAGGTGGAGCAGGTTTTGGCCGTTTTCGGCAAACCATGAATGCGGTTCGTATACGCAGAGTTCTTCGGGGTTGATTACTTCAGGACAATCGCTGATTGCGTAGCTGGCTCCGGCAACAAAGTCGAAGTCAACTTCTGATGATGGGTCCTGGTCGGTTACAATACTTTTTCCCATAAGGGCGCTCATGAGCACCCATGTAGCTGTCACTGCTATTCCTGTAAGCGTGAGCTTTGTTTCTATCTTTGCTTTCATGCTGCAAATTTGCCCCCGCTTTTTGACAGTTCTTGTCAATGGCGGAAAATTTGCAGAAAATTTGCAGAAAATTTATAAGTCTGAAAGGTTTCTGCCTACATACTCTTTTACGTAGTTGCGGAATTCTGCTGATTCCACAATCCTGATCTGGCCTGCCAGGCCTGTATAGAACCGGCATGCACCGGCAAAGCTGAAAACTTCAGTCTGCAGTATCCATTTGTCGCCACTCTTGTGTATCTGCTTTTCGGCAAGCGGATACTCTTCAAGCAGAAGGTCCTTGGCGTACATTGTCATTTCAAGTATTATCTTCTTTCCTTCATACCCTGTCATACGGAATATATCCATGCCATTCTGGATATGACCTTCTTCATTGGTCCACTCTTCTTCACAGATTTCAACCGTTTCAATACGGGATATCTTGAATGTCTTGACACGGTTGTCATCAAGGTCAAAAGCCCAAACGTCAATGAAGTTGGTCGTGAATGCGAAAGGTTCCACATGCCTGTCCCTGACGGTATGGGAATTACCCGATTCGTAATTATGAAGTATGGCCTTTCTCTTTCCCTTGACAGCCTTTCCAAGCGCCTCTACATTGGCTGCATTGGACCGCTTGTCAACAAAATCAGCTATAGAAGTGGTGTTGTATATGACGGCAAGTTTCTTCTTCAGGTCAGTCTTCAGGGCATTTGTAGGGTCAAGCCTGTCAAGCAGGCTGTTCACAAGGATTGCCTCTTCTTCACTGAAATAGAGAAGCTTGTCCAGGTTCGGGTATGACTTGGGCATGGTGGTCATCTTATAGACGTTGCCGTACAGTTTCTCAACTACGAATCCGCTCTCCTTGAAGGTGTCAATGTACCTGTAGATTGAACGGTATGAAGTGTCAAGCTTGCGTGCCAGTTCATCTATGGTATAGTCAACATTGCTGGCCAGTAGCTGCATCAGTCGCAGCACTCTTTCAATCTTGGGCTGGTCCATATTACTTCACCCTCTTTGAAAAGTATGTTGAACGGAGGTCCTTTGTTACTGTACCTCCAGTGAGTTCAATTTCCTGTGCCAGTCTTATGTCTTCCGATGATGCACCGACCTTGATTATATATCGGCCCGGAGCCACGTTCCATTTACCGTTCTCGTAATAGCCGAACTGTTCGGTTGCAAGTTCGAATTCCATTGTCTCTTCCTGACCAGGACGGAGTCCCATGCGGCCGAATCCCTGAAGCTGTATTGGCCTTATGTTCTGTGAATAAGGCTGCCCAGGCTCTACTGATGCAGGTGAAATGTAGATCTGCGCAATTTCATCGGCATTGAAAGAACCTGTGTTCTTTATGCTGAATGACAGCCTGATGCTTTCAGAATCGGTTCGGGCGCTCTTGGCCACTGACAGGTCTGAGTATTCGAATTTGCTGTAGCTTAGTCCGTAACCGAATGGCCACTCTATCCTGGAATCGGGTTCAGCGGAATAGTTGTAACTTATTGGTTCCTTGACTTCTACGTTAGGATAGCTTACGCTGAGCTTGCCTGAAGGCGATACGTTGCCGAATAGTATGTCTGCAACAGCATTTCCTCCCTCTTCGCCCGGATACCAGGCCTGGATTACCGCAGCGCACCTGTCTGCAATCCTTGATATTACCTGGGCACGACCACCGAATACTATAAGGATTACAGGCTTTCCAGTGGCAATCAGGCTCTCAACATACTCTTCCTGACGGCCAGGCAGATATAATGTAGGGCGCTCACGACTCTCACCGCACAGCAGTACGTTTTCGCCCATTGCTGCAATTATTACGTCGCTTTGGGCGGCCATTTTCAGTGCCTCTGCGGTATTGGCATCTTCAGGATGTATGACCTTGCGGTCCAGAATTCTTCGCAGCCAGTCAGCACGCTGGTCTCCGCCTTCATCAATCCATGTCTCAATAATCTCAGTCCAGTCACAGCCACGACTGTATGACATGGTGAAACCTTGTGGAAGTTTTGTCTCAAGACCCTCTTTAAGTCCAACTATCTTTGGATGCATGTCATCTTCATTCTGGACCTGCCAGAAATATCTCATGGACTGGAAAGTGTAGTCGCCAAGCATTGCCCACATGGTGTTGGCATCAGGTCCAGTCAGGAAAATCTTTTTGTTGCCGCTTCCAAGTATATCATTAAGTCTGGCGTTCTTAGCCGGATCAAGCGGAAGTATTCCATTGTTTTCAAGCAGTACGATGGACTGCGATGCAAGTGTGTATGCAGTCTGTCGCTCTTCCGGAGCATCGAACACAATGTTTTCCTTTGAATACATGATAGGATCTTTGTCAAGCAGGCCTACCCTGGCCTTGTATGTCAGCACATTCTTGACTGCCTGTTCAAAGCGCTCTGGTGAAACTAGCCCCTTGTCAAATGCCTCCTGCATGTATATGTAGCTTTCACCCTTTGGGAAATCAACGTCGTTGCCTGCGTTCATGGCAGCTACGCCTCTCTCCAGATTTGATTTAAGACCTGGAATCTGATCAATTGATCCATAGTCACTTACCATCATTCCGTCAAATCCAAGATAGTTTCGCAGAATGCCTTCCTGAATCTCTTCATTGGCAACACAGTTTGTACCGTGGACTGCATGGTAGCCAGTCATTACAACTTTGCTTCCTGCAAGACGGATCATGGTTTCATGGGGTAGAAGAATCTCCTCCATGAGTTCCTTCTCACTTGCATCACCGCCACCGCCGTAGCCCAGGAAATGCTTGCTGCAGGTTCCTACACCTTCTCTCAAGCCACCTTTCTGCAGTCCGTTTACAAATGCTGTTCCGAATACGGCTGACAGGTATGCATCTTCACCGTATGATTCTTCCAAACGGTTGAATGACGGGGTCCTGACTACATCGACCATCGGAGACAGTGACAGCAATCCGCCAATCTGCCTGAGTGTCCTGCCTGTCTGGACAGCCTTGAGTTCTGCCAGTTCCGGGTTGAATGAACAGGCCAGTCCAATCTGCTGCGGATAGACCGTAGCATCGCGCGTGCAGGCTCCTGTCAGGACCTCTTCGTGGAAAAGTGCCGGTATGCCGTTGGGAGTATTGTTTATGAGCCATTCCTGCATTATGGCCACTTTGTCACGGATTACATTCGGGTCTTCTGACATCTGGCTGGCAAACTGTGAGAAATGGCCTATGCCGTCAGACAGTTCAGCCTGGCACTTCTCTTCGTTCAGGGTTCCGTCTTCATTGAAGTAGTCATTCATGTATGTACTTCTCAACTGGGCTATGCGTTCGCCCTGAGTCATCTTTGCGTAGAGAGCATTTACCTGTCTCTCAATTTCATTCACGTTGTTGCTGCATGATCCTGCCATGACTGATAGTATTATTGGTATGATTGTTTTCTTTTTCATAAATATGTGAAACAAGTCCGTTTGATTCTCTTCCAAAAGTACAATAAAAATGGAATTGAATGAAACATATGTCCTACCTTTGCAAATACTAAAAACAGGAACAATGAAGAAAATATTGATTATTATTGCTACGGTCATTGTCAGCATGGGCGTAGGATATCTGGTTGGAATGGGACTGTCATATATGTTCGGTGACAGTACCGGTTCGCATGATATTGAAGTGTCCAAGATGCTATGGGCTCTGTTTATTTCACTTTGCTCATTCATCATATCATTCTTTGCCAATACGGTCCTGCACGAGGCCGGACACATGATATTCGGTTTGATGACCGGCTATAAGTTTATGTCTTTCAGGATTTTAAACCTTACTCTCTACAAGTCCGATGAAGGCATGAAGTTTGGAAAGTTCAATGTTGGAGGCACTCTTGGCCAGTGTCTTATGGTTCCTCCTTCAACCCAGCCGCTTCCATATTTCTGGTACAATTTCGGCGGCGTTTTCATGAATCTCGCAGTCATACTGATTGCCTGCATTCTCATAGGGAAGCTTGACATGCCGTTAATCCCGTTTGAATTCTCCATTATGATGCTGGCAACGGCGGCATGGATGTTCCTTATGAACGGAATCCCCATGACACTGGGCGTTCCCAACGACGGAAAGAACATTATGGTTTTGTGGCGCCACCCCGAGAAGAGGAAGGATTTCTACAACATGCTGGCAGTCGCATCAGAAATGTACAGCGGCAAGCGCCTTTATGAAATGCCGGCAGAATGGTTCATTTCAAGCCCTCTGACTGAAAAGTCCGATGCCATGGATCTATCGGCCCGCAACCTTACATACTCGCTGCTTGTTGACAAGATGGAGTTCGATGCCGCACGCCAGATAACCGAGGAGTTTCAGGTCCTTGGAAAGAATCTGCCCGAAATGTTCAGGTGCGAGGTAGCATCGGACCGCCTCTTTCTTGAACTGGCAACGCTCAACAGAATTGAGGTCGTTTCGGAACTCTATGACAAGAAACTGCAGAAATACATTGAGACCTTCTCAAAGTACAGTCCATTGAAGAGTGCAGTGCTTTTTGCGTATGAACTCATCAATAACCAGAACCCCGTTGCCGCCCAGGCTCATTACGACAAGGTTGCTGCCCATAGTGGCAAGTACCTGAACACATGCGAGACCAAGACAGCCCTCGATATAATGAATGAATTGAAGAAAAGGCAGAACTTGGATTGAACTATGGCAGAACATTTGGAAATAAGTGGAAACAGCAAGGAGGAACTCTACTCTACCCTTTACCCGCAGTTGGTTTGCCTGGCTGAAGATGAGCCTGACCTTATTGCAAACATGGCCAATTTCGCAGCCTGCATAAAGGAGACCTTCAATTTCTGGTGGGTTGGATTCTACCTGGTAGGACCATCGGCAAGCAAGCCAGGTTCAGAAGAACTGATACTGGGACCGTTCCAGGGACCATTGGCTTGTACGCGCATACGAAAGGGAAAAGGTGTCTGCGGCACTACATGGGACCGTGCGGAAACTGTCATTGTTCCCGATGTGGAGAAGTTCCCCGGACACATAGCATGCAGCAGTGCATCGAAGTCCGAAATAGTTGTACCTCTTGTAAGGGATGGCGTTGTCTATGCCGTTCTTGACATTGACAGTGAGTTCCTGAACACCTTTGACCAAACTGACAGGAGATGGCTGGAAAAGATTGCCGTCATACTGGACAACAGTAAAATGCACTAACCAGTTAGGGGGCTGTAGATAAGCCGATTATACGTATTGTTAGTGCTTTCCTGCAAAGATTTTGATGGAAATCTTGCCTAATGCTGACTTTTGTTGTTACTTTGGCTTCCAGATAATACATACAAAAACTGCATATGAAGAAATTTTATTTCCTTGCTACCGTACTGGCAGCAACAATGGCTTTTACAGCCTGTGAGAAAAGTGGGGCCGAAGATGAAGGCGGTGAAGGCGGAAATGGCACCGATGTCAAGAACGCCATGGTGATTGGTGACAAGGTCTACTCTCTTGAAATGGGAACTGATACGGTTCTCTACAATGATGGACTTTGGGAAATCTATCTCAACGGATATGAATGGGGTGCAATTGGTCATGGCGCTCCAAACAGTGGCGACATAAATTTCACCGAGGGACTTCTTGGACAGGAGGTTGACCTTATGGAAGTACAGGATAAAGAGGCAGACCGTTCTGGTGAATTCTGGAACATATTCTATGAAAGGGATACAATCATGACCCTCGAAGGCTATATGAATGAGGGACTTTTTGTAAACGTTGACGGCACAACACAACTTACCTTCAAGAAGGCAGTCATGAAGACCAGCTATGACGAAAAGACCAACTCATTTACCGTCGATATCAACGGTGAGTTCTCAAATGGCCAGAAGTTCTCCCTTAACAAGGAATTCAAGACTGTCATTGCAAGCTATGCCTTCAACACTTCAGATAATTATTATGATTATAGCCCTTCTGACTCTGTTTCATACAATGCTTTATTCAAGCCTTTCACTGGCAATATGTTCAAGTTAGTGGCACCTTCTCCTTCGAAGGCCGACAAGGAGGCTGCCTATAACCAGGCACGTGCAATTTTCAAGGGTTTGGTTGAAAGTATTGACCAGGAAAAAATACGTCCGGTACAATATGCAACCACTTGCTATCGTGTTGAGTTGCTTACATGGGGATACAGGACTGACAATACTATGATTGCGTACGTTCAGCTCACATCAAGCGGCTTTAGTTATGTTGAGTCTTGCAACAGAAAGCCTTTTGAGGGAGCATATTGATTTCCCAATATGATATGACAATCCCCCGAAAGTTTCAATGAGCTTTCGGGGGATTGTTATTTATGTGTTATATACTGGAATTGACCAGGAAAAAAAGACCGTATTACTTCTTGGTAATGGTTGGTGAAGTCCAGCTGTCAACTGCCTTCAGGTCTGGCAGGTAGAGACGCATGAACAGATGGAAGCCCTTGTCACCGGTTGGCAACCAGAATGAACCGTCGGTAGGCTCAGTTGCTGACAGGGTAACGTCAAGAGAACCGTCTTCATTCAGCTTGAAATTGCTGCGGTCTGTAACATTGTAACGGTCAATTGGATTTGCAATCAGGTAGTCGTTGTCACCGTATGCTGTGATTGACCAGAAACCGCCCTCCTCAACTGGTGGAAGTGAGCTGAAATGCAGGGTGTATGTGTTTGCACCGTTCAGCAGATTTCCTTCAGAGTCATTGTCGGTACGTGGGTAGATTGCTACTTCATTGGTATTTGCGCCAAGGCCTACCAGTGCAACAGCTGCACGGAATGCGTATTCAGGACCGAAGTCACCGATTGGATCCATGAAATATGACCATATACCACCCATGCTCTTCTTGTGATGTGCTGCAACTGCTACGGCATCGGTCTTGAAAACGGCCTTGATGTTACGGAACATTTCGTCGCCCTGCTCAATGTCAACAAGCTTCAGGCCAGGACCAACGCCAAGCTTCTTCAGGCGGTTAATGATTTCTGTATCAAAGCTGAGTGGAGGGTTCTCTTCCATGAGTTCATTTGCCTTGGCAAAGTAGTCCTGCAGTGACATGGTCATGCATTTCTGTACAGGGTTGAATTCCTTTGCAGAATCGTATGTGCCCTTTGGAGCAACATAATTTGCGTTTCCGTATGCTGAAAGCGGATATGCCTTCATGGCATCCTGTATCTTCTTGACTTCCGGGTAGTCGCCCTCACCCTTGTTTACGATCCTGAAGATGCACCATCCAAGTGAGGTTGGAAGCTCAACAAGTGTAGCACCTGCAGGAACGTCTGCCTTCTGGCCCTTCTTGGCAAATACATATGTACCGCCATCATAGATGACCTTGGTGGTGTTTGTCCATGCATCAAGAACCTGAATGTTGCAGAAACGGTCTTTTACGTCTGGAAATTCCAGCACAAGAGGTTCCTTGCTCAGGTCCATCCACAAACGTGTATAGTATGTGTCAACGTTTGGTGTAACGACTGATGTGCTGGTTGCATCGGCCATCTTTATGGCGTGGATGAGCTGGTTTACCGGAGCGCGTGGAACGCCTGGTACGAATGTTTCCGCATTGGTTTCAACTGCCTCAGTGGCATCCATGATCATGAGAGGGAAAGTGTAATAGAATGCTTCCTTCAGGTCATCCTGTGTGATGATTACGTTTTCTTCACTCCCTTTTTCCTTTGTGCACCCTACAAGCGCAGCCATGGCGGTGAGTGCAACGATTAATAGATTCTTTTTCATAACTTATAATAATGATTGTTAGTTGTTGTCCCAGTTGTTACGGTCTATAAGTATGATCACTATGCCTGCTATCAACACAATGATGATTCCCAAGATTATGGTTGCTACCATCTGTCCATCTGTCAGATTGATCTTTTCAGGCATGTTTCAATTCTGTTATTTATGGTTCAATGATTCCGAAATTCGCCGGGCCTTCAAGCGTATGTGGCATCAGGCTTATTACGGCTTCGCTGTTTCCGCTAATTGTCATGCCCGTGTAATTGCCTGTGAAGTAGTTGCAAAGTCCCTGCCTGCTACCAGTGGCAGTGGCATCTGCATCGGCCCTGTTCTCTCCCATATAGGTAAGCACGACACCGTTGCGGCGTACAACACAGCATTTCTGACCGTCAATTATGAAGTTCACCTTCACGTCGTTGTCCTGAAGTTCGTAGCTGTCATTGATGATTGCTGCAAATTCAAAGAGCATGTCCATAGTGCCTCCACCCACAATCTGGTTGACAATGTTTGTCATTGAGAATGTCTTTGGCTCTGGGGTTCCGGCACGCAGTTCCATGGCTCCTGTCAGGTACACGTTTCTCCATGGGCCGCTCTCACTCTGGTAGCCTAACTGCTCAAGTGCGTCTGCACACAGATGGCGGGCCTCCATGTTTGAAGGGTCGGCATATACAAGTTCCTTGGTCACCTGTGCTACCCATTGGTATTCACCGTTTGCAAAATCGGCCCTTGCCAGGTTAAGCACGCGCTGGGCATCGCCCATGTACTGGACAATCTTTTTGGCAGTCTCCTCTGGTGGAAGCAGGTCCAGGTTAACCGGATTCGCATCATACCAACCCATATATCTCTGATATACAGCCTTGATGTTGTGTGACAGCGTTCCATAGTACTGACGGGTGTACCACACCTTGTCAAGCTTTTCAGGCAGCTGCAGCATGTTTGAGATTTCTGTTGACGTATATCCAAGATTTATGTAGTGAAGCGTCTGGTCGTGTATGTACTTGTAGATCGATGCCGTGTTCTCAAGATATTCATTCAGGACGTCGTTGCCCCAGTGTGGCCAGTTGTGGCTCTGGAAGACAACCTGTGCATCATGGCCGAACATCTGCTGTGCCTGTAGAATGTAGTTGCACCAAGCTTCGGCATCGCGGACCTGTGCGCCGCGCAGGGTGTAGAGGTTGTGCAGTGTACCTGTACAGTTCTCGGCCATCCACAGGGCCTTGTAGTCGTGGAAATAGGCATTCATCTCTACAGGAGCCTCAGTACCCGGCGTAACCTGGAATGTCACCTTCAGACCGTCAATTACATAATCCTCTGTTTCAGAAATCTGGAATGTCGGTGGTACTATGCCTCCGGTGTCATTTATGGATTGGCCCATGCCTATGCCCATTGCCATACGTCCAGTGACTCCCTTTGGAAGGAATGCACCGTACTGATAGTTGGCACGGCGCTTCATGGCTGGTCCACAGTATGCGTTTTCTGATATGATATTCTTTATGAATCCCTGAGGTACTACCACGGCAGTCTTGCCGTTCCTGACCTGCTCTTCAAGTGGAAGTGAACGGTCTGCTATTTCAGACCCCTTCAGCACTTCTGCCATGCCACCGTAATGGTCTGCGTGGCTGTGGCTGATAATGACAGCTGCCAGGCTTGGATTTGGATCAATGTTCTCCTTGAAGAGATTCATTGCAGCCCGGGCCACACTGTTTCCCATCAGGACGTCAAATATGATCCAACGGTTGTTTGGAGTCTTTATGAAAGTCATGTTGGCCATGTCATAGCCGCGTACCTGATAGATTTTGTCAGGAACGACCTCAAACAGGCCCGCGCGCACGTTGCAGAGTGCATTTTGCCAAAGGCTTGGGTTCACAGTTGCCGGGGCACTGCCCTCTTCGTAAAGGAACTTGAAGTCTGCCATATTCCATACCTCATCACCTTTATCATTATAGATAACAAGCTCCGGGGTAAGCTTTATACAGCCGCGTTTGGCATTCTCAAGTTCTGACAGGTCATCAAAATCAAGACGCTCATACCATGCATCGTTTATTTCCTTTGTCCTGTCAGTTGCATTCTTGGCCTGATCTGGCTTTTCCGGATCAATAGGGTCAACAAGTTCAGTTTGGTTTTCAATTTCTTTACTGAAGAATACCAGACTGTCCATGTCACTTGCCAGTACTGTCTGCCTGGTCTGGCCATTCTTGTAAATATAGTATCCCTGTGAACTGGCTTTCTGTGCCATTGCACAAAATACAAGCATGAAGCATATCAGATACTTTTTCATTTCCTGATGATTTTGAATGATTTATTTCCAGCTTTTACCAAATACACACCTGTTCCCAGATTTCCGGTCGACAAGGTCACGGTTCCGTCTGCATGGGCATTCTCCTTAGCAATGATCTTGCCGTCAACAGTGTAGAGTTCCATGCTGTTGCACCCATGGGCAAGTATTCCGTTCTCTGTAATTGAGAACGATGCATCGGGAATGTGTTCAGTTGAAGTTTCCAGATCAGCTTCCTGGATTGTCATTTTCAGATAACTGTCCAGTGGGTACAGTATGTCTGTATTGTCACAGACCAATCTTATATCATTGTCCATGAATGATACGGTTGGTCTCAGCTCAAGGTCAAATGTTGCGGTCTGCCCCTGCTTCTCATAGATTACTACACAGAGTCTGTTCTCTGCGTAGCTGGGCATTGCCAATAGACATGCAATTGCGGTGACGGTGAATAATGGAATGTTTCTCTTCATCTTTCGTGTCTGTTTGTTGAACGGACACAAAAGTAGATGCCTGATTTCTGTCAGGTGTTATAAAATTGCTGTTAGATGTTAGAATGCAATGTGTTAGATGTTAGAAAATACCGTTTTCTAACAGTCAATGGCAGATATCACATTTGCTGTGACTCCTTCCACTCGTTTGGAGTCATGCCGGTAGTGGCTTTGAATTTCTGCTGCATCCAGCTGCGTGAAGAGAATCCACATTCAATTGATATGGTCTCGTTGTTATAACTTGTAGTCAGAAGCATTCTCTTGGCCTCTTCTATGCGGATGTTTGACAGCCAGACACGGAAAGTCTGCCCCTTTTGTTCTGTCAGGTATTGTGTAAAGATCCCCTTGGATATGCCTAATCTTCTGGCAACGACCGATGCTGTCAGGTTCTGGTCATTGTATCCGTGGTCATGGACGAACTGTGCAATTGCGGTTTCAATTGATCTGATATCATTGGAATCGATCTTGTCCTGTGGGCGGCCAATGCTGTCATCCTTGCCTTCCCAAATGTATGAATGCTGACTGTCTTCTGGTTCTTCATCAATCATTTCTGTAACTTGGTTCTGGCTGAAGCCCAGTGCAATGAAGCTGAAGACATAGAATAGAATTGCAACCAGGAAGATTGGGCCAATGAAAATCAGCAGCTTTGAAGAGAATATGATGGCAGGCAGAAGGAATGCTACAGTGAAAAGCAGGAACGTACCGGTCGTCATATACATGTTGTAGTTGCTTAGGTCACTGGCAGTCTCTGCTTCAATCTGGTTCCTGCGCTTGCGTATCTCTCTGGCCGGATAGACTATGAAGAAAACTACTGTTGCCATGAATAGGCCAGCCATGGTGTAGAGGGCGTTTGGCATGTGCAGGCTGTGGTATGAGAACCATCCAAGAATGAAGGTCGTCATTATGGCCAGGAAACTGCATGAACTCAGGATTATGTATAACCTGTTTTTTTGGCTGATTCCGGCCATACTGAGTGTCACGTATGAGATGATATAGACTACCGGAGAGTAGAATATAATGTTGATTAGGGCACCAACGTCATCACCTTTTGCACGTAGCCCGCAGTGAATCTGCAGCTGGTAGTGCAGGGCGTAGAGTGACATTGCAATGAACAGCATCCAGCGTGACCTCTCGTAACTGCGGCTAAGGCGCTGTGTATGTATGCGTGAAAATACCAACAGCAGGGCCATTATGACCGATGCTGTGAAACTGATATACTGTAGTCCTAGGATTATTGACGTGGTTTCCATTACTGACTGGTCTCCTGGGGGGTGGCTGAGGGATTGAATATTCTGGTTATCTTATGAAATTGGTGAACTGGCCTCGCTCTCTCTCTGGGAACTCAGCCTTGCCTGTAGCGAACTGCTTGAGCATGTAGGCCATGTTGTCTGCCAGGGTGCGCATGGTCTGCAGACCTTCGGCATCCTGTGATACCTGACCCGGAGCAGAGCCGTAGGCAATGATCCAGTACTGCGACGTGACAATAGGCATGTTAAGCATCTGGAATGGCATCTGGAGCGTCTGGAATGCTGCGCTTGCACCGCCACGGCGGCAGACGGCGATGCCTGCAGCCGGCTTGCCCTGCATGTAGGTGCCACCTGCATAAGCCATGCGCTGCAGTATGGACAGCACGGCACCGTTCGGCTGGCCGTAATAGACCGGAGAACCGACAATGACGGCATCGGACTGCTTCATGGCATCAATCAGCTGATTGCAGATGTCGTCGTCAAATACGCAGTGATGCTCGGCATTCTGATGGCATGAACCACATGCGGAGCAACCGTGTATAGCCCTACCTCCTATATTCACAATCTCACTTCTTATTCCGTTCTTTTCAAGTTGTGCTGCAACTTCTCTGAGAAGAGTTGCCGTGTTTCCGTTTGGGCGCGGACTGCCATTTATCAGGAGTACTGTCATGTCTTTGATTGTTTTTGCTGTTGGGGTACATGCGGCAAGTGCTTCGACGCCGCTGGTTGCTATCGCTGTTGACGCTGCTATCATGCCCATCTTCTTCAGGGCATCGCGCCTGGTCATATTGTCTTTTGTTTCCATTCTTAGTTAAGGTCCTTACTTCGTTGATTTTTCTACCGTTGGCTCTTTCTGCTTTTTTATTTCAGTGAGCCTGTTGCGCGGAAGGCATCAAGTTTCTTGAAGTTGTACTTGTTGATGATCTCTTCAAGGCCACGGTCAAAGTTGTTGCGGACCTCAATTTCTGGTCCGAACATAAAGCATTCTCCGTTCTGTGCAGTGTATGGATGCCACTCGGGAAGGCCCTCTACGTTAGGATTGCCTGTGTGTGCAAAGTTTGCCCAGGACTGTGCCATGCGGTCAGCCAGCCTAAGGTCTGACTCGCTTGGGTTCGGCAGGTCACGGCCGGCCAGGTGCAGTGTGTTGAAGCAGAAGTTCAGCTCAGCGCCATGGGCTGAAACACCGTTCAGCGGGGACTTCCATGTGAACATGTAGTTATAGACCGGAGCGCTCTTTGAGGCCGATGCGGCATCGGCAGTTATGATGGTCTTAGGCCTGAACATGTTGTCAATTGATGGCAGGTCCTGGGGAACGTAGTCCGGCCATGCCTTGGCAAGCTCTGCTGCAAATGCCTCGGTGTCATCGCCATAGACTGACTGGACTGATGCCTTGGCGGCTTCAAGGTCCATTTCACGGCCGTACTGACCACGGACAAGTTCGTTGAATGTGGTGCCTATGATAAGAGGTATGTCTGCCGATATGCTGGCAAAATCAGGCTGGAACGGCTGCTGAAGCAGTACTTCTCCGTCTGGCGTAGGTCCGAATCCCCACATCATTGGAGTGCCCGGCGTACGTGTGCCGATGCTTGCAGCAAGTGCACGCTGGCCTGCCTGATACAGCTTGTCATATGGAACGTCCTTGATACGGTCAACTTCACTTGCAGGAATGCCCAGCTGGTCAAGTACAGCCAGTCCCAGTTCTTCGGTCATGGCCTTGTTGTTGACATTCAGTATGGTTCCGCTCATTATGATGGCCTTGTGATAGAGTCCCTGCGCAGCCGGCATGCACATGAGCGTGCCAACCTTGCCGCCACCACCCGATTCTCCGAATACTGTGACATTGTCAGGGTCGCCGCCGAACTTGCTGATGTTGTCACGCACCCACTCAAGAGCCGCAACCACATCCATCATTCCCACGTTGCCGGAATACTTGTATTTAGGATTGCCTGTTGCTGAAAGGTCAAGGAAACCTACAATGTTCAGCCTATGGTTAAGGCTTACAACAACCACGTCCTTCTTGGCCAGACCCATGCCCGGGTTCCATGCCGATGTTCCGGAATCAAATCCGCCGCCGTGGCACCAGAACATGACAGGCTTCTTGCCCTTGGTGTCAGTTGTCCATACATTCAGCACGCAGCATTCCTCTGAGCTTCCGTCCTGTATGCGTCCGCCCTGAAGGGACTGAGGTCCCCACTCGCTGCAAACCATCACAGTGTCCCACTTGTCAACCGGCTGCGGTGGCATGCACCTTTCTGCCTTTGCGTATGGAATACCCTTGAAGGCCATGGTGCCCTCCTCTTCAAATCCCTTTACCTTACCGTTTGTGGTACTGATTACAAAAGGGTCAGCCTGGCAGCTCATGAACATTGCTGCTGCAAACAAGGCCGATGCAATTCTGGTAAATATATTCTGATTCATTCGTAGTTGTAAATTTCTTTATCACAAAGATATGAAATTGTATGCCGTCAAGTGACAAAATGGGCAAAAAAAAGCAAAGGTCCCTTTTGGGGACCCTTGCATGGCTTTTCATGAATGTGTGCCTGATTACTTCTTGAAGAGGAGCTGAGCCATCTGGTAGAGGCTGCGGCGCCATGTCAGGAATTCATGTGCAGTACCTTCTGAAACGTATGAAACTGCGTTGTAGCCAGCAGCCTTCAGGTCTTCGCCAGCCTTGTTTACACCGTCAGGATTCTCCTTGCTACCGCAGCTCATGAATACCAGGGCTGGCTTTACGCCCTTGTCCTGGAGTTCCTGTACTGAATATGTACCACCGCTCATGAGACCGTAGCTGCCGAATACGTCTGGACGTGCAAGAGTGATCTGGTGAGTCTCCATGCCACCCATTGAAAGGCCTGCCATAGCTCTCTTCTCCTTCTTTGCAATAGTGCGGAAGTTTGCATCAACATAAGGAATGAGCTCATCGCAGAGAACCTCTTCAAAGCCGTTGTTGCCACCCATTCTTGGACGGCCGCCGCCACCGTTTGTCATACCGTATGTGCAGACAATGATGAATTCTTCGGCCTTGCCTTCAGCAATGAGGTTATCCATGATGAGGTTTGCGTGACCCTGGGTCATCCAGGCTGTCTCGTCCTCACCCCAACCGTGCTGCAGGTACAGTACAGGATATTTCTTCTTGCCCTTGTTGTATGAAGCAGGAGTATAAACGTGAGCAACCTTCAGTGAGTTAGTGCTCTTTGACCAGAAATTGATCTTCTGAACGTTACCATGCTTGATATCCTTCTCGGCGTAGAAATCTGCATCGTGTGCAGGAATTTCAATACCGCTCTCCCAACGTGTTGAACCGTAGTAGTTGTTGGTACCTGGGTCATTGAATGTACCACCGTCAATTGTCAGGTGGTAGTAATGGAAACCTTCGTCCATAGGACCGGCTGTTGTACCATACCAAACACCGTCAGAACGCTGGTGAAGCTTGGTACCGCCCTGACCGCCAAGACCAAGGCTAACCTGGACAGCCTTTGCTTCAGGAGCAGTTACGCGGAAACGTGCATAGCCCTCTGAGTTGACCATAGGATACTCCTGACCTGGCTGGTTCATTGATGAAGGAACGAAGTCCTCCTTTGGCCAGCTGACAACGCGGTCGTATGCAGGCTGCTTCTTCTCATAGTTCTCATCGAACAGCAGAGGATAGTTGCTGGCACCCAGCCATGAGTCACGGTCACCAAGGTTCCAGAATGTTACAACCTCTACCTTATCCTTATGGCGGCGGCAGATCTCAAAGATTGTTGCATACTGCTCAGCCAGCATGTTCTTTACCTGGTTTGTAACAGCCTCACCTTCACGGCTGAACTCAAGCTGGCCACCACGCTGCTGATTTGCACGGATGTCAAGCTCGGTGAACTGTACGTGATCTACAATAGATCCGAACTTGATTACAGCATCCTCAATCTCCTTGGCACTTGGACCGTAGATGTTGTAGTGACCCTGCATGCCGATACCGTCAATTGGAATACCTGCAGCCTTTGCCTTCTGTACATGGTTGTAGATCTTGTCACGCTTGTGAGGAGTGGTCTCATTGTAGTCATTGATGAAGAGCAGAGCCTTTGGATCAGCCTGATGTGCCCATACGAAACATGAGTCAAACAGTTCTGGACCGCACAGCTTGTAACCCTGTGATGGACGGTATGGGTCACGTGCGTTGCCGTCATCGGTAAAGATCTCGTTGACTACATCCCAGCAGTAAACTACATCCTTGTAACGGTTTACTACGGTGAAGATATGGTCTTTCAGACGTGCGTAGAATACCTCCTTGCTGACTTCAATCTGCTTACCCTTCTTGTCTACGTCATAGAACATCCAGTTTGCAAACTGTGAGTGCCAATAGAGTGTGTGTCCACGCATCTTGAGTCCGTTCTTGCGGCAGAATTCTGCAAGTGCATCTGGCTGTTCAAAATTCCAACGGTCTGCTGCCGGATGGATTTCACCTGGCTTGAAGCAGTTTTCTGGGGAAATGCTGTTGAACTCCCTGAGTGTCAGGTCAATCTGCTTCTGATCCCTGATGTTCCTTGGGTTCAGGGCAACACCAATCTTGAAATAGTCCTTGTAAGCGTCCTTCAGTGTAGTAGGCTGCTGTGCATTGACTGATACTGCACCTGCTGTAAGGGCAAGAGACAGTACTGAAAGTTTTAAAAATTTCATAAATGTGTTATTTGATGTTAAATAAAAGATATTCAAGTCTTTACAATTCAAAATTGGATAAAACTATATCCTTTGCAAATATAAAGTAATATTCAAAAGAACCAATATTAATAAAAAATAAAAACTTATACCTTTTATTAGTCAGATAGTAGTTACCGGCATTTATTACCAGTATTTTTTCTGCTGCTCAGAGTATTCAAATCCCTGTGATTGCATCTTTGCATCAAGTTCATCCTTTGTTATACCGAAGTGTTCACATAACTCTTCAATTGTATCGAATTCGTTGTCTCTGAGCAGTGTATTCACTACCGAGAGGAGCATTGGTACGTCGTTAAGTGGAAGATTGTCCATGTCCAAAATGTATTTCTGTTATTTTTTTTATTCCATGACCTCAGCCCTTGCCTTTTCCTGGGCTGCAATTATGCGATCGCACCATGCATCGAATTCAGGGTCTTCTACCTGGAGTTCAGGGTGTGACAGCATGTGCTGTACTGTCATGCGTGAACCCTGGTCAAAACGGGTCGTGGCAACGAACTCAGGTACAGCTCTCTTCAGTTTGGAGTTGTCAAATATCACCGTATTGGCCTTGTCTCCAATCAGGTTTCCCTCCATGTCGAACTTGCTTCCGACAGCTGCTATGAAGTCCGATGCCACATGGTATGGCTTCAATTCTACGCCAAGTGCGCTGGCTACACATTCATAAATCTGGTTCCAGGTCAGGTTTTCGTCACCTGTTATGTGGAATGTTTCGCCTATGGCATGCTTATTGCCCATCAGTCCTACGAATGCCTTGGCAAAATCGCTGTTGTGCGTAACTGTCCACAGTGTGGTTCCGTCGCCGGGAATAATTACCGGCTTGCCCTCAAGCATGCGCCTCAGGACCTGCCAGCAGCCCTTCGTGCCGTGTATGGCTACAGGCACGCCGCGCTCACAGTATGTATGGCTTGGACGTATGATTGTTATGGGGAACCCGTTCTGGCGGTATTCATTCACAAGCAGTTCCTCACACGCAATCTTGTTGCGCGAATATTCCCAGTAAGGATTGCTCAGCGGAGTTCCCTCAGTAATATAAGGTGATGACAATGGCTTCTGGTAGGCCGATGCTGAGCTTATGTACATGTACTGTCTGGTACGTCCCTTGAAGAGCCTTATGTCACGTTCAACCTGGCTGGTCACGAATCCTATGAAATCGCAGACAACATCGAACTGCATGCCTTCTATGAGCCTGCTGACTGATTCCTCGTCATTGATGTCGGCAATCAGGGTGTGTACGCCAGAAGGTACTTCGTCAATGTGGTTACCCCTGTTCAGCAGATACAGTTCCCACCCATCGGTTTGGCTTACAAGACGCGTAATGGCAGTACTTATGGTTCCGGTTCCTCCAATAAAGAGTGCTTTCATTTAGTTTGTATTGATTATGATTAGTGAACTGCCCCAAATTTAGTTATAGTTTAATAGCTATCCTTGCTTGACTATTCAGTTTTTTGTTTTTTAATTTGCGTTATGATTTCGAAATAAAACTTTATGAATAGGTCTTTTTTCAATTCCCGCATGTTCTCCCGACTTGCCTGTGCTTTCTCGGTATGTATGCTAACCTCTTGTGGCAGTGTACTTTACATGCCTCCAATGCCAAGTGTTCCCCTTCTTGAGGAAAAGGGCGATGTCAGAGTTGACGCAAAGCTTGAATTACCCACAACTCTACTTCCCTTCGCCATTGATGCCGATGCAGGCTATGCAGTAAGCGAACACGTAGGCATAACCGCTTCAGGACAGTATGTCAGCAATGATTTCAATTACTTCCAGGCTGGAGCCGGCTACCATACACGCATGAAAGGCAAACAGATTATGGAATCATATGTAACAGCCGGCAAGGGACTGCAGGTAAACCGCCCCGATAATTCGGGAAGCGGCGGACAGCTTGCCGACAAGGAGTATACCAGGTTTGATTACGGACAGTACTGCATTCAGGTAAACTACGGCCTTGCCAACCTGACAAAAGCGAATATTGACCTTGGCCTGTCACTCCGTGGCGGATTAATGTCATACAGGCTATATGGAACAACTGACGAAATAGAAAAAGTAAACATGCGCAGGAATGTGCCGATAGCTGAACCGATGGCATTTTTCCGCATTGGAAGCAAACCGGTCAAATTCCAGATAGAAGTAGCATATTCCACATTCAGCAAATATGTAGAAAACAATAATGTTCCACGCATAATCAATTCTCCGGTAAGTGCCACTTGTGGCCTGAGCTTTAATTTTTAATAATACTTAAAACCCTGTAGAAACAGCTCCGCCATACGGGGCTGTTTTTGTTATTTGCCCTAAATTTGGCGCTTTGGGAATCAACATCATAAATAATTTATATGAAGAAAATTGCATCATTGATGTTTCTTGGAATGCTTGTTGCCGGTACCGCAAGTGCCCAGACATTCAGGCTGAACGAGAAAGGCTATTATGAAGAAGGTGGCGTAAATGTCATTTTCTTCCAGGATTACTATCCTGAAGGACACCAGAGCGGTGTCAGTGTGATCATGAACGGAAACCGTGTGGCAACCAACGGTGACCTGCGCCTTGAGGCAACTCCCGGCCAGTGGCAGCCGCTTCCAAAACAGGGAAGGAAAGTAACAGAAGGCAACTCCATTACCCAGTATATGTCATACCCTGACTCAACAAAGCACGAGACAGGCTTCAACCCTATGCTCTACCCTGACCTTCAGCTGAAGTATTCAGTACGCATTGAAGGAACTGACGGAGGTGTACTGGTAACCGTTGACCTGGACCAGCCGGTACCTGAAGAGTATCTGGGAAAGGTAGGTTTCAATTTTGAGTTCTTCCCTGGCAGCCTGTTCGGCAAGCCTTGGATAATGGATGACCAGGTTGGCATTTACCCGCAGCAGCCAAACAGCCCGCTGGAAATCACAAAGTCAAACCTTGACCACATTGGAAACTATCACCTGAACGGCCGTTCAATCATTGACCGTGAGCATTTCCTTGGTGACCCTGACGTGTTCAACCCTATCAAGGCCGATGACATTATTGCCCTTCCATACGCAGTTGGCCGCACATTTACATCACGTCCCGATGACAACCTGAACAGGCTTACAGTCCAGGCCCTGACCGATACTGACCTCAAGCTCTACGACGGCCGCCTGAACCACAACAACGGTTGGTTCGTACTCCGATCTGAGGTACCTGCAGGCGCAACCAAGGGAGCCATCAAATGGCTTATCAAGCCAACCGTTACCAAGGAGTGGATGTACAAGCCAGTTGTCCAGACATCGCAGGTAGGCTACATGCCTGGCCAGAGAAAGGTTGCAATCATTGAGCTTGACTCACGTGACAAGGCTCAGTCAACTGCCAGGCTCTATAAGTTTACAGCCAATGGCGAACAGCTTGTCAAGACAATCGAGACAACATCATGGGGCTCATTCCTGCGTTACAACTATCTGCAGGCCGATTTCACCGACATCAAGGAAGAGGGTCTCTACCAGGTCCGCTATGCTGACAGCGAATCTCCAGTATTCAGCATAGGCCAGAATGTTTATGACCGTGGCGTATGGCAGCCTGTTATCGAGTACTTTCTGCCAGTACAGATGTGCCACATGCGTGTTAATGAGAAATACAAGGTATGGCACGACGCATGTCACATGGATGACGCACAGATGGCATCGGCCTACAACCTTTTCGACGGCTATGACCAGAAGCCTGGCATTTCAAAGTACAATGCTGGCGATCTGGTGCCTGGAGTAAACGTGGGCGGATGGCATGACGCAGGTGACTTTGACTTGAGAATTGAGTCACAGGCCGGTGAAACCTACATTCTCTCACTTGCCTATGAGGCATTCAAGCCGGAAATCGATGCTACCGCAATTGATTTCAACAAGCATGTCTGCGAGATTCATCAGCCTGACGGAAAGAACGATATGATTCAGCAGGTTGAGAATGGTGCGCTGACTGTAATCAACACCTGGCTCGCACTGGGCAGGCCTTACCGCGGAATCATTTGCAACAGCCTGCGCCAGTATGTTCACCTGGGCGACGCCGCTGCAATGACTGACGGAATCATTGGTAATGAAGATGACCGTTGGATTTTCACCGAAGACAATCCTGGACGTGCCGTATCGGCCGCTGCCGGAATGGCCGCTGCATACCGTGTCCTCAAGGGCCACAACGATACTCTGGCCGTTCACTGTCTTGACTTTGCAAAGGCCATATATAATGAGGTGACTGAAATGAACAAGACCTCACGCCGTCAGACAGGCCTGAACCAGCTTGCAGTTGAGCTCTACCTGGCAACTGAAGAGGCAGAATATCATGACTACCTTATAAACAACCAGGAAAGCATAATCCACGGCATTAACGGAAATGCCTGGTACATGGCAAGAGTAGCCAAGAAGTTTGAGAACCTGAAGAAGGACAAGAAAGCCAAGAAGTTTGCCGATGAGTTCAAGAAAGCACTTCCTGGCATGGTAGAGGGCATTCAGAGACAGGCAAGCGCTACACCTTACGGTGTTCCTTATACTCCTGATATCTGGGGTGCTGGCTGGAACATTCAGTCATTCGGATACCAGCAGTATTTCCTGGTTTCAGCATATCCTGAAATATTCGACATCAATCCTCTACTCAGTGCCCTGAATTTCATACTGGGTTGCCATCCTGGCAGCAATCAGGCTTCATTCGCAGGTGGTGTTGGTGCTGAATCAGCAATCGTGGGCTATGGCCTGAACCGTGCAGACTGGAGCTACATACCTGGCGGTGTAATATCAGGTACTGCCATGATCCGTCCTGATTTCCCTGAACTGCTCACATGGCCATTCCTGTGGCAGCAGACTGAATATGTTCTTGGCGGTGGTTCAAGTCACTACATGTTCCTGGTTCTTGCCGCCCAGCAGCTTCTCGGAGGTAAGTAAGAACACCCCCTAAATTTTAAAATCGTGCCTAATGTCTGTCATTATGCACGATTTTTTTTGTTTTTCATTGTCATTCCAAGCAAATGACATAATTTTGTAACGCCTGTTTTGAAACGGGTGTTGTGAAATAATTGTTTTATCTTAATACCATTTATTATGAAGCTGCTAAAACTATCATCTGTATTATCGCTTTTCCTGGCACTGTACTCATGTGGAGATATGGAGGATTTGCTCTATATGTTCGACAAGACCCGATATGACGCATATATTACCAACGAAACGGATTGCGATGTAACCATACGGCGCAAGTATTTCTATAAATCCGATGATGGATCATATGACAGTCTCTACCATATCAAGGCCGGCCAGGAACTGGAAATTCCAATAACAGACCGCTGGAGCATGTCACTCCATACCTTCGAATATGATACCGTATGGTTCTATTTCTCAGACAGTACCACCTGCATTCATACTGCACATAGATTGCGTGACATAAAAGGTTTTGACAGCATGGTGTATGTGCCTAAAGACTACAATATTCTGAAAATTGACAATCTCAGCACAAATCCTGAAGACAATTGCTGGGCGAAATCAAAAATAAAGGGCCGTCACTACAGGTATGACTTCTATATTACGGAAAAGTAACAGGTTACTTTCTGGATACGTTAATGTACCTGTTGGTTGGAATTACGCGAATAGTCCTTTTATCAGGTAGAATAGTACCGGAACAAGCAGGCTTGGCAACAGATTTACAGTCTTTGTATCCTTTATTCCCAGGATACCCAGGCCTGAACTTACAATAAGGACACCTCCTACTATGCTCAGTTCGGTACGCATTGGTTCCGGCATGGCACTTCCAAAGAAGAATGCTATTGCATAGAACATGCCCTGCCAGCAGAACAGGACAGGTGCGGCCAGCAGCATGATCCATCCGTATGAGGCAGCAAGTACTGCGCTGGTTACCAGGTCAAGAGTAGCATTCGTATAAAGGAATGTGTTGCCCGGTTCGTTTATTGCCCATCCGTGGCTTGGTGAAAGACAGGAAAGTACAGGACCGACTATGCTGAAAGTTCCTATGCAGTATAGCAGAATGCCTGTCATGAGGCCCTGAAGACCGTTGTTCTCATTCCCATTGCGTTTGTTCAGCTTATTGTTGAGCCTGTCAATCTTTCCCGAAAGGTCAAGCTTGGTTCCTACCACACCGCCTATGGCCAGGCTGAGTATGAACATTACAGGATACTCGCTCTTGGGCATGTTTGGGAGCGATGCGTTCATTCCGAGAACCAGACAACAAAGACCGAGTGCGGTAAAAAGTGCGTTCTTGTATTTTTCACCGATTCCAGTCCTGAGTAATGCGCCTATGGTACCACCTATGATTATAGTACTTGTGTTAACGATTGTGCCTAACATTGTTTTGTGTTTTTATAGTTTTGATGATTATTTATAGTCTATTTTTAATATTCTGCTTCTTGAATTCCGTAGGTGACATTCCTGTCTTGGTTCTGAAAAAACGGGTAAAGTGGTTTGAATAGTCAAATCCAAGCTGTTCTGCCACATTGCTTATAGACATTGACGGTATTGCCAGCAGAGACTTGGCTTTTTCAATTGTCTTTCCCTGAATATATTCCTGGGCTGTCATGTGAATCTGGCGTTTAAGCATTTCGCCGAAATAGTTTGGCGACAGATGGAATTGGCTTGCGCACCATGCTACTGTAGGCTGACCATACCTTCTTGTATTTTCCGCTGATGATAGATATGCATCAAGTATAGAATCAAGTTTCATTATTAGATCGGAATTGCGTAACTGTCTTGTATCGAACTGCCTTTCATAATATCGGCGGCAATAGCTCAGCAACTGACCTATTCCAAGCCTGAGCATATGACCTGTGAGTTCATCATTCGGCGCATTCAGTTCCGCATTGATGTTTGAAAAGCAGTTGAGCATAATTTTCCTTTCAACTTCTTGCAATTCAAGCGCTTCACAAACATCATAGTCGAAGAAGTTGAACATGTAAAAATCTCTGCCAAGTCCTGTGTTTTCTATGAGTTCAGGCCTGAATGCAAGCATCCATCCGCATGGTTTGACGTTCGGGTCAAGTCTCATTGATACCACATCACCGGGTTTCATGTTGAAAATAGTTCCGGCCTTGTATCTTACGCTTGAACCTCTAAGATTAAGCTCGCCAAAATCAACATCCATAAGGACCGTACAATACATTCCGAAATCTGTTGGCTCAAATAGGGTTAGATCAGCCTTGCTCAAGTCCGCTACACTGACTAGCGGATGCAGTGTGGGTTGATGAAAATATCTATTAAATTCATCGACTCCAGTTACCCGTACAACACTGTCTTCTTTCTGTACCATTATTTTGCAATTTATGTTTTGGTATGTAATTGTGGTACATAGTTACAACTTTTGCTTTAATAAACAAAGATATTGGTATGTTAAAATGGTATATTATAGGCAATTCGGTAAAATTGGTATTTAATTCAGTAAAAATGTTCGCGTGAAATCACCTACTCTGTTGCTCTTTTGCAATCGGAAAAATTACTAAACTAACTATATACCAAAATGGCAGTAAAATTCTACAAGAGTGAGAACCAGGTTCCACTCGAAATGCACAAGGTGAGAATGGTCCAGAAGCTGAATCTGCTTCCAGTTGACGAACGTCTTCGCAAGATGCAGGAGGCAGGTAACAATACCTTCCTTCTCCAGAACCGTGACGTATTCCTGGATATGCTGACTGACTCTGGCGTAAACGCTATGTCAGACCTGCAGTTCGCTGCAATGATGAAGGCCGATGATGCTTATGCAGGTTGCGAGACCTTCAACCGCGTCAAGGATGCAGTAAAGGAACTGTTCGGTTGCGAGAACGTACTTCCAACCCACCAGGGCCGTGCATGTGAGAATATTCTGGCTGAGGCATTCTGCGCTCCAGGCAAGGTAGCTATCATGAACTTCCACTTCACTACAACCAAGGCTCATGCAACACGTTGCGGTGCTACAGTTGAGGAGCTTGTCCAGCCAAAGGGTCTTATCCCACAGAGCAATGATCCTTTCAAGGGTGACTATGACCTGGACCTGCTCAGAAAGCGCATCAGCGAGATTGGCAGCGAGAACGTTGCTTACGTTCGTGTTGAGGCTGGTACAAACCTCATCGGTGGTCAGCCAGTATCACTTGAGAACATGCTCGCAGTAACTGACATCTGCCATGAGACAGGCTGTCTTTCAGTTCTCGATGCTTCACTGCTCCAGGACAACATCTACTTCATGAAGACCCGCGAGGCTCGCTGCAAGTACATGGAAGTCAAGGATATCTATCACCTGCTTGCTGACCACTTCGACCTGATCTACTTCTCAGCCCGTAAGCTCAGCTTCTCTAAGGGTGGTATCATCTGCTCAAAGGATCCTAAGTGGACCAAGATGCTCCAGCCATTCATTCCTCTGTACGAAGGCTTCCTGACATACGGTGGTATTGACGTACGCACCATGGAGGCTATGGCTCAGGGTCTTTACGAGTCAATGGATATGGATTACATCAGCCAGGGCCCTATGTTCATTGAGGCTCTTGCAAAGGAACTCGATGCTTACGGCGTTCCTGTAATTCTTCCTGCCGGCGGTCTGGGATGTCACCTGAATGCTGGTGCATTCGTTCCTGACATGCCACACAACCAGTATCCTGCTGCTGCAGTAGGTTGCGCACTCTACATCATCTCAGGTATCCGTGGTATGGAGCGTGGTACCGTTTCTGAGCAGCGTGAGCCAGACGGAACAGAGCGTTATGCTGAGCTTGAGCTCCAGCGTCTTGCTGTTCCACGCCGTGTATTCACCCTGTCACAGATCAAGTATGTTGCTGACCGTGTTAAGTGGCTATGGGATAACCGCAACCTCATCGGTGGTCTTGAGTGGACTGAGGAGCCAGAAGTTCTCCGCTTCTTCTTCGGCCGCATGAAGCAGATTGGCAACTGGCAGGAGCAGCTTGTTGAGAAGTTCAAGAAGGACTTCGGTGACAGCCTTTGATTACCAGAAGCATATATGCAACAAGAAGAGCAACCGTAAGGCTGCTCTTCTTTATTTTTGTTCTTCTTGATTTTGACTATGATGTTTCAGCTGCGTGAATCCGGATTCTTCCCGAAGTTCAGTTTGTCTTACTGAATATCAGTTTGTCTGCCTGAAATACTTGTCGAGAACCATCAGCGAAATGATTGATTCACGCTTACTGTCCGTGAACTGGCTTATGTACTGGTGTGCATTTGAAATAATTGTTTCAGCCTTTTCAGGGTTTGAAATATAATAATTCAGTTTTTCTTCAAGGTCACTGAAGTCATCACGTATTTCTATATAGTGGAAGTCGGGAATGAGTTTTCCTTCCATGAACCAAGTCTCAAATTTTGGACGCGGCATTACGGCAATGCTGTTGCTTGACATAATCCATTTCAGGTTGCTTGCTACATCATTTCCCTCAAGTGCCATAATGAACTTGTACTCCAGGTGATCCATCAGTGAAATCTTGGGCTTGGCCCATGATTCATTAATATACTTCCCGCCTTCCATGACTTCACCCAGATCGCACATGGGATTGCCGAAATACATCTGCATGAACCTGTATCGGTTTTCCTTGAATGCAACACCCTCCATCTGTCCTATGGCTCCGCGGAATATAACCTGATTCTTCTTGTCACTCCAATTGGTCTTATCATTGAGGAATATGAAATGGCGTACCAGGTCAAGTTTCATGATTACCGAATTCTCATTTCCTGGACCGATGGGACGGCTTTTCACTACAGATGGCAATTCCGGTACATAATTCACATCGCCCCAGCACAGTTTCCATCTTGATGATGGCGCGAAATACCTTGCATATTTCAGGGAATCAAGGTAGTAAACTTTTGGGTGTCTTATCCTTTCATTGCAGAGCAGTACCGATTCCTGCTGCCATTTCTGCGAAGACCTGTCAAATCCAGTCAGGTCCTTGCAGTAGTAGTCTACCCTATCCCTTATATATTGCAAGTCATCCCGTTTTTCAGATTCCCTGAACAGTCGCCTGCGCCTTATTTTCAGGATAAGGCGCGGCACAAATACGTGGAAATAACTTCTGGCGTAGTATGCTATCTTGGAATTCTTGCCTGATCTCATGTCAGAACTTGAATACAAGTCCGAGTGACAGTACGTCATTCTTACCTGCATCATCGGCACTGCCATATGTGAATACTGGCATTGTGCCACGTGTCCAGCGGGCGTCTATGCCAAGGAAATCAGTCATCATGAGTTCTGCACCGATTACTCCGGCAAGATCGAAGTTGTTGTATGCATCCTTATCATATGTCCTGTCGTTTGTTGAATCACCGAGTGATGACTTTACGACAGTATTCACCTTGCCGCCAAGGCAGTAACCCATCTGGATACCTGCATATACCTTGAAGTGCTCATCAAGGAAAGGAAGAGCGTATTCACAGAGAACTGGAACTGCAAGATAGTTGAGTGTTGCCTTGGTTGTAGTGGTTACACCAGCAGTAGTGTTCTCAAACTTGAATCCGTTTGTCTGGAAAAGCAACTCACCACGAAGGCCTACGCCAAGTATTACAGGATATTCAGCAACAAGACCTGCATTGAAGCCGAGATTGCGATTGACATCATCTGATGAAACTCCGGTAAGGTCATTGATTTTTGACATGTTAAGTCCACCTTTAACACCCAGGTTTACCTGAGCTGAAGCGCTTACTGCAATGATTGCAGCAGCTGCAAATGCAAGAATTTTCTTCATGACTTTTATTGTTTTGACGATAATTATACCACAAATATACAATATATACTGGTAAACTATGCTTCCTTAACCGAAATAATCCTCTTTAACTAAAAAAAACAAAAAACATCTCAGTTCTTGAAACTGTGTATTGGAGCAGGAATCCTGCCGGTCCTGCCTACAAAATCGGCACATCCGAACTTGCTTACCTGCATGATTGGAGCATGTCCCAGCAATCCTCCGAATTCCACGTTGTCTCCCACCTTTTTGCCTATGACTGGAATGATCCTCACTGCCGTAGTCTTCTGGTTCACCATTCCGATTGCTGCTTCATCGGCAATTATACCGGAAATAGTTGTAGCAGGAGTATCACCTGGTATGGCAATCATGTCAAGTCCTACTGAACATACACAAGTCATGGCCTCAAGCTTTTCAAGTGAAAGGGCTCCTGCAAGCACTGAATCAATCATACCCTGGTCTTCTGAAACAGGTATGAATGCTCCGCTCAGTCCACCAACATATGACGATGCCATTACACCACCCTTCTTCACCTGGTCGTTGAGTAATGCCAGGCAAGCCGTTGTACCTGGAGCGCCGGCCATTTCCACACCGATTTCCTGCAGTATATCGGCTACGCTGTCACCTATGGCCGGTGTCGGGGCCAGTGAAAGGTCAATAATTCCGAATGGGATTCCAAGTCTTCTCGAAGCTTCCTGAGCAACAAGTTGTCCCACACGCGTTATCTTGAAGGCGGTCTTCTTAATGGTTTCACAAAGGATTTCGAAGTTCTCACCGCGGACACTCTGGAGTGCATGCTTGACTACTCCAGGACCGCTCACGCCTACATTGATTATTGCATCGGGTTCGGTAACACCGTGGAATGCACCGGCCATGAAGGGATTGTCATCGGGCGCATTGCAAAGCACAACCAGCTTGGCACACCCGAGAGATTCCCTGTCCGATGTCGCCAATGCAGTCTTCCTTACTATTTCACCCATCAGCCTGACTGCATCCATGTTTATGCCTGTCTTTGTTGAACCCACATTGACGCTGCTGCAGATTGATTCTGTTCTGGACATTGCCTCAGGAATACTCTCAATGAGCAGCCTGTCACTCATGGTCATGCCCTTTGAAACTATTGCAGAATATCCTCCAAGGAAGTTTATGCCTATTTCATGGGCTACTTCGTCAAGTGCTTCAGCAATAGTCACATAATCACCCGGAGTCTTGCAGCATGCAGCACCAACCAGTGAAATGGGCGTTACTGAAACTCGCTTGTTTACAATAGGTATTCCGTATTCTCTTGAAATCTCCTCACCGGTGCTTACAAGGTTGCTTGCATAGCGGCGTATCTTGTCCTGTATTTTCTTGCAAGTCTTCTCAAGGCTGGCATCGGCACAGTCAAGAAGGCTTATTCCTATCGTGATGGTGCGGACGTCAAGATTCTCTTCCGCAATCATCTTGTTGGTCTCAATGACCTCTCTCTGCGTTATCATTGTCTGTAACGGTTTCAGATTCTGTGCATCTTGTCAAAAATCTCCTCCTTCTGGCAGAGTATGCGCACGCCCATTTCGCTGCCTGCCTCCTGAAGCTTTGCTATGAGTTCATCATAGACAATCGGTGACTTGTCCGTATCGACAATCATCATCATGTTGAAAATGCCTCCCACGATTGTCTGTGAAATGTCCAGTATGTTAATATGGTTGTCTGCCAGTATGGTACATACCTTTGCTATGATTCCCACAGTGTCCTTTCCTGTAACCGTTATTATACTTTTGTCCATATTTCGTTGATTTCCTAAAAGTTATATCATAAAATGCTAAAATATCCAGCATGTAACGGCAAATATATTCAAAAAATCGTATTTTTGGCCTTTAATAGGTTAATTACCGCTGATTTATGTTGTTTTAAGATGTCATGATCATGAATAAAGGTATATCATATTTCTTCCTCAGGACAGTACTCCTGCTGGTACTGCTGATTTCCCCGTTATCGGCTTCTGCACAGGATGCCTCTGTGAATTTCAATGATATAACATCGGAATTCAAGGTTTCACACTCTGATGTGCTTGTCATATCGACATATTCATCGAACTACACATGGAGCCTGGAGATAATCAACTACCTCAAGAAAAACCTGAATGAACAGAAGAACCTTACCCTGAGTTCTCTTGAAATACCGCTTGTGATGGTTCGGGACAAGAAGGAGGCCGATGATATTATTGACCACATAAATACATGCATAGACAACATTTCACCGAAGACAGTGGTTTTCCTGGGAAGTCAGGCCCTGAACCTGATAGACCGCATCTGCGAGAGCAATCCCGGTCTGCAGGTGCTGCTGGTGAGTGGTCACGATTATGCTATAGAGGACCATGTTTTTCTTGATTCAGTAAATTGGAGTGGCTCAGACATTATTTCGATAGAGTCGGTCCGCGAAAGAACCGGCATAACCGCAATGACTATTCCTCTTTATATACCGCAGGCAATAGACATGATTGCCGGAATGAGGCCTGAACTGAACATACTCTATTTCATTGCCGGTGAAGACCATTTCAGCCTTACCCTGTGCGATGAAATCAAGAATTATGTGGCAGCGAATTATCCGCAGTTACAGACAAGAGTCATTACTCCTGACAGGATGAGCGAATCAGACCTCATCAATATAACAGCCAATTCTGACCCGAACAAGTGTGCGGCCATTTACAGCTCATGGGTTAACCGCGAAGACGTCATCCTGGGTAAATCGGCCATGATGAACAACGTGCTCTTTACCGTTGCGTCACAGAATATTCCTGTATTCACACTGCGTGACAATGGATGGATGGAACGTTCCAAGGATATTGTAGGCGGATGTTTTGTCGATGACCAGAAAACATTTGAACTGATGACAAACATCATTTCAAGTATTTGCGATGGAAAGAAAACTGCCGAATTTGACCCGGTTGTAGCTGATTTCATGATATACAAGATCAACTTCATGAAAATGCGTTCTTTCGGAATCACATCATATGTATGCCCTCCTTCAACGGTTTTCATTGACAGTCCGATATCGGTAATCGAAAAGAATCCTCTCCTTGTAATTGTCTACATCATAATAATCACTGCAGCCTTTACACTGTTGATACTTGTCTACAGGCTCTTCCGCAGAAGGCTCAATGCCATCAGGGACAAGGAGGACTACTTCATAAATGCCCTTCCTCTTACATTCATAGAGATTGAGCCAATATATTCATCAGATGGCGTAGTTAGGGATGGACTTGTTGTCAGGATGAATAAGATGGCAAAAGAGATGATTGCGACTGATTCCATAGGAAAGCGCCTGAGCGTAATCTATCCATTCTCATATGTGGAACTGTTTGAGAAGATAAACATGTCCACCAAGAACCATAAGATAGGCTCTGAGTTCAATCTGTACCACAAGCAGTCTGACAGACACCTGATTTTCATCACAATATCAATGGAGAATGGAAGATTGGGCATAGCCTGCATTGACAACACTGCAGCAGCCAAGGCAGACCGGATGAGCAAGGAGGTTACAGAATTCATGAAGAAACAGCAGCAGTTCCTTGAATATCTTCCATACAGTTACATTGTCATGGAGCTTGTCAAGGACAAGAAGGGCAATATTGTTGACGGTATTGTTGAGTATTGCAACGAACATTCATCAAAGGTGCTTGCCGAAAGTGAGGAAAACATTCTTGGAGAATCGGCAAAGAAGACATGGCCGAACCTGTACAAGAACTCAATTGACAAGTTGAATGAAGCAGTAAAGAACAGGCAGCCCTTGTCACTCGAGGCAGTATATTCCACCAAGTATAACAAGTACTACGATATTGTTTTCCGAATTACCGATGCTGACCATGTAGGTGTCATGCTCATTGACCGAACAGCCGAGGTGACATCACGCGAGAAGATAATAAGCACCAATGAGGAACTTATAGCCGCCAAGGTAAGGGCTGAGGCTTCAGACAAGGCCAAGAACTCGTTTATTCACAACATGTCTCATGAAATCAGGACTCCGCTCAATGCCATCGTCGGATTTGCCCAGCTTCTTTCATTGCCTGATTCTTTCCTCACCGAGGAAGAGAAGATACAGTATCGTGAGTATATCCTGAACAGTTCTGAAATGCTGTCAATGCTTATTGATGACATGCTTGCTCTTTCAGACAACAAGGCCGACAAGTACAGGGTTGAGAATTCAGAATGCCTGTGCAATGAACTCTGCCTGAAGGCAAACAAGACGGTTGAATACAGGATTCCTGAAGGAGTCCGCCTGGAATTCCTTACAGAGATTGACAATGACTACAAGATCATGTCTGACCCGAAGAGAATACAGCAGGTACTCATTAACTTCCTGACAAATGCCTCAAAGCATACTGAAAAGGGTTACATAAGGACTGGTGTATCAACATCAATGAATCCTGGCAAGCTTACATTCTATGTTGAAGATACCGGATGTGGTGTTGATCCGAAGGATTCTGAAAGAATATTCGAACAGTTTGTCATGCTCAATCCTGGAAAGGAGGGCAAGGGCCTGGGACTCCACATATGCAAGGATGTAGCCAAGCTGCTCAATGGTGAAGTGAAGCTTGATACAAGCTATACCGGTGGCGCAAGGTTCGTATTCATACTCAATATAGACAAAAAGAACTGATCCGGAGTGTTGAAAATAAATAGCCCCAGTCGGAACAGAAAGAACAATCCCTGACTGACAGGAAAACATAAAAGTAATCCCCGGTAACAGATGCCTGTTTCCGGGGATTTGCCTATTGATAGAAACTCAAAAGTCGTATCAATTGTATTCAGCCCATGACTTGATGCCAAGACCCTCCTCGCCTATCTGGCATACTGAACGTATGTAGGCGCTTGCCAGTCTTGCATTGGTAATCAGTGGTATGTTCATGTCAGTTGCTATGCGTCGGATTTTGTATCCGTTTTCAAGCTCACGCTGGGTAAGGTTCTTCGGAATGTTTACAACCAGGTCAACCTGACGGTTCATCAGACAGTCAAGGACTGAAGGCTTCTTGTCAGAATCGGGCCAGTGGACAACCTCTGATTCAATTCCGTTGTCGGCCAGGTAAGCGGCGGTACCGCCTGTTGCATAGATTCTGTAACCGCTGTCACGCAGCATGCGGCACGCGTCAATAAGTTCCACCTTTGACTTGGAGTAACCTGATGATATGAGTACACCCTTATCCTTTGAAGGAATCCTGTGTCCTACGGAAAGCATACCCTTCAGCAGTGCTTCATCATATGTTACGCCTATGCAGGCTGCCTCACCTGTTGAAGCCATGTCAACGCCCAGGACCGGGTCAGCCTTCAGGAGGCGGGCAAATGAGAACTGTGAGCACTTTACGCCAACATAGTCAATGTCTGCAAAGCTCTTTCCGTAAGGCTCAACCTCCTTGCCAAGCATGATTTCAGTGGCCATGCCAATAAAATTGAACTTGGTTATCTTGGAAACGAACGGGAAGCTTCTTGATGCACGCAGGTTACATTCAATGACACGCAGCTTGTTGTCCTTGGCCAGGAACTGAATGTTGAATGGACCTGATATGTTGAGTGCCTCGGCAATCTGGCGCGAAATCTTCTTGATTCTCCTGATTGTCTCGTAATAGAGCTTCTGTGCAGGGAATACCACTGTAGCATCGCCTGAGTGAACACCGGCAAATTCAATGTGCTCACTTATGGCGTAGCACTTGATGACGCCATTCTGTGCAACTGCATCGATTTCGACCTCCTTGGTTCTCTGCATGAATTCTGTTACAACTACCGGGTGCTCCTGACTTACTTCAGCAGCATTGCTAAGGGCCTCTTCTAGTTCGTCGCGGCTCGATACTACTCGCATGGCAGCACCTGAAAGGACGTATGAAGGACGAATCATTACAGGCAGTCCTACCTCATCGACGAATCCATAGATGTCATCCATGTTGGTAAGCTCTCTCCAGCGTGGCTGGTCTATTCCCAGGCTGTCGCACATTTCGGAGAATTTCTGGCGGTCTTCGGCCATGTCAATTGACTTGGCAGGAGTACCCAGAATCTGAATTCCGTGCTGATCAAGAGGCAGTGCCAGGTTGTTTGGAATCTGGCCGCCGGTCGAAACAATCACACCCTTCGGACACTCCAGGTCACATATGTCAAGAACCCTTTCGAGTGAAAGCTCGTCAAAGAAGAGCCTGTCGCATACGTCATAGTCAGTACTTACGGTCTCAGGGTTGTAGTTTATCATTATTGAACGGTAACCCATTTCCTGGACCTTCTTGACAGCTGTTACGCCGCACCAGTCAAACTCAACGCTGCTACCTATGCGGTAAGCGCCGGAACCGAGAACTATTACAGACTTGCCGTCATTCTCAAAGTCAATGTCATTCTCGTCACCGTTGTATGTAAGGTACAGGTAGTTAGTCTGTGCCGGGTATTCGCCGGCAAGAGTATCAATCTGCTTGACTGAAGGAACTACGCCCAGTGACTTTCTGTATTCCCTGATCTTGTCTTCAAGAGCTGCCGGACAGCGCTTTTCATGGCTTATCAGAAGTCCAATCTGGATATCGGAATAACCCATTCGCTTTATGTCAAGCATGAAATCGCGGTCAATCCTCTCAATGGAACCTACATTCTCAAGAACGCACTTCATGCTGTGGATATTCTCAAGCCTGTACAGGAACCATTTGTCAATCCTGGTAATCTCATGCAGGCGGTCGGTGGTATATCCTTTGTCAAATGCCAACTCAATTGCAGCTATTCGGCGGTCCGTTGGGTTCTGAAGCTCATAGTCAAGGTCCGGTATGTTAATGTCATTTCCCACAAAACCGTTCATGCCCTGTCCTACCATTCGAAGGCCCTTCTGTATGGCTTCTTCGAAGGTTCGTCCAATTGACATGACCTCACCTACTGACTTCATGGAAGAGCCGAGCAGCTTTGATACGCCCTCGAACTTTCCAAGGTCCCAGCGTGGAATCTTGCAGACAACATAGTCCAGGGCTGGCTCAAAGCAAGCGCTTGTAACCTTGGTCACGGCATTGGCAATCTCGTCAAGGCCGAATCCAAGACCGAGCTTGGCAGCAACTGAAGCAAGCGGATAGCCGGTTGCCTTTGATGCCAGGGCCGATGATCGGCTAAGGCGTGCATTGACCTCAATGACGCGGTAGTCATCGGAATCAGGGTCAAGCGCATACTGTACGTTGCACTCTCCCACTATGCCTACATGGCGCACAATCCTGATTGCAATCTCACGCAGGCGGTGGTACTCATGGTCACTCAGTGTCTGTGAAGGAGCCACGACAATACTTTCACCGGTATGAATGCCCAGAGGGTCAAAGTTCTCCATGTTACATACCGTAATGCAGTTGTCGTACCTGTCTCGTACTACTTCGTACTCAATTTCCTTCCATCCCTTGAGTGATTCCTCAACGAGAATCTGTGGTGAATATGTGAAGGCCGATGCTGCCAGCCTCTTAAGTTCTTCGTCATTAGAACAGAAACCCGAGCCAAGACCGCCCAGGGTATATGCAGCACGTACGATTACCGGGTAGCCAATCTCCTTTACAACCTGAAGTGCCTCTTCAATGCTGTTGACAGCCTCGCTGCGGGCGGTCTTCACATTGATGTCACGCATCATGCTTGCAAAGAGTTCACGGTCTTCTGTGTTTATGATTGCCTGTACCGGTGTTCCCAGTACCTTTATTCCATATTTTTCAAGAATGCCCTTCTCATACAGCTCAACACCGCAGTTAAGCGCTGTCTGGCCGCCGAATGCCAGCATAATGCCATCGGGCTTCTCCTTCTGGATGACCTGTTCTACAAAATAAGGTGTAACAGGCAGGAAATAGGTAACGTCTGATACACCTTCCGAAGTCTGGACGGTTGCAATGTTCGGGTTTATGAGAATGGTATATTTGCCCTCTTCATGCAAAGCCTTGAGTGCATGTGAGCCTGAATAGTCAAATTCACCGGACTGACCTATCTTCAATGCGCCTGAACCCAGGACAAGTATTCTTTTTGCTTCTTCCATAATTACTTCTGTTTCCTGTATTCAACCATATTGTTAAAGAACTGTGCAAAGAGTGACTCAGTGTCAACAGGTCCGCTCGATGCTTCCGGATGGAACTGGGTTGAGAAGAAAGGCTTCGTTTTGTGGCGTATGCCCTCGTTGGTTCCGTCATTGAGGTTCAGGAATGAAGCTTCCCAGTCCGATGGGAGTGTTGATTCGTCAATTGCGAATCCGTGGTTCTGCGAAGTAATGTAGCACTTGTGCGTACCCGGTACCTGAACCGGCTGGTTATGGCCGCGGTGACCATACTTGAGCTTGTATGTCTTGGCACCTGCTGCAAGGGCTAGTAGCTGGTTGCCCAGGCAGATACCCATGATTGGACGGTCATCGGCCAGTGCCTTCTTGAGATTCTCAATGGTTTCGGTACACATTGATGGGTCACCGGGGCCATTTGAGACGAACAGGCCATCGTACTCCATTCCAGAGAAGTCGTAGTTCCAGGGAACTCGGGTAATGGTCACGTCATGCTTGAGCAGACAGCGCAGAATGTTGTTCTTCATGCCGCAGTCAACCATGACTACCTTGTACTTTCCGTTTCCGTAGGTCGATATCTCCTTGGTTGAAACCAGTGAAACCAGATTGTCAAGATTCGGATTGTAGAAAGGAATGTCCTCTTCACCCTCAAAGAGAATCTTGCCCGGCATGGAACCGCATTCGCGCAGTTTCTTCACAAGTGCACGGGTGTCTATGCCGCAAAGGCCAGGCACTTTCCACTCTTTCAGCCAGTCACCAAGGCTTCGGGTGGAATCCCAGTGATTGTACTTGTCAGAATAGTCACTTATGACAAGTGCAGTGCAATGGATGCGCTCTGATTCATAAAAACGTGATACTCCGTTGTCACGGACGTCGGCCGGAACACCGTAATTACCAATCATTGGATAAGTGGGCACTAGAATCTGACCCTTGTATGACGGGTCGGTAAGACTCTCTGGATAACCTGTCATGGCCGTGTAGAAGACCAATTCGCCGGAGACCGGCTTTTCATAACCGAATGACCTGCCCTGGTACTCGGTCCCGTCTTCAAGCCTTAGAATAGCTTTTCTCACTTAATTGTATTTAGTGTTTTTCCGGGAGTGCAAAGGTACGGAAAACATACCGTTTTCACTCATGCGGAAGCCTGTTTTTTACAAATCTCTGACCGTCCTGACGAAATCGAGGAACAGAGGGTGCGGATTCAGTACGGAACTTGAATATTCCGGATGGAACTGGGTTCCAATGAACCACTTGAGACCCGGTATTTCGACCACCTCAACGAGGTCCGATTCCGGATTCCTGCCAACGCACATCATGCCTGCATTCTCGTATTCGCTCTCATACTTGTTGTTGAATTCGTAGCGGTGGCGGTGGCGTTCGCTTATCTGTTCGCTGCCGTATGCAGCCCTTGCACGGCTTCCTTCACGGAGATTGCAATTGTAGGCACCCAGACGCATGGTTCCACCCATGTTTCCACCATGAACGTTCTGCTTCTGGCTCTCCATGATGTCTATCACGTTGTTCTTCGTGTTCGGGTCCATCTCGGCGCTGTTGGCATCGGCATATCCAAGTACATTCCTGGCAAACTCAATTACCATCATCTGCATGCCCAGGCAAATGCCGAAGCACGGTATGTCATTTTCACGTGCATACTGTGTAGCTACGATCTTGCCTTCAATTCCACGCTGTCCGAATCCTGGACATATGACCATTCCCTGAACATTGGAAAGCTTTGACTTTACATTACTCTTTGTGATGTCTTCAGAATTCACGAATACCAGGTTAAGCTTGACATCATTGTATACACCTGCCAGGTTAAGTGACTCGCGGATTGACTTGTAGGCATCCTGAAGGTCGTATTTTCCTACAAGTCCAATGCTTATCTGGCGGGTTGCATTCTTCTGCTTCTCCAGGAATGCCTTCCAGTTGTTCATTGAAGGGGTCTCGCCTACCGGTATGCGGAACTTGCGCAGGACTGCTGCATCGAGTCCCTGGCGCTGCATGTTGACCGGAACCTCATAGATGCTTGGCATATCTTCGGACTGGACTACGCACTCAAGGTCTACATTGCAGAACGATGCCACCTTGAGCCTGAGTTCATCGCTCAAGTGAACTTCGGTCCTGAGAATCAGAATGTCCGGTTGGATACCCATTCCCTGCATCTCCTTGACGGAGTGCTGGGTAGGCTTGGTCTTGAGTTCCTTGGCTGCCTTCAGGTACGGAACATATGTAAGGTGTACATTGATTGCGTCTTTGCCCAGTTCCCAGCGAAGCTGTCGTATGGCCTCCATGAACGGGGCCGATTCAATGTCACCAATTGTACCGCCAACCTCGGTGATTATGAAGTCGAACTTGTCGGCATCAATCTCACGGCGGAGCATGCGGCGCTTGATTTCATCAGTAATATGAGGTACAACCTGTATGGTCTTTCCAAGATAGTCTCCGTGACGCTCGCGGTCAATTACGGTCTTGTATATCCTGCCGGTAGTAACTGAATTGTTGCGGGTAGTCCTGATGCCGGTAAAACGCTCGTAGTGGCCAAGGTCAAGGTCAGTCTCCATGCCGTCTTCAGTGACGTAGCACTCTCCGTGTTCGTATGGATTGAGCGTGCCTGGGTCAATGTTTATGTATGGATCGAACTTCTGTATGGTTATGCTGTAGCCGCGCGCCTGGAGAAGCTTTCCTATTGAAGACGAGATGATGCCCTTTCCCAGGGAACTGACCACACCGCCAGTTACGAATATGTATTTAGTACACCTCATATTATATCTGTTTAGTAAATTATCGGATTATTTTATCCATTTGGCAATGCGCTCCATTGCACGCAGGCAGTCCTCACGCTCGCCAAAGGCCGTAAGTCTGAAGTATCCTTCACCTGAAGGGCCGAATCCAACGCCCGGTGTGCCAACAATGTGAACCTCATTGAGAAGCTGCTCAAAGAATTCCCATGAAGTTGTGTTGCCCGGAGTCTTGAGCCATATGTATGGGGCATTCACGCCACCGTAAACCTGGAATCCAAGTGCAGTGAGTGACTCTCTCATAATCCTTGCATTCTCCATGTAGTAGTCTATGGTAGCCTTTACCTGCTTCTTTCCTTCAGGAGTGTAGATTGCGGCAGCTGCGCGCTGCTGAATATAGCTGGTACCGTTGAACTTGGTACACTGACGGCGGTTCCAGAGTGCATTAAGTGCAACCTTTTCACCTGAGGCCGATGTTGCCTTAAGTTCCAGCGGAACAATTGTATATCCGCATCGGACACCGGTAAACCCGGCAGTCTTGCTGTATGAGCGGAATTCTATGGCACAGCGGCGTGCTCCCTCAATTTCGTAAATGCTGTGAGGTATGCCATCTTCCTTGATGTATGCCTCATAAGCGGCATCGTACATGATTATGCTGTCATTTGCGAGTGCGTAGTCAACCCACTTCTTCAGTTCATCCTTGGTTATGACTGTACCGGTAGGATTGTTCGGATAGCACAGGTAGATTATGTCAACATGACTGTCTGGAAGTGCCGGTACAAAGCCGTTTGCAGCATTGCATGGCCTGTACATTATGTTGCTCCAGGCTCCGTCAACCAGTTCACCTGCCCTGCCGCACATGGCATTGCTGTCAACGTAAACCGGATAGATAGGATCAGTCATGCAGAGTGAGTTATCTATGCCGAGTATGTCGCCAATGTTGCCGGTATCGCTCTTTGCTCCGTCATTGATGAATACCTCCTGAGGGTCAAGGTTGATTCCGCGTGGCAGGTAGTCATTTTCAATGATTGCCTTCTGCAGGAAGTCATAGCCGTGTTCCGGGCCGTAACCGCGGAAAGTCTCCTTGCTGGCCATTTCCTGGACAGCCTGGTGCATGGCCTCAATTACTGCCGGACAGAGCGGCTGTGTAACGTCGCCAATGCCAAGCCTTATGATATCGGCCTGCGGGTTCTTCTCCTTATATTCAGCAACCTTGTGAGCAATGGTTGAAAACAGGTAGCTTACTGGTAACTTCAGGAAGTTTTCGTTTACTTGTGCCATATGTGTATACGATTTAAATCTCGATGGTTCCCTCGCAGATCTTTTCGGCAGGACCTGTCATGAGAACCTTGCCTGTCTGCTGGTCATACTCAATGAAGAGTGAGCCACCGTCCATTATTATTTCATTCTTGCCCTTGGTCAGGCCGGCGCGGATTGCAGCAACTGCCGTTGCGCATGCACCGGTTCCGCAGGCCATTGTTATGCCGCTTCCGCGTTCCCACACTCTCATGCGGATTGTATTTTCAGAACGCACTTCGGCAAATTCAACATTCACGCCATCGGGGAACATGTCGCTGTGTTCAAGCACAGAACCGTATTTCGTGATGTCAATTGAATCCGCATCCTGTACGAAGAGTACAAGATGCGGATTGCCCATGTTAATGGCCGACCCTTTGAAACACTGACCTTCAGTACACACATTCTCCATCTCAAGGTATGACGGCTCACTGCATTTTCCGGTGCAGATCTGCTGCAGTCCGGCCATTCCCATATCAACAGTGACCGAACAAACCTTTCCTGATTTATCAAAAGCCAGATTAAGAGTCTTGATACCTGACAGAGTTTCCAGTGTCACCACCGATTTATCTGTCAGTCCATTGTCATGGACATATTTTCCGATGCACCTCGATGCATTGCCGCACATTTTCGCCTCAGAACCGTCAGCGTTGAAAATGCGCATGCTGAAATCGGCATTCTCAGATTTTCCTATCAGTACCAGGCCGTCGGAACCAATTCCGAAATGGCGGTCACTGACCTTGATTGATACCTCTGAAGGATTCTTCAGTTCCTTCTCTGTGACATCGACGTAAATGTAGTCGTTGCCCAGTCCCTGCATCTTGGTGAATCTTATTGTTTCCATTACTTGATTCCTTTAAGATATGAATCGACTTGCTTTGCTGTCTCACGTCCGCTTGCTATGGCCCTTACTACCAGGCTGGCTCCGTTCTTTGAGTCACCGGCCAGGAATACGTTAGGAGCATATTCTGGGTGTTCCGGCTTGAGGAATCCCATTGCAAGCAGTACCATGTCGCACTCAATGATTTCTTTCTTTCCGGTCAGTTTCATCTGCGGGCGTCCACCGCCCTCAACTGGTACCCATTCAACCTCTTCAACCTCAACACCGCAAAGGTTGCCCTTGCCGTCATCAATGAACTTGTTTGAAGTGAGGCACCAGCGGCGCTCGCAGCCCTCCTCATGACTTGTTGTGGTCTTGAGGATCTGCGGCCACATTGGCCATGGTGTTGCAGGGTTATGTCCTACAGGTGGCTTAGGCATGATTTCAATCTGAGTAACGCTTACGGCACCGTGACGGTGGCAAGTTCCTATGCAGTCACTGCCGGTGTCACCACCGCCAATAACCAGGACCTTCTTGCCGGCAGCATTGACCAGTTCATCGGCTGAGAATTTCTCTCCCTCAAGAATACGGTTCTGCTGAGAGAGCATCTGCAGGGCAAAATAGACGCCCTTGAGTTCCCTTCCAGGAATCTTCAGGTCACGTGCGGTTGGGGTACCGGTTGATATTACGTATGCATCGAATCCTTCTGGAAGTGCGTCCATCTTTACTTCAACGCCGTTGATGAAGTGAATGCCCTCTGACTCCATGAAGCTTATCCTGCGGTCAATTACGAACTTGTCAAGCTTGAAGTTAGGAATACCGTAACGTACCAGGCCGCCAGCCTTTGGCATCTTGTCATAGACGGTTACTTCATAACCCATGCAGTTCAGTCGGACAGCAGTTGACAGACCGGCAGGGCCACCGCCGATTACTGCTACCTTCTTGCCGTTACGGGCATACTGCTTTGGCTGGACATATCCTTCAACGAATGCCTTCTCAATGATTGAGCACTCATTTTCGCGGATTGTAACAGGCTCGTCAATGCAGTGGTTGAGAACGCAGCTCTTTTCGCAGAGTGCAGGACAGATTCGTCCTGTAAACTCAGGGAAGTCATTGGTTGCTGACAGAAGCTTGTAGGCAAGTTTCCAGTCGCCGTGGTAGAGTGCGTCCTGCCATTCTGGCTGCTTGTTGCCAAGCGGACATGCCCAGTGACAGAATGGTACTCCGCATTCCATACAACGTGATGCCTGTGTGCGGCGTTCTGTTTCGTTCAGTGTCTGTTCTACTTCACTGAAATCCTGTATTCTCTCATGTATAGGTCTGTGACCTGCCTCCTGACGGGGTACGGTCATAAATGCTTTTGGGTTTCCCATAATACTATCGTTTAATAGTCACGTTGTACGTTATCAATCTTTTCCTGGAGTTTCCTCATTGCTTCTTCCTGAAGAACTCTCTTATACTCAATCGGGGTGATCTGGATGAACTCATCGACATACTTGCTCCAGTCATCGAGCATGGTCTTGGCAATCTTTGAGCCTGTATGCTTGTAGTGCTCTTCAATGAGACCGTGCAACTCATCGCGGCGGGTCCTGTCTTCAATAAGGCTGAGCTCAATCATATCCATGTTGCAGTAGTAGTCAAAGTCATGGTTCTTGTCCCATACATAGGCAAGACCGCCTGACATACCGGCTGCAAAGTTCCTGCCGGTTTCACCCAGGACTACTACCCTGCCGCCGGTCATGTATTCGCAGCAGTGGTCACCTGCACCTTCAACGACTGCAGTGGCACCTGAGTTACGTACGGCGAAACGTTCACCGACCTTACCCGAAATGAAGACCTTACCTGATGTGGCACCGTACATGAGAGTATTGCCTGCAATAATGTTCTCGTTGCTCTCGAACTGTGACCTTACTGGCGGGAAAACAGAAATTGTACCACCTGAAAGACCCTTTCCAAGATAGTCATTGGTTTCACCCTCAAGTACGAAGTTTACACCCTTCATGAGGAATGCGCCGAAGCTCTGGCCTGCTGAACCCTTGAACTTGATGTTTACAGTCTCATCGGGCAGTCCTTCGCATCCGTACTTCTTGGCAATTTCGCCTGAGAGCATTGAACCTACCGAGCGGTTTGTATTTACAATGTTGTATGTCAGTGAGATAGGCTGCTTCTGGTCAACTGAGTAACGGGTGGCCTCAATAATCTCACGGTCAAGCACATTGTAAATGTTGTGCAGCTGTCCGCTTGTTACATAAAGGTCGTTTTCAGTTGATGGCCTGTAGAGAAGCTTGCTGAAGTCAAGTCCCTTGGTCTTGGCATTGCGTCTTTCTTCGTCAATTTCAATCAGGTCGCTGCGGCCAATAATGTCTTCAAACTTGCGGAAGCCCATTTCTGCCAAGTACTCCCTGACTTCCTGTGCAAGGAATGTATAGAAGTTGACCAGGTACTCGCTGTGTCCCTTGAAGTTTGCACGGAGCTTTGGATCCTGTGTGGCAACACCAACCGGGCATGTATTTGAATGGCACTTGCGCATGAGCAGACAGCCAAGTACTATCAGCTGTGCAGTACCGAATCCGAATTCACCGGCACCAAGCAGGGCCATTGCAATTACATCCTTACCAGTCTTGAGCTGTCCGTCAACCTGAACTTCTATGTTCTGGCGGAGGTTGTTCAGAACCAGTGTCTGCTGAGTCTCGGCAAGTCCGATTTCAGGTGAGATACCGGCATAGCGGATTGATGAGGCAGGTGAAGCACCTGTACCGCCTTCTGAACCTGAAATGACAACCAGGTCAGCCTTGGCCTTGGCAACACCGGCAGCAATTGTACCGACACCGCTTTCAGCAACGAGCTTTACGCTGATCTTTGCATTTGGATTGACATTCTTGAGGTCGAAGATCAACTGGGCAAGGTCCTCAATAGAATAGATATCGTGATGAGGTGGAGGTGAAATCAGTGAAATGCCAGGAATTGAGTTACGTGTCTTGGCAATGATTTCGTTAACCTTGAATCCAGGAAGCTGGCCACCCTCACCCGGCTTTGCACCCTGGGCAACCTTGATCTGGATTTCAGTTGAGTTTACGAGATATTCGGTTGTAACGCCGAATCGGCCCGATGCAACCTGCTTGATGGTACTGTTCAGTGAAACGCCGTCAACCTTGTTGTAGAAACGGCTGTTGTCCTCACCTCCCTCACCGGTGTTGCTTCGTGCACCCAGCTTGTTCATTGCAAGTGCAATTGCCTCATGTGCCTCCTTGCTGATGGCACCGAATGACATTGCAGCACCAATGAAGCGCTTTACTATTGATTCAACCGGCTCGACTTCGTCAATTGAGATAGGGTTCTTGCGGAACTTGAAGAAGTCACGTATGAACAGGTTGTCCTTCTTGTTGTCAATGATTGAAGTGTACTCCTTGAACTTCTTGTAGCTGCCCAGTCGGGTTGCAAGCTGTAGGGTTGAGATTGCTTCAGGAGTCCATGCGTGCAGTATGCCATCCTTGCGGAATGAGTACTGTCCGTCAAATGGCAGGATTTCATCCGATTCGAAGGCGAATCCTTCATCGTGCATGCGTACTGCATCGTCATATACGTTCTGGAGTCCTATACCGCCGATTGTTGAGCTGGCAGTACCGAAATAGGCTGAAAGCATTTCCTGGCCTATGCCGAGTGCCTCGAATATCTTTGCACCGCGGTATGAACGGATAGTGCTGATACCCATCTTGCTCATAATCTTGAGCAGGCCCTTGTCGACTGCCTTGATGTAGTTGTGGCGGGCGGTCTCTTCATCGAGCTGAATCTTGCCCTCCTTTACAAGGTCATGGATAGCTGCAAATGCCATGTATGGGTTGATGGCACTTGCACCATAGCCAAGCAGGAGTGCTGCGTGCATTACCTCACGTATTTCACCGCTCTCTACAATAAGGGCGGTCTGGACACGCTTCTTGACTGATACCAGGTAATGGTGGATGGCGCTTGTTGCAAGCAGTGAAGGGATTGCTGCATGGTCAGCGTCAATTCCGCGGTCAGAGAGAATCAGGTAGTTGATTCCGTTGTCTACTGACTTCTCGGCCTCCTTGCAAAGGCCGTCAATTGCCTTCTTCAAACCATCTACACCCTCCTTCGGATCAAAGAGGATTGGAAGGATTTCAGCATTGAATCCCTTGTAGCGTATATTGCACAGATTGTCAAGTTCTGTGTTGGTAATGACTGGCTGTGGCAGGCGTACCATCTTGCAGTGATCCTCGCTTGGCTTGAGTATATCCATGCCTACTGCACCGATATACTCGGTAAGTGACATTACAAGTTCCTCGCGGATTGGATCAATTGGCGGGTTGGTAACCTGGGCGAACTGCTGCCTGAAGTAGTTGAACAGCAACTGTGGCCTGCCTGAGAGGGCTGCCAGCTGAGTATCATTACCCATTGATGAAAGTGGTTCCTGTGCATTGGTACACATTGGAACAAGCACTTTGTCTATATCTTCTCTTGAATAGCCGAACGCGCGCAGACGGCGGTTCAGGTCTTCAACTTCGTATTTTCCCTTGTGGCCGCTGCGGAGCTTTGACAGTTCTATGCGGTTTGCTGAAAGCCACTTGCCGTAGTTGCACTCATCAGCAAGGGCATTCTTGATTTCTTCGTTTCCGAAAAGCTGACCGGTCTCGGTATCGACCATAATGATCTTGCCAGGCTGAAGACGGCCCTTGGTCTTAATAATCTGCGGGTCAATCTTCATGCAACCGGTTTCTGAAGCCATGACCATGAGTCCGTCTTCAGTTATAAGGTATCGTGAAGGCCTCAGACCGTTACGGTCAAGCATACCGCCTGCGTAGCGGCCATCGGTAAACATCAGTGCGGCAGGACCATCCCATGGCTCCATCAGGATTGAATGGTACTCATAGAATGCCTTCAGCTCGTCACTGATAGGGTTCTTGTCATTGAATGATTCCGGAACCATCATTGCCATGGCATGAGGCAGTGACAGGCCAGAGTTTACAAAGAATTCGAGAACATTGTCAAATGAGGCGCTGTCACTCATGTCCGGCTGGACAATCGGATGTATATCCTTGACTTCACCAATAGCCTCCGATGATAACACACTTTCACGTGCCTCCATCCAGCCACGGTTTCCGCGGATGGTATTGATCTCACCATTATGGGCAAGCATTCTGAAAGGCTGAGCAAGTGACCATGTCGGGAATGTGTTTGTACTGAAGCGTGAGTGAACCATTGCAAGGCCACTGGTGAAGAAAGGGCTGCCCAGGTCAGGGTAATACTCCCTGAGCTGGGTTGATGTCAGCATGCCTTTATAGACAATTACTCTATTTGAAAGTGAAACAATATAGAAGTCCTTGTCCTGAATCCTGTTCTCAATGTGCTTTCTGAGAAGATAGAGTTCAGTGGCAAACTTTGCAACATCCTGGGTGCCTGTAATGAAGATCTGTACCGTTCTCGGTTCAGTCTCAAGTGCAGCCTCACCCAGAATGCCTGAGTTTACCGGGACTTCACGAACATGGAGAAGCTGAAGGTGAGCCTTCTCGGTTTCCTCCCTGATGATGTCAAGGCAAGCGTTCCCCTTTTCCGCATCCTTTGGAAGGAACACCAGACCGGTACCATATTTCAACTTTTCAGGAACAGGAATGCCCTGAAGAAGAATAAACTCATGCGGAATCTGAAGCAGAATACCAGCACCATCACCTGACTTGTTGTCAGCAGCTTCAGCACCCCTGTGCTTCATGTTTTCAAGAACAGTAAGTGCATTGTCAACCAACTGATGTGTCTTGTCGCATTTCAGGTTTACCAGCATACCGACACCACAGGCATCGTGCTCGTTGTTTCTATCATATAATCCTTGTGTCATCATAGTCGTAATTATATTGTTTTACGTTAGTTCAAGATCGTCTATCAGTTAATGAATAAGATCTCTCTGTACTTTGGAAGAGGCCACATGTTGTTGTCGATAACCTCTTCAAGCTTGTCAATTGGCTTTCTGATTGCAAAGAGTGACTCAGCAATCTCGTGGTAAGCAACAGCCTTCTCGTATTCGCCGCTGATTGCATTGGCCTTCTTGCGGGCCTCAACCATATCGGCAACCTTAGTCTGGATATCTGTTACAAGAGTTGAAATCTTGCTGATAATCTGGATCTGGGTAGCAGCCATTGCCTTGTAATCCTCTGGGAAGTTCTCCTTGAGCATTGAAACATTGCTAAGAAGCTTTGACTGATACTCAAGAGCGGCTGGGATAATATGGTTGAGAGCCATTCTGCCTGTTACACGAGCCTCAATCTGAACCTTCTTGCTGTATGTCTCCCACTTAACTTCGTTACGTGCTTCAAGTTCCTTCTCAGTGTATACACCAAGCTTGGTGAACATCTCAATAGATTCCTTGGTTGAGAATGCCTTGATCATCTCAGGAACTGATGTCTCGGTATCAAGTCCACGCTTCTTTGCTTCAACCTGCCACTCCTGTGAGTAACCGTTGCCGTCGAAGCAGACAACGTCAATGATAGAGGCGATGATTGGCTTCAGTGTATCCATGATTGCAATGTTCATCTCCTTGCCAGAAGCGATGGCAGCATCGACATCCTTCTTGAATGCAATCAGCTGCTCAGCAACTGCTGTGTTGAGGGTTGTCATTGCGCCTGCGCAGTTTGCATATGAACCTACGGCACGGAACTCAAAGCGGTTGCCGGTGAAAGCAAATGGTGAAGTTCTGTTACGGTCGGTGTTGTCAATGAAGATCTCAGGGATTTCAACCAAGCCTACTGAAGCACCCTTCTTGCCGGCGATTTCGATTGGAGTATCTGATGGAACCTCAAGCAGCTTGTGCAGTACGTCGGTCATGGTCTTGCCAAGGAAGGCCGATACAATTGCAGGAGGTGCCTCGTTGGCGCCCAGACGGTGAGCGTTGGTGGCCGATGCGATTGATGCCTTGAGTACAGCATTGTGCTTCTGTACGGCAGCAAGAACGTTTACGAAGAATGTAACGAACTGCAGGTTGCTCTTTGGGTCCTTGCCAGGAGCAAGGAGCAGAGTGCCGGTGTCAGTACCGAGTGACCAGTTGTTGTGCTTGCCGGAACCGTTGATGCCGTCAAATGGCTTCTCATGGAACAGGACAACGAAACCGTGCTTGCGGGCAATGCTGTTCATTACGTTCATGATCATCTGGTTCTGGTCGTTTGAAAGGTTGGTCTCACCATAGATTGGAGCAAGCTCAAACTGGTTAGGAGCAACCTCGTTGTGACGGGTCTTCAGAGGAATGCCCAGCTTGTAGCCTGCAATCTCAATGTCGCGCATGAAGGCGGCAACACGTGAAGGAATTGCACCAAAGTAGTGGTCATCGAGCTGCTGGTTCTTTGATGAAGCGTGACCCATCAGGGTTCTTCCTGTAAGCATCAGGTCAGGACGTGCTGCATAGAGGTCTTCATCAACCAGGAAGTATTCCTGCTCCCATCCGAGATATGAATATACTTTGTTTACCTTTGAATCAAACATGCGGCAGATTGGAAGAGCGGCGTCATTGACAGCCTTCAGTGCCTTCTTCAGAGGAGTCTTGTAGTCAAGAGCCTCGCCGGTGTATGAAATGAATACTGTAGGAATACAGAGTGTGTCATCCTGGATGAATACTGGTGATGTAGGGTCCCATGCAGTATAGCCGCGTGCCTCGAAAGTGGCACGGATACCACCGTTAGGGAATGATGATGCATCGGGCTCCTGCTGAACCAGTGACTTGCCGTCGAAGGTTTCAATCATACCACCCTTTCCATCGTAATCCATGAATGAGTCATGCTTTTCAGCAGTTCCCTCAGTCAGTGGCTGGAACCAGTGTGTGATATGTGTAACTCCATGTTCCATAGCCCAGGTCTTCATGCCCTGTGCAACCTTGTCGGCAATTTCGCGGTCAAGTGTACCGCCGTTGTCGATGCAGTCTACAAGCTTGTTGTAAGTCTTGACATCAAGATACTTGTGCATCTTCTCCTTGTTGAAAACAAGAGAACCGAAATACTCAGATGGTCTCTCTGTCGGAGTTTCAATGGCAACTGCCTTCTTCTTGAAAGCATCCTGCACGACATCAAATCTCATTTTACTCATAGTGTTAAGTGTTAAAGGTTGACTTATTATTGATTTTTTTATTGTTTTCTCAGTTTAAGACCCCCAGAAAGGGGCTTTTTGTAATTTTCTGCAAAAGTACTCAATTATCGGGTAAAATACTACACCTATTATTATTTTAGAGCGTCATTGTGTACGTCCTTTACAGCTCGTCCGCTTGGATCATTCATGTTCTTGAACGATGCATCCCATGCAAGTGCTTCGGCCGATGAGCAGGCAACGCTTGGTACGCTTGGTACGCTCAGGGCTGCCGAGTTGCTTGGGAACAGCTGCTCAAAGATTGTCCTGTAATAGTACTCTTCCTTGTTCATAGGAGTATTGATTGGGAACTTCTTGGCTGCCTTGGCCATCTGCTCGTCAGTAACTGCGCTTGCAGTAAGTGCCTTCAGGCTGTCTATCCAGCTGTAGCCTACGCCATCGCTGAACTGTTCCTTTTGTCTCCATGCAACGCTTTCTGGAAGCATGTCTGAGAAGGCCTCCCTGACAATCTTCTTTTCTATCTCCTTGCCCGGGCACATCTTGGCCGATGGGTTTGTGCGCATTGCAACATCAAGGAACTCCTTGTCAAGGAATGGTACACGGCCTTCAACTCCCCATGCTGAAAGTGACTTGTTTGCCCTGAGGCAGTCGTACAGGTGAAGCTTTCCAAGTTTTCTTACAGTCTCTTCGTGGAATGCCTGTGCTGACGGAGCCTTGTGGAAATAAAGGTAACCGCCGAAAATCTCATCGGCACCCTCGCCGCTCAGTACCATCTTGATACCCATGCTGCGTATTACCCTGGCAAGCAGGTACATTGGAGTACTTGCACGCACTGTCGTAACATCATAGGTCTCTATGTGATAGATTACGTCACGCAGTGCGTCAAGTCCTTCCTGAACAGTATAGTGTATTTCGTGGTGTACCGTACCTATGTGCTGGGCAACCTCACGGGCCTTGGCCAGGTCGGGTGCTCCCTCGAGTCCAACTGCGAATGAGTGCAGCTGAGGCCACCATGCCTCGGACTTGTCATCGGTCTCTACTCGTCTGGCCGAATAGGTCTTGGCAATTGCCGAAATGACTGAGCTGTCCAGGCCGCCTGAGAGCAGTACGCCGTAAGGAACGTCACTCATGAGCTGTCTCTTTACGGCAGCCTCGAGTGCTGTCCTGATCTCTTCGCTGCTTGCAGGGTTGTCCTTGACAGCATCGTACTCAAACCAGTCACGGGTATACCAGCGCTTCATTTCACCTTCGGCGCTGTAGTAGTAATGACCCGGAAGGAACGGCTCGTACTCATCGCAGAAGCCTTCAAGTGCCTTCATTTCACTGGCAACGTAGATAGTGCCGTCATCGTCCTTGCCCATGTAGAGTGGAATAACTCCTATTGGGTCGCGTGCAATCAGGAATTCGTCTTTTTCTTCATCATACAGTGCAAAGGCGAAAATACCGCTCAGGTCCTCAATGAATCCGATGCCCTTCTCCTTGTAAAGTGCAAGTATGACTTCGCAGTCTGATCCAGTCTTGAAACTGTAGCTGCCAGCCATCCTGTTGCGGATTGCCTGATGGTTGTAAATCTCACCATTGACTGCGAGGACCTGCTTGCCGTCCTGCGAGTAGAGCGGCTGGCCACCCGACATAGGGTCGACAATGGCCAGTCTCTCATGTGCAAGAACGCATCGGCCTCCTTCATAAACCCCGCTCCAATCCGGACCGCGATGTCTGATTTTTGATGACATCTTCAGGGCTTTTTCACGCATTTGCGTTGTCTCTTTCCTGATGTTGAAAATTCCGACGAATCCACACATAGTTTCTTACTTTTTAATTGTTTCGTGTCTTTCTTGATAAATTATCTCCTTGTTCCTGACAATTAGCTGTTGTAGGCTGTTTCACCATGTTCGTAAATGTCAAGACCTTCTTCTTCAATTCTTGGCTCAACGCGTATTCCATGAACCTTGTCAAGGATGATAAATGTCAGCAGGCCAAGTCCGAATGACCATACGCATGTTACAAGTGAACCAAGGCACTGTACACCCAGGAAGCTGAATCCGCCACCGTAGAACAGACCACCGTCCATTGCAAACATACCGGTCATGACTGTACCAAGTATACCGCATACACCGTGTACTGATACTGCACCTACAGGATCATCAATCTTGAGAACGTGGTCAATGAATGATACTGAACCGACCATTGCAATGCCGCAGACAAGTCCGATGATGGCTGCACCGCCTATTGAAACCATGTCACAGCCAGCAGTAATGCCAACCAGTCCTGCCAGGATACCGTTGCAGACCAGTGAGAGAGACGGCTTCTTGTAGAGCAACCAGGTAAGGAACATTGCTGCTATACCGCCGGTTGCTGCTGCCATGTTGGTTGTACAGATAACGTGTGAAATTGCAATTGCGTTCTCAGTGCCTTCGGCTGCAAGCTGTGAACCAGGGTTGAATCCGAACCATCCGAACCAGAGGATGAATACGCCCAGTGCACCAAATGTCAGGTTGTGACCAGGAATAGCCACTGACTTGCCTGCCTTTGTGTATTTGCCGATACGCGGACCAAGAACCATTGCGCCAGCAAGTGCAATTACGCCACCGCATGAGTGAACTACGGTTGAACCTGCGAAATCATGGAATCCCATTTCAGAGAGCCATCCGCCACCCCATGTCCAGTGGCCTTCAATCGGGTAAATGAGAACTGAAATTACAATAGAAATGATGATGTACATTGAGAACTTTGTCCTTTCTGCCATACCGCCCGATACGATTGTTGCGGCAGTTGCGCAGAATACGGTCTGGAAGAACAGGGTACATTCAGCAGGGATGTTTGAATCACCTATGAATGACCAGTCAAAAATGTGAAGTCCTCCAATAAAGCCGTTGTTTGTTCCATGCATGAGTCCAAAGCCGATCATCCAGAAGAGGAATGATCCGAGCATGAAGTCAACGAAGTTCTTCATAAGTATGTTGGCGCTGTTCTTTGAGCGTGTGAAGCCGGCCTCAACGAGTGCAAAGCCTGGCTGCATGAAGAATACCAACATTGCTGCTATAATAACCCACACGGTATCAAGACCGCTTATTCCACCGGCAATTGCAGTTCCGGTTTCTGAAATCAACTCTTCCATAGTACGTAATTTAGAATAAGGTGTGTTACTTCTTATTTGTGTTTTTCTTTGCTTTTAAACCGTTACTTCTTGTCTGCAAGTACTGAATCTCCGTGTTCTCCAGTCCTGATTGACCAGGTGTCATCAACAGGTGATACGAAAATACGTCCATCTCCTACTTCACCGGTGCGTGCGGCACTCATGATGGCGTCAATGGCTGGCTGGACAAACTGATCACGGCAGACAATAGTAATTTCGATTCTCGATATGATGTCAGTGCTGTACATGACACCACGGTAGATTCTGTCCTCGCGGTCCTGACCAATGGCTTTTACCTCTTCATAAGAGAACCAGTTGATGTCAGCTGCAAACAGAGCCTCTTTCACATCTTCGAAATGTGTCTTTCTGATAATCGCTTCAATCTTTTTCATTTTGGTTTGATCTATTGTTGATATTTGGTTTTGTTGTTTCAGGGTATATAGATTTTATTATAGCCTGTGGGAATGTGTGTTTGTTCTTTCAATCTGTGTTTCTCATTGTTGTTGCTGTGTTTTCTTCCTGTTCTCAATTTCCCGGTTTGAGTTGCTTTATTGTGCTTTTCATTAAGGTAACCTTGTCAGTAACGAAGAGAGGCTAGTCGCCCTGTCAGGGAAACCAGCCTCTCTTCTTGTTGTATTTTTCATCGTCTTACTCAGTTATGTGTTCATGTCTGACTGGCGAAACAGAACACGGTAGACTCAGCCCCAGATTATTGGAATTCTGGTTCTGATTCTGGTTATTATTCCAATTATTGAAATAATATGCCGTCATTGTGGACTGTGTTGAACTAATCGCTGTCATACGTTTGTTGATTACGGATGCAAATGTATGAAGAGTATTTCTATCACGCAAATCTTTTTGCTACTTTTTTTAAGAAAAATAATCGTTTTGTCATTTTTACTACTGCAATACAAACTTTTGGTAGTTCATTTGATGTAATTTCTATCTTTTTGCTACATTTGCAGTCCCTACCCTTTGGAAATCCGTATTATTTCATCGTGTTTTCCATCTGATCACGGTAATTTCCCTCGATTTTCAAGTCCCTCAGGTACGTATGAGGCGTATTTGTCCCTGGGAGCTGCGAATTGTTCAATCTCAGGTACGTATGAGGCGTATTTGTCCCTGGGAGCTGCGAAATGTTCAATCTCAGGGGCATACCTGGCGTATTTGTCCCTGGGAGCTGCGAAATGTTCAATTTCAGGTACGTATGAGGCGTATTTGTCCCTGGGAGCTGTGAAATGTTCAGTCTCAGGTACGTATGAGGCGTATTTGTACTTGCGATTTCTGAGGGGGACGTACGGGCGTATTCTCGTAGGCAGTCGTAGGCACAAAACGCAGGGATTTGTACTTGTGATTTCTGAGGGGGGACGTACGGGCGTATTCTCTTGGGGCGTCCTAGGCACAAAACGCAGGGATTTGTGCTTGCGATTTCTGAGGGGGACGTACGGGCGTATTCTCGTAGGCAGTCCTAGGCACAAAACGCAGGGATTTGTACCTAAAGAATTTGTGTGAGTGTAGTTTGGGGTAATCCTAAGTACATTTTGCCGGGTTTTGTACTTGGACTTTCTGCAGGCAACCAATTCCAGGCACAAAATGTAGGGTTTTGTGTTTACGATTGATTTTTTCAGACGTCCAAAACACAAAATGTAGCCTTTTGTCCTTGCGATTTGAAATACCGTCTTCCGCCAAGATCAAATACGCCTGTTATGTCCTTACGATTGAATACCCCCGCCAGACACAAGATCATATACGTCTGTTTTGTGCCTGCAACGACTGGCAGTCAGCAGCAATGACATCACCCATGAACTAGTCAAGTACATTTTGCCGCGATATGTACCTGCAACGACTGTCAGTCAACAGCAATGACATCACCCATGCACAACCCGAGATTAAAAAGCTGGGTTTTGTGCTTAGATGACAATCTTCATGCAAACTTTAGATGGAATGGTCAAGTGATTTTCGTATTTTTGCAAAGTATGAGAAGGATAATACTTGTTACTGGTGGTCAACGGTCGGGTAAAAGCACATATGCTGAAAAACTGGCGCTTGAGTTGAGTCCCACTCCTATTTATATAGCTACTGCGAAGATATGGGATGAGGAATTTCGCCAAAGGGTTATCAGACATCAGGAAAGACGCGGTCCGGAATGGACGAATATTGAGGAAGAGAAATTCCTGAGCCGTCATGATGTGACCGGAAAAGTCGTCCTGATTGATTGTCTGACTCTTTGGAGCACAAATTTCTTTGTGGAAGAGAATGATGTCAACAAGTGCTTGAAACTGATTACTGACGAGTTCGACAAGTTGGTTCAACAGGATGCCACGTTCATTTTTGTAACAAACGAAATTGGTCTGGGAGGCACATCGGCAAATGACTTACAAAGGCGTTTCACTGACCTTCTCGGATGGGTAAACCAACATGCTGCAGAAAAGGCCGACCAAGTAATACTAATGGTGAGCGGCATCCCGGTAAAAATTAAATGATCATGGGGATGGACGTGAAACTGAAGTTGAGCAAGAGAATAGGCATCCCGGTAAAGATTAAATGATCATGGGGATGGACGTGAAACTGAAGTTGAGCAGTAGAATAGGCATCCCGGTAAAAATTAAATGACTATGAGACAGTTCGATATAAAGAGTATTGAGAATCCTGGATTGCGCATTCAGGTAAAAGATAAGATTGACAATCTGACCAAGCCGAAGGGATCATTGGGCAGGCTTGAAGAGATAGCCGAACAGGTCTGCATGATTCAGGAAACACTCTCACCTACCCTGACAACACCTTATAATATATTGTTTGCGGCTGACCATGGCATTCTTGACGAAGGGGTCAGTGTTTCACCTAAGGAGGTCACATGGCAACAATCGTATCATTTCCTTGAGGGCGGTGCGGGAATCAGTTTTTTGTGTCATCAGCATGGATTCAAACTTATGGTGGTCGATGCAGGAATAGACCATGACATAAACTATGAGAGCGGTATAATTGATATGAAGGTAAGGCGCGGCACACGCAATTTCCTGAATGAGTCTGCCATGACTGTTGAAGAACTGGAAACATGCATAGACCGAGGCGCACAGTGTGTTGACATGGCACATGCCGATGGATGCAATGTCATAAGCTTCGGCGAGATGGGATGCGGAAATACATCGGCCTCGTCAATGTGGATGACTACACTTGCAGGCATTCCGCTGGCTGACTGCGTTGGCGCAGGTGCCGGACTTGACAAGCTGGGAATAAGCCACAAATACAATGTGTTAAAGCAGGCGCTTGAAAACTGGCCTGGCGAACATACTGATATTGAGGAGATTGCGCGCTATGGCGGACTTGAAATGGCAATGGCGGTTGGCGGCATGCTCAGGGCAGCCGAACTGAAAATGACCATTCTTGTAGATGGCTTTATCATGACCAACTGCATGCTTGCAGCAAGCAAGCTTAACCCTGCTGTTCTTGAATATGCCCTATTTGGCCACCAAGGTGACGAAAGCGGACACAAGCGTATTCTTGAATACCTTGGTGCCAAACCTCTGCTGAACTTGGGACTCAGGCTTGGAGAAGGATCCGGAGCCGTCTGCGCTTACCCAATTGTAGTTTCGGCAGTAAATATGATAAATGAAATGGATTCATTCAAGAAGGCAGTAGTTACAAAATATTTTTAACTTATGGACAAAATACTTGCTGCATTTATTTTCTTCACAAGACTACCATTCTACAAAATCAAGGAAGTTTCAAGTGATTGTTACAAGCATGTAGTAGCTTACTGGAGCCTTACTGGTTGGCTGACCGGCTTGGTTATGATGCTTGTCTATCTGTTTCTAACCCACATGGGCCTTCCGCCAAAATTTGCTGTTGTCATTTCATTGCTCTCAAGGCTGCTCATAACCGGCGCACTGCATGAAGATGGCCTTGCCGATGTCTGTGACGGCTTTGGTGGCGGAACTGACCGTGACAGCATTCTGCGCATAATGAAGGATTCACATATAGGAACATACGGCGTATTGGGACTGGTTTTCTATTACCTGATTTTGATCACAGTCATCCTGGACCTGCCAGCCAAGGAAATGCCGCTTCTCCTGCTTGGGGCCGATGTCTTTTCTAAGTCCTTGTGCAGCCACATATTGTATTTCCTGCCGTACGCCAGGAAGGAGTCCGAGGCAAAAAACCAGACAATTTACGATCAGTTGAGCGGTGGTGAAGAGATAATAAATCTTCTATCGGGTTTCGTTGCATTCATGATAATTCCAAACATATTCAAACTGGCAATATTCATGCCTGTAGCCATGTTCACCTTCCTGGTTCTGTTCTTTAAGAAAAAAATACAGGGCTATACGGGCGACTGCTGCGGGGCCTCTTTCCTGCTTTGCGAGCTATCAATGATGGTGGGATTTCTAATTTGTATTTTCTGTTTCTGATATAAAAACATACCTGTTATGAAAATCTGGATGGTAAGACATACATCAGTTGACGTTCCTGCCGGAACATGTTACGGACAGACCGACGTGCCTTTGAAGGAATCATTCCCCGAAGAGGCTGCCCAGTGCAAGGCAAATCTTCCTGAAATTCAGTTCGATGCAGTCTATACCAGTCCGCTGACCCGATGCACCAGACTGGCGACAGCATGCGGCTACCACAATGCCAGGTATGACAACCGTCTGAAGGAGATGTATTTCGGTGAATGGGAAATGCAGAGATTCGACGAAATAACCGGACCTGAGGCGAATGCGTGGTATAATGATTACCTTAAGCATCCGGCAAAAGGAGGAGAGTCTTTCATGGACCTCTATGCGCGTGTTTCATCGTTCCTTGATGAAATGAAGCAGAGCGGACATAAGAATGTGCTGGTTTTCGCTCACGGTGGTGTTCTTATGACATCATTGTTATATGCTGGAATTGCTACGCCTGAAACAATCTTTTCCATGCAGCCCCCTTATGGCGGAATGATTTGTCTGGAATTATATCAAGTTGAGCATGATAATCCGTAAACCAACGTTGCAGGATATGTCTCAAAAGCCGGCTTCAGTTACTGCGGAATAATCCACTGCTGGAATGGCAAAGAAAGTCGGCCTGTTACACAATGTATTCGGGAAAATACCGTAAATTTACACGGAATTGTGCATTCGAGGATAATACAAGACGAAAAATGCCGACAAATGCAATAACACGGAGTAACATCCGCATAACATAGAGAACCTTCAATATGAATAACGACAATATCAGAAACGGATTGCTCTACCTTGAGGAACGAGGCTGGACGGAGCCGATAGATCCTCGTTGGACGCTGGACGTCTATGAGGAACTGCAGCTCAGCGGACTTGGCCTTAGCGATGAGGAGATGCGAGAAGTGATTGATGTTGTCTGCCACCATGAGCCTGATTGGAATACGACTGAACATCTGAGCCACAAAGAAAAATTCCTTCCAACAGACTTGGATAGACTGTTCACTTCTATAAAATACAATGGCTTTACGCCACATACATTACAACTGATAGATAATTACATAAGCGATATTTACAATGGCAACACCAACTTTGATAGATTCAATACGCCAGAGCATGCAGGACTCTGTAGTGCGGGTAAGGTGCTCATCGGGGCGGAGGCCATCGCCAGTTACGCGAGAACAAGCCTTGACACAAGTGGAGATGCTGGAAAGGGCAAAACAACAATACCAAACTGGCAGATAGATGAAACTCAGGAGAAGTGTGTAGAGCAATGGGCACAAGCTGCGGGCTTCTGGTTTGAGAATTCAGAACAACAAATCATTGAGTCATTTGGCCCTAAGATAGCACAAGGAGCTGAGGCTAAAGTCTATTACCAATCAGGTGAACCCTGTGTAATAAAAGAGCGCACGTCCATTTACTCCACGTTGCAGAAAGCATTTGATGCTATTGCACTCCACAACTACTTCTTTCCTGAAAGTTCCATGGAGGTGATTGGTTTCTCGCGTGATGTTGAAGGTATGTTCCGCACTATTCTTACACAACCCTACATACAATGTGAGCGCCTTGCCACAAAGGAGGAGATTTACGAATATGTCATCTCTAAGGGTTTGCGTCTCAACGAGGATGATTTCAAGGAGAGTTTTGGGAGTAATCGCCACATTCTCGAAGACATGCATCCTGCCAACGTATTCATTGATGCTCAAACCAGTAAACCAATCTGCATTGATTGTATCGTGAAATTCAAATAATTAACATACACGCCCAACGCTCATCAAGGCGCAAAACTGACGACAAACCGAGAGCAATCAAGCTTGCTTGAATTGCCAAGGTGTGAAGGAGGAAGACCTAAGGTCAAAAGGTTTGAGCAACCAAAGAAGCAGCGAGAGCAGAGAAAAGCTTGCTTTGACTTTGCCGAGTCGCTTCTGAGGAAGACGAAAGTCAAATGAATGGTTGCTTTGTGCGACCACTTGCCAGCGGGCAAGAAAGAACATATTGAAAAAGGCGTTTTCTGGACGCTTTGGTTTTGACGATTCAAGAACTTCGCAACTTCAAGACATCAAGTCAAAAACAAAGCAACGGGAAATGCCCCTTGTTAGGTGTATACAAATATACGCCTCGTTGATAATGTACAGCCATAATTGTACCCAAACGTCAACGAGAATTTTTATATATACATCTCGTGGGGCTGATCCGCGTTGCTCGTTTCGACTTGATGGGCAATGCGAAGGCCTTTGAATCGTGGAACGGGCAACAGGAGCTGGCTCCACGTTCTTTTTCTGTATGGGTTAGACTAATATAAATCGTACCGCTCTTGGAGTCATGCGGAAAAAAAAGAGAGCGGTATGTCCGTTACCAAATACACGTTTTCCGGTCATGAAAGTTTCACCTGCAAGACATTGTGGTTGAAAAAAGGTTATGACTTTATTCGGAACGACAAAAATTTCAACTCCCCAGATTCTGTAGTAGAATTAGGTGTTGGCAAAAATATGGTTTCATCCATTCGTTATTGGATGCGCGCCTTCGGATTGACAGAGAATGATGAACCGACAGCTATAGCCGATTATCTATTTGATTCGAACAAAGGTAAAGATCCATACATGGAAGACATGGGTACTTTATGGTTGTTACACTTTCTCCTTGTAAGCACAAGTGAAGCAACTCTTTACAATATTCTTTTCACCCATCTCCAAAGAGAACGCAAGACCTTTGACCGTCAGCATGTTTTAAACATTGTAAAGAGAATGATGACAGAAGATGGAAAGCAGAATCTATACAACGAGAATACAATAAAGAAGGATATTGGCACCTTACTTCTAAACTACGTACTTCCTCTGAAGGTTAAAGCTTTTGATGATTATAGTGCATTGCTGATTGATCTCGACCTAATCCGTATGGATGCTGATGGAAAGAACTTCCTTTTCAACATTGAGGGTAAACGGCAGATTCCATGGCAAATATTTCTGTATGCAGTAATCAAAGTAAAGGGTAAAGATATGACTGTAAGCTATGACACTCTTCAGGAATTAGGCTTGATGTTCTGCATGAATGACATGGAAGTAATAGAAATGTGCAGGTCTATAGTGGTTCATCATGAAGACACAATTGCGTATAGTGATATAGCAGGTATTCGTCAGCTGCATTTTTTGAGTAACCTAAATAAGGAGGAGGTCTTGAATGAATACTATGGCTAAGAAAACATTTGTATTGTCAGCAAACCTCGAAAATGGTATTGCAGAAGGATCAAGATACATTGTAACACCTAACGTTCAGAAAGTGTTGCAGGAAATTGTGGATGGCTACCAGACTGGTATTCACTCCTTCTCCATCATTGGTACATACGGAACAGGTAAATCATCCTTCTTACTTCATCTTGAGCAAGACTTGCTCGTAAGTACAAACAACAAGGAACTACTGAAGAATACTAAACTGCTTCATGATGGAGGATTTGAAATTCTGAACATCCTAGGCGATTCAAGGTCATTAGGTAATTTGCTTCTGGAGAAATTACAAGAGGTTATGGAATCTGATGAAACAGATGTATTAGCACTCTTGAAGGCTTATTACTCAAAGTTGAAGAAGCAGAACAAATTTCTGTTGATTGCTATTGATGAGTTTGGAAAAGTGCTGGAACATGCGGCAAAGAACGACCCTGAGGAAGAATTATACTTTTTCCAAAAGTTTACAGAGATAGTCAATGCACCAACACGCAATATGCTTTTGCTCACCACCTTGCACCAGAACTTCTCAGCATACGCTGGCAAATTGAGCCAGACACAGAAAAACGAATGGATAAAGGTTAAGGGACGTTTCCAAGAGGTAGTATTTGCAGAACCAATCGAACAACTGCTTTATCTTGCCGCAGAACACATCTCAACGGAGTTCAAGTATAAGTTGACCGATATGAACTTCCACAAAATATACCGAATGGCAGTTGACGGCAAGTTCGTTACCAAGGATTTCAACTTTGATACCGCTTGCAAACTATACCCTATGGACACGTTTGCGGCTTACGCAATCACTCGTGCCATCCAACGCTACGGACAAAATGAACGTTCGCTTTTTACCTTCCTCAATGCCAAGGGTTCGCATTCGGTCAGCACATATAAGGAAAAGGAAAATACCACCTACAACCTTGCCGATGTGTATGATTACGTAACCAACTCGTTCCACTCATACTTGAATGATGCCAATAGTGATTCGACTGGTTGGAGTGCTATTCGATTGTCCATCGAGCGTGTAGAAGGATATGATTGGAAAGAACCTCAGCAGATGTTGGATGCCATCAAGATTGTAAAAGCAATCGGTATGCTTAACCTGTTCGGAAACGCTGGTTTTTCAATGATGCCTAGCGAAATTACCTGTTATGCAAGTCTGGCTTTAGGGGTTGAGTCTGCAATCTCCATTCTTCATCAACTAGAAAGTCTAAAGATTGTACGCTATGCAGAATACAAGAAGCGTCTGATTCTTTTTGAAGGAACAGACATCAACATTGAAGAAGAGGTCGTAAATGCATCTTTGGTTGTACCAATGCCAGTAAACTTCGTGGATGATCTTCGCGTGTATTTCAACAATCGTGTATCACCTGTAAAGGCATACTACTATCACAGAGGTACTCCAAGATTCTTTGAATATCAATTGCTGGATTATCCGCAAGATATAGTTCCGACAGGCGATGTGGACGGTTATATTCAAATGATATTCGGTACTTCCGACAAGCAATACAAAGAGTTGGAGACATTCAGTAAAAACTGTGATCATGCAATTATCTTTGCCTATTTCAATAATACGGGCGATATCATTCAGCACCTCTACAATATCCAGAAGTACCGATACATAATAGAGAAGGTGCTTGTAGACAAGAGCGACAGAGTAGCCTTGAAGGAACTTACTCAGCTCATAGAATATGAGAAGACGTTGCTCAACAAAGCATTAAGCGAATGCTTATTCTCTTATCTTAATGATGTAACCTGGTTTTACAAAGGTATAGTTCGTCAAGTGTATTCACACCGTGACTTCAATAAATTGCTATCTGAGGTTTGTGATGATGTTTATTCTCTCACCCCTATCATCAATAACGAACTATTCAACAAACATAAACTGAGTAGCAATATATCTGGAGCTAAAGCGAAGTATTTACAGGCATTACTGGAGAATAGCGACAAAGTTGACTTGGGATTTGAAGATGATAAATTTCCACCGGAGAAGACCATTTATTATTCATTACTAAAGAATACTGGTCTTCATCAAAATGGACTATTTACTGATTTTCCAATTAACCAAGACATAATGCCTTTGTGGAACGCTTGTGAAGAGTTTCTCAATAGCACAAGAGAGAAAGCACGTAAATTATCTGAACTTGTGAAAAAACTCTCTACTCAGCCATACAAGATCAAGGATGGCTTGCTGGAATTCTGGCTGCCAACCTATCTTTTTATTAAACGCCAGGAGTATTCACTGTATGGAGAGAATGGTCAGTACATTCCAAACTTTAACATCGAATTACTTGACTTGATGAAGAAACATATAGGCGAGTTCAAGATTAAGGCATATTCTGTGGATGGCTTGAAACTGCAACTGTTCAACCAATACCGTAAATTTCTAAACCTTGGAGACAACTGCAATATCAAGGGAGATGCGTTTATTGAAACCATTAAACCATTCCTTTTCTTCTACAATCGACAGCTCAATGATTACGCTAAACAAACAAAATCATTGCCCCATGAGGAATCTATAAAATTTCGTGAGGTTCTGGCACGTGCCAAGGATCCTGAGAAAGCATTCCTTGAAGATTTACCTGAAGCATTGGGCTATGATGATGACAAACTGAAAGACGAGAGTGCCGTACAAGATTACTGCTATGTTATTCAGCGTGCCGTTCGTGAACTTCGTGGATGCTACAACCACTTAATAGATCGCATTGAGAATAACCTGATTGAAAGCCTCGGACTTAAATCAGGCGAATATACAGAGTACATTCAAGAGATAAAGCAAAGGTTGGCAAATGTTAAGCCACATCTGTTGAATCCACGTCAAAAGGAGTTCTACCAGCATGCAATAGCTCAGTTTGAAAATCGTACGGAATGGTATCAATCAGTTTGCTTCGCTGTTCTAGGTTCTCCTCTTGACCGCATGACAGACGATAAAGAGCCAAAACTCCACGATGATATTGTATTTCTGTTCAAGGAATGTGAACAGAAAGCCGTCCTCTCGGAAAGTCTCAATTACAAGATTGACGAAAAAGAGGAGGCTCGTTCACAGGAACTTGAATCAAAGATAAACGACATTCTATCAGGTGATAACAATCTTGATGTTTACACATTGATGCGATTATTACAAAAGAAATTGAACAATGACTAAAGTGCGTCATATATTAGGTATATCGGGTGGTAAAGATAGTGCAGCACTTTCAATCTACCTGAAACAGAAATATCCTCATCTTAGGATTGAGTACTACAATTCTGATACCGGTTGCGAACTTGCAGAAACAGAGGTTCTCATCGACCGATTGAGTGCTTACCTGGGAAATATCAAAAGATTGCGTGCTGCCGAGGGAAGTCCTGAACCTACCCCATTCGAGCACTTTCTGAAAGCGATGGGAGGATTTCTACCTTCGCCACAACAGAGATGGTGTACGAAGAAAATGAAGCTGGCCGAGTTTGAACGCTATGCTGGTGAGGATTATGCTGTCAGTTATGTAGGTATCCGTGGTGATGAAGAACGTGATGGCTACATCTCAAGCAAGCCAAACATTCAAGCTGTATTCCCTTTTCGTAAGAATATCTGGAGTCTTGATGTCATCAACAAGGTGTTGAGTAATGACAACTTAAAACAAATAGAGAACCTCTATGAAGAACTCTGCCCTGATCGTATGAAGGATGAGGTGATGGAAATCGTGCGCAAACCTATCACTAAGCAATTCTATTACTCCAAGAAACTCAATGCCCTACTCGACCTTGATGTAAAACTCTTCAATCATGTGGTGTTCAAGTTCCTTCAGACTACCGAATATCCAGTGGGCAAACTCACAGAAGAAGAATTCCCTATACTGGATAATGATGAAGTGCTTGTAAAGGATGACATCTTCCGTCTCCTTCGTGAAAGCGGTGTAGGTGTACCTGCGTACTATGAGGAGATTCCTTTCGAGGTAGATGGCAAAACAGGAACATATTGCCGTTCTCGTTCCGGCTGTTACTTCTGCTTCTTCCAACAACGCATTGAATGGGTATGGTTGCTAGAACAGCATCCCGACCTCTACGAAAAGGCAATGACCTTTGAGAAAGATGGCTACACCTGGATTCAGGGCGAAACACTAGCCGACCTTGCTAAGCCAGAGCGTGTACGACAGATAAAACTCGACATCATCAAGCGACAGGAGGATGCGAAGAAGAAAAAACAAGGTGCGAACCTCGTTGACATCCTTGGAGATGAGCTAATGTGTACTAACTGCTTTATATAATTGCGTTATGCTATACGAAGTAGATTGGGCAGAAGATGGGACTTACCGTCCAGACGAATTCAACTCTCCTGAGAAATTCTTCAACGATTGTTTGGAGAACAGCAAGGAGTTTGATTTGCAGTTGGGTTATTTCAGCTCAGCTACAATTAGCGTGCTTGCAGATGGTTTTGCCTCATTTATTTCCAATGGTGGCAAGATGCGACTCGTCATTAATCATATTGTTTCTGACGAAGATAAAAATGCAATAAGTAAGGGCATTCATGGTGGCGTTATCGATTGCTTCGACTTAAGCAATTTTGAGGAACTGAAAAAGACCTTCGATGAATATCAACAGCAATTCTTTGAGTGTCTTGCATTCCTAATCTACAATAAGCGTATTGACATCAGGATTATCAAGCCAAGGAACAAAAATGGAATAGCACATACGAAGTCGGGACAATTCCGTGATGGTGATAGCACTACTTCATTTACGGGTTCTGCCAACTTTACTATATCAGGTTTATTCAACAACCTGGAAGAAATTAAGATAGACAGAAGCGACTCTATCGACATGATGGTTCAGAAACGTATAGAAAGTCAGCGTGAAGAATTCGACTCCATCATGAACATGAAGAAACGCAATATCGAGTATCTTTCACCAGGTAATCTCATATCAGCTATACAATCAAATTTTGGTGACAAAGATATAGAAGAACTGCTTGACGTAGAGAAGAAGTTGCAAAAACTGAAGAAGGAACGTGCCATACGTGAGCGACAGAAGCAAATTGATCTGGTATGCGAAGACTTTGAAGAAATGAAACCTCGATTCCCATACTCTTCAGGCCCACGCGAATATCAGAAAATCGCTTTCGAGAACTGGAAGAATAATAGTCAGAAAGGATTGTTCGCCATGGCAACAGGTACGGGTAAAACCATAACCTCGCTCAACTGTTTGCTTGAAATATACCTCCGAAAAGGTTATTATAAAGCAATCATCCTAGTACCAACAATCACCCTTGTCAATCAATGGGAACAGGAATGCAGGAAGTTCCGTTTTTCAAATATAATAAAGGTATATTCGAAGAACCTAACATGGCGTGACGAAGTCGAGCGCATCCGCTTCAATGAGAAATACCGTACGGAGAGGGAACCCGAAGTGTCATACATTATTATTTCTACCTATGCGTCTTATTCAAGAGAAAAGGTGTTCAATGTATTAAACGACTTTGACAAACGTAGGGTACTTGTCATTGCAGACGAGTGTCACAATATGGCTTCATGTTCATTGGTAAAGCGCCTTAAGGAAATACCATATCTCAGAAGGATTGGATTGTCGGCAACCCCCTACAGGCAGTTTGATGATAATGGTAATACAAAGTTGCGCAAGTTCTTCGGTTCAGAAGAGAAATACACATACGAATATAGCATGGAAGAAGCCATAAAGAATGGCGTACTATGCAAATACATGTATTATCCGCATCTTGTGCGTCTGACAGCCGAGGAAATGGATGCATACGTGGAGCTATCCGAGAAAATATCAAAGTACTTCAACTTCAATACCTGCACCTTTGATGATCCGGATGAAATGCTCAAACGGTTGTTGCTTGCTCGTAAGAGAATCATCCACAAGGCGGCAAATAAACTACCTGCATTCATTGACATCATAGAGAAGCGACATGACGAGAAAGGCAATCTGAAGTACTCACTCATATACGTCCCCGAAGGAAATAAGCCAGATTATATTGGTGGAACTGATGACTTTGATAAATCAGAGGACATCAAGGATGATGAAGAGGCAGATCATTTGATTAATATATACACGCAAGCAGTAACGAAGGTTGACGAACGTGTAACTGTAAGGAAGTTCACCTCTGGTCAACGAGACAGAGAAGAAATACTTGATGATTTTGCTACAGGCAAACTTCATGTTCTAACCTCCATGAAATGTTTGGATGAAGGTGTGGATGTACCAAGAAGTGAGTTGGCGGTATTCTGCTCAAGCACAGGAAATCCTCGTCAGTTCATTCAACGAAGAGGACGTGTCCTTCGTACTCATCCAGACAAGAAAATGGCTGAACTTCATGACCTCGTTGTGGTACCAGAAGTAAGCCCTAATAGCCTCAGTTATCGCATGGAGCAATCCTTATTGAGAGGAGAACTTCTGCGAGTGAACAACTTCGCATTATTATCTGAAAACCCATCGTATTCCGAGACTGAACTCCGGGAAGTGATGAATCATTACGGATTGAATTTATATAATAACGATCATATACAATGACAAACAAAGAACGTATGCTTCACATGGTTCTTGACGACAAAAAGTTGCAGGAACTCTACGATTATGACGAGACTGAATATGAGGACATGTATGCTGCCATTAACTCAGAGAATGTCGTTGTTGCTTCCGTTGCTAGGATTATCAAGCAGCTTGATGGTTCTACAGATGAAAGCGACCAGAAGAAAGTCTATATGACAGTGTTTAACTACATAAATGAGAACTTTATATTATGATAATACAGAAGATTGAAATTTGTAATTTCAGAAGTTATTACAAGTCCAATACTTTTGAACTTGCTAATGGTCTGAACCTTATCATCGGTTCAAATGGCGATGGTAAGACTACATTCTATGAAGCTCTTGAATGGTTGTTCCGTACTGATGGCACGAACAAAATGGATAGCAAATACATCTCGAAGAAAAGAATTGAGGAACTATTTTCTAATGAGTCAGATGATGTTCGTGTGTCAATGACCTATGAGCATAAGGGAACAATCAAGACCCTTGAAAAGATGTTCCACTTTACCAAATCTTTCGATGGTGAAGTCAGCACATCTAACTATTCATATACTCTTACTGAATTGAATGGTGTAGAGCGTACAGTTAAGGACGGTATTCGTTTTGATTATGACCTTCCTTCAGAGATTCGTAAATATACGATGTTCAAAGGCGAAAGTGATCTTGATGTATTCCAAAACTCAAATGCACTCAAAATGCTCGTTGAGACCTTCAGCGATGTGAAAGACTTCGAGGCGTACTTTGCATTTATGGAATACGCCACAAAGAAAGCTGATCAAGCACGTGACAATGCTCAAAAACTTGACAAGAAGAACACAGATAAGATTAAGCAGCTGAAATACACCATTGAACGTGAATCCAGCACACTTTCTGATATAGAGCGCGAAATAAAGAATAAGGAAAATGAAGCTGTCAATTTCGATGGATTGCTGAAAAGTATTGAGCAGAGCAAGGAAGCCTCAAAACTGCTTATCAACGTAAACCGTCGTATTGAAACATTGTCTCAAAAGCGTTCTCAGACACAAGCACGTATTGATGAGAATTATACCATCAGTTTGCTTGATAACATGTGGGTTCTTATGGGTTTTGGTGATATAGCGGAAGAGTATTCTTCAAAGGTTAATGAAATTGACTTGAAACGCAGAAAGCTCGAACAGGATTATCTCCTGACTGCAGGTGCTGATAAGGTTTTCAAAAAAATGCTGTCAATGAAAACTGATTTCATACCATTGCCTGTACACATTCCTGGCCAGAAGATTATGCAAGAAATGCTTGATGAAGAGGTTTGTAAGATTTGCGGTCGTCCAGCAAAGAAACATTCCGAGGCTTGGGAATACATGCTTCACAGACTTGAGGAATATAAAGAATCCTTGAAAGCCGATGAAGACGAGGAGATAGAACCATACTACAAGAACAATTATGTAGTTGAACTTCAAAAGCGTGATACGACCTTGAATGACAATCTTGCAGAAATCACCAAGATGCGCAAGAAGATTCAGGATGCAATTGCCTTTAATAATCGTCTGCATGACGAAGTAAAGAAGATTGATGCAAACCTTAATGTGGAGTTCGAGCAGAAGAAACGTATTCTTGCACAAACAGATGGTTTGTCGGAGGAACAGCTTCTTGCAAATTATGAGAATATCTCAAATTGGGTTGATCAGAAGAATAAAGCAGAGAATAGAATCGATTTGTTGAAGCGCCAGCGTGCTCAGCATCGTGCAGTTTTGGATGAAGCACAAGAGGCATTGAGCAAACTTGCCGAGGGTACATCTGCTGCTATTTATGCCAAGACAGCACTTATCATTCGTCAGATTTCCGAAGCATTCAAAACGGCTAAAGAAACGAATAAGAAACGATTGCTACACGCTATTGAGGATGAATCTAATATATTCTTGGAGAAGTTGAATACCAACGACTTCAAGGGAACTATCAGAATCCTTGAAAAGGTAAACGGACAAGGCGAAGCAGTACTGATGAACAATGACAATACTCGTATCTTCAATCCGAATACAGCCCTTCGTACAACTTACCTAATGTCTGTATTGTTTGCCATCGGCAAATTATCAAGCGAAAAGGATAAGACTGAGTTCCCATTATTGTTTGATGCACCTACATCATCATTCACCGATGCTAAGGAAAGTGAGTTCTTCAATGTAATCAGTACGCTCAACAAACAGGTGATAATTGTAACTAAGAGTTTCCTGAAGGAGAACGCAAATGGTGAGGTTGTTCTTGACCAGAATAAGGTTGATGAAATCTCTGGATGTGTATTCCGTATTGAGAAGAAAAAACCTTTCGACGATAAGAAACTTGGTACCATTCAAACCATTATCTCAAAAATCAAGTAATTATGGCAGACCTTCTGAACAATATAGAAGAACTCGTTGACAAGGACGAGAAACTTATTGATATCTGGGGACGTAGAACTCCAAAGTTCGAGAAAAAGTATGAGCAAAGCGTAATGCGTGTAATATCTGATTATGGTGTAGGTGCTTCAGAGAATACTGGTGCTAAAGGAAAAATCCTTGGTGCTGGCTATGAGCCTTACATAATGGCATTCTTTATCGGTTTATATTCAAACAAGAGATTACCATTATCTGAAGAATCTGATGAATTGAAGGTTCTTGGACAACCTTTGCAATATTGGGGCAATCTTGATTCCAAGAAATTCCGTCACGCATATCCTGCCCTTCGCTCCTATATTTTCATTGCTCTAATTGCAAAAACCGAAATTGACTGGATTGCTCTTGACAAAGGAGATATAAAAGTAAGTTCGGTTGTTGCAAAACTGATTGAGACTATGGAAGAATATGCGAATTACGGTTTTTCTGTAATGGAAGATAAGTTACAGGAAGACAAAGGATTTTTCTTCTCACACCGATCATTCCTTGATATTTTCTTGCAGTTAACTAAAAAGACTTCTGATGTACTCTATACTGAAGATGCACCAGAAGACCTTTAAAATTACCTATGGATTACGTAGAAGCTTTCAAAAATTTAAAGACTAATTACAAGTATAATCGAAAGTCCCCACATAAGGCGGTTCTTTTATTGGCCATTATAGATATGTTTGAGTCATGTACTTTAACTGATAATATGATCAAATATGATGATGCTCTTAAATCAGCCTTTTTAAAAACTTGGAATATGGTACTTCCCAACGAAGCTACTTTTCACTCAGAGGCATACTTGCCATTTTGGTTTATGCAAAATGAAGGATTCTGGCATATTGTACCATTGAGGGGGAAAGAGGAGATTCTAGGTATTCTCCGAGACCCTAATGTCAAGCCATCAGAATCTATACTAAACAATTGTATAAATTATGCAGAATTGGACGAAGATCTATATTTCTTAATGACCTTACAATCTGGACGTTCGACTTTGAAGCGTACTCTTCTAGAAACCTATACTACATTATCCAAAAGAACGATCGAAAAACTATCTTCAAGTTCAGATAACTTTGTTGACAATTCCGAAACAGCATTAAACGAATACGAGAGTATTCTCAATACCCCTTCGTTGGACACCAAGATGACAGGTCAACATTCCGACAAAGATGTTGAGAAACAATTCTATGAGTTGCCAGAAGATATACAGTATGTGCTTAATATTGAGTATTACACATTACTCAAGAACAATTTCAACGAAAGGGAGATGTTTAAGGAGATATGCCCAACTGTATATGATTTGTACGATAGAATCGCTTACAATCCTATACGGCAAGGTGAGATTGTACCCTCTATTTCATTTACCTACGAGAACTTCCTTGCAGATTTGAAGATTAACTTGATGACCGAGGAGGGTGCGTTTGGCACGATCGATAAGATAAACGAAGCAATAAACCTCCTTCATGAAAAGGAAACTGTACACTCAACCCCTGTCATTGAAGAGATAGAAGAAGAGCCTATTCAAATCGCCCCCGAGTATTTACAATCAGAGAAGCAAGTTTTGCGCCCTTTGACTCCTGCATTAGAAAGCAGAAAAGGGAAACCATGGACAGAAAACGAAGAAGAACTTATTTCTTTGTATTACGAACAAGGTTATGGCTTTGATGCTATTGCTTCTGCAATGGGAAGAACGGAAGTTTCTATCAAATCGCGATTAGCAAGTCTTGGCTTAATTGAATATTCTTATGAAACAGACACTGATAAACATCTGGAAAAAGAAGAATCGCCTGTTATTGTAGAAGATATATCAATTGACTTCTATGTTAAAAATACGGACAATAGTTGTTCTATCTATAACCACATGGGTGAGAGAGTATATTCAACTACTGGCAAACTAAAGATTTTCCATGGTAAAGTATATCGATTTAATTACAAGAAAATGTGCTTTACTGTAAAGGATATAAAACATACTGCTGATGGTTGGGATAAAGGAACGAAGAAGCTTGTTGCTTATAGCGATTCAGATCTGTATCCAATCCTTGACAAATTCAACTTTATTGATCAAATTGAGGATTTCATTGAAGTTGATCAAATACAGTTCAACAAGATAAGTGTTGATGGTAAGTGGTACCGTTTTGACGGAGATTGCGTAGGTGTAAATACCACAGCAATCAAGTCAATTGAACTAGAGAGTAATCACAATACAATTATTGAACCAAGTTCTTCTGCCAACTATGTTCCAAAAGGAAAATTGAAAGATATTGGAAACATAGTAAAAACCTCTCATGATTATCTATGGTTGCTTGCTATTATTGATTTTATGGGTGACAAGCTGCATTCATCGTCTCTTAGTTATGATGAATTGGCGTGTATGATGATTGCAAATGCTTGGGAATTATTTGCTCAGAATCCTTTGTTGAAAGATAAGGAAACAAAACTTGTTGATTGTATAGAGTTCCTGATAGATGAATCAAAAGAACAAATGACTGTAGAACTTGATTGGAATACATCAAAAGAATACATCTATGAATCAATAAAAGACTATCCAATGTCAGGTCCTTTTGAGGACGCTGTGGATGAGATACTTGAGAATGCTCCATATAACATTCTAAAAGCATGGATTAAGGAAAAGAATAACAAGGATTTAGTCTTATTATCAATAGAATATAAAAACGCTTGTCTTTATGCTATACATAATCGTAAGGTAGATCCATACATTGAGATAAATCCGAAATGGAAAAGATCATTGTCGTTCGAACATGAGAATCTTATGACATATTTTAAAAGAAAATACATTGAGTACTTAAAATATACTCAATAACATTCGTAAATACAAACTATGCACCCACAGGATAAAAGGAGTAACAAGAAGCCATGAAAACGTCACAATTTCATTGATAATTTTCGTTATCTTTGACATCGTATAAAAATTTTCTGCGATGAGGCGTGAGAATAATGTGCAGATGAACAATGTGCAGAAATACAAAGTGCAGAAAAACATAATGCGGGAGAAGAAATGCGAAGTATTAACAAGATAATAATCCACTGCAGCGCCACTCCTGAAGGAAGAGCGGTTTCAGTGCAGGAAATTGACAAGTGGCACAGGGACCGCGGTTTCAGGTGCATTGGGTATCATTATGTGATTGGCCTGGAGGGACAGATTGAGATTGGCCGGCCAGTGGAACAGAGCGGCGCGCATTGCAGCGGGTATAACACGGACAGCATTGGAATCTGCTACATCGGCGGGTTGGACAGTTCCGGAAAACCCAAGGATACCCGTACGCCGGCGCAGAGGCTGGCGCTGAAACAGTTGGTGCAGTTGCTGAAGAAGAGGGCTTACCCGGAAGCATCGGTTCACGGGCATAGGGAATTCGCCAACAAGTCCTGCCCATGCTTTGATGTACAGCGTGAGTTTGGAAACCTTTAAATTCCCGACTAACGGCGGATTTTTATTATTACTTTTGCATGAATAAAAGTCCGAGAGGCCAATCATATTACTGAACCAACACAGCATGAAAACCCAGTTTGCAATAGCAGCGGCAATGTCGGGGAGTGGAAAAACCACCTTCACCATGGGCATTTTGCGTGCGCTTCGCAGGCGGGGCATGCGCGTCCAGCCATTCAAATGCGGACCTGATTATATTGATACACAATTCCATACGATTGCATCGGGCTACAGTTCGGTGAATCTTGACACATGGATGGCTACCCCTGACCATGTGCGTAATCTTTACTGCCATTATTCAACGGGGGCCGATGCATGCGTGACAGAGGGCGTGATGGGACTTTTTGACGGCTATGACCGCATGAAAGGAAGCTGCGCAGAGATTTCAAAACTGCTAGGCCTGCCGGTAGTGCTTGTAATCAACGCAAAATCAAGCGCATACACAATTGCTGCCGTGTTGCATGGTCTCAAGAATTTTGACCCTGATGTCAAGATAGCCGGCGTGGTTTTCAACATGGTTGCCAGCGAATCACACTACTCTTTCCTGAAAGATGCCTGCGCTGACTCAGGTGTAGAATGTCTTGGCTATATTCCCAAAACTGCTGGAATTGAGGTTCCTTCCAGGCATCTAGGATTGTCCCTTGAAGTAAAGAATGAAATCAGTTCGCTGGCCGACAGGATTGCTGATCTGGTTGAAGCGCATGTAAATGTAGAAAGGCTGATTGAAATATGCTGCCCTGCAAACGGGCAAGCCGTGAATGCTGTTTCAGAGTATTCATGTGATACTCTGACCAAATCCATCAAGGATAGTGATAAATCAATCAGGACCGCAGTAGCACATGACGCGGCATTCTGCTTTACATATCGCGAAAACATTGACCGCCTGGCCAAGGCTGGAAAGATTGAATTCTTCTCGCCTCTTGCCGGTGAGAGTTTTCCTGCCCATACAGACCTGATATATTTCCCGGGCGGATATCCCGAACTGTTTGCAGCAGAACTGAGTCAAAACCGTAAACTGGCAAGTGACTTGAAGAACTATGTTGAAAATGGTGGAAAAGTGCTGGCTGAATGTGGTGGATTCATGTATCTGGCCAGGGCAATAACCAATTCAGACGGAATCAGGCATGAAATGGCCGGAGTACTGCCATTTGAATCAACCATGGATGGTGCCAGGCTTCATTTGGGGTATCGGAGTGCAGAATACAATGGCCTACAGCTGAAAGGTCATGAGTTCCACTACTCCAAGATTGATGAATCTACAATGGAGAATCTGCCATCAGTGGCTCAGCAATATGGAGCAAAGGGACAAATGGTACCAACCGGACTATATAGATATAATAATGTGATTGCCGGATATACCCATTGGTATTGGGGCGAAACCGATATTTTTGACTTATGGCGATGAAGGTTTACACTAAGACTGGCGACAATGGCACAACCGGAATACATGGTGGCGAACGTGTTCCCAAGGATGACATCAGGATTGAAGCCAACGGCTGCATAGACGAACTTAATTCCATGATAGGAATTGTAAGGAGCATGCTGCCCGAATCACACGGATGGCAGGATAAACTGTTTGCCATACAGCGTGAACTCATGGTGGTAATGAGCCATGTGGCAACTCCTTCGGCAATACGTGACAAGAATCCCAATATCCTTGACACTGAATTAGTTACAAAGTGCGAGGGCTGGATGGACAGCATGATGTCCCAGCTGACCGACAACGGCTATTTCCTGGTACCGGGCGGAACTCCGCTTGCAGCGCATCTGCAGTATGCCAGGACTCTGGCAAGACGTGCCGAGAGAAGGCTGTGGACACTGAACCGCAAGGACACACTGCCCCAGTCAATACTCATTCTCATGAACAGGTTATCGGACCTCTTTTTCGTAATGGCCCGATATGAACTGCAGCAGCAATCATGGCCTGAGGAGAAATGGCAGAGTTTTGCCTACAAGAACCGGAAGAAACCAGAATAAAATAATGATAATCAGCATATGGATTCAGAAAACAAGCCAAGGCTCAAGCCGGTCATGCTGGCCGGAACAGGCAGTGATGTGGGAAAGAGCATTCTTGTCACCGCCCTTTGCAGGATATTCCTTCAGGACGGCTACCACCCTGCCCCATTCAAGGCCCAGAACATGGCACTGAATTCATACGCCACACCCGATGGCTTTGAGATAGGGCGTGCGCAGGCTGTTCAGGCCGAAGCCGCCGGTGTAGCATGCCATACCGACATGAACCCGCTGCTGCTCAAGCCAAGTTCTGACCACACATCACAGGTTGTGCTGAACGGCAAGCCAATAGGCAACCGTAACGCATACGACTATTTCAAGAAAGAGGGCCGACAGGAACTGCGTGACCAGGTCAATGCGGCATTTGACCGCCTGGCTGCAAGGTTCAATCCAATAGTAATGGAGGGAGCAGGAAGCATATCTGAGATAAACCTGCGTGAAACTGACCTTGTGAACATGCCAATGGCCCGTCATGCCGATGCCAATGTAATACTTGTGGCCGATATTGACCGAGGCGGAGTATTCGCAAGTACCTATGGTTCAATAGCGCTTCAGTTACCCGAAGACAAGAAGCGAATCAAAGGCATAATAGTCAACAAGTTCCGTGGTGACCTGAGGCTCTTTGAAGAGGGCGTGAGAATAATGGAGGATATATGCGGCGTTCCAGTATTAGGTGTTGTACCCTATTACAAGAACATACATATTGAAGAGGAAGATTCCCTGGAACTGTCACAAAAACAGAGGTCTGCAATTGATGGAAAGATAAATGTAGCAGTAATATTGCTCAGGCACCTGTCAAACTTTACCGATTTCAACATGCTTGAGCATGACAATCGTGTCAACCTGTTCTACACCAACAATCCTGATGAAATAAGGAAAGCCGACATAATTATTGTGCCAGGCACCAAGAGCACTTTGGACGATCTTTACGAAATTAGGAAAAACGGCGTAGCCGAGGCCATACTCCGCGCTCACCGTGAAGGTGTGACAGTCATGGGAATATGCGGCGGTTACCAGATGATGGGCATGATGGTAAGTGACCCCGACGGTGTTGAAGGCTCAATCAGACAGTTGCCAGGACTGGGATTGTTGCCCATGGAAACTGTAATGCAGGGAGAAAAGGTAACACGGCAGACTAGGTTTAGCCTTTCTGAGTTCTGTAATGCTGATTCACTGGACTGCGTTAATACCGGATATGAGATACACATGGGCAAGACAGTTCCTGCCCAAGGTTCTGACTACAGGCCCATGAATGTGCTTGAAGACGGCACTCTGGATGGATGCGTGGTTGACCGCAAGACCTGTGGAACCTACATACACGGTATCCTGGACAATTCACAGGTAATCAACTGGCTGCTTGAACCATACTCAGGCAAGCAGGAATTACAGTTGAGTTATGCAGAATTCAAGGAGCAGCAATATGATCTACTGGCAGAACATGTAAGGAAATATCTGAACATAGACCTGCTGTATGAAATCATGAAAAGAGATTGAAATATGACTGACGGACACGGAGATGACCTTTACAAATACAGTGATATCAGACTGAATTTCAGTTCAAATATCTACAACCATCTGGACCACAGCGGTCTTGATGCATTTCTGCGTGACCGCATAGCATGTGTCCACTCCTACCCTGAACCTGTACCTGCATCGCTTGAAAGCCAATGGGCTGTCAGAATGGGCCTGAGCGGTGATAACCTGTGTGTCACTAACGGCGCAACCGATGCCATATACCTTATAGCCCGAGCATTTTACGGTACTGATTCAGTAATAGTTATGCCTACTTTCAGCGAGTATGCCGATGCATGCCGCATGAATATGCACAAGGTAAGGCCTGCCTACTCTCTTGATTCACTGAAAGTTCCAGTAAACGGACTCTGCTGGATATGCAATCCAAACAACCCGACCGGTACTGTATATAGCCCTGAAATACTGACTGAACTTGCCGCAGGCAATCCTGGATGTACATTCGTGATAGACCAGTCATACGCCGGATTTACCGATATGGAAATGCTCTCTGCAAGAAAGGCAGCAGAATGCCCGAACATTCTGCTGCTGCATTCAATGACAAAGAAATTCGCAATCCCTGGACTCAGGTTAGGTGGAATAACAGGGTGTGAAAAGGCAGTTGAGCGAATGAAGCGTTTCCGCATGCCGTGGGCGGTCAATTCGCTGGCCATTGAAGCCGGCAAGTACCTTCTTGAAAACAGCGGTAATTATGATATAAGCATAAATGAGCTGCTTGCTGAAAAGGAGCGTATTTCAAATGAGATACGTGCCATAGGCGGAATTGACGTTTGGAAATCAAGTACGCACTTCTTCTTATGCCAGCTCCGCATGGGACGTGCATCGGCCCTGAAGGATTTTCTGGCCGAAGAATATGGAATACTCATACGCGACTGTTCCAACTTTGAGGGTCTTGATGAGCGGTTCTTCAGGATAGCTGTCCAGTTGCCATCGGAAAACGATGAGCTTGTGAGTGCAATCAGGGATTGGGTCTATAACGGATAATGTGTAATGATATGCGTGAAGTACTGATATTCAGTGTGTTGCCATTGCTTATAGGAGTAACATTGGACTCCTTGTTCGGTGACCCTGTCAGCCTGCCCCACCCAATCGTATGGTTTGGCAAACTTATCAGCAGGTTTGAGCACAGGCTAAATAATGGCACCCGGCGTAAGCTCAAGGGAGCATTCACTGCACTATTCCTGATTGCTGGAATATTCTTCCTGGTCATGATTTCACTTGATTTGCTTCAGGCGGTTACCCGTATGATTTCAATCACTGCGAGCAACATTGCAATTGTTGCAGTCAATAGCATTCTCGTATTCTATTGCCTGGCAGGAAAGACACTTATTGATGAGGTACGGATGGTATTTCAGGCAATGGAGGAATCACTTGAGCGCGGACGTAAGCAGGTGGCACGCATTGTTGGGCGTGACACATCGGAACTGACCGGCCAGGAAGTACGTGCGGCTGCACTTGAAACACTTGCCGAGAATCTGAGTGACGGAGTAATTGCACCGCTCTTCTGGTACATTCTGCTTGGTGTTCCGGGCATGATGGCTTACAAGATGGTAAATACTCTTGATTCGATGATTGGCTACAAGAGTGACCGGTACGGGGATTTCGGTTGCTGGGCAGCACATATCGATGACATTGCCAACTGGATACCGGCACGCCTGACGGCCCTTCTCATGATCTGTGCCAATGGTACTCCCGGCCTTTTTGGATTCGTCCGCATGTACGGGCGCCAGCACGCAAGTCCTAATTCAGGCTTTCCGGAATCGGCCCTGGCAGGAATACTGGACTGCCGTTTCGGCGGTACCCATAATTACTTTGGCGTACCCGTCTACAAGCCGTACATAGGTGAAACAGAACGTGATTTCACATACAGCGATGTAAAGACTGCCATCGGCATAAACAGGCGGTCACAGGTACTCATGGTCATAATAGCCATATCGGCCTCCATTCTCGTCAACTTGTTAAAATAGGATAGAAACAGGCCAGATGGAAGCCCAGTACAATACGCCTGAATCTGCGGGCGCCTGGTTTACTACCATGTGCATTTTCGCCCTCTTTGGCCTGGCGCTGCTGGTGTTGGGGGTAACCCCAGCACTTTTTTTATTTTCCATTGATAAAGATAAGGTGTAGAATATTGTTGTATATTTGCCCCTGATATGGTGATGCTGGCACTTGCGGTGCCGGCAGAGAGGGAATCCGGTGCAAGACCGGAGCAGTGCCCGCTACTGTAACAGTCCATACAACTTGAAGCTTTCGCAATACCACTGCCTTGAAATGGTGGGAAGGTGCTTTCAAGAGACTGGAGCCAGGAAACCTGCCAGATCAAGATAAAACAAGGATATTGTTTCGGGGCCAAGACGATTCTGACATTTTATAAAACTTTAATCTTTAGGCTTTTATAATGCTGAAAAGAGTAATGCTTGTAGCCCTGACAGGCTTCATGCAATTTAGTACTTACGGTCAGACCAATGTCGGCAGCGGGGTTAAGGAACCCGATGCTGACTACACCATCATTAACCTTGATCAGGTTGTAGTAACCGGAACCGGAACACACAGGCGCATGTCAAATTCACCTGTTCCCATCCAAGTATTAACCGCGAAGGACATTGAGAATGCATCAGCGACTTCACTCGAAGAGGCGCTGACCAAGCTCAGCCCCAACATTACAACCGTCACGAACGGAATGGGCACGTTCCTCAACATGAACGGAATTGGCCAGGATTACCTGATTATTCTTGAGAATGGCCACAGGATAGGCGGCGATGACCGCCTGGCCCGAATCAATGCCTCAAACATCAAGCGTATAGAGATTCAGAACGGCGCAGCCAGCGCACTGTATGGAAGTGAGGCCATAGGCGGTGTAATCAACATTATCACGAATGACCCTAAAGATGGTGTTGACATAAGCAGTTTCACAAACATATCAACACACGGCCGGTTCACACAGTCAACCGATGCAACTGCCAATTTCGGCAAAATCACATCGACAACTTCGTTCCAGAGACAGGAGGCCGATAACTGGCAGGTCAGCAACATTGACGAACTGGGCTACAGGACAGGCCGCCCAATGTCAGTCGGATTCACACAGAACAACTATTCACAGTCCCTGGCCTACGCCATCAGCGACAGGCTTACGGTAAAGCTCAGGGGAAACTTGAACCAGTATGACACTCACAGGCCACAGGCTGCTACATATTTCAAGAAGAGCAGCCAGAAGGACTCCGAAGGCAACTACATATACAAAGAGACCCAGGCCTACACCTATGACCTTGGCCATCAGACCTGGCTTGCCGGAGCCAATGCCCGCTACTACCTTGACAAGGCTTCGTATATTGATGCTGACTTCTACAGCGACAACTACACATCGGACTACAACTATTTCACTTCGAGCGGTGAATTCAAGGCAGGTGACAGTCAGACCCGCAAGAAGACCCACTATTACGATGCAAACCTGAAGGGCGTATACAAGTTCAGCGACCGCAGCAAGCTGTCAGTCGGAACCGAACTCATTAACGAACAGCTGAGGTCTGAATCGGACAACATATCATTTGAAAGCATGTACACTGCTGCACTTTTCGGGCAGGAAGAGCTTAACATTACCGATAACCTGCAGAGCGTGATAGGAGTACGGTACATATACAACGAGAATTTCCACAGCAACCTCACTCCTAACCTGGCGCTCATGTACAAGCTGGGAAAGCTGAATGTGAGAGCATCGGTCTCACAGGGATTCCGCTCACCTACCCTCAGCCAGATTTACGCGACCGATGAGACCAAGACATCGAGCCGCTTTACGGTAGGAAACCGAAACCTCAAGCCGGAAAAGAGCACATTCAATTCACTTAATGCAGAGTACACTTCGGCCCGGTTCTCATTCTCGGTGACAGCGCTCAGGAATAACATAAGGGACATGATAAACTACAAGGTCCTGTCCGATGCGGAAATATCGGCTTTGGGGTATGATGCCCTGCATGCTGAATATGCTACCATAAGACAGCGTGCCAACATAGACAAGGCATACATAAAGAGCCTTAATTTCAACACGAACATCTATCTGGGCAACGGATTTACCGTCGGTGGCGGATATGTACTGACTGATTCCAAGGCCCAGAGTGCCAATACAGACGGAACCGTAAGCGAAACTCCCGTGGACAAGAGCGTAAGGAACAGCGGAAGCGTGAACATGCGCTGGGACCACACATGGGGCAATTATCACCTGAACATTGACCTGAACGGACACATGCAGGGTGAACGCTACTCAAGCACTTACGGCTATGCACCGGCATACAGCCAGTTTGACCTGCATACTCACCATTCATTCTACCTTGATGAATATACGGTTGAGCCGGGTCTTGGAATAGAGAACATTTTCAACGAGCGTGACACCCGTCCGTGGAACAGCAACTTTTCAACTGTAAACCCCGGCCGTTCTGTCTACGCAAGTCTGACAATAAAATTCAGGAATTAAGATAAGAGAAAGAGAATCATGCCAAGGAAGTCTTCTCATAGTGTTTATTGTATGATTGAATCTGAAAGAAAGAGGCCAGGACTGTCTGCGCGCGTATTTCTTTCCTTATCTCTTCTTGGATTGTCACCTGCAGTTCATGCGCAATCCGATGACCTGACAAAGGCGCTCGATGAAATTGTAGTGACCGCAACCGGTACGCCCCACAACCTTAAGAATGTACCTGTTCAGACCGAGGTAATTTCACGCAAGCAGATAGAACAGCTGGGAGCATCGACCATTGAGGAGATACTTGCACAGCTTGGTGCCGGATTCGACTTCAGTCCAGGTGACATGGGTGCCCAGATGACCATGAACGGACTGGGCAACAGCTACTTGCTGATTCTTGTTGACGGAAAGAGAATGCATGGTGACCAGGGCGGCGAAAACGACCTTGGGCACATTGATCCCCATAACATAGATCACATTGAGATAGTAAAGGGAGCCGGCAGTGCACTGTACGGCAGTGATGCCATGGCAGGCGTAATCAACGTGGTCACCAAAAAGCATGATGACGAGGGACTCTACCTGGAGAATACCACCAAATACGGCTCATACAATGACGTAAGGCAGCACAACAGCCTTGGATTCACCATTGGCAAGCTCAACTCAATGACCAACTACCAGCTGCAGCACACCGACGGTTGGCAGAATACCGGCGAGGAAGACCCTGCACAGACCGAGTTCCACATATACGATTCCAAGAACAAGACCCTGAACGAGTATACCAACTGGCAGCTCATTGAACGCCTTACCTACACTCCTACTGACAAACTGAGCATGTATGCCGACGGAATGGCTTACGGTAAGCGCATATACAGGCCAACCAACGGCAAGTATGCTTCATGTGACGTAAACACCTTCGACATGCAGTACAGGGATGCAGGCACATCGGCTGGCGCTACATACAAGCTGAAAGGGTCCGATGTACTCACATTCGATGCCAGTTGGAACAGGCATGCCTATTACTACTATTACACGGCAACCACACTCGAGGACGGATATGACCCGCTTGGAAACTATACACCATATTACCCGTATTTCGCCGACCAGACAAACCTTCAGAGTGACCAGAGGCGCTTCCTGGCTCAGGCAAAGGGTGTGTTCACGCTGCCATACCAGAACGGACTGAGCGTTGGTGCCGAGTACAGGCGTGACTACCTGAACGCTCCAATGAGAGTAAAGAACGGTGAAGTGACTGACTGGACTGCAGCCCTGTACCTTCAGGATGAATTCACGGCAATGGACTGGATGCATGTAACTGCCGGACTCCGAATGGACCAGAACCAGAGTTTCGGATTCAAGGCTACACCAAAGCTTAGTGTAATGTTCCCCATTGGAGAATTCCGCCTGCGTGCTGGCTGGAGCCAGGGATTCAAGACCCCTACCCCCAAGGAACTCTACTACAAGTACATACGCACAATGGGCACAACCACAATGCTTTATGTGGGAAATCCTGAACTAAAGGCACAGACATCGGACTACTATTCTACAAGCATTGAATGGAGTCATGGAGGATTCAGCGCATCGGTTACCGGGTATCTGAACAAGCTGGACAACATGATTGCGCTTGTAAACATAGGCATGGACCAGGTTCCGTCGGGACTCTATGAATACACCGGTGACGGAAGCATGGAAATTGTGCCGCGGCAGTACCAGAACATGGAGAATGCCAAGACATACGGGGCCGATGCAACCATGACCTGGCGTATAACAAAGGAACTTACCATAGGTGGCAGCTACAGTTATCTTGATACCGAGGCCAATGTCTATAACAGCAAGAAACACAGGCTTGACCATGTTACCATTGACGGCATGGCACATCACAAGAGCAACATGAATGCCACCTGGAACCACCGTTTCTGCGAATCATACCGACTGGGATTAGGACTGTACTGCAAGACCAGTTCAACCCGCTATTACCAGAACAACGGAAACGGCAAGCCATACCAGATATGGAAATTAACGACTGCCCATGACCTTGGAACAGGCAAGCATGGCATGGCCTACAGGGTTGAGGCAGGAATTGACAATATACTTGATTACTATGAAACTACTCCTCACGGACTGCACTATGGTACTACAAGCCCGGGCAGGACATTCTACTGCACCCTTAGCGTAAAGTTCAGCAAGGGCCGCAAGATGGATACCAAGAGCATAATCAAGGAATCAGGACATGGAGATGATGATTAACTTTTTTATCAACCTTATAAATAACACAAAAAATGAAGAAAATCTTTCTGATGGCTGTTGCAGCCGTAATGGGAGCGCTCACATTCACATCATGTGACAAGGGCGATGAGGGAACAAAGAATAACTACACCACTTATCAGGATGCAGTTGATTCACAGGTAAAGGCTGGCAAGAAGCATGACAAGGCTATCCTGCTGGTAGCATTCGGTTCAACATGGCAGTGCGCATTCGATGCATTCGATGCAACAAAGGCCGCATATGAGAAGCAGTTCAAGGATTATGATGTATATGTATCATACAGCTCAGCCATCTGCATTAACCGTGCCATGGCAGGTGAGCATGCATCAGAAGGCGCTGAAGTACGCAGCTACTATGCACCAAACTTCTGGCTTCACGCATTCGGTACTGCAAAGTACAGTGAAATTGTAGTTCAGTCACTTCAGGTTATCCCTGGTGAGGAGTTCAACCGTGTAATCAACTACATGAAGGACTTCATGAACAACTATCTGGGCGACCTTGATGACAAGTACCTTTCAGAGGTTAGCATCAAGCTTGGCTCACCACTGCTGACAACTGCTGAAGGCGCAGGCAATGACGTTGAACTGACAGCCAAGGCACTGAACGCAAAATACGGCAATGAGCTCAAGGACGGTGTTGTTGCATTCATGGGTCACGGCAATCCTGACAGCTATGACAGCTACAAGGCAAACATCCGTTACAACCAGCTTGAAGAAGAACTCCAGAAGATCAACCCTAACTATTTCGTAGGTACAGTTGACCAGCCAGACAACTACAAGCATGATGTTTGGGCACGTATGCAGGAACAGGGCGTAAAGGCAAACAAGATTTCTATCCACGCTCTCATGTCAATCGCTGGCGACCACGCTCACAACGACATGATTGGTGAAGGTGAAGAGTACTGGGATGAGGAAGATCCAGAAAGCGAGGACAACAGTTGGCTTGAGTATTTCACCAACATTGCAAAGTATGAGGTAATCAACACCAAGGAGGTTCTTGGCCTTCTTGAAGTACCAGGCGTTCTCAAGATCTGGATGGACCACACAACCGATGCTGTAAACGGTGAGGCTCTTGAGGATTACTATCACTCAATGTTCCCTGAAGATTAATTATCAACTCAATGATATTCACTATCTTTGGATTGTGAAGTCATAAAGGCACTTCCCGGCATGGACTTTTCGGTTCATGCTGGGATTTGGCTTATGAATAGTCTTACAAATGTAAAAAATTGAAAATGAGAAAACTGACTTTTATTTCCTGCATAATTGCACTGACTCTGACAGGATGCCGTGGCGGCAAGCGGGCATCGGACTCCGCAAGTCATGACAGCAATGATACGGTGCCGGCACTTGTCAATACGGAATATGCAACCGGATTCAGCCTGACATACAGGGATGGAATATGCCTTCTTGATATTCAGGACCCGCAGAAGGAAGAGAGCCAGACTTTCCACTACGTCCTTGTCAGGAAAGGGGCAAAAATGCCTGAAAACATAGATGAGAAGCAGTACACGCGGCTGGAAATACCTGTAAGCAGTGTAATATGCATGACTTCTCTGCAGCTCTCGAATTTCATAAAGCTGGGAGCCACCGATGCCGTGAAAGGTATAACAAGTACCAGGCATCTTTTCAATGAGGAAATGAACAGGCGTCTTGAAGACGGCCGAACACATAAGATAGGAATTGAGGGCAATTTCGACAATGAGGTCATAATGGGAATCAATCCGGAACTCATTCTTATTTCACCATTCAAGCGTGGAGGCTATGATGCGCTCAAGAGCACCGGCATAACACTTGTACCACATCTTGGCTACAAGGAGACTACCCCATTGGGCCAGGCTGAATGGATTAAGTTCGTGGGACTCCTGCTTGGACAGGAAGAGAAGGCCAACGAGATTTTCGAAGGAATTGAAAACCGATACCTGGAACTGGCCAAACTGGCTTCCGGAGCAGAGTACAGGCCTGTCGTGTTCAGCGGAGAACTTCAGGGAGGCAACTGGTATGCTGTAGGCGGAGAGAGTTTCCTGGCCCGCATCTTCAAGGATGCCGGTGGTGACTATTTCATGAAGGACGATACCCATTCCGGAGGTGTCACAAAAGATTTCGAAGAGGTCTACAGCCAGGCTGCCAACGCTGATTACTGGAGAATAGTGAACAGTTATCAGGGCACATTCACATACGAAGCACTGGCCAAGGATGACACCCGATATACTGATTTCAAGGCATTCAGGGAGCATGGAATCATATATTGCAACATGAGCCTGAAGCCTTTCTATGAGAGCATGCCCATGGAACCCGAACTGGTCCTGAGCGATTTCATAAAGGTTTTCCACCCGGAAATGCTGCCCGATTACGCCCCCAAATACTATGAGTTGCTGAAATGAACCGCAGAGTCCTGCCATACATGCTTCTGACAACAGTGCTCATACTGTTGTTCTTCTTCCTGAATATACTTCTGGGATCGGTATCGATACCTGCCGGTTCGGTATTGCGCATTCTTTTCGGAGCTGACGGTGAAGATGTCATTTGGCAGAACATTATTTTCAAGTCAAGGGTTCCGCAGGCACTTGTGGCAATAGTTGCCGGAGCCGGACTGTCAGTAAGCGGATTACTCATGCAGACTGTATTCAGGAACCCTCTTGCAGGCCCTTCCGTACTTGGAATCTGTTCCGGTGCAAGTCTTGGGGTTGCATTCGTGGTACTTATGTCGGGAAGCATTGGCGGAGTAGCCCTTAGCCGTCTTGGATTTGCCGGTGACCTGGCCATGACCATTGGCGCAATTGCCGGAGCCCTGGCTGTAATGGGCATAATAGTACTTGTTTCACAGAAAGTCAAGGGCAATGTTACGCTCCTCATAATAGGCGTCATGATTGGATATGTTGCCAATGCAATAATCGGTGTCCTTAAATTCTTCTCGGTCGAAGAAGACATACGCGCTTTTGTAGTATGGGGACTTGGCAGTTTTGCACGCGTATCGGGCGACCAGATGGTACTTTTCGTGGTTACTATGGCCATAATACTTCCGGTATCACTGCTTCTGACCAAAACGCTCAACCTGCTGTTGCTGGGCGATTCATATGCACGTAATCTGGGACTCGACATAAAGAGGGCCCGATTCCAGGTAATCGGATATTCTGGAATACTGGTTGCGGTAGTCACGGCATACTGCGGTCCCATAAGTTTTCTCGGACTGGCCGTACCACACCTTTGCAGAAGCATATTCCGGACAACTGACCACCGCATACTTACTCCCGCATGCATTCTTGTAGGTGCCCTGTTTGCACTGGCCTGCAATTTGGTGGCACGTATGCCAGGGTTTGAAGGAGCACTTCCGGTAAACTCAATAACAGCTCTTGTAGGAGCGCCAATAGTAATATCAGTTCTCTTCAGCAAGAGACGAAATGAAACCGCAGAATAATGGAGAATTCAATAGAAATCAGTTCACTCTCGACAGGTTATAAGGTAAAGCATGACGTAAAGGTTGTTGCACGTGACATAAACGCATCAATCCACAGCGGACAGCTTACATGCCTGCTTGGCCCGAACGGTGCCGGCAAGTCTACCCTGCTCAGGACCCTATCTGCATTCCAGCCGCCTGTATCGGGCTCCATAAAGATACTTGGCAAGCCACTGGCAGAGTATTCTGACAGCGAACTCTCAAAGGTCATAGGCGTAGTACTGACCGAGAAGGTCGATTTGAGGAACATGACCGTTTATGACCTTATTGGAATAGGCCGAAGCCCATATACGGGTTTCTGGGGAACTCTGCGCGACGAAGACCGCCGTATTGTTGAAGAAGCCATTGAACTTGTACATATTGAACCTCTGCGTGACCGCATGATTCAGACACTGAGCGACGGTGAGCGCCAGAAGGTCATGATAGCCAAGGCTCTGGCCCAAGAAACGCCAATAATTTTCCTTGATGAGCCTACGGCATTCCTTGACTACCCGAGCAAGGTCGAAATAATGCAGTTGCTTCAGCAGATATCACGTGAACGCAGGAAGACCATTTTCCTGAGTACGCATGACCTTGAGCTGGCACTTCAGATTGCCGATACCATATGGCTGATGGACAAGGAGAAGGGACTTGTCATGGGAACTCCCGAAGAACTGTCAGTCAATGGTAGCCTTGGTGAGTTCTTCTCAAGGAAGGGAATCAGCTTTGATACTGAAATAGGACTGTTCCGAATTGAAAACAAGTGTGACAGGACGGCTGTAGTCACAGGCACCCCTGCCCTGCAGCCCCTTACTGCCAAGATGCTTCAGCGATATGGAGTAAAGGTCATTGACAGTGCGCCTGCCGACTTTATTATAGAAGCAACGGTGAACGCAGGCTTACCCGCATTCACCGTCACAATGCCTTCAGGCTCATCCAGGGTCCTTAATGGATTCAATGCCCTGGCCGATATCCTGGCGTGATATTATATTGGTTTATTCCCATTCCCACTTCAGGATTGGATAGAGAATCTTCACGGCAAACTCCTTACCGCTGTTCGTGATACCTTCTGCTGTAACAAGCACGGTGTCCTTATCCTTCATTACACCCTTGAGCTTTCCTGCTTTGAAGCAGCTCTTGCCCTTCTCAGGCTTACTCTCATCTTCGTCTAAGAAAAGGCCTTCAAGTGATTCAAGCATTTCTTTGTCCTTGACAAGATGAACTTCATAACGGCTATTGTTTGGTAAGATTATATTGATATAAATAAAGAGCTCTTCAGTATTAACCTTAGCAAGGTCAACTTCTTTATTCATATAGGTGCCCTGGATAATACCGCGGCCAGATTCATCACTTCCATTATTTTCTGTTCCAAAATCAAGAACGCAGTATTCGTCGTTCTCAACCATGGCATAACCTTCTGTCAGGCCATAGGACTTGCCGTTTATGAACACCTCATTGTCATGAACCTTGGCAAGGATTGTTCCTTCCTTGTAACCCTGACCTTCATCTCCTTCTTTTTCCTTGTCACATGATACAATGCCAAGTGACAGTGCGCAAAGCGCAAGTGCGAAAAGTTTTTTCATAAATTTAAATTTGTTTTGTTAGTTAATTATCTGATATCTGTTTGTTTGTCTGTTGTTTAAGCCATTCTGCCGGGGTCATTCCAGTAAATTTGCGGAAATTCCTGTAAAACGACTGCTCGTTGGAATAGCCGGATTTCATTGCGGTAGCCATCTGCTTCTGCCCAGGTTCTTCTATCATAAGCCTTTTGGCATGGTCAACCCTGAGTCTGTTTATATAATCAGAAAAAGACATCCCTTTCTCTTGGTTTATGTAATTTGATACATAAGTCCTGCAAGAATCTACTTTCCTCACCAGATCATTCAGTGTTATATTTTCATCAAGGTACAATTGTTCAACTTCAAGCAGCCTGTCTATTTCATTGCCAATCCTTTCATATTCATGGTGTTCGTCCGAGAGTTCCTGGCTTTCTGATATTTCTTCAATTTCGTCGGTGAACTGTTCTACTGAAAAGTCCCTTTTATAACCTATCCAACTCAGGGCGAACAGCATACTGCTGAAACCAGCCGATATTAAATAAAGTAGAATATCGGAATCTCCGAAAAACTGTCTTCCAAGTACATTCGCAACTGAAGACAGTATTGATGTTGCAGCAAAAAACGCCAACAGTTTCTTGATTGGTGTGGTATCACGCTTTTCCGTATTTGAATAGAATTCCATGAGTCTGGCGTTGAACGAATCAAGTTTACGGAACCCTATGACAAGTACAACAATCACCTGCACCAGGAAAATCCCTTTCTGCAATGCGTCAACAAAATTACCTGGAAATACATACTTGGCCAAAGCGATGGTAACAGGTACTGCAAGTACCGGAATCCAATATTTCCTGTCCAGATTGCTTGTTGTCAGCCGAATTATATATCCCAAGTAAAGAGGGTAGGCAAGTAGGGAACATAGTGACCACAAACTCTCCCAAAAGTGTGTTGGACCATTATGAAAATAAAGTCCATGGCAAAAATAGAGGACCGTACAGACTACAAGAAAAAGTGTAAGATGCTTCTTTGCGGCATTGGACTTGCTGCTGCTTATCAGGAATGTGGCTGTCCATATCAGACATACCATAAAGGGAAGGAAACAGAATATTGTCCTTGTCATTGTACCGATCAGTCTAAATCTTATACAAATGCAAATTTGACAACATTTCCTGAGATGATGAAATTTTGTCCTTGGAGATTGATTTGTGAAACGGTTTGTATATCAACTGATTGTACGAAATGTTAGTCAAATGTCCGGTTCTAATGCTTAAATCACCCCCATTATTTTACTGCTCATATTTCAATTATTGCTATGTTTGCTTAAAATTGAAAATATGAAAAAGGTATTATTTGCAATGCTTGCCCTGACACTTGGTTTTGTCAGCTGCAGCAAGGAAGAGAAGGAAGAGAAGGAAGAGAAGGATGGTGAACAGGTCGAACTTGTCAGAAAGGTTGTGATTGACGGCAGGTCTTTTGATTTGACTATGGAAGAAATCACTTATGTACAAAGTAGGAATGAGTATGGATTTTCATCGTCTGTTCAACTTGAAGATGGCTATACATCGGTATTCGGAGGATACTTCAGGGAAGAACTGGTAGGAAAGACTATTGATGTTATAAAGAAGAGTGATCTTGACTATGTATTCTACATGAATGGATTACTACCATACAAGGATGACTTCATCTATGGCGTACAGGATGTCTATATCTTTAACCAAGACGGAAGATTTGAAACATCTTTCAAGAGTGGTACAGTTAAGTTTGAAAAGTCCGGTGACTATATTACAATCAAGATTGAGGGTACATTGAATAAGGGAGCATCATTCTCTTATCAGAACTATGCCGATATCAAGGATTTGGAAAAATATTGATAAAAAGAATAGCACTTATACACTGGAAAATCCCTGATGCAGATTTGGTTCCGCATCAGGGATTTCATTGTATTGACCAAGGTAGGGAATCAGTCAACCAGCACCGGATTCTCGTCAACGACCCATGGCAGGCCCCACTTGTTCAGAGCATCCATGTATGGGTCCGGATCAAATTCCTCAACTGTGAATACGCCCGGCTTCTTCCACAGACCATTCATAACCATCATGGTACCAATCATGGCAGGAACACCAGTGGTGTAGCTGATAGCCTGTGACTCAACCTCCTTGTAGCACTCCTGGTGGTCGCACACATTGTATATCTTGATTGAGCGCTGCTTGCCGTCCTTTGTTCCTGTGAAGATGCAGCCAATGTTGGTCTTGCCTACTGTACGTGGACCCAGACTTGCAGGATCAGGCAGCAGGGCCTTGAGCAGCTGTATTGGAACAATCTCCTGACCGTTGAACATGATTGGGTCCGTACGGAGCATGCCTACGTTCTCAAGACACTTCATGTGGGTCAGGTAGCTCTGACCGAATGTCATGAAGAAGCGGATGCGCTTTACGCCCGGGATATTCTTTGCAAGTGACTCAATCTCTTCATGGTGAAGCAGATACATATCCTTCATGCCAACCTCTTCAAAGTTGTATTCATGCTTGATGCTCATGGCAGGAATTTCAATCCACTTGCCGTTCTCCCAGTAAGAACCGGGGGCAGAAACCTCGCGCAGGTTGATTTCAGGGTTGAAGTTTGTGGCAAACGGATAACCGTGGTCACCACCGTTGCAGTCAAGAATGTCAATTGTGTCAATCTGGTCAAAGTAGTGCTTCAGGGCATAAGCCGTAAACACGCTTGTTACGCCCGGGTCAAAACCTGTACCAAGCAGTGCAGTCAGGCCTGCCTCCTTGAAACGGTCCTGATAAGCCCACTGCCATGAGTAGTCAAAGTAAGCGGAGAAGCCAAGCTCCTTGCAGCGCTTTTCATAGATGGCGCGCCATGCCGGGTCTTCAGTATCTTCAGCTTCATAATTAGCTGTGTCAATGTAGTGTACACCTGTAGCAAGACATGCATCCATGATTGTGAGGTCCTGATAAGGCAGAGCCAGATTGAGAACTACGTCAGGCTTGACCTGATTGATCAGGGCAATGAGTGATTCTACATTGTCTGCATCGACCTGCGCTGTAGTGATGACAGCCTTGGTCTTGCCTGCCAGCTTCTCCTTGAGAGCAATGCATTTGCTTTCTGTACGGCTGGCAATGCAGATTTCAGTGAATACAGAGTCGTTCTGAGCGCACTTCTGAATAGCTACTCCGGCTACACCACCGCAGCCGATTACTAAAACTTTTCCCATTTCCTAATTAGTCTTTGTTTTATTTGGTTTGTAATACATTATCTTATTGCCAACAGCAGTTCCCTTACAACTTTGCAGGCAACAGCCGTTGAAACTCCGCTTGGATCAAGTGACGGAGAGAGTTCGTTTACGTCACAGCCTACTATGTTGCAGCCACCACATACTGTGAAAATTGCCTTAAGCAGGTCAAGGAACTGAACGCCTCCGGCTTCAGGTGTTCCGGTACCGGGGAAGATTGACGGGTCCATCACGTCAAGATCAATGGTGAAATAGACCGGGACGCTCTTGCCGTCCTTGCCGTGCGGCAGCGACCTGACAGTCTCTTCAAGTCCATCGAAGTTGAACTTGTGCAGGTCAGTATGACCACTGGCTGCCCAATAGAACTCCTCGCGCTCACCTGAACGTATTCCGAACTGATGTATCTTTCCGTCGCCTACCAGATCATGACAGCGGCGAAGCACGCATGCGTGTGACAGTTCTACGCCAAGATAGTCCTGGCGAAGGTCAGTATGGGCATCAAAATGAATGATGTGTACTTCAGGGTAACGCTTGAATACCTCGCGGAAAGCACCCAGCGTAACCAGGTGCTCACCACCTATCATGAACGGTATCTTGCCGTCATCAAGTATGGTGGCAGTGCGTTCCGATATGGCACTGAGCGCCATTGTGCTGCTGCCCATGCACAGCTCAATGTCACCGCTGTCAAACACGCTGATGTCAGTCAGGTCTTTGTCCTGGTATGGACTGTAGGTTTCAAGTCCGAATGATTCTGACCTTATGGCCTTGCTTCCGAACCTGGTACCGGGGCGGTATGAAGTAGTAGAATCAAACGGTGCTCCGAACAGTACAATGCGGGCATCGGCATACTCTGCATCGGCCCCTATGAAAGTTTCAATATTCTTTTCAAGCATTATATTGTAAATTACTTGCAGTCAATACTATCAATCCTTTACGTTCTCGACGTCTTCAAGCATCTTCTCAACGTACTTGGGCAGCTGGAAACAGCCCTTGTGCAGGTTGGTGGTATAGTACTTGGTATCAATTTCAAGCTTGTTCCAATCGGTTTCACGAAGGTCCATTACCGGCTTGTATTTCTTCGATGCAAAGCCAAGCAACCAGTAGCCCGATGGATACGACGGGATGTGCGCCTGATAGACACGGCTTATGGGGAAACTGTTCACAATACGCTTGTGAGCCTTCTGGGTCTCTACCCTGTCCTCTTCATAGAACGGACTCTGATGCTGATTAACCATAATGCCATCCTCCTTGAGTGCCTTGAAGCAGCTTCCGTAGAATTCACGGGAGAGCAGGCTCTCACCAGGACCATAGTAGCCTGCCGAGTCAACAATGATTATATCGTAACGGTTCTCAATGTGGCGTATGTGCCTCAGGGCATTCTCCTGGTATATGCGGACCTTCTTGTCATTCAGGCATCCGGCAATCTCTGGGAAAAAGCGCTTGCAGGCATCGACCACGCCTTCATTCATTTCAACCAGGTCAATGCGCTCTATGCTCGGGTATTTGAGCAGTTCGCGCACTACGCCGCCGTCACCGGCACCGAAAACAAGAATGTTCTTTGGGTTCGGATGAACGGCCATGGGTACATGAGTGAGCATTTCGTGATAGATGAATTCATCACGCTCAGTCATTATTATATATCCGTCAACTACCAGCACGCGGCCAAAGTCAACCGATTCGAAAATATCGACACGCACATAGTCGCGCTCTTCTGAATAGAGGTGCTTGTTCATTCTGATTGAGAACTTTACGTTCTCGGAATGCATTTCAGAAAACCAGTATTCCATAGGGCATCAATATGTTGAATTTTCCTTGATAACGTTCAGTCTCTCAATCTTTTCATCCTCGGGACCCGACATTGAGCAGCCCTTCTCCTTGGCATAGAGAATGTAGTCTATGATTTCCTGGGTAATGCGCTCGCCCGGTGCAAGAATAGGAATTCCCGGAGGATAGCACATGACGAACTCGGTACAGATTCGGCCGTTGGTTTCACGGATTGGAATCATCTCCTCCTTCTGGGCATAGAATGCCTCCTGAGGTGTCATGACAACCATAGGGTTGATATATTCATGGTCAAACAGACCTGAACGTGAACGCTTGTAGCGGCGGCGTATGTCATAGAGGGCACTTACCAGGCGCTCTACTTCACGCATGCGGTCACCTATTGATATATAAGCAAGTACGTTGCCCAAATCACCCAGTTCAAGCTGAATGTCATATTCATCACGCAGCAGGTCATAAACCTCAATTCCTGCAAGGCCTATGTCAAGGGTGAAGACCGTCAGCTTGGTAGTATCGAAATCATAGACGCTGTCGTCATTGATAAGTTCCTTTCCATAAGCGTAGTAACCGCCAATCTTGTTGATTTCGGTACGGGCATAGTCAGCTATGCGGCACACTTCGGCAAACTCATCACGACCGCGCAGGGCCAGGTTTCGGCGGCTTATGTCAAGACTGGCCAGCAACAGGTATGAAGCGCTGGTTGTCTGTGTCAGGTTGATTACCTGCCTGACATAACCGGGACTGACATCGGGTCCGGCCAGAAGAATGGAACTCTGGGTAAGGCTTCCGCCTGACTTGTGCATGCTTACGCACGACATATCGGCCCCAGCCTCCATGGCCGTCATTGGCATGTTGTCACTGAAATAGAAATGGGTACCGTGAGCCTCATCGACAAGTACCATCATTCCGTGATCATGCGCAATTTCGACAATCTTCTTCAGATTCGAGCAGATACCGTAATAGGTAGGATTATTAACTAGGATTGCAACTGCATCGGGGTTCTCTTCAATGGCCTTCTCAATCTGTGAGATTTTCATGCCAAGTGCTATGCCAAGCCGCTTGTCCGTGTCAGGATTGACATATACCGGAACGGCTCCGTTAACTACAAGAGCATTGATGACGCTGCGATGGACGTTTCGTGGAAGTATTATCTTGTCGCCTTTCTTGGTGGCTGTCAGTACCATTGTCTGTACTGCGCTTGTAGTGCCTCCTACCATGAGGAACGCACTCGATGCACCGAAAGCATCGGCCGCCAGCTGTTCAGCTTCCTTGATAACCGATACAGGATGACAAAGGTTGTCAAGGGGTTTCATGGAGTTAACGTCCAACTCCAGACACTGCTTACCAAAAAGTTTCACAAGTTCAGGGTTTCCCCTCCCGCGCTTGTGACCGGGAACGTCAAAAGGAATGACTCGCTTCCTTCTGAACTCTTCAAGTGCCTCGTATATAGGCGCCCTGTCCTGATTCATTTCTCCAGTTTACTTATATAAACCCAACTTTAAGATACATTGTTTTCATAGCTACTCTGATGCTATTTAGTCCGGGTGCAAAGATATAAAAAAACGCTTTTCAGTTAGTTGCCTGGTTCAATGTCGTTATGGCCACAAAGCGGACACTTGCCGACAATTGCCGTTGATGAAGCGGTGAAATGGCCCAGACACTTACTGTCCTTGCATATATATGTCTTGTATTTACCTGAAATTGCGTTGATTTTCAAAGGAGCATTATCACTCTCAAGCCATGCGTTGTTCACAACGACAAGCTTGGTAAGGGGGATATTCTCAACATTGTAGGAGATATCAAAGTAGTGTCCTTCCGAAGCATTCTCTTCAACAGTGATTTCACCCATTGATGCCGGCAGGATTACCTTGAGAGTTGTGGAGCTCGATGCACCGAGCGACAGATTGTCGGCTACGCGGAGTGCATTCGATGAATTGTCAACGCCCAAAATGTAATCACCGGTAAGTTCGTCCTGTGGAAAAGCGCAAGAACCGTCTTCCTGAATAATGAGCCACTGCCTGAGTTCGGCAATGATTGCATCAATTTCAGTAGTATCGGCCTCACCTTTCTTTGAACATGATGAAAGAACTCCCATTAAGCCAACGGCTAAAACTAATGCTGAATATAACTTTTTCATATTGAACTGATTATAAACTACTTTAAATATACTTTTCCTTTATTACTTCTTGGTTACATTGGTACTTCCGCAGGCAGGGCACTTTATGGTTTTTGCAGTGGTTACCGTCTTGAAACTCTGATGACATGTATCAACGTTACAAAAATATGTTGCTAATTTTTGGTTTTGTTGGTACCAGATTAATGAATTCTCGCCATTCAACCAACCTTCATTTACAATATCCAGCTCGGCTTCCATAACACCCTTGACATTGTACTTAATGTTATAATAGTGACCTTCAGACGAGTTGGCCGAAACTGAAATATCACCCTTCTGTGCCGGAAGTATTACCTTGAGAGTCTTTGAACTTGAAGCACCCATTGAGAGGTTCTGTGCTACACGGCCGGCCGTACCGGCATTGTCAACTCCGATTATGTAGTTACCTGAGTTTTCGTCAAGTGGGAATCCGCATGAGCCATCTTCCTGTATAAGGAGCCACTCCTTGAGTTCTGCTATTATTGCGCTGCCGTCATCAACATCGGCCTCACCATTTTTTGAACATGATGAAAACATTCCCGAAAGGCCTGCTGCCATGGATAACGCAAAAAAGATTTTCTTCATAATAATTATGCTTTAGTGTTTCTCAATTGAAAGTTGTGTCTTGAAAATTTGTACAAATTTCGCTAAAAACTATGAAACACGCAATAAATTTGAATGAAAGATTACAGCCTTGACTTGAAGTCATTGTAAGTAAATGATTTCCAAAGCTGATAGCCTGTTCCATGCTTAATGTAGATGCTTGGCAAAGGCATGCCGTTGAAGGTATTGTTCTTCACCATTGAGTAGATTGACATATCCTCAAATACAAGGCGTTCACCCTCTTTGAGCTCATGGTCGAATGAGTACTCTCCTATCCTGTCGCCTGCCAGGCAGGTTGGTCCGCCGAAACGGTAGGTAAACTGCTTCTCCTGGGGCTGGCCACTGTCACGCAACGGGGGCCTGTAGGGCATTTCAAGGACATCGGGCATGTGGCAGGCAGCACTGGTATCAAGTATGGCGTTCCTTATTCCGGCAACCACAGGCTGTATTTCAAGGACCGATGTATAGAGGTAGCCGCCGTTCAGGGCTATGGCCTCGCCCGGTTCAAGATAGACAAGAAGCCCATAGTCACTGGTCATTCGGGATATGCACTTTTCAAGGCAGACCATATCGTAATCAGGACGCGTTATGTGGTGTCCGCCGCCAAAGTTCACCCATTTCATATCAGCAAGGTACTTGCCGAACTTCTGGCAGAATACATTGAGAGTCTCCTCAAGAGCATCAGAATTTTGTTCACACAGTGTATGGAAATGAAGTCCGTCAAGAAGAGATAGTATTGAGCCATGCTCTTTTACGGCAGCTTCAAACTGTTCCAGGGTTACTCCAAGCCTGCTGCCCGGGGCACATGGGTCATAGATGGCATGACCTTCCTGGGTAGAGTGTTCAGGATTTATGCGCAGGCCTACCTGAAGCCCGGCCTTTCTGGCGCGTGGACCAAACTTACGAAGCTGTGCAATTGAATTGAATACAATATGGTCACAGATTTCAAGAATCTCTGGCATGTCTTCGGCCCTGAAAGCCGGATTGTAAATGTGGTTTTCGGCACCAGGCATCTCTTCATGGCAGAGTTTTGCCTCAAACAGGCCACTTGCAGTTGCACCGGCCAGATACTTTGAAACTAACGGATAGAGTGCGTATGCGCTGAACGCCTTCTGGGCCAAAAGTATGCGGCACCCTATACGGTCCATCACACCGCGCAGAACCTGAAGGTTGCGCTCTATTGCATCGGCATCAATTACATAGCATGGAGTCTTGATATCTGATTCTGTCATTTCCTTATTACTGGTAACTTTTATGATCAGTGCAAAAGTATGAAAATAGAGGGAGTTTCAGACCAGTATTCCATTGTTAATACAGATAATGTAACATGTATAGGTAAAAGGCATGATTTGGAAAATTGATAGCGTACAAAGTATTATAGTATCATTTTAATATAATTTTAGAGAAAATAATTGCATAATGTTTGTTTGGATAGAAATATTGTGTAATTTTGCATCGTCAACAAAGAGAAACGGGAACAATTGGTTATGTATAACTCAATCCAGCAGTATCAGCAGTTTGTTCAGCAGCAGGGTCAGCAGATTCAGCAGCTGATACTTCCGTGTAGTCCCGCAATGACGTAAGTAAAGGAAATAAGGATCAATAAACAATATAAGCCGGGACATATGATTGCCCCGGCTTTTTATTTACTACCGATTAATCAATATAACCATATAAAACACAAATGAGAACACTTATTGAAAGCCGAAATTCAGTTAACAAATGGCTTGAACGCTACGGAGTCAGGTTCGGAGTATACAAGCATGGAGTATTCAACGAACAGCTATTCCCTTTTGATTCAATCCCGCGTGTCATTCCTGCAAAGGACTGGAAAACGCTTGAGAAAGGACTGATACAGCGGGTAAAGGCATTGAATGCATTCCTGTGGGATATCTACCATGAAAAGAACATAATCAAGGATGGTATAGTTCCTGAGGAGTTTGTCTATTCATCAAAGGGATATATGCCTGAATGTGAAGGAATTGACCCCGCCGGAAAGATTTATTCCCATATCAGTGGCATTGACCTGGTTGAGGGCAAGGATGGCAACTGGTTCATACTTGAAGACAACCTGAGAATCCCGTCAGGAGCATCGTACCCCATGATAGCAAGGGAAATCACCCGCAAGGTGTCACCTACTACATTTGTTGGAAACAGCATTGCCGACAACCGCAATTATGCTGATATACTGAAAGGTATGATGGATGACATGAACAATGGCCGCGGAATAAACGTGATTTTCACACCAGGCCGATACAATTCAGCATTCTTTGAGCACTCTTATTTTGCCGAAAAGACCGGTGCCGTCCTTGCGTTCCCGGGTGACCTCATAGTTGAGGATGACATTGTCTGGTACATTGGACTATTCAAGGAAAAAGTCCGCGTGGGGGCAATTTACAGAAGGGTAAGTGATGAGTATATGGACCCGCTTGCATTTGAATCGACATCGCTTTTGGGCGTTCCAAATCTGTTCCAGGCATACAAGAAGGGAAATGTGGCAGTCATAAACGGATTTGGAAACGGTGTGGCCGATGACAAGGGCATTTACTATTTCGTACCAAAAATGATATGGTACTACCTTGAAGAGGAACCAATCCTGAACAATGCTCCGACATATCTACCCTATTTTTCAGAAGACTATGATTATATACTGGAGAATATAGAAAAACTCGTAATCAAGGACGTAAGTGAAGCCGGCGGTTATGGAGTGGTATTCGGACGGGACCTTTCACCTGAGAAACTGGCTGAGCTGAAAGATCTTATTATCAAGGAACCAAGAAGATGGATTGCTCAGGAGGTGATTGATTTCAAGGACCTGGACATTATTGAAGGTGAAGAGAAGGTTGAACGCAAGGCTGATCTCAGGGCGTTCGTGGTATCAGACAGCAATGATGTTAAAGTATGGAAGAGCGGACTTACCCGTTTTTCAAGGAACCCGAATTCCTTCGTAGTCAATTCAAGCCAGGGCGGCGGATTCAAGGATACATGGGTAATGAATGAATAACTAACTGAATAGCAACAATATATACTTTATTGAATACATGGAACACACAATCATTTCTCCCGTCAAGGCAAACAGCCTCTATTGGTTGGGCCGATACTCAGAACGCATCTATCTGGAACTGCACTTGCTGAGACGCTGTTTTGACATGATGATAGACGGACAGCCAGAAGAATACAGCCGCTACCTGACAGACATTGGCAATAATGTCGCATACAATTCACTTGAGGAAGCTAGGTATGGACTGGTGCATGATTCAAGTAACCCTGTCTCTATCATTTCATGCATGGAGAGGGCCAATGACAATGCAATCATACTGCGTGATGAAATCACCAGCGGAACACTGGCTTATATCCAGATGGGACTGGAAAAGTTGAGAAAGGCTGTCGTTGACGGCATGGAACCCAACGTTGATGAACTGCAGAAACTGACCGACTGGATGCTGGCATTCTGGGGTTCGATAAATGAGAAGATCCACAATGAACGTACACGCAGGCTTCTGGAAATTGGACGTTTGGTTGAGCAGATTGACATACACATCAGGTTCAAATACAAGTTCTACCGTATTGGTGATGCATTGGCATCACTTCAGAACCTGCAGAAAGATGAACCTATGGCATTTGACAGCTGCGCAATGGATTCCCTGCTTTACCTTCTGACAGATGACAACTATGCTCCCGAAATCGGTGTTTACCGGGATAAGGTCCTGTACTTGTTGGGAGAACTGATTACACTCTGAAGATGCGATATTTCAAGTACCGGTTTGAATCAAAGACACTGTTCAGCAATCCTGTAAGCGTACACAGCTATCTGCTCAGGACAACACCGTTGGACAGGAAGAACCAGAAACTCATGGAATGGTCAATAGAACTCATTCCGGAATATTCTGTCTGTCAAAAGGACCAGGACTGTTGGGGTAATACAATAAACTATGGTATAGTCAATGAGCCACACAAGTCATTCGGTTTCCTAAGTTCAGGCAAGGTTGAAGTATCAGGGACGCCTGTCTTCGATTCCGCCCCACTCCCTGTGTTCTCTGTTCCAACCATACTGACTTCATACACACCGGAAATGGATTGCATGTCAAGGAATGGAAACAACCTTGTACTTGCAATGGAAATAGTTGAAATGATGAAAGGACGCCTGCAGTATGTTACCGGGAGCACTGATGTGATGACTACTGCGGGAGAGTCATTTTCACAAGGGAAAGGGGTCTGTCAGGACTTTGCCCACATTCTCATTGCCATCTGCAGGAAGCATGGAATTCCGGCCCGATACATATGCGGATTTGTCCTTGGTGAAGGTGTCACACATGCATGGACTGAAATATGGTCACAAGGAGCATGGCATGCCATTGACCCTACTGCAGGAAAGATATGTGATGACAGCTATATTGCAATCGCAATGGGACGTGATGCCCAGGACTGTTCGGTAAGCCGAGGCATTTTCTTTGGAACGACAAGACAGGAAACATATACAAAAGTAACAGTTGATGAAATATGACTAAGACAATATTTGAAACACAGCTTCCTATAGATGAGAAGTTCTCTATCAGGAAGAACGTAATCCAGTACGGAACCGGCAAGAAGCGGATCTGCATTGTCAGTGGAACACACGGTGACGAACTTGAGGGACAGTTCATCTGTTTCCTGCTGCAGAACCAGATTCTGGAAAACATGGAACTGCTGGATGGTACGGTTGAGGTCTATCCGGGCCTGAACCCAATGGGAATAGACTCAATTACACGAGGCATCCCGAACTTTGACCTTGACATGAACCGCATATTCCCAGGAGATTCCGAGGGGTCAATGGCAGAACAGGCTGCTGCTGCAATAGTAAAGGACTTACAGGGTGCCGATATGGTAATTGACATTCACTCAAGCAATATTTTCCTCCGTGAAGTCCCTCAGGTCAGGATCAGCGAAGAGACATCGGACTTACTGGTCCCATTTGCCAAGCACTTGAATACCAGTTTTATATGGATTCACAGCGCTGCAACGGTACTGGAATCGACACTTGCCCATTCACTGAACTGTACAGGGACTCCCACCATTGTGGTAGAGCTTGGCGTGGGTATGAGAATAAACCATTATTACGGAAAGAAGATGGTCTTTGGATTGTTGAACCTGATGTCAGAAATGGGAATGTGGAAAGGAGAAATTGACAAAAGCCAGATTACATACCCAATCATTTCTGTCGGTGACAGCGTTGAGTTCGTGAACGCTCCGGCATCAGGAATATTCTCAACCGAGACCCATAATGAGAGAATCATTGAAAAGGGAGAAAGCCTGGGACAGATTATCAGCCCATTGACCGGAAAGGTCATAGTTGACATTATTTCACCTTGCCGCGGCTACCTGTTTACAATCAGGGCATACCCGGTATGTTACGAAGGATCATTACTTGCAAGAATTCACAGATTATGATAAAGGAATTGATATTCAGCATGGAATCGCCATACCGTGACCATTTCAGGATATGGGGATACAGGTTCGGCAGCGGCAAGAAAAGCCTGGCTGTCGTGGGTGCAATGCGTGGTGATGAGGTCAGGCAACAGCTTGTATGCGCTGAACTGATAGCACGCCTCAAGGAGATGGAAGCGAACGGACAGCTGGCCCAAGGGCATGAAATACTGGTCATACCTTCAGTTAATCCGTTTTCAATGAACATTGAGAAGAGATTCTGGGCACTTGACGGAACCGACATCAACAGGATGTTCCCTGGATATGAGCTTGGAGAAACAACCCAGAGGATTGCCGGTGGACTGTTCAATACCATCAAGGACTACAAATATGGAATACAGATGGCCAGTTCCTATATGGCTGGTGATTACATTCCCCACGTAAGGATAACCAAGACCGGGTTCGAGGATGTTGATACCGCAAATCTTTTTGGACTGCCATATGTACTTCTGAGGACACCGAAGCCTTTTGATACGACTACTCTCAATTACAACTGGCAGATATGGTCATCAAAGGCATTCTCATTATATGGGGGAAAGAATGATGACATAAATCCGAATGGCATAAGGAGAACGGTAGAATCAATCCTTATGTTCATACAGAAGTCAAGACTGTCCAAGAATCAGTCAAGGAACACTACCCTTTCTTATCAGACAATCATGCTTGAAGACAGTAATCTGGTGAAAGTCATGGCTCCAAAGGCGGGAATACTTCAGAAGTCTAAGAACCCGTTTGAAGAGGTGTCAGAGGGAGAAATAATTGCCAGGATCATTGACCCATATGAGGGGACGCTCCTGGCAAATATTGAATCTCCATGCAATGGAATGATTTTCTATGAGGCCGATAAGCCGTTGACGCTGTTGAACAGCCCGATATTCGAAATCATTTCATATTGATCAAATAAGCTTTATTCCACACGGTCAGCCACTTTTGCCTGTCCAAACAATGTATCCATAATTTTTTGGCTGTCCGTGTGGGATTCTTCATGCAAAGGCCTGCTCTATATCGGCAATAATGTCGTCGATATGTTCAACGCCAATGCTGAGACGGATCGTCGATGGAGTAATGTGCTGCTGCTCAAGTTCTTCAGGAGTCATCTGGCTGTGGGTGGTAGTATATGGGTGTATCACCAGGGACTTGACATCGGCCACATTGGCAAGGAGTGAGAATATTTTCAGCCTGTCAATGAATTCCCATGCTTCCTTTTCACCACCCTTTATTTCAAATGTGAAGATTGATCCACCACCGTTCGGGAAATACTTGTTGTAGAGTTCATGGTCTGGATGGGTTGGAAGTGAAGGGTGATTTACCTTTGCTACTTTCGGATGCTTTGCAAGGAAGTCAACCACCTTCAGGGCATTTTCAACATGACGCTCTATCCTAAGTGGCAGAGATTCTGTTCCCTGCAAAAGAATCCATGCATTGAATGGAGATATGCATGCGCCGGTATCACGCAGTATGACGGCACGGATCCTGGTAACGAAGGCTGCAGGGCCAGCTACGTCAGCGAATACGGCTCCATGGTATGATGGATCCGGCTTTGCAATTGTCGGGTATTTGTCTGCATTAGCTTTCCAGTCAAACTTGCCACCGTCAACAATGACGCCACCAAGTGAAGAACCGTGTCCTCCAATAAACTTTGTGGCAGAGATGACTACTATGTCAGCACCGTGCTCAAGTGGCCTGATAAGGACTGGGGCAAATGTGTTGTCGACAATGAAGACAATGCCATGCTTGTGAGCAACCTCAGCGACGGCTTCAAGGTTGGTGACATCAGAGTTCGGGTTTCCGAATGTTTCAGCATATACGACCTTGGTGTTGGGCTGTATAGCGGCTTCAAGAGCCTCAAGGTCATTCACCTTGACAATGGTATTTGTAATTCCCTGAGTTGCCAGTGTGTGTGTGATCAGATTGAATGATCCTCCGTAGAGGTTGTCGGCTGCAACAATGTGGTCACCTGCCTGAAGTACGTTCTGGAGTGCGTATGTAACCGCGGCGGCGCCCGAAGCTACCGCAAGAGCTGCTACTCCACCCTCGATTGCTGCTATCCTCTCTTCAAATACGCCCTGGGTGCTGTTGGTCAGTCGGCCATAAATGTTGCCGGCATCACGCAGGCCAAAGCGGTCAGCTGCATGCTGTGAGTTGCGGAACACATACGATGTTGTCTGGTAAATTGGTACTGCGCGTGAATCGGTTGCCGGATCAGCCTGTTCCTGGCCTACATGAAGTGCAAGTGTCTCAACGTGTAATTTCTGTGTGCTCATAATTATATGTTTTAATTTGTTTCTTTTTCTGCTGCAAAGTTATAATCGGAAAATTTTCAAGTATAGAAGAATGGAATAATAGGAAGAAATAACTAAATTTGCACCATTCAATAGCAGAATATTCTAATACAAGCCTATTATGAAACCAGAAACAGAATCACGTATCATTGACGATAAGGACAGAGAAATACTGCTGGCGCTCCAGAACAATGCCAGACTGACCAACAAGGAACTTGCCGCCAAGGTACACCTTTCAACCACCCCGGTTTATGAACGCGTGAAAAGGCTGGAGCGTGACGGAGTGATCAAGCAGTACGCCACAATTCTTGATGAAACTAAGCTGAACAAGGGTTTTGCAGTATTCTGCAGCGTAAAGCTGCGTACCCTGAACAGCGAAAAGGCAATTGCTTTTTCGGAAATGGTCAAGAGATTGCCCGAAGTCACGGAGTGTTACAACATATCGGGCAGCTTTGACTACCTGCTGCGCGTGCAGTCACCCGACATGCACCACTATCAGCAATTCCTGCTGAACGTGCTGGGACACCATGACAACATTGCCTCAATTGAGAGTACTTTCGTAATGGAGGAAATCAAGCATGAATATGGTGTGAGCGTGTAACAGCGCTCTCTGCAACTTACCAGGAAGTGGAATTGCTCTCGGCGTCGGTCAGGAATAGCTCGGTATTCTCACCCTTCCATACGAAACGGTATATGTCAAAAGCCGTCTCGCACCTTTCGCCGTCATAAACATAAATGCCGGTGTAATAGGTCTTTCCGGGCAGGAACAGAGTCTTTGAAGTACCGTCATCCTTGCCGTCATTGCAGCGGGTGTATATACCACGGCGTATCTTGGCATCGGCCCCCACATTATTATATATGTGGTCAAAATACTGAGCCGGGGTCTTGTATAGTTCCGTGTCAATATCATCAAGGCATGCCGTATAGCCTATCCACGGAACGTTCGATGCAATCATACCGGTTGTCGGGTCAACCGGATAGCAATAGTCCCAGTAGCCCTTCACGCGGTAGTTGAACCGAATGTGGGAATACTTGCTTTCAGTGCAGGTCCTGAAGGTCTTCACAAAGAGGTCACCCACGGGATTGAACGTCTCGGGGTTGATTGGGAAAGAATAGAGCCAGTACAGAGTATTCGGCTTCAGGTTGTAGAAATAGTGGTCACCTACCGTGTAGTGGAGTATGTACGATGCAAAGTCGGCCACATGTTCAGTAGTCTGCAGCACGGAGTCACGCCAATGGTTATACTGATCCTTTTCGGCTGTCAGGAGCTCGGTTATAAGGCCTTTCTGCATTTTTGAGGAGAGCTTGACATCAATCAGCATGTCCTCGCCACCAAGCGAGAGTAGCGTAGAATATGATTCTGGCCTTACCTCCTGGCAGGTTATGTAGTAATACGCCTCTTTCGATGCTTCGACCGACACCTGGGCAAAACCAGTGCTGAACTGTTCAATCTGCATGTCCAGTTCAACATCTTCGGCATAGGCGACCGGTTTGTCATTGTAACGGCACGAAACAACCGCCATGGCAAGTGCAAATGCCAGGGCCTTGATGAATGTCGTTTCCAGTTTGCAATTCTGTCTCATAGCTGTATACTCAGTCTTCATGTGACGCCAGGCGGTTACGGACCACCTGAAGGAAATTCAGCATGGTCTCGGTGTGGGTTCCGTAATGGCCGAAATTGAACTCCATGTTAGCCCCCTGCCAGCGGCTCTTTGCTATGACCGCATTCACGAATGATACAATGTTGTCATCCATGGAATGCATAACGTAGCATGGGCACGACGGGCTCCAGTTATAGCTTGCTATGGAATTGCTGGTCAGTGCCGAGTAGAACGATGCAATGTCATCGCCCTGCATGTTGAAAGCCTCGGGCGTCAGAATCTGGCTGGTCTTCTTGGTTCCCATCAACTTGTTGACATCGGGGATAAGGTAGTTCTTTGAATTTATCCACTCGTCCATCTTGTTCAGGTACTTGGCCTGCATGAGCCTTTCCATTGGAATGTCCAGGCCGGTACATTTTGCCATTCCCTGCAGGACCATCAGCGTTGCTGCCGGATAATCGGCATAATCATTGTTGATATACTCTTCAAACGTGGCGCGGACATCATACGGACCACCTCCGGCGAATAGCTGGTGAGTCTTGATTTCACCATACTTCTGGTCGTGCTCAATCAGGTACTGAACCGACATCGTAGCTGCGCCGCCCTGGGAATAACCCATGAGAATGCAGTCTTCATGCTGTGGCGCATATCCTGCAACCTTAAGGAATTCACGTGCTGCCAGCAGCATGTCGGCCACGTTCCTGGCTGTCACATCCTTGACCAGATACGGGTGAATGCGGTCCGATGTAACGCCAAACCCCAGGTAATCAGGAACTACCATGCAGTAGCCCAACGGACATATCACACCTTCCAGCGGAAAGCTGTTGCTGGGGGCCTCAATATTGGCACCTATTGTATAATGCGAAAGCAGCAGGAAGCGCTTGAACTTGCCGTCAGCAGGAAGCAGAATCTTGCCTGAAAGAGTGACGGGCTTGCCGTTTTCATCTTCCGACTGATAGGTACCTATTATTTCAATCACCTTCTTGCGGCTTCTGAAATCAAGCAGCTTTGAGGTGAGTGTCACACCGTCAATGCTGGTTGTCTTGGTTTCAACACCATTCAGCTCATCGGGAATGACACAATCGGCAGGCAAGCCCTCTTCCAGGTTAACTACCCTGGTCTTGCGCACCTGGAACACACCCGTCTGGACATTCTGCAGGTCAGACAGATTCACGCTGAAGGTGTTATTGTCTTCCGGTATGCAGCTGACTGCCATGAGCAGGCATATTGTAATTATGATATTCCTTAGTTTCATACTTGTTCTCAGTCATCAAAGAAGTGTGATGAGTATCCAACCTGTGGAGCATCCTCACTGTTTTCAAGAGAAGCCGGAGTGGTTCTCTGTTCGTTCCGTTTCCTTGACCTGGACTTATTCCGTTCAGGTAAGCTGAAATTGAATCCGACCGATGCTGCGAATATCCTGCCCATTGCCAGGAACACATGGTCAGAATCACGCAGGGCAAATGTCCTGCCGAAATCGAATGTTGAGAATACCGGACCGGCATTGAATCGGACTCCTATGGGGCGGAAATCATATCCGTAGCCAAGTGAAGTACGCCTGCCCTTCTCGTTCTTCTCGGTACCGCCATTTATGTCAAAGCCAAGGGCGAGAGCCGAATAGAGCTCAACGTGCGGCCAATGGTAATAGGTAACGCGCATTGACGGCATGAGCAGCAGATTGTAGAATTTCTGGTTTGGATTTCGGGAAAGTTCCTGACCGGCGCCGTTTATGGTAACGTTATCCCAGTGAACGCTGCTCTCGTCAATAAGCATGCCAGCACTGAACCAGGGTGCAAAACTGTACTGGTATTCGCCCCAGTAATGCTGTAGGTACCTGTAGTTCTGCTTGTAAGTCCTTGACTGTGAGGCCGACATGACGTATGGGACCTCGTTTTTCCAGAACACCTGCTCAAAAAGCTGGTCGGCCCATCCTACCCTTATTTCATGCTGTCTGGCCATAGTATCATCCTTGGTGCGTGCCCCGCAGTTCAGGGCGCTTACCATCAGGATTGACATTATGACCAAACACCTTCTCATATTATGAATGATATTGCCTGTTATAGTATTTTATAATCAAATTTCAAAAATAGTCATTTAATTGCAAAAGGCATTGCTGTTTCATACAAAAAGTAACTTGTTCGGTATTGGATTCGACGGAAAGTACAATCAAAACTGCCTAACAGGAGTACTTCTGTCCAATAGTCCAGCTTCCGGGGTTGTTGAAAACTTTACATGTAAATATTTGGATAGACCAATGATTACCAGGAAATTTGTTTCTTTAAAAATAAGGGAAACAGTAGAAACAATAATAATTAATCAAACAAATTCGTGATGAAGAAGAGTATTTGCAAGATCTCGGCGTTACTCATGTGCATGCTCATGTGCAGCATGAATGTGAAGGCAGATCAGTACAGCGATCTGATTGACGCAGCAATGAAGACCAACATGAATGACTGGTCATTCGAAACGACAAACAGGACTATCGGTGGCTTGCGCTACCGTCTGGACAAGAATCTGAAACTTGCAAAATGGATGGATTTCGCAAGTGAGAACAGTGCCCCGGAATCAATTGAGGTACCTGATACCATACGTTATAATGACGAACTCTATGTTGTAGTTGCCACCGGTTACTCAAGCGGCTACAGCCAGTACAGAACTAAAAAAATCGAACTTCCGAACACAATGAGACGACTGGGCGAGCATTCTCTGTCAAACTACAGGTCACTCAGGCACATTGACCTTCCGGAATCAATCGAGTACATTGAGAGATATGCATTCTACAACCTGAACAACTGTACTGTCCACTTTACCGGAGAAAAAGTTCCAGAAGTTGCAGGATCACTCACCTACTCTACCAGCTACAAAATCAAGATTCTGGTTCCAACCAAAGCATTCAAGGAGTATTCCCTGACCGACTATATCCGCTCTTATCCGGTAATATCAGACAACATTGATGACAACACAGTCATTACCGGCAAGGTCGATAATGGTGAACTTGGTTACATTGTAGTTGCCGACAAGGTGACCGATGAAAACCCGCAGGTACGCACATACCGCGACGTTAACAAGCTGGTGATTTCTGAAGGAACAATTGACGAGACAGACTTTGCCGCCATCCGCAAGATGCCTAACCTGATTGAACTTGACATGAAAAACCTCTCAATCAAGGACATTCCTTACGGTGCATTGCAGGATTGCTGGCAGATTGAAAGGATTATTCTTCCAGACAGCCTGGTTACTATGGCCGGATACGCCCTGTCCAACATTGGTGCCAAGGAAATCATATTCCCAGAGGGATTCCGCAAGTTCACCGGCAGCTACTCTCTTTCAAGCAACGACTCACTGCGCAGCATATCATTCCCTGAAGGAGTTGAAACAATCAATTCATACCTGTGCTATCATTGTGACTCCCTGAAGTCAGTCCACTTCCCATCCACACTTACAGGACTTAACGCTAATGCATTCATGTACTGTGACCTTCGCTCCGTCAATATTCCTGGCGGCGTAAAGACAATTGGCAGTGATTGTTTCCGCAGCAATACCAGACTGAAAAAGGTAACTTTCAATGAGGGACTTAACACAGTCAATTCCTATGCTTTCATGTATTGTTCATCAATTGACTCGATCACCCTTCCGTCAACTGTAAAGAGCCTTAAGGGATATGCATTTGCAAACATCGATTCAATCAGATATGTCGGTCTGAACGAAGGTCTTGAATCAATGCAGGATTATACTTTCCAGAACTGCCCTTCACTGAAGTCAATAGTAATCCCAAGTTCTATGGAAATGATGACCGGCAGACCTTTCTACAACACTCCTCTGAAGCGTATAGAGAGCCGCGCCGTTCTGCCACCGACAGTCCGTTCAGAATGCATTGTCAGCTCATATTCAAAGGTTGAGCTCTGGGTTCCGGAATGGTCATTCCAGGAGTACATGGTTACTCCGGGCTGGCTGCAGTTCCAGGACTACATCAACATCATCACTGACAACATGCCTGAGAACCTTGTAATCAACAAGGATTTCGAATTCGTACTCAAGCAGAATGCCGAAGACTATGAGCCGAACATCAAGATGGAGTACAACACCGAAAGAATTGATGACGGTTTCGGCAACACCAAGTACGAGCGCGGTAACATGATCATAAGCAGCCGCAGCAAGCTCAAGATTGGTGATTTCTCAATGTATGTATCGCCATACGCCAAGTACTATGCAGACTACAGCCGCTTTTACAGCAAGGTTACATATGACAGCCATCAGACCACATTCAATCCGAACTCTCTGGTAGTCCGTGGTGAAATGCGTGCTGAAAACCAGACACTCAACCTGATGCTTTACAACAACCGCTGGCAGTTCATCAGCTTCCCGTTTGACGTAAAGGTCAGCAGCATCATTCCTGATAATGCTGACACCCAGTGGGTAGTCCGATACTACGACGGATACGAGCGTGCCCAGAAGAACTTTGACCAGACATGGAAGAACCTTGATGCCGATGACATTCTTCAGGCAGGAAGGGGCTATATCATGATGTGTTACCTGAACAACCCAGCAAATGACCTGGTAAACTTCACCGTAACACCGGTCAAGGAATCACTGACACGTCAGTACCTGTTCACCCACAAGGATCGCACAATAGGACTTGAAGAGAATCTGAGCGAATTCGAACAGAACCGTTCATGGAACCTTATAGGCAACCCATACCCATGCTACTTTGATTCACGTTACATGGATACCGAATCACCATTCATGGTATGGGATTCATATTCAAGGAAGTACGTAGCACTGAGCCCGATTGATGATGACTATATCTTCAATCCTGGCGAAGCATTCTTCATTCAGCGTCCGGTTGACCAGGACAGCCTGACATTCATTGCCGAAGGCCGTCAGACATACCGCAACCCTAACGACCTGACAGTAAACCCAGTACAGGCAGCCAACGGCAGGTTCATGGCAGAAAGCAGCCGTCAGGTTTACAATTTCGTCCTTTCAATGGACTCTTTGTCTGATGCTACCCGAATAGTAATGAACGACAAGGCACTTGCCACTTACGAGGTCAGCCGCGATGCTGCCAAGTTCATGGCCGAGAGCGCCGTTCCTCAGATCTGGACCGTTCAGGGCGGTGTTCAGTATGCAATCAACGAGCGTCCGCTTGCTGAAGGTGAAGTTGAACTTGCAATGATATGTCCTTCTGAAGGAACCTACACAATCGAAGCAGCAAAGTGCGCTGCCGGCAAGATTGTTCTTGAGGACCGTGCAACCGGTATCTCAACCATTCTTTCTGATGGTCTGAGCTACTCATTCAAGGCAACTGCCGGCCAGATTGACGGCAGGTTCTTCCTTCAGTTCGCAAGCGAGAATACCACCGGCATAGAAAATGCCGATACGGCCAACGACAATACCCCACTCTACAACGCAGCAGGTCAGCGTGTTAATTCAAATGCAAAGGGCATTGTAATAAGCAAGGACCAGAAGAGACTCAACAAGTAACAAGTGTTTGACATAACAGACATTTTATGAAAAGACTATTGTTATTATTTATAGGTGTTGTCATGCCGCTGTTCTGTCTGGCACAGAGCAGCAGCTACAACCCACAGAACCCGCCAAACCCGGTATTTCCGGAACCTGACACCACGACGTACTACACTGTCGAGTGTCTGTCCATACCATCGGGCGCAGGTTCATTCTCAGTTTCACCCGGCAAGACTCAATTCAAGGAGGGTGAAAAAATCACAGTCTATGCCAGTGACACATACAGCCGTTACTTCCACGAATGGAAGAATATATATGGCGAAGTGCTGTCCACCAGCAGATCGTACTCATTCACAATGCCAGCTGAGAATGTAAAGCTCTATGCAACATACACTTACGAGCCTAACAGTCCAGCCAATCCGGAATTCATAGGCTCATATCAGCTGACACTTGAAACCCAGCCTAAAGTAGCCGGTTCATTCAACCGTTCCAACGGCAAGATTACCGAAGGAACGACCGTCAGCCTGTATGCATACAGCAATGACGGCTTCACATTCAAATACTGGGCCGATGAAAAAGGCAATGCAATAGGCACCAGCCAGTCACTCAGCTATCTCATGCCATCGGCCGCCACAAAGCTGACTGCCGTTTATGAGTATGGTCCATCGAACCCCGGCAACCCATCAGTCAACTGGTGGGATGCACTGACCGGTGAAGCAATCATTGACAACTTCACTCCTGGCTACCTGAACAGCACAACCCAGAACAAGGTTGGTTCAAGCAATTACAATAAGGTGGTCCGATACACCGTTGACGGCCAGATGACAAGCAACGACTTCCAGATAGCCAACACATTCAAGAATGTAACTTATCTGGACCTGAGCCGTGTGGGTGGTGTCAGTTATGTGCCATCATACATTTGGGAAAACAACACCAGCCTGCAGGAAATTGAACTGCCGGCCTGCATTGACGAGATACGCCGGGAAGCATTCAGTAACTGTACATCGCTGCTCCGCTTCAACATATACTCACCTGTGCCTCCGGTACTTGGAAACAATGTATTTGCCGGAGTCAGCAAGGAGATGGTGGTCTATGTACCGGAAGAATCGGTCGAACTCTATGACAATGCCGAGGGCTGGAAGGAATTCACCATCTCCCCACTCCGCAGCAAGGTATGCTCACTGCAGCTGAACCTGCCGAAAGAGTGTGCCGATGGCCGATACAAGAACATGACTCTGGAACTGGTCAACATCAAGACCGGCCAGAAGTTCCGCTATGTAATAACAGACCGTCTGAACTACACATTCGGCACACTGGTCAAGAACTCATACTTCAGGGCAAGACTGAAGAACCTGGCAGGCGATGTCCTGGGCGAGATTGACCAGATTGTAATTGATGACGTCAATGTGAACCTGACATTCTCAGACCTGAAGGTTCCTCAGACTGTTACCATGAACGTGGTTGACGAAGACGGAAACAGTCTGGATGACATGGTTGACATTTCATGGAGCAGCGCCAAGGGCGACAACCGCCAGAGCGGCAAAAGCTACCCGCTGCAGCTTTCCGGAAACGATATCCAGTATGACATAACCATACCAAAGGATTTCTACTTCACATACGTAAAGCCGGGACATGGTACATACACCGTGCAGGAGTCAGGCAACAATCTGACTGTCACTCTGAAGAAACTGCCTATGTATGCTGTTGAGGGTCGTGTAATGAGTTCACTTACCGGTCAGTACATTACCGGTGCAACAGTGACTGCATCACAAACAATTGACGGCGTCACCAAGACCTTCAATGCAAAGTCAAACTTCCAGGGCCAGTTCATGATCAAGGTTGCCGGTATTCCTACCAACATAACCATCAGCGCCGACAACTGCGTGAACAGCATAGTCAGCCTGAACCAGGAAATGATTGACGGAGCAACCGACAGCCGGATCTATGCCGGAATGGTTCCTGTCAAGCCTATTGACGGCGTGGTTGTCAAGGTTGGATTCACCTATCAGGAGAGTGTTGCAGCCGAAGAAGAAAAGACCATTCAGAACTTCTACAGCAACTATGCCAACATCAGCTACGCACTGTACAACAAGACTCAGGACAAGCCGATTACCGACTTCAGCGCCCAGTACCCTCAGATCATAATCTTGAGCGGAGCTGTCAGCGGCGATGAAATTGAGATGACCTGCACAGACAATGGCAATCAGTGCGAGACCGTTACCGTTACTGGAAAGGTCAACGAAAACAACCGCCTGAACTTTACTGTACCTCTGGTTCAGAAAGCAGGTTTTGAGGCTCGCTTCCTTGTGACTGACAACACAGCAGTAACCGGTATTCTGTACAAGGCCGATGGTACCATGTACGAAAGCCGCGACTATGCATCGGGCAACTGGAAGATATACAACCTGCCCGAGGGTGAATATCAGTTCATTACAATTGGCAAGAGCGAGTTCTTCAACTCAATTTATTCACTGGAATCTCTGACAGAATCAGGTCTGACCGAGGGCGTTGATTACCTGAACCACAAGTTCAGTGCCAAGGCCGGACAGATTTCACAGGTCCGCCATGTGGTGGTTCCTGTATTCAACGAATCACAGTTCTACTACACCGGTGAAAATACCAGCTTCAGCGTGAACAGGGGTAACATTATCCAGGGTAACTACCTGACACTGAGTGGCCGACTTGATTTTGCCGATGAATTCAGGAATAGAGTATCGGACATCGAAATGGTTATCAGGATTCCGGAAGGAACAAGCCTTGTCGAAGGCTCTGTCATTCTGGGCAAGGACCTGAGTTCATATGAATACCGAGACAACCAGATTGTCGTTCCTTTCGGCGACAACTATACGGAACGCGTCAAGCTCTGCATTGTTCCGACTGAGCGCGGCAACTACACGGCCAACGCATTCGTTCGATTCGTGCTTGACGGCCAGACCATACTCCAGCCAATAGGAAGTGCGGCTTACACCGTAACTGATATGACCGTATGGGCACCTGACCTTATATCAACACCTGAATTCGTGATTGACGGTAATGCTGCAGCACAGTCACTCATCACTGTTTATGACGGCGACCGGGTTCTGGGTACTACCAAGGCTCTGGCTGACGGTTACTGGTCACTTGAGGCAAGCCTGCACAATCCGGCAAACCTTTCAATGCACCAGATATACGCACAGGTAACCACCCCGTCGGGAATCACCTCAGAAACGGAAAGGCGCACTGTTGAATACAACGAGAGAAGCATCCAGGCCAAGAGCATCAAGATGTCATTCTACAACAGTTTCATAACAGTAAACCGCACAGTCTGGGTTGAGTTTGACCTGCAGCACTACACGACAACCCAGAAGAGCTACATGTTCCAGCCTGGCACCGATTTCGTGTTTACCGCAGACCTGACCAACAATGACCCGTCAGTCGTTCACAGCTGCATTATACGCGTCTTCACCAACAACCACGAATGGATTGAGGTTCCGGCCAAGTACATTCCGAACCTGGACCGCTGGGTAGGCGTACGCAGTTTCAGCAACCAGTCCATGCCTATAGGCGTGCGTGCCGTTGTTGACGCTGACATTTCGACCGGCATTGACCTGGACGAACTGGCCGAAGAGGAAGAAGAAATTGAGGAGCATGCCCAGGAAATAGTTGAGATTCTGGACTCACTCAAGCAGATGCCTGATGTCCTTAATGATCCCGATGCCCCAATCTATCCGGAGGACGATGAGGAAGACGATGACCAGGATGGCGACCAGGATGATGAAGATGATGATGACGAGGAACTGCCGACCGATGAAGATGGCTGGGACGAAGACAACTGGGACGAAGATGAATGGGGTGACCAGTACGACCAGTACCCATGGGAGGAGTTCAATCCAAACAACTTCATACTGGAGGATATTGACAACCTGTTCGATGAGAACGGAAACCAGATGAACATGGAGTTCACTGACTGGGATGACAACTCATATGAGTATTTCCAGGAACCTGCCAGCCGTGCTGACCTGAGCGCTTATGACCAGGATACAATCGTGCTGAGCACTACCGATGATGACATCAACATGACAATGTTCATTGCCGAAGACAAATCATTCGTGGTAACCCAGACTGTCGACGTTATTACCCAGAATGGTGATACCATACAGGTTCCGGTCGATGAGGCCATGCTGTGGGGCATCGGACTCCTTGACAATGAGAACAACGGTCCGCGCAGTGTACGTGCTGCCAAAAAGCCAATTGTCATTGATGCTACCGTTACAACCATTCTCAAGGAGAGGATAAGCGATCTTGAGAAGTCTATCTATTATGTCAACAGGTACATTCGCAAGACCGGCGACCCGCTGCGTGCCAACATTGCCGCGCTGACCATACAGATTGAGAATGCTCAGGCCGACGGCGACCTAGAGACTGTAAGCCAGCTGACTGCCAAGCGCTACAAGATGGCGGTTGCACTTGAAGAGGTGAACGGCTACATAAGCATAATCAGGAAACTGAACATGCTGATAAAGTTCGCACACTACGGCATTAAGGACATCAATGACTGGCAGGAACTGATAGACCGCATGCTGCCGTGTGACGGTATTGATGACCCGCAGGCACGTGCACTGTCATGGATATGCGAATCAGTCAAGACAAGGCATGCAAACCGTTACATTCAGGCCTGTGAGGTTGCCAAGATTGCAGCTGCACTGTCAGTAGCAATGGATGAAGACCAGGGCGTTCCTACCCTGTCACTCATGTCGGCCCAGATAAGCGACCACATGCTTACCTATGCAATTGACATGTACCTGAGCAACAAGGCGGAATCACGCAACCACATGCGCTGGGCAAAGCGTGACAAGAATGAGTTCGAGTGTAACTATGATGTGGTTGAGGAACTTGAAGACAAGTGGGATTTCAGCCTGCCTTATCCGCTGGTTGAGCCTATCATTGACCCATCGGGCTTCGTTTATGAGGCAGTCCAGAGTAACCGTCTTCCTGATGTAAAGGCTACAGCCTACTACAAGCATACATACGAAGATATGTACGGTGACCTTCAGCAGGAGATTGTCCTTTGGGATGCTGCCCAGTACAGTCAGGAAAACCCGCTGTACACTGACGAGGACGGCATGTACCAGTGGGATGTTCCTCAGGGACTGTGGCAGGTCAAGTTCGAGAAGGAGGGCTATGAGACCGCTTATTCAGAATGGCTGCCGGTTCCGCCTCCACAGATGGATGTCAACATAGGTCTGAAACAGAATGTTCAGCCGCTGGTTACAAGCGCCCGCGCATTCAACGAGGGCGATGTTGAGGTTGTATTCAGCAAGTACATGAAACCAGAGACCCTGAATGGTCAGAACATATACCTTAAGGGTATTAAGGACACACTCCAGACACTGATTGACAGCATTGCATTCAGTTACCCTGACCTTGAAAGCGTTTCTGACACAAGTTCTGTCAAGTATGCAAGCCGCGTGCTCATGCAGACTGCCGGACTTGATGAATATGATGAGGTTTATGTACTGGTTGCTGCCGGCGTTGAAAGCTACGCAGGCTTCAACATGACCGAGCCTTACCAGCAGAAACTTGACATTGAGCGCAAGATAAAGTCAATCAGCGTGGACTCAATCATGAACATCGGATTCCAGGCAAATCAGAAAATGATTATTGGTGCCCTGCCTACTGAAGCTGCTGCCGGCAAGAAGGTTATTGTCAGCAGCGCACAGGCTATGGTTGCTTCACTTGGAGCCGATTCGTCAGAGTCAGTTGAACTGGTACTCGATGCTGACGGCCAGGCTGAACTTACAGTCAACGGTGACCTGTTCGGTTCAACTGCCCTGAAATTCCAGATAGTTGGTGAAGATATCAAGGCCACATCAATGATCAAGGTCGTTGATCCCGCCATGCTTGAACCGGTCAAGGCTCCGGTAGCCAGCAGGATTAACGGAACCAGCGTCTATCGCGGTCAGACCGTATCACTGAGCTGTGAAACCGAGGGTGCTGAAATATTCTACACTCTTGACGGTACATGCCCATGTGAGCACGGTATTCTCTACACCGGTCCGATTGCAATCACTGATGACATGACTCTCAGGATCATGGCTACCGGCATAAACGGTGATGACAGTGAAATCCGTGAATACCACTACTCTATCCGCCAGTCAACCGTATCAATTGACCTGGCACAGGGTTGGAACTGGGCTTCACATGATGTTGCCCGCGGTATGGCAGTTGATTCTATCAGCAATTCTGCAATTGACAACGTAGTACTCAAGAGCGGAGCATCAATGGCCCAGGCTGTTGACGGCATGCACATCAAGGCTTCAGAACCTGCTACCATTACGTTCACCGGTGACCAGATCAATCCATCACAGAACGCCCTGAAATTCAATACGGGCTGGAACTGGATGGGTTACCCAGTTGACCAGAACCTGGCCCTGACTGATGCCCTGAGCTATCTGGAGCCATCAGAAGGTGATATCATTGCCACCCTTGGCGAAGGCTTCTCGGTCTTCACTGACGGCCAGTGGCAGGGTCATATCCAGGCCTTGCACAAGGGTACAGGCTACATGTACAAGTCTGTTGAACCTAAGGAATTCATTTACAACACAGTTGCGTCAATGAATGCCGATGCCCTGTTCGGTCACGAACTGCCAGAACAGATGCCATGGACCAATGACCGCCATCAGTTCGAGAACATGATGTGTGCAGTTGTCGAAGTCTTTGATGAAGATACGGTTATTGCACAAGGCTACATTGGAGCATTTGTCGGTGATGAATGCCGTGGTGTTGCCAAGGTTGAAAACGGCAAGGCATTCCTGGCCATTTATGGTGAAAAGGATGAGACTGTCTATTTCAAGACCAGCGTATTTGACATCTCAATAAATGAGACTGTCAAGTTCAACGCTGACATTCTTGGCACAGTCCAGAAGCCGTACAGCCTGCACCTGTCAATGGGATCAGGCGTTGAAGCCGTAAATATGGACAACGACGGACGCAGGTTTGACCTGCATGGAATTGAAATCCAGACCCCGGTACCTGGTCAGGTAATAATTGAACAGGGCCGTAAGGTACTCAAGTAAGACTTGGTACTGTAATTAAAGAGCGTCCACATTCCAACAGGGTTTGTGGACGTTCTTTCGTTATACTTACATATCTTTGCACAGAACATAACTAAACCCGTCCGCAGCATTGAACACTGAGCGCACATACCTGGCAATTGACCTGAAGTCATTCATGTCTATAGCATTGATGAGGTCATAATGGATGTGACGGCATACCTGGACACCTACCGCATGACCGCCCATGAACTGGCCATGACAATGATACGTGACGTGCTCAGGAACACCGGCATAACTGCCACGGCTGGCATCGGCACGAACATGTATCTGTGCAAAGTGGCAATGGACATTGTGGCCAAACACATTCCCGCCGACAAGGACGGAGTGCGCATAGCGGAACTTGACGAAATGAGTTACCGCCGGCAGCTTTGGGACCACAAGCCGCTGACCAGTTTCTGGCGTGTGGGACGCGGAATTGCCGACAAGCTGGCATTCTACGGAATTGACACAATGGGCAAACTGGCCCGATGCTCAATTGACAACGAGGAACTGCTGTACAACCTGTTCGGAATAAACGCCGAGCTGCTGATTGACCACGCATGGGGCTGGGAACCGGTCACAATGGATTACGTCAAGGCTTACCGACCCGAGACTAATTCACTGAGCAGCGGTCAGGTACTGACAGAACCCTACTCTTTTGAAATGGCCCGCAATGTTATAATTGAGATGGCCGATGCCATAAGCCTGGACCTTGTTGACAAGCGCCTGGTTACGGACCAGCTGGTACTTACTGTCGGTTATGACCGTGAAAGCCTGACCCGGACAGAAATTGCGCAGGACTATCATGGCGACATTGTCAAGGACTATTATGGACGTTCTGTGCCTAAACCCGCCCATGGTACTGCCAACCTGAACGGGCACACATCATCAGGCAAGGAGATTATTGCTGCAGTTACTGAACTGTATGATCGCATAGTAAACAGAGACCTGCTGATAAGGCGACTGAACATTACCACCAATCATGTTATAAGTGAAGGCAAGGCATTGCAGAAAGCACCGGTCCAACTGGACATTTTCACAGACTATGAAGAGGTTGCACGGCGTGAAGAAGAACTGCGCAGCAGCCGTGAGAAGGAACGCAAGATGCAGGAGGCACTGCTTTCAATCAAGCATCGGTTTGGCAAGAACGCCATTCTGAAAGGCACAAGTTACTCAGAAGGCGCAACCGCCCGGGACCGCAACAACCAGATAGGAGGACACAAGGCATGACTACAGAGTACGACGACATAATAAATCTGCCCCATCATACGTCACGTAACCACCCACGCATGACCATGGAACAGCGCGCTGCACAGTTCGCCCCCTTTGCCGCCCTGACCGGCCACGGCGCCGCCATTGAAGAGACCGCCCGCCTGAACGCCCAGAGCTATGATAAGGATTGATTATGTTCCTTATTACTGCTATCCAAGAAAAACCTGATCTTCAATCACATTGCCACAGGCATCAACAATGCGCCACTGGGTGATGTTGCGCTGTTCGCTGCTTATGCTAATACCGCATTTGGTCACTCTGCGTGGAGCCTGTGCTGAGTTTGTTGAAGCATCGGCCTGGTAAGGAATGGCATAACCCTTGCTGTCAATCTGAGCCAGGGCATTCTCAACAGAGTCATCAACCTTCAGTTCCAGAACGAAGATGTCTGTTTTGGTCTTGATCACCACATCGGCACGACCAAGAATACTCTTGACCTCAGTATCGACCTTACTGTTGAGCAGAGAGAAGATGACGTAGATAAGCAGTTTGTAGAACGCCTCACGTTTCTTCTTGGCCATCCATTCCTTCTTGGTAATGATGTCATAAGGAAGACTGGCAATGTATGAACGGAGCTGCGTCAAGGCTTCGGACAGATCTCCGCGTTTGAGGGCACGGGCCATGGCAAGAACCAGGGCATTCTGTTCCAGGTCATCAGTGTCCATCAAGTAGTTCGTCAAACCAGAGACCATACCTTGGCGAACCTCATAATTAGGGAAGCCAAGTACATAGACATCATCTTCCCTATCATAGTCCTGGATGGTCAGATAGCCGCTTTGATAAAGCAGAGGAAGCGGTGTCCTTGCATTTTCGCAAGGCATATTGAAGTCCATGAGCGACAATTCAGCGCCATCAAAATCCAACGGATTGAACGCTGGGTGATGCTTCAGGTGCTCTATCAGTCCAGTCATCGTGGCCGATTCAAACCAATAATGATTTGTAGTCTTGTCATTAAGTGCCCGGAGTAAGCTGAACGGTGCATAAACGTCTTTGCCATTTCCAGAGAAATGATAGCCGTCATAGTTCTTCTTCAGTAGAGCATAGGCTTCATCAGTAGTGATATTCAAACCGTCAGCATATTCCTCTACACAAGGACGCAGTGTGGTATCAAGCTCGTCTTGAGTGATGCCGCAGATCCCAGAATAATCATCAATCATTGAAATCTGATATAGATTGTTCAACTCTGAGAAGATGCTGAGCTGTGAGAACTTTGTTACACCCGTAATAAAGACAAAACGCAGGTAGGCGCCATCATCCTTCAGTACCTGATAGAACTCACGCAGCATAGAACGCATGGCATCAAGTTGCTCCGTATCATACATCAAACGCATGATTGGGGCATCATATTCGTCAAGGATAACCACAACTTTCTGACCACTCTGCTTTTCTGCATTATGAATCAAATCACGGAAACGATCACCGGGAGTTTCAGAAAGAGGGTCTTTCCCATAAATTCTTTCATAGCCTCTTATAAGGCTTTCTAATTTTGATTTAGCTTCTGGAACTGTGACATTTTTCAGTCCGCTCATGGAAAAGTGCAGCACCGGATACTTCTTCCACTCCTTCTCCAGTTCCATCACCTTCAGTCCCTCAAACAACTCCTTCTGTCCCAGGAAATAGGCCTTGAAGGTATTGCAAAGCAGAGACTTGCCAAAACGACGAGGGCGAGCCAGAAATACATAGTGATACTTGCTGACAAGATCATACATCATATCGGTCTTGTCAACATACAGCATTCCCTGTTCCCTGATATTCTGGAACTGGTCTGTATCAATTGGATATCTGAACTTACTCATCTTCATCAACTTTTGAGTGAATTACCATGCACGTCATATACAAGTTTCCATAATCAATGCACAAATATTAGTTCCCGCCATAGTGTGTACTTGTTCTTCCATTTGACCACCTCTCTTGCAGATAACTGACATTCAACAGCAAAGATAATAAAACTCTGTAATATTTTTGAACTGATATTTCCAATTATGACTTATCTTCGCGATTGATATTTAGAATCACCTTGTGCTCAATGAGACAAAGCCCAAGGACCATGCAAACTGTTTTTTGTGAAGCACCTCATCCTGTCTTCTGATGAGTCTGATATTCTGGAAAATGCTCATATTATAAGATTTGATGGAGTTATTATTTAGGAAAATCACCATGTCGATTTCAAATTTAACAAAAAAATCAAAAGCCCCGACCTCACACGGCCAGGGCTCTCACCAGACTTTTGTTTTTATAACTCTTATCAATTTGTTTTTCTATCATTGTCACATCATCGCCTTCATTCCTCTGGACTTCAGTTCCTGAACGATCTGAAATACATCGATTTACCCCCCCCAGTTTAACAATTATTTAACATCTTCCCTGCACTTACAAGGCAAATTCAGCACTGCTGGCAGCATGCGTACCTATGTAGTCTTTAATCCGGCAGTTCCTTAATCTGACAAATTCCAGTTCATTATCTATGAAAGCAAGGTAGTCATCAATAGTATTCGGGATAGGATCCTTCACAAAAAGTTCGGTCAGGTACCAGAGTTTCACACTTCCCATGTTGTCATCTACCATATCCTGCAGGAAGAAGAACTCTACATAAATTGCAGACTCTTACAGAATGGGCATCTTTGCATAACGAAGCAAGGATGTCCATTTTTTACATTTCTATTCGTACCAAAAGCAATACCTTTGCACCCGCACTTCATTACAAAGAAGTGATGAATAAAACTAAACATTAAACAAATCAATAAAATATGGAACAGAAATTTTGTCAAGGTTCGTGCCAGCGAGAAGAATCAAGCTCGCTTGAATTCTCGAGCGCAGCCGAAGCTCGGTTCTGCCAAAGCTGCGGTATGCCGCTCACAGAAGAAATACTTGGTACAAATGCCGATGGGTCAAAGAACAGAGATTATTGCATCTACTGCTACAAGGATGGTGCTTTCACGGGCGACTTCACCATGGAGCAGATGGTCGAGTATTGCTCTATGTTCGTAGAGGAATACAACAAGAACACTGGGCAGAACCTTACGGCTTGTCAGTATAAGGACGTATTGCGCCAGTTCTATCCAACCCTGAAGCGTTGGAAGGGTGACGATGCTTGCCTTCCTCATGCTCACCACCCCATGAAGAAGATCTTTATCGAAGAGGTCAATGCTCTCGGCATCCCAGGGCTTCACGTTGACAACCTTTACGTCTTGCAAGGCTCCTTCATCAATCAGCCTTACAGCATCAACGGTAACGAGGTAAAGCTTCTTGATGACAATGCTACCTATTGGGGCAACCAGATTATAAAAAATGATTCACGTTGTTACGGCATCGCTTGCTGCGAACAGTACATCCTCGTCAGCGAATACGGAAAGGATGGCGCAGATGCAGAACTTGTATTATTAGAAAAGAGAAACAAATGAGCAGATTTAAGTTTAATACGATAGGTCTCTTTACAACCGACAACTAGAAGGTGGTAGATTTCTACTGTAACATCTTCGGTTTTGAAACAAGCTGGAATGGCATGGACATAGACGTAGAATTTCCTTCGACGTACCCACCTTCGCTGATGTTGATGTAGAATACAATCGTGCAATAGGCATGGGCGCAAAGCCCATCTTCGAACCAACAACTGAACCTTGGGGGCAACGCACCTGCTATGTTGCAGATCCTGAAGATAATCTGATAGAGATATGTTCTTTCAAGGAATAGTTACATATGGAGTTAATAGGATATATGAAGAAGCAATTATCTATATCGTTTATTATCGTTGCTTTGATGATGACACCATTGGCGGAACTGTGTTGCACGGATGGAACTTACCTCAATCTTGGTAGCCGATATCGCGAATGCAGATAAATCCAAAAACCCTGAGATTGATTCATATCAGCACTATGTGTGTGGTCTGTTGATTGGTGAGGAGGAATACACGGTTCATTCTATTGTTGCTGTGGACAATCGTTGCGACAGGTACTATGACCACAATATGGTGAGGGCGGAAAAAGAAAAGTTGCTTGACTTATTAAATCAAGCAACTGATATAGATGGTTTTGCCAGTATCAAGGCCGGACTTAATCCTACTACCATTCTTGAAGGCAAATGTAGAGAAGTATTTTCACTTCTGCAAATGAATGTCAAAGAATCGCGGAACTGTGTTGCACGGATGGAGCTTACCCTATACCCTACACTAATGATGGCATCAAGGTTGTAGAACATCGGCTCACGATTCACTTTACGAGTACCTTCAAGTTGAACTACCGAGATTTTCTCGGCAGTTGCCGACTCCTTCAGTTCACCTTCAGCATAGATATTCTTCAAGTGAAGTCCGATATTGTCACTTGAGCAGTCAAACAACTCCGCCATAGTATTAATTTTTGATACCGAAATGGATTTCCAACCTTAATGGTAAACAATGCCAAATTCCGGAAAAGAATCTTGCCCCCAACCATAGATAGAGAAAATATTCTCTCAAATACCCATTATCTTTGAACCATTCTATGCAGAACGCCCCTGTAGGTCTTATACAACACCCCTTTCAACATATTTTGCCCTTCAGCAAAACTCATTATCTTTGCAAGTGTAATCCATTTAAATGAAAACCCTGTTAGCAATTCTTTTTTCCACCATTTTAGGAACGACAGCCATGGCAACACCGAAAGTTTATGTAACGCGAGAGATTTCACCGGAAGGCATAGTTGAGCTGTACAAGGCACTTGGCAGCCCTGCAAAGGGACGCGTTGCACTCAAGATTTCAACCGGAGAGAGTGAAAACACTGGCTATCTGCGTCCTGACATGCTTAAGCCCCTGTGCGATGCAGTAACTGCAGTGAACGGCAATTCAATTGCCATAGTTGAATGCAATACGGCCTACCCTGGCAGGCGTACTTTTTCAAGAAGCCACTGGAAAGAGATTGACAAGAGAGGTTTCAAGGGCATTGCCGCTGTTGACATAATGGACGAGAACGGCAGCATGGAGATTCCGGTCAAGGACAAGACCAGGATTGAGTGTGACCTGGTGGGTGCAAACCTGAAGAACTATGACTACATGATTAACCTGGCACATTTCAAGGGTCACCAGATGGCGGGAATGGGCGGTGTCCTGAAGAACGCTTCAATTGGCGTGGCATCAAGAAAAGGAAAGGCGTACATCCATTCCGGCGGCAAGACCAAGAACCCGATTACAATGTGGTTTTACTCAAAGAACCAGGATGCATTCATTGAGGCAATGGCATCGGCCGCACAGGGAGTCCATGACTATTTTGGTAACGGCCAGAACATCATTTACATATCAGTAATGTATCGCATGAGCATTGACTGCGACTGCAACGGGCATCCGCACGAGCCGCTCATTGCCGACTATGGCATACTGGCATCTACTGACCCGGTTGCACTGGACCAGGCTTGCTATGATATTGTGACCCAGATACATAACGACCAGCACAACGATACTCGCCCGCTGCTTGAACGCATTGAGCAGAAGCATGGTACCTACATTATGGAATGGGCTGAGAAAATTGGGCTGGGCTCACGCGAATATGAACTTGTGAACATTGACAGGTAAGTACATTGACCAAAGCATAAGTTGCACCAAATCAGAATTAACCGTGCTTTAAATGTATGAGGACAGGTCATCAAACGTTCTATGACCTGTCCCCATATTGTTCGGATAGTATATTCTGAAGGAACAGGACTAGTAGTGGCTGAGGTTCTGGTCCATTTATCCTTCACGCATTTAAATACTTAACATATTTTTCTGATATTTTCAAAAACACCTTCTTACATTATGGTCGCTGTTGATATATCAAAAGATTCAATATAAATTACGTTATCACCTTTGTAGTCGTTTCTTAAGGTGACACCTTCCAACTTGTATTTTTTAGTATTCTTTTTATCTTTCGTTTCAATTATTACGTTTGCAGTATTGATTGATAGTGGTTCTATTGAATAGCTAACAATTGGCAAATATGGAGCCAAAAATCCAATAAACATTGAAGAGTTGTAGTTTACACTTTTATTGCTCCTAAATCTATTATAAAGAGAATTTGGCGCATTAGCCAATAACGCTTTAGAACCAAGTATTTGATCTATTTTTGTAGCTGAGTCATATAAAGCTTTAAGTTCAATTAAAGCTGATTCAATAATAGTCTTGCATTGTTCTTTCTCTTTAGCTTCAGCTGCTTCTTTCTCTTTATTGAGTTTCTCTTGAAGCTCTCTCTCGGCTGCTTCAGCTGCTTCTTTCTCTTTTTTAAGTTTCTCTTGGAGCTCTCTCTCAGCTGCTTCTTTCTCCTTATTTTTCTTTTCCTGATAAAGCGGTCTCACTATTTCCATTTGTGACGGTGTTAATACCATCGTGCCATATAATGAACTGTAAACAGAAAACTGTCCTTCAGTATCTGTCATGTAATATTCCTTGAATTTGTAAGGGTTGTTTTGAAGTTCAGGAATAGAGGTCTGTTTTAACCCTGTTTCATGAAGAAAAGAAGCAAACATTTCGCTATCTAAAGTCTCGTATTTTCTAAAGACATCGGGGATTTCAAAGGTCAAATCCTGAGCTTCACCCAATAATTCTGTTATATAATTTAATCGTTTTCCATAATCATCTACACGGTAAAAGAACTCATTGATATCATAAACAAGTAGTTGCAGTGGCTCGAGAATATCATACGCAGCGGAATTCGTGCATCTCACATAACCCAACTCTTTTAATTCGTTAAAAGATAATTCTCCGTCGGCATATTTCCGAAGAGTCTCATCAATCTTATTTCTTTTAGTGAGCGGATCGCTTGAAGTAGTTAATTGATAGTGGTTAATATCCGTGACACAGACCCCTTTACGAATAGAAAATCTTCCCTCATGTACATTCGCTCTAGAATGATTAAATGACTCCCAGTCTTTATTTACTTTGGCCTTTGAAAACTCTCCATATGCTCTGAGATTACCAGTATTTTTAGCATAGTATTTGTGCTCAAAATAGACAACATTTCCTTCCTCAATCTTCAATGTAATATCATTGATAACCCTATTCGTCTTATCATTTGAGACATTCATTACTCCTCCCATATTCTTTGTGCTTGTCCAGGTTCCACTAGGTACACCTTCCACAAAATTCATTGTAGTATTGTAAAAGTCGTCACCTTGACTAAGTAATATTTTAACAGTACCATCAATCAGTCCATTTTTATATTGAGCTGAAACTGTTACTTTGCCATCACCACTTGGGTCACTATCTTCAAAAGAATATTTGCCATGTCTAATTTTCTTGTCGTCAACAGTATAGTATGTATATGTTTCTTTACAATTTCTAAAATTTCCACGATTAATTGTTACATCCTTGGGAATAGAAGAAGTATAAGTTTCGAGTTGCTGTGCATTACATATTCCCACAAATGCAAAAGCAATCGTTAGTAGCAAATTTTTTCTCATAATTTAACGTATTTACCAGATGTATTTTTTATAAAAAGATAATATCCCGTTCTTTACTCAATCTAAAGAATAAGGGATTGATGAATATAACTTGGGACCTAATAGTATATCACCCTCCCCAAAAATTGTAATTAAGAACTATCCATGAGCAAACGATGATTGAGATACCTACTGGTTAATATTAGGCTTGTAAAGACCATAAACGCCTAAGAAACCTAACAGAGATATAAGAGCCGTAACAACAACATAAACAACCACCGGATAGCAAAAAAGACAGAACACAATGTTACAAGTTGTTACAGCTATAGTAGTCAACCAAGCAACAAGTTTAATATTCGTATTTCGATTCCCGCATTTGTAGTCAATACCTATTGCCATAACAAGTGAAAGAGCAATAGTAACAGTTGCGACACCAAATGATATCCATTGGAGATTATCAAATACCGGAACTAAGTAATAACACAAAAGACCTATCAATGCCGCAATTATTACAGCGACAAGTGTTGTAATAATATTTAGTTTCATAGAATTTAAAAAGATTTTAATACAAGTTTTACTGCTTCGGAAGAAGTAATATCCGGACTTCCATTTAACACATCCTCAACAAGTTTCCTTGTTACTGCATTACTATAGCCTAAAGCTGCCAAGGCTGATATTACCTCGTCTTGCAATGGATGTGGTGTATTAGCATTGGTGGTTTTAGAAGCTGCTGATTGTGGAATCGACTCCAGCAATATAAGTTTATTGACTAATGGTACCTGAGTCGCTACCGCCCACTGAAGCATACCTGGCTCCCATACGAGAGTCTCGGAGGTAATAATACCATTGCGAACCAGTTTCTTCAACTCGGCTTCAGTTAACGGACCAACCTGCTGATTGTTTACAACAATATAGGTGTTTCCCTTTGTATTAACGGGAGGTGGAGTTTGACTACATTGACGGACGTTTGACTGCATCGTGGGTAGTACACCATCCATTAAGCTTGGAATTTGGCGTATCATGTTCATTCCAATGCCCAATTCCATCATTTTTTCTACAAAATTATCGTCGAACATTTTTTTTCTGCTTTGGTTAATCAAATTCCGGCGTGCTGGATATTGCAATCCATCCTGAAAATCCCGGAGCCCAGCATAAATCGTTCGTTGTAATGATGCCACGTGCAACGAAATCTTTAATTTGAGGAACAGTAAATGGTCCCTTTTGTTCTCCATTTACCGCTAGGTAGTACTTTGGCATTTGAGGGGGTTGTTGTTGACGCAACTCGGCTTCCTTTTCGGTTTGCTGATTCATGATGTTTTCCATCAAAGGAAGCACTACGGTCTTGGGTGTAAAACCTGTTTGCGTTGGAACCTGCATTTGCTGAATGTTCTGCAAAGTTTGCGCTGCAAGTTCCTGAGTTAAATTCGATTGTGCAATCTCATCAAGGGTTTTATATTCGATTGGCTTCATATGCTAATAATTTTATGGTTGTGGAATTGGTGGTGGCGTTGGCATTGATACGAGATTTTGTCCAAACAATCCGCTCAACTGAGGAACAGTGTTCATGGGTGTCCATCCGGACATTCCATTTGACCATACCATCGTTTGAGGTGTGACTTGTCCATTCTGTAACAACTGAGCTAACGTCGGAATGTCACACGGACCATATTGCTGTCCATTAACGGCAACGTACCATACGGTATTTTGAGCCGTTGGAATGGGTGGTGGTGTTTGAGACTGTTGACCAGCGTTGGACATGTTGTGGTTGAGAGTATTTCCCATTTGCCCCATCATGTTGCCCATTTGCTGAGCTACTGCAGAGCCCATCATCAGGCCAGTCATCATGCCTGCAGGATTCATGTGTCCCTCAGCGTTTGCGCCTAAATTCATTTGTCCCATTTGCCCCATATTCTCTAAGCCGGTCTGCATAACATCAGCCTGTCTGTTGAGAGCGTGAGCGTTAATATAAGCAGATTGACTAGCGAGGTTAGCTTGTACAGCTGCCGATTCGGTCTGCTGATGTTGAGCGAACTGGCCTTCCTGACGCATACGAGAGAGAACATCCTCTTGATGTTCAAGTTGAATTTGCGCCATCATCTCAACAGAAGCGTTTCTCACATTAGCATCTGTACGCATTGTTTCACGCTGAATCTGGTATGCCAATAGAGCATTCTTCTCGTTTTCAATATTAAACTTATGAGTTTGATCCTCCGTGATATATTTTAGTCTCTGATAACCTTCTGATTCCTCATCGTATCGTATATCCGAAATAAGCACATCGGTTGCCAACACACCAAAACGATTGACAATCTTTTGCTGTAGTCGGTTATGAATATACGGACCGATTTCTCCAATAAGAGAATTCAAGTGCATGACAAACACACCAGTATCTTTGGGTGCATTGGCTACAATCTGTTTTACCTCTTGCAAAATCAGTTCCTTCATTTTAGCCTCAAGTTCGGCAAGAGTAGTATCACATCCACCCCATGCTTCAAACATATATTTGATGTACTCAGGGGCTGAAGCAACTTCAAATACCAGAGTACCCTTTACTGCGACACGTACATCGTAAGCCTTGAACTCCGGCTCTGCAGGTACAACACGGAAGAATGGAATGACAAAGGGGATTTCCATGTTCTTGGCGAGATTGAAGTAATAAACCTCAGCCGGAACCGGACTACCTCCGCCATATGCTAATCCAACTATAGATGCAAGAACCGGCAGGTTCTCCGTGTTGATAGTGCCACTGTACGGACCTTTTATGACATCATACTCACTATTCTTGTTTTGGTAGAGGAATACAGCAGCCTGACCCGGATGAACAGTCAGACTACTACCATTGCGAATTATATTCTCTTTTTTGGTAGGGTTTACTACTTGTCCGGCAGGTCTCCATTTCCAAATAAGAAAGTCTTTTTCGTCACAACGTACAGCATCCATTATGCCGCCTTCGTTTTTGCGATTAAAAAATAGGCCCATGTGTTTGTGATTAAGAGAAGTAACTTGTTAAACTCTTTATAATTCCAACTGGAGTTAGATTTGCGGTAACGGTAGAAACGCCTCCATCTATCGCACCTTGAACCACCCAACCTAACACATCATTCCATGTAATTGGTTTATCCTGCGAATGTTTTGATAAATTGGCAACCGTTTCCAAAACCTCCTTAACCTTTCCCTCAGGATAAACTTCTTGAGCTAAAAACTGGAAGTCACTCAAATGTAAAACAATTAGTTCCGAGTTAAATGATGAGTCCAACATACGCCCTTCTTTTTTCAAAATAGAAGATATGTATGATTTTATCATTATATCCTCGACTTGAAATACAATTTTCTTATCTTGAGCACGCAGCTGTGCTTTATCAAGAAGATTATAAACAGCTTGCTTATAGTCAATCATCGGATCTGAATATCTCAAAGCCGATTCATATCTAAGCCGTTTCACTTTTGATTCAGGAATACGCAAAAGTATACTGAGTTCATAGTTGCTTTTCCCTTTATATTCCTTCATTGAGAGTATTTGCCCAAAGATAAACACCTCAAAATCGTTTTTAGTCATTGAACCAAAACCTCGCTTAATATAATTATGAATAAAATTTTCCATATTTTCAATTAGTTATGCCATTTCTTCACTAAGCTTCATGTATGGAAAACCAAACAGAAGCGTAACTGGTAATACTGCAATGCAATAGATGTAAATTTTAGCAATCCACCACCAACTATTTGGCACAAATTTCCACACTATAAATGCTAAAACTGCAGACAGAATAATACCGATTGGCAAGTTGACAAGTAATAGTTTAATTTTTTTCTTAGATAATTCTTTTTTATTCTGTTCCCTTGCTTCTATAATATTTACAAACATAGGATCTTTAGGGAATAATAACTTTATTTTTGTAATACACTCTTCTAACTTGACCAGATATTCTTCTCCATATTCAATATCATTTATTTTTGTTTGAAGCGATATAGTAAATTCAAACAAATCGCTTTTAGTATTAGGTATAGAGAAATTTTTAATGCTATTCTCAATGCGCCTACGAGTATCTGAATCAATTTCTTCTAAAGCACGTTCCATTGGGGTGTAAATATCCCCTTTGATAGGAGTATTGCTTAATTTCCCACTTTCTTGAAGTTCCGATTTGCGACTTGATGCGTCTTGAATAATTTCATCAATGAGCGCAGATAATTTTTGAGAAGACAAGTTTGCGTCAACCCCAGAGAACTCATAACCACACTCAGGACAAACAGCTGCGAGAGCAGATACAAGTGCACCACAAACCGGGCACTTGCGCACAGCACCATACTTAGTGGATTTAGGAGCAGACTTCTCTACTTTCTCCTTCTCTGCCTTCTGGAGTTCTACCAGACGAGCGTCCAAAACCATCTCGAATTCGTCGAGATCGATGCCCATTGATTGAGCTTTCTTAAAGAGAATTTGCCTCTCTTTCTCTGTTAATACTCCATCAGCCAATGCTGCACTGATGAGTTCTTCCATTTGTTCATTGTACATAAACGAATACCAAAAGCAAAAAGTAGTTGATTGTTAGTTGGCCAGTCAACCGCACATTTATAACTTTGTAACCATTAACCTCTTAAGTCCCAAATGATGAACTATTCAAGCTACCTCACAGAAAAGTGAAACAGCAACACATACTCTCTTTAGACTTTCTGACAAATACCACGGTTTTGAGTTCTTGTACAATGAGTCTTAGATTTACATATACATGCAAAATATTTTCCATAAGGTAATTCTCCTTATGACATGAGACGACAAAATCAAAGAATCGTTCTATGTCCTGAGTATTTTGATTTAATCCGCTGCCAATGACGAGTAGATTCTCTAACTTCTTTTCAATCTCAATTTTTACTTCTTTCATATTGTGTGACATTATTAGCCCATCAAAAACAAAAAACGCACCCTTTCCATTGGAAAGAATGCGCATAGATTAAACCTAAATTGCTGAATATCAGCAATTTACCCCCCCCTATTAAGCTATTTGTAAGATTTATATTTGTCATATCTCGCTCAAAATCAATGTTTGAGTTCACAAATATCCAAAAATTAGTTAAGAAAAGCAAGCAAACCAACAAGAATAACAATGCCTCTCCTTCCTGCCAACCTGCTGTACACTCTCCCTCTCCCATGCTGGCAGAAACCGCCCAAATCCTCCACTCTGACCACTCGCCATCAAACAACGGAAATTCCACCCTTTCATAGTACCATTCATAGTACCATTCATAGTACCATTATCGCTGTTTGTCCATACAATGTTAAGGCAAAAACCTTGCCAGGAGTGCACCACCTATCATTTTTCGCATTTCATTTGAGCAGCATCCAGCAAAGAAAATGTCCGGATGCTGGCACTTGTCCCGGCCTTATGCTGGCACATGTGTCCTGCACATTAAAGCGCGTATAACAGACAACAGATAAACAATGAGTGGTTTTATGATTTTCGCGGTGATAGTCACTGTATGCTACGCCATCTACTATGCGGTCAACATCATGCTTGACCTGCATAAGAAGAAGGACGTGGAGAGTGAGAAGGAAGAGGAGTTCAT
>JAZQQQ010000057.1:0-164432 GCA_045629165.1 Bacteroidaceae bacterium
TGAAGAGATAGCCAAAGCCCTGGATCTGACATTACCTACCATCAAGAGCCATAAGATGCACATCTTCAAGAAGCTGGGAGTGGAGAGTATTGCTGAGGCCCTTGTCGTGGTAGGTAACTATAACCTGATGTAAGAAGGGTGAATACGGGTCTTGGGCTGCTTTACCTTGCCGCAAGCAATTTCAGGAGCAGTTCCTTTGCCTGTTTTTCGGATCCTAAGATAATGCCCTTTGTCCAGTGATTCTTGAATAGCCTTATACTTCAAAACAATTTCCTGAGAGTGCTTTTTTAATTTCACGTCGTCACTTCTGCCGGTATTCCACCTATTATTTGTAAATTCGCACCACAAGAAAAAACAAACATAGAATACAATATGGAATTGATGGAACAGATCATTGCGCGTGCCCAGCAGAACAGGCAGCGCATTGTACTGCCCGAAGGTACGGAAGAGCGCACCCTGACAGCAGCAGACAGAGTCCTTGCAGACGGAGTAGCTGACCTTGTAATCATTGGCAATCCATCGGAAATCAGCCAGCTGGCTGACAAACTTGGACTGAAGAACATTTCAAAGGCCACAATCATTGACCCTATGGACAACCCTAGAAAGGATGAGTATGCAAACCTTCTTTTCGAACTCAGGAAGTCAAAGGGCATGACAATAGAAGAGGCCAGGAAGAAGGTTGAAGACCCACTCTACCTGGGATGCCTCATCATAAAGAACGGCGATGCCGACGGACAGCTGGCAGGTGCCCGCAACACCACCGGCAACGTGCTCCGCCCAGCCCTCCAGATTATCAAGACAGCCCCTGGCATCAGCGTGGTTTCAGGTGCGTTCATCATGCTGACCAAGACACCTCAGTACGGTGAAAACGGAATCATGGTATTTGCCGACTGCGCAGTTACCCCTGTTCCCGATTCAGCCCAGCTGGCCCAGATTGCAGTAGCAAGCGCAGGTACAGCCAAGGCAGTTGCCGGATTTGAAGAGCCACGTGTTGCACTCCTGAGCTTCTCTACCAAGGGTTCGGCAAAGCACGAAGTTGTTGACAAGGTAACCACTGCCCTCTCAATGGCCAGGGAACTTGCCCCAGACCTCAAGATTGACGGCGAACTGCAGTCCGATGCCGCCATCGTCCCATCAGTCGGTGCCAGCAAGGCTCCGGGTTCTGAAATCGCAGGCAAGGCCAACGTACTGGTATTCCCTAACCTTGAGACAGGCAACATTGCATACAAGCTGGTTCAGCGACTTGGCAATGCCGAGGCCATCGGCCCAATCCTTCAGGGCATAGCCCGTCCGGTCAACGACCTTTCACGCGGCTGTTCAGTAGATGACGTATACAAGATGATTGCAGTCACAGCCAACCAGGCTATGGCAGCAAAGAGCAAATAACCCACACAAACATAATTACAATGAAGATATTGGTCCTGAACTGCGGCAGCTCGTCAATCAAGTACAAGCTGTTCGACATGGAAACCCGCGACGTAATAGCACAGGGTGGTATTGAGAAAATCGGCATGGCAGGCTCATTCCTGAAGCTGACCGATTCAGAAGGCAAGAAGCAGATTATTGAAAAGGATATCCCAGAACACACTTGCGGCGTACAGTTCATTCTGGATACACTGACAGGCAGCCAGTACGGAGTCCTGAAGTCACTTGACGAACTCGATGCCGTTGGCCACAGAATGGTACATGGTGGCGAAAGTTTCAACAAGAGCGTACTGCTCACTGACGAAGTCCTTGCAGCATTTGAAAAGTGCAATGACCTGGCTCCACTGCACAACCCTGCAAACCTGAAGGGCGTAAACGCCGTGAAGGCAGTACTGCCAAACATACCTCAGGTTGGCGTATTCGATACAGCATTCCACCAGACAATGCCTGACTACGCTTACCTCTACGCCATACCATACGAACTCTACAAGAAGTACGGAATACGCCGCTACGGCTTCCACGGAACTTCACACCGATTCGTATCAGGCGAAATCATGAACTACCTGAACATGAAGCCGGAAGGATCAAAGATCATTACCTGCCACATTGGAAACGGCGGTTCAATCACGGCTGTCAAGGACGGCAAGAGCGTTGACACGACTATGGGTCTGACTCCGCTGGAGGGCATCATGATGGGAACACGTAGCGGTGACATTGATGCCGGTGCAGTGACATTCCTCATGGAGAAAGAGGGACTTGACACAACAGGTGCCATGAACCTTCTCAACAAGAAGTCAGGTCTTGCCGGCATTTCGGGCATTTCATCAGACATGCGTGAAGTATCGGCTGCCGAAGAGGCAGGAAACGAAAGGGCAATTCTCGCAAAGAAGATGTACGCCTACAAGATCAAGAAGTACATCGGCGCATTCGCAGCTGCAATGGGCGGTGTCGATGTAGTTATCTTCACTGGCGGCGTTGGCGAGAACCGCGATGAAATCCGCGAGGCAGTTTGCGAGAACATGGAATTCCTGGGAATCAAGATAGACAAGGAGATAAACAAGCAGATCCTGTTCGGAAAGGACGGCATTATCTCAACACCTGACTCAAAGGTCAAGGTTGTAGTGCTGCCAACCGATGAGGAACTGATGATTGCCGGTGACACTCTTGACATTGTCTCAAAGTAAGCCCGGACAGACAGGAACAAAGAGAAATGCGGCCCTTGCGAGGGTCGCATTTTCTGTATCATACCGGAAGGAACATATTCTGTCAATCTTCAAACGAACCCATGACCAGGCTCTCTCCGTCAAAACAGGCATATGTGGAATGTGATATCCAGTCGCCCAGAATGAGCATGCGGCTTGTCGGGGAAAGCATCAGGTCCAGTTCAATATGGCGGTGACCCATAATGAAGAAATCAATGTCAGGGTGAGACTTCAGATAATCCTTGGCAAAGACTACCTGGTATTCCTTATCCTCGCCCTTGTAGCCATCCACCCCATTTTCAAGCCTATGCTTCTCCATGCTGCTTCCGGCCCATCCAAGGCCGAATTTCATGCTCCAGCAAGTAGGCAGCAGTGAAAACAGGAAACGGCACAGCTTGCTATGGAATATGCCGCGCAGAATACGGAACATTCTGTCAGGGTCACCCATTCCGTCGCCATGAGCCAGGAAAAATTTCCTGCCGCCCATCTCAACAGTCACTGCGCCCTCATGGAGTACCACCCCGCACTCGTGCTGCAGGTATCCGTACATCCACATATCGTGATTGCCCAGCAGGTAGTGCACCTCTATTCCACGGTCAGTCAGTTCAGAAATCTTACCCAGGAAACGGGTAAAGCCCTTGGGCACCACATAGCGGTACTCATACCAGAAATCGAACATGTCGCCCAGCATATAGACTGCTTCGGCATCGGCCTTGATGGAATCAAGGAAACGCACCAGTCTCTTTTCCTGTGCGGCACGCTCTTCAATGGCAAGTGAGCCCAGATGAGCATCAGATATGAAATAGACCTTTCCCATTTGGCCGTATTGATCAGATCAGTCCGAGTTCAAGTTTTGCCTCATCGGTCATCATGTCCTTGTTCCACTCGGGTTCAAACACAAGGTTTATGGTTGCCGATTCTACGCAGTCAATTCCCTCGACCCGCATCCTGACATCCTCAACGATGAAGTCAGCCATTGAGCAGCCTGGCGCTGTCAAGGTCATGTCAATCACCACATTGCGGTTGTCTGATACATCAATCCTGTATATCAGGCCAAGGTCATATACGTTGACCGGAATCTCCGGGTCAAACACTGTCTTGAGGACATCAATGATGCGCTCCTCCAATTCAAGTTTATCGTTCATACTATTTCAGTTTTCCATGATCGGCAAAGCTGTAGCATGCAGCTTCGGTAAAGATTACATGATCAAGGAATGTAATATTCACTGTCTTGCAGGCTTCGGCCATAGACTTGGTCAGCAATTCATCCTGAACGCTTGGCGCAAGATTGCCCGACGGATGATTGTGGCACAGTGCAATTGCCGTAGCCCTATGTCCAATGGCCTCTTTCAGCACGCACCGTATGTCAACCGATGTTCCCGTCAGCCCACCCTGGCTGATTCGCATGCTGTCAAGCACCTTTGCCGAGTTGTTCAGGAAGAGCACATGACATTCTTCCACCTGAAGGTCCGAAAGTATGGGATAGAAATAATCATAGACGTCTGATGAACATGTAATCCTCGTGACCTTTGATTCTCCCTCCTCCCGTCTGCGCCGCCCCAACTCACATGCGGCCAGAAGCGTTACAGCCTTGGCAGGTCCTATTCCCCTGACCTGGCAGATTTCATCAATCCCCTTGCGGCCAAGTTCTGTCAGGCTGTTGTGGCATTGAGCCATTAACTTACGGGTCAGGTCCAAAGCCGATTCACCCGTATTTCCGGTTCGGATAAGTATGGCCAGCAACTCTGCATTTGACAGTGCCCTGGCACCCATCCTTTCCATTTTCTCTCTTGGACGGTCTTCTAAAGCCCAGTCCTTGATTGTCAGTTTTTCATGTTTTTCCATAGATTTCATATAAAAAAAGAGGCTGCCCTACCTGTAAGCAGACAGCCTCTGTAACAAATCAGCTTATCAAGCCTTGATTCTGCCCTGGTATGAACCGTCGCGGGTGTCGATTTCTATCAGTTCACCTTCGTTGATGAACAGAGGAACGCGAACTTCACAGCCGGTTTCAACTGTAGCTGGCTTGGTGGTGTTGGTTGCTGTATCACCCTTCAGGCCCGGCTCAGTGTATGTAACCTTCAGAACAACCTTGACTGGGAGTTCTGCAAAGAGGATTTCACCAGAAGTTGCATTGGTTACAACTTCAACAATCTCACCCTCCTTCAGATAATCAACACCTGTGATAACATCCTTGATAAGGGTAACCTGCTCAAAGTCTTCCTGGTTCATGAAAACATAACCCATCTCATCCTGATACAGGTACTGGTATGGGCGACGCTCTACGCGTACGTCTTCGAGTTTGAAGCCGATCTGGAATGTACGTTCAAGTACTCGGCCGTTTACTACGTTCTTGAGCTTTGTGCGGACAAAAGTATTGCCCTTTCCTGGCTTTACGTGGAGGAAATCAATACAGAAGTACAGCTGTCCCTCAAGGTTGATGCAGGTTCCGATTTTGATGTCTTGACAAAGAATCATAAAAATGTCTTGTATTATTAATTAAACTAAGTTTCTGACTACAAAATTAGTGCATAGAAAGAATTCGGCAAAACTTTCAGCAAAAAAAGAGCATGAGTTTGCATATTCAGAAAAAAGAATCTACCTTTGCCCTCCGATTCTCGAAAATAAGAACAAAAAATATAAATAACGATGAAAAGAACATTCCAGCCTTCTAACAGGAAGAGAAAGAACAAGCACGGTTTCCGTGAAAGAATGGCTACCGCAAATGGTCGCCGCGTACTTGCTTCACGCAGAGCTAAGGGTCGCAAGAAGCTGACAGTTTCTGACGAATACTGCGGAACCAAGAAGTAATCCTTCAGGTTCCTGCAAGCAGAACCATAGCCGGTTGGGAGACATCCCAGCCGGTTTTTTTATTTCCATCCCGCATATACCACCTTATTTTAATAATATATTGGCTTAAAATGCCTAACTTTGCAATGACTGTGCACTAACGGGCGGCACACACATATTGACTTATGGCAGAAAAGAAGGAAAAGAAAGAAGCAAACCAGGGAAAGAGAGGACTGATTTTACTTATCATCAACCTGGCCGTCATGATATTGCTGGGAGTACTCCTCTTGGTTGGAGTCCTGAAATGGATGAAATCATATACCCGTTTCGGACAATACATTGAGGTACCTGAAATATCGGGCATGTTTGAAGAAGAGGCCGCATCGCTGCTGGCAGCCAGCGGACTCAAATACGAAATCAGCGACTACAAGTTTGACCGCAAGATAACCGCCGGCTGCATAATTGAGCAGAGACCGGCCGCACATGCGCTGGTCAAGGAAGGCAGGATAGTGTACCTTACCATCAATACGGGAAAGGAACCCACACGCAGCATACCTGATGTTGCCGACAACAGTTCGCTCAGGGCTGCAGAATCAAAACTGCGCGCTGCAGGTTTCAAGCTGGCCGAGACCGAATATGTTGACGGAGACCTTGACTGGGTTTACGATGTACTCTATGAAGGAAAGCCGGTCATGCCCGGAATGGAAATTCCCGAGGGTGCAACGCTTACTATAGTTGCAGGAAACGGCAATCCTGAGGAAAACATTGAAGCACAAGATTCTACAACCAACATTGACACTGATTTCTTCGGACTATGACGGAACTTGAAGAAGAACTTGAAGAGACACTTGATGACCTGGAACCCGTCTCAGGTGAAGTCGAGCTGTTTGAGCATTTCAGGGTAGTCGCTGACCGCGGCCAGACTATGCTCCGCGTTGACAAGTTCCTGTTTGACCATCTGGAGAGAGCTTCCAGGAACCGCATCCAGAAAGCCGCCGATGCCGGACTGGTAATGTGCAACGGCAAGCCTGTCAAGTCAAGCTACAAGGTAAAGCCACTCGATGTCATAACGGTCATGATGGACCGTCCGCGCTACAGCAGTGACATCACGCCTGAAGATATTCCGCTGGACGTGGTATATGAAGATGATTCACTCATGGTCATAAACAAGCCGGCCGGACTGGTTGTCCACCCCGGCTGCGGCAATTACCACGGAACACTGGTCAATGCCATAGCCTGGCACCTGCGTGACAACAAGGATTATGACCCCAACAGCCCCCAGGTGGGACTGGTCCACAGGATTGACAAGGACACTTCGGGACTTCTCGTCATAGCCAAGCAGCCCTACGCCAAGACATCGTTGGGCAAGCAGTTCTTTGACAAGACCACCAAGCGTGAATACCAGGCACTGGTCTGGGGCATACCCGACCAGGCCGAAGGAACCATAGAGAGCCAGATTACACGCAATCCCAAGGACAGGCTGCAGATGACGGTCTCATTTGACCCCGAAGTGGGCAAGCATGCCGTCACCCACTACTCTGTGCTGGAACGCTTCGGTTATACTTCACTCGTCAAGTGCCGTCTTGAAACCGGAAGGACCCACCAGATAAGGGTGCACATGAAGCATCTGGGACATCCGCTCTTCAATGATGTACGGTACGGAGGCGAACAGATTCTCAAGGGTACCACCCAGAGTACCTACCGCCAGTTCGTACAGAGCGCATTCGCAGCATGCCCGCGACAGGCACTGCACGCCAAGACGCTTGGGTTTGTCCACCCCGAAACCGGTGCAGAGATGTTCTTCAATTCGGAAATACCCGATGACATGTCAACTGCAATCGGCATGTGGAGGCAATTCGCCCAGGGCATGTGAACAGGCAAGACAAAAACATGAACAGTTTAGCAAACAAATAATATGAAAAAGACAATTGCAATTGTAGCAGGTGGCGACTCCAGTGAACATGACGTATCGCTGAGAAGTGCGGCTACCGTGATTGCTCACATAGACAGGAACCTGTTTGATCCATATATCGTTGAGATCAAGGGACTTGAATGGAAGGCTCAGGCCGACGGCAGCCTGTATGACGTTGACCGCAACACATTCAGCTTCACCAATGCAGCAGGAGAAACAAAACAATTCTGCTATGCATTCATCATAATACACGGCACACCGGGCGAAAACGGCCTGCTCGAGGGTTATCTCAGGCTCATGCGCATACCATTCTCAACATGTGACGTACTGCCATCGGCCCTCACGTTCAACAAGTACATGCTGAACAAGCTGCTGAAGAGTTTCGGCGTGAACGTATCGGAATCAATGCGCATACGCCGCGGAATTGACAAGATTGACCCTGACCAGATTGTCAGCACCATTGGACTGCCATGCTTCATAAAGCCTACTGACGGCGGTTCAAGTTTCGGTACCACCAAGGTATCAGACAAGGGCCAGATTGAGCACGCCCTCGAAGAGGCCTTCAAGGAGAATCCCGACATTATGATTGAATCATTCATGAAGGGACTCGAAGTGACCAACGGATACTTCAGGACCAAGAAGGGCGAAGTAAGGCTGCCGGTTACCGAAGTTGTTCCCAAGACCGAATTCTTTGACTACGATGCCAAGTACAACGGCATGGTGGAAGAGATTACCCCGGCACGCATTCCCGATGAGCTGAGAGACCGCATACAGTCACTCACAGCCAGGATTTATGACATTTTGGACTGCCATGGAATTATCCGCAATGACTATATCATAACCGAAGACGGCAAGATAAACCTTCTTGAAGTCAACACTACGCCGGGCATGACTGAAACCAGTTTCATACCCCAGCAGGTAAGGTCTGCAGGACTTGACCTCCTGCAGGTTCTTACCGATATCATTGAAGACAGTTTCTAACTGACCACGAACGACAATATGATAAAAACGCCTGAAAAATTCGAAGAAATGCGTCCGTTGTATGACTCGGAGGTACATGATGCCATCAAGTTCATACTAAACGACCCAGATTTCCAGAAGAATGTACTTCCACGTGTCACCCGAAAGGTTCCACTGTGGCTTATCAAGCTCTACCTTTTCCCCGTCAGGAGTGTAATGGGATTGCAGAGAGCCATGGTCGTACCGTTCATGAACCGTATTTTCAGGACAATGGCCGATGGTGTGACATGCGACTACAGCGCCATCAGGAAGAAGCCGGAGAACCTGCTGTTCATATCGAACCACAGGGATATCATAATGGACCCAGCCATTCTTGACTACCAGCTCTACAGGAAGATTCACCGCCCGACGGTTGAGATTGCCATTGGCAGCAATCTCATGATAAAGCCGTGGATAGAGAAACTGGTCAAGCTCAACAAGAGTTTCACCGTCAACCGCAGCGCAACAGCATCGGAACTCATGAATTCGTCACAGCTTCTGTCAGAGTACATCCATTTTGCAATCAAGCAGAAGAAGACCAGCATATGGATGGCACAGCGCGAGGGACGTGCCAAGGATTCCAATGACAGGACCCAGAAGAGCGTTCTCAAGATGCTCTCCATGGCCGAAGAGGGCGATGTAAGGGAAAGCCTGGCATCACTGCACATTACCCCGCTCTCAATCAGTTACGAGTATGACCCGTGCGATTACCTGAAGGCCGAGGAATTCCAGATGAAGCGCGACAATCCTTCATATGTAAAGAGCAAGCAGAGTGACCTGAACAACATGAAGATAGGCGTCATGGGGTACAAGGGACGCATACACTACCAGGCGTCGGAACCGATTGATGACGAGATTATGGCACTTGACGGCTCACAGCCCAGGAACGTCATACTCAACCAGATTGCCGAAATAATAGACAGGCACATTTTCCTTGGCTACAGGTTCTTCCCTGGCAACTATATTGCGCTGGACCTGCTTCAGGGCAAGACTGACGGAGTATCGGAGAACTATACGAAGGCCGATTTCGAGAAATTCAACGCCTACATAGACCGCCAGATCTCAAAGATAAGGCTCAAGGAGCGCGATGTTGATTTCCTCAGGGAGAAAATGCTCCAGATGTATGCGAACCCGCTTATTAACCGACAAAACACCATTTGATCATGAACAAGAAGACTAGAAGCATCATGGCTGCAATACTGTCATTGACAGCCTTTTCCATTTTCTCATGTGCAGAAGTTGAAGAACCGGTAGAATCATCGGTTACCGAATTTGTAATGGCCCACACCGAGTCCGATGGAACCATCTCAGTCATCACCAATGACCGTGGCGACAGTTACATGGTTCTCAGCGACACCAACAAGCTGGTACCCGACACCGCATACCGCATAGTCTGCAACTACATTCTCTCGGAGAACAAGACTGCAAGGATCAATGCGGCCTACTACGTATACTCCCAGCCTGCCAGGAAAATGAGCGCCATGCTGCCAGGAGAGTTCTGCAATGACCCTGTCGGCATACAGAGCCTGTATGTAGGCGGAGGATTCCTGAATCTCTATTTCGGCATCAAGATGGATGGCAAGACCAGCCATACAATCGAATCGGTCCACTATGACAGCAAGAGTTCGCTTACTCTGGGCATAAGCCACAACGCGAACGGCAACACTACAGGGACCACGCGCTACGGATTCATGTCAATACCGCTCAGTGGGTACGGTCTTCAGAGTGGCGATACCGTATTCTTCCGGTACAACAACGGCTCAAGCGACAAGACGCTTTACAGCATCTACTGATACAAGTGAGACTTTCACAGCTGGACTGTGAAAGGCTCACTTGTTCTTTGCAGATAAAATCAGGCCAGGCCCTCAAGAATTCTCTTCAGTACTACCGTTGCTGAAATCTCACGGTTTGCAGCCTCAGGGATTACCAGTGAACGCGGGCTCTCTATTACATCATCTGAAACAATCATGTTGCGGCGTACCGGCAGGCAGTGCATGAACTGTGCATTGTTGGTCCAGCTCATGTGTTCGGCATCGACTGTCCATGACATGTCCTTGCTGAGAATCTTTCCGTAGTCCTCTGGGCATGTTACGCCCGGGCATGCCCAGTTCTTGGCATATATGAAATCGGCTCCCTCAAAGGCCTTCTTCTGGTCATATTCAACCTTGGCTCCACGCACGAACTTTGGGTCAAGCTCATAGCCGTGGGGATGCGTAATTACGAAATCGACATCGGCCTCGTTCATCCAGTCGGCAAATGAATTAGGAACAGCCTGCGGAAGTGCCTTTGGATGCGGTGCCCATGTGAGTACCACCTTTGGGCGCTTGGTCTCCTTGTGCTCCTCAATTGTAATCAGGTCGGCAAATGCCTGCAGCGGATGGCCGGTAGCTGCCTCCATTGAAAATACAGGACGGCCGCTGTACTGGATGAACTGGTTCAGTATCTTTTCGGTGTAGTCATCTTCGCGGTTCTCAAAGTGGGCGAATGAGCGTACACCTATTATGTCACAGTATGAGCCCATCACGGGAACTGCCTCAAGCAGGTGCTCTGACTTGTCGCCGTCCATTATAACGCCGCGCTCGGTCTCAAGTTTCCAGGCGCCCTGGTTCACGTCAAGCACAATCACGTTCATGCCCAGGTTCATGGCAGCCTTCTGGGTGCTCAGGCGGGTTCTCAGGCTTGAGTTGAAGAAGACCATCAGAAGGGTCTTGTTCTTACCCAGGTCAACATACTTGAACCTGTCATTCTTTATCTCAAGGGCCTCCTGCAGGGCTACATGCAGGTCACCCATATCTTTCACGTTGGTAAAATGTCTCATATTCTTGTTTGTCCGTTTCCGTTAATAAGCCACTTGTAAGTGGTCAGTTCCTCAAGTCCCATTGGACCGCGGGCATGAAGTTTCTGGGTGCTTATTCCAACCTCGGCGCCCAGTCCGAACTGTCCGCCGTCAGTAAATGCGGTCGATACATTCACGTAGACGCATGCGGCATCGACGGTTGTCTGGAATATCTCAGCCTTGCGGGCATCCTCGGTAACGATGCACTCGCTGTGGTGTGATGTAAACCTGCGTATGTGTTCCAGTCCCTCCTGGAATGAGCCGACAGTCTTGACCGACATTCTCAGTGCAAGGAACTCCTTGCCGAAACTCTCCTGGGTTGCATGCTGCAGCAAGCCGGAAGGATAGTTCCCGTCAAGGGCTGCGTAAGCCTGTTCATCGGCCTCAATGACTACGTTCTTGGCAGCCATTGGTGCACAGATGTGCTTCAGGTCAGCAAGTCTTGAAGAATCAATTACGAGTGAGTCAAGCGCGTTGCATACGCTTACGCGGCGTGTCTTGGCATTGACAATCACATCGGTTCCCTTCTTCAGGTCACCGTCACTTGCAAAGAATGTGTGGCAGACACCGGCACCGGTCTCGATTACCGGCACTTCGGACTGCTGTCTTACCGCCTTTATCAAACCGGCACTGCCTCGCGGAATAAGCACGTCAACCAGGCCTACTGCGTGCATGAGTTCGGCTGCAGCCTCGCGGCCAGCCGGCAGCAGTTCCACTACGCGCGGGTCAACGCCGCACTTTTCAAGCTCACGCTTCAGCAGGTCAACAATTGCCCTGTTGGAATTATATGCGTCACTTCCGCCCTTGAGCACGCAGGTGTTCCTGGACTTCAGGCAGAGTGAGAAAAGGTCAAAGCTGACGTTTGGCCTGGCCTCATAAATCACGCCGATTACGCCGAATGGAACCCTTACGCGACGGATTTCCATTCCGTTGGGACGTACGCGGCTGTCTATGAGCTTGCCCACAGGTGACTCCAGTTCAGCAACCTTTCTCATGTCCTGTGCTATGCCGGCAATTCTTTCAGCCGACAGCAGCAGCCTGTCATACATGGGATTGCTGCTGTCCATGGCAGCCAGGTCCAGCGCATTGGCACTGAGCAGGGATTCCTGTTCGCTGACCATGGCCTGGGCCACGCTCTCAAGTATTTCGTTTATCTTGTTGTCATCAATGGAAAGCAGGCTTACTGATGCCTCACGCATTCCCCTGAGAAGATCTTCTATCATTGGATTATTTATTTCTTGGTGTGTGGAAACAGGTAAATCGCGTATGTTCGGGATCCATAATCACGCCTGTCAGTATATCTGACTTGCGTCCGTTCGCGAGCCGCACCTCAATGCCGTCTCTTGCAACCTCACACGCCGTCTTCATCTTGGTGAGCATGCCTCCGCGGCCAAACTGCGACTTTGTCTGTGAAACGCAGTCCGAGTAGTCGTCATCGGACCACACGTCACGTATGAGCTGAGCGCCGGGTTCCGATGGATTGCCGTCATAAAGTCCGTCCACATTGGAGAGTATGACCAGCATATCGGCCCCCATCATTCGGGCAATCAGTCCGGACAGTTCATCATTGTCGGTAAACATGAGTTCCTTGATTGAAACTGCGTCATTTTCATTTATGACCGGTACCACTCCGTTGTCGAGCATGGCGCCTATGCAGCGCTTCTGGTTGGCCAGCAGTTCGTCAACCACGAAATTTTCCCTGGTAGTCAGAATCTGTCCTACCACAATTCCGTATTCCTGAAAAAGGTCGTAGTAGTGCTCAATCAGCTTGGCCTGTCCAACGGCAGCAAAAAGCTGACGGCCAGTCACGGTCTCATCCTGTATCATGGGCAATGCACCGCGGCCCGATGCAACCGCGCCCGATGATATGAGCAGCACCTGAATGCCCCTGTGGTGCAGGTCAGCAATCTGCTCAACTATTGAAGCCATGCGTGTAATGTCAAGACGCCCGTCCTGACGGGTCAGCACGTTACTGCCAACCTTGACTGCTATTCTTGATGGTATGTTCATTGTTCCTGTTCTATCAGTCTAATTGCCTCTTCACGGTTCTCCTCGGCTACCAGCACGCAATAATCGCCTACAATCGGCGTCAGTGACGAAAAGACTGCACTCATGGAATTGTTGCGTATCATGGCACCTATTCCGAAAGATTCCAGCTTTGACCTGATAATCTCTGCATTGAAAGAGTCCCCGCGGAACACTTCAACCAAACTTTGTTTTTCGCTCATAGTATTCTGTGTGTTTGCCACAAAGATACTCTTTTTTACATACCTTTGTCCCATAATGAGCAAGATTCGTTACATATTGGCCTTTGTCCTGCCCCTGCTGGCCGCACCGGTATGGGCCCAGTCACTCCATGACGGGGATGTCTTGCAGTCCGATACCATATGTTTCGATGACGGCTCAATCTACATGGGCCAGGTCTGTGATTCGCTGTTCAACGGATTCGGCAAGATGATTTATGCCGACAGCACCGTCTACGAAGGATATTGGAAAGATGGCCTGTGGGATGGCTCGGGAATACTTGAATACCCTGATGGAGACAGGTACGAGGGTGAGTTCAGGAACCACCAGTTCGAAGGCGAAGGCAAGTACAGCTACGCCGGCGGAGCCTATTATTCCGGCAGCTGGAAAGAGGGCAGGTTCGATGGCGTGGGCACTCTCAGGTACGAAGACGGAAGCTATTATGCCGGTGAATGGAAAGAGGAGCGCAAGTGGGGGTACGGAGTGCTGTTCTCCGCTCAGGACAATGTCTTGGTTTCGGGAACATTCGTTGATGACGAACTCAGCCAGAGCGATGAAATAAGCATAAGGGAACTGACCGAGCCCGAAGAACAGGCCGGTACAAGCGCGCTGTCATTTACCGTAGGCATGCAGCAGTCCTTCGGCATTCAGTACCTGGCCATGTCCGGCCATACATTCAGCGGCCTCTCACTGAGCTGGGAACCCTGTTACAGGGCCCGCGGCGAGGAATCATCAATATTGGGCGAAGACGGATACAGGTACTACCTGATAATGTGGGATGACAAGCCCAACGAAGTTCTCTACGAGGGAGAATACATGCCCATATCACTCTATCTTGACCTGGGCTACCGCTTTGAGCGGATGGCGCTGGGAATATCGCTGGGCGGTGGCCTGAAGGAAAGCTACCAGAACTGCCGTGCGCTTGACAATTCGGTCTTCGAAACCGGCACCCAATACTACAAGACAAGAATCAAGGGATTCAAGTTCGGTTACCGCGTGTTCGGCCAGTACAGCGCCAAGAAATTCCGCGCACGTCATGATGACAACGGTTATGGCGGCAGTTTCTGCCCGGAACTGATTTTCACGCTGGGCTACGGCAACATAGACAAGCTCTTCTTCGGACTGGGCCTGTTATTCTGAAGAGACTACCTTGTCAGGGAGAACTTGATTGAGAATCCCAGATCATAGGCCGATGTAGGATATGCCGTAGTCGAAACCATCGGGAAATTGCTCTGATAATCCAGATACCCATTCAGCGTAACCATCTTGCTGTACACGTAGTCGGCTGAAAGCGACATCTTCATAGCCTTGTTGCCACTGGTAGCCTGGACGCTTCCGTTGCGTATGGCACGGCATACAGCGCTCTGATTCCTGTATGACACGTCAAGATTCATGTTGAGGTCATTGCTGACCTTGTTCCTTCCCGACCCCGGAACGGCGCCCAGCAGTTTCAGGCCCACAATCTTGTAACCTCCGCCCAGGGTAATGTCATCGGACATGGTTTCGACAATCTGTACCGCAGTTGTACTCAGGGTGAGAACGCGTGTCTTCCTGTACTCCAGACGGCCGCTTATGCCATTCTTCAATGTCATGTCAAGACCTGCAAGAGGTGCAAAAGACTCATTGATTGATACCGACCCTATGTTGTACATGCTGCTTGGCGAAGGCATGCCGGTTGTAACATCGGTCACGAATCCGCGCCCGCCCATATACTCTACGTAACTGTTGAACGTATTGAAGTTGCCTATTGAATAGACGCTCCTGTATGCATGCTTCAGGCTGAAATTCTTGAAATAGTGCTCAAAGAACGGTATCTTGACCAGGCCGGTATAGGTAAGGTTCCAGTTTGGCAGCATGGAGAGAATGTCGGGGAACAGGCCCAGGTCGCTCCGGCTTGCATCACGTCCGGTATAGGCCGCCAGGAATGCCGGTACCATAACATCAGAAGAGTATGGGTTTACCCCGCCGTTGGCATCGGAGTACGGCTGTCCTGCCAGTGCCGTTCCATCAGGATATACGGCACCCTGGTACTCTTTCTCTATCCTTTGCGATATTATGCCGAGGTTCTTCACGAAGCGGTCATAGCTTGCCGAATGGTATCCGTTGCGTGAATTCTTCACCTCAAATGCACTTCCAATCGTCATGGTGGTCATGGTAAAGTTTCCGCTGCGTGTCGAAGGCATGCCGCTGAACCCGTACTGTATCTGGTTGTTTCCTGACTTTGTCCAGCTGGCATTTATGTCAATCTTCACATCGGTAAACGGTTCTGCCACAATCTTCACCTGCAAATCCTGCGAACGCGTAGTCTGGGCATTCTGTACAACGGAATCACTTGACAGGAGCCATCCGTTGGCCTTTGCCTTGTAGAGATATCCGTCATCAACCATTCCGAATGCGAAGTCAATTCCAGGCGCAAGCATTGAGCCGGCCGATGACTGTCCCATCATCTGGGAATAAGGCAGGAAACCAGGCAGGAGCATGTTGTAGCTGTCCCTGTATGAGAACGATACATTCCTCACACCCATAAGCGTGCGCACTCCAAACTGCACAAAGTCATCGAAATGCAGCTGCTTGGTACGGACTGGCTTGTCGGGATCCTGAACCAGGCGCAACTTGACTGTCAGCGTATCTTTCACCTTGATGGATATGCTGTTCTCATCGACCTTCCTGAAACGGAGCTTCACCTCAGTGCCGTCCTTGGTCGTGGCAGTCAGCTTAGGCGTGAATGTACCCAGGTTGTGCGAAATCACGAATACGGAATCGGGCAGCAGTGTATGCTCCCTCTGGTAAACGGTATTGCGCTTTTGCGATGCATCGGGCTTCTTCCTTCCTGAATGCCTGTCATTCACTGATTTCAGGTAGTCCGACTTATTGTACAGCTGAGTCAGGTCAAACCTGCCGTTTAGGGTCATGTCACGCCTACTGGTTATGTTGTTTCCGAAAGAACTGCCGTCTTCATACCTTATGCCGCGGTTCCATGTGTAACCGGCATTGTAGCCCATGGTCACATCGGTCCAGCTCAGTATGGGCAGCTTGGAAAGCGGAACCTTGTAGTTTGCCTGGAAATTCTGCTGATAGTCAAGCGGCGAACCCATGTTCCTCAGGCTGGTGCGGACCGAATCCTTCCAGAACTCATACTCATTGGGGTACAGGTCCTTGTTCACCACCACGTACGGTTCGGCTATCTCGGCACGGGTCCTTGAATTGAACGACATGGTAAGTTCCCTGAACAGGTCCCAGCGGACAGTCAGGTCACGGTTCCAGTAGAACTGCTGCGAGAACGTAACTGGAATAGGCTCATCAGAAGTTCCCTCCAGGTCTCTCTCCTGCAGTTCATGATATGACCTGGTCAGGTCAGTGTCAAAAACAAAACTCTGGGGCAGGAAATTGACGGTGGTCTCCTTGAGTATTCTCAGCCAGTTGGACTGATACTCAATTGAAGCAAACGGCTTCCAGCCGGGGAATGACGTTGAATAGGTATAGTTCACGGCAGCCTTCCAGTTCTCGTCATGCTCATAGTCAATGGTGCTGCTGTGGTTATCGAGTTCCGATACAGAGTAGCTGAATGAGAAGTTTGCCGGGTCATACGGCATGGGAACGTCGCTCCTCAGGTCAACCGAAGCGTTCGATATGCTGAAATTGCGGCTCTCCCTGACATCCTGTGAGATGGAACGTATGGAATCTTTCTGGCGCTTCTCCGGATATGAGTCAATCACGTCATCAAGATACATGTCAGTGTCATACGGGCTGTACTGGGGCGATACGTTGTCCTTGGTATATGAATAATAAATAGGTATTGACACCTTGGCCTTCTGCGGCAGGAACCTTCCCAGGTTGAAATTGGTCGTCATGGCATACCTGTACCTGTTGTCCGTGCTACGGTCTCCTATGTTGTCCTCAAGCCCGCCAAATCCGGCAGTCTCGAACTGGCCGTTGAAAGTAGCCGTTCCAATATCGGACAGGCGCATGGTCATGGAACCCTGGGCAGCTGTTCCGCCGTGACTCTCAAAGCCTACTAGCCTGAGTTCGTTCACCCAGACTTCGGCCGACTTGGCCGTCAGCGAATTGTTCCTTACGCCAATCATGACTGCCTTGACATTTCCTACGGACGGGTTGCCCACCACGCTGATCCTGTTTGCAGGCTTTGCAGGGTCATACTCGCTGTATATCCTTGACATGTTGGTATTTCCTGCATTGCGTTCGCGGTTCCTGTGCTCCTTCACGGCCGTCAGCACCTCAAATTCTATATCAAGCATGTTTTCTTCCGGCCATACTATTGCCCTGTCCAGTTCGCTGCTGCTGTAGAACCCGTGTCCGGTAACCTTCAGCGGAATCTCATACTCATAATAGTTGGCCGTGTAGTCCGATCCAATCCTGACAAAGACTGAGAAATCACCGTCATTCACGTTATCGGCTGAAACCGGAGCCTCGGCATGGGCGAACATCTGTATGCGCTCGTACTTTCTCAGGTCAAGCGCTACCTTCTTGTAGATGGCACGCGCATCACCGGCACCAAGGTCAGTAACCTTCAGGCTCATGGCCTGCTCATTGTCCTGAATAAGCTGGGCCTGGTTCGGATCAAGAATCCTGGTAATGCCCGGAGGCATCACATAGTTCACGGGCTGGCGGTCACCGTTCTCCTCAATATTGACCGATGCAGCCGTAAACAGGCCTGACAGCTGTGCCTTGCGGTCCTGCCATCCGGCAATTGGCTGCTCGTAATTTCTCCATTGGCTGGTCATCAGCTCCAGGGTTCCAAACCTGACATGGACCTCCTCACGGAAACCCGTCAGGTACATTCTCATGAATCTTATGGAACTGAAATCACGTATGGAACCGACAGCCTTCTGGTATTCTGAAAGAGGAATCCTGAACAGATACCAGTTTACAGCCTCGGTATTGCCGTTCCTCAACTTTACCCTGACTTCGCGCTTGTCGGCAATGAAATTCCTGCCCACTGCCAAATCCTGCGGCCTGAGCGAAACCTCATACTGGAAGAACTTCTCATATTCATCGAGCGTAAAGTCACCGTTTGCATCTTCAACATCGGGAGTCGTCCTTGAAGACTGGTCATAACTGTCTCTCTGGCCCGATGAATTCGGAGAATTGCCCTCAGTTCCGTTGAACTTGCGGTATCGGTCCAGAACCGGCATCCTTACCTCATCATAGTCACTGCCCCTGTAGTAATGATACGAATCACCTGCGGGGTCATCATAAATAGCCTGGTAAACTGTCGGTGAAACCCTGCTGCTGATTGCATTCAGGTAACTTTCATAGGCAGGCCATGTCCTCTCCTCTTCAGAACTCAGTCCGTTCAGGCCCACATCCTGCAGCGCCCTGCTTTCGGCATTGTTGTTGTCAAAGGCATAGACCAGGCTCTTTTCAGTCGGAACCTTGCCCCATACGGTTGTCTCATATCCGGCAGGATCGCCATCGACAGGCAATCCGTTCTCAAAGAATTTCTTTCCGTCGGCAAGCACGTCTTCCGATACCTCACCCAGGTTTATGAACAGCGAACCGCCCGTTGAAGACGGATTCTTGATAAACGGGTCAAGCATCCAGAACTCGATGTACTCAATGTTCGAAGCCTCGAAATCGGTCTGGTTAATCTTGCGCATTATGCCGCCCCAGTTCTGTTCCGGATTACTCAGGTGTCCGTCATAGTCAAGGTTCGGATTCAGGTTATAAGGGCCCCTCTCTTCCGGATAGTAGGCCAGGTTCAGCACCTGAAGCGTTGTTGACTCACTTGACACCGTCTCCTTGTTCGGGTAAAGCTCACGTTCGTATATCTCCCTGACATAGTGGTCCGACAGCTGGTCAAGGTCACTCTTAAGGTGCGACGGTGTCAGCGACGAATTCCTGCGGGTGAACAGCGGGTCTATGGTAAACCAGTTTATAAGTGCCCTGTAGTAGCCCGATTCCACATTGCCGCTCAATCCGGCCCCTCGCATTCCGGTTGGAACTGAAGCAAGGCTCCAGGCCGAAGGCTGGGCAATGTTTATGCCGCTCTCAGCCTCTTCAAAGTCATCAATGTATGATGCACTGCCCTGTACCCTGTCTGATACCGAAGAATTCAGCCTGGCCATCTCGGCCTTCATTACAATATTCGACGGAGCCGTAGCATTCACGAATGGCAGCTTGTCTATCAGGTTGGTCAGTCCCTGGCTGTCATGCTTCCAGTTCAGGTTAAGTCCATACATGGTGTTTACCAAAGGTTCGTCACCCATTACCACCTTGCTGGTCAGAGGCTTCTCATTGAGGTGCATCAGGGTACCGCCCAGCTGCAGGTCATTGCTGAAATCATAGGCCCAGTTCACGCCTGCCATGGTCTTGCGTTGCATGCCGTAAGTGGTATTGCTCTCGGTCTGGACATTCACGCTTGTACCGGCATCAATTATGCTCTGGTTGATAATTGTCACCGTTCCGCTGCTGTAATCCACGCGGTAGTCACTGTTCTCAACCAGAGTCACGCCACCGGCAGTCACAATCACCGACCCTCTCGGTATGTTGCCGGCTCCTAGCTGAATTACATTGCCGCCCGACCCCGAATACTCACCGGTCAGCACGAACTTGTCCTTTTCAGCTATCCTGCCCGCCACCACCCGGGTCGAATCATAAAGCTCCTGGAACAGGTACTTTTCAGCCACGGCATCATCACCTATGGCCTCACGCAGCGAACTGCCGAAAGGCTCAACCACCGGGAAAATTATCTTTCCGCTCTGGGCCAGCACCGTATACCCCTCAATGAAGTCAAACTTGCCGTTCGAATGGCGTCCCTGATTATCGTCCAGGCGGTCCAGGCCAAGCAGACGGAGCAACGGAACGCTCTTCAGGGACTGCTCAGGCAGGTATGTCAGGCGGCTTCCGGTACTGTCACTGGCATAGCATATGTTCAGCTTGAATTTCGAACTGTTTATGTTGCCGGTTGTAATGGAATAGACATTCTTCATCATAAGGTCCCAGGTTGGACTGCCCGGCACATTTGAATTTGACTTGAGCAACTTCACGAAGAGTGACTCGCCCGAATCAGTGAGGTCCGATGCAAACTCACCCACCTGATAGCTCTTGCCGTTATATGTAAACTCAAAGGCCACGGCAAGAACCTCATCGGCAGTCAGGGCCGTCCTCAGCGAAATGAAACCCAGGTCAGCATTCAGAGTATACTCATTCTCCTTGAGTTTCCTTGCATTTGAAATCTTCTCGTAATCGGTACCGCCCGTCAGGACAGGTCCAAGCGTGACAGCCACCTGGTCCAGGTCACGTATCTGTGAATATGAGCCATTCATGCTGGAGTACAGGTTGTTGGCCCCATTCGACGGAACCGGTCCCTCCAAAGTGCTCCACATGCTGTTCCATGCATTCGCCTCACCGAGATCTGAAAATGCCACAATATTGCGGGGATCGTCATAATTGCTTCTCTTGTTGGTCACCCACAGTTCAATGCGGGTAATCCTTATGCCCGACAGCACCGTAGGCAACATGGACATGCTCCTGTCAAAGTTGTCGCGGAAATAATGGGCCAGGAAAAAGTGCCTGTTCTCGTCATAGTCACTGGCATCAATCTCAAAGTCTGTCAGCTGGTCACCACCCCTCGAACTCACCGAGGTCGATGTCGACTCCTTCTGCGAGAGAACCATCTGCAGGGTCAGTTTTCCGAACTGAAGGTCAGAACGCACGCCAAACAGCGATGTAGCGCCGCTTATCAGTGAAGAGTTGGTCGGGAATGACACGTTGCCGGCCTCCAGCAGGCGCACTATCTCATCATCCTTGCCCTCATAGCGCAGCTTTATCTTCTTGGTATCGGCCGTCCATGTGGCTTCGGTATTATAGTTCATGTTCAGGTTAACCTTGTCGCCAACCTTGGCGTTGACATTCAAGTTAATCTGCTCGTCAAAATCAAATCCGCCAGTCCGCCTGTTCTGCACAGACAGTGACGGATTCTCCACATTGTTGTGGGTATAGCCGAACTTTACGGTAGCCGAACCGCTTGTCTTTACCTGCACGCCCCCGGGGCCGAAAATCTTCTCGGCAGGTCCCAGGTCAAACCTGAGGTCAGTAAAATCGAAACGGTTCTCTCCCCCAGTCTGGACCTCCTGCTGATACTTCTCACGGAAATAATCCTGCATGGCCTTCCTGAAAGTCATGCGGTTATACTCTTCAGGAGTCATTACCTGGGGAACGTCAATATAGCTGTCCCCCAGCTTCATGCCAACCCTGAAGACATTGTCAGCCGCGTCATACTCTACCGATTCCGTCAGATTATCAGGCTGTTTCAGCGTCACTCCGGCATAATTGTCCGGCAATCCGGCATCCTGTGCACCTGCGCTGGCAGTCACCCCCAATAAGAGAGCATATGCCAACAGTCTCACGACCATTGGCATCAGCCTTACATTCAAACGCACTCCAGACACCTGCATACCCAAACCTGTCAGATTCTTTTCAGAGCCTCCCTGATTACCTGTTCCACACTCAGTGACGCATTCTCCTTCAGAATGGCAGCAACCGCCTTTTGAGAGGCTGCCATCTGGAATCCCAGGGTAGTCAGCGCCGTCACTGACTCTTCGGCAACCTTTCCAGCCTGCAGGCCCTGTTGCATTGACACGCCCTGTGCGCTGTTCTCGGCAACGCCCTTGGCAATCTTGTCATGCAGGTCCACAATAATCCTCTGCGCGGTCTTCAGTCCTATGCCCTTGACCTTCTTCAGCATAGATTCATTTCCGGTGCTGACAATCTCGACAAGTTCATTCGGTGAGAATGATGACAGAATCATGCGGGCCGATGCACCTCCAATACCGGGCACCGATGTCAGCAGCAGGAAAAGTTCCCTCTCCTGTCTGTCTATGAATCCGAAAAGATTATACGCATCCTCACGGATTGACTCACTTGCATAAAGGCGCACAACCTCTTCAGAGCCCATCTTCTGCAGCGCAGAATAGGTATAGAGCGAAATACCCATCATGTATCCAACACCTCCCCTTGTCAGTATCACAGCCTGCGTGGGAGTAAGTTCCTCTACGGTTCCCTGTACGAATTCTATCATTTTTCTCCTGTTATATACCTCTATAACGCAGCGCACGCAAGATTATTGCATTAAAACGTATCCGAAAATCTCATTTTTTGATATTTTTGCACCAAAATGAAAATACACACATGACTATGAAGAAAATCAAAGCAGCAATCATCGGCTATGGAAACATAGGCCGCTATGTACTGGAAGCACTCCAGACAGCACCTGATTTCGAAGTTGTGGGCATAGTACGCCGCAATGGCGATGCCAACCGCCCCGCAGAACTCGCAGACTATCCAGTTGTTGACAATATTTCCAAGATTGAAAAGCCCGACGTAGCTATTCTGGCAGTTCCAAGCCGCAAGTGTGAGGAATATGCAACCGAAATGATGAAGGCAGGAATCAACACCGTTGACAGTTTTGACATACACACGCTCATCCCTGAGACCCGCAAGCGTCTTAGCGCCATTGCCAAGGAGACCGGAAAGGTGGCTGTAATATCAGCCGGCTGGGATCCAGGTTCTGATTCAATCGTTCGCGCCATGCTCCAGTTCATGGCTCCAAAGGGTATCAGCTATACAAACTTCGGCCCTGGCATGTCAATGGGACACACCGTTGCAGTCAAGGCAATCCCAGGAGTACAGGCAGCACTTTCAATGACAATTCCTGTTGGCACCGGCATTCACCGCCGTATGGTATATGTTGAAATTTGCGACGGTTACAAATTCGCTGATGTTGCAGCTGCCATCAAGGCTGATCCATATTTCGTAAATGACGAAACCCATGTCATGCAGGTTACTTCAGTTGATGAACTCAAGGATATGGGACATGGCGTAAACCTTACCCGCAAGGGCGTATCAGGCAAGACCCAGAACCAGCTCTTTGAATTCAACATGAAGATAAACAATCCTGCCCTGACCGGCCAGATTCTCGTTGCCAGCGCACGCGCAGCCATGCTTCAGCAGCCAGGCTGCTACACCATGATTGAAATCCCGGTCATTGACTATCTGTACGGAGACCGTGATGACCTGGTTGCCCACCTGGTATAAACCTGCAATCATATATCACCAACAATAAAGAGCAGCCGTTCAGGTTGCTCTTTTTCGTTAATGGGACTTGCCTTATTCCATATCCGGATCGATATTCCGCCACTCTCCTTGTTTTTCAGATAGAGTTTTACAGCGTCACAGGTACGCTGCAACTTAAATCATCAGAACATGCTGAGAAATATATTGTCAGTTCACCTGTCGCTGAGGGCAGGTAGTAATCATACAGGTCAAATGAAAGGGTCTGGCTTTCTCCTGGCTGAAGCAGTTTGGTCTTGGCAAAAGTACGCAGTTCCCTGTGTTGTGCCGGGCGTCCTTTCGAAGAAGGTTCTACATAGACCTGAACTATATCCTTGCCCAATGCTTTGCCTGTGTTGGTCACTGTCACCGACATGGTTATCTTGCCGTTTTCATGAACGGCCGATGCATTGGAGTACTGGAATGACGTATAGCTCAGACCGAATCCGAACGGAAATGACGTATCGGCATCAATCAGTTTTCCTGACGGATTGACCCTGCCGGAAAGAATGGCGGTTATTATGGTGCCGGCATCTGTTCCAGGAATTCCAGCCAGCAGTATGGCATCGGGATATGCAGTCCAGTTGCCGGAACGGACTGGAGCCAGGGTATTGAGAACCAGCACTACCTTCTTGCCTTTTGCATGGAATGATTCACACACATCCTTCAAGAGTTCCTGCTCTGAGGACACAAGGTTCAGGTCTGCATTGTCACGTCCTATCGTTATGATTGCAACATCATCGACAATGGCATCGGCCCTGTAACGGAACGGTTGCCTTGCCAGCGATTCCGGCTGGACATGACCGCTGTTGCTACTTGCGTATTGCCTGTATTGCGATGCTACCGCCGGGTCAATCTTGTATCCAAGGCTTTCAAGTCCCTTTTCAATGCTTATGCCGTCAGTGCCTCCCTTCATAACCGTATTGTATGAGCTTACGCCGTACAGTGCCACCTTCCTTACGTCCGGCGAGAGCGGCAGTACACCGTCGTTCTTCAGCAGTACCATGCCTTCTGACTCAACGGTATTGTACAGGACTGTGTTCGCATGATAATCCTGCACCACAGGTTTCTGAATGCTCTTCTCCACCATGGCCAGAATACGGATAATCCTCTTGTTCACTTCCGATACGCTGACAGTTCCCTTTTCAAGCGACATAATCAGGCGGTCACGGGCTGGCTGCATGCCGGGAATGAGTATGTCTATTCCAGGCTGAAGGTCCTCATCGGAACTTGAGCACAACGACACCACTACCCCCTCGAATTCCCATTCTGACGGAACTATTGTGTCATTTACAACTACTGCCCAGTGCTGCTGTTCCTTTGCGACTATATCCATTCCGGTGTTTTCCAGTCCAGCATCGAGAGCCAGCGCCGTGCCGGTTCCTGCATTCCTTATGCCACTGGCAAATGATGCTGTCAGCATGCCTGAAAGGAACGGCATTTCTGATGAAGAGAAGGAGGGCAGCAGTATGCAGTCATACCCTTTGGACAGGACTTCACATGCAACGTCGGTACCCATCTCCTGTACCAGTTCCGGATTCCATGTCTGCGAAAGCAAGCGGTCATTAACCGGAATGCCGGTACTGACCATGCTGACCATGCTGACTGACGGTATGCCTAACCGGGGAATTGCATAGGTCTGTACCAATCCCTCGGTTTCACCCATGAGAAGATTCGCCTTCTCTTCAATTGTCATGGCCCTGACAACCTTTTCAACTGGAGATTTGCCGAACTGCGGTGTATTCACGCATGATCCAAGTTGCATGGCCAGTGCCAGTGCCGCAACATAAAACAGGTCTCTTCTCATATGGTATACTGCATTATTATTGTTTTTCCCCCGGCATGGACTTGAGCTCCAGGCCGTGCTTCTTTCCCTCCTCAATTATGAAATTGACAGCGGGGGCATATTCGTTGGGAATGATTCCGTCAAGGACGGCATCCTTGAGCGCGCTCTTCAGCACCCCCACTATGGCTGTCGGTTCCAGTCCGAACATCTCCATAATCATGGTTCCGTCTACAGGCGGCTGGAAATTCCTTATCCTGTCACGCTCTTCCAGGTCCTTCAGTTTCTGGCGCACCACCTTGAAATTGTCAAGAAGCCGCAGTTTCTTCTGCTCATTCTTTGACGTTATATCGGCCTCACACAACAGCATCAGGCTGTCTATATCATCACCTGCATCAAAGAGAAGGCGGCGGACTGCCGAATCGGTCACCTCGTCATCGACAATTGCAATAGGGCGCATGTGAAGTCCCACCATCTTCTGGACAAACTTCATCTTCTCATTCTTGGGCAGTTTCATCTTCTCAAAGATTGAGGGAATCATTTTCTCGCCTATGAAGTTGTGATTGTAGAATGTCCAGCCGTGTGAAGGTTCCCATTTCTTGGTGCGCGGCTTGGCTATGTCGTGCAGCAGCGCAGCCCACCTGAGCCACAGGTCATTGCTGCCACGGGCTACATTGTCAAGGACCTCAAGCGTATGCAGGAACACATCCTTATGGCCACGGCCGTTCACGGTCTCAACGCCCTGAAGCGCTGACAGTTCCGGAAAAATCAATGGCAGCAGCCCGCACCTGTCCAGGTCAATGAATCCTTTGGACGGAACAGGTGACAGGAGAATCTTGTTGAGCTCATCGGCAATTCTCTCCCTTGAAATTATTGATATGCGCTCACGGTTCCTTTCAAGTGACTCAAAAGTCACGTCATCAATGTAGAAATTCAGCTGTGTGGCAAACCTGATGCACCGCATCATTCTCAGCGGATCATCGCTGAAGGTAATGTCAGGGTCAAGCGGAGTCCTGATGAGCCTGTCCTGCAGGTCCTCTATGCCTCCGAACGGGTCAACCAGTTCGCCAAAGCGTTCTGAATTCAGGCAGATTGCCATGGCATTGATGGTAAAGTCACGGCGATTCTGGTCATCCTGAAGCGTTCCGTCCTCAACTATAGGCTTGCGTGAGTCCCTGTGGTATGACTCCTTGCGGGCACCCACGAACTCAACCTCAAGTGAACCCTTCTTGACCTGGGCAGTTCCAAAGTTCTTGAAGAGACTTACGTGTGCCCCTTTTCCAAGAGCACGTCCAAAGGCCTTGGCCATCTCCAGCCCGCTGCCCACGACCACGACATCGATATCCTTGCTGGGGCGCTCCAGGAACAGGTCACGCACGTAACCGCCCACAACATAGCACTCCATGCCCAGACTGTCGGCTGTCATTGATAGCAGCCTGAATTCCTTACGGTCAAGCAACCTGGCCAACTCACTGTCACTGTATATTTTCACTGTCTGAATAATCTAATGGTATACAAAATGCAAAAGTAATCAAATATTTCAGCCCGATGTGTGACAAAAAGAGTACTTTTGCCCCATCAACACAACAAACAGACCGCAATTATGAAAAAGAGCATACTATTCCTTTCACTGGCACTGGCTGCCGTACTTGCCGTTTCAGTATCATGCAAGGAGGACCAGGAATACAAGGCACGCCAATTCTATGTCAATGCACAAATGGCGCTGACCCACAAGGACTATACGCTGGCAAAGCAGATGATTGACAGCATACGCATAGTCTACCCAAAGGCATTTGAAACCAGGAAAGATGCCATAAAGCTAATGCAGCAGGTTGAATTGGCGGAACAGTCGCGCACAATTGAGTATGAAGATTCCGTGCTTTCCACATTAAGGTCAGGACTTCAGGCCATACTCACCCCCTTCAAGCTTGAAAAGAACGAAGAATACCAGGACCTGGGCAACTGGGTTGTCGAATCACAGTCTCCTGAAAACAATGCAGACCGATGCTATCTGCGCGCACAGGTCGAAGAGGTGTCAGGCAAGCTTACCCTCATATCCACATGGCGCGGGGCAAGCAACATTCACCACGGCAGCATAAAGGTTTCGGTCGGTGATACCTACGCACAGTCACCAGTAACGGATGACGTTTATGAATACAAGGACCTGGGCGTATGCTATGAAAAATGCAATCTCAAGGACGGTCAGGACGGAGGCGTAGCCGCATTCATTGCACTGAACCGCGACAAGGAGATAAAACTGCAGGCAATTGGCCAGAACGGCAAGGGCACTGCGGTGACCCTCACGCAGAAAGACCGCAAGGCCATAGCCCAGCTGTATGACCTTTCACAGGTTCTCAAGACTATAGCCGAGCATCAGTCCATGCGCGATGAGGCTGCACGCAAGGTCAAGTTCATAATGTCCAAGATGCAAGAGGAATCCGGTCAGGAGTAACCGTTCTCACAGCGCTGCCACAGCCTTTCTCACAGATTTCTCACAGCAGAAGGTTTGCCAGGAATATTGCCAGTATGCCTAACGGTGCCAGATAACGGACCAGGAAGTACAGGGTACGCGCAAACCATGCCGGAATATGGAGAGTTCCTCCGTTGGTCAGTTCGTCCATGTAGTCACTCTTTTTCATGCGCCATCCGGCAAATATCATCATGAAGAATCCGCCGCATACCATCAGTATGTTTGATGATATGTAGTCAAAGAAGTCAAATATGTTCAGACCGAACAGTTTCAGGTTGGCCATTGCGCCCTGCGACAGCGAGCAGAAACAGCCCACAGTGCCGCACAGCACTATGCACAGAATGACTGATACGCTTCTCTTCATTCTGAACTCTTCGGTAAGGAAAGCCACCATTGATTCCATCATTGATATTGATGAAGTGACTGCTGCAAGCAGAAGTGCCAGGAAGAACAGTATGGCAAAGACAGCTCCCATAGGCATGGCCTTGAACACGCCCGGCAGGGTAATGTAAACCAGGCTTGGACCAGCATCGACCACAGGTTCATAGCCATTCATCGAGGCAATGGCAAATACGGCCGGAATTATGGCAAGTCCGGCAATGATTGCAAACAGCACATCCATGGCACTGGTAAGAATTGAAGTTGTCACCAGGTTCTCGCTCTTCTTCACGTACGAACCATATGTAAGAATGGTACCACAGCCTATGCTCATTGAAAAGAAGGCCTGTCCCAATGCTGCCAGAACCACATTTCCGTCAATCTTGGAGAAATCAGGAACCAGCATGTACTTCACGCCTTCCATGGCACCTGGAAGAGTCATTGACCTTATGGCCACCAGCACGATAATTACAAGAAGCACGCTCATCATTATCTTGGACATGCGTTCTATGCCATTCTTTACGCCCATGACAATCACCGCTCCAGTTATGGCCAGGAAAGACATGGCGTAGAGAACAGGAGGCAGCGGAGAGCCTATGTATGAGCCGAACCTTTCGGCATAATTACCATCGAATGATGTTATCTGGAATGTAACGGCATCAATCAGGTATCGGACTGACCAGCCGCCCACCACGCAGTAGAATGAGAGCACACACATGGCTGCCATCACGCCGAAATAGCCAATCTTGCCCCACGCCTTGCCGGCTTCGGGTACCAGCTTGCCGTATGCGCTTATGGCATTCGATGCGCTGCGCCTTCCCAGCAGCGTTTCCGATATGAGGACCGGCAGGCAAATGAGAGTCATCAGAATCAGGTAAACCAGAATGAAGGCTGCTCCACCATTCTGCGCCGTAACATATGGGAAACGCCATATATTGCCCAGCCCGATAGCTGAACCGGCCATGGCAAAGAGCACGCCCAGCCTGTTCTTGAAATTTTCTCTCTCAGTGCCCATATCAAAGTCAGATTATATGAAACAGCCTCAGTACGTCATTCATGTTAGACAACAGGAGCAGTCCCAGAAGTATGACCATGCCCACGGTATTGGCCACCTCAAGGAACTTGTCGCCCGGCTTCTTGCCCGTAATCACCTCGACCAGGAGGAACAGCACATATCCGCCGTCAAGTGCGGGGATAGGCAGAATGTTCATAAATGCCAGGATGATTGAAAGGAATGCGGTCATAAGCCAGAAAGCATGCCAGTTCCACTTCTCGGGGAATATGCTTCCAATGGTTCCGAATCCGCCCAGGCTCTTGGCTCCCTCCTTGGTGAACACATACCTGAAATCGCTGACATAACCCTTAAGCGTATTCCATCCGTAAGCTATGCCGGCAGGTATTGATGAAAGGAATGTATACTCCAGGTATTCGGGTGCATATTCATCAGAATAGTGGACAATTCCAATGGTAAACTCCTGGCTGGCTGTTACCTTGACTGTATCGCGGCCACCGGCGCGTCCAAGCACCAGTTCAAGGTCACGGCTTACGTAGCTGTTCCCGGCCCTCTCCCTCATGTCACCCAGAATGGTCTGGAACTTAACCCATGTGGCCGATACCTGACCGTTCACGCAGAGAATGGTATCACCTGCAGCAATGCCGGCCTGCACTGCGGCGCCATCGGACAGCACGCTGTCAACAGTCATTGGGCTGAGTATTGACACAAACGGAGTCTCGCGTGCGAAATCAAACAGCGAGAGTTCCTCAGGCATATCCAGTACAACCTCCTTTCCGTTGCGGAGCACAGTTACCTGGCTGGCCTTTGCTATCTGGCGGTACATGTCAGAATCAAAAGAGACAACCGGGTCATTATCGGTCCTCACAATAACGTCACCGTCACGGAAGCCGATTGATTCGGCATGCTCATTGAACTCCATGCCATGGCTGAGACCCTGTGCAGGAATATAGCTGTCACCCCACTTGAACAGTACCATTGAATAGATGAAGAAGGCAAGAATCAGGTTGAACATGACACCGCCAATCATTATGAACAGGCGCTGCCAGGCCTTCTTTGTACGGAATTCCCATGGCTTGGGTTCCTGTGCCATCTGTGCGGTATCCATCGACTCGTCAATCATTCCGGCAATCTTGCAATAGCCGCCGAACGGCACCCATCCCACACCGAACTCTGTATTCTCAGGTGACTGGCGCCAGTCATCTTCGGGCAGGGTTGCCAGGTCAATCGGGGTATAGACAGTCTCCTCCTTGCCCTCGGCATTGGTCTTTGTCTCCTCAGTAAAGCTCTCGGGCACGTTCGGTGAAAAGAACTTCACGCGGTACTTCCCGTTCACCTTCTTTATTCTGAAAAGTGAGAAGTTGGGGTTGAAGAAGGCATAGAATTTCTCAACCCTCACACCGAACAGGCGTGAGAACAGGAAATGGCCGAATTCATGTATGACAACAAGTATTGTCAGCGACAGGATGAGTTGGATAAGCTTGATAAAAAAAATAGGCATGTTTTTCTGTTTTATCGGTTTTCTATAATTGACATGGCCACACGGCGGGCCTCGGCATCGGTCTCAATATATTCGTCAAGAGTAGACTTGGCGCGGAAAGGTATGCGCTCCATGGTTTCGGCAATGACATCACTCATCTGCAGGAACCCTACCCTGCCCTTCAGGAACTGCGCTACGCACACCTCATTGGCGGCATTGAGCACGCAAGGCATGTTTCCGCCCTCTTCAAGTGCCTGGTAGGCCAGCGCCAGATTGCGGAATTTCTGCAGGTCAGGTTTCTCAAAGGTAAGCTGTCCCACCTTGAAGAAGTCAGCCCTCGGGAAGTCCGATGCCAGACGGCGCGGAAACGAGAATGCGTACTGTATGGGCAGCCTCATGTCAGGCGCACCCAGCTGGGCCTTGACGGCTCCATCGGCATACTGGACCATTGAGTGAATGATTGACTGCGGATGTACCACCACGTCAATCTTGCTGTACGGCACGCCGAACAGCCACTTTGCCTCAATAACCTCAAAGCCCTTGTTCATCATTGATGCGGAATCAATGGTAATCTTGGCGCCCATGTCCCAGTTCGGATGCTTCAGGGCCTGCTCCTTGGTTACGGTAGCAAGCTGCTCCATTGAGTATGTGCGGAACGGGCCGCCCGATGCCGTAAGGATAATCTTCTCGATTGATTCGCACGGTTCTCCGGTGATTGACTGGAAAACTGCGGAGTGTTCCGAATCAACCGGAAGTATGGGAGTCCTGTATTCATTGGCAAGCGCGGTAACCAGTTCACCGGCCACCACCATGGTCTCCTTGTTTGCAAGGGCAATTGCCTTGCCCGCCTTTATGGCATTGATTGTAGGACAAAGTCCCGCAAAGCCTACCATCGAGGCCAGTACTATGTCAATAGGATCAGCCTGGACAATCTGGTTTATTGCATCACTGCCGGCATACACCTTGACGGGATAGCCTGCCAGTGCATCCTTCAGCTTCGCATAATGATCTTCGTTGGCTATGACTACAGCCTCGGGCTGGAATCGGATTGCCTGCTCTATAAGACGGTCTACACTGTTGTTGGCTGTAAGGGCATAAACCTGGAATTCACCGGGATTGGCTGCAATCACGTCAAGTGCCTGCATGCCTATTGAGCCTGTAGAACCTAAAATTGCTATCTGTTTCACTGGAAAAGAATATATTTCGTGGGGTCAATGCTCTGACCCATGTACCATAATTCAAAATGCAGGTGCGGGCTGGAATGTACGCCACCGGCCCCGGCAATGGCTATTGCCTGTCCCTGTCTTACCTTCTCGCCTGAACGGCACATGACCGACTCAAGGTTGCTGAAAATCGAAATCATGCCGGCAGGATGACTCACGCACACCACGTACCCCTCTTCGGCCGTGAATGCCGACATCAGGACAGTGCCGTCCATGACCGAAACCACGCTCTGGTTCGGACTAACCGCTATGTCAACGCCGTAATGGTTGTTCACTGGTTCGTACAGCCTGGTCAGGACTCCCAGGGTAGGTCTCATCAGGTCAAGTGATTTCAGTTCCTGTATGTAAGACTGCTGGGCAGTAATATTGTAACGCTCGGCCTCCTCATAGGCCTGTACGAATGCATCTTCGGCCGGAGTGCTCTGCATGAGGGGAACCTCTTCGCGTATCCTGGCCAGCGAATCGACTGAATATACCGTATCGACATTGATTTCACCCAGCAGTATTGACTGTACGTTCTTCATGTACTTTTCGTGCAGTGACAGAACCCCTTCAAGCGAGTCCAGTCTAAGGGCTTCGTCAACCACAGTCCTGCGCACCATGTATTCCTGCTCATTCTCACGCGTCTGGCGCGGAGAGTGATTGTAGACCGATACAGCCACATAACCTGCAAATACGGCAAACAGCAGCACCATCACAATAAGCCTGAGTACCGAGAACCGGGCTGTGTAGGTCTGGCGCTGTTCCTCTTCGTTCACTACCAGCAGGCGGTACTTGAAGAGCAGCCTGCGCAGCAGTGTCTTGCGGATTATTGACTTACGCTTGTTACGTATACTTTTCATTTCACAAATCGGCTAGGCCTTCCGGCAGTTCAAAAACAATCTGGCACTTGTCACTGTCAATGGCAGTAATCCACTCCTCATTGGCAGGTATCACGCGCTCACGCTCGCCGTCACGTACCAGGAACAGCACGTTCATGGTAGAATCATCGACAGCATCAATCTTTCCCAGGAAACCCGCCTTCATGTCAATTACGGAGTAGTCAATGAAACTGTTCCATGACAATCCCTCATCTTCATTCACAACGTGGAACTCCTTTGGAAGATAAACCGTCACTCCCATGAAACGGTCGGTCTTTCTTATGTCATCAATATCATCGAACTTCACGAGAATGACCGTACGGCTCTTCTCTCTGATTGATTCAAGGAAGAAAGGCACCGGTATGCCATCCATCATGCAGACCAGGTAGCTGGTATCTTCGCTCCAGTCCATATCTTCAGGCACAGTCATTGCCATCTCACCGTTCACACCGTGAGGCTTGATGAACTGTCCCATCCTGACCAAACTGTTCCTTTCAATCATAATCAGTCAACTCTGAGAATGTTTGCACCCAGGTTATTCAGCCTGACATCAATATTCTGATAACCGCGGTCTATCTGCCCTATGTTGTCTATCCGGCTGGTTCCCTTGGCACTCATTGCTGCAATGAGCAGGGCTATTCCGGCACGGATGTCCGGCGATGTCATACGCTTGGGACGCAGGTCAAACTGACGGTCATGGCCTATCACCACAACCCTGTGCGGGTCACACATGATTATCTGCGCGCCCATGTCAATCAACTTGTCCACGAAGAACAGGCGGCTCTCAAACATCTTCTGGTGTATGAGAACGCTTCCCTTGGCCTGGGTTGCAGTCACAAGCAGCACGCTCAGCAGGTCAGGTGTAAGGCCCGGCCACGGAGCATCGGCAAGGGTCATTATTGAGCCGTCTATGAATGACTCAATGCTGTAGTGTTCCTGGGCAGGAATGAATATGTCATCGCCCCTCTTTTCCATTTTTATTCCCAGTCGTGAGAATGCGCCGGGTATTATTCCCAGGTCCGGATAAGAGACGTTCTTTATTGTAATCTCGCTCTGCGTCATTGCTGCCATGCCAATGAAGCTGCCCACCTCAATCATGTCGGGCAGTGCCCTGTGGCTGGCACCGTGCAGCGAAGTCACGCCGTGTACCGTCAGCAGGTTGCTGCCTATGCCCTCAATCCGGGCTCCCATGTTCACCAGCAGGCGGCAAAGCTGTTGCACATACGGTTCACATGCCGCATTGTAAATGACAGTATCGCCTTCGGCCATGACGGCCGCCATCAGTATGTTGGCAGTTCCGGTAACCGATGCCTCATCGAGAAGCATGTAGCAGCCCTTCAGCCTGTCAGCCTTGAGCTCATAGCACCCGTGCTCTTCATTCTGCACGAATTCTGCGCCAAGTGCCTGGAAACCGCGTATGTGGGTATCAACCCTGCGACGGCCTATCTTGTCACCGCCGGGCTGGCTAACCACAGCCCTTCCCAGACGTGAAAGCAGAGGACCCAGCAACATGACAGAACCGCGCAAGCCGGCACTGGCTGCCACGAAATCCATGCTCAGCGCATAGGCTGTATTGATATCTTCTGCCTTGAATTTCCACACTCCTGGTTCAGGGCTTACAGCCTGTACTCCCAGCCTGACCAGCATGTCTATGAGATTCCTCACATCGACAATGTCAGGCACGTTCGAAACAGTAACCTCATCCTGGGTCAGCAGGATGGCGCACAGAATCTGCAGGATTTCGTTTTTCGCTCCCTGGGGTTCTATCTCCCCGTGAAGCCTGTGTGAACCTTCTATGATGAATGATGGCATGCTCAGTATCTTTTTCTGAATTTCTTCCTTGCCCTCTGCTGCCGGTTGTTCTGCTGCGGGGCATGGTCAAAAGAAACATTCAAGTCTCCGTCGGCCACTGAAAGGCGTCCCTTGGACATGTCAATGATATCCTGTGCCACCCTCTCGTCGCTTGCAGTCTCCCTGTTCCACAGAATGAGGTCTTTCTTCATCTGGATTGCAATCAGGCGGACCAGCATGGCACGGTCTTCACCTTCCGGCATGGACACGGCTACATCAATCATCTCCTGGACAATGCTTCCGTAATGGCGGTAATCTATCTTGGACGAGCCGTAAGGTATGCGGTCAGGCACAACCTTGGCCTTCTCCAGGCGTGTTATCTCGCACGGATAGTCAATATCCAGCTTGTAGTCCGACATGAATGCCAGGTGATCCCACAGCTTGTTCCTGAAATCAGGCACGTCCCTAAGGGTTGGAAACATGCTTCCCATTATTCCTACAATGGCATAGGCACACCTTTCACGCTCCTGGCGGTCCTGTAAGGTCAGTGCATGGTCCACCATATCCTGGACAGAGCGTCCGTACTCGGGCATGGGGAGTTTCTCTCTTTGTGTATTATAGTTCATCAGACAAGTTTTTTCGGCTTGATTGCAATGTAATCTTTCAGGTAACACGGCTCAAAGTAGGCCACGTCACAGAATTCTCCGCGGCGGAATGACATTTCGGCCAGCGGAAACATGTTCGATGCGTTCGGCACAATACCGTCAATGAAATGGGCATTGGGGTGATTTATGACATCCCTGCACTTATCGGCTCCGTTTCCGAAGAAATAGACCGGATGCGCGTCCAGGAATTCCCTGTAGGTATCAGCCGTGACAATGTCGGCCTGTGTCTGGCGGACTGTCCTGAGCGCCCTGTCGTAGACGGCGGCATAGACCTCCATGCGGCGCGCGTCAATCATGGGACAGAGCAGCGCATCATCGGGCAGTTCCATTCCCAGCAGCGGCTTCACGCACAGCAGCTTCAGGGTCGATACGGCTATCAGCCTGAGGTCGCGGCCGTAGCAAATACCCTTGGCCATTGACACGCCTATCCTCAGGCCCGTATATGAGCCAGGCCCCTCGCTGACGGCGACGGCATCAATCTTCATGTCGCGGGTGTCGGCATGGGCAAGCGCACGGTCAACCAGCACACCCAGTGCCACGGCATTGTTGCGGCTGGCGTTATCGGACTCCTTGAAGACCAATGCACCTTCATCGCTGATTGCCACGGAACAGCCTTCCGTAGCTGATTCTATATGAAGTATTACACTCATTTCTTACCTTTTGGCTTTAATTCTGCGAAGATACTCATTTTTACAGTACTTTTGCACTCAACAGACGAATAATTCCTTATCCAAAATGATACAGTCAATGACAGGTTACGGCAAAGCCGTGACACAATATGGCAGCAAGAAAATAACCGTTGAAATCAAGTCACTGAACAGTAAGTCCATGGACATGTCAGCCAGGATACCGCAGCTGTACCGCAGCCACGAACTGGAAATAAGGGCTGCAGTGGCAGCAGCGCTTGAGCGCGGCAAGGTTGACATTACGGTAACAGTTGACAATTCCGAGGCTACCGGCGCACAGACAATCAACGTTCCGGTACTCCACAGCTACATTGGGCAGATAAAGTCAGTGGCTGACAGCGAGGGCCTGACACTGCCGGCTGACTGGTTCAGCACCCTGCTCAGGATGCCTGAAGTAATGAGCGGCAGCACAACCGAAGAACTGACCGATGAGGAATGGGCCCAGGTTTCGCAGGCCGTTGACCAGGCCATCAGGGCTATCAGTGACTACAGGACAGCCGAAGGTGCTGCACTTGAAGTGAAGTTCCGTGAAAACATTGCAAGCATAGGCAAGCTCCTGAAGTCAGTCGAGCCGTTCGAGAAAGAGCGCGTTGCCAAGATCAGGGAGCGCATCCGCGCATCACTCGAAGAGAGCGTTGGCGCCTCAGCCGTTGACAGCAACCGCTTTGAGCAGGAAATGATCTACTACATTGAGAAGCTTGACATCAATGAAGAGAAGCAGAGACTGTCAAACCACCTGAACTACTTCATCAGCACAATTGAAGAGGGTCACGGACAGGGCAAGAAACTTGGATTCATTGCCCAGGAGATGGGACGTGAAATCAACACCCTGGGCAGCAAGAGCAACCAGGCCGAGATGCAGAACATAGTAGTCCGCATGAAAGACGAACTGGAACAGATAAAGGAACAGGTACTCAACGTAATGTAAGCTATGGCAGAAAAAGGTAAATGTCTGATTTTTTCAGCGCCGTCGGGTTCCGGCAAGTCAACCATAGTGAACTGGCTCCTTCAGTTTCCTGAGCTCAGGATGGCATTTTCCGTATCGGCTACCAGCCGGGCCCCGCGCGGTCAGGAACAGAACGGAGTAGAATACTACTTCCTTTCAGTTGACGAGTTCAGGCAGAAAATAGAGAACGGTGAGTTCCTTGAGCATGAAGAGGTCTACCCCGGCTGCTACTATGGAACCCTCAAGAAGACCGTCGAAGATATAACATCGGCCGGCAACAACGTTGTGTTCGATGTCGATGTCAAGGGCGGATGTAACATAAAGGAATATTTCGGCGACAATGCCCTTTCACTCTTCATTCAGCCCCCGTCGGTCCAGGAACTTGAGCGCAGGCTCAGGTCACGCGGCACCGATTCCGAAGAAATGATTGCCAAGCGCGTAGCCAAGGCCTCATACGAACTGACGTTTGCCGGAAAGTTCGACCGCATAGTAGTCAATGACGACCTTGCCAAGGCACAGGCCGAAACACTTGAACATATAAAGGAATTTCTTAATGTCTGACCGTATCCGGACTGCACTGTCCGGTGGTACGTTCAACCCAATCCACAACGGACACATGGCCATTGCCCAGGCAATACTCGAAAAGGGGCTTGCCGACTGCGTATGGCTCATGGTAACTCCGTGCAATCCCTGGAAGGCTCAAATGTCCCTCCTGCCCGATGAACTGCGCCTCGAAATGGTCCGCCAGGCAGTAAACGGCAAGCCCGGCATAGAGGCCCAGGACTATGAATTCAGGCTGCCCAAGCCTTCATACACCGCCGAAACACTGCGTATGCTCAGCGAAAGCTATCCCGACCGCGAATTCATACTCACAATCGGAGGAGACAACTGGGAACGGTTCCACTACTGGAAAGACTGGCAGTACATACTCGACAACTACCGTATAATAGTCTATCCGCGCCGCGGCTGCCAGACCGGCAAGCTTCCGGCAGGAGTGACCATGCTGGACTGCCCTCTCTATGACATCAGTTCCACCCAGATACGCCAGATGGTCCATGACGGACTTGACATAACGGAAATGGTCCCGGAACCAATATCCAGGACCATTTCAGAACTTGGCTTGTACAAAGACTGACTATTTCTTCTCTATCAGCACGACAGCGTGGGCCGATATTCCCTCCTGCCTGCCTGTGAATCCCAGCTTTTCGGTTGTTGTGGCCTTGATTGAGACACAGTCAGTATCAATTCCCATGACCTGGGCCAGCACCTCCTGCATGCGGGGAATGTGCGGGTTCAGCTTGGGCTGCTCGGCACAGACCGTGGCATCAATGTTTCCTATCTCGTACCCCTTGGAACGTATCAGGCTGACCGTGTGTCCCAGCAGTATCTTGCTGTCAATGCCCTTGAATCTCGGGTCTGTATCGGGGAAATGAAAACCTATGTCCCTCAGGGCCGCAGCGCCCAGAAGCGCATCGCATATGGCGTGAATCAGCACATCGGCATCAGAATGCCCCAGCAGTCCCAGACTGTAGTCAAGCCTTATTCCGCCCAGCCACAGTTCACGGCACTCTACAAGCCTGTGAACATCAAATCCATAACCTACGCGTATCATCGGCCAAACAGGGTTTTAAGTCCATCCATGTCAAATGAGAGCGTGAACCTGATTGTCTGGTCCAGCGGATTGCTCTGGGCCATTGAGATCAAGTATGCCGCATCAAGCGAGAATACGCTCATTCTGAAACCGGCGCCGACGGTGCAGTACTTTCGGTTGCCCTTGTACTCGTTTTCGTAATGGTAGCCGCCGCGTACGAAGAACTGGTCATTGTAGTTGTACTCGACACCTGCACCCCAGTATATTTCGCGCAATTCCTCCTCAAGACCGCCCGGTGCATCGGTAAATGACTTGAATATTCCGGCAATCGGCGATGTCTCGTTGTATCCGGTACCGTCAAGCCACTGAACGTAGTCCGATGTATAGCTCAGGTCACTCTCGCTCACACCCGGATGCATTTCATTCATGAACTGCCTGTATGTGGGCTTGGTAGGAACCATCAGCTTGTTGGCATCGGCACAGAATGAAATTGAGTTGTATTCGTCAATAGGCACCAGCAGTGACACACCCAACCTGAGGTTTGTGGGTATGAACTGGTTGGTCTGTCCGCCGTCATATGAAATCTTGCTGCCTATGTTTGAGGCATTCAGGCCCAGTCCAAGCAGGCAGTCACGGCGCCCCAGTCCTATGTAGCTATTGTGGAACAGTGAAATGTCAGCGGCAAATGCCTTGCCCGGAGTCACGTCATCGGCATAATTGTACTGCAGGTCAGAATAGATGAAGCGCATGCCTACGGCTGCTGACAGGTAATCCGAAAGTTTCCTGGAGTAGTCAAAGTCAATGGCCATCTCATAAGGACGTACTATGTACTGGTCGGCAATTACCTCACCCAGTGAGAAATAGGTGAGCGAACCGCTGAGCGCAGCATTGTCATCAAGCTTGTAGAAACCCACCAGGTTTGCCAGGTCAATATCCCTGACCAGCTGGCGCAGCCACGGCGTGTAGCAGAGTGATATACCCGCAGGATTCTTGGCAAACGGGTACTTTGAAGGATTCCAGTACTGGCTGGCATTGTCAAAATACGGGTCAGTAGCACAACCTACATCACCCATCGCACCTGCTCTTGAGTCAGGAGCAATACTGAGCGAAGTTACACCCGTATAGACCGGGTTGAAGTAATCTTTCTGTGCATATAATTCTGTGCAGAAACCCGTCAGGAGGGTCAGAACTGCTATAAATATTGCTTTTCTCATCATCTATATAACTGAAAAAAGGTCCGTTTATTGTATTTACCGGCCGGTTATGATCAATTTTTCACGGGCACTTCCCGAACCGCCCAGCGCAGAACCTACAGTGGCATTGACCAGGTACAGACCGGCAGGAAGCCTGCGTCCCTGTGAATCGGTCAGGTTCCAGTCAAACAGCAGATGGTTGGCTGCAGTGCCGCTCTTCTGCACGGTACTCCACAGCAGCTGGCCCGATGTCGAGTATACCTGCAGGGTTATGTCTGGGTCATCACCTCCACGGTCATGCTGAACCACGAACGTGGTCTTTTCACGCGCCGGGTTACCCTGTATCTGCAGCGACATTGACGGGGCAAGGCCCTCCACCACATTGAACTCAAGATATCTGGTGGTAGAATTGTTCATGACGTCCCATACCCTGAACATCAGCGTGTGCTTGCCTGCCGGCAGCTCTGGCATGCAGAACACTACCCTTCCGCTTGTATAGTCACCCTCTGACATGGTAAAGCAGTCATTGAGCGACCATGTCATGTCAGGGTCATTGTCGACAGAGAGCAGAATGTCATGCCCCAGTCCGAGTCCGGAACTGTTCACGCCTGAAGGGTCATGGATATCGGCCACGAATAGCGGAGTTGCATGAGTCTTGCCGCCATATACGAAATCGGGAGTGTTAAGGTACATGGTAAAGACCGGGCCGACCGAATCAGCCTCAGCGCTTCCCGTTCCGCCCACGATAAAGTTCTCCCAGTATCCTCCAGCGCTCCTGTTTTTGCCGGAATCAAGTGCAAAAAGCGTTATCCTGCCGTTTTCATCAGAATAATTGATATCAAGAGGCACCGGGAGCACAAAGCTGAACCGTCCGTCCCTCACCGAATCAATTCCCGAATAGAGCACGCGGTCACGGGTATCGTATTCAAAGCTCTTTTCTGCTGTCTGCAGATTGTTCAGGGTAACAACCCGGCTTTTGTTGTCATATACCACGGAACTTACGGTTCCATGGAAATCATTCACGGGAACGCCCATGTTCTCAATATGGCCAGTCACCTTTATGACGCTTCCGGCACTTGCAGCCAGACCTTCGGCATGAGAAGGCACTCCTGCAAAGGAATCAATCACGGCGGTCAGTTCCGTAGCGGCCAGTTTCAGGGCCGGATCAGAGAGAAGTACAAAATGTATCTTGTTCACGGAATAGTCCTGGTCCTGCGAGCCCTGTGTAACCAGGGCATTCTTGGCAAGCCTCAGCGCATCGCCCACGCTGTTGCGCCTGCCGTTGCCGTCAAGCGCCAGCATATTCCTTGAGAAGGCCAGGTTGAGCAATCGGTTCTGGTTGGCCACCACAGTCCTTGTGGTGGCAAGCAGTCCCACGGCACCGCCCTTGCTGTTCAGCAGCAGGTTCTCTCCAATATTGTCAAGTGCCGCGTCAAACGGTGCAATGTCACATGAAGCAGTAATCCAGAAAGGCAGGCACTCACCCTTCAGGGCCGCAAAATCATCCTTGTCTATAACCAGTTCGTGTGACAGGACATCGGCATTTCCATGTCCGGAATAGTTCACCACAAGGGCTCCCTCCTGGAGCTGCTGCAGCAACTGCTTCCTCACTGCAGGATAACTGTTGTACGATGCCGTAACCTCCATCTTGTATGAATCCCAGTATATCTTGCGCTGGTCAAGAGACGGATAGAGTTCCTCACACAGCCGTGCAACTGCATCGGCATCACTCATGTGCTGGTTGTTGTCGCCGTCATCTCCAAGGAAAAGCATCAAGTTCTGCCACTTTCCTGCATGCCTGCCCTCCATGTACGCAATTGTCTTGCCTACCACGTCAGCAGCCTGTCTTTCAGTCGTAACCGGGAACCGGCCTACACCCAAGTCAACCTTCTCACGCAGCGGATAGGTGCCCTCATTGTCATCAAGGAGTCCGAAATAATCCTCCATGACGTATGAAGTGATTGCATTGGTCGACAGGTACGATTCATAGCACAGCAGATAGTCATCGGGATCAGAACCGCGCCAGCCACTTACCTTCATGCGGTTGTCCCATGCACCGTCGCCGAACAGCAGCAGATAACGTGGAGCAGTACCATTATCCATTCCGCGGTCATAAAGCATCTTCATGAAACGGCGTATTGCGGTTGCATCAGGGGTTCCCGAAGAGAACTCATTGTAAATGCAGTCTGCCTTCACGACAGCCACCTTCAGACTGTCCATATCCCTGTGTGCCTGAGCCAGGCGCTGGGCCTGTTCCTGAAGCTTGCCCGATGCTGGAATGACAATAACCATGTCAATTTTTTCAAGTCCGTGCAGGTTCTGGTTGGAAACAGTCCCCAGGAACTCAGGTTCCGGAATTGAACGCGAATTCACGTCAACTGCATACAGGCGGTCACTGCTGCTGTACGAACCGGCGTATGTCAGCAAAGTGCCGTTGCCGTATTCTGCAGGTATGACCGTATGCGTACCATCGGCGGCAACCTGCCATATCTGGTACGATGCACTGGCGCCCTTCACGCTGAAACTAATGTCCTTACAGTCAGCAGCCGTACGGAATTCCAGCACGGCATCGCCATCGGTCATAAGCTGGCCTGTGAATTCCAGGTTTATGAAATCCAGGTGCCCCTGGGCTCCCGAAGGCCTCTCATGTACCAAATGGACTGAATTCCTGCCTTTCCTGAACAGACCGGTACATACAAAACTGTTCTCGGCAACATTCGCCAGGGACTTGGTCAGAAGTGAAGAGAATGTCATTGAGCCCACATTCGCGTCATTGACCGACACCTTGAGCGAAGTCTTTTCCGATGCAGCCGCGGCAAAAGCCACCCTCATCCGTACATCGGTCCCCTCTTTCAGCCTGTTCAGATTGAATTCATAGCTCTTGCCGCCACCGTCCTTGTAGTCAAACTGCTCAAAGAAACGGCTGCCGGAATGATACCAGCTGAATTCATCGGGGTCATATGCTATATGCTCGGGATATGTGTCAACCACGTCACCCAGGACAGAATCGGACTCCATGACAATGAACTGTCCCGGCGTTCCCTCTATGTCAGTAAGGAAATAATAGCCCCACTCTGAATAGGTGTTGCGTACATGGGAATAGCTTCCGTTGCTCTCCTGTGCCCAGCTGTCCGGTCCTTTTGCTGTAAAGAGCACGTAATCATTTCCGCGCCACAGAGGCTGTTCTGGCAGGTCATCGGTCAGTTTATGAATATTGGTCTCGGGCAGCAGTTCACCTCCGTAACCAAAAAGCCTGACCTTTGAAGGGTCATTGAAACCAGCGTTCCTGAGCCTTGAGTAAGGAATACGGTACACGCCCGATTCTGGCACGCGTATCTTCACCCACCGGCCCTGGCTGAGTACTGACGAACTCACGTAGCGTCCGGACTGGGCCTGCCCAGCGGATACGGAGACTGCTGCAGAACGTCTGGGCATCGGAACTGCATCGGCCTTTATTACCGGCTTGTATGACACAATGCCCATGTACCTGCCGTCTCTCCTTATTATGGGAATCAATCCGAATTCAAGTGTGCCGGAACCGTGGGATGAACCTATGAAAATATCGGCCTGCGGCCATTCCGGTATATTCTTCTGGTCCAGATTCCATTGGCTGACCTTCTTTTGGGGAATCTCTACCAGTTCCGGGTACTCTATGTCACCCGAGTAGAGAGAATCCTGCCACTCACCCTCCAGTTCAATCTGAAAACCGGTGTATGGCAAGAGTGAATCAGAAAGCAGCTCCTGCCATCCCGTCGAAAGGAAACAGTCATCCTGTGCGGCAGCGGGAAACGCGCAGCACACCATGACCACCCAAAACAGCAACAGTCTACTCTTCATCAGCTACAATGTCATTAAACCAATCAGTCCCCGGAATCACCTTATGTGAAAGTCCAGTACATTTTCTCCCTCAAGATATCCCTGCAGGTGCTGTCCTATGTTTACGGGCCCTACTCCTGCCGGAGTTCCGGTAAAAATCATGTCGCCTGTCTTGAGGGTACAGAACGAACTGACATATTCTATTATTCTGGCGACCGGATTAATCATATCTCCGGTATAGCCCTGCTGGACCGTCTTTCCATCAATGTCAAGATTGAAATGCAAGTCCTGCAGATTTCCTATCTTATCCTTCTCAATCCAGTCGCCTGTTACAGCAGACTGGTCAAAACCCTTGCACAGTTCCCAAGGCAAGCCTTCCCTGCGGAATTTCTCCTGCATTTCGCGGGCTGTAAAGTCAATTCCCAGGGTAACTGCATCCCAGTAACGGTCGGCAAAACGGGCCTCAATGCTCTTGCCCAGGCGGCTTATCCTCACCACAAGTTCCGTCTCATACTCTATGCGTCCCCACTGGTCAGGCAGGAAAAAGGGCCTGCGGTTCCTGAGAATCGAAGAATCGGGCTTCATGAAAATTACCGGGTCCTCTCTTTCAATTAACGATTCGCCAAGCTCTTTATTGTGCATGGTATAGTTCATGCCAACGCATATTATCTTCATAGGGGTGTACTGTTTATTCTCCAAAGATACGCTTTTCAAAACTATTGGATATCTTTGAGGCACAAAACATGCAATCATTATGGCAAAAGACAACAACGACTGGAAAGACAGACTCAACGTAGTATACTCAACCAATCCCGATTTCAGGTACGAGACCGATGAAGAGCCCCAGGCAGAACTGCTTGAGCCGTCAAGACAGAAACTCAGGCTGAGAATAGAAAAGAACGGACGCGGAGGCAAGACCGTCACCGTAATTGCCGGTTTTGTGGGTCCTGACAGTGATTTGAATGAACTTGCCAGGAAACTAAAGACATTCTGCGGAGCAGGCGGCAGTGCCAAGGATGGTGAGATTATTATCCAGGGAGATTTCAAGGCGCGACTGACCGAAAAGCTCAAGTCAATGGGCTACACCAACACTAAATAAGACTATGCACTACCCACGGCCCATATGCGCCATGTGGGAAACTGGCATGAAAAAAGGGACCTTTTCGGGTCCCTTTTCTTATCTGAATGTATCAGTGATTACTACAGATTATTCAGCCTTCAGGTTGAAACGGCGGAATGATGTAACTGTAAGATCCTTGTCCAGAACCTGCAGATATTCAGCAACAGTCTTAGACTCATCGCTAAGTGACTTCTGGTTAAGCAGACAGCTCTCCTTGAAGAACTTGCTCATACGGCCTTCTGCAATCTTCTCAACCATTGCAGCAGGCATGTTGGCAGCCTTCTCAGCAGCAACCTTCTCCTTCAGGGCGCGGATTTCATCAGCCTGAGCCTCAGTAATGCTACCCTTCATGATACCTTCCTTAAGGTGATCCTCATTCTCTGCAATATAGAGGTTGAAACCAGCCTTCTTCAGGGCAGCCTCAACAGCCTTGTTAACCTGCTCAGCCTTTGTCTTGTCAATAGCCACCTGCATTTCCTGCTTCTTGATCTCTTCTGGAACATCTGCCTCGCTTACTGAAACAGGGTTCTGAGCTGCAACCTGCAGTGCAATCTCATGAACGTAATCCTTGTCAGCAACTTCCTTGTTGAAAGCTACCAGAACGCAGAGGAAGTTCTTGCCCTGGTGGTTGTATGAAGCAATTTCAGGAGCCTCAAGCCATGTATAACCGTCAAGCTCAAGCTTCTCACCTACAATACCTGTACGCTCCAGAACGATATCAGCAACAGTCTTGCCCTCGAAAGGAAGAGCCTTTACTGCCTCGATATCCTTGCAGCGTGCAGCAACAGCTGCGTCAAGGATTGACTGTGTAAGAGCAACGAAATCCTTGTTGTTGGCAACGAAGTCAGTCTCACACTTCAGAGCGATGGTAGCACCGAAGTTGCCGTCAACCTTAACAAGTACGCAACCTTCAGAAGCCTGACGGTCAGAACGCTTTGCAGCTACGGCCAGACCCTTCTTGCGGATGATTTCTACTGCCTTCTCAAAATCGCCTTCAGCCTCGGTAAGAGCCTTCTTGCAATCTGACATACCAGCACCGGTCTTGGTGCGGAGGTTCTTTATTTCTTCAAGTGTAACAGCCATTTTTATGTGGTTATTTACGATTATACAATTAATTATTCTGCTGGAGCCTCTTCAGCTGCAGGAGCCTCTTCGATTGACTCGGCTGGCTTGGCAACCTTGCGGATGCGCTCTCTGCGTGGCTTTTCAGCCTTCTCTTCGCCTTCAGCAGCCTCTTCGCCCTTCTCAGCCTTGCGCTCTTCCAGGCCTTCTGCGATAGCGTTGCAGCAAGCAGTCAGGATAACCTCAACTGACTTTGTAGCGTCATCGTTTGCAGGAATAACGTAGTCAACGTTTGAAGGATCAGAGTTTGTATCAACGATAGCGAATACTGGAATACCCAAACGGTTTGCCTCATGAACGGCGATGTTCTCCTTCAGGACGTCAATTACGAACAGGGCAGCTGGCAGACGGGTAAGGTCAGCAATTGAACCGAGGTTCTTTTCCAGCTTTGCACGCTGACGTGAAATCTGAAGAATTTCGCGCTTTGAGAGGTTTGAATATGTACCATCGTTTGTCAGCTTGTCAATGGTAGCCATCTTCTTTACAGCCTTGCGGATTGTAGCGAAGTTGGTGAGCATGCCACCTGGCCAGCGCTCAATTACGAACGGCATGCCAACAGCACCTACCTTCTCACTAACAATGTCCTTAGTCTGCTTCTTTGTACCTACGAAGAGAATCTTCTTGCCATCACGGGCCATCTTCTTCATAACTTCAGCAGCCTCATCAATAGCTACTACAGTCTTGTTCAGGTCGATGATGTGAATGCCATTGCGCTCCATGAAGATATAAGGAGCCATAGCAGGATTCCATTTGCGGCGCAGGTGGCCGAAGTGACAACCAGCTTCGAGAAGCTGTTCAAAATTTGTTCTTGACATAGTTTTTTGTTTTTTGATTGTTTACTTTCCATTAAAACAACTGTCGGGTAGCCGTAATTTCTTACAGATCCCGGCAGTTTAGATACTAAACCGTTGGCAAATACGGAACACGAATCCGCTGCATGAGCCAACAATATAATTCCAGGACAAGCGCCAGTATTAACGCTTGCTGAACTGGAATCTGCGACGTGCCTTTGGCTGACCTGGCTTCTTACGCTCAACAGAACGTGAGTCACGTGTCAGGAATCCTTCTGCACGGAGTGTCTTCTTGTCTTCTGGGTTGATCTTAACCAGTGCACGTGCTATAGCAAGACGAAGTGCATTGGCCTGGCCATTGTAGCCACCGCCATCCAGGTTAACCTTGATATCGTACTTCTCAGCAACTTCAAGCTTGTTCAGAGGCTGGAGAACAACATACTGAAGCAGTGATGAAGGGAAATATACGTTCAGATCCCTCTTGTTGATGGTGATCTTACCTGAACCCTCCTTAACGAAAACACGTGCTACGGCGCGCTTGCGGCGACCTATTGCATTAATCATTTCCATTCTCTTTCAGATTAAATAAGTGAATTGATATCTACGGCCTTAGGGGTCTGGGCTGCATGTGGATGCTCTGAACCTGCATATACATAGAGGTTACCCAGGAGCTTGTCACCAAGGATTGTCTTTGGCAGCATACCCTTAACTACCTTCTTCATAAGTCTCTCTGCTCCGTTAGGCTTCTTCATGAGCTGTGCTGGAGTCATTTCACGCTGACCGCCTGGATAGCCGGTATAGCGGAGATAGATCTTGTCAGTCCACTTCTTGCCGGTCATGACAACCTTGTCGGCATTGATGATAATAACATTGTCACCACAATCTACGTGTGGAGTGTAGTTTGGCTTGTACTTACCGCGCAGCATCTTTGCTACCTTAACAGCAAAACGGCCAAGAACCTGGTCTGTAGCATCAACTACAACCCATTCCTTAGTTGCGGTAGCCTTGTTGGCTGATACTGTCTTGTAACTTAAAGTATTCATTTCTAACTTTAAATCGTTGTTAATAATTCATTTTCCCTTTCAAACGCAACCGTCCGTTGTCCCAACGTCCAGACAACTCCCTCAACGCTCGCCTGCAGAGGCCTTCCGCTCACTCACTCGGGGGTTTAACACGTTAATAATTAACCTTTTATCTCAAAGGTTGATAATAATCGGCTCGCAAAATTACTAATTTTCAATAAAATAGCAAAATCTCACCGATTTTTTTTCATCCTCTTAGAACTCGGCGGTACGCGGAATAGACGATTCGGAGCGAAGCGACTTCCACGACCGGAGGGAGTTCCGTTTGCGGAGCAAACTAAAAAGAGGAACCATTCCGTTCTACTAGAACTCAGCGGTACGCGGAGTTCTTGGGAAAGGAATTACATCGCGTATGTTCTGCATACCAGTCACGAACAGGATCAGGCGCTCAAATCCAAGGCCGAAGCCTGCATGAGGGCATGAACCGAAGCGGCGTGTATCAAGGTACCACCACATATCCTTCATAGGAATGCCGCGGCTTTCAATCTCACCCATCAGCTTTTCATAGCTCTCCTCACGGACAGAACCGCCAATGATCTCGCCAATCTGCGGGAACAGCACGTCGGTACCCTGAACGGTCTGGGCCATCTCCTTGCCGTCAAATACAGGATTGGTCTCATCAATCTTCATATAGAATGCCTTGATGGCCTTCGGATAGTTGGTCATGATAACCGGCTTCTTGAAATACTCCTCAACCAGGAATCTTTCGTGTTCCGATGCAAGGTCATCGCCCCAGTTGCATGGGAACTCGAACTTGCGTCCGTCCTTGATGGCCTGCTGGAGAATTTCAATACCCTTTGTATATGGCAGACGTACGAAATCAGTCTCGACAACACTCTTCAGGCGCTCAATCAGGCCCTTGTCAATCATGTTGTTCAGGAACTCCAAGTCATCCTGGCAGTTGTCAAGAGCCCACTTTACGCAGTGCTTTATGAACTCCTCTTCAAGGTCCATCAGCTCGTTCAGGTCCATGAAGCTGATTTCCGGCTCAATCATCCAGAACTCGGAAAGGTGGCGCGGAGTATTTGAGTTCTCAGCGCGGAATGTTGGTCCGAATGTGTAGATTGCGCCAAGTGCAGTTGCACCGAGCTCACCCTCAAGTTGGCCCGATACGGTCAGGCTGGCAGGCTTTCCAAAGAAATCCTGGTCATAGTCAACCTTGCCCTCCTTGGCAATCCTGTTCAGGTCAAGAGTTGTAACCTGGAACATCTGGCCGGCTCCCTCGCAGTCGCTTGCAGTAATCAGCGGGGTATGGAAATAGAAGAATCCATGCTCGTGGAAGAACTGGTGAATTGCAATGGCCATGTTGTGGCGTATGCGCATGACAGCACCGAATGTATTCGTACGCAGGCGCATGTGCGCGTGCTGGCGCATGTATTCAAAGGTCTGTCCCTTCTTCTGCATTGGAAAATCATCACCACAGGTTCCAAGTATCTCAATCTGGTCAGCCTGCACTTCAACAGCCTGGCCAGAGCCGATGCTCTCGACCATTGTACCTGATACGCTCAGGCAGGCGCCGGTGGTAATCTGCTTGATAAGCTCATCGCTGAACTTCTCAAGGTCAGCTACAACCTGGACATTCTTGATGGTAGAACCGTCATTCAGGGCAATGAAAGCAACATTCTTGCTGCCTCGGCGGGTTCTTACCCATCCCTTGACAAGTACTTTCTGGCCGTAGTCAGTGCGCTTCAGCAAATCAACGACCTTTGTTCTCTTTATATCCATTGTGTTTCAGTATTTGTATTCCCATTTATTCAAATGCACCCATACGGAGCATGTTGACCTCCTTTTCAGTCAGGAATCTCCAGTCACCACGGCGCAGGCGCTTCTTGGTAAGGCCTGCAAACTGTACGCGGTCCAGCTTGGCCACACGGTAACCCAGCGCATCGAACATGCGCCTTACTACGCGGTTTCTTCCTGAATGGATTTCAATGCCCACCTGAGTCCTGTCTTCGTTTACATAGCTGACTTCATCGGCACGGACGGTATCCATTACCGGATCTTCGCCTATGCATACGCCGTCAAGCAGCTTCTGAAGATCTTCAGGGCTTACATTGCGGTCCAGGCGTGCATGATAGATTTTCTTCTTCAGGTACTTCGGATGTGTCAGCCTGGTAGCCATCTCGCCATCGTTGGTAAGAAGAAGTACGCCGGTTGTATTGCGGTCCAGTCGTCCTACAGGGTAAACGCGCTCCTTGCATGCACCCTTGATGTAGTCCATTACGGTCTTGCGCTCCTGAGGATCATCAACTGTAGTTACGCAATCCTTCGGCTTGTTGAGCAGAATATATATCTTCTTTTCAATGTTCACCAGTTCTCCGTGGAACAGCACGTTGTCACCGCGCTTAACCTTTGTTCCAAGTTCTGTAACGGTCTCGCCGTTTACCTTGACTACACCTGCCATGATGAAATCATCGGCCTCACGGCGTGAACATACACCGGCATTGGCCAGGTACTTGTTCAGGCGTATTGCCTCATCCGGATCATGGATTACGTCATGATACTCTATGCGCTTGCGGTTGTCACCGCGCTTCATAGGCCTGGCACCACCGCGTGGAGCACCGTATGAAGGCCTGCCCTGGCCATAGCCGTTCTGGCGATAACCGCCCTGACGGTAGCCTCCCTGACGAAAACCACCCTCCTGCTGACGGTCCTGGCCATCATAGCGGGGTCTTGAATAGTGCTGCTGGTAGCCGCCCTCCTGGCGAACGCCATCATCCTGTACGCGTTCCCTGTAGAACCTTGGCTGTGATGAATCCTGTGAACCGTATCTGTTCTGCTGGTAGTTTCCACCACCATTATTATTGTAACGGGACTGTCCGCCTCCGTATGAACGTCTCTGCTGTCCGTACTGGCGGCCCTCCTGGTTATATCCGCCCTGACGGCCCTCACCTGAGTAGCTGCTGCGGCCCTCACCTGAGTAGCTGCTGCGGCCTTCACCTGAGTAGCTGCTGCGGCCTTCGCCTGAATAGCTGTTGTGGCGGTCACTTGAATAACCGTTGTTGCGTCGGTCGCCTGAATATCCGCCGCGGCGCTCCTGGCCGCCCTGGCGTGAATACTGCTGGCGTGTTCCGTAGTCTACCTTAACGAAACGGGAGCGCGGTGAACGGCCCTCGCCATTCTGGCTGTCATCCCTGCTAAAGCGGTTGTAGTTTCTTTCCTCGTCATTTCTTCCACCTTCGAAGAAATTGTTTCCCTTTTCTGTTTCCATAATAATACTGCAGCCTCACGGCCTGTCTGTTAATTTGTTTTTCAATATATTTTTCCTTATACACCAAAGTAGTTCGATGGTGCAATGTTTCTCAGTTCCTTCTTTATTTCTTCTGATACCTCAAGACCTTCAATGAAATCCTTGATTGATGATTCTGTTATGGCGCTGTTTGTCCTGGTCAGGGCCTTCAGAGCCTCGTATGGATGCGGGTATGCCTCACGGCGGAGTATTGTCTGGATAGCCTCGGCTACTACGCTCCAGCATCCGTCCAGATCCTCTGCAATCTTTGCCTCGTTAATAAGAAGCTTGCCCAGTCCCTTGAGTGAGCTTGCGACTGCAATCATCTGGTGGCCGAAAGGTACGCCTATGTTGCGTATTACGGTCGAGTCGGTCAGGTCACGCTGCAGTCTTGAAACAGGCAGCTTGCGTGACAAGTGCTCCAGAATTGCGTTGGCCATGCCCAGGTTACCCTCGGCATTCTCAAAGTCAATCGGATTGACCTTGTGCGGCATGGCGCTTGAGCCCACCTCACCTGCCTTGATCTGCTGCTTGAAGTACTCCATTGAAATGTACTGCCAGAAGTCACGGTTCATGTCAATCTGGATTGTGTTCAGGCGCTTCATTGCGTCAAACATGGCTGCCAGGTTGTCGTAGTTCGATATCTGGGTAGTGAACTCTTCGCGGACAATTCCCAGCTTCTCGCTCAGGAACTTTGCTCCGAATGCCTTCCAGTCATATGATGGATATGCCACGTTGTGGGCATTGAAATTTCCGGTTGCACCACCGAACTTTGCCGATACGGGTACGGCTTTCAGCTGAGCCAGCTGCTGCTCCATGCGGTATGCGAATACGCGGATTTCCTTGCCAAGCCTGGTTGGTGATGCAGGCTGGCCATGCGTACGGGCAAGCATTGGAATATCGGCCCACTTTTCAGCATATTCGTTCAGTTTGTCTATCAGGCTCTGGATGGCCGGATAGTAGACATTTTCCAGAGCCTCACGGAGTGATAGCGGAATTGATGTGTTGTTTATGTCCTGTGATGTAAGTCCGAAATGGATGAACTCCTTGAACGGAACGAGTTCCGGAACAAGGTCAAACTTCTCCTTCAGGAAATACTCTACGGCTTTCACATCGTGGTTAGTCACTTTCTCTATGTCCTTGATATGCTGGGCATCGGCTTCGGTGAAGTTCTGCCATATTGGACGCAGAGTCTGCAGGGCGGCTGCCGGAACATTCTTCAGTTCTGGAAGAGGCAGTTCGCACAATGCTATGAAATACTCAATCTCTACCCTGACTCTGTAACGGATCAGAGCATACTCAGAAAAATAATCAGCCAGTTGGGCTGTCTTGCCATGGTATCGGCCGTCTATCGGCGACACGGCTGTCAATTCGTTGAAATTCACTTTTTGGTACCTTTAGTTGAATCTGCTTCTCAGCAGCGGTGCAAAATTAGCACTTTTATTATATTTTTGCGCAATGTTTAAGTGCAAGAAATACTAATAGATACACATTATGACTCAAACAATCAAAAAAATCAGTGAAAGCAAAGCCGCCCGCTGGGCAGCGCTTATCATTGTATCATTCACAATGATGTGGGGCTACTTCCTTACCGATGCCCTGTCACCGCTCATGACCATGCTGGAAGAACAGATGAACTGGTCAAGTTCTGAATTCGGCCTGTTCAATTCGGCCTACAGCTGGTTCAACGTCTACCTGTTCCTGCTTGTATTCGGAGGCATTATCCTGGACAAGATGGGAGTAAGGTTTACCGGAATAGTAACCTGCATTCTCATGCTCTCGGGTGCACTCATCAAGTACTATGCCGTAGAGTTCATCTCACCGACCAGTGCCGGCACCATTCTGGGCATGCGTACCCAGGTATTCGTAGCCTGCCTTGGTTACGCCATCTTTGCCGTAGGTACTGAGAACTGCGGCATCACAGTATCAAAGGTCATCACCAAGTGGTTCCGCGGCAAGGAGCTTGCACTTGCAATGGGCGTTCAGGTTGCCGTTGCCCGTCTGGGTACCGCAGCAGCCCTTGTCTTCTGCCCAATGATTGCCAAGAACTTCTCCATGTCAGCCCCGCTGCTCTTTTCTGCCATCCTGCTCTGCATAGGACTCATTGCCTACATAGTATTCTGTGTACTTGACAAGAAGTACGATGATGAAGTAGGCCAGGAAGAGAGTGACGGCGAAGACACCTTCAAGGTCAGCGACCTCAAGCTCATCATTACCAACCGCGGATTCTGGCTTATTGCCCTGCTCTGCCTCATGTTCTATTCTGCAGTGTTCCCATTCATGAAGTACGCCACTTCACTCATGGAGAACAAGTACAGTGTAAGCCCCATGCTGGCAGGACTTATTCCAAGCCTTATTCCATTTGGAAACCTTATCATGACTCCTTTCTTCGGAGGTGTCTATGACAAGAAGGGCAAGGGTGCAACCATCATGATTATTGGTTCCGTACTCCTCATTCTGGTTCACGTTCTCTTTGCCATGCCGCTGCTCAACTACTGGTGGTTTGCAGCACTCATCATGATAATTCTGGGCGTAGCATTCTCACTGGTACCTTCAGCCATGTGGCCTTCAGTTCCCAAGATTATCCCGCAGAAGCTGCTGGGTTCTGCCTACGCCCTGATTTTTTGGGTACAGAACATCGGACTGGGACTGGTTCCACTCTTTATTGGCAAGGTGCTTGACAACTACTGCAAGGCCGGCACACGAATTGTTGACGGCAGCGAGGTAATCCAGTACAACTACACCCTGCCAATGTGCATATTCGCACTGTTCGGCGTTGTGGCCCTGCTGCTTGCAATCCGCCTTAAGGCTGTTGACAAGAAGGCCGGCTACGGTCTGGAAGAGCCGAACATCAAGGCCTGATAATACGGGGGCCCACCCCTACAACAATACATGCCAATATTGCAAACAGAAGGCCCAAACATCAAGGGATAACCTGTAGCGTAGAGCTACCGCTTAAACATTGCCAATGTTGCACGTCGAAGGCCCACAAGCCCGATTTGATGCAACATTGGCATTGTTTTTGGCCAGATCGCCCATTTTCCGTGCCAATGTTGCAAACAATACGCCCTTCCCCATCCCTAGCTGCAACATTGGCAACACCCCGCGTCCTACATACCCTGCTAGTTCCAACCCAGGCAACACCCCGCGTCCCACCCCGCGTCCCACAAGACAAAACCCACATACGACACAACAATGGCCAGGATGGAAATCCACCCTGGCCATTGTGAAATGCATTTGTGGCTGCCGCGGTCTTCTTATCTGCCGCGGTCTTCTTATTCGTTTGTAGCAGCCTCAATCTTCTTCATCAGCGCAAACATGATGATTGCTGCCAGTAAGCACAGGCCAATCAGGATAGCCCAGTTTGCCATCAGCGGAATGCGGTTCCACAGCATTGACGGGATTGAGCTCAGGTAGTTACCGATTGCAGTTGCAGCAAACCAGCAGCCCATCATCATTCCCTTGTACTTAGGAGGAGCAACCTTTGACACGAATGAGATACCCATAGGTGAAAGAAGCAGCTCAGCGAATGTCAGGGTCAGGTATGTTGAGATCAGCCAGTTTGGACTGAGAATGCTCTGTGTGCCGGTACCCAGGTCCATCGGCGATGTCAGACCGAATGAAGCGAATGTAATGATTACAAAACCAAGAGCAGCCACAAGCATACCCAGGGCAATCTTCTTAGGTGCTGAAGGCTCCTTGCCCTTAGCAGCAAGTGAAGAGAAGAGCCACATTGAGATTGGAGTCAGGGCAACCACAAAGAATGGGTTGAACTGCTGGAAGTCTGACGGCTGAGCGGCAATTGGATTGTCCATCATTGCATAGAGTGCAAATGCGCCACCCCACAGGGCAAGTGTAACAATACCACAAATAGTCCTTGATTTCTTTGATTCAGACTGGAATGTTGAGAACAGGGTATATACCGATGCGGCAAGCAGTGCCAGGCTCCAAATGTTGAAACCAATTCTCATTGGGCCAGATACAGTCAGGTTGGTATATTTCTTTGCAAAGAATGTCAGGGCTGAACCGTTCTGGTGGAATGCCATCCAGAAGAAGATAACTACAGCAAATACCAGGAACAGGGCTACAAGGCGGTCCTTGGTCTGCTTTGGAGTAAGTTCCTCAACAGGAGCAGCCGATGCCTTGGCCTGCTTTGCGGTAATATCAGCATGCTTGAACCAGCTGCGGCATGCAAAGTAGATGGCAACTGAAAGAATCAGTGATACGCATGCAACTGCGAAACAGAGTCCGTAAGCACCTGAAAGTGCCTCCAGGTAAGCCGGATCCTGACAAGCAGCATCATAGGTGAATCCCTGACCAGCCAGGGTAACTTCAGTAATCTTCTTGGCCATTGCAGGTGCGAACATGGCACCAATGTTGATAGCCATATAGAACAGGCTGAATGCAGAGTCGCGCTTTGCCTGGTACTTGGGGTCATCATACAGGTTACCTACCAGAACCTGCAGGTTACCCTTGAAAAGACCGGTACCCAGAGCCACCAGGGCCAGGCCACCGAACATGACAAGCTTTGCGGCAAGGTCATTTCCTGCAGGCAGTGCCAGTGCCAGATATCCCAGGAACATTACGGCAATACCGACTGTTACGCATCGGCCATAGCCAATCTTGTCAGCAATGATACCGCCAACGAGCGGCATGAAATAAACTCCGGCCAGGAAAATTGCATAAACCTGACCTGCAGCAGCCTCATCCCATCCGAATCTTGCTTGCATGAGCAGTGTCAGGATGGCAAGCATTGTGTAGTAACCAAAGCGTTCACCGGTATTGGCAAGCGCAAGGGCATACAATCCTTTTGGTTGTCCTTTGAACATAATCTTGTTATTTAGTTGTTTGATTTATAATTTACTAGTCCAAACCAACAATCCCCGAAGGGATATAAGCGGTACTCTTATTTTTTATTATTATTTAAATATAACAATTCTTCAACAAACCACGAAGATAGTGATTTGTCCGTTTTTTCAGCATATTACTTCAAAATAAAATTGCTTGCCATGATAATCAGTATTCCCAGCGGTGCAATCCACTTCAGCAGGAAATATACCACATTGAGCATCCATGCCGGAACAGCCGAAGTTCCGTGGCATGACAATTCATCCATGAAATCATCCTTCCGGAATTTCCAGCCGGCAAATACAACCATGAAGAATGCGCCCACTGTAATGAAGAAGTCCGATGAAACCACGTCGAAGAAATCAAAGATGTTCATTCCGGCAATCTTCACATCGGCCAGGACACCCTGTGACAGTGAACATAGCACACCCAGCACGGTGCATATGGCAATGCTCACCACCACTGCACCCTTCCTTGAGACTTTCCACTCTTCAATGAAATACGAAACCAGCACCTCCATGAGAGACATGGCCGATGTCACGGCCGCCAGCAGCAGGGCCACAAAGAAGAGAATGGCTACCACCTGTCCGCCCGGCATTGAGGCAAATACACTTGGAAGAGTTATGAAAACAAGTCCCGGCCCGGCATTGACAGCCGGTTCCGCACCGTTCATCTGAGCAATGGCAAATACCGCAGGAATAATTGCAAGTCCGGCTATGACGGCAAATACCGTATCAATTACGCCGGTATAGACCGATGTCTGCACAATATCCTCATCGCTCTTCACATATGAGCCGTAAGTCAGCAGAATGCCTATGCCTATGCTCATTGACATGAAGGCCTGTCCCAGGGCAGTCACCATGACCTTGCCGGTAATCCTGTGAAAGTCCGGAACAAGCAGGTACCTTACTCCTGCACCCGCTCCCGGAAGCGTTACCGCACGGATTGCTATGACTATTATCATCAGGATGAGCAGCGTCATCATAGGCTTTGAGAATCTCTCTATGCCCTTTTGGACGCCACCCAGTATTACGGCCGATGTTATTCCCAGGAATACCAGAGTGTATATTACCGGTGCCCATGTCGAGCTTATGAAACCCGAAAAAGCTGCCGAATAGTCAGCATCGGGCGACTGGAAATGGAACATCAATGACTCCGCCAGATATTTCACGGACCATCCGCCCACCACATTGTAGAATCCCAGAATCATGATTGGGGTTATCAGGGTGAACAGGCCCACCGGCCTCCACTTCGGGGCTCCAAGGCGGTCATACACGCGGGTCGCATTCGAGCGGCTGCGCCTGCCCAGCATCATTTCAGTCATCAGAACCGGCAGACATATCAGAAACAGCAGTATCAGATACACAAAGATAAACGCACCGCCTCCGTTCTGCGCTGCAAGGAACGGAAATCTCCACATGTTGCCCAGTCCCACGGCCGAACCTGCCATGGCCATTATCATGCCAAAGCGACTGTTAAAGTTTTCTCTCTTCTTTTCCATTTTCAGTAATCTTGTAGTATAGGCGTACGCTCCACACCAGGAAAGTCACCATTCCCCATCGGAACAGCAGTATCCAGTACCACATGCCGCCGACCGCGGCCAGCAGCATCAGGTCTTCCAGGTTGCTGTGCGATATGCCTATGTGAGTATTCAGCAAATCTATGTTCCTGCGGTTTATCATTCCGCGGTCCATTTCATCAAGCATGACAGCCGATCCGTAGGACAGTCCTATCACATTGGCCACAATCCACAGGAAAGAGGTCTCCCTGGGCAGTCCGAAAACAGTAAGCAACGGACTGAAGAAACGTGAAATCCTGTCCATCAGGTTGAACTCGTAAAGAGCCCTCTGGATAATGTTCAGCCAGTAAATCAGTACCACCATCCATACCAGCAGCCTGCCCAAGGTTCGGATCCACTCCCAGAACAGTCCCCAGAAATCACCCTGCAGCTGAATGAATGGGACCGATGCCAGGTCAACGGCAGTAGCGCCGTATTCCGGGCGGCCCGGCAGCAGCAGGTTCATTATTACACCCAGAGCCAGAGAACCTAATGTCCTTATGCAGATGGTATAGAGCCTGGGAGTTCCGGTCTTGTGCTGTACTGCAGTCTCTATGACCATTGCATGTGCAGCCAGTGTCATGGTGCCCAGTATGGTAATTTCACGCGCAGTCAGTTCCAGCGTAGAAATGACCGCCACGCACGAATATACGTTTATGAAATATCCGCTCAGATAAGCCAGTGCAGTGTCACCCGGAAGTCCAAAAATGCGGAACACCGGGCTAACGGCAGTTGCGACCCAAATCAGTATTCCAGTATATTTGAGCAGGAACATTATGAATGAAACAATGGCGGTAATCCTGAAAATCCACCATATGGTCTTCATGGCCTTTGGGCCAGCCTGAAGCATTATGTTTTTAATCCTATCCATTTCGGCATGCAAAAATACAACAAAAAAAAGAGGAACCCTTATGGATTCCTCTTTTTGTGGGCGTTGACGGATTCGAACCGCCGACCCTCTGCTTGTAAGGCAGATGCTCTGAACCAGCTGAGCTAAACGCCCTTACTTCCTTGAAAGCGGTGCAAAGATACGGACTATTTTTTAACCACAAAACATTTCACCACTTTTTTTTCAAAAATTTCTATTGAGTGGCCATTTTGTGGTATCTTCGCGGTCAGAAAACACAAACACACATATAATAATGGAAACAGTTCTCAGTGGAATTCGTCCCACAGGTAATCTTCACCTTGGAAACTACTACGGTGCAGTAACAAGCTTCATCAAGCTTCAGGATATATACAATTGCTTCTACTTCATTGCCGACTGGCACTCTCTTACCACTCACCCAACCCCTGAGAACATTCAGAACAGTGCCCGCACAATCCTTTCAGAATACCTTGCATGCGGTCTTGATCCGGAAAAGGCAACCATCTACATTCAGAGCGATGTTCCTGAAGTAATTGAGCTCTACCTTTACCTTAACATGAACGCATACCTGGGTGAACTTGAACGCGTAACCTCATTCAAGGACAAGGCACGCAAGCAGCCCGACAATGTTAACGCCGGCCTGCTTACCTACCCAACCCTCATGGCCGCCGACATCATCATTCACAAGGCCAACAAGGTACCTGTAGGCAAGGATCAGGAACAGAACATGGAGATGGCCCGCAAGTTTGCACGCCGATTCAACCAGATGTACAACGTTGACTTCTTCCCTGAGCCTGCATCATTCTCTCTGGCTAAGGAGGGAGGTCTGAAGATTCCAGGACTTGACGGCTCAGGCAAGATGGGCAAGTCAGAAGGAAACTGCATCTACCTGTGCGATGAGCCTTCAGTTATCCGCAAAAAGGTTATGAAGGCTGTGACCGATGCAGGTCCACAGGCTATGAATAGTGAAAAGCCTGATGTGATTCAGAACCTGTTCACTCTCATGGAGATTGTTTCAAGCAAGGATACATATGACTACTTCAACGAAAAGTGGAACGACTGTTCAATCCGCTACGGAGACCTGAAGAAGCAGCTGGCTGAAGATATCGTGCTTGCCACTGACCCAATCCGCGAAAAAATCAAGGAGTACCAGGGCAACAACGAACTGCTGGACAAGATAGCACGCGCCGGTGCAGAACGTGCCCGCGAAAGCGCATCAAAGACCCTTCGCGAAGTCCGCAAGATAATTGGTTTCAGGGTTTACTGATATCACAGTATCCGAATTGCCGGTTCATCCCATAAACTGGACATTTATGGGTTTTCCTGGCAAAACACCCATAACAACAAAAGGCCTTCAATCGAAGGCCTTTGTTATTTCATCATCGGGCTTTAGCACCGATATTATCCTTGCATCGGGGGTCCGCAGCCTGTTTTCGCAGTTTTCCAGGTCACTTATCAGTTCCTGCATGTCCTTCTCAGAGAGCTGACGCCCTGAAGGTATTGCCGACTTGCGGGCCATTGACAGGGCCATTGACTCCATCTGGCGCTCGGTTTCGTGCGAAGGGTCAAGCACCATCTCTTCAATCATCTCCTTTATGAGTGACTCCATGTCCAGCTCTTCCAGTCCTGAAGGAATACCCTGGACTGCTATGGCGCCGCGCCCCATGTCAGATATATCGAATCCCAGCTGGGCAAACACCGGCTTGAGTTCCTCAAATGCCGCCGTATGGGATGGCGACAGCTGGAACATTTCAGGGAACAGCAATCCCTGTGATGCTGCAGCATGTGCCTGGGCTTCACGCAGGTATCTTTCATAGAGAATGCGCAGATGCGCCCTGTGCTGGTCAACCACCATCAGCCCACGGTCTGTCTGGTACAGTATGAACCTGTTCCTGAACTGGATAGGCTTTATGGAACCCTGGCCGTCAACTTCGGGCATGTCCAGCATGTACTGCGCCTGACCGCCGTTCTGTCCGTACAGCGTGGGGCCCTCACTAAGTTTGCCGCTCAGTACGTCATCATACAGGGCATCCCAGTTACGGCTGTTGTTCCTCTGGTTCAGGTCAGACTCATCATAGTTCTTCTGGAACGGATTATAGTCGGGATTATATGAAACCTTGGGCTGGCTGGGCATGCGCGAATTGTCATACACAGGTATGTCGGGCATGTCGGCCGTATTGAAATCAATGGTCGGCATTTCCTCAAACTGTCCCACTGCCTGCCTTACTGCCGACAGCAGAATCTTCCATATGACCGATTCGTCCTCAAAGCGTATTTCCGTCTTTGCCGGATGAATATTCACGTCAATCTTGTCCTGAGGTGCCTGGAAGAAGAGAAAGTATGAGGGCTGCATTCCGTCTGGCACCAGGTTCTCATACGCATTTGCCACCGCCTTGTGGAAATAGGGGTGCTTCATGAACCTGCCGTTCACAAAGAAGAACTGCTGGGCGCCCTTGCCCTTCACTGTACTCAGGGTCGATACAAAGCCGCTAACTGAAACCACCGATGTCTCAACCTCGACAGGCAGCAGCGCCTGGTTCATCTTCTTGCCGAACAGGTTCACTATTCTCTGCTTTATGGCCGATGCGGGCAGCGACAACACCGTATCGCCCTGATGGGTCAGGTCAATGGCCACCTCGGGGTGTGCCAGTGCCACGCGCTCAATTTCGGTCATCACATGGCCGAATTCAGTCTGGTTGCTCTTGAGGAACCTGCGGCGTGCCGGCACGTTGAAAAACAGGTTCTTGACCGTCAGGTTTGTGCCTTCCGGGCATATTTCCGGTTCTGAGCTTACTATCTCGCTTGCCTTTACCACAACCCTAGTTCCGGTCTCATCGCCCTTCTGACGGGTGCGCAGCTCAACTTCGGCAACTGCAGCAATTGAGGCCAGGGCCTCGCCCCTGAATCCGAATGTTGAGAGCGAATACAGGTCATCGGACTGCCTTATCTTTGAAGTGGCATGTCTCTCAAAAGCTATGACTGAGTCTGCCGGGCTCATGCCGCAGCCGTTGTCAATTATCTGTATGGAGGTTCTTCCGGCATCAACCAGGTTAATCTTTATCTGGGTCGATCCGGCATCAATTGCGTTTTCAACCAGCTCCTTCACAACCGAAGCGGGGCGGTTCACCACCTCGCCGGCCGCAATCTGGCTGGCCACATCGCGCGGGAGTATCTGTATGCAGTCACTCATAAATGTTCAAATATCAGAAAAACCACTGACCGGTAATAATCCAGTGCAGCACAAACAGGAGTGCCAGAATAACCACCACGGTCTTCTGGATGGGCATTCCCGATTCTCCGTTCTCCTTTCTTCTCTTCAGGTGCTTGGTTCCTTCAACGAACTTGCCCCTTATATTCTCCGGATTGAACTCCTCTTGCGGAAGAAGCCCAAGCTTGCGCTTTGCATTCTCTTCCATCTTCTGAAGCCTCTCCTTGCGCTCGTCCACATAAATATACTTGTGTTCAAAACGCCTTGGCTCCCTTATATTGAACATTCCCATAGTCGCTATCTGTTTAGTGTTGGCAAAGGAACGGATTTCTGGACTCTTTTCCTGAGTTTTTCATCACCACGCTTTTCTCTCCAGTAGAATACGTCTTCGGGAGCATATGGCCTTAGGTGATCAAACCAGTTGAATGAAGGCAGGTACATCTTGTTGGCATCAATCTGATCCATCGGATAGAGTATGCCGCTTGACTTACCCGGAATTGAAATAGTCTCTATCTGACTCTCCTTGAAATATGCATTGAGGGTCGATGCCTCGGTCGTATTCATTCCTATCATGGTCGAATCATCATCCATGGGGAAGAAAACCACCAGTACGTTGCCCTTGACAGTCGCATGATCCATTCGTCCCTGTCCGTCAAACCAGGCCTTCATTTCCCTGCCCGAAATCTGGTTGTAGTTGACCGAATCGACCTGCTGGACAAACAGGGCCTGGCCTATCACGTGCGCCCAGTCAATGGTGCTGTCATTCATGTAGGCTATGATTTTTTCACCCAGTATCTGCTGTCCCTCACTCCATACTATAGGGTCACCGAACAGGGTCATGCTGGAATCGGCTGTCGAAACCTGCAGCGAGTCAGCAATCATCTGCATGTCATATCGGTACACCTTCACCCTGTTGAATGCCCGTACATGCCTCTCAACCACCGTATCATGGGCAGCATTCCAGTAGGTCTGCATCCTTATTGTATCGGCATGCATGAACATGGAGTCACCCGAAGAATACTCTATGGCCAGGGCTCTGTCAGTCACTACAATGGAATCATTTTCCCTGTTGCAATAGACATAATCGCCTGAAATATCGGTCTTGTCCTTGTAATTGTTCAGCAAAACGGAACCAAAAGCCCTGAGTACGCCCTTTCCATCATCAAAGAGAATACTGTCACCCGTCATTCTCGAATCACCCGACTTTTCGTCAACCAGCGAACGGTCCAGCAGCACAGCTGACCTTGTGTAGGTATTGAAATTGCCGCGTGTCGTTCTTATTATGTAGTCCTCGTTGTCAATCGTAGTCGGACTGTTGAACAGGGCAATGTGGGTTTCGGTATTGTAGTACAGGGTATCTGACTTCATGTCATAGTCAGGACTCTTCAGTTTCACCTTGTCAAAAAACGAAGCCAGGTTCCGGTCCGGTTCAAACTGTCCGTAGTCCGATGTCAGCGTGTTCGTTTCATCAAGCAGCGTTCCTCCGTCGAAGAAATAGCCCAGGTTCAGGTTCCTGTCATAATTCAGGCTGTCGGTCAGCAATACCATGGTACGGTTCTCCAGTCTCACGTTGTCACGCAGCTGTGCCAGCCTGGTATTGCCGTTGTAATAGAGCGAATCACCATACATGAACAGGGTATCACCCTGCTCCATCCTGATATTGTCAAATGCCTTGAAAGAATTGGTCTCACGGTACAGCAGGGCACTGTCACAGTACATGTACATGCTGTCATGCCTCAGTACCACGTTTCCGGTCAGAACCTGGGCACCCGGGAGCAGATACTCCTTGTATGAAACCTTGTCGGCATTCAGCAGGTACACATAGGTAGTCCTTGCAGAATCAGCCTGATTCTGTCCCCTTGCCGGCAGCAGCACGCACAGTGCAGCAAGCAGGAAAGCCAATGTCGTCAAGAAGCTTCTGTTCTTCATTATCAGTTCTGTCCCCAGCCTGGATACTGGAAATCAGTACCATCCCAGCCTTCGTTAATCTTTACGTATGTAGTGCGCTGCTTCTCCCTGACCCACTTTTCAAGAGCCTTGGAACGCTTTTCATCAAGCACAATAGAAGAGAGAATCTGGAAATCATCGGCAACGGTCGCCTTGTGGCCACTGACCTTTCCCTTGAGCTTGACAATTGCGCACAGCTGCTTGCCACTCTCCAGCTGATATATGAAGGGTTCCGATACTTCACCTATATGCATGCTGTTTATTACCTTTGCCACATCCTGAGGCAGCCTCTGCATTTCAAAGCGTGACTGCCTGGTGAATGAATCTTCCGGCAGGAATGTCATCAGTCCCTTGTTGTTCCTGGTATCCTTGTCTGACGATACCTTCTCTACATAATACTCAAAGGTATTCTTGCCCGAGCGGATGTCGTCAGCTATGGTATCAAGCCTTGCCAGAGACTCCATTATACTCTCGTCCGATGGCTTGGGCTTCCTGAGTATGTGGCGTACGTTCACGCGGTCACCCATCTTTTCAATCAGCTGGATTATATGGAATCCGTATTCTGTTTCAACAATCTTGGAAATCTTCTCCGGATCGGTCAGGTTAAATGCCACGGCAGCAAATTCCGGAACAACCTCACCACGTCCCATGAATCCCAGTTCACCACCCCTCCTGGCCGATACAGGGTCTTCCGAATAGAGCAAGGCCAGGGTTGAGAACTGTGCGTCACCGGCATTTATCCTTTCAGTATAGTTGCGCAGGTCTGTCTTGACTGCATCGATCTCCTCCTGTGGAATGACTGGCTCAAGGGTAATAATCTGTACCTCAACCTGAGTATCTATGAAGGGAATCTGGTCAGCAGGCATCTCCTTTACGTACCTGCGCACCTCGGCTGGGGTTACCTTGACATTGCCCACAATCTTTTCACGTACCTTCTGGGCAATCATCTCATTGTGGCGCTGCTCATATACCTTTGAACGGATGTGTGACTCGCTCATGCCATAGAGTTCCTCCAGCTTTTCAATGCTTCCAAAGTTGGCGACAAGGTTCTCCATATACATCTCCACGCTACTTGACACTTCTGCATCAGTAACGTATATACTGTCCAGTTCTGCCTGGTTCAGGAACAGCTTGGTAACAGCTATCTGCTCAGGTATTATGCAGTAGGGATCGCCCTCCCAGCGCACGCCTCGCAACAGGGCATCCTGGCGGGCCTCTTCAACCTCAGACTTGTAGATAGCCTCATCACCTACAATCCAGACAACTTCGTCAATTACATTGTTCTGGGCCTTGGCATTGTTTCCGGCACACATGAAAACGGCAACCAGTGCAATAACGGCAATATGGAGCTTTTTCATAATCACTCAATTTGATGGTCAATAATAAGTCCCTTCTCCAGTGCGGAACTGTAAAGGTCCTCCTTGATATTTCTCATGTACGAAACCTCGTTGCTGTTCCTCAGAAGCAACCTTATCTTGCTGTCTGCATGGTCCAGCGGGTCAGCTTCGCCCTTTTTTCTGTATTCGCTTATGTTTACCAGGTAAATGTATTCGTCATCCTTCAGCTCAAAGTTCATGCTTTGTGACAGGCGCTGTTCCAGGGTCTTGTCAGTCTGAGGCATAAGAATTTCCAGGTCAGACAGGTTTCTCCAGCTGTCATAGAAATAGTCGCACCTGGCGCTGTTCCTCACGCTGAACTTCTCAATCTCTTCAAAGGTCGCGTCATCGGCCTGAGTATAGATCTTCCTTATCCTGTCCAGGTTCTGGGCCTTCTTGGAAACCTTCAGGAAAAAGCCCTTGACTATGGGTTCTTCCAGGCGGAACAGGTTCATGTTTGACTCATAGTACTGAAGAACCTGCTCTTCGGTCACCTCATCCTGGAACTTCTGCGCAATCAGCCTCTTCTGGTACTCATGCTCAATCAGAGACCTCCTGTAGCTCTCAACCATGCGGTCTATCTCCCTGGAGTCCGATATGTTCCTCGTGGCTGTCCTGTAGAACAGCTCATCCTGAATCCAGTTCTTGATGTACCTGTCGGCCAGCAGGGCACTGTCTGATTCCGATACTCCCACAGGTATGACCTGCAGAAGTTCCTCGGCATAAAGCACGCTGCCGTAGACTTCAACCAGCGGTGTCTTGCCCGGTATGTACGAAACGACACTTTTCCTATTGCATGACAACAGGAAAAGCACAACCGTCAGCAAAGCCGGCAACAATCGTACAATACGCTTCATTTACTGGTTCTGGTATTTCTGGCTCAACTTCTTGAGTTCTGAGTTGTTTATCTTTGTCTTGAACTGCTTGCCCAGTTTCTTCATCCATGCCTTTTCCAGTTCTGCCTGGTAGTCATCCATAACCTGGGCTGCCACGTCCGAGACCTCCTCTGCACTTGTAATGGTATGTCCTATGACATTGGTATACGGGTATTTCTCCATTGGTTCAAATGAACCCTCTGAGAATGCCAGGCAGTCAACATACTGGTTGGAACCCTTACTGAATGGACCCTTCACAACGCGTACCTGTGAAGAGTTGCTGTTGAATGTGGTAATCGTATCGACCCACTCGCTCATGGGGAGTCCATCAACGGCCTTCTCTATATCGCGGAAAACGGCTTCATCCTTGCAGAAGAAGAGCATGCCCTTGAATACTGGGACATCAAACCTGTACTTCTTGCGGTTCCTGTTGAAATATTCCTGGAGTCCGGCCTCGTCATTGTTGGCCTTGTCCCACAGTTCCTGGCTGCATATGTCAAAGAACAGCAGGCCGTCATGATACTCACGCGCGGCATTGCTGAATTCAAGTGAAGTATTTTCAAGCAGAGAATCGGCATTCATCAGGAACTGGTCCACGGTAAGGTCCAGGCCATTGGCTGCAATCAGCTTTTCAGCCTTCTTCCTCCTGGCAGTGGCCATAATGACATTCTGCTTTTCCATCCACTGATAGATTGAGCTGCGGTGCTCCTGGAAGTTGTCGAACTTCTGGTTGGCCCAAACCTTCAGTATAAGGAATCCCTCATCTGAAACAAACGGTTCTGAAATCTCACCCACCTCAAGTGCCATGGCTACGTCGGCAACATCGGCCGGCAGCTGGCTGCGTGAAACCCAGCCTACCTCACCGCCATTCCTTGAGTATTCATTGTTTGAGTATTTCGATGCAAGCTGTCTGAAATCGGCTCCGTTCCTAAGCAGCACGTACAGTGAATCAACCAGCCTGCCCGAAGCTACAATCTCCTTTTCAGTCATGTGCTCAGGCATTATGGCGATCACGCTCAGCATGATTATGCCTTCAGGTCCAACCTCTTCAGCTGAAGCCTTGAATGTCTCCAGGGCAGTCTCTTCCAGGTAAGCTGAATCAATCAGGCATGACATAACAAGATCTTCCCTGAGTCCGGCAAACTCTTCAATGAAAGAGTCGGTCCTGTCCATCCCCCTGTCAACTGCTGAAAGGACCTTCATCTTGAAATCCCTGTACAGCCCGGCATACTCCTTCAGTGTCTTGTAGTCAGGAGCATGATCCTCAGTGTAGTTCCTTTCCAGGAAGTATTCAAATTCAGATGAGCGGACCTGATAGTCACCTACAGTCATGATTACGGGATTCTGAGCCTGTGCAAGGACCAGAACAGAGAACAACACTGAAAGTATAAAAGCCTCGAGTCTTTTCATCTGAACATGTTTTTACTGATTTCTACTATAGTTTGGTGCCTCACTGGTAATTGCCACGTCATGTGGGTGGCTCTCCAGCATACCTGCATTGGTTATGCGTACGAACTTGGCCTCATGCAGCTTCTCAATGTTGGCTGCACCACAGTAGCCCATGCCTGAACGCAGGCCGCCTGCCAGCTGGTATACAACCTCCTGAAGAGTTCCCTTGTAAGGAACACGGGCAGCAATTCCTTCCGGAACAAGCTTCTTGGCATCCTTTGTATCGGCCTGGAAATAACGGTCCTTTGAACCATTCTCCATAGCCTCGAGTGAGCCCATGCCACGGTATGACTTGAACTTACGGCCGTTGAATATGATGGTATCACCCGGTGACTCTTCAGTACCGGCAACAAGTGAACCGAACATAACGCAGTCACCACCTGCTGCAAGTGCCTTGACAACGTCACCTGAATAGCGCAGGCCACCGTCGGCAATGATAGGCACACCGCTGCCCTTGATTGCGCTGTAAACGTCGCTGATTGCAGAAACCTGCGGAACGCCTATGCCGGCAACAACTCGGGTTGTACAGATTGAGCCCGGGCCTATGCCCACCTTGACTGCATCGGCACCTGCATCGACCAGCATCTTTGCAGCAGCACCTGTTGCAATGTTGCCAACTACGATATCGATATCCTTGAAACATGCCTTTGCTTCTTTCAGCTTGTTGATCACGCCTGCGGAATGGCCATGGGCGGTATCAATGACGATTGCGTCAACGCCAGCCTCGACAAGTGCTGCAACACGGTCCATGGTGTCATGTGTAACGCCTACACCACCGGCTACGCGCAGACGGCCCTTGCTGTCCTTGCATGCCATTGGCTTATCCTTTGCCTTGGTTATATCCTTGTAGGTAATAAGGCCAACCAGCTTGCCGTTGTTGTCAACAACAGGCAGCTTCTCAATCTTGTACTCCTGAAGAATCTTGGCAGCAGCATCCATATCGACCTGCTGGTGGGTTGTAACCAGGTTTTCCTTTGTCATGATATCCTCAATCCTTGCATCAGGATTTCTCTGGAACCTGAGGTCACGGTTTGTAACAATACCGCAAAGCTTTCCGTCGCTCTCAACTACAGGTATACCGCCAATGTGGTACTCGGCCATAAGGCAAAGTGCATCACGGACGGTGCTCTGCCTGTTGATTGTAACAGGATCATAAATCATGCCATTCTCAGCCCTCTTTACGATAGCAACCTGGCGTGCCTGCTCAGCAATAGGCATATTCTTGTGGATTACGCCAATACCGCCTTCGCGTGCAATCGCAATAGCCATCCTGGATTCCGTTACGGTATCCATCGCAGCGGTTACGAAAGGCGTGTTGAGCCTGATGTTCCTTGAAAAGCGTGAAGCCAGTGAAACATCCTTTGGAATTACCTCTGAATAGTCTGGAATAAGTAAAACATCATCGAAGGTCAAGCCTTCCATTACTACCCTATCTTCAATAAATGACATATTATTTAATTTTTTATTAATTACCCATTTCTGATATGAACTTGATTCTTACCAGTCGGATTTCCTCCTCGGAATAGTCCTCGCCAAGCTCGTCAAGAGCATCATCAATGGAATCACTTACTGACTCCTTGAAATACTCGTATATATCTTCTATCCTGTCTTCGTCCATTACGCTCTCAACAAAATAGTCTATGTTGAGCTTCGTGCCGGAATTGACGATTGCCTCAATTTCCGTAAGCAGGTCATCAAAGTCTATGCCCTTGCTTATGGCAATGTCATCAAGGGCCACCTTCTTGTCAATGCTCTGTATAATGCTGACCTTGAGCTTTGACTTGTTGGCAACGGTCCTTACGCGCATATCCTCAGGACGTTCTATCTCATTCTCCTCGACATGACGCTTTATCAGGTCTATGAAATCCTGGCCGTAGCGCTTTGCCTTGCCGGCTCCCACACCTGGAATGTTCTGGAGCTCCTCTATCGTAATAGGATAGGTGGTAGCCATTGATTCAAGTGACGGATCCTGGAAAATCACATAAGGCGGCAGCTGCAGGTGCTTTGAAAGCTTCTTCCTGAGGTCCTTCAGCATGGAATAGAGTTCAGGGTCAACAGCGAATGAACCGCCTCCGCGAAGCGGACCTTCTGTCTCTTCATCCTCAAATTCATTGTCCTCAACAATCAGGAATGACTTCGGGTCATCAATGAACTTGCGCCCCTCTTCAGTTACCTTGAGTATGCCGTAGTTCTCAACGCCCTTTGAAATATATCCGGCTATCAGTCCCTGTCGGATGACTGCGCTCCATGTCTTCTCATCTTCATCAGAACCCGATCCGAACACTTCGAGCTCATCGTGCATATGGTCAGTTATCAGTGATGTCTCCTTGCCCATAAGCACGTCTATTATGTAGTCAGCCTTGAAGTTCTCCTTGACAGCCATGATAGTCTCAAGTGCGGCTGCAAGCAGTTCCTTTGCCTCGACCTTCTTCTTTGGGTTCAGGCAGTTGTCGCAGTTTCCGCAGTTGTCCGGCTCAAAGTTTTCACCGAAATAGTGCAGCAGCAGCTTGCGGCGGCAGACCGATGATTCACAGTACGCAGCAGTCTCCTGCAGCAACTGACGGCCAATCTCCTGCTCAGCCAGAGGCTTTCCTTCAAGGAACTTGTCAAGCTTCTGCAGGTCCTTGCTGTTGTAGAACGCCAGGCACTGACCCTCGCCGCCATCACGGCCGGCACGGCCTGTCTCCTGGTAGTATCCCTCAAGGCTCTTTGGTATATCGTAGTGTATTACGTAACGTACATCGGGCTTGTCAATTCCCATACCGAAGGCAATTGTAGCCACGATTACGTCAATTTTCTCCATAATGAAGGCATCCTGGGCCTTTGAACGGGCTGCAGCTTCCATTCCCGCATGGTATGCCATGGCAGGTATGTCATTGGCCAGAAGAATCTCTGCCAGTTCCTCAACCTTCTTGCGTGAAAGACAGTATATGATACCCGACTTTCCCTGGTTTGCCTTTATGAACCTTATTATATCCTTGTCAACATTCTTGGTCTTCTGTCTTATCTCATAATAGAGATTGGAACGGTTGAATGAAGACTTGAAGTCCCTTGCATCCTGAATGCCCAGGTTCTTCTTTATGTCATCACGGACCTTGTTGGTGGCAGTGGCGGTCAGGGCAATTACCGGAGCCTGGCCTATCTCATTGATGATTGGCCTTATACGGCGGTATTCCGGGCGGAAGTCATGTCCCCATTCCGAAATACAGTGTGCCTCATCAATCGCGTAGAACGAAATCTTTATATTCTTCAGGAATTCTACATTCTCCTCCTTCGTGAGTGATTCCGGAGCCACATAGAGCAGCTTGGTCTTTCCGGACATTATGTCTGCCTTGACCAGGTCAATCGATGACTTGTTCAGTGATGAATTTATAAAATGTGCAATACCATCCTCTTCGCCTATGTTGCGCATTGCATCAACCTGATTCTTCATCAAGGCAATCAATGGTGAAATGACAATAGCTGTTCCCGGCATCAGAAGTGCCGGAAGCTGATAGCAGAGAGACTTGCCTCCACCCGTAGGCATCAGGACGAATGTATCATTACCATCCAGCAGGTTCTGAATAATTGCCTCCTGATCACCCTTGAAAGTGTCAAAGCCGAAATGATTCTTCAGTGTCTCCGATAATCTAGTGTCTTTTTTTGCCATTTTTCAAATTATAAGAAAAAAGTCTAATCTATATGTAAACGTCACAGGAACATCAGCCTTGCTGTATTACCCCAGCCGATTTCTCAATCTGCGCCTGGGCATATTCCAGTGTGACCACGTATTTTCTCTCTTTTGATGACGGAACCTCAAACATTGCATCCGTCATTATTGTCTCAACTATGGACCTGAGTCCACGCGCGCCCAACTTGAATTCTATGGCCTTGTCTACCACGAAATCAAGAACCTCGGGCTGGAACTCCAGCTCAACGCCGTCAAGTTCGAACAACTTCACATACTGGCGTATGATAGAGTTCTTGGGTTCTGTCAGTATATTCCTCAGGGCTGTACGGTCCAGAGGCTTCAGGCTGGTAACCACCGGAAGTCGTCCTATAATCTCAGGAATCAGTCCGAATGATTTCAGGTCCTGCGGTGATACATACTGCATAAGGTTGTCCATATCGACCTTTGTCCTGGTATTCACCGATTCAAAGCCGACTACCTGTGTATTCAGGCGGTTGGCAATCTTCCTCTCAATGCCGTCAAATGCACCGCCGCATATGAACAGTATATCCTTGGTATTCACCTGAATGAACTTCTGTTCCGGGTGCTTGCGCCCTCCCTGCGGGGCAACATTGGCTATGGTACCCTCAAGTATCTTCAGCAGGCCCTGCTGTACGCCCTCACCGCTTACGTCACGGGTAATTGACGGATTGTCGCTCTTTCGGGCAATCTTATCAATTTCGTCAATGAAGACTATGCCGCGCTGGGCAGCCTCGACATTGTAGTCCGATACCTGCAGCAGCCTGGACAGTATGCTCTCCACATCTTCACCCACATATCCGGCCTCGGTAAGCACCGTAGCGTCAACTATGGTGAACGGAACCTTCATGAGCCTGGCTATTGTCTTGGCCAGCAATGTCTTTCCGGTACCTGTAGTACCTACCATTATGATGTTGCTCTTTTCAATTTCAACATCATCGGTCTTGGAAGCATCCTTGTCAAGTATTCTCTTGTAGTGGTTGTACACCGCTACGGCAAGAGTTCTCTTCGCTATGTCCTGACCAATCACGTACTGGTCAAGGAATGCCTTTATTTCCCTTGGCTTCGGAACTGAATCAAGGGAAAAGCCCGTATTGGTTTCAGGCTGTGACGGAGCGGCCTCCTTAAGTATTTCATGAGCCCTGTCAACACATTCATTGCAGATGCATGCATCAACACCGGTAAGAAGGAATCCTACCTCATTATCCGCCCTGCCACAAAATCCGCAATGTCTCTGTTTCCTTGTTCCTGCCATCAGTCTTGCACCTTTATTATTTACGTCTTTCCAGAACCTTGTCAATCATGCCATACTCAAGAGCCTCACTTGCGGTCATCCAGTAATCACGGTCACTGTCGGCCCACACCTTGTCAAAAGGAGTATGTGAATGCTCGGAAATGATTGTATAGAGTTCCTTCTTCATCTTCTGAATCTCACGGGCCGTAATCTCAATGTCACTTGCCTGGCCCTGGGCTCCACCCAGCGGCTGGTGTATCATGACACGGCTGTGCGGCAGTGCATAGCGCTTGCCCTCGGCACCTGCAACCAGGAGTACGGCCGCCATGCTGGCAGCCATACCTGTGCAGATTGTTGCGACCGGACTGTTGATGAACTGCATGGTATCGTAAATACCAAGGCCTGCAGTCACGCTTCCACCCGGTGAATTCAGATAGATTGATATCTCCTTTGATGAATCCACAGAATCAAGGTACAGCAGCTGCGCCTGGATTGTATTTGCCGTATAGTCACTGATCTCGGTTCCAAGGAAGATAATCCTGTCCATCATGAGACGGCTGAAAACATCCATCTGGGTTACATTCAGCTGACGCTCTTCCAGGATATACGGGTTCAGGTACTGTGATTCTGCCTTCAGGACATCATCAAGGACCTGGCTGTTCATGCCCAGATGACGTGTGGCAAACTTGCGGAAATCATTCATAGGATTAGTCTTATTCTGTTATTATATCAATTACTTCTCGAAAAGCTTGTTGAACTCATCAACTGTAACCTCCTTGGTCTGGAGCTTCATCTGGCCCTTCAGTACCTCAGCAAGCTTGGTCTCGACAGCGCGGTTAACCAGGCTGTCAACAGTCTCACGCTTCTTGAGCATCTCCTTTGAGTAGTTGTCAAGCAGCTCATCAGGAACATTCATCATGCCATACTGTGCGAACTGTGCGCGTGTAGCTTCGCGGGCCTGGTTCTTGATGTCCTCCTCTTCAATCTTGATACCGTTCTTTTCAACCAGCTGCTCCTTGATGAGGTGCCATGACAGCTCGTTCAGGCTCTGCTCAAACTGCTCTTCAATCTTGTCAGTCTCCTGCTCGCCCTTGTTGGCAATCATGATACGCTTCAGCAGGTCATCGGCATACTCCAGCTTGCCTACCTTGTTCATCAGGTACTCACGTGCATCAAGCAGGAACTTGTAGTCGCTGTCAGGAACGAAGCTCTTGGTCAGTGCCTCTTCAACCTTTGCGCGGAACTCCTCTTCTGACTTGACTGCATCCTTGCCCAGAACGCTGTCGAACAGCTCCTGGTTCAGGTCACCCTGGTTGTAGCGGCTAATGTCCTGAATGGTGAACTGGAAGTCCGATGTAATGCCTTCGGCCTCTTCCTTCTTCACATTCAGCAGTGAAGACATCTCAACGGTATTGCCTTCATAGGCTGCTGATGGGTTGATTGTCAGGACTGCCCCCTTCTTTGCACCTGCGAACAGTGCCTTCTGGGCCTCGTTCTTCATGTATGAAGGCATGATGGTAGCACCTTCGACAACCATGCCGCCCTCCTTGAGAGAACCGTCAGCTGCAAGTTCTGCCAGCTGGCCCTTTACCATGTCATTCTCCTGGCACTCTTCCTCCTGTGAATAGTGGCCGTGCTGCTGCCTGTAGGCATTGACCTGGTTCTCAACCATCTCTGGGGTAACCTTGATGTTATAGTATGTGATCTTGTCGTCGCCTGATACGGTTGCATCGAACTCTGGAGCAACTGCGATATCGAAATAGAAGGTCATGTCATCGGCATCGATGTCCATTCCAGCCTCCTTCTCGTTGTTTGGCAGAGGCTCACCCAGCATGTCAATCTTGTTGTCCTTGATGTAGGCGTAAACCTTCTCCTGGAGAAGCTTGTTGATTTCGTCGGCCTTGACTGCCTTTCCGTACATTTTCTGGATCAATGACATTGGAACCATGCCTGGACGGAAGCCCGGCATATTGGCCTTCTTCTTGCAATCTTTAAGAGCTTTTTCCAACTGAGCCTGATAGTCGGCCTTCTCAAGACTAATGGACAGGAGACCCTGTACCTTACTTACTTTCTCAAATGATACGTTCATTCTACTTTATTATTTGTAAATTTCTATTTAATACTAAAGCATAGGGAATGTATACAATCCCCGTAATTAGAACGCGAAATTAATCTAATATTCAGAAACAGGAAATAAAATGCATTTTTTTTGCACCCAAAAAACTCTATCTTTGTGGCAATTTAACAATAAGGAACTCTATGGAGACAACAACCGGACAGGAAAGAATGATGCTCAGGACAGACAACCTGGTAAAGCGATATGGCAAGCGAACCGTAGTCAACCATGTTTCCATCAACGTGAAGCAGGGTGAAATTGTGGGCCTGCTCGGCCCGAACGGCGCAGGAAAGACCACATCATTCTATATGACCACTGGTCTTATCACCCCTAACGAGGGGCACATATACCTTGACGACAAGGACATCACCGACTATCCGGTATTCAAGCGCGCACGTGCCGGAATAGGCTATCTGGCCCAGGAAGCCAGTGTTTTCCGCAAGATGAGCGTTGAGGACAACATTGCATCGGTCCTTGAACTGACCGGCAAGCCATTGGAGTACCAGAAAGAGAAGCTTGAGAGCCTTATCAGCGAGTTCAGCCTCCAGAAGGTCCGCAAGAACCTGGGTGACCGTCTCTCCGGTGGCGAGCGCCGCCGTACCGAAATAGCCCGATGCCTGGCCATTGAGCCAAAATTCATCATGCTCGATGAGCCTTTCGCCGGCGTTGACCCTATTGCTGTTGAAGACATCCAGCAGATTGTTTGGAAACTCAAGGACCGCAACATAGGAATCCTCATTACCGACCACAACGTACATGAGACCCTCAGCATTACGGACCGCGCCTACCTGCTCTTTGAAGGAAGGATACTGTTCCAGGGTACTCCTGAGGAACTTGCCGAAAATCCTACCGTAAGGGAAAAGTATCTCAGCCAGAGCTTCGAACTCAAGAAAAAGACATTCCAGAAATAATGAGGGTACGGACATACATAGCAGCCCTTTTGCTACTTATGCCCGCACTCTGCCATGGCGTGCCCGCTGCAAGGAAGGCGCGCACTGTTATCCAGCCTGACGGAACAGCGCTGACCGTTTACACGGCAGGCGATGAACGCGCCCACTTTCACATTACCGAAGACGGCAAGATGGTTGCCCCCGGCATTGACGGAGAATGGAAGTACGTATCGACCGTCATTGACGGAATTGCCATGCCGGGAAAGATTACAGCCCACAACCCCGAATACCGCACCCCGTCGGAGAAGGCATACGCCAGCCGGATTGACCAGGCCAGGCTGGCCGACAAGCTCGCCGTAAACCGGGACATGCGCCCTTCTGACCTGCTTCAGACCAAAGGCAGCGTGCAAGCTGCTCCCGGCAAGTATTCGGTCACATCACTGTCCCCGTTCGGTGAAGTTCCGGGGCTGATTGTCCTGGTTGACTTCCCCGACAGGAAGTTTTCCATGAGCGATTCACTTGCCTGGGAGACATTCAACCGGCGCTACAACGAGGAGGGCTACAGCCAGTCACAGACATTCAATGGCACGCTGCTTACCGCTACCGGAAGCGTAAGGGACTACTTTGTTGACCAGTCCTTCGGCCAGTTCACTCCCCGTTTTGATGTAATAGGTCCAATCACCGCCAAGAACGGATATGCCTACTACGGCAACAACGGAAAAACGGGAAAAGACGACTCAAAGAATGCCCAGAAGCTTGTAATTGAGATTCTTGACTACATATCGCAAAACAATCTTGCTGACCTCTCCTCATATGATTCCGACAACAACCGCGAACTGGACTTCATGGGAATAATCTACGCCGGAAACGGCGAAAATTATGTCTCCGATAAAGACCCCGACTGCATATGGCCGCACCAGTGGTACCTGAGCAAGAGAATGGGTACACTGCAGGCATTCAACTACTTCATGACATGCGAACTACTGTGGGATTCCAAGACCGTCCTTGACGGAATAGGCTGCTTCTGCCATGAGTTCTCCCACGCGCTGGGACTTCCCGACTTCTACTATTCCGGCTATGCGCTGGGGGCATGGAGCATCATGGACTACGGCTCATACAACAACGAAGGCTACACTCCTGCCGGATACCTGGCATTCGAGCGCTACTCGCTGAACTGGATTGACATACCTACACTGACATCGGCCGGCTCATACAGGCTTGGGCAGTTCGAGTCTGACGGAATGGCATACCGAATCACCCCCGACGGAAGGGAACACACCCCGAAAGACCCCTATGACCAATACTCCGACCAGTTCATAATAATTGAAAACCACTCTAAGCAGAAATGGAATGCCTGCCACGCAGGCCAGGGACTACTTGTTACTGCCGTCAGCTACAATTACAGCAACTGGTACAACAACACTCCCAACACAACTGCCACAAAGGGATATGCAGTGGTCGCCGCCGACGGAAACATAGGACAGTACACGCAGTCATCGGACCTTTACCCATATGGAAAGAAAGACAGCCTGACCATGTACAGCACTCCGGCCCTTCAGATTGACCGCGGACCATACATAACGACAGGCCTCTACAAAATCTCAAAGGAGCCCGACAATAGCATCAGTTTCTCCTATGGCCTTCCTGCCACCGGCATAAGTCCTGTTGCCACTGTACAGACAGTCATTACCCCCCTGCCAGGCGGGAGGGTCATGATTGAGGCGCCTGCAGGTTCAGCCATTACGGTACACAGCCTGGGCGGAATTGCGGCAATAAGGCAGACTGCCGCCGAAACTGAGACCATACTGGAACTTCCCGGAGAAGGAACCTGGCTGGTCAGCTGCAACGGAAAGACAGAAAAGGTGCGATTCTGAGAACCGCACCTTTTCTTTTTACTTCTGTCTTATGAATATGTTTATGGGAGTTCCCGAGAAATCCCACTTCTCCCTTATCTTGTTCTCCAGGAAACGCTTGTATGGGTCTTTCACATACTGAGGCAGGTTTGCAAAGAATATGAATGACGGAATTGACGGTCCCTGCAGCTGGGTACAGTACTTGATCTTTATGTACTTGCCCTTGATTGATGGTGGTGGATAAGCCTCAATCAGCGGAAGCATCTCAGCATTGAGCTTGCCGGTCGATACCCTTGCAGTCTTGTTCAGGTAGACCTGCTTGGCGCACTCAAGCACCTTCAGAATGCGCTGCTTCTGGGTTGCGCTCGTAAATATGATAGGGAAATCAACGAACGGAGCAAGCTTTGAGCGGATGGCATTCTCATAGTTCTTCATGACAGTTGCACTGCGGTCCTCAATGAGGTCCCACTTGTTCACAACCACCACAAGACCCTTCTGGTTCTTCAGGATGAGCGATACTATGTTCATGTCCTGGCTCTCTATGCCGCGTGTTGCATCAAGCATGAGTACGCACACGTCTGCATTTTCGATTGCACGGATAGAACGCATTACAGAATAGAACTCCAGGTCCTCTTCCACCTTGCTCTTCTTTCTTATACCGGCAGTATCAACCAGGAAGAAATCAAATCCGAACTTTGTATAGCGTGTATAGATGGAGTCACGGGTAGTTCCTGCAATATCAGTCACAATATTGCGGTCTTCACCTATGAAAGCATTCACGATAGAGCTCTTGCCTGCATTAGGACGGCCCACAACGGCAAACTTCGGAATCTGCTCTTCCAGATTCTCCGGATCCTCAACAGGAAGTTTTGATACAATGACATCAAGAAGGTCACCCGTACCGCTGCCGTTTGCCGCGGAGATCGATACAGGATCACCCAGGCCCAGCTTATAGAACTCAGCGGCTCCATACTGAAGGTCAAAGGTATCCATCTTGTTAGTCACAAGAATTACATTACATTTTGAACGGCGAAGTATATCGGCGACCTCTTCATCAAGGTCGGTGAGCCCGTTCTTGATATCAACGAGGAACAGAATGACATCGGATTCATCAATCGCGACCTTCACCTGCTTTCTGATCTCCTCCTCAAAGACATCATCAGAATTTACGACCCAGCCTCCGGTATCAACTACGGAGAAGGCACGGCCCTCCCACTCGCACTTGCCGTATTGGCGGTCACGCGTAGTTCCTGCCACATCATCAACAATAGCCTGACGTGTCTGTGTCAGACGGTTGAAGAGAGTGGACTTTCCTACATTCGGACGCCCCACAATAGCTACCAGGTTTGACATGATTATTTATAAAGTATTTAATTTGTCCCGACATTGGGACAAATGGTTGGTCATCCTCTCTGGTCGTATCCGAAATTACGCAGTTCGCGTGTGGAACTGCGCCAGTCCTTGTCGACCTTGATCATGATTTCCATGAAAATTTTCTTTCCGAAGAACTTCTCCAGGTCCTTGCGGGCCTCAATGGCAACCCTCTTCAGGGCCTGGCCCTCATGACCTATTATTATACCCTTCTGCGATTCTCTCTCAACGAATATCACGCAGTTTATCAGTATACGGCTCTTGTTCTCCTTGAACTGGTCCACCACGACCTCGACCGAATAAGGAATCTCCTTGTCGTAATGGAGCAGTATTTTTTCCCTGACGACCTCTGAAACGAAGAAACGCGCCGGCTTGTCAGTCAGCTGGTCCTTCTCGAAATACGGAGGGCATTCGGGAATAAGTTCGCTCACTCTCTTCAGGATAATCTCATGTCCAAAGCCGTTGCCGGCAGAAATGGGCATGATTTCAGCCTCTGGCAGTATTTCGTGCCACTGCTGCACCATCTTCTCAAGGTTTTCCTGGTCTGTCAGGTCAATCTTGTTTATGATGACAATGACCGGTACACTGAGCTTGGCCACCTTGTCCAGGAAATCCTGGTTCTTGTCAACCTTCTCAACCACATCGGTCATGTAGAGCAGCACATCGGCATCGGTCAGGGCCGATTCCGAAAATGCAAGCATGGATTCCTGAAGCTTGTAGTTTGGCTTCAGAACTCCCGGAGTATCGGAAAAGACAATCTGATACTCGTCGGTGTTTACAATACCCATTATCCTGTGACGGGTAGTCTGGGCTTTGAATGTTGCAATAGAGATATGTTCCCCAACCAGTAGGTTCATCAGGGTTGACTTTCCTACGTTGGGGTTTCCTACTATATTGACGAAACCTGCCTTGTGCATTGTACTGTGTATTCCTTTGGAGTAGAGCTAAAAAAAACGCATCCCTTATTCAAAGATGCGTTTTCATGTCTTTTGTTATTCAGCAGCTGCTTCCTTGACTACTGCCAACTTGCCTCTGTAATAACCGCACTCACCGCATACAGTGTGATAAACGTGCCATGCTCCACAGTTAGGGCAGATTGCAAGTGTTGGAGCAACTGCCTTATCGTGAGTCCTTCTTTTCGCAGTTCTGGTATTGGACTGCCTTCTTTTAGGATGTGCCATTTTGTTTTGTTTTTAATCGTTATCTGTTTCTAATATATTCTTAAGTTGGTCCCAGCGCGGATCAGTTTCCTGTGATTGCTCACCCTCATCTTCACCGGGCATGTGTTCTTCGAGCTTCTCCATCATTCCCTTGTTGCACTTTCCCGGAGCATGAACATGCTTTATGGGAATTGCCAGGGCAATGAATTCATAGATGTACCACGCGACATTGACTGCACCATCCTCTTCAGGAACTATTATAATGTCACCGTCATCAGCGAAATCAGCTCCGAGCCTGACTTTCAGTTCACCCGTAGTATCAATGTCAAGAGACATGTCATCAAGGCAACGGTCGCATGGAACATACACGTGGCCCTGCAGGTCGAACTTGAGTCCATAGAGATTCGGCATCTTCGTAACTGTCAGGTTAACAGTGACATTGCCCTTGTTTACCTCTTCCCCCTCGATGATAGAAAAGAAGTCCTGGTCAACAGTCCACTGATACTCTGAAACGGGCTCTTTCATACCCTTCAGCTCGACTTTATATATGCCTAATCTGCCCATTGAACAATTTTTCGGGGCACAAAGATAAGAATAATATTGATTAGAAGGTTTATTTTTTGCCAAATATTCAATCAGTTGGAAAAAATCAGCGCCTCACGCGCCTGCCCGGTCACTTTCTGGGCAGTTCAATACGGAATACAGTTCCCTTGTCAATTTCAGAACGGCTCACGTAAATCTTGCCATGATGATAGTCACATATAATCCTGTGTGCAAGTGACAGGCCAAGTCCCCATCCTCTCTTCTTGGTTGTGTAACCCGGATTGAACACGCTCTTCCATGCATTCTTTGCAATTCCCTTGCCGGTATCCTGGAACTCTATGGAAACACACTCCTTCTCATCGGCCAGCCTGACCGTCAGGGTTCCGTTGCCCTCCATGGCATCGACCGCATTCTTGCACAGGTTCTCAGCCACCCATCCGAAAAGCGATGCGTTGACCAGCCCGTACACGCGCTCCTGGGGGAAATCACGGACAATCCTTACTCCGGCAGGTGACCTGCGCTCCATGTAGTCAAGAACTCCCGAAAGCACCGTTTCCATATCTTCAGGCACAGGAGCAGGCATGGAACCGACCTTTGAGAAACGGTCAGCCACCATCTGAAGGCGGTTCACATCTTTCTCCATCTCAGAAATCATGTCATCCTCATACTTGTCTTTCAGCAATTCCGTCCAGGCCATCAGCGAAGATATTGGAGTTCCCAACTGATGGGCTGTCTCCTTGGAAAGGCCCACCCACACGCGGTTCTGTTCCGATTTCTTGTAACTGAGAAGGGCAAATACGGCTATGACTACAAACAGCACCACAACCGACAGCTGTATGAAAGGATAAAGCGTGAGCCTGTTCAGAAGCAGCGATTCATCATAGCACACCTCGGTAAAGGGGCCGGTATCACTCTCATCATAATAAATGCGGATTGCATGTCCCTGCTCGCGCATTCTCTTCACGCAATCACCCAGATATGTAAGGGTGTCCGATGAACGTATGTCTATGTTCAGATAACTGAGTATCTGGTCAGAATCATCGGTAACAATTACCGGTATGGTCTTGTTTCCGGTAATTATGGTGAGGACCAGGTTCAGGTCGGTATTCTCATCGGCATCATTGAAAGTCCTGTACGCTTCGGCAAACAGTTCCATCTTGTTTCGTTCCTCACGCGACAGGTCTTTCACCAGTGACTGTGACACCAGAAGCGAAGAGAGTGCTATCAGTATGGCCACCACTATCAGGATGGTTCCAACCGGCTTGAATTCTTTTAGTTTTCCCATTTCACTGATAATAACGGAACAATCGCGTTATTATTGTTCCATGCCGAACAGTGACAGGGCATTCTGGCGGGTAATAGCGCACACCTGCTCTTCATTGCAATCCCATAGCTGGGCCAGGAATGATGCAGTATGTACCACGAATGAGGGTTCGTTGCGTTTACCCCGGAACGGAACCGGCGGCAGATACGGGCAGTCGGTTTCAAGCACAATCCTTTCGCGGGGAATATCCTTTATGGCTTCGGGCAAAGCCGATTTCTTATAGGTCAGCGTTCCTCCAATTCCGAACATGAAACCTTCAAGTTCCATCAGCCTGGCTGCATCGGATTCACTCCCCGAAAAGCAGTGGAATATGCCTTTCAGCCCGGTTCCGCGGAAATCACTGACTGCATTCCACAACTCCTCCTGGGCATCACGGCAGTGAATGACCAGCGGCAGGCCATATTCAAGAGCCCACCCAGCCTGAACCCTGAACGAATCAAGCTGCTCATCCAGCCGGGTTGTATCCCAGTGCAGGTCTATGCCCGTCTCGCCTATGCCCACAATCCTGCGCGGTCCCGACTGGTCACGGTCAAGTATATCCTTCATCCAGTCAAGCTGGGAATGGTAATCCTGGGCAAGGTCTTCAGGGTGCAGCCCTATCATGGGGAAGCACAAATCAGGCCAGCGGTCGCACACGGCCATCATGTCAGCATATGTCTCGCAATTGACATTGGGCAGGAACATGCGGTCTATCCCGGCAAGAAGTGCCCTCTGGACTGTCTGTTCAAGATCTTCAGAAAACTCCGGAAGATAGATGTGACAATGGGTATCAATCAGTTTTTTCACCTTTCCTATAATAATATATGACTCCACACTGCCTGCACTTTTCAAGTCTGGCATCGGGCTCTTCATTGGCAAAATATGACTCGACCGAATCCCAGGCCTCAAGTATGACTGAATCAATTTCCGGACGCATGGCGGCTACCCTCGCAAGTATGGCATCGGTACTCTTTTTCATTTCACAGTGCTTCTGCCAGCTATCCCTGAAGAGGTCATAATGCACGGAAACCTTGGCAATTGTAGGATTGTATACAGGAATTCCGCCGGCAGCCTGACGCTCTTTTTCCAGCCTGATGGTATTCTCGCAGCATCGGATTACCCCAACCTCGCTCGACAGGTCAGGAAGGGCTCCCTTCACTGGATCAATCCCGTATTCCGATACCGGGGTCTTGACCTCACCGCGCTTGGCACAAAGGTGAAGCACGGTCAGGTAGTGTGATACGAACATCCTGGCCATTTTCAGGCGTGAACGGTATGTCTCATTCCTGGAAAAGGCATTCTGTTTCTCAAGCGAGGCGTTGTAACTGTCCGATTCTGACTTGAAATCACGCAGAATCCTTTCAGCGCGCACCTTCAGATTGGCCGATACGACAGGCTGGTATGAGAAATTATTCCTCATGTACCCAAGGAGCATCTCAAGCGACCTTATCCTTGCTTTGTCAGTATTTGGCAATCTTCTGTACGGCATCTTGCATTTTGTATCAGATCTTGCGTCCCAGCAGCGAATGAGCGTACTGGCGCAATATTTCCTTCCTTTCCGAAGGAACGCTTACCTGGTCAAGCATGGTCATTCCTTCATCAAACAGTTCTGCTATCAGTCTTTCCGACATCTGTGGAACACCGGTCTGGTCATATATGGCCCTCACTGCCGAAATCTTGCTCTCCGGATCATTGCCGTCATAGGCTGCCCATCTGGCAAGTTCGGCCGACTGGCTCTCATTGGCCAGCCTGCATGCATTTATATAAAGGTATGTCTTCTTGTTGCAGAGAATGTCACCGCCAATCTTCTTGCCGAACGTCCTTGGGTCACCGTATACGTCAAGATAGTCATCCTGAAGCTGGAATGCCAGTCCAATCTTTTCACCAAGCCTGTACATGAGCTGCGCATCGGAGTCCGATGCACCGCCAAGAATGGCTCCCATCTTAAGGCATGCGGCAAGCAGCACCGAAGTCTTCAGGCGTATCATCTCAATGTACTCTTCTTCGGTCACATCGGAACGCTGTTCAAAATCCATGTCATTCTGCTGACCGTCCATTATGCCTATGAATGTCTCATTGGCAAGGTCAAGCACCTGCCTGAGCATGGGGCCGCCCATCTGTGTAAGATAGCAGTAGGCCAGGACCAGCATGCCGTCGCCTGAAAGTATTGCAGTGTTGGCATTCCATTTGGTGTGAACCGTAGGACGGCCGCGCCTCATGTCGGCGTTGTCCATAAGGTCATCGTGCAGCAGGGTAAAATTGTGGAATATCTCCATTCCTGCAGCTGCCGGCCACACGCTGCTTACATTATCAGAATACATATTGTAAGCTGCTATCAGCAAGGTTGGCCTCAGCCTTTTTCCGCCTGCTGAAAGAACATATCTGACAGGGGCATAAAGATTATCGGGGTCATGTGAATAATCAAGACCCTGAATATACTTTTCAAAATCCTCCTGGATTTCCTTAATGCTATACATACCTTATATATAAAAAAAGAAAGGGGCTTTGCGGCCCCTTTCATATTTCGATTTGAATTAGTTCAGCTTGAAGTTTACAGGAACCGTGAACTTTACACGTACCGGTTTGCCTCTCTGTGAACCTGGCTTCCATGAAGGCATGGTTGAGATAACTCGGAGAGCCTCCTTGTCAAGGTAAGGGTTAACTGGCTTTACAACCTCAGGATCAACAATTGAACCGTCCTTGTTAACAATGAACTGAATAAGTACACGACCCTGGATACCGTTCTCACGGCAGATTGAAGGATACTTGATGTTCTTGCGCAGATACTCAAGGAGAGCAGCTGTACCGCCCGGGAACTCAGGCATGTCCTCTACGACCATGAAAGGAGCCTCTTCTTCCGGTTCTTCCTCAACCTGAATTGTCTCGAAATCAGAAATGTCAATGTACTCGGTCTGGTCTTCGGTTGAAGCGATGACTGATTCTTCAATTTCTGCATCGTTGTCAACGATCTCAATGAGATCAGTAACGGTTACAGACTGTGGTGGAGGTGGAACTGTCTTCTTTTCAGGAAGGGTAATAGGCACCATTTCCTCTTCAAGTGACACTTCTGCCACGACAATGTCACTCAGGTCAATCTCCTTGTCCCTCTGAGTCCACTCAAGAGCAACATAAAGAATTGCCAGAGAAACTACTAAGCCCATGAGAAGGGAAGTCGTCTTGCCATTCTCAAGGTTCGCCTGTTCTGACTTTTTAATTTCCATATTCTATTGATTTATTATTTCCTCGTTCAATTGGCAAAAATAGCACTTTTTTTGAACGCCACATCTTTTATGGTGAATTTTGTGCATTTTTTGCACTATCTTTGAACAAAAAAGAAGGAAAATGAAGAAATGTCTGACCATTCTTCCCTGTATTATGGCATTTTTCTGTTCGGCCGGGGCGCAGAACAGCCAGACCTCATTCCAGTTTCTTGAGATTCCTTCATCGGCCCATGTCTCGGCACTCGGAGGCACTGCAGTGTCACTGCCCGAATCTGACCCTACCCTTACTGTCACCAATCCCGCATCACTTTCAGGTACCGCCTCGCGCAAGTTCGGCGTGACGGGAACTGACTGGCTCCAGGGAACCGTAGTCGCCGGCGGACAGTTCAGCACGCCTTTCAAGGAGAGGTCCTCATATCAGGTTTCAGCCCATCTGGCTAATTACGGAACCATGAAGTCAACCACATCGGACGGGACTGAGACAGGAACATTCAAGGCGAAGGACTTTAATATAGGGATAACGTACGCGTACATGCTCAGTGACAACTGGAGCGGCGGCGTGACCGGACACCTTATATGTTCCCGATACTCATACCGCCAGGCAGTGGCAGTCGGCGCTGACCTGGGACTGCGCTATTCGGACCCCGATGACAGGTTCACCGCCGGACTGGCAGCAACAGGACTGGGCGGCCAGGTCAAGGCATTTGAAGACACATTCGAAAAAATGCCGTTCAACCTGAGCGCAGGCATTACTGTCAAGCTTGAGCACGCACCGCTGCGCTTCACCTTCACGGCCGACAAGCTCACGCACTGGAGACAGGACTATTTCTATTCGCCAGACGGCTCAGGCCTTAGCACGGCTGACATAATAAGGCGCCACATATCATTCGGAACCGACTTCCTCATTTCGGACAACATCTGGATTGCAGCCGGCTGTAACCTTATGAACCGCAGCGAACTGGCAGGAACCGGCAGGAAGGGCATGACAGGCATTACAACGGGAGCCGGAATAGAATTGGGAAAAGTATCACTTGGCGTTTCCTACGGAAAATTCCAGGTAGCAACATCATCACTCATCTGCAATATTGCATACAGCCTATGAAAACAATCACCATAGCCATTGACGGCCACTCATCGTGCGGAAAGAGCACCATGGCCAAGGCATTAGCACGCAAGATCGGCTACACCTATATAGATACGGGAGCCATGTATAGGGCAATCACCCTGTTCTGCATGGAACAGGACCTTATTGAAAACGGAGTCATTGACCAGGCCAGGCTTGACAGCGTTCTTTCCCAGGCATCAGTCACTTTCGGGACCGATGCTGATGGCAGGCAGTTCACCATGCTGAACGGACGCAATGTAGAGAAAGAGATACGCGGCATGCAGGTTTCCAGCCTGGTCAGCACAGTATCGGCTATTCCTTCAGTACGCGAATGCATGACAGGACTTCAGCGCCGCATGGGCGACGGTGGCGGCGTCATAATGGACGGACGTGACATTGGAACCACTGTATTCCCCAATGCAGAGCTCAAGATATTCGTAACTGCATCTGATGAAGTCAGGGCAAGGCGCAGGTTCGATGAAATGACCGCCAAGGGAGAGAATCCACAGTTCGAAGCCGTGCTCGAGAACGTTCGCCAGCGCGACTGGCAGGACTCGCACAGGGCCATTTCTCCTCTCAGAAAGGCCGATGATGCCATTCTTCTTGACAACAGTTACATGACCATTGAGGAACAGGACCAGTGGTTGATGGACAAATTCCACAAGGCAACACTCTGACCTACACGCATGAACGTTGAAATTGACAATGATTCAGGATTCTGCTTTGGAGTCCTGTCTGCCATAGGCAAGGCCGAAGAGGAACTTGTCAAGGGCGGCACGCTCTATTGCCTGGGCGACATAGTACACAACGGAATAGAGTGCCAGAGACTGTCAGACATGGGTCTGAAGACAATCAACCACGAGCAGTTCTCCACCCTGACTGACTCTACGGTGCTGCTCAGGGCTCACGGCGAACCGCCATCGACCTACGCCGAGGCAAAGACCAACAGGAATACACTTATTGATGCCACCTGCCCTGTCGTGCTCAAGCTGCAGCAGCGCATAAACAGGCAGTACGAATCAATGGACAAGTCAAAAGCCCAGATTGTAATATTCGGGCAGAAGGGACACGCCGAAGTTCTCGGGCTGGTAGGACAGACCGAAGGCAAGGCCCTGGTCATAGAATCGGCCGATGAGATTGACAGGATTGACTTTGACAAGGACATTTTCCTCTACTCACAGACCACCAAGTCGGCATCGAGCTACGAAAAGCTTATCAGCCTTATATCAGAGCGCAAGAATCCGGAACGCCAGTTCATTCATGCCAATACCGTATGCGGCCAGGTTTCACACAGGCGCGAGAACATACGCCTGTTTGCTTCAAAGCATGACGTAATACTCTTTGTGTCGGGCAGGAAGAGCTCTAACGGCAAGGTTCTGTTCAACGAATGCCTGAACGTCAACCCAAGGTCATACATGATTGAAGACAAGGAGGACATTACCCCGGAAATGACAAGAGGCTGCACCTCAGTCGGAATCTGCGGTGCAACCTCTACTCCCAAATGGCTTATGGAAGAGTGCCGTCAGTTCATTCTTCAGAACTATCCCGGTCAGCCTGACTGATCTGGGCCAGCAGGTTTTCTGCATCGGCCTTCAGAGAGTCAATCTTCTTCCTTATTATTTCTACGAAACCGTTTCCTGACTTGCTTGTAACTGAAGCAAGGTTGTTTTCATAGTTCTGTATTTCAGACTTGAGCGTCTCATACTGGCGTACCAGCCTCTCCCTTGGTGATACCGATGACTCGCGTGAACTGCGTGCCTGACCTCTCCTTGGCCTGTCATTGAGCTTCAGCCTTGATGAAAGTGCAGCAACTGTCTGCTTGAAATCTTCGGCAATCTTGTCCTTCACCTTGAACGGTACGAAACCTACTCCGTTCCATTCTGACATGAGAGCACGTATTTCATCAGCATCGGCCTGAGTAAGATTCTCGGGGTCAAATGCCTTGAGCTTTGCCAGTATCTCCTTCTTCTGGGCCAGGTTTGCCGATTCCTCCTTGCGCTTTGAAGAGACGGTCTTGTCTCTCTGGGCGAAGAAATAGTCACAGGCCTCAATGAAACGCTTCCAGATTGCATTGGAATACTTCTTCTGAACCGGGCCAATCTCACGCCACTCCTTCTGGAGCTCGGCTATCTTGTCACCGGTAACCTTCCAGTCAGTACTCTCCTTCAGGGCCTCAGCCTGTTCGCACAGTGCGGTCTTGCGGGCAAGGTTGTCACCCATGTTATCCTTTGACTGCTTGAAGAATTCCCCCTTACGGCTGAAGAAATCATCACAGGCTGCACGGTAGCGCTCAAAAATCTTCTGGTTGTGCTTGGCCGGAGCAAAGCCTATCTCCTTCCACTTCTTCTGGAGCGCAAGTATTTCCTGAGTCCTCTCATTCCACTTCTGGAAAGTAGTGAGCTTGTCAAATTCGGTAGCCTCAATCAGTTCGCATATGACTGTCTTCTGGTCAAGGTTTTCCTGTTCCTTCTTCTTGAGTTCCTCAAAATGCTGCTGGTGTCTCTTGTTGACAATGGTCGATGCAGCCTTGAAACGGTTCCATATCTCTTCGCGCAACTCCTTTGAAACAGGTCCGGCCTCACGGAAGCTCTGGTGAAGTTTCTGAAGGCTGTGGAATGCTGCGACAACATCGGATTCCTGAGCAAGTTTTTCAGCCTCTTCGCAAAGGGCTATCTTGATCTCCATATTCTTGCGGAAATCATACTCACGGAACTCGTTGTTCAGCTTCTGTATGTCATAGAACTGTTCGGTGTACTGCTGATAGGTCTTCCACAGTTCGTTGCTCCTTTCGGCCGGAACTTCCTTGATTTCCTTCCATTCCTGAACCAGCGCCTTGAAATCATTGTATGAAGCACCTTCATTGCTTGCCTTTTCCACAAGTGCGCGCAGGCGCTCCAGCACGTCAAGCTTTTTCTTCAGGTTTTCGGCCTGAATGGCCTCCTGGGCCTCCTGGGCTGCGGTGCGCTTTTCCTTTATAATGTTCATGAGCTGTCGGAACTGCTCCTCTACAGGGTCAGTTTCGGGTTTGAACTCTTCTGCAGTACCTCCTGCATTGACGTAGGCAGCTATCTGCTCCTCAAGGGCAGCCTTCTGCAGCCTGTAGAATGACTGCTTCAGAGACTCAAGTTCCGGTCTCTTTGCCAATGTGATGTCTGCAACAAATTCCTTCAGGCGTTCCAGCACATCTTCACGGGTAGAAGCACTCTTTGCAGCAGGTGCTTCCTCAACCGGACTTTCAACAGGCGTTACGTCCTTTACTTCTTCCTCGCTCATAAGGTTTATCGTTTTTTGCATTAGTTTTCGCAAAAAAAAGAAAAAAAACTCAAACTCGCCTAAAATATGCTGAATTTGTAACTTTTTTCCCAATAATAATTTCAAATCACAGCATAACCGTCACAACCAGCATGTATATGCTCATACCTACAAGGTCATTGGTAATCTGTACGAAAGGACCTGTAGCTATAGCCGGATCTATGTTGAGCTTTTCAAAAAGCAACGGCAAAAGTGTACCCCACAGAGTTGCAACCACGACCACGCAGAATATGCAAAGAGGAACCGCCATGGTTACAGGATCGGTCAGTCCGAATGCGAAACAATTGTACGTGAATACTATTCCTGACAGCACCAATGCATTTATAAGGGCAACTGCCGATTCCTTGAACACCTGTTTCCATATGTTCGACGTATTCAGCGTACCGTTGGCAAGTCCCTGTACCACAAGGGCCGATGACTGGGTTCCCACGTTACCGCCTGTTCCACCAATGAGCGGAATGAACAGAACGAGCGAAGCATACTTGGCAAATGTATCATCAAACGTATCGAGCAGCTTGGAGTTGAGTATTCCGCCAACCATGCCTATGAGAAGCCATGGTATTCTGGAGAGCATCTGGCGCATAATGCTGTCATCGGCCTCAACATCACCGGTAAGACCGGCAGCCTGCTGATAGTCATGCTCCTGCTGTTCACGCAATTCGTCAATGACATCATCGACGGTAATCTGTCCCTGAAGGCGGCCTATGCTGTCCACTACCGGAACAGCCACAAGGTTGTACTTTTCAATCATCTGTACCACCTCTTCAATAGAATCATCGGTCCTGGCGGTTATGGTTTCGGTCTCCATAACGTGCTTCACCTTTGATACCGAAGGGTTGGTTATCATCTTCTTCAATGGGAAAAGTCCCTTCAGGCGGTAGTCATCATCAACGACATACACATTGTATATCTCATCCATGTCTTCGGCCTGCTTGCGCATTTCGCTCAGGCATTCAGGCATACTCATGTTTTCATTAACGACCACCATTTCGGTACCCATCATACCACCGGCAGTATCTTCATCGTACTGCATCAGGTCAACAATGTCACTCGCCTGGTCTATGTCCTCAATGTGCGCAAGTACCTCTTCCTGCTTCTCGGCATCCATCTCCTGGATAATGTCAACGGCATCATCGGTATCCATGTTGTCGATGAACTTGTGCGCGATGACCTCTGACGGGAGCATTTCAAGGAATTGCTTTCGGGTGTCTTCGTCCATCTCGACAATAACATCGGCTGCGGTTTCATTGTCAAGCAGGCCGTAGACAAGCTTGGCGTCTTCGGCATCAAGAGTGTTGCAAAGTTCTGCTATATCGGCTGGATGCAGGTCTTCAAGAAGGTTGCCCAGTTCTTCAGTGTTCTTCAGTTCAATCAGTTCCCTGATGTTGTCCAGAAATTCGTTCTCCATATGTCCTGGTATTGTGGTCCCGGTCAGGACCGTGAAAAAGTCAGTTTTTCAGTCACTTGGCGGATTGCAGGAGAGCCTGCAAGGTTACTTCCCCATGGAAGCCTCCACCGCATTCGTAAGATTGATGAAATCCTGGACAGACAGCTGCTCGGGGCGCTTGTCCAGCATTTCCTGACATGACGGCAAAGGGACATCGGACCCTCCGGTCACCAGCTTGAGTGAATTCCTCAGCATTTTGCGGCGCATGCCGAACGTGCTCTTCACTATCTTTCGGAAAAGGGCGCTGTCACAACCAAGGTCAGCGCGCGAATTGCGGGTTATCCTAATGACTCCGCTCTTCACCTTGGGGGGCGGGTCAAAGACATTTTCATGAACTGTAAACAGGTACTCGGTATCGTACCATGCCTGAATGAGAACGCTCAGTATGCCGTATGTCTTGCTGCCGGGACCGGCACAGATGCGTTCGGCCACCTCTTTCTGCAACATGCCGGTACAGCATGGAATAAGGTCCATGTTGTCAAGCATCTTGAAGAAAATCTGGCTTGAAATGTTGTACGGGTAATTGCCGGTCAGCACAAACTGGCCACCGCCGAACAGCCCTGACAGGTCAAGCTTGAGGAAATCACCGTCAATGACTTCAAGTGCGGGAAAGTTCTCGTGCAGGTAATCAACTGATTCTGTGTCAAGTTCAACAACCTTCAGTGGGCGTCCGTTCTGTATGAGGAACTGCGTAAGGACTCCGGTTCCGGGTCCTATTTCAAGAATCGGAAGGTCGGCGCGCGCATCGGTCGTACCGGCTATTCTCCGGGCGATATCCAAATCCCTCAGAAAATGTTGCCCCAGGGCTTTTTTCGGTTTTACTGTCCGCATTGGCGTCATCCATATAGAGTCAGTTTGGTTTATAAATACAATATAAAAGGTAGCCGGCACACGCGCGGTTTGGAAATAACCTTTTATCTTTGCAGTCTAAGCAGGCGCCCCGCGATGGGGCAAAAGCACGGCAAATATAAACAATCGGTTCCAAAAACAGAACACACATAATGAAAAAGATAGGCAGCACCCTGGCTAAAACTTCAGTACCGCTGATTATTTCGGCTGTGATACTCTATTTCACTTACCGCAACTATGACTTCACGGCATTCTGGAGCGACATGAAACGCATTGACTGGCGGTGGCTGGCCCTGGCCCTGAGTTTCAGCGCTGCCGGCCCGTTCTTCAGGGGAATCAGGTGGAACCTGCTTCTTGAGCCTATCGGATACAATGTCCCGCGCAAGGACACCGTACTGACCGTATTCACAGGCTACGCCGCCAACATAATCATTCCGAGGGTTGGCGAAATATCAAGGTGCAGCATACTGGAAAACTGTGCCCAGGTACCATTCAGCAAGAGTCTGGGAACACTTGTTGCCGAGCGTTTCGTCGATGCCATACTGCTTGGCCTGATCGTACTTGGTACAGTACTGACCAACATACCTGCATTCGTCAAGCTGTTCACCCCCGATGACGCCGTAGCCGCCAGTGCCGTTGACGGGACTCCGCTCCTGCAGAACCCGCGTTTCTACATAGCGGTCATTGCTGCAATCGCCATCATGACAGTACTCTTCATCATAGGCAGGCGCATGGGACTGAAGGAAAAGCTCAAGTCATTCATAAACGGATTCATTGACGGATTCATGGCCTTGAGGAAGGTAAGGAACCTGCCACTGTTCATGTTCTATTCGCTTGCCATCTGGGCATGCTACTACCTTGAGCTCTACCTGGCATTCTACTGCATGCCATCGACCTCACAGGCAGGCATGACCGCCGGACTGGTATGCTTCGCCGCCAGCAGCGTGGCAGTGCTTGTGCCCACCCCGAACGGCGCCGGCCCGTGGAACCTGGCAATAGTGAAGATGCTTGGAATATACGGAGTACCCGAGTCCGATGCCCAGCCATTCTCATTCGTACTCCACCTTTCACAGACACTCATATACCTGCTGTGCGGCCTGTTCGCATGGGTAGCCCTGAGGATAATACACAGGAACGACTCCACCGCAGCAGTCAGAACCGATAAATAAAGACCACTATGATAGACCATCCAGAAAACAGTGAAGAATACAAGGGACTCGTAGTCAACCCGGGAATAGTACAGCCGGAATCAGTCAGCCCATATTTCCGCAAGAACAGGCCACGCCACAGACAGCTGCTGACCGTACCGGAATACGTGGAAGGAATAGTCAAGGGTGACATCACCACCCTGAGCCGTGCAGTCACCCTGGTAGAAAGCGTCAATCCCGAGCACCAGGCTATTGCCCAGGAAGTGATCGAAAAGTGCCTGCCCTACACTGGCAATTCTGTAAGGATAGGCATAAGCGGCGTACCTGGCGCGGGCAAGAGTACATCAATTGACGTATTCGGACTGCATGTTCTTGAAGAGAAAGGCGGAAAACTGGCAGTTCTGGCAATCGACCCCAGCAGTGAAAAGACCAAAGGCAGCATACTTGGAGACAAGACCCGAATGGAGAGACTCTCCGTTCACCCCAAAGCCTTCATCCGCCCCAGCCCATCAGCAGGTTCCCTGGGAGGCGTTGCACGCAAGACACGTGAAACCATAGTACTGTGCGAAGCTGCCGGATTTGACAAGATATTCGTTGAGACCGTCGGCGTGGGACAGAGCGAAACCGCCGTACACTCAATGGTCGACTTCTTCCTGCTCATACAGCTGGCAGGCACTGGCGATGAGCTCCAGGGCATAAAGCGCGGCATTATGGAGATGGCCGACGGCATTATCATCAACAAGGCCGATGGCGACAACCTGCAGCGCGCCGAACTGGCAGCCACATCGTTCCGCAACGCCCTGCACCTGTTCCCTGCCCCGGACAGCGGCTGGACCCCTCAGGTTCTTACCTACTCAGGATTCTACGGCTACCGCGTGAAGGAAGTATGGGACATGGTATGGGAATACATTGATTTCGTCAAGAAGAACGGCTACTTCCAGTACCGCCGCAACGAGCAGGCCAAGTACTGGATGTATGAGTCTATCAACGAATCACTGCGCAACGGTTTTTACAACAACCCCGAAATAGCTGCGCTGCTTGAATCGACCGAAAACCGCGTGCTCGGAGGCGAGCTCACCAGCTTCGCCGCCGCAAAGATGCTGCTCGACCTCTACAGGAAGTAACTTAACTGCCCCCAGGGGGATTTGGCCTGGGGGATTTTGGCCGGGGGACCTTGCTTGGGGCGACTTAGTTCGGGTCGCACGGGGGTATTTATGTCAGGGACGTACAAGCGTGATTTGTCCCTGGGATTTGTCCGGGTCGCACGGGGGTATTTATGTCAGGGACGTACAAGCGTGATTTGAACGCGGGATTGGCAAGGAGGTTGTGGGGGTATTCACCCCAGGGACGTACAAGCGCGATTTGAACGTGGGATTAGCAAGGAGATTGTGAGGGTATTCACCCCAGGGACGTACAAGCGCGATTTGAACGTGGGATTAGCAAGGAGATTGTGGGGGTATTCACCCCAGGGACGTACAAGCGTAATTTGTCCCTGGGATTTTGGCAGAAACAAATCTCAGGGGCATTCCGGGCCCCAATGCACGTGGGAAGCTAAAACAATACGCTCTCAGGGACAAAACAATACCATATGCCCCTGAAAACACCAAATCCCCAACCGCCACGTACACCAGACCCCCATTTGTCCCTAGGACCAACAAGCACCAAGCAAGCGTAATCACACCACGTACACAGGAGCACCATATGTCCCTAGGACCGCCAAGCACCCAGTAAGCGTAATCACACCACGTACACCAGACCCCCATTTGTCCCTAGGACCAACAAGCACCAAGCAAGCGTAATCACACCACGTACACCAGCCCCCCATTTGTCCCTAGGACCAGCAAGCACCAAGCAAGCGTAATCACCCCACCATGCACGCGGAAAACAACATAAATACGCTCTCCCATTCTCAGCAATAATACCCCCGGGAACTAAAATCAGCTGCGAAAATTGAAAATTTCGCGAAAATTGTTTGTCGGAACGAAAAAAGGCCATATCTTTGCACCGCTTTTACGAAAGTATTGGGCTATGGTGTAATGGTAACACTGCAGATTCTGGTCCTGCCTTTCCTGGTTCGAGTCCGGGTAGCCCAGCAAGAGAGACGCTAACGTGCCTCTCTTTTTTTTGTTTCCGATATGGACAAAAAATCATATCTTTGTAAAGTCGGCCGGAATGGTCCGGTTTTTGCTGTAAACCATTCAGAGCCGCTGGCAGAATAATGGAGTGCCGTTAATCCCACTGGGAGAAGCCATACTAAACCGCACCTCCCAAAAGGCCAGCTTAGTAGAACAAGAACAATCGCGGAAACGCAGGAACTGGCGCGGGAAAGCAGAGAGCAGAAAGCGGAATAACACAGCCAACGCGCAGCAGCAAGCGCAGGAACGCGGGAAAAACGAAGGACATGGAAAAAGAAAGTATTGTAGAAAGCATTATTGAAGGAATACAGGAACGCAAGGGTGAACGCATAACCGTAGCTGACCTGACCGGCATAGAGGAAAGCGTATGCCGCTATTTTGTAATATGTGAAGGTGGAACCCCAAACCAGACACAGGCCATCATGGACTCCATCTGGGAGACCGTCAGGGTAAATGAAGGCAGGAAGCCCGACTACATGGAAGGCGCCAATTACGCGCACTGGATAGCCATGGACTACGGAGACGTAATGGTTCACATATTCACTCCGGAACTCAGGTCCTTCTATGACCTGGAGCACCTGTGGGCCGATGCCAAGCTGGAAGAAATACCAGATTTGGCATAACTGACATATTGACATACACCCAATAGAAAAACATGGCAATAAAAAAAGACAACGGTAAGAAACCTGGGTTCGGATTCAGCCTGACCTGGATTTACGTAATACTTTTCGCAGTATTCGGATATATAATTCTTAAGGAAGACGGCCCTAACCTGACTGGCGAGACCAGTTTTACACAGTTCAAGGAATACGTCAGCAAGGGGTATGTTGACCGCCTGACGGTATACTCGAACGAAAACACCATGATTGTCTCAATCAAGCCCGATTCTGCAATCTACATTTTCGGAGACCGTGCCGCCGATGCAGCAAAGGCCATGCAGAAACCTATCCTGAACGTAGGCGTGGGCTCAATGGATAACCTGCAGGAATTCATTGACCAGGAAGAGGCAGCCGGCCACTTCGACGGAAACGTTGAGTACCGCAAGAAGTCACACACTGCACTTGACATAATAATCAACATCTTCCCGTTCATACTCCTTATTGTATTCTGGGTTGTGCTGTCACGCCGGATGAGCGGCGGTGCCGGCGGCAACGCTGGCGGCGTATTCTCGGTAGGCAAGTCCAAGGCCAAGGTATATGAAAAGGGAAGCGCAGACCGCGTCACCTTCAAGGACGTAGCCGGCCAGGCCGAAGCAAAGACCGAAGTTGAAGAAATCGTAGAGTTCCTGAAGAACCCGAAAAAATACACCAACCTTGGTGGCAAGATACCAAAGGGCGCCCTTCTGGTAGGCCCTCCGGGTACAGGCAAGACCCTGCTGGCCAAAGCCGTAGCAGGTGAGGCCGATGTTCCGTTCTTCTCAATGTCAGGTTCTGATTTCGTTGAGATGTTCGTAGGCGTAGGCGCATCAAGGGTACGTGACCTGTTCCGTCAGGCCAAGGAGAAGTCACCTTGCATAATCTTCATTGACGAGATTGATGCAGTAGGACGTGCCCGTGGCAAGAATCCTTCAATGGGCGGCAATGACGAGCGCGAGAACACACTGAACCAGTTACTTACTGAGATGGATGGTTTTGGCACCAACAGCGGAGTAATCATATTGGCAGCGACTAACCGTGTGGACATTTTGGACAAGGCGCTTCTGCGTGCAGGACGATTTGACCGTCAGATACACCTGGACCTGCCCGACCTGAATGAGAGAAAGGCAGTATTCAAGGTTCACCTGCGCAACATCAAGCTTGATCCGACCGTTGATGTTGACCTGCTGGCACGCCAGACACCTGGATTCTCGGGGGCCGATATAGCAAATGTGTGCAACGAAGCCGCACTGATTGCAGCCCGCCACGACAAGCAGATGGTTGACAAGGAGGACTTTCTGGCTGCCGTAGACAGAATTGTGGGCGGTCTGGAGAAGAAAACCAAAGTGCTCACTGCTGAAGAGAAGCGTACCATTGCACTTCATGAGGCAGGTCACGCCACTCTGTCATGGTTCCTGGAATATGCGAACCCGCTTATCAAGGTAACCATCGTACCACGTGGTCGCGCACTGGGCGCTGCCTGGTATCTGCCCGAAGAGAGACAGATTACCACGAAGGAACAGATGCTCGATGAAATGTGTGCAACGCTGGGTGGACGCGCAGCCGAGGAACTGTTTACCGGACACATTTCAACCGGTGCCGTGAATGACCTGGAAAGAGTAACCAAGCAGGCATATGGCATGATTGCATATGCAGGCATGAGCGACAAGCTTCCAAACCTCAGCTACTACAGCGCTACTGACGAATATGCTTTCCAGAAGCCTTACAGCGACAAGACAGCCCAAGCCATTGACGAAGAAGTCCAGGCACTGATCAAGAGCCAGTACGAACGCGGCAAGCAGCTGCTGCTGGAACACCAGGATGGTCATCACCAGCTGGCAGAGCTCCTGATTGAGAAAGAGGTGATATTCCGTGAAGACGTTGAGAGAATTTTCGGCAAGCGTCCATGGGTATCACGCAGTGAAGAAATCATGGACAGCGCTCCCGAAGCCTGACACAGGCTTGATATACAGCCTATTAGCTGACAAGGAATTACAAACTACTAACCACGCAGAAAAGTGAACCTGATAAAACGTACAATAACCGGAGTGCTCTTCGTGGTACTCCTGGTATCATGCATGATTGCCGGAAACACATCATTCATGGTACTGTTTTCCCTAATAGTCCTGCTCAGCTCGCATGAACTGACCGGACTCGTCAATGACAACAAGGGAAGCGAAGTAAGCAAACCCCTGACAATGGCGGCATCGCTGCTTGCATTCCTTACCGTCACATGCATCAATTCCGCATGCAGCACCACATTCAGGGCTGTCTGCACGGTACTGCTTGCCATTGCACTGATGATAATCTTCATTAGGGAACTGTACGCCAGGAAGAAGAGTCCCATACTGAACCTTGCTGTCAGCACACTGCCGGTAATATATGTGGCATTGCCTTTTTCACTTCTGTCAGTCCTGGCTCATATGACCCAGGCCACAGGCATGCAAGGATATTCCTTCATACTTCCGCTGGCACTCTTCATATTCATATGGTGCAACGATGTGGGCGCATACTGCTTCGGATGCACGCTGGGCAAGCACCGCCTGTTTGAAAGAGTATCGCCCAAGAAGAGCTGGGAAGGATTCTTTGGCGGCTGTTTCACTTCAGCACTGGCAGGCTTCATTATTTCACGTATTCCAGTCATGGCCGGCAACATGTCAGCACTGGTATGGATTGGCATGGCAATTACCGTATCAGTATTCGGAACATGGGGCGACCTGGTGGAATCACTCATGAAGAGAGAACTGGGAGTCAAGGATTCAGGCAACATTCTGCCCGGACACGGCGGCATGCTGGACCGCTTTGACAGCACTCTCATGGCCGTTCCGGCAGTAACAGTATATCTCTACCTTATTTTCTGCCTTTCCTGAGCATGTCAGCCATAAGGCCGGCAGCCTTCTGCGGAGCTCCTTCGGGACCAAGCAGTTCCCTCATCCGCTCATAGCCTTCAAGCTGCTTGCGTCGGGTTTCTGATTCGGACAGCAGCGGCAGCAGGTGTTCCCTCACCTTCCGTGCAGTCATGTCTGCCCCGACAAGTTCAGGGACAGTATTGCAGTCCGTAACCAGATTGACAAGAGATATATACTTGACTTTCAAAAACTTGCCTCTGAACAGAGAGACTATGTGACGGGCTGGCATGCGGTAGCATACAACCTGTGGCACGCCGAACAGCGCAGTCTCAAGAGTTGCCGTACCCGATGTTACCAGGGCGGCATATGAACAGTTCAGCAATCCGTAGGTATTGCCATATACTTTCTCCAGGCCGCGGCAACACTCAAGAGTGTCATAGAATGACGGGGCAATGCCAGGCGCGCATGCCAGCACGGGCCTGATTCCTTCAATTCCCTTCAGGGCCTCAACCATGTGCGGCAGGTTACGCGTTATTTCATGGCGCCGGCTGCCTGCCAGGAGCGCCACCACCCTGCGCCCGTCATGGGCTATGGCAGGGGCTGCACCAACAGTTTCCCTTCTGTACTGACATACCTCATCGACCGTTGGATTGCCCACATAGTTTATGGCATAGTCGTGACGGGCAAAATAATCGACCTCGAAAGGAAGTATTGAGAAAAGCGCACTGACATCACGGCGTATGTTCTTTATGCGGTAGCTCTTCCATGCCCATATCTTGGGAGAGATATAATAGTATACGGGTATGCCCAGCTCGCTGTGAACCTTTGAGGCAATCTTCAGGTTGAAGCCCGGATAATCAACCAGTATGACAGCATCGGGCTTCCATTCGGCAATGTCGGAAAAGCACTGGGTGGCACCCTTGAGTATGGTTCCCAGGTGAGTGAGTACGGGCCATATTCCCATGTATGCCAGGTCACGGTAATGGCGTACCAGCGTTGCCCCGGCCTTCTCCATAAGATCGCCGCCAAAGCATCGGACCTGGGCATTGCCGTCAGTTTTCCTCAGTGATTCAATCAGATGCGATGCATGCAGGTCTCCCGATGCCTCGCCCGCTATTACGTAATACTTCATCAGTTCAAGTGTTGCCGTTGGCAGCAGGCACTGACACCCCTCCCGAACCGTCTTGGTCACGTCATCAGGCCTGCTCTGTATTATTCGGTGTCAAAAGTAGGGTAAAAATCCGACATCACATTTTTTTTGTGTATCTTTACCAACTAAATCACGTATGTATACATGGGAAAGATAATTGCTCTGGCCAATCAGAAAGGAGGTGTGGGTAAGACAACCACCACCATAAACCTTGCAGCATCACTTGCAACGCTTGAAAAGAAGGTTCTGGTCATTGACGCCGACCCTCAGGCAAACGCATCGTCCGGTCTTGGAATAGACATCAAGACACTCGATGTGACTCTGTACGAATGCCTCATCAATGGAGATGATGCAAGGAGCGCCATTGTAAAGACCGGAATGAAGGGACTTGACGTAATACCTTCACACATTGACCTTGTCGGAGCAGAAATCGAACTCATGAATATGGAAAACAGGGAGCAGGTCATGAAGAAAATGCTGGCTTCCGTACGTGATGACTATGATTTCCTGCTCATTGACTGCTCTCCGTCGCTGGGACTGATAACCGTCAATTCACTTACGGCAGCCGATTCCATAATTATACCCGTACAGTGCGAATACTTTGCCCTTGAAGGCATAAGCAAGCTGCTGAACACCATCAAGATTATCAAGACCAAGCTGAATCCGGCGCTTGACATTGAGGGATTCCTCATGACCATGTACGATTCTCGCCTCAGGCTGAGCAACCAGATTCACGAAGAGATTACCCGTCATTTCCAGGAACTTGTGTTTGAGACCATCATTTCGAGAAATGTCAAGCTGAGCGAAGCTCCAAGCTATGGCATTCCGGTAATCATGTACGATGCCGAGTCACGCGGCGCCCAGAATTACCTGCTGCTGGCCCAGGAAATCCTCAAAAAGAACAAAGCATGACAGCACCCAAGAAAAAACCATTAGGCCGCGGGCTTGACGCACTCATATCAACCGATGAGTATGTGCGCACCTCGGGCTCTTCATCAATAAGCCAGATTCCACTTTCCCAGATTGAGGCTAACCCAGACCAGCCGCGAAGGGAGTTCCAGGCTGAGGCCCTGGAAGAACTTGCCGCATCAATCAGGGAGATAGGCATCATACAGCCTGTCACACTGCGCAAGACCGCCGAGGGCAAGTACCAGATTATTGCAGGTGAAAGACGTTTCAGGGCATCGGCAATGGCCGGACTCGAGACTATTCCCGCCTACATACGCACCGCCGATGACGAGAATGTCATGGAGATGGCACTCATTGAGAACATTCAGCGCGAAGACCTGAATTCAATAGAAATTGCCCTGGCATGCCAGAGCCTGATGGAGGTTCACAGCATGACCCAGGAAAAGCTCAGCCAGAGAATTGGCAAGAACCGCACCACCATAGCCAACTACGTCAGGCTTCTCAGGCTTCCGGCCGAAATACAGGTAGGACTCAAGGAGAAGAAGATTGACATGGGCCACGCACGCGCCCTGCTTTCAGTAGACAATCCTGTCCTGCAGCTCAGGATATTCAACGAAATCATTGAGAAGGGCCTTTCTGTCAGGATGGTCGAAGAGAAAATCAGGCTTATAAAGCAGCTTGGCGAGGGCAAGAAGGAGAAGGCCGATAAAGCCGGCAACATGTACGCACCGCTGGGCAAGCAGCTCTCTGACTTCTTCAGCTCACGCGTCAGGCTGAAGTGCTCGGAAAAGGGCAATGGCCAGATTACCATTCCTTTCAAGAACGAGGCCGACCTCATCAGAATAATGCAATTGCTTGACGGATTGAAGAAATGAGCCTGTCCAGGAGAATCATAGTCTGTATTGCGGTCATCCTGACCATTTTGCTGCCTTCTGGGGTTACAGCGCAGGAATCCAAGCCTGTTGCCAGGACCTTGGACACCGTTGCGTCAGACAGTCTCTGGGAATCCAGGATAGACAGCCTTTACAGGTCCCTGACCGATACGGCCGCATGGGAGCGTGAACTTGAGTTTGCACGCGACCTGCAGTTCGTTATGGAATCGGACTCCATGCTGATAGAACAGATTGAGACCGGCAAGACATCAAGAAAGCGTACCACCTGGAAGGAGAAAGACAGCCTGGCAGTACTTGAACTGCAGCTGAAGAGTCCGGAATGGGAACCTGACCCGCGCAGGGCAACCATTATGTCACTGGTCATTCCTGGAGGCGGACAGATTTACAACAGGAAATACTGGAAGCTGCCAATCGTGTACGGAGGATTTGCCGGATGCATATATGCACTCACATGGAACCAGTCTACCTACACCGATTACCGCATAGCATACATGGACCTGATGGATAATGACCCCAACACGCGCAGCTATGAGGAGTTCCTCCCGCCAAACTATGAAATTGATACCGATGTTGAAGAGTGGCTCAAGACCGTATTCAAGAACAGGAAGGACAAGTACCGCCGCTGGCGTGACATGAGCATATTCGCATTTGCAGGCATGTACGTAATATCGGCCATCGATGCCTATGTCGATGCCGAACTGTCACATTTCGACATATCAAAGGACCTGAGCCTTGACCTTACACCGCAGATCATGCTTGACCGCCGCGGTTCGGCCAGCACGGGTCTGTCACTTGCAATATCATTCTAAAAAAACGGGAAAGCACATGAAAATGAAGGCAGTATTCCTCTCCATTATTCTGGCGGTCATGTCAATGGCAGCCAGTTCCCAGGTACAGCCTTCCCCGCTGCAGCCTGTCGAAGATGGCCTGGACAGCATTGTCATTTCACTTCCCGACTCGCTCATGGACCTGCCCGAAAGCGATTCATACAACATAGACAGCCTTATGCTTGAGTGGTGGGCCAGCAAGTACCTGATATTCGATGACGACTGCGTGGCATCGGGCACCAATCCACAGGTTTCTGATTCCCTCATGGCAGCCCGTCTGGCAGCCCTCCCGACCATAGTGGAGATGCCGCTGAACAGCATAACGCGCACTTCCATAGACCGTTACATGGGCAGCAAGAGAAAAGTCATATCGTACAGCATAGGCATGATGCCGCTCTACGAGGACATTTTCGTGAACGCCCTCATGAAATACAACGTGCCCATTGAGCTCAAGTACCTGCCAATCATTGAATCGGCACTCAAGCCACGCGCATACTCGCGCGCCGGTGCCGCCGGAATGTGGCAGTTCATTTACAGCACCGGCCGCAAGTACGGACTGGCAGTAAACAGCCTCATTGATGACCGCTATGACGTTGCCAAGGAGTCCGAAGCCGCCGCCCACCACCTGAGTGACCTTTACAACCTGTTCGGCCAGTGGGACCTGGCAATATCGGCCTACAACTGCGGCGCAGGAAATGTGACCAAGGCCATTACGAGAGCAGGAGGCAAGAGGGACTTCTGGAGCATTTACCCATACCTGCCGCGTGAAACCCGCGGCTACCTGCCGGCATTCATCGCCGTCAACTACGCCATGGAGTACTACCGCGAACACGGCATATGCCCCATGGAGTCATCGACCCCCGAAATGATTGACACGCTGGTAATAAACCGCAACCTTCACTATGGCCAGATAATGCATTACTGCGACATTACCCAGGAAGAGCTGAAGGCGCTGAACCCTCAGTACCTGACCGATGTCATTCCCGGCAACTACAGGCCATGCACGCTTACCCTGCCGCTGCAGCACATCAGGCCCATTCTTGAAGCGGGCGATTCCATCTATGAATACGAAAGGGAAAAATACTTCCCGACAGCATCACTCAAGCATATTGACGATGACATGAACAACAAGGTCACCTACACTACCTACAAGATCAAGTCGGGTGACACTCTGGGCTCAATTGCCAAGAAGTACCATACCACTGTCAAGAACCTGAAGAGCTGGAACAATCTGACAAGTGACAACATCAGAGCCGGAAAGACTCTGAAGATATATAACCGATAACCGAGGACACCATGAGCGATTCAACACTATTCTCACCCGATGAAGAAAGACTGATTGACGAAGCTTTCCAGCACCTTATTGACAGTTATCTTCAGACCAAGCACCGTAAGAAGGTTGAGCTGATAACCAAGGCATTCCAGTTTGCCCGCCAGGCCCACAAGGGCGTGCGCCGCCATTCCGGAGAACCCTATATTATGCACCCGCTGGCAGTAGCCCAGATTGTGTGCAGCGAAATAGGACTTGGCTCTACCTCAATCTGTTCTGCCCTGCTTCACGATGTTGTAGAAGATACCGAATATACTACCGATGACATCAAGAACGTTTTCGGTTCCAAGATAGCCCAGATTGTAGACGGACTCACCAAGATTGCCGGCGGCATATTCGGCGACAAGGCATCGGCCCAGGCCGAAAACTTCAAGAAGCTGCTGCTGACCATGTCAGATGACATACGCGTCATTCTCATAAAGATTGCTGACCGCCTGCACAACATGCGCACCCTGGACAGCATGCAGCCGCGCAAGCAGTACAAGATAGCCGGTGAAACGCTCTACCTGTACGCACCGCTGGCCTACCGACTGGGACTCAACAAGATAAAGGAGGAACTTGAAGACCTTAGCTTCAAGTACGAGCACCCTTCAGAATACAGGGACATAACCGAAAAGCTGCAGTTCTCACGCGAAGAGATGAACACCTCATACCGTGAGTTCATCAGCCCTATTACCGACAAGCTTGACAGCATGGGCGTGAAATACCATATTACAGGGCGAATGAAATCACCTTATTCAATATGGCGCAAAATGAACAAGCAGGGTGTGACATTTGAAGAGGTCTATGACATAATGGCCGTCAGGATTATATACGAACCTGAGAGCGATGAGACCGAGCTGAACGAATGCTTCAACATTTACCTGGCGCTGTCACGCATATACCAGTCGCATCCGGACCGCCTGCGCGACTGGGTTACCCACCCCAAGGCAAACGGCTACCAGGCACTTCACACCACCCTTATGAGCAACAGCGGCCAGTGGGTTGAGGTGCAGATACGAAGCGTACGCATGGATGACATTGCCGAACAGGGCATTGCCGCCCACTGGAAATACAAGAGCGCCATAGCAACTGACACATATGAAGAAGATGAATCGGAACTGAACCGCTGGCTGGAAACCATCAAGGAGATTCTTGAAGACCCGCAGCCCGATTCAATGGATTTCCTTGACACCATCAAGCTGAACCTCTATTCATCGGAAATATTCATATTCACTCCGAAGGGTGAACTCAAGACCATGCCACAGGGCAGTACCGTGCTTGACTTTGCGTTCACCATTCACACCTTCATGGGTACCCACTGCATAGGCGCCAAGGTAAACCATAAGCTTGAGGCCATAAACTACGAACTGAAGAGCGGTGACCAGGTTGAGATTCTCACTTCAAAAAGCCAGAAAATCATGCCTGAGTGGCTCGATTTCGCAACTACGGCCAAAGCCCGCGGACTCATAAGGAACCTGCTGAAGAAAGAGGAACGTGCCAGCCAGAAGTTCGGTGAGGCCATATTCAGCGAATTCCTCTCGAAAGAAGACCTCACTGCCGATTCCGACAAGATTGAGAGAATTGCCGCCATGCACGGACTTGAAGGACGCAAGGAACTTATGGTTGCAATAGGCCAGAAGAAGATTATTCTTGGCGAAGCCGAAAAGAACCTGATACACGGTGAAAGCAAGAGCTGGTACAACAGGCTGTGGAATCCGTTCGGCACCAAGAAGAGCGAGCCAAAGCCCAAGAGCACCGATCCGGAAACCGATGAGACGGCCAAGCAGAAGGTCGATGTCAAGAAGACCCGCGTGATTACCGACCTGGACCTTCACAAATACAATATTGCCCCATGCTGTCACCCGGTTCCGGGAGACTCGGTCATGGGATTCGTTGAAGAAGACGGCCGCATAACCATTCACAAACTCAAGTGTGAAGTAGCGGCAAAGCTCAAGGTTGGCAAGGGCAACAACATAGTTGCCATTGAATGGAAAATTGAGAACAGCCTGTTCCCCGTTTCAATCTTCATCAAGGGCATTGATGACATAGGAACACTCGGCAATATATCGGAAGTAATATCAAAGCAGCTTGGATACAACATTACCAAGCTTTACATTGAGTGTAAGGAGGGACTGTTTGAGGGAAGCATACAGGTTATGGTACACTCCCTGAAAGATGTTTCAGAAATTCAGAAAAACCTGAAGAAAATCAAGAACATCACAACGGTTGTCCGCAAGGAGGCGTAGTGTTGAGCTCGTCGTAAATGGCTGCAAGCTCGGCACGGACAGCCTTCAGGCGGTCTACAATCTCGTGGATATCAGTAGTCTTCTTTGGATTCTCCTTCAGACGGTCCTTGGCTCCCTTCAGTGTAAGTGCCTTATCCTTCACTAGGTGGTTCACAAGCTTGATCTGCTCAATATCCTTGGCAGTATACTTGCGTATTCCCGTTGCTGATTTCTTAGGATTGATCTCCTTGAATTCCTTTTCCCAATAGCGCAGGGTACTCTCCGGAATGTCAAGCATTTCAGACACCTCCTTGATGGAGTAGTACATTTTCAGTTCCTTGTTCTGGTTAAGAGCCATATCTGTGTTTTTTTATCAGTCAAATACCTTACCCTGGTTTTCAGCCAGCTGAATCATTTCATCGTACTGCTCAGCATCGATATCCATGAAATAGTAGTTCACAGGGTTTACATTCTTGTTGTTCACCAGCACCTCGTAATGAAGGTGCGGTCCGGTACTCTTGCCGGTCGATCCCACAGCACCGATTTCTTCTCCACGCGACACTTTCTGTCCCTTTTTGACGTGAATCTTGCTCAGGTGTGCATATCGGGTAACATAGCCGAATCCATGGTCTATCACAATCATATTGCCATATCCGGTTTCCCACTTGGCAAATGTAACAGTTCCGCCACCGGTAGCATAGACTGGAGTTCCGGTATCACACGCAAAGTCCATGCCCTGATGAAACTTTGTCACATGATAGACAGGGTCCAAACGGTATCCATAGCCCGATGCCGTACGCTTCAGGTCCTTGTTTGACACCGGCTGGATGGCCGGGAGCGCTGCCAGGCGGGTCTCCTGTTCGCGCGAAAGTTCAAGTATCTCGTTGAATGACCTGGACTGGACGTACAGTTTCTTTTCCAGCAGGTCAGCCTTCTGCGAAGTGCTTATGACCAGCTGCGCATTGTCCATGTCATCAAGCTGGTCGTAGCGGTTGGCCGCAGTAATGCTGGAACTGCGCATCTCTTCCGATACGGGATCGGCCTCAAGAATGACACGGTAAAGGTTGTCATCGCGCTTCTCAATGTCGGAAAGGACGGCAATTGCATCGTCAAACCTCTTGGAAAGCACCCTGTACTGTGACTGAAGTCGGGCATTCTCAATTGTCAGGTCCTTGACTGAAGCCGTATCGAACACCAGCAGGAAAATTATGAAGAAAACCGCACCGAACATGATGGAATAGCTCAGGCGGAACAGGTATGAGACAAGCCTCTTGCCAAAAGTCGGGTATACCCTGCGGTAAATCCTGACCTTCGGATCATACTGATAATAGACTTTCTTCATATCCTTTATTAGTTTGTCATTCAACTATTGCCACAAAAGTAGTCAAAATGTGCTATCTTTGCAAACTCATGGACTAAAAGACAAAAACAACAACATATATGATGACAGCCAAAGAGATACGCGAGTCTTTCAAGAGCTTCTTCGAAAGCAAGGGACACATGATTGTCCCATCAGCCCCGATGGTCGTTAAGGACGACCCTACCCTGATGTTCACCAACGCAGGAATGAACCAGTTCAAGGACATTATCCTGGGTAACCGTCCGGCAACCAGCAAGCGCGTTGCTGACTCGCAGAAGTGCCTGCGCGTAAGCGGCAAGCACAATGACCTTGAGGAGGTAGGTCATGATACCTATCACCACACCATGTTCGAAATGCTGGGCAACTGGTCTTTCGGTGACTACTTCAAGAAGGAAGCCATTGAGTGGGCATGGGAATATCTTGTAGACGTTCTCAAGCTTGATCCGGCAAACCTCTACGCAACAGTATTCGAGGGCAGCGCCGAAGAGGGTCTTGAGCGTGACAATGAAGCTGCAGCAATCTGGGAAAAGTTCCTTCCAAAGGATCACATACTGAACGGCAACAAGCATGACAATTTCTGGGAAATGGGTGATACAGGTCCCTGTGGCCCATGTTCTGAAATCCACGTTGACTCACGTTCAGCTGAAGAGAAGGCTCAGGTTCCGGGCCGCGAGCTGGTCAACAAGGACCATCCGCAGGTAATTGAAATATGGAACCTGGTGTTCATGCAGTACAACCGCAAGGCCGACCACTCACTGGAATCACTCCCAGCCAAGGTTATTGACACCGGCATGGGCTTTGAGCGTCTGGTACGCACCCTGCAGGGCAAGCAGTCAAACTATGACACTGACGTATTCCAGCCAATCATCAAGACAATATCGGCCCTGACAGGACTGAACTACGGTGATTCAGAAAAGACTGACATAGCAATGCGCGTAGTGGCTGACCACATACGTACAATTGCATTCTCAATCACTGACGGCCAGCTTCCGTCAAATGCAAAGGCAGGCTACGTTATCAGGCGCATACTCCGCCGTGCAGTCAGGTATGCATACACATTCCTGGGCCAGAAGGAGGCATTCCTCTACAAGCTCCTGCCTACCCTGATTGACAACATGGGTACAGCATATCCGGAACTGGGTGCACAGAAGACTCTCATTGAGAAGGTCATCATTGAGGAGGAAGAATCATTCCTGCGCACACTCGAGACAGGCATAAAGCTGCTTGACAAGGTCATGGCCGATGTCAAGGCTGCCGGCAAGACCGTAGTCAGCGGAACCGAGGCATTCACACTGTATGACACTTACGGATTCCCGCTTGACCTGACCGAACTCATACTTCGCGAGAACGGAATGAGCGTAAACAATGACGAATTCAACGAGGAGATGGCCAAGCAGAAGGCACGCGCACGCAATGCCGCTGCAGTTGAAAACGGTGACTGGGTTGTACTGAAGGAGGGCGAAACCGAATTCGTAGGATATGACTTCACCGAATATGAGACCTCTATCCTGCGCTACCGTCCGGTCAAGCAGAAGAACGGCACAATCTGGCAGATTGTACTTGACAAGACCCCGTTCTATGCAGAGATGGGTGGCCAGGTTGGTGATACCGGTGTCATTGTAAGCGAATTCGAAACAATAGAAATCATTGATACAAAGAAGGAGAACGGACTTCCAATACACATCACCAAGAAGATGCCTGAGCACCTCGATGCTCCTATGATGGCATGCGTTGACGTGGAGAAGCGCCGCGCCTGCGAATGCAACCACACAGCTACCCACCTGCTTGACCAGGTTCTGCGCGAAATACTGGGCACCCATGTTGAGCAGAAGGGCTCACTGGTTTCATCAGAAGGACTCCGTTTTGACTTCTCGCACTTCCAGAAGCTGACCGATGAAGAGATTCGTCAGGTTGAGCAGGGAGTAAACCAGAAGATTCGCGAGAACCTGCCTCTGATTGAGCACCGCGACACTCCAATCGAGAAAGCCAAGGAACTGGGTGCAATTGCCCTGTTCGGCGAAAAGTACGGTGACAAGGTGCGCGTGGTACAGTTCGGTCAGTCCATTGAGTTCTGCGGTGGTGTTCACGCATCATCAACCGGACGCATTGGCATGTTCAAGATTGTAGCTGAAAGCTCAAGCGCAGCCGGCATACGCCGTATTGAGGCTATCACCGGCCAGGCTGTCGAGAACCTGCTATACAACATGCAGGACACCATGAATTCCCTGAAGGCAATGCTGCCAGGATCATCACTGACTGGCGCCGTACAGAAAGCACTTGACGAAAACTCACAGCTGAAGAAGCAGGTTGAAGAATTCCAGAAGGAAAAGACCGCAGGAATGAGCAAGGAACTTGCAGCAGCCAAGCGCAATGTCAACGGCATTGATGTGATCAGCGCTGTAATCCAGGGTTCGGCCAACATGGTACGTGACCTGGCATTCCGCCTGCGTGCTGAAATCCCATCGAACCTGATTGTTGCCATAGGAAGCCAGGAGGCTGGCAAGCCTATGATTACCGTCAGCGTGAGTGATGACCTTACACAGAAGTTCAATGCCGGCCAGATGGTACGTGAAGCTGCCAAGCTTATCCAGGGCGGCGGCGGTGGCCAGGCCCACTATGCAACTGCCGGTGGCAAGAATCCTGAAGGACTTCAGGCTGCAGTCGATGCAATAATTGCAAAAATCTGATGTAATTCAGGTTTTTGCATATTGCCCAACAGGAAAAAATGAATTGTAATGAGAGTAATCAGCGGAATATACAAGCACAGGAAATTTGAGATTCCACGCACGTTCAGTGCGCGTCCTACAACCGACTTTGCCAAAGAGGGACTGTTCAATGTCCTTGCAAACAGGATAGACCTGGACGGAGCGACTGCACTTGACCTGTTTGCAGGTACAGGCAGCATAAGCATAGAACTGGTTTCACGCGGATGCAGCAAGGTGGTTTCGGTCGAAATGGAACCTGCTCATTACAATTTCATTACCAAGGTCATGAATACCGTAGGCACTACCTGCTGTCTTCCCGTGAAGACCGATGTATTCAAGTACATTGAAAAGTGCCCTACCCAGTTCGACTTCATATTTGCCGATCCTCCGTATCAGCTGGAGAACCTGGCTACAATACCTTCACTCATATTTGAACGCGGATTGCTGGCCCCTGACGGCCTGTTCGTGCTTGAGCATGGTTCAACCAACGACTTCAGTGATGACCCGCATTTCATTGACATGAAGGTTTACGGCAGCGTGCACTTTTCATTCTTCCACGCTTAGACCATTTCAACCATATAAAAAAGAGAAATCCATCCGCGGCTTGCAGATGGATTTCTCTTTTTATGGTGTATTGTGGAATTACTCCCAGTTACCAGCGTTGTTGTTACCGCTTACAGCGTCACCTACCTTCATACCAGGATAACGGCCCAGCTGCTCACGCTCGTCAATCAGGTTGAATACTTCCTGCTTGTCAAGTCCGCCAAGATATGTCTCGAACAGTGTCCTGGCCTCGAAGAGGTGCATTACAGAACCTGACTTTGTGGTATCAGCACCAATCTCCATTTCGAACTGGGCTCCGTTACCGAAAGGAACGAACCTGAGTGAATCAGGATTTACTCTACCATGATAAAGTGAATCAAGAAGACTTGTCCAAACGGTGTCACGGCTGAAATTAAAGGTCTTTGTACCGTCAGCATTGATTACTACGAAACCAGCTTCAGCAGCTTCCTGCCACTTGGCATCAGCATCTTTCTGCTTCTTGGCCTTATTTGCCTCCTCATAGAGAGCAAGAACCTTTGATTCTGTCCAGCCATTTTCAAGCTGGGTGTCAGTAAGTTCACCGTTCTTCCTGATAAGTGGCAACTTAGCTTCCTTTACGAAAGCGATAAGTGAGTCAAAGCTGTCAGTGTAAACACCACCATGCTGAGCGTGGTACTCTACCTGAGCTGAACGGATATCAATGAGTCTGTTGATTACAGCTCTGTCTCGGAGATCCTTTTCCTTAGCAAAGTTGATAGGACCCATAATGCTGGCATAGAACAGATAACTGAGTCCGCAGATGCACAGTAGAAGAAGAACATTAATGAGTTTTTTCATATTATTTGTTATTTTGTTATTTTCGCTCCGCAAAAATAGCACAATTATCCGTATGAACACTCAATTTGTGATTTTTTTGCTATAGGTATTGTATGATTAATGATTTTCTATCCAAAGAGATACGCGACAGCTATCCTTTTGAACCTACTGACGAGCAGCAGAAAGCCATAGAGCTGTTGTCCGGCTTTGCCGTAAAAAAGGTGGGAAAACCGGTTTTTCTCCTGAAAGGATATGCCGGTACGGGCAAGACCACGCTGGTTGGAACACTGGTGAAGGTCCTGAAGAAGCATCATGGGAAAATTGTCCTGATGGCTCCTACCGGCAGAGCCTCGAAGGTGCTTTCGCTCTATTCAGGTTCAACAGCCTATACCATACACAAAAAGATTTACCGCCAGAAATCGATAGTTGATGCGGAACTGTTCCAACTGGACCGCAACATGCACGAAAATACCATATTCCTGGTCGATGAATCTTCAATGATTTCAAACCTGGGACTGTCGGGAGCAAGTTTCGGAACCGGAAGGCTTCTGGATGACCTTATACGCTATGTCTATTCCGGCAAGGGCTGCAGCATGCTGCTGGTGGGCGATTCGGCCCAGCTGCCGCCGGTGGGCGAAGTGCAGAGTCCGGCCATGGACGAACAGAACCTGCGCACATATGGACTTGACGTCATGTCATTCACGCTCAGGCATGTGGTAAGGCAAGTCCAGGATTCGGGCATACTTCACAATGCCACGTCATTGAGGAACATGGACATTGATTCGGCACAGCTCAGCGCAAAAGGCTCATTCGTATTCAGGCTGAGCGGTTTCAGTGACGTATGCCGCATAACCGGCGACCAGCTCATTGACACCATAAGCCAGTGCTACCACAACGACGGAATAGACCAGACCATGATTCTGTGCCGGTCAAACAAGAGAGCCATAATATATAATAATGGTATTAGAAGGACCATTCTTGACCGCGAAGACGAGATTTGCAAGGGTGAGTACCTTATGATTGTAAAGAACAACTACTACTGGACCGAAAAAATGGCGCAAGACCCCGACAGGGACAGCTACATTGAGATACCCTCGTTCATTGCCAACGGCGACATAGCAGTCATTCAGCGCGTACGCCGCAACCGCGAACTGTACGGATTCCGCTTTGCCGATGCCGTCCTGTCATTCCCCGACTATGATGACCTGGAAATCGATGCCACAATCATGCTTGACACGCTTTACAGTGAATCACCTTCACTTACACGCGAAGAGAACGAGCGCCTGTTCCAGACCGTCATGCTTGACTATGAGGACATCAGGTCAAAGCGCAAGAAAATGATGGAACTGCGTGAGAACCCGCACTACAATGCGCTTCAGGTCAAATACGCCTACGCCATTACCTGCCACAAGGCACAGGGCGGACAGTGGAAAAATGTGTTCATTGACCAAGGATTTGTTCCCGAAGATGGCCGCAACAACGAATATTACCGCTGGCTCTATACCGCACTGACCCGTTCTACCGGAACAGTGTATCTGGTCAACTGGCCTGAAAAGGAACTGGAATAAAAAGGAAATCAGGTAATCACGAAATCCGTAACTACCTGATAATCAGTGTCGGGGTGACTGGATTCGAACCAGCGACCACGCGCCCCCCAGACGTGTACTCTAACCGGGCTGAGCTACACCCCGCGACACAACGGTGCAAAAGTACCTATTTTCCCGCTATCAGCAAAGAACTTGCCTATAATTATTCACTCGACAGGCCTTGACGGCTGCATTTCCCAGCCTGTGACAGTTGAAAAATACGGAATCAGTGCATAGGCCAGCTTTATATGGGCCTTCCAGTTTGGATGCCAATCGGCGCCAAGTTCAGAATCATCATCCTTATGGACAGCCTGGAACATGCCGCTGTAATATACATTCCTGTAGCCGCACTCCTCAACGCACTCACGCACGAAATCGAACAAGAGCTTGTCCACCTTGGTAGATACGCACAGAATTGGGTGGTCAGGACCATAGAAATCCTTAATCTCCCTGATCAGCCTCTTGTAATTGTTCTTGAACGGGTCACGCATGGGCTGGCGTTCGGTAGAAAAATCGTTCTGGCCCAGATAAATCATGGTAACATCGGGCTTCAGGTCACCCGGCTCCCACTTAATCTGCCTGTCCAGGTCAAAAGTGCACAGGTAACGGTCGGGCATGTACCATCGGGCCTGCCTGTCATGGTCATCATAGTTTCGGGTTATACCCTGTCCCGAATGCGACACGGTTATGAAATCGGCATCGAAATACCTGGCAAGCAGAGCGCAGTATGTCTTCGAAGTGTTCTGGGTCTCAGGCCTGTATGGGTTGCTCTTCACGCTGTTCTCTATGCCGTAGCCGCAGGTATATGAATCACCTATGAACTCTATTAGGCGTTCACGCACCGGTTCTGCCTGGAGAATCTTGCCGTCGGTGATGAATTCATGGAAGGTTGCACGGCCCTGGTCAGCCTCGGTACGCTTCTGGATGATTACGGTATGGGGCTTTTTCCTGCCACCTTTTATATTGGCAAGCACCAGGACTGAATCTCTTGAATTCAGGCATATTACGGCATCGGCCTCAGCACTCATTTCACGGTCAATCCACACATTGAAATAGTCCTTCCTGGAGTCCGATGCCCGCAGCTCCAGCCTGTCTCCCTGGAATGAAATCCTTGCGTAGGTTGAACTCCAGTCAAAGCTGACACCCTGGTCAGTGGCCTGCGTACGGCCTATGTACACAATGCGTCCGTCACTTGCGGGAACATTTTCGGCATGCAGGCCCATGCATGAAGCAAGAACCGCTGCCAGGAATAAGGTAAAGCGTCTGGTCATATCAGTCGGTTTTTTCAGTGACTCACAGCGTGATTGTGCGTGAGCCGTCAGGGTTTTCGGTAATGGTTACCCGGCGGGCATCTTCGGGCAGGACATCTTCAATCAGTTCCGGCCACTCAATGAAACACAGGGCACCGCTGTAGAAATAGTCCTCGTAGCCCAGGTCATAGACCTCTTCAAGCTTCTTTATGCGGTAGAAGTCAAAGTGATAGACCAGTTCAGCCGTCGTGTCGGAACGATATTCATTGACAATGGCAAATGTTGGGGAATTGACCTCGTCATCTATGCCAAGCTGGCGGCACAGTTCCTTTATGAATGTGGTCTTGCCGGCACCCATCTTGCCGTAAAACGCAAAAACGGTGTCATCGCCCATCAGTTCAATAAACTGTGCGGCAGCATTGCCTATATCTTCAATTGATTTGAGTGTAATGGTATTCATAGTTGCTTATTTTCTTTTCGGAGTCATTGTTATGAATGGTATGATCATCTCTTCAAGTGATACGCCGCCGTGCTGGAATGTCTCCTTGTAGAACTGTGCGTAGCTGTTGAAGTTGTTCTGATATACGAAATAGTCATCATCGGTACAGAAAATGTACGAAGTGCTCAGGTTCGGAGCAGGCAGCTGGGCCCTTGCCGGGTCATTTATTTCAAAGACCTCCTTCGGGTTGAATCCCAGGCTCTTGCCGAACTTGTAGCGCAGGTTGCTGTTGGTATTGCGGTCACCGGCAATCTTCACTGCGTGGCCAACCTTTATGCTGCCGTGGTCGGTAGTAATCATTACCTTGGCACCTGTAGCGGCAATGGCACGGAACAGTTCCCTGATTGACGAATTGCGGAACCATGACAGGATAAGGCTGCGGTAAGCGGCCTCGTCCTGGGCAAGTTCGCGCATCATGCGCGAGTCGGTCTTTGAGTGTGACAGAATATCAATGAAGTTTATGACTATCACATTCAGGTCATAGCCCGCAATGTTGTTTATCTGGCTTATCAGGCTGTCGGCGGCTGCCGAATCATTGACCTTGTTGTATGTAAACGTATTCTTTCGGCGGAAACGGTCCAGCTGGGTCTGAATGAGCGGCGCCTCGTTCAGGTTCTTGCCCTCTTCGGAATCTTCATCGACCCACAGTTCTGGGAACATCTTGCTTATCATGCTGGGCATCAGGCCCGAAAAAATGGCATTCCTGGCATACTGGGTAGCCGTTGGCAGAATGCTGAAGTAAAGCTGCTCGTCAAATGAGAAGAGTTCGGCCAATTCCGATGAAAGCACCTTCCACTGGTCGTAGCGGAAATTGTCCATCACAATGAGGAACACCTTCTCGGAATTGTCAAGGGCAGGAAAAACCCAGTTGCGGAACAGGTCCGGGCTCATTACTGGCGACTGCTGGCGGTCCTTCATCCAGTTCATGTAGTTGCGCTTTATGAACTTGGCAAATGAAGCGTTGGCCTCGGTCTTCTGGGTAGTCAGTATTTCATGCATCTCGCTGTCGGCCTCCTTGAGTTCAAGTTCCCAGTAAACCAGCTGCTTGTATACCTCTATCCAGTCCGATGCCGTCATGGAGTCACCAATCTGCATGCTCAACTTGCCAAAATTCTGCTGGTAGTTCCTGTTGGTTTCGGCTGTCACAATGTCACGCTTGTGAATGTTCTTCTTTAGGGTAAGCAGTATCTGGTTAGGGTGAACGGGCTTTATCAGGTAATCGGCAATCTTTGAGCCAATGGCCTGATCCATAATGTTTTCCTCTTCGCTCTTGGTAACCATGACTACAGGGACATTGGGGTCCATCTCCTTAAGGCGGCCCAAGGTTTCAAGTCCGGTCATGCCTACCATGTGTTCGTCAAGCAGCACCAGGTCAAACGGTTTCTGCCGGAACAGTTCCACCGCATCATATCCGTTGGTAACGGTATCAACCCGATACCCCTTGTTTTCAAGAAACATAATGTGGGCGCGCAGCATGTCAATCTCATCATCGACCCACAGCAACTGTCCGTTCTTATTCTGTTCCATCATCATAGTCTTCAAAAAGGGTTGTACCATCAATCTCCAGCTCAGGTATGGTCAGGAAGTGCTCATCATAGAACTGCTGATACTCATTAAAGCTGTAGTGTGACAGCAGTATGCCCAGGTTGTCCTGAGTAATTATGAGGGCCCGCATGCCGTCAAGTTTCTGGGCCATCTCGGCATTGCCATACAGGTTCTGGCAGTATGTATAGGCCTCGTCAAAGTTTGAGAACTCGCTGACTTTCAGCATGTCTATGCCGTTCTGTGACAGGAATGACAGGTCAAAGTTCCTCATCAGGTAGTTCGAGAAATTGTAACGGGCCACTTCAAACAGAAGCTGGTTCTGGTTGACGCTTCCTGCCGGATAGGCCAGCACGAATATGAACGGCTGGTAGCGGTCCGGGCTGAATTCCGGTTTCTGGGCATCGCTCTCACTGGCCAGCAGGTCGCCTGGCTGACGGTCCCAGTTTCCGCCAAGTTCAGTTGACTGCAGAATGCGTCCCTCCTGAATGCCTTCGGCAATGAGTCCGGCCAGACTGCTTATTTCATCTTTCGGATAATTGGAAACAATGTCACGCAGTGAGCTCAGGAACGACTGCACGTCACCGTTCTTCAGTTCGGTTACGCACTGCAGGAACAGGAATTTCGAACGGTTGGCCCCATTCGGATACTTGGAGGCCGATATTCCGCAGTTCCTCATTACGGTTGCCGTATCACCCTCAAGGAAGGCGGCGTAGGTAAGCGAATAGATTGAATCCTCACGGTGCTTGCCATAACGGGCATTGTCCTCAAAATCAGGATCGCTCAGCATGATTGCCAGCTTATTGTCAGGCCACTGCCTTATTATGCGGGCAAGAGCGCTGTCAGCATCGGCCTGACGCCCCCACAGTGAGTACATGAGGAACAGGTTATAGGTGCCCTGGACGGCCTCGGCCGACTCCGGATAGTCATTGACCAGCCTGAGCAGGTTCTTTTCGGCCATCTCATATTCAGCCAGCCTGTCTTTGTAAATAAGTCCCGCGCCAAGCAGCGATTCGGTAATCAGCTGGTCCGATTCTTCAAGTTCCTGCTCGGTCCTTGGAATGAGTGCCAGGTAGAAATCCTTCGAATATGGATCAGCCGATGCGGCGAAGGCTGCCGAATCAGGCCCTTCTTCAATGTTCAGCGTGCTGTCCTGTGCGGCAAGCAGCGAATCGGCCGGCTCTTCTTCGGGGCCCATTGAGAGTACGGTCTTGTTTTCACGCCTCCAGTTGTCTTCAAGCTTTCGGTTACCCCACTGACGGCGGAAATCACCCTTTCCCTGCTGCACCTGCTGCGGATTGTAGAAATACCACTCCGTGCTGCCTGAAGGCATGTCCTGGCCGGTAAGTATGGACTGGCGTTCCAGTTCTCGGGCGCGCTCGGCCTCTTTGGCGGCGGCATCGGCATCGGCCTTCATCCTGTCCCTGATTACCCTTATGAGAATTGAATCAAGAGTTGACTCCGGAAGCGTGGCCAACCACTGTAGGCTGTCCTGCAGGTGAATGGTCTCAACGTGGCCGGCCAGTTCATCAAGAACCTCGGAACGCAGCTTTATGGTTTCATAATCCTTGTGAGTGGTCTCAATCAGGCCCACAGCCTGGGAATAGCACTCGCCGGCCTTGGCATAATTGGCCTTACGCCAGTATATTTCTGCCATGGTCAGCAGCAAAATGCCCTTCTCGGGAGTGTCTGAGAGACTCACCTCAAGTCCTTCATTGTAATATGACAATGCCTGGACGGTATCACCCTGAGCCAGCATGATGTTGCCCATTGCCCACTTTATCTGGTCAATGTTCTTGCTGTTCTTAGGGTCACGCTCCATGCGGCGCAGCTTCTTTATCTGGCTCTTGCTGCCCATACCGGTCATTGTCTCGGTCTGCAATATGCGTGCGCTGAACTCTGTCTGGTATGGAGGATTCATCCGTATGACCTTTCGGAAAGCCTTGTATGCACTCTCGTTCTGCCCTGTTGCCTTGTAGAGCTGGGCCAGCAGGAATTGTTCCCTGGTCTTCTGCAGTTTGTCAGTCCCACGCCTGCCAATCGCCTTTTCAAGAAGAGCAATACTTTCGTCAAAACGTTCCTGGCGCACCAGCGACGAAGCCTTGCGCGCAGAATACTCCTTTTCAAGCGAGTATGGAATTCCGCCTTGAAGGACCCGTTGGAACAGTTCCTCCGATTCATAGTTCCAGCCTATTTCGGAATAGCACTGAGCCGTCTTCATGTTGGCCTGGGCCACAATCGCAGGGTCATCGGCATACAGACGGGCAATGTATGAATACGTGCTGGCAGCCTCAATGAATTCTCCCTTCTGGAACTGGGCATCGGCCAGAAGGAACCAGGCATGCCACAGGAACGGATTGAACTCGTTCTTGCTGTACCACTGTTTTTCCTTTTCAGAAGCACCGCTCTTTTTCTTGGGCTTGACCGTGATAGAATGAAGCTTAATACCCTTCTGGGCCTTCTCAATTGCCAGGTCAAAATCGCTGCTGCCAATGCTGTGCACCTTGGGATCACTGACCGGGTACATGTAGATTACATCCAGATAATTGTCCTTAATACCCTTCTCCTGAGCCACATAACCCTTCTTGTATGCCTCATTTCCGTTATAGAAAACGTTATAGCGGGTCACCATGGACTGGTAAAACCTTGACGTAGCAGTGTTCTTGCTGGTTGAACATGATGCCAGGGCAATCACGCTCAGAACCACACAAGACAGATATGTCAGCCGCAGCACTCTCATGGACAGACAGTATCAGGCGTTGCTTCCAGACAGCATTTCGTTCTCCCCAAGCATTGCGTAAGCCTCTTCCTTCAGTTCGTCAGGAAGTTCAATCTCACGCGCAATCAGGCACTCCATCCATTCACGCACCTCGTTCTGACGGGTCGTGTACAGGACATACCGGAATTCCTCAATTTCTTCATCATCATAGGAATCCGATGCTCTTCCCCTATACTTGTCCAGGTGTTCGTCCTCAAAATAGCGGGCCTCACTCATGACAGCCTCGACTATTCTCTGCTTCTCACAGACTGCATGCGCACCGCAGCAGACCTGACTGTCCGGATCATTGTGCTTAGCCAGCTGTTCAGGAGTCATTTCACCGTTCTCATCAGGATTCGTCGGGTCCTCTCCTGCTGACTGCATATAGTTCCTCTTGCCGTAATACACAATCACGGCCAACAGCACCAGAATAGCTGCGCTTATCGAATAAATGTTCATTTTGCTGAAGTTTTTCTGCCTTAAAAGTGCGAAGATACAAAAAAAGGATTCTTTCAGAATCCCTCGCGGCAGAAATCAAGCATTTCCAGAAAAAGTTCCTTTGTCAGCTCTACCTTCGTCCGAATCTCTGCATCGTCCTGAATAGCAGGAATATCTATTACAACTGAAGTCTGTCCGCCTATTACATGAGCCACCATCTGGTCATACCATTTGCACTCCAGCACTATTGGACCATAGTTGTCACGGGCAAAAAACTGGGCCTGACGGATATGCCCCACCGGTGTTCCTGCCAGCACGTATGACAGGTACATAGCCCCTGTACGGCTCCACGCCTGAGCATCATCAATGCCATAACATACTCCATGACACTTAGCTGTCTTCACCAGTGCATCGGCCATTACAGATTCAAAAAAAGCGCCATTCATTGCCTCATACATGAAATCTTCTGCAAATATATGCGTATTTGCCTAGTATCATGCAAATAAAAGCATTGCAAAACATTTATGGTTGCTACAACAATCGTATCTTTGGCTTGCAATGACAATTCGCAGAAAAATAAAGATAATTATTGGACAGTATGGCATTTGGATTGCAATACTGGCGTTATTTGCATTTTTCCATTTAATACCTTCACAGGAAGCAGTTTCATTACTTGGTCTGGTTTACCTAGTTATCATTATGATTGGAGCTGATTTCTTATTGTCCAATTGGTTAAGGAAATACCTTAAGCTTATGAAAAATCTTCCAGGTGACTATAAGCTTATCCGTGAGGAAATGTCATCAATTGAGATAGGAAACATCCGTTTTAATTATTCCGTCCGCTCAAAGGCAATCAACAACAAAACAGACATCCTGGCAATGTCCGTTCAGATACCATTTCCAATAAATGACGAGACTGTTAAATCTTCAATAAAGCAGGATTTGAAAGAACTGATGAAAGAACTTCAGAACGATGCTGGATATGTTATTTCCTGCGATTGTCTCATACCATCATTGCTCGATTTGGACAATGACAATTCAAATGAAGACAAAAATGAAGAGTCCGATAATAATGATGCAAATGATGTTGAATATGTTGGATGGCCACTGCAGATTGTTCTCAATCTGAAAAAAACGACAGAAGAAAGCCTGTCTTTACTTCAGGACCGATTTCTTTCAATCGTAAAACAATACGGACTCAATGATTATATTCTCTGCACGGCTGCTGATTTGGAAGACGTGACAAATTATTATCAGAATATTGGCAATATTGAGGTAAGTTCCATACAAGTGCAGAAAGACAGCAACAAACGTATCTGTTTTTCCTGCAGGAGAAACAGACGTGGTTATATTCACAAAAACCGAGACTTAATAATTAGTCAGCATGAATATCAGAGCCTATTTGATATCACAAGAAAAATTCAATCCAATCTGGACATTGATTCAATAGAACCTGCAGTCAAAAATATCATTGGCAGCTACAAAAAAGATTTCAAAACCCATTACAGTTATGGTAGCGAAGGTGCCTGTGTTGTTATTTCCCCACGTAACAATACCACACCTGATTCAAAATTCTTTATTATTGAATCATATGGATTGTGGTGGGTATGTGCCATAGGACCAATGTTTGTAGAATATCCAATATCATTGGAAAATGAATCTGACGCCTGTTATCTGCTTATGGTAATGATTGAATACTTCGTGAACGACTGTATCAAGAAAAACAGCCTTGCCGAGTAAGAGGAAAGTAGAAACATCACCGCAAAAACGACGATGAATTGGACTTTTTTGTGTGTTCCCCCAAAAAAGGAACACCAGAAGGAACACGTGAATCTGTTGTGAGTGTGGGTCAAGATATTATATTTGCGGTATGAAAAGAATTGAATATGGGTGCGTTGATTATCATTTTGGGAGTAGCGTTTTTGGACATTACGGCAATTGCTGATGTGTTGAGGGCAAGGCCGGAAAACAGCTGGGCATATATAGTGTTGATAGTAATATTGCCAATATTTGGTTATTCTGTTTGGTATGTCCGGAAGAGTCTTTTCTATTCCTTTGCAGCGGAGAATTGTTTTAAATACCAAACCACATCCGATAATTTTCTTCCGTTTTCTGATTCGTTCAGGGAAATGCTGGTTTCGTGCAACAGCACTTATGTGATGACAGAATCATATAAGAAATTGAACGGCAATCCATATAAGGGCAATGTGGCTGACAGTGAAAGGATTTTGACTGAAATGGCAGATGTCTATTCTGGGGTATTGTCTCAACTATCTTTCTATTTGACTAAGAAAGAATGCATTGTGGCTATTCTTCTGTCGATTGAAATCAGTAATGGAAATATTAGTTCTTTGCTATTCGTATCAAAAACGACTGTAAGAACATACAAAACAAAAATAAAGAAGAAACTACCTCCATGTTTATCAGACATATTGTTTGAGTACGATAAGGCAGTTGGATGACAAGCGGGTGTTGAATCACTCCCTGCTGGACAAGACGACCCTCCGTGACCTCTTTGGGAATCAGGAGAAGCTTGATAACAGATATGTTGACGACTGTTTGCAACTTAAATTGAACTTTGATTATTAACTTTTAAAACCGGTCAAATTTATTTGGCCACTAGTGTATCCAAGTGTAAATTTTCTGTAACTTTGTACATGTACTAAACCAATAAAACAAATGAGAGCAAGATTACTTATATTAATGGCAACAATGCCATGGTTTCTTTCAAACAACGTATTTGCGTTGGAACCAGGATCAGTTAATGAAAAAACATCATTCAATGAATACAGTGATGATATTAGAGACAAATTGTCTTTAAATGTCAGTCGTTTAAGTCAATACGTTGAGTCTGACGATTATAGAATCAGACATATACAATTTGGTCCAATGCTAAGAGATTTCAAAGTCAATACGCTATTTGTGGGAGGGCCTGTCTTGAATCTTGACGAAAACTGCTTTGTCATTCTTCAGGACATGAAGTACGAAAAGAAAACGAGTATTCAAAGCTTTAAAAGTTTATCGGATTATGAACCAGTTGCTGATGGTTGGATGCTTCACAATTGTGGACTCCCTTGGGCAAATTGGTATATTTATGGTAGCAATGAAGTTAACCGTATCAATGTTTTGGAAGTAAACTTCAGCAATAATGGTTTTAAAATTTTGTCAGAAAAGCAACGGAAAGATCTGCAGGATGAGGTAAAAAGGTTGAGGAAACAAAACATAACCAATATCAAAGAAGGTGAATTGCTGGAAAAAACAAATTGTGACTGTGTGTCTGTCGTCAATTTACCACATCCAGAAAAGATAAAATTCATGGATACTAGAATGCTTCCTGTGAATATTCGCAAAAATATTGACAAACATACAGATTGCTATGGTATTGAATATTTTAAGATATCTTCTTCTGATAGTTACAAAATGCTTCTATTTATCAATAAAAAGTCCAAAAAAAATATCCATGACTATTTGTACATGTTGAGCAATTCTATCAGTTATGTACAATAACTCAAACGGAACAATTTAGAATTCCCGATTTATTACGGAACTCCAGAAGGAACACGTTAATCTGTTGTGAGTGTGGATCAAGATATTATATTTGCGGTATGAAAAAGATAAGTACAGAAGATTGGGTGAAAAATAAAGTTTTGTTATGAAGAAGGTTCAATTGTTTTTGTTGGTGGCTTGTTTTGCAATGATTGCAAATGGACAGAGTGTTTCACAAGGTTCGAAAGAACCGCCAAAACCAGGTACAATTATTGAAGGCCATGTAATTGATGCAATTACCAAATTGCCATTGCCATATGCGGATATAATCGAGACGGTAGAGAATGACACTGCAGCTTATTATTACACCTTTGCTGATTCTACAGGTTATTTTTCATTTCCCCTTGTAGGCTTCAATCATGTTATTAAAGTTCTGTTTGATGGTTACAAGAGAATTAAGGTTCCAATTAATGAACAAAAAATCGAAATCGAGGTTGAAGTGGCACCTGATGGAATTGGCAAAGACGGGGTGACATATATACTTGATGTTGTTCGTAATATAGCTGATTTTACAACACCAGAAGAAGAACGGAAAAAACTAATTGGTCCAAACATTCGCGTGTTAAAAAGGACAGAATCCATTAATGAGTAGAAGAAAGGAGATTTGGTTTCTGGTGTTGTGATTGATAATGATGGCCCTGTTGCTAATGTAAATATGGTTGAGATTGATTCTGGGAAGATGGGTAAGACTGCCATGGACAAGACATCGTACAACCGTATACTTCCTGGCATACTGATGGATAAAGGTTTATTTCCACAAAGAGACGAAAATATAGCACTAAAGGAAAATATGTGACTATTTTTTTGGTAAAAAAAAAAACGATTATATTTGACAGTTCCTTAATTTACGGGGTTCAAACCAGACACACAAATTGAAACATCACCAACGCTTCCGATGATTTATAAAATAATGTATAATCCTGAAATACTATGATTCTTATGCTTAGGAAATTATTTGTTTTCTTTCTTGTGACATTTTTCACATCAATGTGTTTTTCGCAGGATTTCAGAACTGACATTGCGACTGTTTATGGCCGTTCTGTCGGCGTATTCACCAACAATCTTCCTGATGGTGTTTCTGTTGAACTGGAACGGTGCACAATCGAGTTGTCACCGAGTGATTGCATGGCTATGTATTCGTGTACTTACATAATTCGTAGTGAAGGTCTGGCAGGGTCTGAATCCGTATTGTTGGGATTGCCAATTATTGATGCGAAAGCTAAAGCGAATCTGGCAAATAATATATCGGTTCTTCCATTGTTCAGATCTGTATTCTGTGATTACAATATTTCGGTAGATGGTAAAGATGTTGATAATTCTCTCTTGACAATGTCTCCGAGCTTTGCAGGTGCAGTTTCTAATTTGGAAAGAATTAAATCAGACTACAAGAACCTTGCAGAGCAGAATGCGTTGTCTCAGATCAGCCTGTTACGTGACTCGGTATCAAGAGAAGTCTTTTACGTGGTTGGCGAAGAACGTAATCAAAGCCAAGCCAGCTATGTCTTGCCTGTTAAGATTGACAGTTCTGGCGTTTCTGTCCTGAAGTTGTCATGGGTAGCTCCATTTGGCATTATTGCCCCTAAATCTGCGAATAATAGCCAGATGTTTTATGTAACATTTACCCTTCCGAAGGGATGCCTATGGAATGGCGTTTCCGAAAATACGAAGGTTGACATGAATTATAGGGGATTTGAAGATTTTGAGATTGTAAGAGTCGAATCTTCAGACTTGGCAGTATTTAGTGAAGACGGTGATGTTATCAGTTGGGGGTGCTCGGGGTTAGATTCGTGTAATTCCAGGAGTGTCGGTGTTTATTTTACATCTAAAGATAGAATACCTGACACGACTCTTAAGAATCATAAATTTCCAATACTTCTTTCGCAGACTTCGGTTATAAATTTGTGATAAGTTCACTGATTACCCAAACCCCGGACACACAAATTGAAACAGTACCAATCACAAAAAAATATCCATGGGCAGTGTCCTGGGAACGGTATGCCATATCCTCAAGTATCATTTTCTATAACTTCGCCAACAAGAAGGAGGATAGGTTGATCTATCCTCCTTTGTCATTTTCTAAAAAACAACTCCATCAAAAAAGGTTCAGTCCTCAAGAGAATCCACGTAGTCTGCTTCAGCCTGAACTATCAGTATGATCTCATCTACAGGGAATGAACCAACCTTATCCTTCTTGGCTTCCTTGGCAATGTACTGGGCAATTGCTTCATTGTCAATATCAATACAACCGTCAGCATCGGGTTTCTGGTCCAATACGCCACTAGTTGTGAAGTAGTCATTGATTACGTCAAGAAAATAGTAGAGAGTATCATCATCATACTTCTCCTTCAGTTCCTGCGGAAGTGAAGCCTTGATGAATTCTACGGTCTTCTCGTCATCAATATCGAACTCCTGAAATTCGTCCTGTGCCATAATCAGAGCAGAGAATTAAGGATTTCCTCATATTTAGCCTTGGGTGCCAGACCTACCTGGCGGGCAACTTCCTGACCATTCTTGAATACAATGACAGTAGGAACATTCATTACTCCCAGTTGCTCGGCAATCTCTTCTTCATCTTCAACATTGCACTTGCCAATAATAGCCTTGCCTTCATAATCCCTGGCAAGTTCTTCAATGACAGGGGTAAGTTTCTTGCATGGTCCACACCAAACTGCCCAGCAGTCAACAAGCACCGGCTTGTCCTGAGCTAACAACTCCTTGAAATTCTGAGAAGTAATCTCCATAGTAGTAATTTATTTAACGTTAAAAGTATATTTAATTCCATCAATTTCCCTCAGCCAGTCAACCATGTCCTTATTAACTGAAATCTTACGGTTGGCAGTCAGCTGAATTCTATAATCTTTTTCAATGTCATAGACCTGGAACTTCAGGGTTACTTTCCCTGGTTTCGCAAATGAATCAAAGTCACTTACAAACTGTGTGTCAACCATTGACAACGGCATATGAATCAACATATTCTGGATTGCTGAATCCTTTACGCTCTGTAGCAGTTCAACGGATTGAAACGGCATGTCATAACGCCCCTGAATGAATCTGTGCGGAGTACACTTTGCCTTTATGAACAGGAAAACGTCCTTGCACATCATATTCCGCCACTTCAGCCATTCCGCACCAAAGAAACGGAATTCGCTTGATCCCGTAAAGTCTTCTATCTTCACGAATCCACACGGGCTACCGTCCTTTGATGTTTTTTCAACCACGTCAGTCACTACACCGCCCATGGTAAGTTCCTTGTTGACAAGTGATTCCTTGTTTTCCAACTGAGCCATTCCCACATTGCATACATTCTCAAGTATTACCCTGTATTCGTCAAGCGGATGTCCCGATATATATATGCCTACCAGGTCTTTTTCCTTGTTCAGACGCTCCAGCTGGCTCCATGGAGTCCATTTCGGTATGACTGGAGTCTGAATGCATGCCCCACCATCCATCATTCCGAACAGGGAATTGGCAGCCTCCTGTTTCTCCACCTGTACACGCTGTCCGTAACGAATAAGCTGGTCCAGATATGTATCAGTTCCCCTGCCGGTCGGTACAAAGAACGTTTCCCTGCCCATCTCGTCAAAGCAGTCAAATGCTCCGGCCAGAATCAGGTTCTCAATATTCTTACGATTACAGGCTGAAAAATTGATTCGCTCCATGAAATCAAACACAGACTTGTACTCACCGTTCCTGTCACGCTCTTCAATCACGGCAATGGCAGCGGCTTCACCCATGCCCTTGATGGCACTCAGTCCGAACCGGACCTCACCCTTCTTGTTTACACCGAAGTCAACGAATGATTCATTTACATCAGGTCCCAGACACGGAATGCCCAGCGACTTGCATTCATCCATCAGTTTGGTTATTTCCTTTATGTCACTCTTTCGGCGTGACATAATAGCCGCCATGAATTCCGATGGATAGTGCGCTTTCAAGTACGCTGTCTGGTAAGCCACCCAGGAGTAACATGCGGCATGCGACTTGTTGAAGGCGTACGATGCAAATTTCTCCCAGTCCGCCCAGATCTTTTCCAGTACCTTAGGATCATGTCCGTTGCTCTTTCCACCCTCAATGAACTTAGGCTTCATGGCATCAACGATATCCTTCTTTTTCTTACCCATGGCCTTTCTAAGGGCATCAGACTCACCACGGGTAAAATTAGCCAGCTGGCGGGACAGAAGCATGACCTGCTCCTGATAGACTGTAATGCCGTACGTATCCTTGAGATACTTTTCCATGCAGTCTATATCATAGGTGATAGGCTCCTTGCCGTTCTTGCGGGCAATGAACGATGGAATGTAATCCATAGGTCCCGGACGGTACAGGGCGTTCATTGCAATCAGGTCTTCAAACACAGTCGGATGCAATTCACGCAGGTACTTCTGCATTCCCGCAGACTCAAACTGGAAGGTTCCTATGGTCTGTCCCTTCTGGTACAGCTGATAGGTCAGCTCATCGTCTATAGGAATATGGTCAAGGTCTATGTCAATGCCATGCACCTGCTTGACAATCTTACAGCACTCCTTCTGCTCAGACAGAGTCTTCAGGCCAAGGAAGTCCATCTTGATAAGACCGGTTGATTCAATCACATGGCCGTCATACTGGGTCACCGGAGTTTTGATATCGGGGAAATCCGGGTCATCGGCCGTTGAAACCGGCACGTGGTCCGATATAGGATCGCGGCATATTATGAAACCGCAGGCATGGATACCAGTACCACGCACAGTACCTTCAAGCATCTTGGCGTACTTGATGGTATTGCGTTCTATCGGATTCGGACTGACTTCAGCATCCTGAAGCATGGGGGTACACTTGATAGAATTCGGAAGGTTTGACTTCATTCCATCAGGAAGACGGTCCGGAATAGCCTTGCACCAGGCATTCACGACCGAAAGCGGAACCTTTTCTACCCTGGCAACATCTTTCAAGGCATTCTTGGTTGCCATTGTTCCGTAGGTGATGATGTGGGCACAGTTCTCCTTGCCGTATTTTTCCATTACCCACTGAAGCACCTTACCTCGGCCGTCATCATCAAAGTCTGTATCAATATCAGGCAATGAAATACGGTCCGGATTCAGGAAACGCTCAAACAGCAGGTCATATTTCAGCGGATCAATCTTGGTTATACCCAGGCAGTATGCAACGACGGAACCCGCAGCCGAACCACGGCCAGGCCCCACCCACACACCAAGTTCCTTGCGGGCAGAATTAATAAAGTCCTGCACAATCAGGAAGTAGCCTGGGAAACCCATGGTCTTCATGATGTGAAGTTCAAAGCGGATACGGTCCTCAACATCATCAGGAATACCGTATGAACCCTTTATCAATGTGTCAGCAGTCAGATTGTCATTGGTTCCTGATCCGTATATTCTCTGGGCTCCCTCATAGGCAAGCTTGGCCAGATAGTCAGCCTCGAACTTTATTCGGTATATCTTGTCATAGCCGCCCAGTTTCTTTATTTTCTTCAAGCCCTCCTCTTCGGGGAGCTGGTTCTCGCCGTTCTCATCGGACGTGAATTCCTTGAACAGGTCAGCTTCCGAGAAGCGCCTGCGCCATATCTCCTCAGTTCCGAAATCCTCAGGAATCGGGAAGAATGGCATGATAGGGTCAGACTCCAGGTCGTAGAATTCACATTTGTCAAGAATCTCGCAGGTGTTTGACAGCGACTCAGGCACATCACTGAAGATTTCATTCATCTCCTCACGGGTCTTCAGCCACTCCTGCTTGGAGTAGAGCATTCTGGACGGGTCATCAAGATCCTTGCCCGTTGACAGACACAGCAGGTGGTCATGCGCTTCGGCATGTTCCTCTTCAATGAAATGGCAATCGTTTGTGCAGACCAGCTTTATATCATGCTCGCGGGCAAGCTTGATAATGGCCGCATTGGCCTGCTGCTGCAATGGAAAAGTCTCACGGTTTGCCCTGACAGACGGGTCCTTCACTTCATGGCGCTGCAATTCCAGATAGTAGTCATCACCGAATACGCTCTTGTACCACAGCATGGATTCCTTTGCCCCCTCCAGGTCACCCTCAAGAATCTTGGCCGGGACTTCACCGGCAATACATGCCGAACAGCATATTATTCCCTCATGGAACTGTTCCAGGTCATAATGGTCGGTACGGGGCCTGACATAGTAGCCATCGACCCACGCCCTTGATACCAGTCGGATCAGATTCTTGTAGCCGGTCTCGTTCTTGGCAAGCAGAATCAGGTGGTGACGCTTGCGGTCCAGCACACGATCCTTGTCCTCCTTATGGCGTGGAGCCACATAGACTTCGCATCCGAAAATCGGCTTGAACGGTTCCAGTCCATCCTTCTTGCGGCCTTTGTTCACCTTGTTGCATATATCAAACAGCTCCTTCACGCCGAACATGTTGCCATGGTCAGTGATGGCAATGCCGCGCATTCCATTTCCGATGGCCTTATCGACCATCTTTGAGATGTTTGACATACCATCAAGAAGGCTGTATTGCGTGTGTACATGTAAGTGAACGAAATCCTGCATAGTCTTTAAGGCGAAAATTTTGAGTAAAGTTACTCTCCAATCTCCAATTCTCAAACATCAAATAGTAAAAAAAAACATGACCTTCATATAATAAGCCAATACAGACTTGCAAGTCAGCAATTTGAACCAGAAGACAAGTTTTCAACAGACAGAAAGGACAGAGGCTGTACACAATGACAGCCACTGTCCTTCCTATTCCTGGGGAACACCCCATTTATTGTGTTCTATGGTACTCCTTATGAATAGAGGAAACGCTTTATGCTGCCCTTTGGAGTCTTGGCGAAAGGCTGTTCCATGATTTCGTACTTTGAAATCTGCGAATAAGCCGGAATCTCCTTGTTGGTGCTTTCAACACCCTGGCGGATTATTTCCTGCAGGCTGGCTGAATCAAGATTGTTGCTGACAGCCAGGTCTGCATTTGGCACAATCAGAGCAATGAACTGATTCTCACGCTGAACCAGAATTGATTCTGCAATATATGGCTTGGCGTTAAGGACAGCCTCAATTTCCTCAGGGAATACATTCTGTCCATTTGAAGAAAGAAGCATGCTCTTGCATCGGCCTACCAGGAACAGGTGTCCATCCTTGTCCAGAGTGCCCAGATCACCGGTTCTGAACCATCCGTCTTCAGTAAACACCTCTTTGTCGGCAGCAGGATTCTTGTAATAGCCCTGGAAAACATAGTCGCCTTTAACCCACAGCTCGCCTGCAATATTCTCAGGGTCAGAAGACTGAATCTTAGCCTGCATTTCAGGAGTAACGTAGCCGCATGACTTCAGTTTATAATCACCCTTCAGACCCAGTGCAATCAGCGGAGCACATTCAGTCATGCCATAACCGGTAACCAGCGGGAATTCAATCTTCTCAGCCAGAAGGCTCTCCAGTTCCGGACGCAGTGGAGCGCCACCGGTAGCCATTACCTCAAGATTTCCACCCATGGCAGAAATGAATATTGTACGCAATGCATCACAGAAATCCTGATTCTCCTTGTAATTCTCAAGCTTGGCGACAGACTTCGGAGTATGGATAAAGTCACCAATGACATATTCTGTCATCTTTTCAAGAATCAGAGGAACCATCATGCATACATGCGGACGTACCTCGCAGAGAGCCTTTTTCAGTATCTGCGGAATTGGAGGCAGACCCAGCACAGTCAGGTGCAGACCTGTTGACAGACACATAATCATATCAATGGTCAGACCGAAAATATGCGCATAAGGAAGCACGCTCAGATAATTCTCGCCACGGCGGAATGGGAAGAACTGCGGAGCTGCCCAAATGTTCATGCTTATGTTCTTTGCTGAAATCATGACACCCTTAGGAAATCCAGTGGAGCCCGATGTGTACATTATGCAGCAGGTATCTTCGATTGAACGGCCGCAGTGCTTCAGGTCCTTCTTGCCATATCCCTCAGGATAAGCCTGAGTAAACAGCTGCTCACGGTTATTGTATATTTCCTCGAATCCGTTACGCGCAAAAAGAAGTTCCTGAGTCTTGGTGTCAAATATGGCAACCAGGTCAGGCATGGCAGTCACATCCATCTTGTCAAAAATACCCTTTTCTGTATATAGGATTCTTGAGTCTGAGTGAACAGTCAGTTTCTGAGTATCCTGCGGAGTGAAACCGTTGAACAGCTGGCAAGATACATACTTGCCGGTCATAGCCGCCATGAACACCTTAGCCCATGCAGCACTGCTGGCTGCGTTCAGAGCGACTTTGTCACCCTCGTTCAAACCGGCCTTTTTCCATATAAGGTGGAGCATTGCAATCTCTTTTGCAAGTTCACCGTATGTTATTGATTCATGACCGTAATCATTAAGTGCAGGACTGTCCCAGCACTCAACCATAGTGTTCTCAAACTTCTCGATAAAATTCTGAAGGTTTTCCATTTTCTTATTTTTGGTTTTTTGAAACTGGACGCAAAAGTAAGCCCAGAAACACGTGTAGAAAAGCCTGTTGGGGTGAAACTCACCCCTATGTGGCGAATTTGCGTGTTATTGTGACCAACAGACCGCCCCTTTTTTGATTTGATTTTGCCGTTTGGAATATCGGGGGTAATTTTGTCACAATATTAAAAAACACACTAGAATGAATTTATTGAAAGGTAAGAAGGGCATTATAACAGGTGCCCTGAACGCACAGTCAATCGCGTGGAAAGTTGCCGAGGCTGCTATTGCCGAAGGTGCAGAAATCGTACTGACCAATACTGCCCTCTCCCTGAGAATGGGTGAAATAAGCCAGCTTGCTGAAAAGTACGGCTGCAAGCTCATTCCGGCCGATGCCACCAACGTTGAAGAACTGGAAGCCCTGGTTGACGGAACAATGGAACATTTCGGTGGCAAGTTTGACTTTGTGCTTCACTCAATCGGCATGTCGCCCAACGTAAGAAAACGCAAGCCATATGAAGACATTGACTATGCGCTCATGAACAAGACTCTTGACATATCTGCGCTGTCATTCCACAAACTCCTGCAGACACTCTACAAGAAAGATGCCCTTAACGACTGGGGATCAGTAGTAGCCCTGACCTACATAGCAGCCGAGCGTGCATTCACCGGATACAATGACATGGCCGATGCCAAGGCACTGCTCCAGTCTATCACCCGCAATTTCGGTGTAATATACGGCACACGCAACCATGTAAGAATCAACACCGTTTCACAGTCACCAACTGCAACCACGGCAGGACAGGGCATTGAGGGCATGAAAGACATGCTCGGTTATGCCGAAAAGATGTCACCGCTTGGAAATGCATCGGCTGAAGACTGTGCAAACTACGTAATCACCCTCTTCTCGGACTACACAAGGAAGGTGACCATGCAGAACCTTTATCACGACGGAGGTTTCTCAACCACAGGCCTCACCCCCGCCGCACTTGATTATATAAAGGAATAAGCTACTCTTTGGGAACAAGCGCGAATGAGAGCATTCCGCTTGAGCAGATTTTCCCGTCAACTGTAGCAGAAGCGTTGATAACCACCATGTTACTTCGCTTCTGCTCAATTTTTGCCCTTGTCACGACCGTATCGCCCGGACGCACCTGCTTCTTGAACTTGATGGAATTCATTCCGGTATAGAAAGGAAGCTTGTCGACCAGCATGTCGGCAATGAGCAGGCAACTTGCCTGAGCCATTATTTCACACAGTATTACGCCCGGCACAACCGGGTATCCGGGGAAGTGTCCCTCCAGGAAATGTTCATTGCCCGTAACATGGTATGTTGACACAACATACTCACCACCCTCTTCCATTTCTGCGCTGTCAACCAGAAGCATGGGCTCCCTGTGAGGCAGGATTTTCTTAAGTTCTTCCTTATCCATCGGTCTTCTTGATATTATTTTAATTACATTTTGCCTATTTTTGTGGTCTCAAACAGATAATTGAAGTATGAAAAGAAACAGAACCGTGCCAAAACTGCTCATGCAAAGGAACTTCCTTCTGCGCTCGGTTCTCTATATCTTCATCTTCTCCATCCTGTTCATGCAGATATACCAGCCGTTCTCTGAAACCACCTGGTTCGGCTTTTCCAACCGAAGGAGCCTGAACATGACAGTCATGTTCTATGCGGTTGCACTGCTTACGCTCATTGCCAGCAAGCTGCTTCTGTGCACATCACAGAAAGAAAAGACCTATCCGGTCAAGACCTACATGGTGTGGGTTGCATCGGAATACCTGCTTATTGCCCTTGAATACTTCGGGTTCACCTGCCTGGTAACCGACATAACCGACCTGTCAGACCTGTTGCTGATATTTGCCAGGACGCTGGTGTGCGTGCTTCTCATACTGGCCATACCTTATTACACCATAGCGCTCTACGCCGCTTACCGTGACAAGGTTGATGAACTGAAACTCTTCAAGGTTACCCACAGGACAGTCGTGCCGGGCAACGGAAACGGCCGCATGCTTTACCTTAACGACAGTTTTGGAAAGATGAAGATGAGCGTACAGGAAGATGCCGTATACTACATAGAGTCACAGGACAACTACGTGAAGATATACTACCTGCTTGACGGCAAAATGTCAAGCTACATGCTCCGTTGCAGCACCCAGAAAATTGAAGAATACCTGGTAGGCACATCAATAGTCCGATGCCGGCGCTCATTTCTGGTCAACACTTCAAAGATCGTAAAATACAAGAAGAAAGGTAAAAATACCATAATCACCCTGGCTTCGCCCTCGGGCAAGGAACTTACTGTCACTCCTGCCAACTGCGCGGAAATTATGTCACGCATTGAGGGGACAGTCCCTGTTAATCCAGAGTGATGATTAGAGGCCTTATTTCCTTACCTCTTCGTAATCGACATACTCCCCGTCTGAGTCCGATATCATTTTCTTTCGTCGTACCGTACCGCCATCGGGCCCCGTACCGGCAGACCAGCTTGCACTATCCGTCTTCTTTTCATAGGCCGATGCCGAACCGGCACCCTTCTTTCCCTTACGGAAGATACTGAACAGTGAACCAAGGAAGAATATTATGATGTTCCTGAAAATTGTCAGCAACGCCAGGAGAATAAAAAGTCCAACTAAGAAAATTGTCAAAATCATGGCTATATGTGTTTTTTATGAGTAAAGGGCAAAAAGCATGCCCCGAAAAATCAATGCTGACCTTTTGTCAGTACGGAGAGCAGTATATACCAGCATATAACGGCCGGTATACCCGACTTGCCAAGCAGTACCATAATCAGTACAACACCGGCAATAAATATGAACCTGAACTTGTTCTCGCTGAACTTCAGGTTCTTGAACTTGAGCGAAAACATAGGTATGTCGCTCACCATGAGCAATGCAAAGACAACTGCCAGTGCAATTATGACCCATGGAGTCTGCTTTATCAGTGGGAAACATTCCGGCTGGAGCAATCCAGCCCAGAACAGGGCATCGGCAGGAACGGCCAATCCCATGAACGAAGTGGCCTGGCGTTCATCGGTATTGAACTTTGCAAGCCTGAGCGCTGAAAAGACCACTATGATAAAACCGGCATAGGCCAAAGGACCGTAGCCCTCACACAGCGGAATCAGCGTGTGCCAGCACAGAATTGACGGTGCCAGTCCGAATGTAATAAGGTCAGCCAGCGAATCAAGTTCCTTGCCAATGGGAGAATAGGCCTTGAGGAGCCTTGCCGCAAAGCCGTCACAGAAATCAAACAGGGCACCTGCACAGATCCACAGAAGAGCAGTCCATGCCTCACCGTTGAAAGCTGCGATTGCAGCCATGCAGCCTGACAGCAGATTGCAGCATGTCAGAGTGTTTGGAATACTTCTTGTTATGCAGTTTGACATAGTTTTCCCGTTTTTACTGGAGTTTCGCCAATATGGTATTGTCGGCGGTCACCTTCTGATGCATCTTTACGCAAACCATAGTGTCGACCGGCAGATAAATGTCTACCCTGGAACCGAACTTGATGAATCCCATGTGCTTGTCTATCTTGCTCTCATCGCCAGGCTTTGCATAGGTAACCACGCGCCTTGCAAGCGCACCGGCAATCTGGCGGACCATTACCTCATGCCCTCCAGGAGTCTTTATGATGACCAGGGAACGTTCATTCTCTGTACTTGCCTTGGCCTTGTATGCAGCGTGGAAATTGCCGTCCTGGTGCTCAACTTTCGTTACAGTACCGTCAACCGGGAACCAGTTGGCGTGCACGCTGAACACGCTCATGAATATTGATACAACTATCCTGCGGTCATTGAAGTAGTCCCGTTCATCAGTCTCTTCAATAGCCACTATGGTACCATCGGCCGGAGCCACGACCACATTTGTCCTGTCTTCGCTTGGGAATACCCTGACCGGGTTGCGGAAGAAATAAAAAAGGAAAAACATGAGCGCAACTGTCAGCGCCAGAACCAGATATGACCACCAACCATAAGCGCTGGTCACAAAAAGGAGTATGTCAATAATTCCAGCCACGGCAGCGACAATGAACAGAGTCAAATGTCCTTCCGGGTTTATATTATTAGCTGATTTTTTATAGTCAGTCATATTGTTTTTTTTAGAATGTGCAGTTTGCAAAGATACCAATACATTTCCATATTGCAAATACATTGGCCGAAAAACCCGGCAAATGCCAAATTCTGCTTAAACTCTTGAAAAATTGTATTCTATTGACTCTCCCAGGCAAGAAATTTGCCCAAAATATTGGAACTATAAGCAGAAAGACATAAATTTGCACCCGCTTAACGGCAATTAGGGTAGATCCGCTAGCTCAGCTGGTAGAGCACATCCCTTTTAAGGATGGGGTCTCGGGTTCGAACCCCGAGCGGATCACCAAAAATAAATGCAACTTACTCAGAATAGGTAAGTTGCATTTTTTATTTGGACTTATGGTACCGTTTCTGTCACTCGCCCCAAAGCAGCAAGCCTGCGGACTGTGAAAGTACCGGCTTGCCGGTCAATGCCTTGCCGCCCTCCTCAAGAGTATAGGCGAACGCCTGGCCACCATTTATATATATGGTTCCGGTGGAATGTATGGCAGCCTTGGCTCCTGCCAGCTGAACTGATGCCGAACCGCCTACCGTAACATTGACGGCATCAACAACGCGCGAACGGGCCGAATAGGCATCCTGGCTGAAATCAGCACCCGTGCACCAGGCAGCAACAGAAGCATCTGACACGCTAAACCAAGCATCAGTATTTATGCACTTGCCTGCCACGCCGTTGTTCTTCAGCACCAGGGTACCACCCGATACCGTCACTCCGCCGGCCGACTTAATGCAGGCACTTGTCGAATAGTCATCCTTTTCAGCATCGAACTCCGGATTGCCGTCGGCCACCAGACGCACAAAACCGCCGCTTACGGTTACCAGCGAATCCGATGTCAGGCATTTCGATGCCGCACCGCCAGTATGTGAATCAACCAAGCCGCCATGAACCTCAATGTTGCCCACGGCCGACACTGCATGTGCCTTGGAAGAGTTGGTCTGAACTGTCAGTTTTCCGCCGTACTGCCTGAAATCACCCTTGTTGACCGAAATGCCCTCATCGGCAGAATTGATGACCACATTGCCGCCGTACATTATGAATCTGTCCTTAGTACTGAATCCGTCCTTTGCCGATTTGACGGTAATGGTTCCGGTGTTCTGCCTTATCCTTATGTAGTCATCGCTGCATATTCCGTGACCGCCCAGCGCAGTTACGCTGAGAGTTCCGGCACCGCTGAACAGCAGCTGTCCCTCGCTGAAGAAAGCGCCCTTCATGTCTTCGCCGCTGGTCTTGACATACACGGCACCGTCTTTCAGGTAATTATCCTTGCCCTGCTGCAGCTTCACATACACGGCCTTGCCCGACTGTATGTTTATGGCTGCGCCCATAGGATTGGTTATGCTTACTCCATAGAGTTCCAGTATAAGCTTCTTGTTGTCTTCGCCCATATCGGCAATCTTGAACGATCCGTTCGAGGTGCTGCCCTGAAGCCTGTAGCGCACCTTGCCCTTAGGGGAGCGGACAACCACATGCGCGCCGCTTATGTCAACGCTGACACCCTTAGGGAGTGAACCCGAATAGCTGGCGCTGTTGCCGGAATATGTTATTGAAACTGTCGTTTCCGGAGTATAATACTCAAAGAAATCGCCATACTCGGCATCGTTTTCATTGCTCGGAATGGGTTCCGATACCGATATGGCCTGTACATCGGAAGGCAGGACCACCCTTTCTACTGCCGACTGTATGCCTGCAGCCGCAACGAAGCCATCGGCCTTACTGTCTGCCACAAAGCATATGCTGTCCAGTGAACTGACCGCATAGCTTGCAGTGCGCGCACCGTTCAGCCAGAACAGGGCACGGCTATTGCCATCAGAAAACTTAACGCTGTCAATTGACAGTGCCGGAATCTGATACGCAGGACCCTGCGACTGGTAGAACACAGCACTCTTCTGGGCCCATGCCGGCAAGGATAATGCAGCCAGCAAAAGGGGCAGGTATTTTTTCATCAGCGGACAATCTTTATTGTCTTGGCACCAAGCTTGAGCAGATACACTCCCTTCTGGAGACCTGACAGGTCAACGCTCTCTGAATCAGCTGTAACTGCCTGTTCCAGGACCGCAGTTCCGCTCAGGTTGTATACAACCAGGGTCTGACCTGCTGAACCGCTTACATACGCCATGCCCGATGATGTGCTGTATGAAATGCGGCCGTCCATGATTTCCACTGCATCGACATCGGTCGAATTGGTGAACTGCATCATGGAAATGGCACTCAGGGTATAGGTTGACATGCTGGCGCCCTTGTCCGATGTGGCCACCATCTTGCCCTCGCTGAACGAAATCTTGTGAAGTGATTCCAGGCTCAGGTTCTCCGTCGTGCCGTCAGTCTTGCTGACTATCAGGTCCTGGCCAAAAACAGGAGCAGCGGCCAGTACTGCAATTGTAGCGAGTAGAAGTTTTCTCATATATTGTCTTTTTTACATTTTTCAGAAAGTGTATGCATAACCCAGGAACAGGGCGCATCCGGCAGGCTCGTCATCATCAGTGCTGTCCTGCCATATAAGCTCAAGGTCCAGGTGGTTTTTCTTGTTTATCTTATATTCTGTCCCGGCCGCAACACGCGTCTTGACCAGGCTGAAACCGTCATTCAGGTCAGAAAAGAGTTCCGCCAGCACGTATGGAGTCAGTCCAAGCGACTTTATCTTGTAATCGAGCTGCAGCCTGGAGCGGAGCAGAGAACTGTTCCTGGCACTTTTCCCTTCGGTCTCAAGAGTCTGAGTCATTTCACCGGGTACGAAATCATCAAGTTCCGAATCATAGAACAGGGGGAACCTGTTCTTCGTTTTCTGAAGCGTAACGCTGTCCCTGGTGGTATACTGGAAACGTTCACGCAATGATATGCCCAGGTTGCCCAGGCTCTTCTTTGCCGAAACTGATGCCGTGTAGCGCATTCTGCCCTGCCAGAACTCACTGGTCTTGTTGTAGTTGTACTTGTTGTCTATGTAAAACTGCTCATCAAGTCCGTCATCAATGCCATCGGCCTTGCTCTTCAGTTCGGCGGGAGTGAACACATTCATGTACTTCACGCCCAGTCCTCCCTTTATGGAAAATGACTGGTCCTTGGTCCTGTACAGGCGCTTGTTCAAGTCAATGCCCACGCTCCAGCGGTCGGTTCCGTCCAGGCCTTCCAGGGTGCGGTACTCTGTGCCAACCGAAACATCGAACCCCTTTTTCATATCCTTTTCAACGGTCACTCCACCCCACACCTGGGGCATGGTCTGGGCTACGGCAGGAACAGTTCCTGCAAGCAGAAACAGGCACGAAATGATGAATATGTGAAAACGGGTATTCATGGGCATACTGTCAGTACGTTCAGAATTTCTTTCCAGTCTTGGTAACCGAATCAATGGTGCCGAATTCATCCATGACCGGTTCGTAGTATATCTTTATGATGGCTGAATCTTTCAGCAGGTCCACATTGCCCACCTCAACGCGTATGATCTTCAGACCAAGCCGCTTCTCCAGGTCAGCCTTGAGCTCGGCCTCCTTTTCAGGTACTATCAGCTTCACGTTGTCATAAGTGACCAGCTTGGTGGGAACATGCTTCATCCATGTGGTATTCTCGCATATGCCCAGGGCACCCAGAAATATCAGGTTGGTCATAATCAGCTCAAAGTAGCTGACCGATGTGGCCAGGCCGTTTATGGCCGATACCGCAATGATAATGAACATGTAGGTCATTTCACGTATGGGCACCTGCTCGGTTCGGTACTTTATTATGCCGAATATGGCAAACAGACCTATCGCAAAGCCAATCTTGAGCTTTACCCCACCCATCAGGTATATAAGCATGAATATGCTGACACCAATCAGCGAGAAGGTGAAATAGTAGTCACGGCGCTTTGCCTTCGGGTAATAAAATATATGTACTATGGCCGATACCGTCAGAACCTGTATGGCCAGTCTGAGAAGCATTTCCCACACGCTTGACCATACCGGGAAAAATGGAGTGGACCCCACCATGCTGAGCGCCTCACCGGCATCGCCGAAAAGCTCCTCTTCTTCTGACATTGTTGCCAGCATTTGATTCACGCCTCCAACCAGAGGCGCCATAAAACTCAAGTTTATCATATTTCAGTCAATTTTTTTATTCTTCTTATTCTCTTGTTGAACCTGTTCTTCTTTATGCCCGGCACAGTCAGGGCCATGCCTATGCAGTACTTGCTGAACCCGCTCTTGAATATCCGCAGTTCGCGCAGCATGTCAAGAATGGGCGAATAGGTATTTCCGTCACGCTTCACTTCAATTACCACCAGATTGTCCATGGAACGGTCCATCCCTGACACCTCATTGTGGAATGAAAGCCCGGTGTCAATGGTCAGGCGCTCGGTCTTGTCATTGTTCACCAGGGTTATGCGCTCAAAATGGTTTGTTATCTTGGGGCTCATTTCCGTGAGCGGAACAGGCAGCATGGCCACGCTCTCCAGAAAATCCGCGGCACCATCGGCCAAATAGCTGTCCGGAGCGCTTATCTCTATTCTCTTCTTCTTGGTACGGCCATGGTTGTTCTTCAGCTTTACCTCAAAGAAATAGTTGCCGGTATCCATGTACGAACGTATCCTTACCTTCTGGCGGGTCAGGAAACCATTGTGATGGCGCATGTACATGCTGTTTTCGCAGTCATCGAAATAGACCGTCCTGTATTCGGCATAGCGCTTGCCGTCAATGCACTGTACCATATACTTGCCGCGCACCATCTCAAGCAGGCCGGCGAACTGCCGTTCATTGGCCAGGAACTTGCTGTCAGTCCGGTTCATCAGCCGGATTGAAGACATCTCGTCAAGAGATATCGGCGGCAGGGTATCCAGTATTTGAGAGTATTCGGCGCGCATACGCATATTTATATTTATACAAGCATACAAACATACACAATTATCACGGGTTTTTCAACAATATGGGGCAATTAATTGAAAAAGCATTATCTTTGACCTGTCTGAAACCAAAACAAACAACATATGCTAGATACAAAACAATGTCTTTCTGATGCAGAAGAACTCATGGAGATGGCAGTAATGCATCTTGAAGAAGAGTTCGCACACATACGTGCAGGCCGCGCCAACGTACGTATCCTTGATGATATCCGTGTCAATTCCTACGGCAGTATGGTTCCCCTGAACAACGTGGCATCACTCACTACCCCCGATGCCCGTACCATTGCCATCCAGCCATGGGACAAGAGCATGCTGAAGGTTATTGAAAAAGCCATCATTGATTCACCTGTAGGCATCATGCCAAGCAACAACGGCGAAGTTGTACGCCTTATCATTCCGCCACTCACGGGCGAACGCCGCCAGGAACTGGTAAAGCAGAGTTCAAAGGCAAACGAAAACACCAAGGTTTCAATCCGCAACGCACGCCGCGAAGCCATTGAGGCCCTGAAGAAAGCCATCAAGGACGGTCTGCCCGAAGATGCTGAAAAAGATGCCGAAGACAAGATTCAGAAGCTTCATGACAAGTACATCAAGAAGGCCGATGAACTCTTTGCAGAGAAGGAAAAGGAAATAACCACCATCTGATTTCCCCACATGCAGGGATTACTGGTAAAAAGCACAGGCAGCAGTTATACGGTCTATACCGATGACGGCTGCCTTCATGAATGTCGTATCAAGGGCAACTTCAGGATAAAGGGCATAAAGAGCACCAATCCGGTTGCCGTTGGTGACATTGTAGAGTTCACCCCATCAGACAACCCTGCCAACCCATCATTCATTACGGCAATCGGTGACCGCCGCAACTACATAATCAGGCGTTCATCGAACCTGTCCAAGCAATCTCACATACTGGCATGCAACATAGACCTGTGCGTGCTGGTAGTAACCATCAGCCACCCCGAAACTTCGCCCGTATTCATTGACCGGTTCCTGGCATCGGCCCAGGCCTACCGCATACCCGTATTGATATACATAAACAAGACCGACCTTCTTGAGGGCGATGACATAAGGCTGGCATGTGAATTTAAAAAACTCTATACATCAATCGGATACCAGGTGCTCTCGGGGACTGCTATTGACGGAACTGCCAGCAGCCAGCTGCGTGAGCACATTCAGGGCAAGATGACTCTTCTTGCCGGCAATTCGGGCGTGGGAAAGAGCACGCTCATAAATTCACTCATTCCAGGCATTGATGTCAGGACCGGACGCATTTCCGACAAGCATGACACCGGCATGCACACTACCACTTTTTCGGAAATGTACCGCATGCCCGACGGAGGTTGGATAACCGATACTCCTGGCATAAAGGGCTTTGGCCTATATGACATGCAGCCCCAGGAAATAAGCCACTATTTTACTGAAATTTTCCAACACTCAAAAGAGTGCCGCTATGGCAACTGCACTCACGTGAGCGAACCTGGCTGTGCGGTTAAAAAGGCCGTTGAAATGGGAGAAATAAGTGCCTCAAGGTACAACAGTTACCTAAGCATGCTTACCGACGACGACAGTGACGGCAAGTACCGGAAAATGGAATAGGTCAGCGCCTGGCCTTAAAGAAATCCTGCATTATCCCGGCCGATTCTCCGGCCATTATTCCCGAAACGACCTCTGTCTTGGGGTGCAGTGCATTCGGCGCAAATACAGTATAGCCTCTCTTTGGGTCAGAGGCACCGTAAACCAGCCTTTTCAGCTGCGACCATCCTATCGCTCCGGCACACATCACGCAGGGTTCAAGCGTAACATAGAGCGTGCACTGGTCCAGATACTTCCCGCCCAGATATGACGTTGCGGCCGTTATGGCCTGCATCTCGGCGTGGGCAGTCACGTCATTCAGGGTTTCCGTCAGGTTATGGCTCTTGGCAATGACCATTCCGTTGCACACGACCACTGCCCCCACGGGTATTTCACCCTGGGAATAGGCTGCGCGGGCCTCTTCAAAGGCCATCTTCATGAATTTCAAGTCCTGGTCATCCATATTATCGGCGCATCTCCTGTTCGTTGAACAGTGTCGGATAGTCCTGAGCCTGTTTCTGGATTATGAAAGAGATGACTGTTTCACGTATCCAGCGGCTGCGGTTGGTTATCTTGTATTTTTTAAGATAATTCTCAATCGCCTTCTTTTCCTCCTTGCTTACGTGGAAATAGAATCGGTCTGTGCGTTTTGGGTTCTCTTTCTTCTGCATATCAGGCACGAAGATACCGCTTTTATTCGTATTTTTGCCTTGAATAAAAAATTAATGCCATGGCAAGACACAACACTCTGGGAAATGACGGAGAGGACTGCGCATGCGAGTACCTCCAGGACAAGGGATACACAGTCATTGAACGCAACTGGCGCTGCGGCCACAAGGAACTTGACCTTATAGCCGTAGACCGTGACGAACTGGTCATAGTCGAAGTCAAGACACGTTCCGGACTGCAATACGGCAATCCGCAAGATGCCGTAACAGACAGTAAGATAAGAAAGATAGTGAGCGCTGCCCACGCCTATGTGCGCTACCGCCGGATAGACATGCCTGTCCGCTTCGACATAGTGAGCATAGTCATGGACGATGGCAACACTGCAATTGAACACATAGAGAGAGCGTTCATTCCCCCGCTATGGTGAGCCACTCACAGTCCAGCTGGGAAGGGATCACTTTAAAAAAACAAGAAAATGACGATATGAGAGAAATCAAGATGCACCCGTTGGAGAGCACCGACTCGACCAACAACTACCTGAAGAACCTGAATGGCGGCGACAGGAATTACATGTACGAAGTGGCATGGGCCGAATTCCAGACAGCCGGACGCGGCCAGAAGGGCAATTCCTGGGAATCAGAACCTGGGAAGAACCTGCTTTTCAGCATTCTGGCACACCCCGAGAATATAAGCATACAGGACCAGTTCGTTATATCGCAGGCCATTTCGCTTGCCGTAACCGAAAGCGTAGCACAGGCTGCCGGCCCCGGACATGCAGGAGAATTTTCCGTAAAGTGGCCCAATGACATCTACTGGAAAGAGAAAAAGCTGGCAGGCATACTCATTGAAAACGTGCTGGCCAATGGCAAGATAGCCGACAGCATCATAGGTGTAGGACTTGACATTAACCAGGAAAAGTTCTTCAGCAATGCCCCCAACCCGGTATCACTGCTCAACATAACCGGACGCGAGCATGACCGCTACGCCATCCTCAACGACATACTTGACAAGTTCGTAAGCATAATGGAGCAGGCCATGGCAGGCCAGCGCGAAGATATTGACCGCAGGTATCACTCCATGCTCTTCCGCAGGGATGGAGTACACACCTACCGCAAGGCCGATGGCACGCTGTTCCAGGCCTCAATAGACCACGTCCGCAGCAACGGCATTCTAGTGCTTGACTGCGAAGGTGAAAAAAAGGAGTTCGAATTCAAGCAGATTGCATTTGTGCTGGATTGATTGTTCTCCGGTATTTTCATATTTTTGCAATCACGGCACTGCATTCCATGCAATCACGCCGACTGAACAGGAAACACTAAAAAGAAAAAGCAATATGGCAAGATTCAAGAGAATTCTTCTCAAGCTCAGCGGCGAGAGCCTGATGGGCGAGCAGAAATACGGCATTGACGAAAAGCGTCTGGCCGAGTACGCACAGCAGATCAAGGAGATACATGACCTTGGAGTAGGCATTGGAATAGTCATTGGCGGCGGCAACATATTCCGCGGCCTGAAGGGCGCCGGCAAGGGTTTTGACCGCGTCAAGGGTGATCAGATGGGCATGCTGGCAACAACCATCAACGGACTCGGACTCAGCTCAGCACTTACTGCAGCAGGCTGTCCAAACGTTGTCCTTACAGCAATCCGCATGGAACCAATCGGCGAGTTCTACACAAAGTGGAAGGCTGTAAGCGCAATCGAAGAGGGCAAGGTTGCCATTCTTGTAGGCGGCACCGGCAATCCATATTTTACCACTGACACCGGTTCTTCACTGCGCGGCATTGAAATTGAGGCCGATGTAATGCTCAAGGGCACACGCGTTGACGGCGTTTACACCGCCGACCCTGAAAAAGACCCGACCGCAACCAAGTTCAGCGAAATCACATTTGATGAAATATACAACCGCAACCTGAAGGTCATGGACCTTACAGCAACTACCATGTGCAAGGAAAACGGACTGTCAATCTATGTATTCAACATGGATATTCCCGGCAACCTGCGCAAGGTCATTGACGGTGAAGACATTGGAACATACGTTCACGCCTGACCCACGCCCGTCAGGGACGGTAGGAAACACTGGCATTTTCGGTTGAGTTATAGAACCTGGCAATGTCACGCGCATTATAATCTTCCGGCTCGGTATAGAGTTCCGGAAGATTATATGTTTTAAGGGTGGTTGCGTATCGGTCAGGATCTGCCTGAGGCAGCACGAACGCCTTGGAACCCTTGCCGTCTGGACCAATGTATGCTATGTACGGACGTCCGTAGACATTGTCATCTCTCTTTGATGCAAAGACTATCCAGCGGCTGTTGCTGCTCCAGCTGTGGTACGTATCGGCCCCAAAGGCATTGGTCTGCGGCATTATGTCTACGCTTCCGTCAGCAAGGCTTATCATCCACAGCTCACTCTCCTCATGCCAAACAGGGAAGGTTCCGTATTCGGCCGCCGTTGCAAGCAGCCACTTTCCGTCGGGTGAACACTTCAGGTGGCTGAATGACAGGTTTTCACCGGCGGGAATCACTGTCAGGACCCTGTCGCCCATCTTTCCTGTCTTAGGGTCAAACTGGACCACGCAGATGTCATAGTGCATGGCAACAGTGCTGTCAGGCTGTTCAAAATGGCGGGCACGGCAGAAGAAAATCATGCTGCCATCGGCAGAAAAGCATGGAAAGGTCTCCTGGTATTCGTCTCCGCTGACAGCCGGCGAATCAGTCACAGTCAGATTGTCAAAGTCAAGCACGACCAGGTCACTGCGTGAATCATATACCTCCATTCTCTTATTAGCCTGCGAATGTATTGCAAACTTTATGTCGGCAGTGGTAAACACGCCATAACGGCCATCGGCCGAAATGTCACCGTAGACGGTACTGCCAGTATTCTCGGTCTTGGTATTCAACTTGACCAGCTTGCCGTTCCGGTTCAGCACAGTTCCTCCGTTGGCACCGCGCAGGTGCATGAATGAAGTGCCGGCCCTGTTTGATGTGTGACAGTTCATGCAGCTCTTGCCGGCGCTTGAATTGTCCCCCAGAATGCGGGTACTGAAATTCTCCACATTGCGCTCTTCTATCTGGATTTCGTTCCACACCTCATACGCCGGTTCTATCAGGCGGTAACTCAGGTAACGGTCAATTGGATCAGCGGCAACCGTCCACGAAAAGGCATCGGACTGCACGGAACCATCGGAATTCCTGCGGTACTCAACCTTCACGGACATAGTGTTTCCCTTCTCCGATTCAAGCATGGAGTGCCACTTCTTCATGGGAAATTCCAGCAGTTCACCGCGTGAGCTGAAACTGTAGCTGCCCTTGTTTCCGGTCAATGTAACCTTCAGGGCATGCGCGCCCTTCATACGGAAATTCAGCGGAGCTATGTTATAAGGAATGGTTATGTCACGGTAATCGGGGAACATGCACGGAACCACGTCCGGCTGAACGGAGCTGTTGCACGCCGCAACCAATACAAGAACCAGCAACAGAATTACAGACTTTATCTTTTTCATCACTTTTCTTCATTGAATTGTACGGCAACCACATAATACCAGTAGGTGTCACGGTGGGCATCGGGGTTCATCTTTCCGTTGGAAAGTCCGAAGAAATCGGCAAAGTCAGCAGCCGTCTTTTCTGATATGGAATACTTTTCAGCAATTTCGTCAAACGCCTCCTGCGAAGAAGCCTCAGTCAGCAGCGCCTGTTGGAATATTTCCGGAACAGCCACCACTCTGTCAAGCCTGTTCAGGTAGTAGCGGTCATAGTAGCTTCTGAATGAGCCGAGTTTCTTGTCAAGCAGCAGGCCGCACAGCAGGTAATCAATGGCCGCACGGTTTGCAGGGTTCTGGTCAGCTATTGCAGGCAGTGCCGACATCCAGTTACCCTGAATGTACAGCTGGTCAGCGCGTGCCGCGCGTGAACGCCATTTCTGAATCTCTGCGGGGAATTCTGAGCGCTCTATGCAGGCCTTCATTTCCCTGGCCCAACCGGCGTGTACAACCGTTCCTGCCAACATATCTAGGTATTTCCTGGCTACGGCATAATCACCCGTCACCATTGCTATTTCGGCCAGGCGGCGTATCATCCTCGAAGAGAAGCCGCCAGGCATGATAGTCTGTCCCAGCAGTGCGCAGTCAGTAGCCTGCGATACATCACCCATCTCAAGCAGGGCATCGGAATACAGAAATACCGAAATGAAACTTGAGTTCTGCCCTACCGACAGGAACAGGGAATTCGATGCAACCTGATTCCGGCGGAACAGCCCTTCGGCAAGGCGGCCTTTGCGCGCATTGCACAGATTGTAATAAAATGTCGCATAAATATTGCCCGTACGGTTCTTCTGCGCCAGGGAATAGACCCTGTCCCAGTCCCCCTTGTAAGCGCATGTACCCATTTCAAGGCTCAGCTCTATGTCATGGTCCATACCCTTCCAGAAAGAGAGCGCTCCGGCAATCAGCACAAGAGGAATGCCCAGCCACAGCCTGTCAACCAGCAGACCGGCCAGTACAGCAACCAAAAATGCCAAAAGCGGACATGCCAGCGCCAGGTAAGAAGGGATGACAAAACCGGCATATACCGGGAATATCATAGCCTGGACAAAACTGATGTCATACATTCGCGTCACACCCGCCATCAGCGCCAGCCCGGCAGCCAGTGACGCCCACGCCGCAGCATCTTTCCACCGGAAAAACATGACTGAAACCGCCAGCGCCACGGCTTGTGCACCCACTGCGGCATAGAGCAGCGGCACTCCCGCCACAAGCAGCAGCAAGTCAGACAGTCGCGAGCGGCCTGCCAGCAGGGCACCCGCCCACACGGCAGCCGTCATTGAGAGAGTGGCCGATACAGGATAGTTCAGGCCTGACAGGACAAACATTTCAGCAACCACCGGCAACATCGATGGTATGGCAGCATTACGGCAACCCAGCCTCTTCAGCAACAGCATGGTGCCGCCCCACAGCAATATGAGCAGCAGCACGGAAATGAATACGGCCGCACCACGGTACCAATAGAACTGGGTAAGCCAGTCTCCGGCTATTGAAGTAAGTGCCGCAGGGTGTGAAAAATACCAGTCCAGACGGTCAGGCGTTAGAAGGAACATTGACATCTGTTCCTTGAAGACCAGCCTGAACGGAGCATATCCGGCAAAGAAAAAAGAGACAGCGGCCAGCACCAGCAAGGCCACCATGCCTTCATATATCAGGTTTTTCTTCTGCATATTGTACAATTTGTATGCAAACATAGCGAAAAAAAATGGCAGGAAACGGGAATTTGACTACTTTTGTGTCAATAAAAGGAACGCGCACACGCATGGCAGGCAAACTATACCTTGTTCCCACCCCGGTAGGGAACCTTGAAGACATCACCCTCAGGGCCTTGAGAGTCCTGAAGGAGGTTGACCTTATCCTGGCTGAAGACACCAGGACCAGCAGCGTGCTGCTCAAGCATTTCGAAATACGCAAGCCACTGCTGTCACACCACAAGTTCAACGAACATGAGACATCGGCCCGCATTGCCGAAAGGATTGGCATTGGCGAATCAGTGGCGCTCATCAGTGATGCCGGCACGCCGGGAATATCGGACCCCGGATTCATGCTGGTCAGAGAGTGCGTCAGGCAGGGCATAGAAGTTGAGTGCCTGCCGGGCGCAACGGCATTCGTACCGGCCCTGATTGACTCAGGACTGCCGTGCGACAGGTTCGTGTTTGAAGGGTTCCTTCCGCAGAAGAAGGGCCGCATGACCCGGCTGGAGGCGCTGAAAGAAGAACCAAGGACCATTATCTTCTACGAATCACCGTTCAGGGTAGTCAAGTCACTGACCCAGTTCATTGAAGTGTTCGGCCCGGACAGGCAGGTCTGCACCTGCCGCGAAATATCAAAGATCCATGAAGAATGCACGCGCGGGACACTCGCCGAAGTGCTTGAACACTTTACCCAGACTGAACCCAAGGGTGAATTCGTGATAGTGCTGGCCGGCTGTGAACCTCAGGGCAAGCCCGCAAAGCGTGGAAAATATGATAATGAAGAAGAATGAAGGAAGAATTTCAGATAATACACGAAAGCAAGAGCGAAACAGCCATTCTTGTGGGACTCATAACCCGTGACCAGGACGAGCGCAAGACCACCGAATACCTGGACGAGCTTGAGTTCCTGGCACAGACTGCCGGTGTAAGGGTAATGCGCCGCTTCACCCAGAAGGTCGATGGCGCCAACTCGACCACGTACGTAGGCAAGGGCAAGCTGGAGGAACTCAAGGAATACATAGACCGCATGGAAGACCTTGAGAACGAGGTCGGCATGGCCATTTTCGATGACGAACTGACATCCAAGCAGATTACCGCCATTGAGAAGGCACTGGGCGTGAAGGTACTTGACCGTACATCGCTCATTCTGGACATTTTTGCCATGCGCGCTCAGACAGCCCATGCCAAGACCCAGGTTGAACTGGCCCAATACCGTTACCTGCTGCCACGACTGCAGCGAATGTGGACCCACCTGGAACGTCAGGGCGGTGGTTCCGGTGCCGGTGGCGGTAAGGGTTCGGTAGGTCTGCGCGGACCTGGTGAGACCCAGCTTGAAATGGACCGCCGAATAATTACCCAGCGCATAAGCTGGCTCAAGACCCAGCTGGCTGACATTGACCGCCAGAAATCAACCATGCGCAAGAACCGCGGCCGACTTATCCGCGTTGCGCTTGTAGGCTACACCAACGTGGGCAAGTCCACCCTGATGAACCTGCTTGCCAAAAGCGATGTGTTTGCTGAAAACAAACTCTTTGCCACCCTTGACACCACAGTACGCAAGGTTGTGGTTGAAAACCTGCCGTTCCTTCTTTCTGATACCGTCGGATTCATACGCAAGCTGCCCCACGACCTTGTAGAATCATTCAAGTCAACCCTTGACGAAGTCCGTGAGGCTGACCTGCTCATCCATGTGGTTGACATATCGCACCCCGACTTTGAAGACCAGATGAAGGTGGTTGAAAAGACCCTGGCCGACCTGGGTGCCGGTGACAAGCCACTGATGGTACTCTTCAACAAGACCGATGCCTACACATGGGTTGAAAAAGATGCCGATGACCTGACTCCAGCCACCCGCGAGAACGTTACCATAGACGAACTCAAGCAGACCTGGATGGCCAAGCTGAACGGCGAATGCCTGTTCGTATCGGCCCTGAAGAAGACCGGCGTTGATGAAATGCGAAGCGTCCTGTACGACCGCGTCAAGCAACTGCACGTGCAGAAATACCCATACAACGATTTCCTTTACCCGGACATCGATGACAACAGCGAAAACTGATTTGAAAACAATATAAAAAACCATAATACAATGAGTAATTTCAAGTATGCTCCAATGTTCCAGCTGGGACAGGACACAACAGAGTACCGCCTGCTCTCAAAGGAGGGCGTTACTGTAAGTGAGTTTGAAGGCAAGAAGATCATCAAGGTCAGCAAGGAGGCACTGACCATGCTGTCACAGGCCTGCTTCCACGAGGTTGAGTTCAAACTTCGCCGCGAGCACAACCTGCAGGTAGCCAAGATCCTGACTGACCCAGAGGCTTCAGAGAACGACAAGTACGTAGCACTGCAGTTCCTGCGCAATGCCGAGACTGCAGCCAAGGGCATCCTGCCATTCTGACAGGACACCGGTACCGCCATCATCCACGCTGAGAAGGGCCAGCAGATCTGGACCGGCTTTGAAGATGAAGAGGCTCTGAGCCTGGGCGTTTACAACACCTTCACACAGGACAACCTGCGCTACTCACAGAACGCAGCCCTGACCATGTATGACGAGGTCAACACCAAGTGCAACCTGCCAGCCCAGATTGACATTGAGGCCTGCGAAGGTGCCGAATACCGCTTTGTATGCGTTGCCAAGGGTGGCGGTTCTGCCAACAAGACATACTTCTACCCAATGACCAAGGCCCTGATCCAGAATGAGAACACACTTCTGCCTTGGCTGGTTGAAGAAATCAAGCACTTTGGTACAGCAGCATGTCCTCCATACCATATCTGCGTAGTAATCGGTGGTACATCGGCTGAAAAGAACCTGCTCACCGTAAAGCTTGGTTCAATCAAGTACTATGACAGCCTGCCAACCACAGGCGATGAGACCGGCCGCGCATTCCGTGACCTTGACCTTGAAGAGAAGCTCCTCAAGAAGGTATATGAGATTGGCCTGGGCGCACAGTTCGGTGGCAAGTACCTGGCTCATGACATACGCGTAATCCGTCTGCCACGCCACGGCGCATCACTCCCTGTAGGTATGGGCGTAAGCTGCTCAGCTGACCGTAACATCAAGGCCAAGATCAATGAGGACGGTATCTGGATTGAGAAGATGGACGATTGCCCATCAGAACTCATCCCAGAAGAGCTCCGTCAGCCGGGCGAGGGCGGCAAGGGCATAGAGATTGACCTGAACATGGGTATGGATGCAGTCCGCAAGGAACTGAGCAAGTATCCGGTTTCAACCCGCGTTAACCTGAAGGGAACCATCATAGTAGGCCGTGACATTGCACACGCCAAGATCAAGGCCCGTCTGGATGCAGGCGAGGGCATGCCGCAGTACCTGAAGGACTATCCAATCCTCTACGCAGGTCCTGCCAAGACTCCAGAAGGCTATCCTTGCGGCTCAATGGGCCCAACCACTGCCGGCCGTATGGACCCATACGTTGATGAGTTCCAGGCAAACGGCGGTTCGCTGGTAATGATTGCCAAGGGTAACCGTGCACAGTGCGTTGCCGATGCCTGCAAGAAGCACGGCGGTTTTTATCTGGGTACAATCGGCGGCGTTGCTGCAGTACTGTCACAGAGCTCTATCAAGAGCATTGAGTGCGTAGAATATCCAGAACTTGGTATGGAGGCCGTATGGAAGATCGATGTAGAAGACTTCCCAGCATTCATCCTGGTCGATGACAAGGGCAACGACTTCTTCAAACAGCTGAAGCCTTGCACCGGTTGCACCATTCTCAAGTAAGAATACAGCAATGTTTGACTTTCAGGACATAGTAGGACAGCAGGGGCCCATCCAAAGGTTGCAGAACTATGCAGCCCAGGGGACTGTACCCCATGCTCTCCTGTTCTGTGGTCCTGAAGGTACCGGAAAGCTGCAGACCGCAATAGCATTTGCATCATATCTGCTGTGCGGCAACAGGGACAAGGGGGCCGATTCCTGCGGCAATTGCCCATCGTGCTACAAAATGGCGCGCCTGGTACACCCCGACCTTCATTTTGTATTCCCCGTAATCAACAAGGGTGGCAGCGTAAACCCCACCCAATGTGACGATGAGATTGCCACCTGGCGTGAATTCCTGCTGGAAAACAGCTATTTCGGACTTGAAGACTGGGTAAACACCCTGGACAGCAGCGGAAAGCAGGCCCAGATTCCAACCAAGGAAAAAGATGTCATATCGGCCAAACTGGCCCTCAAGTCAACCGAAGGAGGATACAAGGTAATGATTATATGGCATCCCGAAAGGATGCACCCCAACTGCGCCAACTCGCTGCTGAAGATTCTTGAAGAGCCCCCATCGGGTACCGTATTCATTCTGGTGACTGACAGTCCGGACCAGGTCCTGGGCACCATAGTCAGCCGTACCCAGATGATTGAATTCAGGCGCATACCCGAAGAGACAATTGCAGCAAGGCTCATGGGCCAGGGCTACATGCTGCCGCCCGACCAGGCGAACTACATAGCCCACCTGAGTGCCGGCAGTTGGAACAACGCCCTCAAGATGATCAGGATCAACGAAGAGAGCGGCGAGTTCCTTGAACAGTTCATGTTTTTCATGCGCTCAGCCTATGCAAAGCGGGTAAAGGAACTGAAAATCCAGTCCGAGACACTTGCAGCAAAAGGACGCGAATGGCAGAAAAGATACCTGTCATACTGCCAGCGCATGATACGCGAAAACTTCATCTACAACTTCCACCAGCCGGGACTGACATTCCTGACTGAAGAAGAAAAGACGTTTTCGGCCAGGTTTGCCCCATTCGTGAACGAAAACAACATAATCGGGCTTATGGAAGAACTCTCACTGGCCCAGAGCGAAATAGAACAGAATGTAAATTCCAAAATGGTTTTCTTCGACTTAGCCCTGAAAACCATTGTACTAATAAAACAAAGATAATGGCAGAAGACTTCGTACTCAACAACGGAAGCTCCAACATATCATGGAAAGGCTGCGGCAAGAGCATGTGCCAGCTGCACTCATTTGACTACCTGGCAGGAGTGCCGGGGGCCGATGACAATTGCGATTATGTTGAGGTTCAGTTCAAGAACACCCGCAAGGGATTCTTCCTGAACTCAAACAACATACCGCTGGAAAAGGGTGATATCGTTGCAGTAGAGTCAAATCCAGGACATGACATAGGAACAGTCACCATGACCGGCAGGCTGGTAGCGCTTCAGATGAAGAAAGCCAACCTGCGTCCCGACATAGAGATAAAGCGCGTTTACCGCAAGGCGCGTGAAGTAGACATGGAGAAATACGCTGAAGCAAAAGCACGCGAACATGATACCATGATACGCCCACGCCAGATAGCCAAGGACCTGGGCCTTGAAATGAAGATTGGCGATGTTGAATATCAGGGCGATGGCAACAAGGCAATTTTCTACTACATTGCCGATGGACGCGTTGACTTCCGTCAGCTCATCAAGGTGCTGGCCGAAGCATTCCGCGTACGCATTGAAATGAAGCAGATTGGAGCACGCCAGGAGGCCGGCCGCATAGGTGGAATAGGCCCGTGCGGACGTGAGCTGTGCTGCACCACCTGGATGACCAACTTCGTTTCAGTATCGACAGGCGCCGCACGTTTCCAGGACATATCAATGAATCCACAGAAGCTGGCAGGTCAGTGTGCCAAGCTGAAATGCTGCCTGAACTATGAGGTCGATGCATATGTAGAAGCCCAGAAGCGGTTCCCTTCACGCGACATACAGCTTGAAACTGCTGATGGCACATATTTCTTCTTCAAGGCTGACATACTGAACGGACTCATTTCATATTCAACTGACAAGGTATTTGCCGCCAATGTAGAAACCATCTCATACGAGCGCGCTCTTGAGATTATCAACATGAACCGGAACGGCCAGAAGCCTGTAACCCTGACGGGTACAGCAGTTGAAGACAGCCGCATAACATCGGACATTCTTGACGAAGGCGGCCTGACGCGTTTCGACAAGAAAAAGAAGAAAAAGAAAAAGAAGCCCAGACCACAGGAAGGCAATGCACAGGCTGAGTCACAGCCCAATGCACAGGCTAACGGCCAGGCTTCAGGCTCTGATGCCCAGTCTTCTGCCCAGTCTGAACCTGCAGGAAACAGGGAACAGTCTGAAAAGCCGCAGCGTCAGGAGCATCGTGACCGTCGTGACCACAAGCCACACCATCACCATCACCACAACAACCACCGCCGCGAAGGTGGAGAACGCCGTGAAGGCGGAGAGCATCGCGAAGGGTAATCCCGCATACACCCGCGAAAGTTCTCCCGCCCATCACGCGGCGGGGAGCGAGACCTTCGGAGTGTTAAGCAAAAACTATAAAGCAGGCGGAATGCGCGAAAATATCAGCTGAACTGCGACGACCTCTCGCAATCTATCCTCAGGAACACCGACAGGAGCAGAATGAACCCCCAGAGCGATGACCCGCCGTAACTGAAGAACGGCAGCGGAATACCAATCACAGGAGTAACCCCCAGCACCATGCCCACGTTAATGAACACATGGAACAGCAGGATGGAAAACACCGAATACCCGTACACGCGCCCGAATACCGAATGCTGCCTCTCGGCCAGCACAAGCAACCTGAGCAGCAACGCCAGGTAAAGCCCCAGAACCAGAGTAGAACCCACAAAGCCCTGCTCCTCACCTACGGTACAGAAAATAAAATCGGTATCCTGCTCAGGCACATACTTCAGCTTAGTCTGGGTACCCTGGCGGAAACCCTTTCCCGAAACACCACCCGAACCGATGGCAATCATTGACTGATTCACATTGTACGAAGCCCCCTTCGGGTCATCCTCAAGACCCAGAATAACATTAATCCTGGTCTTCTGGTGAGGCTGAAGCTTGTCAAAAACCATATCAACCGAATACAAGTAACCCACAAAAAGCAGGGCCGCACCGGCATACATCATAATCTTCAGGGCCATCTCCCTGAATGCCACCACACCCAGGTAAATGCAGACCACCAGCTGAAGAACCAGCTGAACCGGCACAATATTGAAAGGAACCACGGTCATCGATACGGCCAGGGCTATCAGCATACCGCCCAGCCCCGTGCCAGCGACCACTCCCAGCATTTTCAAATCTCCGTTATTCTTCCACACCTTATAGCACAGCACCAGCTGTATAATGGTGAGAACCATCCATCGGCCCACACTGAAGACCTGTTCTTCAAACGTAAAGTCGCGGTACTTCAGGCCCAGTATGAAAAACAGCACGGCCAGAGCCCCCAGCAGCAGTATGTCGCCGGTCATTCCCTCACGGTACAATACCAGGAAAAAGGCAAGGTACACAATGGCCGAACCGGTCTCGTTCTGCATTATGATAATCAGCATGGGCACGAAAAATATGGCCGATGCATGCACCACATCGCGCATGTTCTGGGCCGAAAAATCGAACCGGTCCACAAAACGCGCAAGCGCAAGCGCAGTGGCAAACTTGGCAAATTCGGCAGTCTGCAGTCCCATGCTGCCTATGTACAGCCAGGAACGTGAGCCTTTGGTATCGCCCGCCACAGCCAGCGTAACCAACAACAGGACAATTACCGCGCCGTAAGCCACATAAGCGTATGTGTTCATGGCAGAACTCGGAATGAACATGACCAGCGAGGCCATGGCCAGTCCCAGCGCCATCCAGACAATCTGCTTGCCGGGCCTTGACTCAAACGACAGCAGGCTTGCCCAGTCAAGGTCCATGCTGCTGGCTCCGCATATGCTGAACCAACCGCACACCATGATGACCAGCACCAGCAGTACTGTTATCCAATCTATGCTATGCCTGACGTCAACGGTTCTTGTGTTCATAATTAATCTCCCTTGAAGCAAGTTCCTTTGCCTTCTTCTGACTCTCTTCGCTCAGTTCACCCGTCAGGTACTGTTCAATCATGAGAGCACCTATGGGCACGCCGTATACGGCACCGAATCCGCCGTTCTCAACATACACGGCTATTGCAATCTTCGGATTCTCCATTGGGGCAAATCCCATGAATACCGAATGGTCCTTTCCGTTGTTCTCGGCAGTACCGGTCTTGCCGCACACCTCGTAGGCCGGTGTATTGGCAGCACGGCAGGTTCCGCTCAGGACCGACTCGCGCATGCCCTTCACAACCAGGTCATAGTGACGCTTCTCTATATCGACCACATGCCTGGTCACATAGAGCGAATCAAGTTCCCTGCCCTTGACTGCCTTGACCGCATGCGGGGCTATAAAATACCCACGGTTGGCAATTGTTGCTCCCAGGTTGGCAATCTGCAGCGGAGTAAGCGTAATTTCTCCCTGTCCTATGGCGTTGCTTATGGTTGTCAGTCCGTTCCAGCGGCTGTTGTAGTGGCGGTCATAATACTGTGAATTGGGTATCATGCCGCGCTTTTCACCGGGAATGTCAGTCCCCAATGCATAGCCGAACCCCATGTCAACCATATGGTCCTTCCAAACCGTAAAGGCCTTCTGCGGAGTTCCATACCTGGAATCGCCCAGCATGCGGTAATATGCCCAGCAGAAATATCCGTTGCACGATGTTGCTATGGCCGGAATCAGCGACAGCGGCGAACCGTGCGAATGGCACCCCACCCTCAGGTTGCCGAACACGAATCCGCCCGTACACGGAAACAGGGTGCGCTCATCAATGATCCCCTCCTCAAGCAGAGTCAGCGCCTGGGCCGTCTTGAATGTCGAACCGGGCGGATAAGTTCCGTTCACCGTTCTGTTCAGAAGCGGCTTTGACCACTCATTGGCCAGTCTTGAATAGTTCTGGCTGCGGTTTCTTCCCACCAGGTCCGATGGATTGTATGACGGGGCCGATACCATGCAGAGAATCTCTCCCGTTTCGGGTTCAATGGCCACTATGCTGCCCAGCTTACCCTGCATGAGCCTCTCGCCCAGCATCTGCAGTTCCACATCAAGTCCCAGCTGCAAATCCTTGCCAGTCACGGCTTCATGGTCATACTGCCCGTTCATGTAACTTCCGCTTATGCGTCCTATAGCATCCTTGAGCAGTACCTCAACACCCTTCTCGCCGCGCAGCTCCTTTTCATATGACTTCTCAATACCCTGCTTGCCTATGAAATCGCCCTGCGCATAATATGCATCGGCCTCCATTTCGGTGCGTGAAACCTCACCCATATCGCCCAGCAGGTGCGCAGCGGCCTCAAAATAGTACTTGCGGAACGAACTCTGGCTAATGTCAAATCCCCTGAAGCGGTACAGGTTCTCCCTGAAGCCCGATACTTCATCAAACGGAATCTGCGACATGAACACCTGGGTGGTGTATGAAGAGTAACCCGGATTCAGGCGGCGGTTCTTTATATCGGCCATCCTCTTTTCAAAGAACTCGGGCGTAATGTCAAGAATGCGGCAGAACTCAAGCGTATCAAGATCCTTCACGCTGCGCATGACCACGGTAATATCATAAGAAGGCTGGTTGCCCACCAGCAGATTGCCGTTGCGGTCGTAAATGGAACCGCGCGTTGGCACTATTGTGTGATAGTAAAGGGCATTGTTTTCAGCCGACTCGCGGTAGGTCTTGTCAAGAACCTGTATTGCGAACAGACGGGCCACATAGATGACGACTACGGCTATGGCCATAGCGCCCAATGCATACTTACGGTTGTCAAATTTCAGGTTCTTCATAAAAAAATGGCGGCTATTGTCAGCTGTTGGCACGCCTGCGGACTCCCTTCGGGCGTGAGAAACAGACTGTCCCCAGAATAACTGCGGTCATGAGCGAACTTGCCAGGACCTTGAACAGATACATGTTCCAGTCACCGACCGGAATGCATTTGAGCAGGAAATAAACCATATGGTGACAAAGCACGCATATTGTCAGGTAACCCACGAAAGGCAGATTGCCCAGCGTGTCACGGTCAGGAGTAACGCTTTCGCGACGGTCGGTCGATATGAAGAGCGACATTATCCATGGCTGTGCATAAGCCAGGAAAACCGCTGCGGCAGCATTCAGGCCCGGAGTTGCAGAAAATATATCTATCAGCAATCCCAGTACGAACGCCCAAACCATCTTCATGTTGGCAGTAACATCGGAACCAAACCCTATAATGAAACTCACATAGAGCAGCGGAGTGGCGTAACCGAACAGATTTATCCGGTTGCATACCAGCACCTGCAGGAACACCAGTAACAGCAGGGTTCTTATTTTCTTGAGAATGGTCAATGGTTCCATACTGCCCTTATTTCAATTCCTTTCTCAATTCCGGGAGTTCTGCCGGTTCGTTCCTCAAATACACGTACACCCAGCCCAGGTCAGAAAAATCGACCGCCAGGTCAAGCGTAATCCTCAGAGTATATTCCGACCTTCGCTCCACTACGGAACTCACGGTTCCAACCATAACGTTCTCGGGAAATACGGCCGAATAGCCGCTCGTAACAATGGTATCGCCCATTGAAACCTGGGCATGGTACGGCACATCCAGAAGTTCCGCCTTGCAGGGATCGCCCCCGTGCCATTCCAGGAATCCGAAAGAATCGGACCCCAGCACCTTGCAGCTCAGGCTGCTCTTGCTGTTGAGAATGGGCAGCACTATGGAATAATGGCGCCCGGCCACCCTCACAACTCCGACGGCTCCGGCTGGCGAACTCACGCCCATGCCCTCACGGATTCCGTCATCGGTTCCCTTGTTTATGGTAATGAAGTTATCGTCACGGCGAATGCTGTTGTCTATCACGCGGGCTGCCACCACCTTGTCAGTGGTCAGCAAGGCCAGCCTTTCATTGCCGACTTCTGATTCCAGGGCACTCAGCCGGCTCTTCAGCCATGCATTCTCAATTGCAAGTTCCCTGTTCTGTCCCTTAAGCGAGAAGTAGTTGACTATTGATGACGATATTTCAAGCAATCTGCCGGAAACAATTCCGGCAGAGCTCAGGTAAGCTGCTTTCTGACTGTCGTTCAGGCAGAATAACAGCGTAAGCGCCAGTCCCTCCAGGAGGACAAACAGAAAGGTATGACTCTTTCTGATGAAGAAGTCCAATATGGAACGCACTGGCGTACTGTTTTTATCTCATAAGGAATGAGAACCGTTCAACATTCTTCAAAGCAATACCTGTTCCCTTGGCAACACTGAGAAGCGGGTTCTCGGCAACATGGAAAGGTATTCCAATCTTGTCGGTCAGACGCTTGTCTATGCCACGCAGCATTGATCCGCCGCCCGACAGGAATATGCCTCTCTTCAGAATGTCGGCATAAAGTTCAGGAGGAGTATTCTCCAGAGCGTTCAACACGGCAGTTTCAATCTTGGCAATTGAATGGTCAAGGCAGTGTGAAATCTCCTGGTAGCAAACCGGAATTGACATTGGCAGTGCGGTTATCTTGTTAGGACCGCTCACAATGTAATCTTCGGGAGCATCTTCAAGTTCAGTCAGCGCTGCACCAACGTTAATCTTGATTCGTTCTGCCATTCTTTCACTCACCTTCACGTTGTGCTGGCGACCCATGTACTCCTGAATGTCAGCAGTGAAATCATCACCAGCCACCTTGACTGAGTTGTTCGATACCAGGCCGCCCAGAGAAATAACGGCAATCTCGGTGGTACCGCCACCTATGTCGACAATCATGTTGCCTTCTGGGGCAAGAACGTCTATACCAATACCCATGGCAGCTGCCATAGGCTCAAAAAGCATGTAAACCTCACGGCCACCGGCATGCTCGGCCGAGTCACGTACGGCACGGAGCTCAACTTCGGTACTGCCCGAAGGAACGCCAATAACCATCTTGAGCGAAGGAGAGAAGAAACGGCGGCCCTGGTCAACCATCTTGATAAGTCCGCGCATCATTTTCTCACACGCATCGAAATCGGCAATCACGCCGTTCCTCAGAGGTCTTATCACACGGATATCCTTGTTGGTCTTTTCATACATCTGCTTTGCACGGTTACCGACAGCAAGCATCTTGTCTGTCCTGTTGTCCAGTGCTACGATTGATGGTTCATTGACCACAATTTTTCCATTCATCATGATGATGGTATTGGCTGTGCCAAGGTCCATCGACAATTCCTGAGTTAATGAAAATAAACCCATAATCTGAATTTCCTGTTTTATCTGATTAATGAATGGTTATTGACGGAATCAGTGCTTGAAGTGACGGAAGCCTGTCATGACCATTGTCATGTCATGCTGCTCGCAGTAGTCAATTGACTCCTGGTCACGTACTGAGCCACCCGGATGGATTACATTCTTCACGCCAGCCTTGTCAGCCAGTTCCACGCAGTCTGGGAATGGGAAGAAAGCATCACTTGCCATGGCTGCTCCCTCAAGTGAGAAACCGAATGAGTGAGCCTTCTCGACAGCCTGCTTCAGTGCATCAACACGTGAAGTCTGGCCCACGCCGCTTGCAAGAAGCTGACGGTTCTTGGCAAATACTATTGAGTTGCTCTTGCTGTTCTTTACAATCTTGTTGGCGAAAAGCATATCCTGAATCTCGGCATCGGTAGCCTGACGGCTTGTAACCAGGCGAAGCTCCTCAGGAGTCTCAATCTTGTTGTCCTTCTCCTGAACCAGCACGCCGTTCAGTGCAGTGCGTACCTGCATGGCAGGCTTCTGCTGTGGCTTGCGTACAAGAATAATCCTGTTCTTCTTCTGGCCCAGAACCTCAAGGGCATCCATGTCATAGTCAGGAGCAATGATTACCTCGAAGAATATCTTGTTAATCTCTTCGGCTGTAGCCTTGTCAATCGGGGCATTTGTAATGAGCACACCGCCGAAGGCCGATACAGGATCACCTGCCAGGGCATCCTTCCATGCCTCAAGAACAGTGTCGCGTGATGCCAGTCCGCATGCATTGTTGTGCTTGAGAACTGCAAATGTGGTATCGGTGAATTCGTCAATCAGGTCAACTGCTGCATTGATGTCAAGCAGGTTGTTGTATGAAATCTCCTTGCCGTGGAGCTGCTCGAACATGCCGGCCAGGTTTCCGTAGAAATAGCCCTTCTGGTGAGGATTCTCACCGTAGCGCATGGTCTGTACGCCGTCAACTGCATAGCGGAAGTGGTTATCGCCCTCCTGGCTGAACCAGTTGTAGATTGCGCTGTCATAGTATGATGAAACTGCGAATGCCTCCTTGGCAAACCAGCGGCGCTCCTCAAGAGTGGTTTCAGCACCACGCTCGTTCAGAATGTCCAGAAGCGGCTTGTACTGGTCCTTGCTTGCAACGATTACTGAATCGGCAAAGTTCTTGGCACCGGCACGGATAAGAGAAATACCGCCTATGTCAATCTTCTCAATGATATCAGCATCGGCAGCACCTGAAGCCACAGTCTCCTCGAATGGATAGAGATCAACAATAACCAGATCAATTTCCGGAATATCGTAGCTGGCCATCTGAGCCATATCATTCTCCTCATCTCTTCTGGCAAGTATTCCACCGAAAACCTTTGGATGAAGTGTCTTCACGCGACCACCCAGGATTGAAGGGTAACCAGTGAGTTCTTCCACTGCCTGACATGGAACTCCCAGTGATTCAATGAATTTCTGTGTTCCACCGGTTGAAATGAGCTTTACACCCTCCTGGTGCAGCTTGGTAATGATCTCATCAAGACCATCCTTGTAGAATACTGATACAAGAGCTGATTTGATTCTTTTGGTTTGAGCCATATTATTATGATTTTGTCTGTTTTTCCAAATATTTCGCGAAAGTAATATTTTCGCGCGATATTATAAATAAAAAGAGTGCTATGTTATCAACAAAAAAGAGCCGGCTGTGATGCCGGCTCTACTGTGGAATTATTGTGCAGATGCCTTATTTCTTTGACCTCTCCTCAATAGCCTTGTTGATTTCATCAAGCTTCTCATCAGTAAGAGGATACTTGTAGATGAGCAGACCTACAATAACCAGGAGAATTGCAGGGATGATGGTAGTGAACCACAGGATAGCGTTCTGTTCGGTAGCGCTGTAGTCATTAAGCTTTGGATAGTAAGCATTTACAGGAGCGCTGATGAATGATGCCAGGAATACTACCACGAAGATTCCAATCATAAGCTGAAGACACTTGTTTGCCTTGAATTCAGCCCACATCTCGCCAAATGAAACCGGCTTTTCAGGAGTTGTAGTAATGTTCTCCTTGCTGCCTGCAAAGCAGAACAGAAGCAGTCCGAAACCAACGATTGCGAATACGCATGTTACAATGAACCATGCATTTGGATCAGTTGGAAGGGCAGCTGACTCACTTGAAAGGTTGAAACCTACCCAACCCATGACCAGTGGGGTAATGAAACCTGCCAGTGAGAAACCAGCCTTGAATGCAACACCTGCAAGAGCATTTACGGTAGCAGCTGGACGATTTCCGGTACGATACTCAGCCTCGGTAATAACCTCAGGAACCAAAGCCCACATGAGTGAACCTACAAGCAGACCAACACCAGTCATGACCTTGGCAGCCTGAACCAGGGTGTTGCAGTTCTGAACATCGAAGAACTTACCAATGATGTACAGGGCAATGAATCCGATGAGGCCGATTGAAAGCAGCAGGTAGTAAAGTCCCTTCTTTCCGAACAGCTTCTTCAGCACTGGCAGAGATGGCAGGATAATGAAAGCAGGAATGGTACCGATAGCCATGAACAGAGCCTGATTCCAGTCAACTGCAATACCTACGATTACGGCAAGTCCGATTGGGAAACCAGCCTGAACAACAATCTGACCGATGTTTGCACAAACCATACGGGTTGAAGTCAGAATCAGGACTTCGTCATTGTCACGGGTCATACTGGCCATGATTGAGCCGTAAGGAATGTTAACTACAGAATAAATCATGCTGAGCAGGGTGTAGCTGATAGTTGCATATGCAATCTTGGCACCCATTGACCATGATGCAACTGCAGGAAGCATGAGCAGACATGCTGCTATTGTAAGAGGAATACCGCCATATAGCAGATATGAACGGTACTTACCCAACTTCGGGTTGTTGTTGTCAATGTATTTACCTACAATCGGGCTCCAGAAACAGTCCAGGATTCTGACTCCAAGGATAAGTCCTGCTACAAATTTCGGATTGATTTCCAGAACTGTGGTAAGGTAAAGCATGAGGAAACATGCAACTGTCTGGAAAATCAAATTCTGAGCGAGGTCACCGGAACCGAAACCGATGCGCTGCGCCCAACTCAGCTTGTAATAGCCGTTTTTAACTTCATTCATACGTGTATTTTATTAATTGGTTAATTTCTAGCTTGCAAACATAATCAAAAAAAGTAGAAACCTTACAACTATTCTCCGGTTTCAATAAATTGGATTGCTCTTTTCACCGTATTGTCCAGTTCCAGCATGATTTTATAGTATTCGTTCATACTCCACAGATTACGGGCTATCATGCCTTTCAGCTGTAGTTTGAATATAGGCAAAGTCTGATTGTACTGCTCATCATCATACTCAATTCCCTCGGCCTTGCACTTGTCAAGCATCATTTCAATCAGATCCTTTCCGACCTCAAAGCTATTTTCATACTCTTCAAATGTCTTATACTTCCTCAGTAGCTGGCGGCGATTCTTCTCAACATATGATATAGTTGTATTAAGAACAATGTTCTTTGCTGCCACCTTTCTGTAATATGGGGTGGTACGTGTGGTGTCAAGCGGAACAAATATATCCGGCATAATGCCACCACCGCCATATACTGTCTTTCCCTTTATCTTGGTTGTAAACTTCAGGGAATCGGGCAGATGAATGCTATCACGTGACACCAGCTCGCCACGGTTGAAGCGCTCGTTAATATCATCGGCATAATCAACATCCTTGCCGTACGGTTTCTGTATGCATCGGCCAACAGGAGTGTAGTATTTTGCAATAGTCAATCTAATAAGCGATCCATCATGAAATTCAACCGGGCGTTGAACCAGTCCCTTGCCGTATGAACGGCGGCCTATCACAGTTGCGCGGTCCCAGTCCTGCACGGCACCGGTAACAATTTCGCTGGCCGATGCCGAGTACTCGTCAATAAGGACAATCAAATTCCCCGTCTTGAACTTACCACTGCCATCAGCTCTGTAGCCACTTCTTGGCGACCGAAGACCTTCAGTGTACACTATTGTCTGGTCACGGTTCATAAATTCATTAGCAAGCCCAACTGCCGCCATGAGCAAACCTCCGCCATTTCCCTGAAGATCAAGAATCAATGAAGACGCGCCCTTCTTCCTGAGATCATCAAGAGCAGTTTCAAACTCATCGACAGTGGTTGCTCCGAAACTTGAAATACGAACATAGCCCACTCCAGGCTTAACCATAAAAGTTGCATCGACGGTATTCACAGGAATTTTGTCACGGGTAATCACAAACTCAATTACATCAGGAACTCCAAGCCGTCTAACTCCCAGCCTTACCTTGGTTCCCTTTGGACCGCGCAGTTTCTTCATAATGGTCTGGTCAGACATCTTAACTCCGGCAATAACAGTATCATTCACCGTCACGATACGGTCACCAGCCATAATTCCTGCCTTTTCGGAAGGGCCGTCCGGCAGCGGCTGTACCACGAACAGGGTATCCTGAACCATGTTGAACTGAATGCCAATTCCGTCAAAGTTTCCCTGAAGAGTCTCATTTGATTTCTCATTTTCCTCAGCAGATAGATATGTAGAATGCGGATCCAATTCCTTAAGCATGCCCTTGATGGCCTGTTCAACCAGCTTTTCCTGATCAACCTCTTCCACATATAACTGGCTGATTGCACTCTCGGCAACCAGTAGTTTCTGCAACTGTTCATTTATAGTTGTAGCCTGAGGCTGTCTGGGGCGCTGCAACATGCCGCCATCCAGTACACCCCGTCCCGGCTGGGCCATCACGCCTGCAGGAATCAGAATTCCTATCATCAAAATTTTGAAGAACTTCATATTATTCATTGTTCTTTTAAGCTAGAAATACAATTTCAACTTTCAAACCCTCAACGCCGAGCGTTTTTGACGGACAAAGATAACATAAGATGTCTCCAGAATGCAACAAAGTTCCTCATATTATAACTGAGATTAATAAAAGTAATTAGTTACCAGATAATGGTGTACCAGATTTCTGTATTATTAGTTCCAATTTTTAATTCATTTGAATATTTTTGTAGCAGTTAATTCAGAGTCATCTTTATGAGATTACACAAGATAATAATGTTTGCTATTATAGCATTAACATCAATATTCTTAATTTGTACTAATCCCATTCATTTTTCAAGAATTGACAACTTAATCGAATTTAATCCACTTAAAGCAGACTCTCTTTTAAACAATTCTGGAAGTCTAATTCTTCCCTCATATAAATCAAAGTTCTACACACAGAAGACCAGAATTCACAATAAACTTGGTATATCTGATGAAGAAGACACTCTAATTCATTATGCAACTAGATATTATGGTTTGAAACGAAAAAATTGCAACTCTGCCTTAGCATGGTACTCACAAGGTTATATGTACTCTCTCCTTTCGAATCAGCACGAAGCAATCAGATCTCTTTTATATCTGAGTTTTTCAATTTTGTATACCTATAACTCCTGATTCTCAACTTTCGGTTTGGCGGGACGGCCTCGTTTCCTTGTAACCGGCTTTGCTTTGGAGACATAGACCGGAGCACAACCATCGGGGATGGCAAAGCCAAAGG
>JAZQQQ010000058.1:0-3504 GCA_045629165.1 Bacteroidaceae bacterium
AGGGAAAGCGGTCTTGGCATTGACGGTATTCCTATGAATGTCAGTTACATGCTGCCGGACTCCAGCGTCACCCAGCTCAAGATGCTGACAGAACAGGGAGGCTACATGGGACTGGACATACCGGACTTCTACGGTGATGCCGAATTGTACCTGTGGCCAGACCGGAAGGGTGAAAGTCGCAAGGCAAGGAAGAACTCCGAAGTGTTTATTGACAATCTGAAACCGTCTATCCGCTAGTTGCTGCCGCAGGAGATGGTGGAGCTGCGGAAACATGTGGCTAATATGGACAATCCAGAAGACTGCACATCGGCATTGCCACAGGTCATCAACATCAACAATGGCATCCTGCTGCCGGATGTGGACATCAGGGAGAAGCGGCCGTTCGTTGACTACGCCACGTTCCATGACTTTGACATTCGCAGGGAAAGAGAAGGATATGACAAAATGGACGTTACCTTGTCGGAATTCATGGCGAATCAGGGTTATGATTTACACGATCTTGAACCGATGATGATCATATTCGAGCCCGTACCTTTTCCAACTGGCAGGGATGAGCAACCGAGTCCCTATGCTACCAAAATGTCTGAAGTCAAAAACGTTATACTGTTCGATGAACCCGTGGATTATCATACATCTGTTTGGCTTGATATCGTTGTATGGAATAACAACGAATTTGTTTCTGCGATTGATTGGAGATCTCCAGGTTGGTTAGCAGCTGTTCATCGCAACGAGAAATTCACTTTTTGCATAGTCAATCTTGAAGACAAAAAGAGTAAAGTCATTGATTCATATAATCTGGACAATATACATCAAGTCAGACTGCCATTACACGGCTATACCCAACCCGCCCAGTTCTACTCCCCACAATACCCTGACGGCCCGCAGTATTATGACGTTGACTACCGCCGCACCCTGTACTGGAATCCCAATCTGCAGACCGACAAGGACGGCCATGCCGGGATAGAGTTCTACAACAACTCATACAGCACCCGCTTCAAGGTCAGTGCCAGTGGCCTGAACGGTGGAGTGCCATATTCAATGGACAAGTGAATATTGCCGCAAATGAAAAAATCCACATTCATACTATTGTTCTGTATCAGTAAGGTTTTCGCCTATGCCGGTGAGCCTCTTTCGCGCTATGCCGCCAACGCATATCATTTCAATAATGAGTATCCCCAAGAGAAGGTTTACCTGCATTTTGACAACACGTCATACCTGATCGGTGACACAGTATGGTTCAAGGCCTATGTCGTCAATGCGTCAGACTTTTCGGCCTCAAAGAGTGGGGTGCTGTACGTTGATCTACTGAATGCGGCTGGCAGCGAGATGAAACAGCAGAAGTTCAAGATCGTTGACGGCCAGGCCGACGGCTATATCAGTCTTACAGATGCGAACACGGATATTGGCCGGCGCTTGAGAGGTGAAATTGAAGCGAATCTGCTGAGTGGCTATTATGAGATCCGTGCCTACACTGCCAATATGCTGAACTTCCAGGATGCGGCCGTTTTCTCCAGAGTCTTTCCAGTAATGGAAATAACGCAAGATGAATTGACAGGTGAGAATGTCTGGAAGATGCCCACATACAATAACTTCAAGTACCAGAAAAGACCGGAGATGACCAAAACACATGACATGGACGTTGCCTTCTATCCTGAAGGGGGCAGCATGATTATCGGCAAACCTTGCCGTGTCGCGTTCAAGGTCACCGGAAGGGACGGCCTGGGTCTTGATGCCATCGGCGTGGTTGATGACAGCATCCGCATTAGTACTGTCCATGACGGAATGGGCAGTTTCGTGTTCACTCCATCTGGGAAACGCAGCCGTGTGAGGTTTGAAACGGAAGACGGCATTACCGGGACCTTTGACCTTCCCGAAGCTGTACAATACGGCCATACGCTGAACATAGTCGGGCAGACAGATGACAGTTTGAATCTGAAAGTCATTTCTTCAATAGACCCCGCTAACCAAAAGGATTCTCTTGGTCTGGCAATCCTATGCCGCGGAAGACTGCTGCATTTTTCCACGATTCCCGTACAGCAGGCAGAGAACACGTTGGATATTGACCTTTCCGGCATCCCGGAAGGCGTATGTCAGATATGCCTGTATGACAGGACCGGCAGTCCTGTCTCCACAAGAATGTTCTACCGCAGGAGCAGCCGGGAAATCCCGCAGATAGATGTGAGTTTTGACAAACAGGCCTATCATCCGCTTGATAAAGTAAGACTTAATGTTGACATTACTTATAAGGGGAATCCTTTCAGTGACAACATCTGCCTGTCTGTCCGTGATGGCGACTGCCATCAGGGAGGGTATTACAGTGACCTTCGCACCGACCTGCTGCTGTCATCCGACCTGCGCGGTCTGGTGTGGAAGCCCGAATACTACTTCGAGTCAGACGATACGGAACATAATGAAGCTCTTGACCTGCTGTGTATGGTGCAGGGCTGGGAACGCTATGACTGGAAGCAGATGGCCGGAGTAGTGGAGTTCAGGGAAAAGTTGCGTCTTGAGAGCGGACTCACCTACAACGCATGGGTTAAGGACAGGAAAAGCGGTCTGGGCATTGACAGCATACCACTTAATGTCAGCTACATGCTGCCGGATTCCAGTGTCAGCCAGTTCAAGCTGCTGACAGAACAGGGTGGGTACATGGGACTGGACATTCCGGACTTTTACGGTGATGCGGAATTGAGCCTGTGGCCGGGTAAATTGTCATCACGCCATAAGGTGAGCAAGAAAAACTCCGAAGTGATTTTTGACGAGCTGAAACCGTCAGTCCGCCAGTGGCAGCCTCAGGAGATTGAAGAACTGTGGAAACGAATGGTCAATGTGGAAAATCCATCAGACTCCACATTGGAACTGCCACAGGTAATCAACGTCAAGCATGGCATCCTGCTGCCTGAAGTGGACATCAAAGAGAAACGTGTGTTCGTTGACTACGCCACGTTCCATGACTTTGACATTCATAGGGATAGGAAAGGATACAACAAAATGAACATCACTTTGCGAGAATACCTGATGAGTCAGGGTTTTATTGTTCACGAAGATTCGATGAGGTGGTCTGTAGGTCCATATGCTCATGGTTATAACAGAAGATCTCCTTTTGATCTCTATATGTATGAAATAGAAAGCGTTATGTTGTTTGATGAACCTATGGATTCTGAGACATTTAATAGAATTATGGCCAAATATCTGGGACTGATTGTTGATTTCGATGCCCCTTATGAATCGGACGAAAATGAAAAATTGAGGTATCTTTGTATAATTAATCTTGAACATAAGGACAGTAAAATCATTGACATATACAATCTGAAAAACATACAGCAGGTCAGACTGCCATTACACGGCTATACCCCTCCTGCCCAGTTCTACACCCCACAGTATCCTGACGGTCCGCAGTATTATGACGTTGACTACCGCCGCACCCTGTACTGGAATCCCAATCTGAAGACCGACAAGGACGGCCATGCCACGATAGAGTTCTACAACAATTCATACAGCACC
>JAZQQQ010000059.1:0-1504 GCA_045629165.1 Bacteroidaceae bacterium
CCAGTTGACACTCACCCCGACTGCGGAGCCGGGCTATCATTTCTCTCATTGGAGCGACGGCCTCACTGATGCCACGAGCATCCAGGTCACCGGTCCGGGCTACTCAGGAGGTTTCACCGCCAATTCGGCTGTTTTCGCTCCGAATGCTTTGAACTTCACTGCCATTGACGCTATGTCCACGATAGGGTTGACAAATGCAGGTAGTAACGCACCTTCACTGGAAATCTCAACAGACGGCTTTACTTGGAGCGGGTGGGATTACAGTCATCGAACCATCAATCCGGGAGAAACTCTTTATGTAAGAGGAACCAACACATCAGGAATAGGATCAAACGGCAGTAATTATTCTACTTTTAACATCACCGGCAGCGTCAGCGTTTCGGGCAATGTCATGCATCTGTTGTCATACAAAGAAGAGATAGATATGACAAAAATACAGAAAAAGCACTGTTTCTCTCATCTGTTTGATGGTAGTACAGGTTTAAAAGATGCATCAAGGTTTGAACTTCCAGCCACGGAACTGAAAGATTATGCTTACGCATATATGTTCAGAGGGTGTTCCAGCCTCATTTCCGCCCCTGAACTTCCAGCCACGACTTTGGATAATCAGTGCTATTCTCATATGTTCATGAATTGTAGCAGCTTGACTTCCGCCCCGGAACTTCCAGCCACGCAAGTAAAACAATTATGCTATGAAAATATGTTCAGAGGGTGTTCCAGCCTGATTTCTGCACCGGAACTTCCAGCCACGACCATGGAGACAAGTTGCTATTATCAAATGTTCCGTGACTGTTCAAGTTTGATATCGTCACCTGAATTACCTGCAACGACCTTGGCGAATTCCTGTTATAGCAGGATGTTTTATAAATGCAATAAATTGTCTTCAGCCCCGGCTCTACCTGCTACTATTCTGGCTGAAAAATGCTACGAACGTATGTTCTATAGCTGTGTCAGTCTGACTGCTGCGCCGGAACTTCCAGCCACTACCTTGGCAAAATCATGCTATCAAGAAATGTTCAGGTCCTGTACTGGTTTGATTTCCGCCCCCGCTCTCCCAGCCAGCAATATGGAGGAAAACTGCTATTATGGTATGTTCTCGTTATGTAATAGCTTGGCCATTGCACCCGTACTTCCTGCCACTACTGTGAAGAAAAAGAGCTATTCCTTCATGTTCTACCATTGCATTAATTTGCAGAATGCTCCTGAACTCCCTGCTACGCAACTGGCAGACAGCTGCTATACGGATATGTTCAATAGATGCTATTCACTTATCACTGCTCCTGACCTCCCAGCCACGACTTTATACGAATCATGCTATAAAGAAATGTTCAGTGCGTGCAAAACACTGGTCAGCGCGCCGGCGCGCCTTCCAGCTGTTAAATTGGAGAAAGAATGCTATCAACGAATGTTTTCGAGTTGTTCTTACTTGGCCTCGGCTCCTGAACTCCCAGCCACGCAACTGGCAGACAGCTGCTATGCGGAAATGTTCAAACTTTGTCGTAAT
>JAZQQQ010000060.1:0-2274 GCA_045629165.1 Bacteroidaceae bacterium
GGCCTGCCACAATACAGACAGCATTATCCTCTGCCACATATTTCAAAACATCCGTTAATGCCAGAAGATCTTCGTGAGTGGTAGAGATCAGTTCGTGGCGGACACGGCAGACATCCTCGTATGTGATTCCCTTGAAGTAACGGTTTTCCGCAACAGTGATCTTCATCTGGGTGTTCAGTAGCGGATCAGCGCTAGCCATTGAGCCTAGGATCATAGGTGTCAAGTCCATTTTTTGTGCACAGAAGCTGCGAACAAAATCCACGGCTTTATCGAACACATTTAAGGACCGGCCAGGCTGAGGATCCCGGTAGGTGTAGAAGAACATATCACCATCGTCACGACCTGCAAATCCACAGCCATAGGCACCGCCCTGGACGCGGATCTCATTCCACAGGTAGCTGAAGTTCAACACATTGGTAAGGACATAGATGCTGCCGTGGAAGCTACCGCCATAGTTTTTAATATTGGATGCCTTGGAAGCAAAGCCTATTGGTGCAGGAATCGGCAGGCCGATCTGATCTGTGGTATTAGGAGTGAGCTGTGCAGAACCGGAGGCACTTCCTTTCGGAAAAGCACGCAAAACCGGATCAATGAGCTTTTCTGCATTGCTCGACAAGCTTACGGTCAGACGCTTTGCGCAGAATGCCTTTCCCGCAACTGCTTTCAACTGTGCCGCTAGTTCATCCAACTGCCCATCATCAGCGGCACACTGAGCCTTTACCCACTGGATAAAGGAACTACCCGCCATAGCTTCTTTGGCTGCACCGGGTCCGGTCAACATGGAACATGCACGAGTCATGGCGTACTGGTGACCAGCCCCCACAAACTCCATCTGCAGCTGCATCATGATTTGGTTCAGCAGATTTTTCAGCAGCAACTTATCTTCGAATAGGGTCCCGGTAAGAATCTCGCAGAGCAGCGCTACGGCAGTCTCACCCTGGTTTGCAAGACAAACCATTTCAGCACCTAGATGGACGCTGGCCTTTTTCCCGGAATAGACATTGGGAATAAAGCGCAGTTTACCAACCTTCTGTTTGGTGAGCATCTGCAGCTGGGCACTGCTATAGTTGACAGTGGGAAGCTTTCCCAAAAGCTTTGTAAGCAGGGATGCAACAGGCAGTTCCTTCATGCTCAGGTCGGAAACATCGAAGTGTAGGTTCAGGTATGTAAGTCCGTTTTGAATATCGTGGGTCAGTACTGTTATACCGTTCGTTTTAGACACAGTGACCGGCAGCTTTTCTGGAGTTGGATCAATGTCGGAAAGCTTCAGCACAGGGATGGAGTTTAATGCTTCCGGTGTGTCGGCTGTCTGCTGCCAGGCAGCAAGAGTCTTTCCCTCGGCCTCGATTCGAACTCTGTCCGCATCTGTCCAGACAGCACACTCTGCAGCTACCCGGGCTGCTTCCTTCTCCTGCTTTTCCTTGCTCAAAGTCTGAGAAGGAACCAGAACGGACATAGCCTTGTGGGGATTCTCCAGGAACAGCGTACGAATCAAATCAGCGAAGTAAGCGCTATCCAGCTTGGCTTCCAGAGCGTTCAGTACATCCTCTGTCAGAAGATATTGAGCAGGATCGCCGCCGTAGAGCCAGCTATCCAGCATGGTAAGGGCTTCACTTAGGCTCCGGGATGCCCATCCGCCATCCTTGTCCCGAAGCTGAAATGCAAAGCGGTTGAAGCAAGCTTCCAGCCTGCCCTTATCAAGACCATTCTCTGCCAGATCAGTCAGCACCCTGTTTACGACAGCTTTAATTTCATCTACCTTATCTTCATCGGTATTCCAAACCTCCCAAGAAATCCAGTTCTGCTGGATATCATCGTGCAACTGGACCTTTACATCCTGACCTAAGCCTGCACTTAATACTGCCTGTTTCAGGGGTGCATCATTATCACCTGCCAGATAATCCTTCAGCACAGTAGCAGCATACAACTTCTCCTGCTCATTGAAGCAGCCCAGCATACAGCCACAGGAAACGATGGTTCTGTTGGAAGTGGATTCCTCTGCCCCAATCTCGTAAATCGTCCGCTCCTCCCGGTAAGGCACAGCAGTCTGCATGGGAATTTGAAAGTCTGTAACATGCCGATCATAGTCCTTTAAGTACGAATCGATATGTGCTAGAGCGGAATCCAGATCCACACTGCCGCTGAGGATGATGCGGGAGTTGGAGGGGTGATAGAATTTGCGGTGGTTTGCAATGAACTGCTCGTAGGTCAGATCGGGAATATGCTCCGGATGACCTCCGGATTCTGCACTGTAGCAGTTATCCGGGAACATCA
>JAZQQQ010000061.1:0-3151 GCA_045629165.1 Bacteroidaceae bacterium
TGCAGGGACGAGAGCAAAGAAAAAGTTGATGAAATTGATTAACGCGATCAGAATGATTAGTATAGCCACAACAAAAAGAGACACGTCAGTCGTCTTGTCTCCTGAACGGCAAACAGGGCGCTTTGCATTGACTTCATTACAGTAATATAGTTCCTCAAGAGGTATCAGTTTGACATTCAATAGTGCCATATTCTCCTCTATTTTCTCAGAGGTAATACCGCTATAGTTATCCTTGAGCCACTGCCTATAATAGTCATTAGCCGTTTGTTCGAAGGCTTCCTTTCCATTTGCACTACTCAACTTGACGAAATACGGAAAACTGGACTCACTCCAATCGTTGATGTATTTCTCGCCCATGCTATAGATAAGGTCTATGCTACCAGGGGGGCTGTTCTGTGGGAATTTATCCTTCCAGATAGCCACAATGATGAAATAGGATGGTTCTCCTGAAGGATGGATAGAGAGATAATCTCCGACCTTGAGTCCGTGAGTACTCGCAAGCCGGCTTGATATGGCTACTGCTCCTGTACGCGACATGTCATCGAACGTTCCGGATTCAGCCTCAAAGCCAAAGACATCAAGCACGCCAGGGGTGGCCTTCTGCTCGACGGTAGAGAATTTGCGGACATTATCGCCATCCTTGAAGTAATAGAAGGACTCATCCACTTCAGAGGCGAAAGTAGAAGTTCCGAAAGCTTCCACACCGGATATTGATGTGCAGAGCTCTTCTGCCATGGGCCTTGCAAAATACAAATTGCGGCCGCCATCCTGGGTAGGATTCGGACGAGTCATCACGAAGATGCGATCCCCGTCCTCTATACCCTTGTTGTACGTAAATCCCCACTGCACCTGAGTCAGAATCACGTAGAACGCCGCAAAGGCCACCGCCATGCCGAAAATGTTCAGCAGGCTGCTCACCTTGTAATGTCGCAGGGTATTAACAAAGTTATTAAATAGATATTTCATCTTTTAGTTCACGCCTTATATAACTCACAATCTTTCCATCACTCTTTACTCCTTCTTCAACTCAATTGCTGGATTCGTCCTGGCCGCCTTCAGGGTCTGCCAGAGAACAGCGCCAAATGCGATGGCTGCTGAAATGATTACAGACACTATGAACACCCATCCGTAGCCACCCACACGATATGCAAAACGCTGCAAATATAATCTCGATGCCCAGACGGCCAGCGGGACTCCAATCATGCAGGCGATACCAACCAGAATCATATAGATCTTGACATTCCTCCAGGCCTCACCCATGACATCGGAACCAAAGACCTTGCGCACGGCAATCTGCTTGGTATTCTCATCTGCGAAGTACGCGCTCATGGCCAGCAGGCCCAGAAGTGATATCAGAACCGCAAGAACTGCAAACAGTTCCACAAGGTGGAGAGTCCTTCGAACAGGAGTAAGCATTTGCATATGAATGTCTTGCACAAAGCCATACCGCCATGCGGGTTCTTCCACACCGCTGGTCTCCAAACGGTATTCTTTGTAGGCCTGCCGGATGGCTTCATCGTAGGACTTGTCCACTCCGGTAGTGCCGATCAGGAGACAGTTTGAATACCTCAGTTCTTCGGTCCGGGTCACGATGACTCCGCCAGTTGTATTGCTTATGCCATCTGAGGCTGGCCGGGTGGGAAAATCCGTCACGACACCGCCAATGAACTCCGGTTGGACACCATTCATATTGATTCTTCTTGGAAACACTGTGGATGTATCCGATACCGCTGCAGCATTGAAGGCACTGCGACTCATCCAAAGCGAATGCGTCAGCGGATGGCCGAAATCCTCTTCTATTTCCAGTCCTAGAAGTTTGAAGTAGGTGGAATCGCAAATGATTATAGGCATATCTACGCTATGCTCCTCATCCACCTTGATTCCCATTGTCATGTTGATAATGCCAGGGATACCGCGGCCAACGCCTGCTTCAGTGACAAAGGAAAGCTGCTCAACCTTGTCCTTGAAAAGCTTCATCTTGTCATAATTCTGTGCTGAGTATTCGATGTAATATAGATTATCCGTGGCGGAGTGCATCGGTCTGGTAACCATGTGCCGCATTTGGACCTCCATCACCAGCGCCAGTGCAATCAGAGATACAGAAAGGACGTTCTGTATCACAATGAACACCTTGCTCAATATCATCTTGTTGCGGCGTTTAAGTGTTCCTTTGATGACATCGATGGGCTCGTAGCGCGAGGCAACGATGGCTGGAAGAAGGCCGCAAATGGTACCCAGCAACAGTAGCCCAGCAATGTACACCATAACATACCCCGGAGTCATCATGAATGCCAGTTTTACACTGGTGTCCTCTACGCTCAGGTGCAACTCGCCAGGGTTACTAGTGGAAATCAGACTGTTCATCATTGGAAGCAGGTAGTAGGCCAGCAGAAGCGCCACGACAAAACATACGGCAGTGAAAACCACGGATTCACAGATGTACTTCCAAAGTATGCTGGTCTCTCCTGCACCCAGCAACCGTCGTGTGGCCATTTCTTTGGACCGCTTACCTGCAAGTGCCAGGTTCAGATTCACATAGTTAATGATGGCAGACAACAATAACAGGAGAACAACCACTGTCAGGAGTTTGAGCATCTGGGCATTGCCTTGACGTATAAGCTCGCAGCCGTTCGCTGAAGAAAAGAACGCCTCATCCATTCGGTATGCTTTCCATAAGTTCACCTTCTCCGCTCCCCAGAGGGGTTCATAATTCTTGTGCAGAAGTTCGTTCACCTTGGCCTGCACGTCGGCAACATCCGCATCGCCGCGGACACGGAACCATGTAGTGTAGTTGCCGATACTGCCGAAGGTCCGTTCCTCATCAGCGGCCCAAGTTGAAGAGATGTGCGTAATGATGTCGCAGGGCATGAAGAAGGTTCCATCAAAATCAGCAAAAATGCCTTTGACGATGCAATCCGATTTTTCCACGTTGATGACTTTACCCAAGAGGCTTTCTTCATCCTTAGCGAGTTTCCTGGCCAGAGATTCACTGATGAGAACATCACCCTTACCGACAAAATCATCAGCACGCCCTTCCATCAGACGATATTCCGGGAACACCTTGAAGAAGTTGGCATCGGTCTCAATGCCGGAACACTGGAACATTTGTTCGCCTTCTCGGATAAGAGGCTGATCCAAGAGGGACATATGC
>JAZQQQ010000062.1:0-2584 GCA_045629165.1 Bacteroidaceae bacterium
TTAATGCCGGTGCAAAGATAGGACTATCCGTACGAATTGGCAAACGGATGGTTCGGAAGGATAGTAAAACCTAAGCACGGTATGCACAGACGCGAGTCACTCGCGTCTGCGCGAAAGGGCCGCTGCTGGTGTTTCCTGTCGTCCGCGCTGACACGCGCGTCCGACGGACCTCCTTCCGTCCTTTACGCTTACCGGATAAGTTTAAGCGTGCTTACCCTCCTTTTGGGGCGGAGGCTGAGCACGGTTGCAATTCATATATTGCTTATTATCAATAGTTTATGTTTCTTCAGTGTGCTTACCCCTCCCTGTACCAACGGGGGTAAGCACACTTCGATGCAGTGAAAAACTAGTTTGCTGCTCAAGACTTATATGGAAGGTTTGTCACCATGTATGTGGCTGGACAGTACTGGCTCGACAGTATGAAAAAACGTCCAACTGAAAATCAGTTGGACGTTAAAGATGAATGAATCAAAGAATCAGTTAGTCATGAACGGCACGGATTACAAAGCCTAAGTGTCTATAGTCACCCTGAACGTTATGATATCCATTATATATTTGAAGGTGCCATGCCCATTCCCAATCATAATTTGTTGCTGACCAATAATATCCCTTCGATCCAAGATCATTCATACCATTAGATGTACCTACTTCTTTGACATATGATCCTGCATATCCGGCAGCTGGCAGGAAGATTTCTTCACCAGCATATTCTCCCCTACCTTTCACCCAGTATCCAGCGCTTACCACAAATTCTCCTTTGCTTTCCCCGACCGTTCCTTCCTGCCACTCCCAGTCACAATTCTCTACAAGTCCTTTCAGTTCGGATTTTGTAGGCATTCTCCACCAGCCGCACCAGGTAGCACGAGCAGCGTCATATGAAATGTCCTCACTAATGTCTTGAGCGGTGGGATAGGCGTATTCGCCACCACGAGTGTTTTCATATGTGCTCTTACCGAAAACAAAATCGTTAACATATGTGTTATTATTATACCAATTCATGTAGTCTATCTTGTGGTATTCGGTGTTTCCCCAGTCAAAATAAAATCCTGTACCCTGAGGATCTTTTGCACCCACGTTAACCGTTGCAAAATAAGGCCCATCTTTCCACAAATGAACAAATTCCCTGGCTTTTGTGGTAACTGTGTAAGAAGCCGTATGGCCTCCATCAGTTGTCGTCGCCGTGATTACTGCCGACCCATCACCATGTATTGCCCTGACATTTCCTTCCTCGTCCACTGTCACATAGAATGGATTGCTGCTGCTCCAGGTAACTGATTTGTCGGGAGCTGTGGATGGAGATACGATGGCCCGGTTGGAACGATAGTCACCCTCGAGAAGGTCTGTAATTTTATTTACTTCAAGACTTACGGAAGTCACATATCCATTGACAGTGACATTACACGTTGCCTTGAAGTGACCATCATTTGTCTCAGCGGTAATAGTGGCAGTTCCCGGTGCAATTGCGGTTACCGTACCATTGGAAACTGTTGCCGCACTCTCATTTGAGCTGGTCCAGATCACCTGCTTGTCAGATGCTCCAGAAGGCAGAACACTGGCAGTAAGGGTATAGTTATGACCGCAAATCATGTTCAGCGAGGTCGGGGTAAGGCTGACACCTGTCACGTCGGTCCAGGCAATCACCTCGATAGGACATGTCGCGGCAATATCACCATCAAGAGCTATCGCTACGATGTCAGTGGTTCCGGGAGCAACGGGAGTAACCACTCCGTACTGATCGACCGTGGCCACGGATGTCTTTGTGCTCTGCCACTTTATGCTCTTGTTGGAGGCGTTTTCGGGAGTGATTGTAGCCGTCAGGGTGACGGGATGGCCCATCTTGACCGGTTCTTCAGGACCGGCGATACTGATCCCCTCAACAGGGATCGGCGCGCTGTATACGGCGCGGACGGGGCGGCCGTAATAGTTGTTGGAAGTTGTAGGAGCGTTGCCCGTCATAGTACTACATACAAACGCCATATCGCTTTCAGAAACATTCAGAGTAACATTTCTGTCGACGTTTTGGAGACCTACACTACGTCCCAAACCTGAACAAGGAAGGAATATTGAGTTGGCAGAATAATCTCCTTTGCCAGTTACAATAAAACCTGTTATTCCAGTTCCATTATAATTTTGGGTAAACGCAATAACTGCATTTTGACAAATAAGATTACATTCAGCGGTAGTCGGAGTTCTCCAATCACCACCCCAGATTACTGCGGCGGGGTCGTGGGCAGCGTCAAGCGGTGATTCTGCGGATGCGCCAGGGGTTGATGAGTAGTTACCATCCGTGAAGCCGCTGAAAGCAGCACCAGTCAAGGCATTTTTCCAATTCGAGCCGTCATACACATAGCCTACTGTATTGCCCCATGAGAAATACCAGCCATAATCTTCAGGGGCGCCGCCACCGATATTGGTCGTTGCCCAGAACGGTCCGTCCTCCCAAAGCTGCACTGCCTCGTGGGTGAACTCGCTGGACAGGGTAATCTTATAGACCGTATTGCGATCGAAAGTTAGTGAAGGTACATCCTTTACAAACGTTGCACCATCCATTGCTGTGAATGTGAAAGTGAGGTCGCTGTAGGTT
>JAZQQQ010000063.1:0-42668 GCA_045629165.1 Bacteroidaceae bacterium
TGAAGAGATAGCCAAAGCCCTGGATCTGACATTACCTACCATCAAGAGCCATAAGATGCACATCTTCAAGAAGCTGGGAGTGGAGAGTATTGCTGAGGCCCTTGTCGTGGTAGGTAACTATAACCTGATGTAAGAAGGGTGCATTGTATTAGCCAAACAAAAAAACGAAAAATACAAGGAATAAACTATAGAAATAATTGGCGGATTAGTTTTATAGGTTTATATTTGCTGCCACATTGAATCCAAAAACTGAAAAAGATGGAAAAAGACGGTAGAATTCAGGAATTGACAAAAGCTGAATTTGAAATTATGCAGATTGCGTGGAAAATTGGTCATGAGTTTGTCGTACGGGATATTCATAATATGATGCCGGAGCCACGTCCTGCATATAATACGGTATCAACTATTGTTCGACTTCTTGATTCCAAGGGATTCCTTTCGCACAAAACGTATGGTCATTCAAATGTTTACTTCTGTGAAGTGAATAAAAGTGATTATACAAGTTCATTCATGCAGGGGGTATTGAATTCGTTTTTTGATGGTTCAATCAGCCGGCTTGTCAACTTTTTCTCCAAGCGAAAGGATATTTCCGTAGAAGAAGTCGATGAGATTCTTATGATGCTTAATAATAGAAAAGAACAATAGATATGAACCTTGATTTTTTCAAATACTGCGTTAGCACCGTTGTCTGCAGTGGCGTTCTATATGTTTTATACAGGTGGTTGGTTTCAAAGAAATCCAGCTATTCTTTCTGCTGCAGGTATCTTCTTGCCGCGATGCTTTTTTCTATTGTCGTGCCGATGCTGAATGTGCCGTTATACACCTATCATTATGACAGTCGTTTCTACAACTATAAGAATGAAGAACTGATTTCTGATGTACTGATAACTGACGGGACATCTGTAGAAACAGACGCTTCTACAGAGTCCGTTGCCGCAGTGCAGCATGAGGCATCGGCCGTGTTGGGCGCTGAAAGCGGTTTGCCGATTGTGGAAAACCAGATAAAATGGCAGAAGATACCAGTATACCTGTATCTGGCAGGACTGACCATCTGTGTCGGTCAGATCATTTTCAGTGTAGTGTCTGTTATGCTGATGAGGCGAAGGTCTTCTCTCTGCAAGGAAAAGGACTATGTGCTTGCTGAGAATGAAATGGTCAGGTCTCCTTTTACATTCATGCGTACGATTTTTGTATGTCACAGTTGTTCTGACAATGAGTGGAAACAGATACTCAGTCATGAGAGAAGTCATGTACGGCATCGGCATTCGTTGCAGAAACTGTTCATGTCATTGATCCGTTCTGTTTTATGGTTTAATCCATTTGTATGGTGTGCAGAAAAATCTCTAGATGAAGTACAGGAATGGCAGGCTGATCACGACGCATTGTCTGATGGCTACGATTTGGAAAACTACAGAGAGACCGTAATCCGTCATATTCTGGGCCTGAATTATGTTGGGGTTTCTGGAATAAACAATTCGCTTACGAAAAAAAGGATACTCAAGATGGATGAACAGGAGTCTGTCGGACACAATATGTCTGTTGCAATTGCAGCAATGTTGACTTCAATAGGCCTGTTCTTCTGTTTTGGCTGTGTGGCAAAAGATGTTGATGATGAAAAGATCTCTGGTGATCCGAATTCTATAATCGTAGTTGGAAAAATTGCTGGGTTTGAAGAGAATACAACTCTTGGATCTGCAGATAGCAACCTGCCTATTCCAAGTGGAATGTACAATGTGACGTTCATCGTTGAAGAGGTCGTTTCCGGTAAATATGATAGTGAAGAAATCTCATTCACGATGAAGTCTATTGGAACGCTGTCCGGATGGCCTCATGTTGGAAATCATTTCATGTGCATGCTGAAGGCATCGGATTCTGGCTATTCCCTGAACGCCATGAAAGTGCTTGAGGTTTATGAAGAGACTGGAGGAAAATTCGTGGCAGGACGTGTCTCCAAGAATGGATACTACGAGGATACGTTCAAGGATTATGCCAGAAAAGTTACTCTGCCGGAATCGGAAAGTATTTCCCGTGATTTCGTAATGGAGAATTTCAATAGGGGAGTATTGCTTGATGGTATTATGGGCGATGCAGAAGATTATTATAGTTTTTCAGAGAATACGGCAACTCCTATAGTGGGTGTTGACGTTGAACATATTGCTGAGTATTGGCTTTCTGAGAACGTACAGAAAGATGAATCCAATAGGCCTGTAACTATCCGTTCCCGCGCAAATCATAAGGCTGTTGACCTGGGTCTCTCAGTCAAATGGGCAGATTGCAATCTGGGTGCTGCTAATCCATCTGAGCAGGGTGCTTTCTTTGCTTGGGGCGAGACTGAACAGAAAAGTTCATATACCCCTGCTAACTATAAATGGTGTGATTCTGAGAGAAACCTGATAACAAAGTATTACACAGAGTCAGAACCGTCTGCAACACGTCCTGTTATTCCTGGACAGAATGTGACAGCGGTTGAATTCTATGATCCTATTCTTCCGACTTCTGGCATGGTTGATGACAAGACGATGCTTGATCCTTCTGATGATGCTGTACGCAAGAATTGGGGAAATGAATGGCGTATGCCTACTTCTGCAGAGTTAAAGGAACTTGTTGACAACTGTGACTGGGAAAGGACCGTCCGTGATGGTGTGGGAGGATATCTTGTAAAGAGCCGTATTAACGGAAACTCTATCTTCCTTCCATTTACCGGTTTCTACTCTGTCAACGGAAAAGTTGGTGACAGCTATAATAAGACTCACTATGGCCTGTATATGTCCTCAACGTTGGCAAGACATAGAGAAGAATCTGTGAATCTGCGTTTTAGCGCGCAGTCGGTAAACCTGTCTTCAAGTCAGCGTTCAGATGGTCTGGTAATTCGTCCGGTTAGAGAATAATTGGTTTAATTGTAATGTATAAAGAAGCAGCGTGTAACTCTTACCAGTTGCACGCTGCTATTGATTTTCGAACGCTTCGGGACCTTGTCCCTGAATCGTTCGTTGACCTGTCCCCTTAATGTTTGTACTGAACAGCGGCAGCCTCGACAGGGAGTGATGCCTTGTAGTTCTCAATGTACTTGTTGAAGCCCTCGACAGCTTCAGGTGTAGGAGCAATCTCGGTGCCGGTATTGCCGGCGAACACTACCATGTCAAGGAAGTCAGCCAGTGAAAGGCCCTTCTTGTTGATAAGGTACGATGCCAGGATTGCCATGCCCCAAGGACCGCCTTCACCGGCAGTCTCCATGCAGGAGATAGGTGAATTCAGTGCAGCTGCCAGAATACTCTGGCCAACTACTGGGGTGGTGAAGAGACCACCGTGACCGGTAATGCGGTCAACCTTGATCTTCTCCTCCTTGAAGAGAATGTCGTTACCAATCTTGAGCACGCCTATTGCGCCGCTGATGATTGAGCGCATGAAGTTTGCCAGGTTGAACTTGTCTGTAGCAGAGCGTACAAACAGAGGACGACCGTCAGCAAAGCCAGTCACAGGCTCACCTGATACATAGTTGTAACTTACAATGCCGCCGCAGTCAGGATCACCCTTCAGGGCATGGTTGAACAGGTTGACAAAGATCTTGCCCATGTCAACTGGAATGCCCATGATCTCATTGTATTCCTTGAACAGGCCAACCCAGGCGTTCAGGTCACTTGTGCAGTTGTTGCAGTGAACCATGGCAACCGGGCTGCCGTCAGGTGTGGTGACAATATCAATAACCTCATGTGGCTTGTTCAGGTCCTTCTCAAGAACAATCATTGAGAATGATGAAGTACCGGCTGAAACGTTACCGGTGCGTGGGCGTACGGCGTTGGTTGCAACCATGCCTGTGCCTGCATCGCCCTCTGGTGGGCAGAATGGTGCACCTGCCTTCAGATGGCCTGAAACGTCAAGCTTGCGCGCACCTGCCTCAGAAAGACAGCCTGCATCCTTGCCAGCTTCAAGTGATTCCGGCAGAATGTCTTCAAGCTTCCATGGGAATCCCTTAGGAGCAATCAGCTGGTTGAACTTGGCAACCATCTCAGCGTTGTAGCTCTTGGTTGCAGGGTCAACAGGAATCATGCCCGATGCATCGCCCACGCCAAGAACCTTCTTGCCTGTCAGCTGCCAGTGAATGTAACCAGCCAGTGTTGTCAGGAAGTCAATGTCCTTTACGTGTGGCTCGTCATCAAGGATTGCCTGGTACAGGTGAGAAATGCTCCATCTGAGTGGAACGTTGAATACGAACAGTTCTGAGAGTTCAGCTGCTGCCTTGCCGGTGTTTGTGCATCGCCATGTACGGAACGGAACAAGAATGTTGCCGCTCTTGTCAAATGGCATGTAGCCGTGCATCATGGCGCTTACGCCGATTGCAGCCAGCTGCTCAATCTCAATGTCGTACTGCTCCTTTACATTTGCGCGCAGGTTTGCGTAGCAGTCCTGCAGACCGTACCAGATGCTCTCTATGCTATATGACCACAGGCCGCCTACAAGCTGGTTTTCCCATGTGTGGCTGCCCTGGGCAATAGGATTGTACTCCGGGTCAATAAGTACAGCCTTGATTCGGGTTGAACCGAACTCAATGCCAAGAATGGCCTTGCCATCCTGAATAATTTTCTTTGCGTCCATATTAATATAAATAATGTGGATTTACTTTTTCTTCTGGCCGTAGTAGGCATTAGGACCGTGCTTGCGGTTGTAGTGCTTCTCTATGAGCAGAGGGTTCATGGTCAGTTCTGGATTGACAGAGAATGCAATGAACGCCATCTTGGCGCACTGCTCCATGACCTTTGCATTGTACACTGCATTGTCAGGTGATGTTCCCCATGAGAAAGGACCGTGGTTCTTGACCAGGACTGCTGGAGTGTGGTCTGGATTGATCTTTCTTATGTTCAGAATCTCATCGACAATCACATTACCGGTCTCAAGTTCGTACTCTCCTTCAACCTCGGCCTTGGTCATGTCACGTGTGCATGGAATCTCCTTGTAGAAATAGTCTGCATGGGTGGTTCCTATGTTTGGAATGTCACGGCCGGCCTGTGCGAATGCTGTTGCATAGGTTGAATGGGTATGTACAACGCCCTTGATGTTTGGGAATGCCCTGTACAGAACCAGGTGGGTAGGGGTGTCCGATGATGGATTGAGGTCGCCCTCGACTACCTTACCGGTAGCGAGGTCGACAACAACCATATCAGATGCCTTCATTTCGTCATAGCTGACACCTGAAGGCTTTATTACTACAAGACCCTTCTCACGGTCAATGCCCGATACATTGCCCCATGTGAAGATTACCAGTCCCTGCTTTACCAGGTCCAGGTTGGCCTTGAATACCTTTTCTTTCAGTTCTTCAAGCATATTACCAGAGAGCAGCGTAGAGGATTACCAGGATAACGATAACACCGATGGCACCAATGTTGAATGACTTGTCAGTCTTGAAGAGCTCCAGGTCAATGCCAACAGCCTTGGCGTTCTGAACCTTGTCTTTTGCATTGGACTGCAAGTAAAGTCCGAGAACAGCAAGGATAGCAGCAAAGAAGAGAACAGCCTCAAAGCCCCATGAACGGAGAACAGGTGAGCACATGCCCCATACGAATACTGCAAAGCTTACTGCAGCTGCAATGTACAGAATCTTAGACCACTTGAGCTGAACATCAATGGTGTGCTGGTCAAGCTTCTCAGCTTCAACGTTGCCCTTCTTGTTGAGAAGTGACATTGGAACGAAGATGGCAATCAGTGCAAGGAATACATAACCCATACGCAGCAGGAATGGAACGTTAGGCATGGTGAACTTGAACAGGATTGAGAAGAAGAATGTGCCGATAGCTGCTGCAACAGCTGCAGGACCTGAAGCACGCTTCCACAGAAGACCCAGACCGAAGATAACTACTACGCCCGGATATACGAAACCTGAGTATTCCTGAATGATCTGGAATGCCTGGTCAGCACCACCCATGATAGGATAAACTGCAATCATAGCGATGATGAGAGCGCAGATTGAAGTCATACGGCCAACGGTTACAAGTGACTTTTCAGAAGCATCCTTCTTGATGTACTGCTTGTAGATATCCATTGTGAAGATGGTTGATGTTGAGTTGAACATTGAAGCCAGTGATGAGATAACAGCGGCTGCAAGTGCTGCAAATGAGAGACCCTTTACGAATACTGGGGTGAAGTTGCGGATAAGGAATGGGTAAGCATCGTCAGAAATTGAGATGCCACCTGCCAACTGTGCAAACAGTTCTGGCTGCTGAGTCTTGATGTAGAATGCGCATACGCCTGGGATACAAACGATGAATGGGATGAGAATCTTCAGGAATGCAGCGAAGATCATACCCTTCTTTGCTTCGTCAAGGCTCTTGGCAGCAAGACCCTTCTGGATGATGTACTGGTTGAAACCCCAGTAACCAAGGTTGGTCAGCCACAGGGCACCAACGATAACTGCGATACCTGGGATTGAGAAGTATGGGTCATCGGTAATAGCAGGATAGAGGTCAGCCTGACGCTGTACGACCAGGTTGAAGTGTGTATCACCTGGAACCTCCTTGAGTGACTGGAATACCTTGCCGAGTGCAGCAAGTGCGCCACCGTCAAGGGCAAGCTTGTCAGCGATTACGTCAAGGGCAGCGTAAGCAGTGATAAGACCACCACCAACCAGGAATGTTACCTGCATTACATCGGTCCATGCAACTGATGACAGACCACCGTAGATTGAATAGATACCGGCAACAAGGTAGAGAACCAGAATGATGATGATACGGATTGAAACTTCCATGCCGCCGATAGCCACGATGCATCCGCGCAGACCCAGAATCTGCTCAATAGCCAGGGCACCCAGCCATGCAACAGATGTCAGGTTGATGAATACATAGAGGAACAGCCAGAAGATTGAGAATGCAAGACCTGTACCTGGGTTGTAGCGGTCACGAAGGAACTGCGGAATGGTGAAGATCTTCTTTTCAATCATTACAGGCAGCAGGAACTTACCTACTACGAGAAGGGTAGCGGCAGCCATGAGCTCATAAGCTGCAATAGCGATACCTGAAGCGAATGCAGTACCGGACATACCAATGAACTGCTCGGCTGAAATGTTAGCGGCAATCAGTGAGGCACCAACTGCCCACCATGTAAGGGTGTTACCTGCAAGGAAGTAGTCCTTTGAGTCTTTTTCCTTACCATCTTTACTGCGGGACAGGAAGAATCCCAGGAAAATCAGAATTGCCAGATAGGCAACGAATACGATGTAGTCAATTGTTGCAAAGCCGTTGTTCCTGAGGCCTTCCAACACTGAAGATTGTAAAAACATAGTGTTATTGAATTAATTGATTAGTTTGTTCTTATTCAACGCCGAACTGATAGATACAGTGGCTGTAGTACTCCTGACCTGGCTCAAGTACTGCGCTGTACCAGCCTGGAAGGTCTGCCTTGTTAGGACTGTCTGGGAACTTCTGGGTCTCCAGACAGCAACCTGTGCGCTGTTCCATCTTGTTGCCCTGCTTGTCGGTACCTGTACCATCCAGGAAGTTGCCTGAATAGAACTGTATGCCTGGCTCGTTGGTGTAAACCTCAACATAGATGCCGGTGATTGGGCTGTACAGCTTGGCAGCACACTTGGTATCATCGCACTTGGTGTTCAGAACCCAGTTGTGGTCATAGCCGTTGCCGTTCTTGAGCTGCTCATAGTCATAGTTGTTGATTTCCTTGCCAATCTCCTTGCCCTTGGTGAAGTCCATGGCTGTACCTGCTACCGGAAGGATTTCGCCGGTTGTCATGTAGGTGCTGTCACATGGTGTGAAGTTCGATGCATTCAGGGTAAGAATGTGGTTTGTTACAGGAATTGAGTGGTCACCGTTCAGGTTGAAGTAGCTGTGGTTTGTCATGTTGATGACAGTCTTCTTGTCAGTTGTTGCTGTCCATACAATGTCAATTGCGTTCTTCTCAGTAACGGTGTAGGTTACCTTGGCAACTACGTTACCTGGGAAACCGGCCTCACCATCGGCTGACTTCATGACGAGTGTAATGCTGTTTTCAGTAACGCTCTCAACGTCATATGGAAGGTTCTGCCATCCCATTGGCTCAGGCTCAAGTGTGCAGCCTCCGTGAAGGCAGTGGCCGAAGTTGTTCTGCGGCAGCTGGTATGTAACACCGTCAAGGGTGATCTGGCCCTGGTTGATGCGGTTTGCATAACGGCCTACTGATGAACCGAAGTCGCTGGCCTGGGTTGTGTAGTCCTTGATGTTTGAGAATCCGATGACTGCATCCTGCATCTTGCCATCCTTGTCAGCGACAAAGATTGATACGATTCTGGCACCGAAGTTGGTTACCTGGATGGTCATGCCATTCTTGTTTGAAATGGTGTAGAGGTCAGTCTTCTTGCCTGCAAACTGAGCCTGGAAATCAGACTGCTGGAGCAGTGGAAGAGCTTCCTTCTTTTCTGCACATGACACCATTGCGAAGATTCCGCATACAGCGGCCATCTTCATGACATTCTTTGTGAAATTCATTTTTGTTTTATTTAAGTTGTTTGTTTTCAGAGTTTTCTGGATCCGTCGCTTATAGTAACGTCGTAGATTTCAGGGTTTATGCCGAATTTCTGGACATATTTGTGGCGCACCTTTGATTCAAAAGACTGGCAAATGCTCTCCTTGACAAGGTTGATGGAACAGCCTCCGAATCCGCCGCCCATTATGCGGCTGCCGCTTACCCCGCACTCTTCGGCAATGTTGACAAGGAAGTCAACCTCCTGGCAGCTTGCGGTATAGAGACGGCTCATGCCCCAGTGTGTCTCATACATCTTCTTTCCGACCGTGGCGTAGTCTGCGCGCTCAAGGGCTTCGCATGCTGCAAGAACCCTCTCTTTTTCATCAACCACGTACTTGGCGCGCATCCAGTCCGTCGGGTCAGACTGCTCCCTGATTGCGTCGAGCATATCATAATCGGCCTCCCTCAGGGTTTCAATGTGGTATCCAAGCATGAAATTGATGTTTGAGACTATCTGCTCACAGCTGCTTCGGCGCTCGTTGTATTCGTTTCCAAGCGAGTGCTTGACTCCGGAATTGACAAGCATGAGCCTGTAACCTTCCGGGTTGAACTGGAAGTATTTGTATTCCAGGCTGCGGCAGTCAAGCCTGATAAGGCATGATTCCTTTCCGAAGACCGATGAGAACTGGTCCATTATTCCGCAGTTTACGCCGCTGTATTCGCGTTCGGCGGTCTGGCCTATCTTGGCAAGCTCGAACTTGTCAATGCGTCCGGAACCGAACATGTCATTCAGCGCGAATGCAAATGAACATTCCAGGGCTGCCGATGAAGACATGCCGCCTCCACGGGGTACATCACCCGAGAATGCGGCATCGAACCCCGGTACGTCAATTCCGTGCCTGACAACCTCCTTGCATACACCATATATGTAGTGACTCCAGTGAGGAGTCGGCTTGTTGTCTTCGTCAATGTTGAATTCAACTGCGTTGCTGGCTGTGAGGTCGGCTGCAAAAAGACGTACCTGACGTGTTCCGTTGGGGGCTATGCAGACTGTTATGCCCTTGTCAATGGCACCCGGCATGACGAATCCGCCGTTGTAGTCGGTATGCTCCCCTATAAGATTGATACGTCCCGGGGAAAAATACAATTCCCCGGGATGACCAAACTGTTCCTTGTATCGGCGTACTAAACTGTTAGTATCCATACAGAAGTTTTTTATTCTTCTACACCGAAACGGTATACTGATGTCTGTGTGTAGACTTCACCTGGATTCAGGACTGAAGTTGGGTAGTGAGCCTTGTTAGGGCTGTCTGGGAAGTGCTCTGGCTCAAAGCAGATAGCACAGCGTCTTGGAAGGGTAGAACCTTCGGCGCACTCGAAACCGTTGCAGAAGTTGCCGGTGTAGCACTGTACTGCAGGCTCGGTTGTGTAAACTTCAAGGGTACGTCCGCTCTCTGGGTCCTTGCACTTTACGGCAAGTGCCATTTCACCCGGCTCGCGCTTGTTGATTACCCAGCAGTGGTCATAGCCCTGACCGTTCTGCAGCTGAATGCCCTGGTCAATCCTGTCACCGATAACGTGTGGTGTGCGGAAATCGAGTGGGGTACCTTCAACTGCATCGATTGTACCGTAAGGAATGGCAACTGCATCGATAGGCAGGTAATAGTCGCAGTTCATTGTGAGCTCATAGCCCAGAACGCTCTTTGCAGGCTTGCCAGCCTCGCGGCCGCTCAGGTTGAAGAATGCGTGGTGAGTCAGACAGAGGATAGTCTTCTTGTCGGTTGTAGCCTCATATTCTATAACGAACTCGTTGTCGTCGGTAAGACGGTATGTAACGTTTACGTCAAGGTTGCCTGGGAATCCTTCTTCACCGTCAACTGACAGATAGTGAAGCTTCAGGGTCTGCTGGTCTGTCTGTGTGGCATCCCATACGCGCTTGTGGAAACCGGTAGGACCGCCGTGCAGCGAGTTCATGTTGTCATTGACTGTGAGCTGATACTCCTTGCCGTCAAGAGTGAACTTTGCATTGCCTACGCGGTTGCCGTAACGGCCAATCAGGACGCTCAGGAATGCTTCCGGAGAATTGATTACGTGGTCAAGTGAATCATGACCCATTACAGTGCTGGCCATCTTGCCGTTCTTGTCAGGCATCATGACTGACAGCAGTGCACCTGCATAGTTTGTTGCTGCAATTTCAGCACCCTTCTTGTTCTTCAGGATGAACAGATCAACCTGCTTACCATCTACTGTGGCCTGAAAGTCTTCTCTCTTGAGACCGGCCAGGTTTTCCTTTACAAAGAAATCTCCCATTTTTGTTTATGCGTTAATTGATTAATAATCGTTTTTCCTGCCTGCATGGGCAGACAATTACGCAAAATAACGCATTTTTGGTCAGTGATGCAAGCACCACTAATAAAAATATGGGTCAAACTATGAAAAAATCCGGTAAACGCAGCAAATCGGCCACCACGAAGGTGCTTCCGCCTACAAAAATCAGGTCATTGCGGCTTGAATCAACGCGTGCGGCATTGACGGCCTGGGCAACATTGGGGAATGAACGTCCGTGCAGTCCTGCCCCGGCGGCAGCAATCCTGAGCTCATTCGAATCAAGTGCGCGGTCCACGCTGGCCTTGGCAAAATAGTATTCAGCGCTGGTGGGCATAAGCTCCATTACGGTTGAAATATCCTTGTCATTTACCATGCCCAGCACAATCCTGAGGCGTCCGAAACCGGGCTTCGATGAAATCTCCTGCAGCTGGTGGGCAATGTACTTCATGCCGTGGCTGTTGTGGCCGGTGTCGCATATGATGTCGGGGTTCGATGCTATTTTCTGCCAGCGTCCCATCAGGCCGGTCATGGTGCATACCTCGCGGAATCCGCGCCTTACCGAATTGTCGTCAATTTTGATGCGTATCCTGCGCAGCTCCCTTACAGCGGCCAGTATGGTGGCGGTGTTGCGGGTCTGGCATTCTCCCGTAAGCGCGCTTTCCAGGTTCTCGAAATCTTCGGTCTGGTATGTGGTCTTGCGGTAATTGACATCCTGTCTGGAAGTTATCAGGTTCAGGTCCTGCGCAAATGTTATCCTGGAGTTGCATTCGGCGGCCTTTGCTTCAAAAACAGGTCTTGTCTGAGGTTCGTATTCGCCAATCACGACTGGCTTGCCCTTCTTTATGATGCCTGCTTTTTCGTAAGCAATTTTCTCTAAAGTGTCACCCAGGAACCTGACGTGGTCAAAACCTATGTTCGTTATTACGGAGAGTACCGGGTTGACTATGTTCGTACAGTCAAGTCTGCCGCCCAGGCCGGTCTCAATGACTGCAATGTCAATTTCCGACTGGGCAAACCAGCTGAATGCCATGGCTGTGGTCACCTCAAAGAACGAAGGCTTGAGCTCTTCCAGGAATTCCTTGTTGTCTTCAATGAATTTTACCACATATTCAGGGCTTATGCACTTTCCGTCTATGCGTATCCTCTCCCTGAAGTCAAGCAGGTGGGGCGATGTGAACAGGCCGGTCTTGTAGCCCTGTGCCTGAAGAATGGCGGCAAGGGTGTGCGATACTGATCCCTTGCCGTTGGTTCCGGCTACATGTATGGTCTTGAACAGTTTGTGGGGATGCCCTGTGCGTTCATCAAGCTCCAGGGTGTTGTAAAGTCCCTCTTTGTATGCTGATGCTCCGGAATTCTGGAATAGGGGAGTCTGTGTGTAAAGCCAGTCAATGGCATCCCTGTAGGTCACGTCTTATCGGTCAAAATAGTTCTTGAATTTCTTGAATAATCTCTCCTTTACTGAAGCCGATGGGGTGAAGTGGTCTGAGTCGGCCATTTTTTCAATCATCTGCTTTTCGTCACGCGAAAGCGTTTCCGGTATGTAAACACCTATGTTCACTATCATGTCGCCACGGCGTGAACTGTTGAGTACCGGCAAGCCCTTGCCGCGCAGCCTGAGAATCTTTCCCGGCTGGGTTCCTGACTCTATCTTTACCTTGACTGCTCCGTCAAGTGTAGGTATTTCTACGGTTCCGCCCAGTATGGCCTGGGGAACTGTCAGCATGAGGTTGTATACCAGGTCGTTTTCATCACGTATAAGTTCCTTGTGCTCAACCTCTTCAATGAGAATGAGCAGGCTGCCGTTTATTCCGTTGTGCTTTCCGGCATTGCCCTTTCCCTCAACTGAGAGCTGCATGCCTTCAGCTACGCCTGCAGGTATTGTTACCTCAACTATTTCCTCGCCTGAAACCACGCCGTCACCTCCGCAGTGCGGGCAGCGGTCCTTTATAATCTTGCCTTCACCGCCGCATCGTGGACATGCAGCCTGTGTCTGTACTGTTCCAAAGAAGCTCTGCTGGGTACGCAGGATGGTTCCGGTACCGTTGCAGTCAGGGCAGATTTCCGGTGATGAACCCTCCTTGGCTCCTGAACCATGGCAGTGTCCGCACGGAACCATCTTCTTTACCTTGAACTTCTTGGTGACTCCGCTGTTTATCTCTTCAAGGGTGAGTGAAACCTTTATCCTTATGTCGGCTCCGCGGAACTTGCGCTCGCCGCGCTGACGGCTGCCGCCGAATCCGCCCGAGAATCCGCCGCCTCCGCCGAATATATCACCGAACATTGAGAAGATGTCGTCCATTGACATGCCCTGGCCCGAGAATCCTCCGAATCCGCCTCCTCCGAATCCGCCGGCACCTGCATTCAGTCCGTCAAAGCCGAACTGGTCATACTTGGCACGCTTGTCGGGGTTGCTAAGCACATCGTATGCCTCGGCAGCCTCCTTGAACTTCTCTTCGGCCTCCTTGTCGCCCGGGTTCTTGTCAGGATGGTATTGGATGGCCTTTTTCCTGTAGGCCTTCTTTATTTCATCGGCACTTGCGGTCTTGCTGACCTCAAGGACTTCATAATAATCTCTCTTTGCCATATTCTTGCAGCGTTTACTGGGCTACTGCGACCTTTGCGTGGCGCAGAACCTTGTCGTTCAACATGTATCCGTCAATAGCACAGTCTATGACCAGGCCTTTCACGTCATCGCTCGGGGCCGGAATCATTGCGATTGCTTCATGGAAATCGGTGTCAAATGGCTCATTCTTGGGGGCTATCTTCTTGAGTCCCTTCTGTTCCAGGGTGTGCATGAGCTTGTTGTATATCAGTCCCAGGCCTTCGTTGAGTGCCTGGAAATCCTGTGACTTTGCGGCATTGGCAAGCGCTCTTTCAAGGTCGTCAATTACAGGCAGGATGTCTTCAATCACATCGGCCGATGCGGTCTTTATCAGTTCGGATTTTTCCTTTATGGTGCGTTTCCTGTAGTTGTCAAATTCTGCCATCTGCCTGAGCAGCTTGTCCTGAAGGTCAGCGCACCTGGCATCGGCCTGTGCAAGCTTTTCCTCAATGGTCTCTTCGGCTGCGGGTTCCTGGGCGTTTTCCTGCTGTCCGTCCTGTGCGGCTTCATCGGCGCTGGTAACGGTTTCGTTCATTACGCCCTCTTCAATGCCGGCGCTTTTCTCTTCTTTTTCCTTCTTATCCTGGTTTGCCATATTGGTTGATCTCCTTTTATTATTCCAGATTTTCATTTTTCCTTTCCCTTGGAATATAACAAAACCTCTGCCACTTATTCCGATTGTGACACAGTGTCAGTAAGTGCATCGGAACCGAAGCAGAATGGCAGTAGAGTCTTGATTCCGTCTGTCAGTACCAGGGTGTGGCTGGTGCCGTAGAGAATGAAACGGATGGGTTTTCCCGATATTGACTCGGTTTCGGCAATGACCTGGCGGCAGGCTCCGCAAGGGGTGACCGGGCTGGTTGTGTAGGTGTTGTCCTTCCTGGCAGCAATGGCAAGTGCCAGTACGGCCTTTCCCGGGTGCTGGTGTGAGGCTGCGAACAGGGCACAGCGTTCGGCGCACAGTCCCGATGGGTATGCGGCATTTTCCTGGTTGCTTCCGGTTACGACAGTACCGTCTTCAAGCAGCAGTGCGGCTCCGACCCTGAATCCTGAATATGGTGAATAACTGCCGTCGGTGGCTTTCTTGGCTGCTTCGACCAGTTTCCTGTCCGATGCTTCAAGTTCGTTCTCCCTGATTTCCTTCCAATTGATGGTCATGCTCAACTCTTTCATAACGGTCGCTTTTCTGTTGGTGCGAAGTTACTCTTTTTTTTCGGCAACAAGTTGCATCATTCTGATGATTTGGCTTATCTTCGCGACATTATGGAAAATAAGTTCTCTTTTTTCAGGCTGGCAGTTCCATCAGTGGTGCTGTCGTTCATGCTCTCCTGCTCATCAGTGACAAAAACGGCAGTTCCTGCAACCCAGGCAGGGACAGGCAATCCGCAATATGACTACATTGCCCAGTACTGTGACATGGCAATGGACCAGATGGAAAAGTACGGCATTCCGGCCAGCATCACGCTTGCCCAGGGCATACTTGAATCGAATTCCGGACGCAGCACTCTGGCTGTCAAGGGAAACAACCATTTCGGCATAAAGTGCCACAATGGCTGGAAGGGAAAGACCATGACCCAGGACGATGACAGGGAAAATGAGTGCTTCAGGGTTTACTCAAGCGCAAAGGAGTCTTTTGAGGACCATTCGCTGTTCCTGGTGAACGGGTCGCGCTATGCTGAACTTTTCGAACTTTCGGCGACTGACTACAAGGGGTGGGCCAGGGGCCTGAAGAAGGCCGGTTATGCTACCAGTCCAACGTATGCCGATAATCTGATAGGACTGATTGAGAGGTATGGGCTAGACCGCTATGACAACGGAGGCCGCCAGCCCAAGACCGGCAAGCTGCTTCACCATAAGCTTGTGGTGAACGGAATCTACTGCGTGAAGCTGGAGAACAATGAAACCATAAAGGATATTGCGCGCGAATTCGGCATATCGCAGATGAAGCTGCGCAATTACAATGAGGTGAACCGTGATTTCGTTCCGCCTGCCGGTTGCATGATTTTCCTTGAGAAGAAAAAGAACCGTGCCCAGCGCGAAACTCCGGTCCACATAGTATCGCGCGGTGAGAGTTTGTGGGAAATAGCCCAGATGTACGGAGTCAGGGTAAAGTCTCTTGAAAAGCGCAACAAACTGGGCGAAGAGAATCCACTGACAGTGGGGATGTCGCTGAAATTACGCTGACAATTATCAGGAAATACTAATAAAGAAATCTATGATAAGGTGGGGCAGGGTATCATTCGGTACCCTGTTCTTCTCTCTGTGGGTTCAGGTCAATTTCCTTGCCCTTCATGTCGACGAACCTGTATGAGAGGAACGGCAGGCTCTGGTCGGGTATGACACGTACGCCCAGACCGTACTTCATTTTCCAGCGTGTCTTCAGCGAGGGCAGTCCCTGATGGATGTAGGCCGATACATAAGGATGGACGTGCAGCCTGAACTTGCTGATGTTCAGGGTTCCCGATACGTATTCTACCTTTTCTTCCAGCTGGTCGGTAAACAGGATAGACGGCTTTATCTTGCCCTTTCCCTGGCAGGTGGGGCATGTCTCGTCAACTTCAATGTCCATGACTGGGCGGACGCGCTGGCGCGTTATCTGCATGAGTCCGAATTTGCTGAGCGGCAGTATGTTGTGCTTGGCACGGTCACGGTCCATGTTCTTGCACATGCGCTCGTACAGTTTCTGCCGGTCTTCGGCCAGGTTCATGTCGATGAAGTCAACTACAATGATACCGCCCATATCCCTGAGCCTGAGCTGTCTGGCCAGTTCGTCGGCGGCTCCCAGGTTGACTTCCAGGGCATTCTCTTCCTGTGTTCCCGATTTCATGCGGTGTCCGCTGTTGACATCGACCACATGCAGGGCTTCGGTGTGCTCAATTATCAGGTAGGCGCCTCCCTTGTATGAGACAATCCTGCCGAACGAAGACTTGATCTGCTTTGTTATTGCAAAGTTGTCAAAGATGGGCAGTTCACCATTGTACAGCTTTACTATGCCAACCTTCTCGGGGTCAACCAGTGATACGTAGTCGCGTATTTCATTGTAGGTCTTCTCGTCATTGACATGGATGGATTCGTATGTTGAATTCAGCATGTCCCTGAGAATGGCAATGGTGCGGCTGGTCTCTTCACCTACAAGGGCTATTGACTTTTCGGCCTGCTGGGCTGCAATTACGCTCTCTTCCCACTTGCGGTAGAGGGTCTGCAGCTCGTTGTCGAGTTCGGCAACCCGCTTGCCTTCGGCTACTGTGCGTACAATGACTCCGCAGTTCTTGGGCTTGATGCTCTGGATGAGCTGCTTCAGCCTGCTTCTCTCTTCGGCTGCTGCGATCTTTGATGAAATTGATACCTTTTCTGTAAATGGAATCAGTACCAGAAACCTGCCAGCGAATGAAATTTCACCGGTCAGGCGCGGTCCCTTGGTGGAGATTGGTTCCTTGGTTATCTGTACCAGTATTTCATCGCCCTGTTCCATTACGGTCGAAATGTTGTCTTCCGAACAGGGACCGGGCATCTGGGTGGCCTTTGAGAATGGGACCAGTTTCTTGCGGTTGCTCCTGACCTGCTTAAGGTACTTCTTGATGGAATTGAAGTTCGAACCAAGGTCCTGGTAGTGCAGGAAAGCTTCCTTTTCAGAACCAATGTCAACGAAACACGCGTTGAGCCCGGGCATGATCTTCTTGACCCTGCCCAGATATACATTGCCTACAGAAAAGGTCATTTCCCGGTTCTCCTTCTGGTATTCAACCAGGTTATGGTCCTCGGTAATGGCTATCTGTATGCTTTCAGGCTGTACATCAACTGTGAGTTCGCTTATCATTGGCTTTTGATTGGTGGTTAAAACAAAGAACAAACAAGCTGGATAGGTTTCACGGCGAGTTTGTTCTTTGAAATCTGTGAGTCAGACAACTTATTTGCTCTTATGTCTGTTCTTTCTCAGTCTCTTTTTGCGCTTGTGAGTAGACATCTTATGTCTTTTCTTCTTCTTACCGCTTGGCATAGTTAATAATATTTAAAGGTTAATTACTTTCTTACTGAGAGTGCAAATGTCTTTGCTGGCTTGAATGCTGGAATGTTGTGCTCAGGAACTGTGATTGTAGTGTTCTTGAGAATGTCACGTGCAGCCTTGGCTGCTCTCTTCTTAACGATGAAGCTGCCGAAACCTCTGAGATATACGTTCTCTTCCTGCTCGAGTGAATCCTTAACTACCTCCATGAAACTCTCTACACAAGCGAGTACATCGGTCTTGTCGATGCCGGTCTTCTTTGCTATCTCGCTGACTACTTCTGCTTTTGTCATAATCTTTTGTATTCTTCTCTTTTTCGGACTGCAAATGTAGCGCATTTTAGTGATTTTCAAAATAGTTACCGATCTTTTTTTAGTCTTTTCTGCTACGGCCGAAAAATACGATGCTCAAGTTTGGAGTTGTCTATCCATATTTATTATATTTGCAGTGATTAATTATTTAATACCATTACTATGTCAGTAAACAAAGTGATTTTACTAGGAAATGTGGGAAAGGATCCGGATGTGAGGTATCTGGATAACCACGTTTGTGTGGCTAATCTTACGCTCGCGACTACAGACCGCGGCTATACCACACAGAATGGAACACAAGTACCAGAGAGAACAGAGTGGCACAATCTCGTGTTTTGGCGCGGATTGGCCGAAACAGTCGAAAAGTTCGTCCACAAGGGTGACAGGCTCTATGTGGAGGGAAGCCTGAGGACACGCAGCTATGACGACCAGAACGGAGTCCGACGCTACATAACTGAAGTTTTCGTGGAGAGCATGGAAATGCTGTCACCGCGTACTTCAAGGGGTGCTGATGCATCGGCCGCCCCACAGCCGGCCCCACAGTCTCCGCAGCAGCCGACAGGCGGTGGCATGCCTTTTTAACGAATAACAGAAAGCTTTATCGAAACGTTTTTTCTGACAACAGCCTATGCATTGAATGCAGCCGTGCATTTCAATGCTCCTTCCATCGGGACCGTCATCGCTCTGATGACGGCCCTGCTTCTTATTATTGTATCGGGACTTGTATCGGCTTCCGAGACGGCGTTTTTCGCATTGTCCCCCGAAGAGCTCGAAAAGGTGAACAATGAGGAGACTCCTGCAGACAGCAGGGTGGGCAAGCTCCTGTCCGATTCGGAAAGGCTGCTGGCGACCATACTCATTACCAACAACCTGGTCAATGTTGCCATAATTCTCCTGCTGGACCTCTCACTGTCGCAGATGATTGATTTCGGCAATTCCGTGTGGCTTGAGTTCATTGTCATTACGGTCCTGCTTACTTTCATACTGCTTCTCTGCGGAGAAATCATGCCCAAGCTCTATTCTTCACACAACGCGCTGTCGTTCAGCCGCAGGGTCGCGCCGTTCCTTTCGGGAGCGGTGGCACTGTTCCGTCCGGCAGCATCGCTGCTGATGAGTTCCAAGAAGATTACCGGCCGCATGGTGAAGGAAAAGAACATCTCCATTTCGGTTGACCAGCTGGAGCATGCGCTTGAGCTGACCGATTCATCGGAAATCAAGGATGAGCAGGAGATGCTTGAGGGCGTAATCCGTTTCGGTGACGAGACGGTGGTTGACATCATGACGTCACGCGTGGATATGGTCATGCTTGACATCAAGGCTCCGTTCCCGGCCGTAATGAAGTGCATTGAAGAGAATTTCTATTCGCGTGTCCCGGTCTATTCAGGGACATCGGACAACATAAAGGGCATACTCTACATAAAGGACCTCATTCCTTACCTTGAGAAGGGCGAGGGATTCCGGTGGCAGTCACTGGTCAGGCCGGCATTCTTCGTGCCGGAAACCCGCAAGGTGGTTGACTTGCTCCACGATTTCCAGACCGGACGCATACACATGGCCATTGTGGTCGATGAATTCGGCGGAACGCGCGGACTGGCTACACTGGAAGATATCATTGAGGAGATTCTGGGCGAAATAAATGACGAGTTCGATGAAGATTCCGTCAGTTACAGGAAGGTAGGGCGTGATACCTATCTTTTCGAGGGCAAAACTCAGCTTCCCGACTTCTTCAAGACTGTTGACCTTGATGAGAGTGACTATGCCGACATGACCGGTGAGGCCGATACCCTGGCGGGATGGCTGCTGGAAATGAAAGGCGACTTCCCAAAGAAGGACGAAGAGTTTGAATGCGGTGACATACGCTTCAAGGTCATAGAGAAAAAAGACAGGAGAATATCGGCAATCCGCGTGGTAATACACAGGAAGCCGGAAAACAAAGATGAATAACAAACAACACAACTATTATGAACAGAGGTAGTCAAATTACTGCTTGCATGCTGTTACTGGCGTCGGCAGGTCTTAATTCCTGCATTACCAAGTCCGATGAGCTGGACCTGAACAAGGATATCAGCCTGGACATGCAGATAGGTGCAGGCGGTGTGTCAGTGCCGATAGGCAGTCTCAGTAAAATCTATGTGGATTCGCTGCTGAAGGTCGGTGACGGTGAAATAGACCTTGATACATTGCCTGGCGGAGTCTACGGCTTCACCATGAGCGACAAAATTGACGATGTCAAGGTGAACATTGACAAGATCCTGATAAACATTCCAAGCCCGTCAATCAATGAGCTCAGTACATCATTCGACAACCCGACCCCCGATGATATTACGGTCCCGAAGGTTGATGACGGCACAATCGTTGAGATTTCATCGGTCAACATCGATGCCATCAACGATAAGTTCCCGGCAATCAGGAGTTCTTATGAGAGCCCTTCATACAGTGTTCCTGGTACAGGTTCTGCCATACCGGTGAACGTTCCGGTCACTATTGACGAGCAGACAATAGGATTCCAGTTTGACTATACCCTTCCTGACAAGGTGAGCAGGCTCAACAATGTATGGTTCGGACCGTCAAAGTACTCAAAGGCAGGCCAGACCATGCTGCTCAATGTAGACATGTCAGGCGTGTACAGCCTGGTAAATGATCCGGTGGTTACCATTGATGCCCTGAGCATTGTGTTCCCATCGAACTTCACTGTCCAGAAGAGCGATGCACTCGATGCATTCATCAGTCCGTCATGCGTTACAGTTGCAGGCAACGTCCTGAGCATATCCGGTGCGCAGATTAGCGGACTGAGCGCAGGCAACACCACACTTCCTGTGGCATTCACGGTAAGCAATGCCGATTTCTCTTCATACACTGGCAAGATTGAGTACAACGACGAAATCAAGTATTCACTCTCTCTCAATGTCCAGGGTGAAGTCAACTATACAGGAACCCGCACCTTCAAGGTGGGAGTAGGCATTGACGAGACCCTTTCACTGGCAGAAGTCAGCGTTGACACCAAGGCCGTGAATTTTGAGGTAGGCAATGCCAGCATATCATCGTCCTACAAGGTAACTGGAATGGATGGCATATCATCAATAAAGAAGCTTGCGTTCAATTCTGAAACCAGCAAGATTTACCTGTCAGTTTCAGACCTTGGCCTTGATCCATTCAGCTTCTCTTCAGAAGAGGGCGAGGCATACATGCAGTTCCAGTCAAACATGGAATTTGCCAACAGCTGCGTTGACGAGAACGGTGCAACTGCCGGAAAATGGGATGCCCAAACTCCGGGCAAGCTTGTGATAGACCTCTCCAAGGCTGCCGGACATACAATTGAACTCAAGGTCAAGTCAATTGACCTGAGCGGATATGTCATTGACAAGGATACCAAGAGCATGACAATTCCGAACACAGTAGGTTACGGTGGAACTGCAGTGATTGCAGCCCAGGACGGACTGGGACTCCAGGCTGTCGAGAATCTGGGCAACCGCAACTTCAACGTTTCCGTATGGGGCTCACTTGAGGTTGACAATGCGGAACTGGTGACCGATGCCATCTCAACTGAAATCAAGGACTCAACTACCATCACAATTGATGAGAATATTGACAAGTCAGTGAAGTCTCTCAAGAGAATTGACCTGGTAAAGCCTTCAGGAGTTGACGTAAGGCTGGAATTCTGCGGTATTCCTGAATCATTGCCGGAACTTGCATTCTCGGATGTAAGGATAGAATTCCCAGACTTCATAAAGATGGAGTATTCCGGTTCTGACAGCAGGGTACAGGTGCTGGGCAGCAGCCTGCTCAGGATTGACGGCAGCCTGAACGCTTCGGAAATGGAAGGCGATGGATTCGTCATTGCTGGACTGAAGATATCGGGCATTGAATTTGACGACTATGTTGAGACCAAGAACGGCCGTCTTGTACTTGAGGACCTGAAGGTCAGGATAGAGGGTGGCATCAATGCCGACAATTTCGTTGTGAACAGCAATGAACTGGAAGATGTATCGGTCAAGCCGAGCATCACTATAGACCCGATTGAGGTTAAGGCCGTTTACGGCAAGTTCACACCGTCAATTGATGACATTCACCAGGCTGTGGGCCTGTCACTGGGTGAAGACCTTGATTTCATGAAGGACGGAGAGAATTCACTGAGCCTGAGCGACCCGGAACTCGTGCTTGACCTGACAAGTTCAGTCACAATCCCAATGGTTGCCGGAATATCCCTCTCTTCAAAGGATGACAAGGGCAACTGGATAGCCCGCGACGTAAAGCCGGAGGGCGGTACCATAAGGATACCGGCCTGTGACTCACTTGCCGATTCACGCAACATAAAGATTATCATCTACTCAAGCCAGAGAACTGTTCCAGAATCAAGGGACAGCGTATTCGTAAGGATAGCCAATCTGTCAGACCTGATGACAACTATTCCTGATTCAATATTCTTCGACCTGACTGTCGATGCCGACCAGTCGGTGAACCATTACATTGACCTGACACGTGAGCTGTCAGTTGCAGGCAGCTACAACGTAACCATACCGCTCTCTTTTGAAAATGTTCATTTCGAGTATTCCGATACCATTGCCGACCTGGCAGAGCAGCTTGAGGATATTTCCGACATGGTTGGCGATGCTTCGATAATGATTACAGCCAAGCTTGAGAGCACAGTTCCGTTCGGAATAACTGTTTCGGCAGTAGCACTTGATGCCAATGGCCGTGAGATAAAGGACATAAAAGTTGGAACATGTGAGGTCAAGCCAGGTGACAAGGCCGGTACCGTTTCCGATGTGGTTCTCTCCGTATCGGCCAAGAACGGCGCCCTGGCAGTTCTTGATGCGCTCAAGATAAGCGCTTCGCTTGATTCCGGTAATTCTGCCGACGGTTCTGCCCTTGCCAAGGGACAGTATGTATGGCTGAAGGATGTGGTCCTGAAGTTCCCCGAGGGCATAGTTGTAGATTTTACCGACACTATTGACAAAGAATAAGAAACCTTCAAAGAGATATAGTTATGAATATGACAAATCCAATTAAGAAGTCCCTGATTGCAGCTGCAGTGCTGCTCTTTCCGGCAATGTCAATTGCCCAGACTTCAAGTTCCATGTATTTCCTTGAGGGTTCAACCCAGCGCTATCAGCTGAACCCGGCATTTGAACCGGAACGCGGACTGTACCTTGCAGTTCCCGTACTGAGCAATCTTAACCTGAATGCCCAGAGCTCAGTGGGCCTGTCGAACTTCCTGTTCGATTCCAAGTCAAAGCCAGGCATGCTGACTACATTCATGAGCCCTGACATAAGCTACAGCCAGTTCATGAATGCGTTTCCGGGTGCAGCCCAGGTCAACATGGGTCTCAACATGGACATTCTCGCACTGGGCGTGCGCGGCAAGAACGGTTACACTTCATTTGGCGTGAAACTTAGGAACAGTGAGGGAATAAGCATACCCAAGGAACTCTTCGGTTTCATGAAGGCCAGCCTTTCAAGTGGTGACTACATGATCAACAATACCAATGTCAGTTCTATTACCTATGCCGAAGCAGCCATTACGCATTCCCATAAGATTACTGACAACCTGTCAATCGGTGCAGCTGTAAAGTTCCTGCTGGGCTTGGAATATGTTGACCTGACAGTCAATGAGATTGATGCCCGCCTTTCCGATGACAGCTGGAAGGTCCGTACCAATGCCTATGCCAGGGTTTCGGCACCAGGCGCCATGTTCACTTATGATGAAGACGGCGTGGTTGACGGATTTGACGGTTACGAATTCAAGATTCCTTCAAGCTATGGCCTTGCAGCTGACCTTGGAGCCGTTTACACCTTCGACGGTTTGCTGGAGGGACTCAAGGTATCGGCCTCTCTGACAGACCTTGGCATGATTAAGTGGAATGATGTTACAGGCTATAAGACAAACAATACCGAGTATATCACCTTTGACGGTTTCAATGACTATGATGTTACATCGGACGGCGAGAGCGAACAGAATCTGATTGATGAGCTTGAGAGTGATTTCAAGGATATGATCAAGCTGTACCAGACCAGTGCCGGAGGCAGTGAGTCAATTGCACTGAATGCCACCATGAGGCTTGGCGCTGAATATGAGCTGCCGTTCCTGCCAATGCTGTCAGTGGGCGAGCTCCTGACCTACAGGACCGGACTGTGGAAGTATGCCGAGTCACGCACTTCGCTTTCAGTTACTCCATGCAGATGGTTTGCGCTGTCGGGCAACGTGGGCCTGTCAACTATGGGTTCTGTATTTGGCTTTGTAGTAGACGTGCATCCGCGCACGCTGAATTTCTTCGTGGCAGTTGACAACCTGAAGGCTCAGGTTAATCCACAGTACATTCCGTTGAATGACTTCGGACTGAATGTAAGTGTTGGCCTGAACCTGGCATTTGGAAAGAGACGTACTGATGAATGAAGTATCAATCCTTGAGCTGGTTCTCAAGGGTTTGGCAATGGGTTTTCTGGCAGCAGCCCCGACGGGACCGTCGGGGGTGCTTGTCATTCAGCGTACCCTCTCGAAGGGCAGGCTCAGGGGATTCCTGACCGGAATGGGAGTGACTTTGAGTGATACCATTTACATAATGGTGACCATGCTTTGCCTGTCTCTGGTTATTGGCTACCTGGAAGACCCGACAATCTCGTTCATTGTGAAGCTCATTGGGTGCGGACTGCTATTCTGCTTTGGCGTATCGACCTGCAGGAACAATCCGCTTTCCAATTCAAAGGAAGAAAGCGTAAGGAGAGATTCCTTGCCGCAATATACGGCAACAGGATTGCTGGTGGCAATAGTGAATCCGCTTGTAGTTTTCATATACATGGGCATGTTTGCCTTCTTCTCATTCGGAGCCGATGAACTCTCCGCAGGACTGAAGGGAATTTTGCTGACATCGGCCATATGGGGTGATGTGCTATGGTGGTTTTCCCTTTCATTCGTGATAAACAAGCTGAGAAACCGCTTCTCGCTGAAGGGTATCTGGATGATAAACAGGGTTATGGGAACCGCCCTGATAGTGGCATCGGTCATCTGGCTGGTTACTTTGGTAATTTGATAGATATGTTGGTATCGGGAGAACTGAGAAAGAAAAACATAGCCGAATATCTGCTGTACATGTGGCAGGTTGAAGATACCATAAGGGCTGCCGGACTCGATGAGGAGCGGCTGTATGGGGCAATTATCAGCCAGTCGCAATGCAGTGATGAGGTCAGGCAGGAGTGGAAACAGTGGTACTCTGACCTGGTAAGGATGATGATTGAGGAAGATAAGCGCGAAAAGGGGCATCTGCAGATAAATGAGAATGTACTGATTCTGCTTGATGACCTGCATGGCCGCCTTATGGAATCATCGAAGCATGCTGAATACAGGGATATATATTATAAGGTGTTGCCGCTCATTGTTGAATTCCGCCAGAAGAACGGTGATACCGGCAATAACGAGATACGTGACTGCTTTGAGCTGATGTATGGAGTATGGATGCTCAGATTGCAGAAAAAAGAGATATCCCAGGCTACCCTGAAGGCCGTAATTGCAGTATCGGGCTTTCTGGGAAGACTGGCGGCCTATTATAGTGAGGAGAAGGCCGGAACACTGGAATTGGATTAAGAACAGATATGGAAGAAATAGAAAGAAGAAGAACTTTTGCGATTGTATCGCACCCTGATGCCGGTAAGACTACCTTGACCGAGAAGCTGCTGCTTTTTGGCGGCCAGATTCAGGTAGCCGGAGCTGTAAAGTCCAACAAGATACGCAAGACTGCTACATCGGACTGGATGGATATTGAAAAGCAGCGTGGTATTTCGGTTACCACATCAGTGATGGAATTCGATTATCAGGATTACAAGATAAATATTCTCGATACCCCGGGTCACCAGGACTTTGCCGAGGATACTTTCCGCACGCTGACTGCTGTTGACAGTGTTATCATTGTGATTGACAGCGCCAAGGGTGTTGAGCTCCAGACAAGGAAACTCATGGAGGTGTGCCGCATGAGGAACACTCCGGTGATTGTCTTCGTGAACAAGATGGACCGTGAGGGTAATGATCCGTTTGACCTGCTGGACGAACTTGAGGAGGAACTGCAGATACATGTACGCCCGCTGAGCTGGCCAATTGAAAAGGGCGCCCGCTTCAAGGGTGTCTACAATATATATGAACAGCGGCTTGACCTCTATACTCCAAGCAAGCAGACTGTTACGGAGAAGGTCGAGGTCGATGTAAACAGCCAGGAACTTGAGGCACAGATTGGTGACCGTGAGGCTGAAAAGCTGCGTTCTGACCTGGAACTGATTGACGGAGTATATGAACCGTTTGACCATCAGGCCTATCTGGACGGTCATCTGGCTCCGGTTTTCTTTGGTTCTGCCCTGAACAATTTCGGCGTGCAGGAACTGCTTAACTGCTTTGTCAAGATTGCTCCGAGTCCGCGCCCAACCATGGCCGAAGAACGTGAGGTCAGGCCCGAAGAGAGCAAGTTTACCGGTTTCATATTCAAGATTACGGCCAATATTGACCCGAATCACCGTTCTTCAGTAGCATTCTGCAAGGTCTGCTCGGGCAAGTTCGTGAGGAATGAGCCTTACCAGCACATTCGTCTGGGCAAGACATTCAGGTTCTCTTCGCCTACACAGTTCATGGCGCAGCGCAAGAGCACTATTGAAGAGGCATGGCCGGGCGATATAGTTGGTCTGCCCGATACCGGAAACTTCAAGATTGGCGATACCCTGACACAGGGTGAGCAGCTGCATTTCCGTGGCCTGCCAAGCTTCTCTCCTGAGATGTTCAAGTATGTTGAAAATGCTGACCCCATGCGTGCCAAGCAGCTTGCCAAGGGTCTGGACCAGCTGATGGGCGAGGGTGTTGCCCAGATGTTTACTAACCAGTTCAACGGCCGCAAGCTTGTTGGAACTGTAGGACAGCTTCAGTTTGAGGTTATCCAGTACCGTCTGGAGCATGAATATAATGCAACCTGCCGCTGGGAACCAGCCAGCCTGTACAAGGCTTGCTGGATTGAAAGCGATGACCAAGCTGAGCTTGAGGCCTTCAAGAAGCGCAAGTACCAGTTCATGGCTACCGATATGGAGGGTCGTGACGTGTTCCTGGCCGACAGCGGCTATGTGCTGCAGATGGCACAGATTGACTTCAAGCATATAAAGTTCCATTTTACAAGTGAATTCTGATGAAGGAGTACGCTGAAGATGTCAGGAAGGCAGTCGAGGTCCTCAGGAAGGGTGGAGTTATTCTTTATCCGACCGATACCATATGGGGACTGGGCTGCGATGCGGCCAATTCGCAGGCTGTCCGCAGGATTTTTGAAATCAAGAGGCGTGATGACAGCAAGTCCATGCTGTCACTCCTGGATTCCGATGCTAAGCTTGGATATTATGTCCCTGAAGTTCCCGATGTGGCTTATGACCTGATGGATATGTCGGAAAAGCCCATCACCATTGTTTATGACAATGTCAGGAACGTGGCCCCGGAACTTCTTGCCGAAGACGGTAGCGCGGGCATAAGGGTGACTGGCGAGGAGTTTTCCAAGAGCCTTTGCGCACGTTTTGGAGGTGCCGTTGTATCGACTTCCGCCAATATCAGCGGAGAACCGGCGCCAAGGAATTTTTCGGAAATATCGGAAGAGATAAGGAATGCCGTAGACTATATTGTGTCATACAGGCAGAATGAAAGGTCGGGTGCGCTTCCCTCAAGCATAGTAAAGCTGGGGAGCGGCGGACTGGTAAAAATTATCAGGGAATAGAATATGAGCGGCAGCGATAACAAGACGGATAGCCTTCTGAACAGGTTCAACCTGTGGAGGGAGGGGCACATTAACCAGCGTCAGTTTATTCTTATACTGAGTTTCATGGTTGGTGTGGCTACATCGGCAGTGGCCATTATACTGAAGTTTCTGATTGAATTCATCAAGGAGTTCCTGACAAGCGGATTCAGCATTTCGCAGGAGAACTACAGTCTTCTGCTCTATCCGGTCATAGGCATATTCCTGTCGGGACTCTTCATACGCTATGTAGTGCGTGATGACATAGGCCATGGAGTAACAAAGATTCTCTACGCGCTTTCCAAGAAGAACGGGCGCATAAAGCCTCACAACATGTACTCGTCGGTGATTGCCAGTGCCATTACCATCGGTATGGGCGGTTCGGTCGGTGCCGAGGCCCCTATAGTGCTGACGGGTTCGGCCATAGGCTCGAACATAGGCCGTATGTTCAAGATGGAGCACAAGACCCTGATGCTGCTGGTCGGATGCGGTTCGGCCGGTGCAGTTGCAGGTATCTTCAAGGCCCCGATTGCAGGACTGGTGTTCGTGCTTGAGGTCCTTATGTTTGACCTGAGCATGGGCTCGCTTCTGCCGTTGCTGGTTTCATCGGTGACAGCCGCAACAATATCATATATCGTCACGGGCCCCGATGCCCTGTTCCATTTCGTGTCGGGCCATGACTTCGACCTGGCCAGGATTCCATACGTACTGGTGCTCGGCATTGTGTGCGGACTGGTATCGCTCTATTTCTCATCGACAATGCACTGGTTCGAGACCTGGTTCCGCAAATTCACCAATCCGTGGGTCAAGTTCGGAATTAGCGCAGTAGTGCTTAGCGTGCTGCTGTTCCTGTTCCCGTCGCTCTACGGTGAAGGCTATGACACCATTACTACTCTTCTCGATGCCAACCGGAACAGTGCCGAAGTGCTTGAGGGATCATTCTTCTATGGCGGAAGCATACTCATATATCTGGTCCTGGTCGTACTGACCAAGGTGTTTGCATCGACCGCAACCAATGCCGGCGGAGGCTGTGGCGGTATATTTGCCCCAAGCCTTTTCCTGGGCTGCATAACGGGTTTCGTATTCGCCGAATCGCTCTGCCTGATACTGCCCGATGTCAATGTATCGGTCCAGAATTTTGCCCTTTTCGGAATGGCAGGACTCATGTCGGGCGTAATGCACGCACCGCTTACGGGTACCTTCCTGATTGCCGAGCTGACCGGTGGATACAGCATGTTCCTGCCGCTCATGATGGTGTCGATTGTATCGTACCTGACAATCCGCCTGTTCCAGCCGCACAGCATCTACTCCATGCGACTGGCCCAGAAGGGTGAACTGATGACCCACCACAAGGACCAGTCAGTACTGCTACTCATGAGCATGGACAATGTTATTGAGAATGAATTCCTTCCGGTTAGTCCCGAGATGGACCTGGGCAAGCTGGTCAATACCATTGCCCGCTCGAAGAGAAACCTGTTCCCTGTGCTTGACACTGAGGGACACCTGCTTGGAGTGGTCAGCCTGGAGAGCATAAGGAACATCATGTTCCGTCAGGAACTTTACCACAGGTTCCTGGTCCAGAAACTCATGGAAATGCCACCTGCCATACTGTCGGTCAATGACCCGATGGATGTGGTAATGAAGAAGTTCGATGAGACCGGTTCCTGGAATCTCCCGGTTGAGGATGAGAACGGAAAATACGTAGGCTTTGTATCAAAGTCAAAGATATTCAATTCATACAGGCAGGTCCTGCTGGAACTGTCTGAAGAATAAGCTGAACTGTCAGTATAGGTTATGGAAAAGAAAGATCTCAGGATTGTATATATGGGAACGCCCGATTTTGCAGAGCATTCCCTGAGGAAACTTGTGGAAAACGGATACAATATAGTCGGTGTGATTACCATGCCTGACAAGCCCATGGGCCGTCATGGCAGCGTGCTGCAGGCAAGTCCTGTCAAGAAGTATGCTGTTGAGGCCGGCATTCCGGTGCTGCAGCCCGAAAAGCTCAAGGATCCGGCATTCCTGGCAGAACTTGCAGCCCTGAAGGCTGACCTTCAGATTGTAGTGGCTTTCAGAATGCTGCCCGAAGTCGTGTGGAGCATGCCGCCCATGGGAACCTTCAACTTGCACGCCTCCCTTCTTCCGCAGTACCGCGGTGCTGCGCCTATCAACTGGGCTGTAATCAACGGCGACAAGGAGAGCGGAATTACCACATTTTTCCTAAAGCATGACATTGATACGGGTGACATTATCCACCAGGAAAAGGTTGCAATAGAACCGGAGGACAATGCCGGTACGCTTCATGACAAGCTTATGTACCTTGGCGCCGAACTGGTATGCCGTACGGTCGATGACATACTCTCGGGCAATGTCAGCCCCAAACCACAGGCCGAATTTGCCGATTCCGAGTTGCGTCCGGCTCCGAAGATTTTCAAGGAGACCTGCAGGATTGACTGGAACCAGCCATCGGCCAGCGTAAATGATTTCATACGCGGTCTTTCGCCGTACCCGGCAGCATGGACCGTACTCAATTCTCCTGATGGCAGGCAGGCCGATTTCAAGATCTTTCAGGCCTCAGTTGCCGGCGGAACCCCGGCAGAACCAGGCCAGGTGCGCAGCGACGGCCGCAGCTACATGCACATATCGGCAGCCGATGGCTGGATATCAGTTCAGGAAGTCCAGATTGCCGGCAAGAAAAGAATGCCTGTGAACGCATTTTTGTGCGGTTTTTCCGTTGACGGATGGAATTGTAGGGGGTGAAAAGTGTTAAAATTGGATTTTGTCTTTGAAAATTCACTATTCTGTCCTTATCTTTGACGCCTGTAAAACAATTCAAAAAGAAGAACGCCTATTGATTGAACGCTTACTCCAGTAATTTAAACAGTAGAAGTAATGCAGAATCTGAATCAGATGACCGACGACATGTTGGCCACTCTCTATTCAAAAGGAAACGTTGAGGCGTTCAATATCCTGTTGAACCGTTATAAGGACAAGTTGTATTCGTACATCAATTACATTGTACGCAATGCTGACCTTGCCGATGACATACTGCAGGAGACATTCGTAAAGGCAATCATAACACTTCAGAAGGGAGCATACAGCGGCAACGGCAAGTTCGGTGCCTGGCTTACGCGTATTGCCCATAACCTTATGATAGACTGCTTCCGCCAGGAAAGAAATGACAATACCGTATCATCGGACTCCCAGGAATATGACATTCTCAATGACATGAGCCTGGCAGAGAGTACGATAGAGGACAGCATGGTGAATGACCAGACACTCAGGGAAATCCGCTCCCTGGTGAGAATGCTGCCTGACAACCAGCGCGAAGTGGTATTCATGCGTTACTACCAGGACCTCAGTTTCAAGGAGATTGCCGAAATTACCGGGGTGTCAATCAACACCGCCCTTGGAAGAATGAGATATGCCCTGCTGAACATACGCCGCATGGCCGCTGAAAAGAGCATGGAACTGACTCTTGCAGACTGATTTCCCGTTTTACTGTAATCCTGAAAACCAGGTTGCAATTTTAACATAAAAAAACTGCTCTTCCATATACTATTATTCTTTTGCTTGCGTTTTTAGTATGTAAACAGAATAATGACAGCCTATGGACGAAACTTCTACTTCTACTGGAACAATTACTGAAAAACTTATCCGTACTGCTTTGAAAAGCGCAACATATGGCGCTCCCAAGGAATCAACTCTGGATTATCTTCGTAACTTTGCGGCTGCAATCCGTGTTGCCGGAGAACTTCCAGGCAATTCCGGAATCTTTTCAATGAACTGATTTTATAAAGCAATGAGTACGATAGTTTCACCTTCATTACTGTCTGCTGACTTCGGGGACCTGCGCAAGGACCTGGAAATGATTAACCGCAGTGAGGCTGACTGGCTTCACCTGGACATTATGGACGGAGTCTTCGTTCCTAATATCTCTTTCGGTTTTCCAGTACTGGAATCGGTTGCAAGGATATGCAAGAAGCCTCTTGACGTTCACCTGATGATAGTCCAGCCCGAGAAATTCATTGAGCAGTTCCAGAAACTGGGTGTCTATTCGCTGAATGTACACTATGAGGCATGTGTTCACCTGCACCGTACCATTCAGGAAATCAAGGCTCATGGCATGAAGGCTGCCGTTACGCTGAACCCTTCGACTCCGGTATGCATGCTTGCCGATATAATCAGGGATGTTGACATGGTTCTGCTCATGACCGTCAATCCGGGATTCGGAGGCCAGAAATTCATTGAACACTCATATGACAAGGTAAGGGAACTGCGCAAGCTCATCAATGAGACCGGTTCAAAGGCCCTCATTCAGGTTGATGGAGGCGTGAATGATGAAACTGCCCCGCTCCTTGTCCAGGCCGGAGTAGATGTCCTTGTGTCGGGCAGCACCGTATTCAAGGCCGATAATCCGGAAGCCGTCATAGCGACTTACAGAAAACTATAATATATATTGAAGCTCCATGATCAGCCTTCAGTCAGGTTGGTCTTGCCACTGATTGGGGGCATTTTATTATCTGATACCATTGGAAACTCTGCAGAAGCGGCGTTGTCTTGGTGCGCCCTTATTTTTCCTCTGTTTCTTGTTGCGACATGCATTCTTCCCATCTGGGGAGAGAAGACTTCGCGCCTGTTCGGAGTTACAGTCTCGCTGATGTTCGCATTGCTTGGGGCCCTCATATATTCAGGGAACATGAAACGGGTCCACGTTGAGTGGCCGGCAGGCAATGCTGCCTTTCAGGGCCGCCTGATTGACTATCCCCAGGAAAAGCCCAAGAGCTACAGGCTTGACGTAATGCTGTCAGGTGAACCGTATGACAATGTCAAGGTCATACTGTATGTTCCCAAGGATTCGGCAATGGCGGTTCTTGAGGCAGGGCAGGCGGTACGGTTCAACTGTACCATGCGGTGTCCGGAAAACGGAGAATCACTGGATTTTGACTATGCATCATACCTGTACCGCCATGGATGGTCGGGCACGGCATGGGTGAACCGTGGCCGGATAACTGCGGGCGAACTGCCTGACCGGGTAGGCTACCGTGCACTTACGGCACGTGTCAGGAAGCGCCTGATTGACAAATACCGCGAATGGGGAATGGAGGGCGAAGTGCTTTCGGTGGTATCGGCAGTCACGCTGGGCTACAAGCGTGACATGGACGGGGAACTGAAGGAGAAGTATTCGGCATCGGGGGCAAGCCATGTGCTGGCGGTATCGGGACTCCACGTGGGAATAATGTGCTCGGTCCTGTACCTGCTCTTCCCGGTATTCCGCAGAAGGCCATCCCTGCGCTGGCTGCGCGAATTCATTGTGATGGGTACCATGTGGACCTATGCCGCTGTAATTGGTTTCCCGCTCTCTATTACCCGTTCTCTCATTATGTTTTCCATGATTGCCGTATGCCGCATAACGGAACGCAATACCTCGAGCATAAACACTCTTGCATTTGCCGCCCTGGCAATACTCTCCATGGATCCGGCAGCCCTGTTTGACATGAGTTTCCAGCTCTCTTTCAGTGCAGTGCTCTCTATTCTCGTTTTTGAACCGCCGCTTGCCGCCCTGGTGAAGACCGAAAACCGTGCCGTGGCCTATCTGCGTGACCTGGTAGCGGTGTCGGTGGCTGCCCAGCTTGGGACTGCCCCCATAATTATGGCACAGTTCTCAACCTTCTCAACGTATTTCCTCCTGACCAACCTGCTTATGATTCCGGTAATGTTCCTGGTGGTGTCAATGTCAGTGGTCATGTGGCTGGTATCGCCTGTTGCGTTACTCAGGAATGCATCGGTATGGATTCTTTCGCACCTGGTCCGCACCGGCAACGGTTTCGTTGACATGATAGCCGACCTGCCCCAGTCGGTGATTGAGACCGGACCTGTTTCCAAAGCGGCTCTACTTGCTTATTACGCGGCACTGTTCCTGGTGTACGCGTGGCTGAAGGAACAGCGTACGCACCGTCTTGTCCAGCTTGCCGCCGTAATTGCGGCAATCAGTATGTGGTCAATGGTGAACATCATATTGAAATAATCACTATCTTCGTGACTTGAAAAGACTATCCCAATGCTGAATAATTACTTTTCCCCCGATGACATAGCGGATTTCAGAATATGGATGGAGTGGGCTGACCGCTTCGTCATAACATCGCACATTTCACCGGACGGTGATGCCATAGGCTCATCACTTGCCCTGTGCCTGTACCTGAAGTCCAAGGGGAAAACGGCCACGGTAGTACTTCCTGACAGGATTCCTGATTTCCTTGAGTGGATGCCCGGCAGCGCTGACGTGGTGTTCTATTCCGATAATGCCGATATTGCAGAGACGCTTGTATCTGAGGCCGATGTGGTGTGCTGCCTTGACTATAATACCATAGGAAGGGTTGGCAATGTGGGCCCAGGCGTACTCGGTTCCAAGGCAAAGAAGATAATGATTGACCACCATCCGTATCCGGGTGATTTCTGTGACGTGGTACTTTCACATCCCGAGGCATCATCGACCTCTGAACTGATTTTCCATTTCATATGCGCACTGGCCGGTTATCTCGACATGGAGAAAGAAGTGGCGGAGTGCATCTATACGGGCATGATGACCGATACCGGCGCATTCACCTACAACAGCAATAACCCGCAGATATTCCAGGCAATAGCCCTCCTGCTTGACAAGGAGGTCGACAAGGACCTGATTTACAGGCGTGTCTATCACAACTACACTGTATCAAGGCTGAAACTCCAGGGATTCATGCTGAGTGAAAGAATGCTGGTCCTGCGCGATGCTTCGACTGCGCTGATAACGCTCACCGACCGGGACCTCAAGAAGTTCGATTACAGGAAGGGTGATACCGAGGGATTCGTAAACATGCCATTGCAGATAGCAGGCGTAAAGATGTCGGTATTCCTCAGGGAGGACAAGCAGAATGGCATAATCAAGGTATCGGTCCGCTCGGTCGGAACTGTTCCGTGCAACAGGTTTGCCAAGGATAATTTTGGCGGCGGAGGCCATGTGAATGCATCGGGCGGAGAATTCCAGGGGACAATGGAAGAGGCTATTTCGCAGTTCCACAAGGGCATGCAGGCCTGGGCCATGTCAACAGAAGATTGTATAAGACAACTATTCCGAAAATGATGAAGAATATATTTTTAACAGCAGCAGCCTTTTTCATGCTGGCAGTACCTTCACTGCTGGTCTCATGTGATGATGAAGAGACATATGCTGAGCAGAAGGAGCGTGAACGCAGGCAAATAGAGGATTTCCTGGCAGCGAACAACATAGACGTGATTACGGTGCAGGAGTTCATGAAGGATACCATAACCAATAATCCGGAGACCGGTCCTGACAAGTCAAGGAATGAATATGTCCTCTATCCTGACAAGGGCGTATATATGCAGATTGTCAGGAAGGGCGATGGCCGCCGCATGGAATCAGGCGAGCGCTGGTTCATGAATGCCCGCTACAAGGAGGTATACATACCGACAGGCGATACCCTGTCTATGAATATGTACAATACTTATCCAGAGTCATTTACGATAACAAGGACATCGGACAGCTATTCAGCCTCATTCACATACGGCATAATGGCTACCAAGTACGGTGCGGCTGTTCCCAAAGCGTGGATTATGGCCTTCCCGTTCATCACGCCGGGTGTCCTTAACGGTGAGTCAGCAGCAAAGGTACGCCTTATAGTTCCGCATGACCAGGGAACCGGTACTGCTGCTACCAATGTTTATCCGACTTTTTACGAAATTTCAATTACTACAGAAAAATGGCAATGATCAAATCAATCTCCGGAATACGCGGAGAGATTGGCGGACCGGCAGGCAATGGCCTGACACCGCTTGACATAGTGAAGTTCGTATCGGCCTATGCTACATGGGTCAGGCAGAATAATCCATCGGCCAAGATGATTGTTGTGGGCCGCGATGCCCGCCTTTCTGGAAAGATGGTCCAGCAGGTGGTATGCGGCACGCTCATGGGCATGGGCTTTGACGTGACAGACATAGGTCTTGCATCGACCCCTACCACTGAACTGGCTGTTACATGGCTCAAGGCCGATGGAGGACTCATACTGACGGCAAGCCATAACCCGCGTCACTGGAATGCGCTGAAGCTGCTCAACAGCAAGGGTGAGTTCCTGAACGCCGAAGAGGGCAACAGGGTGCTGGCAATAGCCGAGGCTGAAGACTTTACATATGCCGATGTTGACGGACTTGGCAAGTACTATACCGATGACACAATGAACCAGCGTCACATAGATTCAGTCCTTGCTCTTGACCTGGTTGATGTTGAGGCAATACGCAAGGCTGGTTTCAGCGTGGCAATTGACTGCGTGAATTCCGTGGGAGGCATTATTCTGCCTGAATTGCTTGAGAAGCTTGGCGTGAAGAGTGTCAAGAAGCTGTACTGTGACCCGACCGGTGACTTCCAGCACAATCCGGAACCTCTTGAGAAAAATCTGGGTGATATAATGTCCTTGATGAAGCAGGGTGGCCAGGATGTGGCTTTCGTAGTTGACCCTGATGTTGACCGCCTGGCTTTCATTGACGAGAACGGCAATATGTACGGTGAGGAATATACCCTGGTAACCGTTGCAGACTACGTACTGAAGCATACTCCGGGCAATACCGTTTCAAACCTGAGCTCAACCCGCGCCCTGCGTGACGTGACCCGTTCATACGGCCAGCAGTACAATGCCGCCGCTGTAGGTGAGGTCAATGTGGTTACCAAGATGAAGGATACAGGCGCTGTAATAGGCGGTGAGGGCAACGGCGGCGTTATCTATCCTGTATCGCACTACGGCCGTGATGCTCTCGTAGGCATCGGACTGTTCCTGAGCCACCTGGCACATGAGGGCAAGAAGGTGAGCGAGATCAGGAAAGGCTATCCTCAGTATTACATTGCAAAGAACAGGATTGACCTGAAGCCTGGTACTGACATTGACGGCATACTGAACAGGGTGAAGGAAATCTACAAGAACGAAGAGATCAATGATATTGACGGCGTTAAGATTGATTTCCCTGAGAAGTGGGTTCACCTGCGCAAGAGCAATACCGAACCGATTATCCGTGTCTATTCCGAGGCTTCAACAATGGAGGCTGCCGATGAAATCGGACAGGCCGTTATGAAGGTTATCAATGAGATGATGTGAGAATCACTCGGCAAAGAGTGAACTGATAATAGAATCGCTTATGAAAAGGCTGTCTTGGGCTATCCTGAGGCGGCCTTTTGCTTGCTCCAGCTGACCGCTCCTGATATATGGCGCGGCGTTCCTGCAGAATCCGTCATGCATGCGATGGCCGAACATCTGGCGTATCTCTTCGGCGCTTATGCCATCTGATGTCCTCAGTCCCAGCATGACATATTCATTGTACCGGTCAGTCAGCGAAAGTGTCTCGGACTGGAAACATTCAACTCCATTGTCCATGCTGTCGCAATAGAGTTCCAGGTCGTCGGGATTCCAGTGTCTCTCTTTTCCGTTGAATGAGTGGGCTCCGGCTCCGGCCCCAAGGTATGGCGTACCGTTCCAGTAGCTGCTGTTGTGCATGGAACGCTTGCCCTTCTTGCAGAAGTTTGATATTTCGTAATGCTCGAACCCCCATTCTCCCAGTATGGAACACAGCTGGCTGAACATGTCAGCGCATGTCTCTTCGGGTACCTGGCTCACTTTTCCCTCTTCTTTCATGCGGGCCAGGGGAGAGCCCGGCTCGTAGCTCAGGCAGTATGATGAAAGGTGGTCAACACCCAGGCTGACGGCCTTCCTTACATCGGACTCCTGCATTTTCAGGTCCTGGCCGGGCAGGCCGTACATGAGGTCTATGCTTATGTTGTCAATACCGCACGAGCGGCATGTCTCGATTGCCTTGACAGCCTGGCCTGCACTGTGCCTTCGGTGCAGGAATCCCAGCATGCCGTCATCGAAGCTCTGTACTCCCATGCTGATGCGGTTGAACCCAAGTCCGGCTACCGTCTTTACATATTCCGGAGTGATGTCATCGGGGTTGCACTCTATGGTGAGTTCCTTCATCTGTCCGGTTCCCGGGTACTTCAGGACTGCCTCCATTATGGTTTCCAGTTGTTGTCCGGTCAACTGCGAGGGAGTTCCGCCGCCCATGTAGAGCGTGTCTACGCCTGCGTGGCCCAGCCAGCCACTCTCAAGTTCCAGCTCGCGGCAGAGAGCAGATACATACCGGTCCTTAAGCCCGTGAAGCGATGTTGAAAAGAAACCGCAGTATATGCAGCGTCTTGCGCAGAAAGGTATGTGAATGTATATGCCCGCCATGCTGTTTTGTAACTTTCGGGTGCAAATGTCGCAGAATTAGTAACTTTTCCAAAAGATATTCTGCCATTTTTTTGTTTGATTTTTCCACATTATTATATATGTTTGCGAAACGGATGGTCCCAACAGACTATTGCCATCCGAACCTAACCTAAAGAAATAAGAAGACTAACTACAATTAATGCTATTATGAAGAATTATTCAACTGAAGAAATCCGCAACATTGCCATCATGGGCGGTAGCGGATGTGGCAAGACGACTCTCTCAGAGAGCATCCTGTTTGAAGGCGGGGTCATTAAGCGCCGCGGATCTGTGAACTCAAAGAATACAGTATGTGATACTGCTGCAGTTGAAATGGAATATGGTTATTCCGTATATTCAACAGTATACTCTGTTGAGATGTACGGAAAGAAATTCAATTTCTTCGACTGCCCGGGTTCAGATGATTTCTCCGGCGCATCAGTAACAGCTCTCGAGATATGTGACGCTGCCGTTCTTGTTGTGAACGGTACACGTGGTGTCGATGTAGGACTTATCAACAGTTTCCGTCTTGTAAAGAGACTGGGCAAGCCTGCATTCTTTGTCATAAACCATGTTGACAGCGACAAGTGCGAGTATGAGAATGTCGTAGAGCAGATCCGTCAGACATTCGGAAAGATAGCAGTACCTATTCAGTTCCCAGAACCATCTGGCCCTGGATTCAACACAATAGTAGACCTCATTCTTGACCAGAAACTGACATTCGCTGATGGCCAGCCCATGAAGGCCGAGGCAATTCCTGCTTCAATTGCAGGAAAGGCCGATAACTTCCGTCAGGCTGTTACCGAGGCTGCTGCTGAGAATGATGAGGAACTCATGATGAAGTTCTTCGATGAAGGCACACTTGACATTGAGGAAATCCGCAAGGGCTTCCGTCTGGGCATTGAATCACGCGGCCTGTTCCCGATTGTATGCGTATCGGCCATAAACAACATAGGTGTTAACCGTATGCTTGAGTTCCTGGGCAACTGTGCTCCGTCACCAATTCATGGCGCTGAGGTCAAGGACAAGAAGGGCAATGTAGTGAAGCTTGATGATTCTGGCCTTTCTCTCTTCTTCTTCAAGACCACAATGGAACCTCATATCGGTGCCGTTTCATACTTCAAGGTAATGTGCGGCAAGGCAACCGAAGGTCATGACTACCTGAATGTGGACCGTGGTTCAAAGGAGCGTATAGCCCAGATGTTCGTCAGCCTTGGCAACAGCCGCGTGCAGGTTCCTGAACTGTCAGCAGGTGATATAGGCTGTACAGTAAAGCTGAAGGATGTTCGCACCGGCAATACTCTCTGTGACGGCAACGAGCACAGCTTTAACTTCATAAAGTATCCGAACTCAAAGTATTCACGTGCCCTCAAGCCAGTCAATGAGTCAGACATGGAAAAGATGATGACCATTGTTAACCGCATGCGTGAAGAAGACCCGACTCTCGTAATTGAGCAGTCAAAGGAACTCCGCCAGGTTATCCTGCACGGTCAGGGTGAGTTCCATCTGCGCACATTCAAGTGGTGCATTGAGAACAATGACAAGATGCAGATTGTATTTGACGAGCCCAAGATTCCATACAGAGAGACCATTACAAAGCCTGCACGTGCAGACTACCGCCACAAGAAGCAGTCAGGCGGTGCCGGTCAGTTCGGTGAGGTACATATGATTGTTGAGCCATACGAAGAGGGCAAGCCACTGCCTGAAGCATTCAAGTTCGGTAACCAGGAATTCAAGATGAGCGTAAAGGGTATCGAAGAGCATCCACTGGAGTGGGGCGGCAAGCTGGTATTCGTGAACAGTATTGTAGGTGGTTCTATTGATGCACGTTTCATGCCTGCTATCCTGAAGGGTATCATGCAGAGAATGGAGCAGGGCCCGCTTACAGGTTCATATGCCCGTGATGTACGCGTCATAGTATATGATGGCAAGATGCACCCGGTTGATTCAAATGAAATATCATTCCTGCTGGCAGGACGCAATGCATTCAGTGCCGCATTCAAGGAGGCCGGACCAAAGATTCTGGAACCGGTGTACGATGTTGAAGTTCTTGTTCCATCCGAGTATATGGGTGATGTAATGAGTGACCTCCAGGGCCGCCGTGGCATGATCATGGGCATGGACAGCGAAGGTAACTACCAGAACCTCAAGGCAAAAGTACCTCTCAAGGAGATGGCTACCTATTCAACCTCATTGAGTTCAATCACTGGCGGCAGCGGTTCTTTTGTAATGAGTTTTTCTAGCTATGAACTTGTTCCTACCGATGTGCAGGATAAGTTAATTAAGGAATTTGAATCTAAGAACAGCGAAGAGGAATAATTACAACTTGATTAAATATTAACTAAAATGGGCGGAAAAGTTAATTTTTTCGCCTATTTTGGTTTATTTTAAGATAATTAATAAACTAAATTTATTAATCTTGTTAAATAACTATATTTTTGAATCCGAATTATGAAAAAATCAGTTGTCTGGGTCATATCAGTCGTAATGTCTGTCTCATTCATGCTTCTGCTGTTGCTGCAGCTCAAGTACATGAAGGAGATGACAGCCATGAACAGGCGTCAGTTTGACGAAGCTGTCAAGCATAGCCTGTATGAGGTTGCCCATAAGCTTGAACTGGAGGAAACCCGCCAGTACCTGGAGCAGGAAATGAACGAAAGGCAGAGGGAAGAGTCATTCCCGCAGGGACTGCTGGATGGTTTCATGAGACAGTTCTACATGATTCCAGGTTTCTCGTTCGATGTGCCCATGCTTGGATTTGACCAGGGACAGGGCATGCCTTTCATCCGCATTCCAAACGGAGACCAGGATGACAGCCCGGCAACCGAAAGCGCCCAGGCCCTTCAGGAAGAGCAGGTCAAGAAATACGTTACCCAGAAGTCTCTTGTCGATGAGGTTATTTACAACATCCTCAATACCGCAAGCAACAGGCCTCTCAATGTGCGTATAGACCGCAATGCACTTTCCAATGCCCTGACAACTGAACTCAAGGATAATGGAGTAGACATTCCCTTCCATTTCGTGGTTACCACAACGCGCGGCAGGGTAATCTTTTCGTGCGGCTGCAAGGATTTCGATACAAAGGAACTGAAGAACACATATTCACAGACAGTCTTCAAGAACGATTCCCCCAACAGGATGGGCATAATAAGGGTCTATTTCCCAACGCTTGATGACTATATTGCCAACTCGGTGAATTTTGTGCTTCCGTCTATCATATTCCTCATAATTCTGATGCTTTCGTTCATTACCACCTTATATATAGTAGTAAGACAGAAAAAGCTCAGCGAAATCAAGAACGATTTCATCAACAACATGACTCATGAGTTCAAGACTCCGATATCGACCATATCGCTGGCAGCCCAGATGCTTAATGACCAGGCCGTATCGAAGTCTCCCCAGATGTTCAGGCACATATCCGGAGTGATAACCGATGAAACCAAGCGACTGAGATTCCAGGTTGAGAAGGTTCTCCAGATGTCCATGTTTGAGAATCAGACCAACAACATGAAGATGAAGGAGGTCAATGTGGACGAACTCATATATGGCGTTGTCAATACATTCAAGCTGAAGGTTGAGAATTACGGTGGAAGCATTGATGCACAGTTTGAATCGGAAGATCCGTTCATAATGGCCGATGAAATGCATTTTACCAATGTGATATTCAATATCATGGACAATGCCGTGAAGTACAGGAGGGAAGATGTTCCGCTCAAGCTGCAGGTGCGCACCTGGAATGAGTCAGGCAAGCTGATGATTTCCATCAGGGACAACGGCATCGGAATAAAGAAAGACGACTTGAAGAAAGTATTTGAGAAATTCTATAGGGTTCATACCGGCAACCGTCATGATGTAAAGGGCTTCGGACTGGGACTTGCCTATGTCAAGAAGGTCATACTGGACCATAAGGGTACGATTGTTGCCGAGAGTGAATTCGGATCGGGTACGGAATTCATAATAACATTACCACATAATAACGACTAAAATGGAAGACAAACTAAACATCCTTCTTTGCGAAGATGATGAAAACCTGGGAATGCTTCTGCGTGAGTATCTTCAGGCTATGGGTTACAACGCCGAACTGTGTCCTGACGGTGAAGTCGGTTACAAGACTTTCGTCAAGGGTAAGTTTGACATCTGTATTCTTGATGTCATGATGCCAAAGAAAGACGGCTTTACACTGGCAAAGGAAATCAGGGCTATAAATTCTGATGTACCACTGGTGTTCCTTACCGCCAAGACTCTCAAGGAAGATATTCTTGAAGGCTTCAAGCTGGGTGCCGATGATTATCTGACCAAACCGTTCAGCATGGAAGAACTCACTCTCAGGATGGAAGCAATTCTTCGCAGGGTGCGCGGCAAGAAAACACGTGAAACAACCGTTTACAATATAGGCAAGTTTGTCTTTGATTCCATGAAGCAGACTCTTACCATGGGTGACCAGGTTACAAAACTGACAACCAAGGAATCTGAATTGCTGAGCCTTCTGTGTGCTTACCAGAACGAAATTCTTCAGCGTGACTATGCCTTGAAGTCAATCTGGGTTGATGACAATTATTTCAATGCACGAAGCATGGATGTCTACATTACAAAGCTTCGCAAGCATCTCAAGGATGATCCTTCTGTTGAAATTATCAACATACACGGAAAGGGTTACAAGCTGATTTCTCCGGAGTCAGAAGAGTAAATGGCATAGGGGCGTTTTTTTTATTGAAATACGCCTTTTATGCAAAATGGTCATTTTGAGCGACTTATACAATGGCCGAAAAAAATCTTCAAAAAAAGTCCCTAAAATGTTTGGTGGGGATAAAAAGTCGCTCTATCTTTGCACCCGCTTTCGGGAACGAAGGACAGCGGTCCTGGTTGAACGGAGGCTTAGAACAAGACGTTCTTTGAACAGATTTCATAATACAAACAAGTAGTACGACGGGCGTACATGGGAGATTTCCC
>JAZQQQ010000064.1:0-316881 GCA_045629165.1 Bacteroidaceae bacterium
CTCAGAGACAGCAACCTGGCGCTTATAGCAGTCACGCACATAGTCAAGAGCCTCCTTGCCCCAACCTTCTGCCATCAGCCATTCCTCAAAGTCAAGCTGATACATCTGCTTGCGGATGATGCTGCCGACAGGTATTGAAGCAGTATTGCGAAGAGCAATACCGAGCAAACTGCCGCTGGCTATGTAGGTGAACTTACCCTCTTCTCTCAGGAATTTCAACATGGTAAGATACTGTGGATACTGCTGTATCTCGTCAAGGAAGACAAGAGTGTCGGACTTGTCGCCCAACCTCCCACCTGCAACCATACTAAGGGTCATATAAAACTCATCCAACTTGTGAATATCACGAAAGAGTCCATCTTCTTCATCGTCCTTGACAAAGTTCACTTCGACGAAGTTCTTGAACAGCCTATTGCCAATCTCGCGTATTATGTATGATTTGCCTATCTGTCTGGCTCCCTCCACGACCATTATCTTGTCATTGCCAGAGCGCAAATGGGCTTCAATATCCGTGCTAATTTTTCTGTAGAGCATAGTCGAATTACACTTTTTATCAGTTTTTACACTTACAAAATTACACTTTTTGTTAGTTTTTACACTTACAAATTTACACTTTTTCTTGATTCTTAAATGTATTAGGGTAAAAAGAACTATATTAGCAGACGCTAATACATTTCAGTCAGATATGAGGATACAGACTAAAGTGGCGCTGCTGGTGGCAGTGGCATGGGCAATAATGGGAACGGCCTGTCAGGCGCAGAGTTACAGCAAGAAACTCTTCAATGGAACCTGGAAGTTCATCCAGCAGGACGTGACGCTTGGGCAGACGCATTCCGTTGATGAGTGGCGCAACGTGGAATTGCCGCATGACTGGAGCATTGAGGGAGAATTCAGTCAGGATAACCCGATGGAACAGGGTGGCTGGCTGCCGGCAGGCATAGGCTGGTATGTCCAGGAGTTCAAATACAAGCCAGACAAGGACAGGCCGCGTGTATTCCTGGAATTTGACGGTGTTATGTCACATAGCACCGTTTATGTGAATGACCATGAGGTCGGGTATCGTCCCAGCGGATATGCCAGTTTCAGCTATGATGTATCGGACTTCATAGTCAAGGGCAAGAACCGCATTGCCGTGAAGGTTGACAACAGCGTGCAGCCGGCATCGCGCTGGTACACCGGCAGCGGTATAACCCACAATGTCAGGCTGGTGGAAAGAAATGAGGTGTACATTCCCTATCAGGGCGTATATACCTACACAAAGGATGGCTTCCAGTACGTACAGGTTGAGATATGCAATGTTTCTGACAAACAGCAGGTTGTGACTCTTTTGGCGGATCTGGAAAGCAGAAAGGCCGATGCCAAGGTCCTGCTGGAACCACATAGCCGGATTACGGAAGAGATCAGGATTCCGGTTGATGGCCTGCGCAAATGGAGTCCGGACCATGCTGTTCGCCATGCTCTTCAGGTTAAGCTGATGCAAGACAGCCAGGCCGTTCAGGATGAACGCATTTTTGTAGGAATCAGGGACATACGCTATGACAACCAGACCGGTTTCTGGCTGAATGGCCAGAACATGAAGATGTACGGCGTGTGCCTGCACAGCGATGCCGGCGCACTGGGCGGAGTCTATGATTATGGAGTCTGGGCAGGCCGTCTTGATAAGCTGAAGGAGATTGGGGCCAATGCCATAAGGTTTGCCCATAACCCGCCGTCAAAGGACCAGCTTGACCTGTGTGACAAAATGGGATTCCTGGTTATGGTTGAGTCATTTGACACATGGGAGGCTGCAAAGCCGCATGCTGAAAAGGGTTACAACCTTCATTTCAATGAGTGGTGGAAACAGGATACCCAGGATATGGTAAAGAATGCAAGGAACCACCCTTGTGTTGTAATCTACAGCGTTGGAAATGAAATCAGGGACAATCTGAACAATGAAGACGGTTTCCGCAAATACCGCCAGCAGCAGGACCTGATTCATGAACTGGATCCTACCCGCCCCGTTACCATGGCTCTTTTCCGCCCAAATTCGTCGGGCGTTTACAGGAACGGATTTGCTGAGATGATGGATGTTACAGGCCAGAACTACCGCATTGATGAGCTGAAGGCCTACCACGAGGCGCATCCGGAGAAGGTAATCATTGGAACAGAGAACACCCATGACCGGGAATCATGGCTGATGCTGCGTGATGACCCGGCACTGTGCGGACAGTTCCTGTGGACCGGCGTTGAGTATCTGGGTGAAGCTGAGTGGCCGCAGGTTTCATGGAACACTGCCCTGCTTGACATAACCGGACAAATCAAGCCGTTGGGACTGCAGCGTCAGAGCTGGTGGTCAAAGGAACCCATGGTGGCATTTGCCCGACGTGAAGGTCAGGAACTGGTTCTTGACTGGACTCCAGCCGAACCAGGAAAGGGCAAGCAGTACGTTGAAGTCTATTCAAACTGCCAGGAAGTTGAGCTGTTCCTGAACGGACGTTCACTTGGCCGCAAGACCATGGCCCCCGATGCAAGACCGGCCGTTTACAATATTGATTTTGAGCCGGGTACATTGCTTGCAAAAGGATACAACGATGGTATTATTGAGGCGTACTGGGAATCTAAGACTGCAGGTAAACCATACGCTCTGAAACTAGAATATGAGGGATACGGTATTTACAGGGCATACGTTGTTGACAAGGATGGAACAGTCTGCCCTAACGTCAATGTTCCGGTTACTTTCTCAGACAGTTTCCGTGCAACAGACAATGGCAATCCCAATGACCATACAAACCACCAGAGCCTGACCCGGGAGACATGGCATGGCAGCTGCATCGGAATTATCAAGAGTAATAAGGATATTGAGAATTATGTCTTTTCTGCCTCTGCACCAGGGCTGAAACCAACGAACAGCGCCAGTGACCACACATCGGCCGTTAAAGATGAATGGGTCAGGGCAAACCGTGCCGGATGGATGCAGAATATGGCACAGCAGAGCATCAGGCAGAATGGACTTGAAATGAAATTCTCTTACCAGATTTTCGGAGAGAAGCCTGAGGGCGGCCGAAGCATGTACATATCGATGCATGGCGGAGGCAATACCGCACACAGTGTCAATGATAGCCAGTGGGAGAACCAGAAGCGTCTGTACCAACCCGAAGAGGGTGTCTATGTATGCCCGCGTGCGCCGTGGGATGACTGGGACATGTGGTTCAAGGCCCCTATTGACAGCATGTTGGAAGAACTCATCCAGACCATGGTCAGTGAGCTTGACGTGAATCCGAACCGCGTCTATCTGATGGGATACTCCGCTGGCGGCGATGGCGTATGGAGACTTGCCCCAAGGCTTGCAGACCACTTTGCTGCCGCAGCCATGATGGCTGGTCACCCTGGTGACGTGCATCTTGAGAACGTGCGCAACATGCCTTTCACAATTTGGGTTGGCGGTCAGGATGCCGCTTACAACCGCAACAAGGAAGTTGCTGCACGCGGTCTTGAACTGGATTCGCTGCAGGCTACTGACCCCGCTGGATATATTCATGAAACGCATGTGCTGGCTGACAAGCCTCACTGGATGGATCTTGAAGATGCAGCGGCCGTCAAATGGATGTCGCAATTTGAGCGCAACCCCTACCCTGACCGCATTGTATGGCGCCAGGAAGAGGTCACCAGGGAGCATTTCTATTGGCTGAGCGTTCCAACCGATGAAATTGAACGTGGCAAGACCATTATTATCAGCCGCAAGGGAAACACATTCTATTTGGAACGCTGTGACTACTCATACTTCTACCTATATTATAATGACAGCATGATAGACCCGTCAAAGCCTGTCAAGGTGAAATACAAAGGCCGCAACCTGAAGAAATATATTCATGGCACCATCAAGATTGAAGACCTGAACAATCGTGGTGACGTCAACTACACATTCGACCGCCAGTGCAAAATCTGGCTCTATTAACATTATTTATGAACCATGCACAGGCAGCCCGTGCAGAGGACAATACCCAACAAACACCTATCTTTGCATCACCAATTATTAACTAACAGAGAATATGATCAGATATAACGTTTTTTTTCAGGCCAAGGCCGCAAAGTACAATGAAGCACTGGATTTAACCCTACAACTTGTGGCAGAATCACAGAAGCATGAAGGATGCGTAGCATACGACGTCTTTGAGAGCGGTACACGCAAGAATGTCTTCATGCTGTGTGAAACCTGGGCATCGTGGGAAGCACATGCTGCACACATTGCAACAGAATCATTCAAGGAACTCATGCCAAAGATTGAAGCCTGCGGACAGATTAAGGCCGAACACTTTGAATTCTGAGGAATCAGATCGCGTCATACATGAACACCTTCGCAGACGGATTTTTCACATCGGCCTCCCCCAGCCATTCTACGAAGCCGTCATACCACAAGGAACCAGAAATTGATCCTATCCCACAGAAATATAGCACACTCTGTTTGAGTATGACCCTGATATTGCCAATGTTAGACCGTGGAACTTACTGAACTGCATATACATGAATTGTGGTTGGAATACGATAAGTCAGGCTTACCGGTTTTGCAGATTCTGACTGAAGGTATTCGGGCAGGTAACTGAATTCATACCCCTCGTCAGTTTCCTTGAGGATTCCGGCATTGACATCCTTGTATTTTATCAGAGCTTCTCTCATCGCTCACTGTCTTTTTTCATTGGTACTAACTCATAATCAAAAAGCGCGAATACCTGGGAAACTTTGTCCATCCGTACGGTGGCTTTTCCTTGTTCCAGTTCTCTTATGAAATTCAGCCCGACTCCGGACTTCATGGCAAGGTCAACCTGAGTCATCCCCTGCTCTTTCCGCAACTGTTTGAGTGTTCTTGAAAGTAAAGCGTCTGTCATAATTACATTCGTTTGGATGCAAAAATAGCAATTCTTTTAAAAATTACATTCAAACTGATGTAATTTTTGAATATAAAGCCAAACTACATCCGATGTGATGTTGAATGCTTATGGACAGACTGGACGGACAGAATACCCGTTGTAACGGTAATTGTAGTACCAACCGATATTATTTGAAAAGAATATTCAAACGTGAACTTCTGCAGTCCAGACAATGGGAACTGAATATCTATAGCCTCTGTTGAAAGTACAAGTTCTGTTTCGGTGTATGTGACTACAGGCTTGTCAGAGAAAGCATAGCTGAACTGCTGTCCATCTTTCTGGGTTATGGTCAGGTAATTCTGGGCTGAGGCCATTGATGACAGAAACAAGACTGCCAGTGTTACTGTTTGTCTCATATGGGGTATTTACTCTATTTTGAATTGTTCATATACTTTTTCCCGCCTGAAATGAAGATTCCTTTACTTCCTGCCGGAGTTTTGAGTCGTGTTCCATTCAGGTTGAAGATGTTTTCGTCATCAGAATCAAATTTCAGGGATTCCATTCCATCAGGAGTAGTGCTGATTGGTTCAATACATTTGAACTTATTCCACTTCGCATCATTCCGGTAAGCAGTCAGCGATTGTTCCGGCACATACAGCACGCCATTGTCATATGAACTGTAATAGACATCTGTACCCAGTGAAGGAGGATTCTCGGCATAACAGACAAACACAGCCTTTTCATTGCAGAGGCTGAAGGCGTAATCACCAATGTATTCAAGGTTTTCCGGTAATCCTGTATGCAATTAATTCGTCTCCTCAAGAATAATCTTATGCATTTTGTCAAGTAGTTCCTGACGCTTATTCACTATGAGTTTCATCTGTTGTCTGAAGGTTTCCTTCACGTCGGAGGCTACCGTATTGTTATATCTAGTTTGGAGTTCATTCAATTCATCAGAATAGGTGTCTATCATTGCACCCAACACCTTTAATCTTTTCTGTGCGTCTTCAGACAATGAAGACAGAGCATCTTCTTCGTCTGCATCATCTGCTTTCTTATCGGCTTCATTAAGGATGAGGTCGGGACGCTTCGAGGTGATAAAGTACAATGAGCCGCTTGTCTCTTCGCCCAATTCCTTCCATTTAACACCGTAGAACGTGCGCATCTGTGGATTGTCGGCACACTTCACTTCCAGATAGATAAAACTTGTAGCAGAGCCTTCCGATCTGTTCATTAACATGATATAACTATTTATGTCATCACCCTTGAATGTGCCGAAGGTTTCTGCACCCATGGTGGCAACGTTGAATTTTCTGAAATTGTAACCCTTCTCACAGTCTTTATCGAATGCTTTGATTACATTGTTTAGACTTATTGTTTTACCGCGGAAAGGAACTATTTCTACAGAAGTGTTTACAAAACCAGATTCAGGGCTACGCATCAGTTCAAAAATCTTCTCATCTTCCTTTCCATAGATTTTCCTAATGTCCATCATTGCCTTATAGACATTCTCTGCAGCGGTCTTTGCACTATTGCCCTGCGCACTTATGTTACCGAAGGCAATCGCGAGGATTGCAAGGATTGATATTACTCTTCTCATAATTGTTATGTTTTTATAATTCTACTTCATTTATTAATGCTGATATGCTTCTGTTGTCATACTCTAGTATTTCTCGCTCAAGTTGTAACCACTCTTCGTATTTCCTGCGTGCTTGCCGTTTCAATGCAGCAATCTCCTCTGGCGTATATTTCAGTCGCTCAGGGTTGCTGACGCTATACGAAAATGTATTGTCTTGAGGGGCATCCATGGCTTCGCTTTGCGTTTCTGCTAAGAGAGTTTCTGGCTCTCTATTTTCTTCCTTTACGGATTGCTTCGGCTTTGAGATTCTTGCCTTCGGAACAGAAGGAGCCTCTGCAACCATCGACTGCTTTTCCTCCATTACAGGCTCAACCTCTTTTACTTCTATCGGTTTAGGTAATACTTCCGCAATCTGAGGTTTCTCTTCCTCATTATTATTATAAAGGAAACCAATACCGAAGGCAAAGAGAATAGCGATGCTTGCTGCTGCAGCCCATCTCCACATAATGCGAGGCGGCAGCTTGGGTTTCTGCTTTTCGCCATCTTGCACGTTTTGAACAGGAAGCATTTCCACTGTCTTTTCCTCTTGTGATGGTTGGAGTGAAGCGACTTCCCCATAGTCCAGAAACATCTCCCGATACTGCTTCAAGTCCTCAGGAATATCTTCCCCACGGAAATACTCCATCAGCATTTGCTCTTCCTGAAGAGTTGTCTCTGCGTCAAGGAATCGATCTATGAGGTTATGTATGTCTTGCTGTTTCATTGTCTATGACTTTTTGTTTTGTTATAACTTGCTAATACTGCCCTTCGTGCTCTGCTCAGCGACTGACGGATTGCCTGTTCCGTAGTACCTATCAGTTCGGCTATCTCGCTCATCTCTTTCCCTTCCATGTGTCGAAGGCGAAGAACTGTCTGCTGCATTGTCGGTAGGTTCTCTACGAGAGCCATCATCCTCTCTATTCGCTCATCGTGTTCATCCGTTGGAGCAATCTCGTCAGTTTCTTTAAGTTCTACGAGAACATGTTTTTGTCGTTTCCTGACTACATCCAAACTTCTATTCCTCACCAGAATCCTTGCAAAACCTCCGATGTTCTGCACCTCTTCCTTCAGCAGCCAAAGACGCAACAGACTATCCTGTACAACGTCCTTAGCCTCCTCTTCATCGCCGATTATCTTTCGGGCAATCAGTAGCAAGGCAGGTTGCAGCTCATGGGTAATATGTTTGAATTCTTGTTCGTTCACGAAGTTTTAATTGTTGTTGTCTATACTAATGACGCAAAAGTATTCGTTTTGTGACATCAAAAATGAGAAATATTTTTTTTGAAAAGACACTTACTCCATACTTCGGAATGTTAAGATACAGGTAGCACTTACTGCACTGATGGTTTTAACTGAAATTTCCCCAGAAAAAAGTAATTTTGTGGGGTTGAATAAAACATGGAAAATACATGGATAATAAAGTATTAGTAAAGAGAATTCTGATGTCCCTGTTCGGCGTGCTGACAGGGGCCGTGAGTGTTGCCGTTTTCAAGATTGCCGCTTTTGGCGTAGATCCGTTCCAGACCTTCATGGCCGGGCTTGATGCGCTTGTTCCCATACAGTTTGGAACCCTGTACATGATTGCAAACGCGGTGCTGTTCCTGTTTGCGCTGGTTTTTGACCGTCACTACATAGGAATTGCCACCTTTATAAATCTGTTCCTGCTGGGCTATGTGGTAACATTTTCATATGACATGTTCAGGCTGATTCCAATGCTGGCCGACCCATCAATGATTACCAGAATCATCTGTATAATTGTGGGAATTGTCGTAATTTGCTTTGGATCGGCCTTCTATATTACGGCGGACTTGGGAGTATCGACCTACGATGCAGTTGCGCTGATTATGGCCAACACTTGGAAATGGTGGAAGTTCAAGTACATACGCATTATTACAGACCTGGTATGCGTGATTACGGGCTGTTCACTTTACCTGATTGCCGGCGGAGATTGGAAAATGATTCCGACCATTGCTGGCGTGGGAACCATCATTACTGCGTTTTTCATGGGGCCGCTCATAGAATTTTTCAGTGAAAAGTGCGCCCGCCCATTCCTTAACGGAAAAAAGTAAGTAAATTGCAACCGCATTAATCAAACCAAATAATGAAGAGAATACTATCAACCGCAGCCGCATCGCTGCTTTTAGCTATGCCTGCAGTGGCACAGCAGTCAAACGTAAACCTGAGTTACAATCCACAGAAAGACACTGAGGGACTGATTCCTTTCAGCGCTAACCTGAATTCACCACAGGTCAATGACGACCACACAGTGATTTTCAGACTGAGGGCCCCGCAGGCAAAGTCAGTTGCACTGAACGGCGCCATGACCACAATACTGGGATCACGCGGCGACATTCCTTTCACAAAGGGCGATGACGGAATATGGACGCTTAAGATTGGCCCGCTTCCTGTTGACATGTACCAATACAACCTGGTTGTTGACGGTGTCAAGATGGCCGACCCTAACAACACATACGCATCATTCACAGCCATGCCTCCGTACAGCGAACTGATCGTGCACGGCGACGGCCCAATGTGGTACGATGCCAAGAAAGATGTTCCACACGGCGCTGTAACCCGCCACGTGTACTACAGCCCTGTCACGGACGGTGAGCGTGAGATCTACGTTTACACCCCGCCAATGTACAACCCAAAGAAGAAGTACCCAGTGCTCTACCTGATGGGCGGCAGCGGCGAGCTTCCATCAAACTGGATCTATGACGGACGCGTGAACTTCATTATGGACAACCTGCTGGCTGAGGGCAAGGCCAAGCCAATGATCATTGCCGTTGTAAACAACCAGGTGGTTCACCGCAACCATCCACAGCACGCTGACCTGACATTTGACGTTATGGAGCGTGAATACCGCGAGGCTGTCATTCCTTTCATTGACAAGACTTACAAGACTATTGCCAATCCTCACGGACGTGCCATTTCCGGCCTTTCAATGGGTGGTCGCCACACCATGTTCGTAGGTTTGAAGTCACTTGACCTATTTGCAAACTTTGGCGTGCTGAGCGCCGGTGACAACACTCCGGAACAGACCCTGGGCGAATTCCTGAATGACCCTAAGGCAAATGACAAGGTTGACTACCTGTTCATTGGCCAGGGCGGCGCTGAAGAGAAAGGCATGTTCAACGCCCGCGTAAAGGGATTCCGCGATGCTCTGGACAAGCACGGCATTGAATACGAATACTTCTGCGTTGGCGATGCTGGCCACGATTGGTCAACATGGAGAGGCCTGCTCTACTACGGCTTCCTGCCAAAACTGTTCAAGTAAGTATATTGTTTAATCATGATTGATTCAGCAACAAGCGAATCAATTGAATCAATCAAGTAACTAACACAAATATGAAGAAAGCAATGATGCTTAGTTTGCTGGCAATTGCAATGGTTGCCTGCAACACAGAAATGACTACGCAGGTCAAGGTGACCGGTGGTACAATTGAAGGATATCAGGACAATGGCCTGACCATTTTCAAGGGAATTCCGTTTGCCGCGCCTCCTGTTGGCGAGCTCAGATGGAGGGCCCCGCAGCCAGTGAATCCATGGGACGGAATCCTTGAGGCCAAAGAGTACTCAAAGGGCCCGTATCAGTCAGGTAACCCACAGCAGTTCAGCGAGGACTGCCTGTACCTGAACGTATGGACACCGGCAAAGAAGACCGATGAGAAACTGCCGGTACTGGTATGGATTTACGGTGGCGGATTTGCCATGGGCCATACTGCCGACCCAAGCAACGACTGCGAGGCACTTGCCCGCAAGCATGGCGATGTAATCCTGGCCAGCATGAACTACCGCGTTGGACAAATAGGCTTCTTCTCTCACCCACTCCTTGACGCAGAAAACCCGCAGCACGTATCGGGCAACTACGGTCTGCTTGACCAGATTGCCGCACTGCAGTGGATTCAGGACAACATTGAGAAGTTTGGCGGTGACCCAGACAAGGTTACCATATTCGGCGAGAGTGCAGGAGGTATTTCGGTCAGCATGCTCTGCGCTTCACCTTTGGCAAAAGGACTGTTCCGCGGTGCCATTTCACAGAGCGGCGGCAGCTTCGGACCCGCCCGTCAGACTACATACCCTGGCGAAAACATGCAGACTATCCAGATGGCCGAAATTGACAACCAGCGCGTTGCCCAGGAACTTGGTGCTACTACAATTGAGGAACTGCGCGCACTGCAGCCAAGCGCATTCTCACGCTACATGATGGGAGCCGGCGGTTGGCCAATCGTTGACGGCTACGTCATTCCTGGTGACCAGTTTGAGATGTATGAGCAGGGCAATTTCAATGACGTGAACGTTCTCATCGGATACAATTCTGATGAAGGCGCCAGCTTCAGCGGTGGATTTGGCGGACAGACAGCCAACCATGAGGACGGCGTTCGCAACCGCTATGGAAAGTATGCCGATGCACTGCTTGAGGCCTATCCTGTTGAGGCCGATGGCCGTCCTGGCAAGACTGCGCGTGACCTTATGCGCGATGCCGCATTTGGATGGCAGACCTGGAGCTGGGCACGCCTGCAGGCAGCAAACGGCAAGTCCAAGGTTTACCTCTACTACTTTGACCAGCCTGGTCCAGGCGCCGATGGCTCACAGCACGGTCAGGACGTTGCTTACGTGTTCCAACACCTCAATGCAAACCGCAGCAGCGAATCAGATATGGCTCTCTCAGACGTGATGGGTGACTACTGGCTGAACTTCACCAAGTACGGCACACCTAATGCTCCAGGCTCAAACCTTCCTGTATGGCCTGAGTTTGACAACAGCAACCCACAGTCCATGCACCTGACAGGTCCTGTCCCATTCGCCGGCCCTGTTCCAAGTGAATCAGCCCTGAAGGTCCTTGACGGCTACTTCAAGTGGCGCCGCTCAGCTGAAGGCAAAGAGTGGGCAAAGTAAACAGCTCAGCATAAAGCTGATAAAAATTGAAAAGGTCCCTTCACATCAAAGTGAGGGGACCTTCAATTTTCAGGTTTTGGCCCAAATTAGTTGCACTACTTTGGACGAAATTACTCAAGCTTGCCACCCATGGCCATTACAATCTGCTGCATTTCGGCCTTTACAGCGACCTTGTCCTTATCGGAATAGCTTTCTGTATCATCTTCTTTAACGGTTTTGCCATCTACGCTAAAGCGTGCGGCTTCGGCTGGTTCAAGGCCTTCAATTTCACCACGGTAATAGTTTGTGGCAAGTTCTGGAGTCTGGAATGTGTAGGTCTTTACTGACTTGGTACACTTGTCAGCAGTGAATTCAGCCTTCCAGCCGAGTGAATAGCCTACGTAATCCCAGGTCATTTCTACGGAATTACCATTATCGACATACTTTGGAGCTCCTACACCAGCAAGAGCCAGGTATGAACTCATCAAGCTGCCGCTGAGTGCTGCATATTCAGCCTCAGACATTTCTCTTTCCTGCCTGATCTTTACGAGTGAATCATTAGCTGCGCTGATACCGGCAGCAGCCTGAGCGACTTCGGCAGTGGCATTCATTGCGGCAATCTCTACAGCCTTTGATGCCTTTTCAACCTGTTTGTTGAATGGCTTCTCCAGTGCATCGAACAACTTGTTGGTTGCCTTCTCAACTCCCTTTTCAACTCTCTTTTCAACAGTCTTTTCTACAGCCTTACCGGCTGCGTTAATAGCCTTATCGGCCAGTCTGTTCAGAAGCTGGGCATTAGCAGGAACCGACATGACGGCAACTGCAATAATCATTAGGATTTTTTTCATACTATTGTTTTTGAATACTTTAATTCAGTTCTTTTACTGATATGGAGGCAAAAATACTATTTATTTTTATACATCCAACCATCATCGAAATCGAAGACAACCGGAGCATCGAAGAACGGGGTTCCCAGGAAGCCCATTTCTGATTCATTCTTGTACTGGCCAGTCACTCCTATTATAAGATTCTTGTACTCCTGTCCGTAGAATTTAACGCTCTTCGACTGGAAGCCCATTGAGACCCTCTGGCCCTGCGCGTTGTAGCCGCTCTTCAGCTCTACCTGACCACGCAGGATTGCATTGTTCACGCTACGGTGCTGGCGGAACAGGAATAGAAACATTGGATTGCCCAAGTCAACCAGCAACTTACCGTCAAAAGTGGCGCCATCAATAGTGAAATTGGCATTTATGAACGGACGGTGAGTCTTCTTCTCATAGTTCAGCTTGAACTTTGTGCCCTCCCTCTTAAGTTCACCGCCAACTGAAAAGTACGATTCCGGCAGATTTACCGTAACCACTTTCTTGCCATTGCCCGATGGTTTCAGGAACTGAATGGGCAGGCTTATACCATCAAACTCATCAAGCACAAAAACCGGTCCCTCATATACGACCTTTCCTATTGAAAGTTTTCCATTGGACTGATAAACAATTTGATAAACCTTATTCATAAGGCGCATCTTGGAGTCCGATGTCTCGAATTTCAACCCCGTCTTCTTCAAGTACTTGTCATAAAAGCCTCGGCCTACCAGTAGAGCCGGTATGCCCGACTCAAGCATGATTTCAGAATTTTGTCCGCAAACGGTTGCTTTAAAATAGTAATGTCCGTCATCATGGCGATCCAAATTAAACCTGACCGCTGAAGACTGGGCAAACAGAACCGCCGGCCAGACCACACATGACAACAAAAACAGAAGGATTACTCTTTTCATACATTGCAAATGTACAAAATTGTTGCAATGGCGCCACACTATTCTAAATTTCTAATGTCAGCTTACGCATAAAGAATGTATATTTGTGGTATGATTACACGTGAAAGGTTGAAAGGTGGTTATAGCGAGGGCGAGGCTCTGGCAATTTACATGGAGGTGAAGGGTGCAAATGATTTCAGGAATTTTGCCACCCAGTTCATGCATGATGAAGATCCGGAACTGCGCAGCGAACTGGTCCGCGCTGTCAAAGACATAGAAACTGAATACTACAAACCCGCAGTCATAAGCGTACGGAAGCGCATTCTCAGTGGCAAGCTGACACATTATGCTTCACATAGAACCCCAAAAGCAAGGAACCAATCGGAATAAAACCCAGCAACAATGAAGAGAGTCAAAATTACGGCCATACGAAAGGTGCAGCATGCTGACCTGATGGCAGAATACGAAAACCCTATTGAGCATACATGTGATGTGTGCCAGGGCCAGACTTGGACAAGCATAGACGGGCAATGCCCTGAAGGACTCTGCCACGAGGCGTGGAAGACCATGAGGGAATTCGTTGAGGCACTTGCGCGTGGCGAAGGCAATTTTTATGACGGTTGGATGAAGAACCCCTACAGCGCCATGATTAGCTGCAATGACGGTTTTCGCCCTGTCAGTTTCTATATTGAAGCAATTGAATAAATGACTGGACTATGAACAGATTCACAAACAACCACCTAAAACTATTTTCAATCCTGGCATTTTTTTGCCTGACCGCCTGCACTTTGCTGAACTCATGCCGCGGCAAGGCTTCTTCCAACGACAAGGCTTCTTCCAGTAGCCAGGTTTCTTCCAGTAGCCAGGCTTCTTCCAGTAGCCAGGCTCAGGAAAATGAAATAAAAAGCGCTGTCACACAGATGTATAATGACATAATTGAGAAATGCTTTTGCGGAAGAGTAAGCATTACGTATGCATATGACAAGTATACATCGGACAACATGAAAAAATTCCTTGAGCAAGTCAATGAGGTAAGCAGTAATTCCGACGTTGACATTCTCGGCTGGGACTGTGACCCATGGATTTTCGCCCAGGACTTTAGCAACCCAAAAGCTGAGGTAGTGAATGTGAATGCAGAATCGGACTCCAAGGCATGGGCCGATGTATCCATTGATGATTTTGGATCAAAACGAACCATAAGACTGGAACTCATTAAGGAAAAAGGCCAATGGAAAGTCAACGATTTCCGCATACCCACGGAACCAGCCCCATCAGACAGCTACCGCGGCTCACTTAAAAAGGAAATGGAGGGGCTTATTTGATGATAGTTTGGTAACTTTGTACTCAATAAAGGTTGATAACATAAACCTTTTAATGTAATTCCCCAGCCATGACACAGAACAATTCTACACCAATCTGGAAATGGATAATTGAGTTTGCACTTGGTGTGCCGGCATTCCTTGCCATTTATGTATTCTTACAGAATGCAACACAGGTTGCTTCCACTACAGCTAGCATGGTTATGCTCCTTTTCTCGGCTGCTGCGCTCATAGGACTGTTCCTTCTATGGACCAGACTGTTTGAGAAAGAGTGGCGTACAGATCTGCTTACAAAGTATCCTGCAAGGAATATCACAGTTGGCATGGCTGTGGGAGTGCTCTATTTTGTTGTCATTTCTGCTGTGCTGGCATCATTTGGCTGTTACAACGCAAGCTATGCACATCCGGCATGGCACATGATCCTGCTGAACTTTTTATTCTACTTGCTCATAGCATGCGGGGAGGAAGTCATCTTCCGCGGAATCATCTTCCGCATGATTGACGAGCGATTTGGGTTCTGGTGGGCCTTGGTTGTATCTGCTCTCATATTCGGATTCATACATCTGATTACTCCTAATGCAAGCATCTGGAGTGCCATAGCCATAGTTATTGAGGCCGGCGTACTGCTGGGTGCAGCATTCAAGTATTCAGGAGGGCTGTGGCTGCCTATAGGAATTCATTGGGCCTGGAACTTTACTCAGGGCAATGTATTTGGCTTTTCCGTGTCTGGCCATGACAAGGAGGAGAGCATTCTGAATTCCCTAATAAGTGGTCCGGATATTCTTACCGGTGGAGAATACGGTCCCGAGGCCTCAATAATCTCCGTCGTTATAGGCTGCCTGCTTTCAGCTTACTTTATCTGGAAGTACCTTAAGAAAAGGACTTGTTAAAAATGGACTAACTTCGCGCTGAAGAAGTAAATCTATAAATTCGGGCAGCAGAATTCCACATCGGTCATGGGAATACAATTAGCAGTATCGAACACCGCCATGATGCTCATGCCTGCATTGTTCGGCCTGATGGCTAAATGGCTCAGTATGAATCTTTTCCCCTACTTCCTACTGACATGCTATGCTGGAATGGTATTTGCATACTTAGTATCGGACTCCGATGAAAGCAAGGTCAAAACGCCAAAACCATAACCGAAGTAACCGCAGCGGGGAAATGATTGAGAAGAAGAAAAGACTACTTGAAGAAGATATTAAACAATTGAAAGAATATGAGAAAAGCAAAACGAGAGATGCCATCTAACTGGGCACTCCAGATTATGGACAAGGCTCCGTATATTACCGTTTCAATGACCGATGCCGATGGCACGCCATACGCAGTACCCCTTTCATTGGCACGCACAGACGAAAACACTTTCTATTTTCATTGCGCGCAGGAAGGAAAGAAACTCGATATTCTGCGAAACAATCCCAACGTATGGCTTACGGCAGTTACAACCTGCAAGCCGACTGTTGGCCCCAAAGACGGTAGTTTCACACTCGAATTCAAATCCGCGATGGCAAGGGGAATTGCTGAAATCATAGAAGAGGAAACCGAAAAGATTGAGGCACTAAGGGCTGTCTGCCAGCGTTTCCTGCCCAACCACATGGACGCCTTTGACAACTCGATTGCCCGTAGCTTAGGCCATACAGCAGTAGTGCGCATAAAGCTGACCGAGCCCCCGACCGGCAAGCGCAAGCAGTACGACAGCCAGGGTAACGAAATGATAAACGGACAGTTATAACACAAAGTGAGCCCGTCACAGTCCAGCTGTGGCGGGCCCATTGGTTGTGGACTCAATTGTTATCGGCCTACATTTACTATTTTCCTTACATGGCTGGTTTTATGTTCAGGTTCACGCCCAGAGACTGCTCGGCGTCAATGATTGTCCAGCTGCCACCAGTGTAGAAGTGCTCAACACGCTTTGGATAGCCACGCTCAACCAGCTCGTTAACAACGGCATCGCGTCGGTCACCTACCGCAAATCCCAGATGATGAACTCCGTAACCATGCTCGCGAATGAATTCATTATACGTATTTGGATTGTCATCGAGCACCTGGTGCAGCTCAATTATAAAGCCCTGAGGAGCCATGATTGATGCCAGTTTAAGACCATACTTGTAATTTTTTCCGTAGTACATAATGTTAGGATCGGTAGTATCAACAGTCTGATGGACTTTGATTTCCGGCACTGGAACATTCAGAATCTGTGCCCATTCGCGTGCGGCCACCTCAATATCCTCAACAATGATGGCAATCTGTATAAATCCATTCAGGTCAAGCGGATTCTCCATTGTTCCGCGGTCCGATTTCAACTCAAGCTTCTGGTTCTGGGCTGCCCACAGATCAGGGTAATTCTTTTCAATCGGATTCACATCGGTTTCCTGTGTTGTTGACTTGGAGTTTCCTCCACATGATACAAGCATCAAAGCCGACATCAGCGCTATGGCCGATGCAGAATAACGGTTTTTCATTGTTTTCATATATTTACAAATTATTGTTATCAGTTTCGCCCAAAGTAGTGCGACTATTTTTGGCCAAAGTTAGAACAAATCGTGCATTTTGGTCCAAATTAGTCGCACTACTTTGGGCCAAAACACAGCAATTAATATCTTTGCAGTGATTATGACCTACTGTGATGGCTGAAAACGGATTTATTACGAGAAATAATATGCAGATGCGCACCGAATTGCTTTTGGGAGCCGAGAAACTTGAGAAGATAAGACGCACAAAAGTCCTGATGTTTGGGGTTGGCGGTGTTGGTTCATGGTGTGCCGAGGCACTTGTGCGCAGCGGCATATGCAACCTCACGATGGTCGATTTTGACAAAGTGTGCGCCAGCAACTGCAACCGTCAGCTCATGGCAACAAGCAGGACCATTGACCAGCCCAAAGTCCATGTATTGCGCGAACGCCTGCTCGAAATCAATCCCGATGCAAACATCGTATCCATTCAAGGGCAGTACAATTCCGATACTGCTGACTCTTTCCACCTGGAAGAGTATGACTTCATAATCGATGCAATTGACTCGGTGGCCGATAAAGCCGACCTCATTCTGCGTGTCACAGCTCTCCCAAAGAGCGTTACCCTGATTTCATCAATGGGAGCGGCACTCAGGACTGACCCATTCAAGGTTCGCAGGACTGAATTCTGGAACATCAAAGGTGACCCGCTGGCACGCGCACTCAGGCACAGGTTCAAGAAAATACAAGAATTCCCCAAACGGAAATTCCAATGCATATACAGCGAAGAAACGCCCATGGAAAACATGGGCGAAAACACTGAAAACGAAAGAGTTAACGGTTCGCTGTGTCATATCACCGCAATCTTCGGCATGTCAATTGCCGGCACAGTCATCAACGCAATTGGCCCAAAGTAGTGCAACTAATATGGGCCAAAACCCGGACCACTTACACCGTGGGAGCTTTTCCAGAATGCGCTCCTCGCTCTCCTTGTCCCAGTCAATGAAACCGTCAATCGGCTGAACCAGCGCAACCAGCCTGCCGTTTCTTTCAACGACAATTGACTCAGTTACACCTTCTATATTATTGATGACGCTCTCAATCTCCTCGGGATAGATATTCTCGCCCGATGCACCGAGAATCATGTTGCTCTTTCGGCCCTTGATGAAGAATCGGCCTTTCTTGTCCTGATTGGAACAATAGTAAGATTTAATAACTTTGTGCAAGAATAATATTCAAACAAAATGGATTTCCAAAGCTTCTGCGCGTTCAATGGCATAGAATTACCCAAGCAGTTCATCATGCTTGACCGTTGCCGTTTCCCAAATTCGGCAATCACAATAGACTTTACAATTCTGATGGTATCGTCAAAGGGACAGGCAATCATCAATGTTGATTCCGAAGAGAAACACATAGGCCGGCGCTACCTGTCAGTATTCAGGACCGGACAGACCATAGAATGCCAGTACATGTCTGATGATTTTCAGTCAAAAGTGCTGCTTATAGGAGGAAATCTTGAGAAAACCCTCAGACTGAGCAACGTATACCTGACCATGTTCGTACTTGACGACTCGCCTGTCATAAAGGTTTCAAGAACGTACATGGACAGCGCAAACCTATTCTTTGAAGCCCTGTCCCGAGTAGTCCGATTCCAGGACAATCCATATCAGGAAGAGTGCCTGCTCAGCCTTATGAGGGCGTTTTTCTACAGTACCGGCTATTTCCTTTATGAAGCAATCGGATTCAGCGAGAAAGGCCGCAACCTGCAGAACATTGCAATCAGGCTCAAGGCATTTTCGGAAGATAGCGTCATAAGGAGATTCATCGACCTGGTAGAAAAGAACTGCCGCAACCACCGTTCTCTATCGTTCTACGCCAATCTGCTTGATTATCACCCCAAGTACCTTTCAACCCTGGTCAAGCGCCAGACAGGACATACCGGGCAGTCTATAATTGACCAATATGCCATACTCATGATAAAGGGTAAACTTTCGCTTGGAGACAAGAGCATAAAGGAAATAAGCAACGAAATGGACTTCCCTTCGCAGTCCGATTTCGGCAAGTTCTTCAAGCGCATGACCGGACAATCCCCAATCCAGTACCGCAAGCAGTACCAGTTCGGATCAACCCGCCCAGTGCGGTAATGAGAGAAAAAAAATGGGATGACCGACTGGCCATCCCATCTCTTTTATTTGAAGTATCAATTACTTCTTGAAGTCACGTACAGTGTAGTAAACTTCCTTACGCTGGTTGTCCTTGTCGAACAGCAGTGGGAAGTTGTTGGCACCAAGCCATGAAGCAGCATCGTTTACGTTCCAGAATGTTACGCAAGAGAAGTTCTTCTTGTACTTGCGCAGGATCTCGAACAGGTCAGCATACTTCTTCTTCTGAAGTTCCTGAGCCTCTTCTGTGTAAACCTGACCCTCACCACGGCTGAACTGGAGCTGACCACCAGCCTCCTGGTTGATACGGATATCGAACTCAGTGATCTGGAGATTGTCAACGAGCTCAAGGTACATCTGGATAGCCTTCTCGAAATCTTCGAGAGTTGGGTTGTCATAGATGTTGTAGTGACCCTGCATACCGATACCGGTGATAGGAGCACCTTCAGCCTTCAGCTTCTTAACCATGTTGTAGATGTAAGTTCTCTTGGCAGGAGTCCATGCGCTGTAATCGTTGTAGAACAGGTCAGCAGTTGGATCAGCTTCGTGAGCAAATTCGAATGCCTTCTTGATGAACTCATCACCGCAGAGCTGATAAGCTGTTGAGTTACGGAATGACTGCTCATAAGTAGCCTCAAGGTTGTTGTTGTCGCTCATAGCCTCATTTACAACATCCCAGCAGTAAACAACGTCCTTGTAACGGTTGATAACTACGTTGATGTGAGCACGGAGTGAATCATAGAACTCTTCCTTGGTAGCCTTAGCATACTTTGGAACCTTTGTAACCTGAGGAGCTGCACCCTGCTGGCCACCGAAACCTGGGAAACCACCCTGAGGCATCTGACCGAAGCCCTGAGGAGCACCCTGAGGCATCTGGCCTGGCTGGCCCTGTGGACGCTGGCCCTGAGCACGCTGACCCTGCTGGCCCTGTGGACGCTGGCCGCCGAAACCGCCGAAGCCACCGAAACCGCCACGAGCTGGCTGCTCTACCCAAATGGTATCGCCGTTCTCGTCACGCTCTACAACCTGGTTACCATTCTCATCGTACTTATTGAACATCCAGTTAGCGAACTGGCTGTGCCATACAAGGCAGTGACCACGCATCTTGATACCGTTGGCACGGCAGAAATCAGCGATACGGTCAGCTTCAGCAAAGTTCCATACACCTGGCTGTGGGTGAATTTCACCTGGCTTCATACAGTTCTCAGCTGTAACACTGTTGTACTCCTTGATGATCATTGCTGCAGTCAGAGAGTCTGCAACGTTACGGCCTGTAACAGCAACACCGATCTTGAAATAGCCCTTGTAGGCATCCTTCAGACCTGGATCCTTTGGACCACATGCGCTCATTACCAATGCGGTAGTAATGAGAGCCATTGAAAGTTTCTTCATTTTTAAAAATTTAAGTTGTTATTAGTGATTTGTTAATTGTAGATTTCAACCTTGTATCATCATCCAATCGAATCGCAAATCTACACATTTGTTTTCGAATAGACACCATATTATAAAAAAAATAAAATTTTCCCGGGCCCCGCGGGGGTATTTCGCCGGTCCATTTCCACACGAACAGCATTTTTCGTAAATTTGCGCCAGATATGAATTACGCAGGAATCATCATAGCAGTCACGACCTTTCTGGTAATAGGTATTTTCCATCCGATAGTCATCAAGTGCGAATATCATTTCGGAACCCGATGCTGGTGGTTCTTTGCACTTGCCGGGATAATACTGATTGTATCAAGCCTTCTAGTCGCAAGCAGCATACTGAGCCCAGTACTGGGCGTAACAGGTTGTTCCTGCCTATGGAGCATACTTGAAATATTCGAACAGAAGAAGCGCGTTAAAAAAGGCTGGTTTCCCAAGAACCCAAAGAGGACTGATTATTAATCAAGCCACTGTGAATCAAGGAATGCCAGGCGGTCATGAAACCACTGCTTCAACACCTTGATCTCTTCTTCATAGCTTGAAACCCTATACGCAGCAAACCAGGAAATCATATCATTTCCAGCCCCGAAGCCGCCGCCAAAGTCGCTAAAGCCGCCGCCGAAACCGCCAAAGCCACCGCCAAAGCCACCGCCGAAACCGCCAAAGCCGCCAGAGTTAGCATTATTACCGGGATTAGCATTTCCAACAGAATTACTAGACTTACTACTCCCTGTTCCTGTATTGCTATCAACCAGAAGATTAGGATATTTGGCATACTGTCTTGTCTGAGCCTGGGCAAGCTGCTTTGCATAATAATCAATAAAATCATACATACTCTTCTCGCTGAGCAATCCGCTTCGAAGTTCCTTGTAGCGTTTCTTGACCTTGGCAACGAAAGCTGGGTCTTCCATCAGTCTTTTCCACATGGCAGGCGTAGGATTGGTCTCCCCTCCTTCATATACCCATGCCGTAACATCATCGGCATTGCAGAAATTGCAGTTTCCGTACGCCAGGTTGTAATCCCATACAGTACCTGCATGCAGCTTTCCGCCAGTACCGTCTTCTTTCTGTTTTGACTTGTAGAAATACGCACTTCGCTTCAGGCCGTCGGCATTCAGGCTGACCTCTGTATGAATCAGATAATCAACGAATGAAGATACATCAATATACTTTGCATACCCTTTCTTGGGATCCTTGAAATCATCACCCATAATTGAAGCTTCGGTCTGATGGATATAATCCTGAATGTATTTCTGCTGCGCTTCAGTTATTGATTCCTTGTCAGGTGTACGTATAGTCCATACGACCTGATTCATTCCTTGCATTTCGATGTTACCACCGCCAAAGCCGCCGCCGAAACCACCAAAGCCTCCGCCAAAACCGCCAAAGCCGCCAGCAGACTGCATCTTCATGATTCCCGGCACCTTCGATGCGAAAGTATTGTCGCCCGCATCATGGGCATCAATCCTAAGAATATAGCCACCTGTCAGTTCCCTGCCGCCGTTGTCATCGGCCTTGAGATTAGCAATATCAAGCCTGTTCTTGTCTTTCTTAATCTTCTCAGTGAACAGGTAAACGCCTATGTATTCACCATTCATGACAACCTCGACCATTTTTGTGCGGGGTGCCCAATAGCCCATGTTTTCCCACATTCTGTAGGCAATGACATTGCGTATCATCGATATGTCATTGTAAGGCGCTATCAGTGCCCAGTCATTTTCAGCAGGCATTCCAAGGATTGAAACATTATTGTTGGAACCATCGGAATTCCTTGTTTCAATGGTGAAACTCTTCTGTTCAAAACTCATCGAACTGTTGCCGCGCAGCTTTATGCCTATCTGGCCATCATAATCGGTCGCCTTGTCCTTTATAGAGTTTCGCTTGTCACGGTTGTTGATTACCTTCATGGTAGCCGTACTCTTGGCCGCACTTGAAACAGCGCCTTTAGTTTCGATGACAATCAATGGCAGGTCGGAGTCCGAGAAGTCCACATGGTTTCCTGTACTGGCCGGATTGTACTGAGTAGTTCCGCCCATACCAGCGAACCCGCCACCAAAGCCACCCATGTCGCCGCCAAAGCCACCGCCAAAACCGCCAAAGCCACCCATGTCACCAAAGCCACCCATGTCACCAAAGCCGCCCATGTCACCAAAGCCTCCGCCAAAGCCAAAGAATTGGGCACTTGAGGACAATGGGAACGTCAGCATGGCAGCAGTGCATGCAAGTATTTTAATCTTTTTCATAGCGAACGCCTTTTATTAAACACTATAATTGCAACGGAGTAATGTTAAAAACTGCTCAACAATGATTATTTTTGCCAAACAAAAATCACCCCAACACAATGGACACTATACTGATGACCCCCGACGTAGCCATGCAATTCATGATATGGAGCTACTACTACCACAACATACTCCCCGAAAAGAATGCAAGCTATTCCAAGTGCGGAAGATTCTCGGAGTCCGATGCCAAGCGCCTGGATGAACTGAAAGACATGCTATTCCGATGCTTTGAAGAAGAGTCGGTATTCAATGCATGCAAGCAGTTCCAACTGGCCAAGACAAGAAATGAGGCCTGCCCTTTCACTCAGCAACAGCTTGACAGCCTGTTTGCAAAAGAACTGCAATGACTACTATGGAAAAAGCAAGAAAGACCTTATGGACAATCACTTCAGTGTTGTTCATAGCAGCGCTGGGAATAGCAGTAACGGCAACGTTCAAGATGGAAAACGGTTTTCCACTGCACTTTGATCTTGAAGGAAACTATGCCACAATGAAACCAATTTCATTTGTTATGCTCTACCCTGCCGCCATCGGACTGATAAGCGCATTTTGCAAGCTTCTTGAAGGCCTGACTTCAAAAAGCGGATTCATGCAGAAGAAGCCACTTAGGGCACTTTGGTTTGCCCAGACGGCCATTATACTGACCATCTTCGTGACCTTTTCAATGATGGTAGGCATCACTTGGGGCAAGGTGCACTTCTTCATGTTTGCCGAACCATTCCTGTTGCTTCTGCTGATTGGACTGGTGATATTCGGCGAATTCAAGAAGAAGTAAATGAAGATACTGGTGATATTCGGCGAATTCAAGAAGAAGTAAATGAAAATCGTCACTGCGTTTGATTCCTTCAAAGGCTGCATGACTGCCGCCCAGGCATGTTGTGCGGCCCAGGAAGGCATAAGGCAGGAGTACCCCCATGCACATGTGGTCAATATTCCCCTGAGTGACGGCGGCATGGGTATGGTTGACTGTTTGCAAGAAAAAGGAATTATCGGCCTTCAGGAGTTTCATGTAACCGTGGCATCGGACGTAAGCAATCCGCTGTGCGGAGAACTGGGCGCTGCTCATGTATTCGGCCCCCAGAAAGGCGCTACACCGGAACAGGTTATTCTTCTGGACGAACGGCTCAGGCTATTTGCTGCTGAAACCGCAAAACGCGGCACCGCCCCACTCGACCTTATGGACAAGCCCGGAGCCGGGGCTGCAGGTGGTCTCGGTTACGGCCTCATGGCATATCTGAACGCACGAATCTGTTCTGGAATTGAACTCGTGCTGGATACTCTTGATTTTGACAGCCGCATTTCCGGTGCAGACCTGGTAATTACCGGCGAAGGCAAGAGCGACCGACAGACACTGATGGGAAAAGTCGCCGCAGGAGTTCTGGCACGCACTCAGAAACATGGAATTCCGTGCGCTCTTCTCTCAGGCCAGATTGAAGATCAGGCCGAACTTCTGGCAGCAGGATTTTCCACAGTCCGCTCAATCCACGAAGGTGACAACCGCCCGAATTCTGAACTCATGGAGAGAACTGTCTCCATGCAGAACATTGCCAGTTCGGTCAAAATGATCCTCTCACAGCTGGATTGTTAAAGGTGCACTCCTACACTAAAAAACCCCTCACAGATGATTGTGAAGGGTTTTCCGTATGAAAAGTGATCCCGGCACAGCCGGACTGTGAAAGGATCACTTGTAGATTCCAGCGAGAGTTTCAATTATCTTCTCTGAACCTGGAACTATTGCTCCATTGTTATGGTTGAAGTATGCATGGTGTTCTGCACCGGCACCTGGCTGGCCGTTATCCCAGATTACTACTGGAATGTTGGCCTTCTTTGCCTCTTTGGCAATCAGTGTCAGGTAATTCAGGCGGCAAGCCTCGCCTTCAGGAGTTCTGTGGGCATCACAGCCGAATTCACCCAGATATACCGGAATACCCTTGCTTGTATACATGTCATTCAGAGCCTTGAACAGATTGATAACCTCGGCCTCATCGGAAGCCTTCTGGTCACCCTCACCCCATGATTCGGTCTTGTCTTCAAGAGTAAAGCCTACAGGTGAATAGGTGTGGACTGAAATCATCAGACGGTTTGCCTCATCGGCAGGCATCTTCAGGAAGTCCATGGTCAGGCCAGGATTGCCGGCATAACCGTTCAGGACAATCCAGCGGTTTGCGTTCACGCCGCCAGTTGCGCGGATGGTGCGTACTGCCAGTTCATTCCACTGATTCATGATTTCCAGAGACTTTACCTCGCTGCGAGCCCATGCTCCGCTCCAGTCTTCGAATGAGCGGGTCTTGGCATGAACCTCATTGAATGTCTCAAGGAACAGGTAGTGACCTTCATCCTTGAAAGCTGTAGCAACCTGGTTCCATGTGCGCTCAATACGCTGCATAATTGCCTGGTTTACAGAATCATTGTATGTTGCATTGTAAATGTCGAGCCAGAACTCGTCATGATGCAGGTTAATGATAACGCTAAGTCCGTTGTTCTTTGCCCATTCAACATTCTGCTTGACCACAGCAATGTAGTCAGGGTTGATAGTGTATTCCGGAGCAGCTGTCTGCCAGCAACCCCATGTTACCGGAATTCTCACAGTCTTGACTCCGTTTGCAGCCAGATTCTTGTAGAGCTCTTCAGTTGAAGTGGCTCCGTCCCAGTATCGGACTGTTGCCGGGGTAAGGTTCCTGCCATTCACATTGGAATCGAAATGGTTGCCCAGGTTCCATGCAAAACCCATCTGCTGGCATACCTCCGCTGGGGTCGATGCCTGCTTGTCAGTAACATTTCCGCCACATGATGCCATGAAAACGGCCATAAATGCGGCAAGTGTCTTTGTAATGATTTTCATAATTTGAAAGAAAGTGTAATTGTATGGCGCAAATATAATCAATAAAAAAGATGTCCCTTAATTATTTTCCTGTCAAGCATTTATCTCAGCGGAGTACCCATTTCGGAGTTCTCGGCATCATTCTCATCGAGTTTGAACAGCATGTAGTTACGGTTCTCCTTGGTCAGAGGTTTCCATTCACCACCCTGAGGACCGTTAGGATCAGCGTACTTGCAGAAGTTGCTCCATGCAGTAATCATCTTCTCTGAAAGATCCCTGTCACCCTGTGTCCAAGGTCTCCAGCAGTGCTTGAGTGACTTGAATACATACCACAGGTCAGATGAATGGAAAGCTCCCTTCAGTCTCTGACTAACCTCAGGATGTGAACCATCATCAGGCAGTGGACGTGCAAACTGGTAAGCATATGCTACACCACCCTTCTCTTCACGGTTCAGGCAGAAGTTCTCAATTACCGGAGCCATATTGCCGGCATCGTTCAGAGTGAATCCTATCATATATGGAACCTGGGCAAGTGTTCCGTCAAGACATGCGTCATCAAATGATTCAGGCAGAACGTAATCTTCTATATAAGGTGAGATTGGCGATGCTGTCAGCGGACTGCGCTTGCCGGTAACCTGAGTATACATGGTTCCAAGGCTGTAAATTGTTTCAGTAGCAGCAGAACGGAGCTGGCGCAGTGATGAAAGGTTTGCCCAGTCACATACTTCCTTAATCTGTTCAGCTGCCTGCGCAAGAGTAAGAGCACCGCCCATCTGGCCGCCGCCCATAGCACCCATAGCTGGAATGTTGGCCATATTGAAGCCCGATGGCATGCCCTGACCGGCACCGGCAGGACGCGGACCACCCTGGGCTGTAGTTGCACCGGCAGGTCTTGCACCCATTGCAGGACCACCCGGAGCCATTGTAGGCATTGCTACCATTGCTGGATTCTGGTTCGGAAGCTGAAGTCCGCTTCCACTCATGATTACGGCCTTATTGAAGAGACCCTTGGTCAATGGTGAAGCACAGAGTGTCTTGACAGAACGTGAACCTGCTGACTGACCGAAAATCATGACATTGTCAGGATCACCGCCGAACTGGGCAATATTCTTCTTGACCCACTTCATAGCCTCTATCTGATCAAGAGTACCAAAGTTTCCGCTTGCCTGCTCACCAGCCTCTTCAAGAAGCTCCGGATGTGCAAAGAAACCGAAAGGACCAACGCGGTAGTTGAATGAAACCAGTACGACATCCTTGGCAGCAAACTCCTGTCCATCGAACTCCGGTTCTGAACCCCAGCCTTCACGCAGGCCGCCACCGAAAATCCACAGGGCAACAGGCAGCTTCTTTTCCGGCTGGCCCGATGCCTTGGTCCAAACATTCAGGTAAAGGCAATCCTCGGAATATGCCTTCTCATCGCCGTAACCCCACTCGGTTGTATAGCCACCTTCGTAGTGAGCACCCTGGAAAGCCGGATGACCGAATGAGTCACACACCTTTACGCCTTCCCATGGAATAACCGGCTGCGGAGCCTTCCAGCGGTTCTGCCCCGTTGGAGGAGCTGCAAACGGTATTCCGCGATAAACTGTTACACCTTTAATGTCAGTATTGACACCCTGAACCTGACCACCCTCAATGGTGAGAATCGGGTTCTTGTTCACGTTACCACATGTGCACCCAACGAGTGCAAGCACGCCGATAATTGAAAAAATCTTCTTCATATAAATATGCTTATTTTTGAAAGAACGGACAAATTTAGTGCTTTAGTTGACATTGTACACCAGATAGACTGCAAAGAAGCAAATCAGGATGGTAAGCGCCAAGAACAGTATGGACTTTCCTGAAGAGAGCTGTCTGCCCAGGTACTTGAAATCGGTAAGATTTAATTATTGTCATTTATAATAAAAACGAAGCGTGCGCCGCCTGTGTAGTTCTTGTCAAGGAACACCTTGCCGTCCAGTTTGTCGGCTATCATCTGGCAAATGTTCAGGCCAAGTCCCGACCCCTGTACAAAGTTGTTGAGTTTGGTGAACCGGTTGAATATGATATCGGCCTTGTCAGCGGGAACGCCGGTTCCGGTATCAGTTACTGAAAATGTAAGCTTGCCGGGAAATTCGGTTTGCGAACAGTGCATGTGTATTTCACCCTGGTGCGTATGCTTGCATGCGTTGGTCAGGTAGTTTATTAGTACCTGCTGTATGCGGCGGCCGTCAGACCTTATTATATAGTCATCGGCCAGGTCAGTCGTAAAGTAGAGCCTGACCTCGGGCGGAACGCGCATTTCGACCGACATCAGGGCATTGTTGCAGACTGCATTTACATTGACTTCATCAATCTCTATCCTGTAGTTTCCGTGCTCAGAATCGGCTATGTCAATAATGTCACCAATCAGCATTTCCAGCACGTTGTAGCTGTTGAAAATGTACGAATTGTACTGGTCTTTCTCTTGCTGGGTCCATGAACCGTCGGGCAGTCCCAGCAACTGCGAGAAGCCGAACATGGCATTCAGTGGTGTGCGTATTTCATGGCTCATGTTCTGCAGGAACATTGTCTTGGTACGGTTTGCGGCAATATTGTCTTCAAGCATGCGCTGCTTGCGCAGTTCCGCCTGCTTCTCATCATCAATCTTGCGGACAGCCCAGATAAGGTGCTTCAGCGTACCGTCCTGATTGCGGTCAGCCACTACGTATGACCACTCATACCATACACCGTTCGGGTCTTTGAACTGGTTAATCATGACCTGGCGGTTCCTCATTCTCTCGTCTATGGTTGAAAGGTCTGAGAAAGCCTCCATCTCCCTACGGTCAATGTCCGAGACATGAGTCCTGCAGTAGGCCTTTATGGCAAAATTCACATCATCGAACTGCGGGAACTGATTGAACAGGTCATCACCTACTTCCTTTTCAGAATATCTGGAGAAGGTCGCATCATCGACCTTTATATAGTTCAGGAAATCATACGAATGAGCCAATGTGTTGATTATCAGCGTAGACCTATGGTCTTTCTTGACCTGGTCCGTGACATCGTAATGATAACCGCTCAATATGTGCCCGCCAGGTATAGCCGTAGCCGTACCGCCGCATCGGACATACATTTCTCCCCTTGTCGGATGAATCCACTTGTAGGTATTTTCCGAACGGTGTCCACTCATCATCTGGTGGACCGATGAATTTACTGATTCGATTGCGTTAATGTCAATCCTTGAATACCATGAGTTGTAAATCTCCTCCTCGGAGAGCGTTGCAAACGGTGATATTCCAAGCAGCTCACGCATCTTCGAGTCAACTGACATCTTTGGAGCCTGTCCTTGTACAAGAGTGATATGCCACGTGCCCATTTCTGATGAAGCCATAATGCTCTTCATCTCTTCAAGCTCGCTCATCTTCTTGTTGTCACGCTCAACTATATGGTCAACATTACGGAATGCTGCAACGGCACGCATGGGTTCATTGTCTTTCGAAACACGGACATACTTGTAGGCATAGTAGTGAACAATTCCGTTCTCAACAATACGGTAACGGCCGGTCAGGACTTTCTGCCTGGTAAGTGCCTGAATCATGTTCTCCCTGTCACATGTGCGCAGGAACATGTCCATGTCATGCGGATGAACGCGGCTCTTGGTATAGCTCTCAAGAATTGAGGTATAATTCAGGTTTTTCCAGTTCTCACCTATTCCAGGAGTAATGAAGCCGTTCAGTTTGATTACATCAATCAAATCCTCCTCAAGCCTGGCACGATACACATTCACATAGTCGTCCGCCAGGGCCACTATGAGATCAGCATCATTGAATTTCACCAGATTCTCCATCTCGCCTTATACTTAACCCCGCAAACTTATAAAAAGATTATTAATGACGCAAATAAATGCAAGGTCACAATCTCCAGCCGAAAGTGTCCTCTTCATTGGCCGACAATTGCAGCAGTTGGGCCAGGTTATATCCGCTGATAGTGCGGAACTCATGTGTAAGGTGCGAATGGTCATAATAGCCGCAGTCAAGGGCCACTTCGGTCAAGGTTGAATTACGCTTCTTCAGGGCATGGAGAGCTGCCCTGTAGCGTTGCAGGCGTATGTAGTCTTTTGGTGAGAGGCCTGCCATGCTTGAAGTCCCATGGTCATTATGGCTAAAGCTGATGCAAGTATTATATTCTTCATGACACGGTTTTAGAACTCAACCGGCTTAGACATGTGCATACCGTACATTGTCAGGCTGTTGTCTTTTGCGTAGTTCAGAATGCTGATGCGTGAATCCCTGGCGGCCTGCTGATCAGAGTCAAATGATGGACCGTACTGTGGATACTTCAGCTGAAGTGCAGCAGAATGAATGATGTCGCCAATTATCAGGCAGTCCAGAACCTGGTAAACGGTATGTCCCGGTGTATGGCCGTATGCGGCAATTGTCTTTATATGGCCAGGCAGCTCTGTGCCGGCATCGAACAGATGGAGTCTGTCCTTGTAGGCATCAAGAACCTGTTTCTGCTGGCCGTCTGCGCTCCAGGCATCGGCCTCAAGGCGGTTAACATAGAGTTCCGCGTTTGGGAATACCGGTTTGCCGTCAGCCAGAAGGCCGCCTATGTGGTCAGCATGCATGTGAGTCAGACAGATCATGTCAAGCTCTTCTGGGGCCACCTCATGGATCTTCATCTGCTGAATCAGGGTGCTAGAAGGAGAACCCATGCCAGCATCAAAGAGAATGCTCTTACCGTCAGACTTCAGCAGAACGCAGCTGACAGATGACTTTGGACTCTGGTCGTCAAGCGAATTCCACACCTCTTCAGGAACTCCTGGGAAAACGTTGCTACCCATGCTCATACCCTCCTGGTCGTTGATGAGAGATATTGAAATTGTGTTACTTGTGCATGCCATCAGCATCATTGATGTCATTGCAATTAATGATATCTTCTTCATTTCTGTGGTTGTTTATGCAAAAATACAAAAAAGTGAAGATTAAAAAAAATCAAGTATCTTTGACACAGTAAAACACGATAATATGAAAAAGATAGTATTACTGACAGGAGCCGGTGCCAGTGCGGAAAGCGGCATCAGGACATTCCGTGATACTGATGGATTGTGGGAAGAGTACAGCATTGAAGATGTCTGTACACCAGAAGGTTACAATCGCAATCCCAAGTTGGTGATTGATTTCTACAACGAACGTCGCAAACAGTTGCTCACAGTAAAGCCTAACCGATGCCACGAGCTCATAGCAAGCCTCCAGGACAGGTTTGAGGTCAGCGTGGTGACTCAGAACGTTGACAATCTGCATGAACGTGCCGGCAGCAAAGATGTGCTGCACCTGCATGGCGAACTGACAAAAGTCTGCTCAAGCTATGACCCTAACGACTACCGCTACATAAAGGAACTTAAGCCGGAAGAGTATGAAGTCCACATGGGCGACAAGGCCGGTGACGGCAGTCAGCTACGTCCTTTCATTGTATGGTTCGGCGAATCTGTCCCTAACATTGCCATGGCAGAAGAGATAGTGGAAAGCGCTGACATTCTTGTAGTTATCGGCACGTCGCTGAACGTATATCCGGCAGCAGGACTGCTCTACTATGCAAAGCCTGGCATTCCTGTCTATCTGATTGACCCCGCTGAGGTCGATGCCAAAGGGCGCGCCGGCGTGACCCACATAAGGATGGGTGCCGGTGCGGGAATGGAGAAACTCATTGAAATGCTCTGATTCTTGCAGTCGTATGGAAATAAGAATAGGAACAATGGCCGATGCCAAGGCAATAGCGCAGTTCCAAGTGGATATGGCGCTTGAGTCCGAAGGAACCTTATTGGGCATCGACACCCTGCTTGAAGGGGTAAGACATGCCATGGAAGATGCTCAGAAAGGTACGTATCTGGTGGCAGAAGTTGACGGCAACCTAGTGGGCAGCCTGCTTCTGACCAAGGAATGGAGCGACTGGAATGACGGATGGTATTACTGGATACAGAGCGTGTTCGTCAAGGCAGAGCATCGCCGCAAGGGCATCTATCGTGCTATGTATGAGAAGGCAAAAGAGATTGCCAAGGCCGATGGAGCCAGCCAGATAAGACTGTATGTTGACAGGAACAACGCGCGCGGACAGCAGACATATCAGGCTCTTGGCATGCATGAGAGCCACTATCTTATGTATGAAGCTGAACTCTAAATGAAGAAACAGACAGAAGCATACCTGCGCCTGCACCTGGCAATTCTTCTTGCGGGTGGTACAGGACTGTTCGGAAGGCTCATCACGATTAGGGAACTTCCGCTTGTCTGCATGCGGGTGCTGTTTGCATCGGCAATACTGCTGGTTATTCTTGGAGTGGGCAGGAAACTGAAAAGACATGACATGACTGAGGTACTGAAAGCCATGGGATGCGGGGTCCTGCTGAGCATTCACTGGGTCTTCTACTACGGCAGCATCAAGGCCGCAAACGTGTCGATAGGAGCGGTCTGCTTTGCGCTGGTAGGATTCCTGACGGCAATAATTGAACCGATCGTCCACAGGCACAGGCCGTCTTGGAAAGAGTTGCTGCTGGGTCTGCTGACCGCCTTGGGCATAGGTCTGATCTTTGGCTTTGATACCCGTCACAGACTTGGAATAGGCATAGGATTCCTATCATCGCTGATGTATGTATTCTTCTCGCTGAGCAGCAAGAGCGTGCAGGCCAGCACCAGCATGAACAGCAGCCATGTGCTTCTGTACCAACTTCTTGGCGGCAGCATGGTATTGTCATTGCTTACCCCACTCTATGCACTTGTATTTCCCGATGCCCAGATAATTCCAAGTCCGCGTGACTTCTGCTTCCTGCTGCTGTTCGCATCGGTATTTACGGTTCTTTTCTTCCTGCTGCATCTGCAGGCATTGAAAGAGATACCCGTGTTCACGGTGAATCTGAGCTACAATCTAGAACCCGTCTATACAATAACGCTGGCCATGATTCTGTTTGGAGAGGCAAAGGAACTGAACTTCAGTTTCTGGGGCGGAATAGCTCTGATCATCCTCTCAGTGGTGCTGCAGAACGTGGTCTCATACCGAAATGTACGAAAGTCATGAACTATGATAAAAAAACTATGGAATACAAAGATAAAGTAGTTGTAATCACCGGTGCCGCACAGGGCATAGGCCGATGCATAGCAGAACAGTTTCACAAAGAAGGCGCCATGGTCTGCGCCATTGACAAGCAGGTTAAGCCTAATCAGCCAATGCTGGGTCAGTCTCAGAGTCCGTCTGCTGCTCCGGATATCTACTCACTCTATTTTCAGGGAGACATATCGGACAAGACCGTGCTTGAAGAATTCGCCGCCAAAGTCATTGACCGGTTCGGCCACGTTGACTGCATAATCAACAACGCCCTGCCAATCATGAAAGGCATTGACGATTGCAGCTATGAAGATTTCCAGTACGCCCTGAGCGTGGGTGTCACTGCCCCATTCTACTTGGTCAAGCTGCTGTGCCCGCACATGTCCGGCATGGCATCGGTTGTAAACATATCTTCAAGCCGCGACCGTATGAGCCAGCCGCAGACTGAAAGCTACACAGCTGCCAAAGGCGGCATTGCGGCCCTGACGCATGCCCTGGCAGTCAGCCTGTCCGGAAAAGCCCGCGTGAACAGCATATCGCCAGGTTGGATTGACACCGCATACACAGTTTATTCGGGGCCCGATGCAACACAGCAGCCTGCTTGCCGTGTGGGCAACCCGCTTGACATAGCCAACATGGTACTCTACCTCTGCTCAGAAAAGGCCGGATTCATAACCGGTGAAAACATCTGCATTGACGGCGGCATGACCCGCCTCATGATCTACCACGGAGATAACGGCTGGTCACTGGAATGAATAAAGGATTGGTATAGTCATGCAGCAACACCATACTCATAAATGGAGTCGCTGGCTAGGTCAATCTCATCGTTCCAATACACACAGGTGCGGCTACTGTCCAACTGCACCTGACTAAATAACCCGTACACCTCTTTCAGGGCGCGGAAAGTAGGCAGAGTCTCAATGTCTTCCTTGACGTCGTAGATCACTTTGTGACCATCGTCAAATTCAACTGCAAGGAGGAAGTCATCCATTGCCTTTAGGGTTTTGATGCGTGGTATCATAATGGTGGCAATTTTGTGATTATTTGTTTGTCCCACATTTCCTGGAGTTCATCTTTGTGCTGTTCCAGCCACTCTCTGACGAGTTCTTGAGCTTTCTGCGGAAGATCTCCCTCAAACATCTCAAAGGTCCGAATATTGAATAACCCAACATACTCATTGTAGATGGCATGAATATGTGAAGGCTCATGTTCTTTGGGCTTGAAGAACATCTTGATGATTATTCCATAGAATCTTACTATTTCTGGCATGTCTTTTCAGTTTGTTCTTTTAAAAACGGCTCATTAACGAACTTTTCCGGTCAAAAATACGAAAAAGATTCAATCAGTTATAAAATAACCGAAAATAACGTCACCAAGCGATTGTTTTCTTTTTCATTTTTGCTGGTTATAGTTTTTTTTCATAAATTGCCATTGATTGTAAGCGAAGCTGGTCCAAAATTTTTATTTATAATCCAGCTCAAAACAGTTTATTTAAACAAGAACACTATGATGACACTGAAAGAAGCAATTGAATCACGGCACAGCATACGCCGCTACATTGACAAACCCATACCACAGGAAACAATTGACACCCTGAACGCCAAAATCAGGGAATGCAATTTGACTGAAGGCCTTCATATCCAGCTGATTACCAATGAACCAAAGGCATTCAGCGGCAGAATGGCCTACGGAGTTTTCCAGGGCGTGAGCAACTACTTTGCAATGGTTGCCAGCAAGTCTGAAGACATGTCCGAAAGCATAGGTTACCATGGAGAACAGCTGGTACTGCTTGCCCAGACACTTGGACTCAACACCTGCTGGGTTGGCCTTACATTCAACAACATCAAGGAAGCCTACCAGATGGAGTCCGATGAAAAACTGTACTGCATGATAGCGCTAGGCTATGGCAATGAACCAGGCAGGAACCTTAAACGCAAGACCGCCGCACAGGTCAGCAATGCCGATGCCACCACACCGGAATGGTTCAACAATGGAGTTGCAGCCGCCCTGAAGGCCCCCACCGCCGTCAATCAGCAGAAATTCCATTTCCAGTACCTGGACCCAGACGGATCAAACATTCCCAAGGTCAAGGCCGACAAAGGTTTTTCACTTTTGGGTTACACCAAAATGGATCTAGGCATAGCCAAGCTCCACTTTGAAATAGGCGCCGGCAAAGACAATTTTGAATGGAAATAACGCCCAAGCAGGCCGGCCACACCGCAATTGTGCGCGTCACACTGACCAATTCACCAACCTACTGGTCCCTGGGACAAGAATAATAACTTTCATCCCATATCTCCGTTTTCATCCAAATCCATATAAAAACACCCACATTTGGACAAAAACAAGGTGATTTTCATCCAAATCCATATAAAAACACCCACATTTGGACAAAAAACAGCAGTTTTATGCTTGCCCAATTCAAATTATCATATTTCCTTTGCAGTTGAATTGTCAAAGTATATCTTTTTATGGAAAAACTAGTTGGAAGAAAGAAAGAGTGGCAAGAATTGGAATGGGCCATGCAGTCGCACAGATCAGAACTGATTATCCTGAAGGGAAGAAGACGCATAGGCAAGACTTTTCTTGTGCGCAGTTTCTTCAATGACAGCTACACATTCCATTTTGTCGGTGCACACAATAAGAGCAAAAGCGCACAACTTTCAAATTTCAGGGAAGCCCTGATAAGACATTCCGGCAATATCGGCCTACTACCATTCAGCAACTGGCACGATGCATTCACAGCACTTAGCCAATACCTGGAGAAATGCGCAGAAGACCGTAAAGTCATATTCTTTGATGAAATGCCGTGGGCCGATACCCATGGAAGCGACTTTGTAGAGGAAATGGAATACTTCTGGGCCAACTGGGTACAGAACCGTGACGACATTGTATTCATAGCCTGTGGTAGCGCAACATCATGGATGAAAGAAAAGATAGAGGACAACCAGGGCGGCCTGTACAACAGGATTACGCATAAAATATACTTGCGTCCATTCTTTCTTAGCGAATGTAAGGAATATCTTCAGAACCACGGATTTGAATGGGACGAATACACAATCATGCAGATGTATATGATATTTGGTGGAGTTCCATACTATCTGAGCCTGTTACGGCCTTACATGAGTCTGCCTCAGAATGTTGACAATCTTCTCTTTGTAACCGGAGGAGACTTGAGTGACGAATTCGACGAACTGTACAGTGCATTGTTCAAGAACGCAGACCGATACACAAGCATCATAGAGAATCTTTACACCAAACGTGAAGGACTGACGCGACAGCAGATTGAAGACTGTACCGGTTTCAGCGGCGGTGGTCTTACAAAGATGCTCAACAATCTGGAGAGCTGTGATTTTATAGTCTCTTACCAGCAGTTCGGCAACAAGACCAAGCAGACTCTCTATAGGCTTTGCGACTTTTTTACACTCTTTTATCTGAAATTCATGCGGAACAACAGTTCCAAAGATGAGCAGTTCTGGCAGCATCATTTTATGGACAGGTCAGTGGCATCATGGGAGGGGTTCAGCTTTGAGCAACTATGTCTGCGCCATTTGCCCCAGATAAAGCAAGGACTTGGAATATCGGGCATCGCCACAGAATCATCGGCCTGGAGATATATCAATCAGCAGGACAGTAACGGAAAAGGGGCTCAGATAGATCTGGTCATAAAGCGAGTGGACAAAATGGTCCATCTCTGTGAAATGAAATTTTCCGAGAACCCATACACCATAACAAAGGAGTATGAAGAAAAGCTAAAGGCACGTCGCCTGTTGTTCATGGATGTCACAGGAGAAACAAGAGGGGTTGTCTTGACCATGATTACACCTTATGGACTGAAGACCGGCCTGCACTCATCGCTCATCCATTCTGAAATCACAGTCAAGGAACTGTTCTACCAATAACCATATGCCACTCCACCTGTTGCCATCGCTGCTACTGTACATACTCATGGTCGGGTACACGCCCGGCCCCGCCAATCTGGTCTGGCTGCTTGCAGGAGCCTGGCTAAGAAAGTGGTTCGTCAGCTACAAGAAACAGATTGACACCATAATGGCCACCCTCCTGGCCCTCTGCGCCATTGCCATCATCCTGTAGCGCACATCTTAGAATCATCGCAACAGGTATTTCTGAATCAACTCACGGAGTATTTCTTCTGACAGATTAGAAAGACCGGTTTCCTGGATTACAGAATATTCATCGGCCTTCTTGGTAATTATGAACTTTCGTTGTTTTCCTTGAGTTTCACACAATAAATGGTAATTACCTCTATAGGTTTGTTCTATCCTGATTCTTTCAAACAATATACCATCAATTTTCATGGATAGGTTCCTGCTGTCAGATGGCAATAGTCCCCAGTCTGACAAATGGCCGTCCAGGCAAGCCTCAACTGCGCCAATCCACCGTTGCCCCACTCCACACTCTTGGGCAAAGGTGCGGAACTGACGTATGGCGGAAACAACATCCCGTATAATGGTTGGAGCCTTACTGATGCCATTATCCCTGGCAAGTTCAAGGGCATCGTCAATGGTCTGGCCCGTAAGTTTTCCACGCATCATAAGGCAATGCATGGTCTCTGGAAGGAAACCTCCAACATTGAAAATGTACGTCATATCATAAGCTGGCGACAACTGCCAACGGCCATTCTCATCCATAATGAATGAAAAATTCTTGTTATGGTCATCAGTATTGTTAGCCAGGATATTGAAAACCATTCTGCGGAACACTTCTTCCTGAGCAGATTCCGGCAAGCGCATCTTGCGGCACACCATAAGTAATTTCTCATAGCTGTCTGCATCGGGATACAGGGCTGCAAGTGTCTGCATGTGCAATTTTTTCTCATTGACCCTATCAAAACGGCGTGTCATGAAATGCTTCTTGCCATCAACATCAATCAACTGGCATGGCATCATATCAATGCCAGCAGCTTTTGCCATCCTGTAATACGCCATTTCAAGTTCAGCCGATGAACGCTCCGGATCACCAAACTTCAGGATACAGTACTCAAATCCCTTATGACCAGCAATCTGACCACTGCGGATTTCCCCTGTCTCTGGGTTTACGGCAATGATAGCCTTAGGCTGCCTACCACCTGCCGATGTTCCAACAGCTATCAATGACTGCATGGTGAGAGACTCATCAGGCATTATCTTTACGCTTTCACGTTCTGTAAAGATTTTATGCGCCAAGTCTGTCAACTCTTTCAGATTGAGCCGTTCTGATTTCTTAATGCCCGATGATTCAGGAATGAACTCCAGGGCTCCCATTCCACGCTTGCCTATGAATGAAAGTATGTCCAATGGAGTAATCTCCTGCCCAGGAATGCCATTTTGCATACGCCAGCACTCAAAGACCTGATTACCCCACGCATCAGGCAGAGAATCTGCAAGGAATGGAGGCAGCTTGCGGTATAACCTGGTCTCCCTGTCACCCATATAAGGCCTGCGGCTTGCAGGAGACTTGGTCGAAGCAACAAGGGGAAATGGATCAAGTTCGTTTCCAATCATGTCAGGATGGAACTCAAAGTAGGAAACGCCCTTCCTGCTGTCCCATGACAACCGTCCTATCTCCCTGTCCCACAGCATTATTTTAAGCGATCCTGTAATCATGGTCTCTTATGTCTAACACGTTGAATTTTCTTGTCATCCTTTATAAGGTAAGCCGATGCCGGCATCTCTGGCAACAGTCCATCAAGAGCATCAATCTGTCCTATTGCCTTCATCAATAACAGGAATGTACCCAGCGACATATTGCCAGATATCCCGTTTTCAAACTTATGGATAGTTGTAATGGTAATGCCCGACTGGTCAGACACATCCTTCTGAGTCATGTTGCTGCGCAGACGATACTCCTTGAATCTTGACCCAAGCAATCTTATCAGTTCTGGTACAGAATATTCATAATAGTCAACCATGTCATCTGCATTTAATTTTAACTACAATATAATTTATCGACAAATATAGGGAATAAATTTAATTGTGTTTATATTTATACGGCAAAAACTACCATTATTGTCTGCAACAGCCAAGAATTTTGCAAAATCATCCTAAGTATGGCTATGACTTATTCCGTGCTTCAATAAAATGTCCAGCGTATCGCGGCTTATGGTCCTGTCCTGCCACTTATAATATACAAGCCTTACTTCTCGAAGTGCTGATAGTCCTTGACCGAGCGCCAGGAACCGCCCCAGGCAAAGCCATGTTCCGTGAACAGCCTGTAGCACAGGTCATCAGTTGTAATCATGTGTGGCTGACCGCTGTTACGGTCCTGATACTGCCCACCTGAAAGCGGCAGCACAATGCCGTCCTTTACATACGGATTCTGCACCGGATTGATGTCAATTGCCAGTCCCATAGCGTGTTTGGACAGTTTGGTTGAACCAGTTGCGACCCTATAATTGAAGCACGATGTATTGTTTGCGTCCATGGACTTGACGTCATCGGCATCGAATTCATCAATCAGGCAGACCGATGCAATCTGATACCTTGCTTTGTAAAGTTCCGAGAAAATGTCCAGCAGGTCATCAGCAATTGAGCGGTTGCAGATCAGCTCGCCCTGCTGTACTGCCCCATCAAAATCATAGTACATTACCTGCAGGTACCTTAGTTCACTTGCAGAAATCTGCCCACCCTCTTCCGGGAAAGACTTCCCGCTGATGCGCTGCATGACCTGCGGGGTAATCTCCGACTGCGAAAAGCCGTCTGCACGCAGTTTGTCATATAGGAGCTCGTAGAAAAGGTCCTTCCTGATAATCCTGTAGTGCGGGTCGTATGCGGCAGTAAAAGCATCGGAATGGTGGATTGCATAGCTACCCGATGCCAACACACTATCAATCATTGCCTTGTCCTGTTCATAGCCAGGCAAGGACAGGTTCATGCCGGCAATCTCTGACTCAATCCTGGGCCAGGTACGTGACCACTGTTCAATCTGCGGAATCTGAACCTTGTGTACACCGCCCACAAAAGCGTTGAACAGCTCCTGGCGTGTAATATATCCCTTCTGGACTGCGTTCAGGTGCACCCTGAAGAACGAACTGTCAGCACCTATAGGTTCATACAGCAATGCGGAATTGTCCGGTTCAAGCAACTCACGGTTCAGGTACTGGCCAGAAGACGTGGTATCGGCCACAATGTGCTCTGCACCGAATTCTGCTTGGAAAAAGGCCTTGTACAGATCCTGCAGCGTGGCTTGCGGATATGTCTCCAGATGCAGAGCCACTGCATTACGCACCTTATTGTCTATAGGCTTGCTGCATGACATAAGCAGGAAAAAGACAGCCACACAGATTCCAACGGTCAGGAGCATATACATGACTGATTTCCAAGGAGAAAGGTGCCTTCCAAGATACTTGAAGTCACTGAACTGCTTGCGTTTCCACAGGTCAATGTTCTCAGTGAGCCACTGTTCAAGTGCGGGCATATCAAGTGCGGGATTCTTAATGTACCAGTCCTGCAGCGCAACTTCAAGAGTAGGTGCATCCATCCAGGAGAATGGTTTGCACCACCTGACTTTCAGGCTCTCAGTTCCGCCTCTTGCCATCGCTCCATTTGTGATCCCAACCGAATCACTACTTGGGGGGCCACTTGTGTCATCACCTACAGCACCACCAGCAGCAGAACTTTGTTCAACTCCCAGACAGATTGTGAATTCATTCTTGTTGCCGCCCTCCCAGTACTGGCGCTGGCGCATGCTGATACCCAAACCCTTCTCCGCCGGGAACAGCAGGACAAAGAAATGCACCTGATGCCCAAGCCCCATTCTGGCATTAAGCCTGCGGAACAGCATCTGGTCTTCATCTGAAAAGGCGTATGAAACGCCAGGAGACACGCAGAGCGGCTCTTGAGTGTTGTCAATGATTTTCGGATACGGAATCAATCCTTCACGCTTTGCCTCCTCACGCGTAACACGTCTTGGATTGAAGATGGAATTGGTATCCTGCAGATAATTCTTGTAACGTTTCTTGTATGTTGCGGTCTGCATGGTCTCCTGCTCACGGTTCCAGGCCGATGCCTCACCGCCTCCGCCGCGTACCTGGTTGTGATGGTGGGTCGGGAAATAATCCAGCCCAGTATTCCACAGCCTTGCGCAGTACAGGAACTGTTGTCTTGAAATGTAGACCTCTTCTCTTGTATTGAGGTAGGCTGTCCAGTATTCCGGATGTGTCCTGTAACTTACCTGCTTGGTTGTATGTGTCCTGCCATTGTTGTCAGTATGGGTCTGTGTGGTCTCTACCCGCTCAACCCAAGAGAAATAATGACGGACGGTCTGATAATATCCGCTATGGAATTCAACGTCTCTGTTTATGCCCTCAAACAACCAGTAAACAGCAACCTCAGCCGCAATAAGGAGGCCTATGTACAGATACCAGGCCTCAGGCTGCGGCTTTATAAGAAATGCCGTAGCGACAGCAGCTGCAGGCAGAATGAATCCTGCTGCACGGAGTGTTGTCATTTGAACAGTTCTACAGTGTCGTCAATACCAGTCCGCATGGTCTCCTTTGATACGGTTGAAGAAATTACCGTGTAATCAATCTTCTGCTTGCCGCCCAGGAAGAACTTGGCAGGAATGGTCTCAAGCAGCGTTGAGTGCTCGCGGATAATGTCAAGCATGCGCTGCTGGGCCTGTGCGAACGATGCCCTCTGCACGTCAATTGACTGCATAAGGTGCTGGTAAAGTGAATTGTCAAATGTTGGATTTGACTCATGGATAATCTTCATTAGCTGGCCGCCGTTGTCAGAATACCTGCCGGAAATCAGTTCCGGGTATATCTTCTCAAAAGCCTCACGGTACTGCTCAGTGACACCGGCCTCCTGTTTCAGTGTCTTCCACATGGTGTCATGGACGGTCTCAATGGTACCGCGCTGGGCATCGGCCTCCTTGCGCAGTGCAACTTCACGGTTATTTACAGAAATGTAATACAGCACAAGCATCAGTGCTATGGCTACCAAAACAATTATTCCCATAGTCTTTCTTTAAATGGTTTTTACGACCGCTAAATTACAAATCTTTCCGACACTATCCCACATTCCCCCGCAAGAAGTTGAAGCACAGTCATTCCATCCACGCCAGGCCAGTCATTTGTGGACGAATTTCATGGGAGCACCCTCGTTATCCACACCAAGCCCGCCATTTGTGGACGAATGGAGCGCACTACGGTATTTCGTCCACACCAGACCCCTCAAATGTGGATAAATCGCCTGTGCGAACCCAAACAAGCCCGCGCACGCCAAAAAATCGCCGAATAGAGACCCACGAATCTGATTCCAGAAAGCACCATAAACAGTATTATGACCAGTTCAGCCCGATACGCTTTCAAACAGCGCATTGACAAGAGTGAACCCGTGGCCGTACATCAGGAACTATTCCCGTTAAAATGATAAATCAATACAATTATTTCTATCTTTGCATTGACAAAATCTATCAGCAATATGACATTGCTACAGTTTGAATACATTATAGCGGTTGACAGGTACGGTCATTTCAACCGTGGCGGCAGTGCTGACACCGGGCATTTTCAAGTTCCTGCTTTCTAACTATCCATCAATCAATCCCATAATTGAGGATATGCTATCTGAAACCATTGTGGAGCGACTGAAGAAAGCTGAAATTGACATGGGCATAATGGTGTCGCCGGTCAATGACCCCGACCTGCTTGAAATTCCCCTGTTCCATGAAAAGTTCATGGCTTATGTATCGCCCGACAACCCGCTGTATGCAAAGGAAGAACTGGAATCGACCAAGATTCTGGACCACCCGGTCTGGATCATGAAGAATGGACTCAGGCAGTTTGACCGCTCCATGCTGAAAGATGGCGAAAGGTTCGTGTATGACAAGATGTATGAGGGAGGCAGGGCCGGTACGCTTATCTACATTGTGAATGAGATTGGCGGAATGACCATTGTGCCCGAACTGCATCAGAACCTTATCCTGTACAGCATGCAGAAAAACCTGCGACCCATTGTGAACCCTGAAGTTGGCCGCACAATATCACTTGTAATCAGGAAAGACTATGTGCATGAACGCATGCTGAATATTGTAATTGAAGCCATCAGGAACGTGGTGCCGGTGCAGAACCAGGAAAGCATGATCCGCCGTGGCCCGTTGAAACTGTAACACTATGAAACCATTACCAATACACTTTGCACCGCTTCAGGGATTTACTGAAGACGTTTTCCGGAGGCTGCACAACCAGATCTTCGGTCATGTTGACTGTTACTACACGCCGTTCCTCAGGATTGAGCACGGATCAGTCCGAAGCAAGGACCTGCGCGACATAAAACCCGAATTCAATGAAGGGGTCAATGTTGTGCCCCAGATTATCTGTTCAAATGGAAAAGAGGCCGAAATGCTGACAGGAACCGTCATTTCCAGGGGCTACAGGCGCATTGACATCAATATGGGGTGCCCGTTTCCGCTACAGACCCGCCATGGCAGTGGTGCCGGAGTGCTGCCAGCTCCTGACAAAGTCAGCGAAATCTGCCAGGTCATAAAGAACCATCCGGAAATCAGTTTCTCGGTAAAGATGCGGCTTGGCCTTGAATCGGCCTCAGACTGGGAACAGGTACTGCCCATATTGAACGACACGCCGCTTGAACACATAACGCTACATCCAAGGATTGCATCGCAGCAATACGGCGGCAGCGTTGATATGGTCAGTTTTGAGGCATTCATGCAGCAGTGCCGTCACAACCTGATCTACAACGGCGACATTCGCAGCGTTCAGGACATACACAATCTTGAACAGAAATACCCCACTCTTGCAGGCGTAATGGTAGGCCGAGGCTTGTTGTCCCGCCCATCACTTGCAGCTGAATATGCAGAAGGGACTGAATGGGCCAGGAATCAGATAATCAATAAAATAAAGGAGTTGCATTCACTTCTGCAGCAGCACTATGCCGATACAATTCCGGGTGAATCGGCCCAATGGCAGAAACTGCGCACCTTCTGGGAATACTTTGAACCTGTTGAAGGCCAGGACTCACTGCTTGACCGCAAGCAATGGAAGAAAATCAAAAAAGCCGGCAACATGAAGAACTACCTGATTGCCGTTGAACAAATTTACTGAAGTCCGCAATCATCATCAAAGACTATAGTCGCCAGCCATAGGTATCAGAATCACTTTCAGACAGTCCCACCAGCTGTGCCGGGCTGTAACCGCTTATGGCCTTGAACTCATGTATCATGTGCGAATGGTCATAATAACCGCAGTCAAGAGCCACACTTGTAAGCGTTGAACCCGGTTTCCTCAGTTCGTGCAATGCTGTCCGGTAGCGTTGCAGGCGCAGGTAATCCTTAGGGGTCAATCCAGCCATACTTGAGAACAGCCGGCTGAAATGCCTGGGACTCAGACATGCCTCCATAGCAAATTCATCAATCCGGGCATCGGCCGTGTGGCTCATCCCGTACGCCAATGCACGCTGCAGCCGTCGCAGGTTCATTGCATCGGCCTTTGAATTTGCCATTCGGTTCAGAAAGAAACCGTCCATCAGGTCAAAGCATGTGTACGCGTCGGGCGCATTCATTATTCCATCTTCAAGATTGGCCAATTCCCTGTCCTGCAGGTCAGACAGAAGGACGGTCTTGCCGAAATATTCCTGCAAAGGGGTCTGGAAAAACAGGCATGCCCCTAACGTAGTGAATTCAGCCCCAACTATTTCAACCCTTCCATCGACTGAAATAATATCCTGATAGTGAAGACTTTGTCCAGCCAGACAACTGTCCACGCTGCCTACTCCGTCATAGATGACCGGATTAGACCTGTAGAAACAGAGCCCCATTTCACCGTTCGGCACAATACGCTGCACCCTGGGCGCATGGCTGTCATACCCCCAGAAGTACACCTTAACATACGGCCTGAGCCGCGGATCGGGCAAACGTGAAACAAACTGTGCCATTACTCCACAAAAATTAACTCGGCAAAGATTAACCCCACGAAGATTTACTCCACAAAGATAGCAAAAATGGTCCTGAGCCAGTCCATCCGGCACAGGGCCATCGGTCTGGTCTGGATTACCATAACTGGCCGGGCAGTTTCAGCTTCTCTTTCACAGGGAACTGGGAATCAAATTCCTCCGCCTTTGATTCATCAACAAAGTAGCCCTGTGGCGTCTCATATTCAGCCCAGAATCTGCAATCCTGATCAATTGGAAGTCGTGATTTCTGACCATCCAAATACCCATCAATCAGTTCTTTACAAAGGAAGAACGATGCATCCTCACCTTCCGGCAAACCATGGTATGAAATGCCGAAATTGCTGGCATAATCAAACCCGCTCTTGCCGTAGAAATCAATGTTTCCCTCAAAACAGACGGCTCCGAACCCCATTCCAGCAGCCTTGGAAAGGGTGTGGTCAAGCAGCGCCTTGCCAAATCCCTTGCGCTTGAAATCAGGGTGGATTCCTATAGGTCCCAAAGTCATGATTGGAATTGATTCTCCGTTCCGCGCTGTCAGATTAGCCCTCATGCACATGCACTGACCTATCAGCCTACCGTCCAGTTCCATCACGAAATTCAGTTCCGGTATAAAATCCGGGTCATCCCTCAGACAATGAAGCACATAATGTTCCAGGCACCCGGGCCTATAGACATTCCAAAAAGACTCACGCGTAAGTAACTCAACATCAAACCGTTCACTCTCAGATTCCAGTCTTATCAGAAAGTTTTCCATACAATAATCCATTTTTATCAGTTAAACATACCAATCCCCGCCGGGACCAGCCGCCAATCAGCACCAAGCCAGCCGCCAGTCAGCACCAAACCAGCCGCCAGTCAGCACCAAACCAGCCGCCTATCCCCGCCGGGACAGTGCAAAGGAAAGGCCTTGGCCGTACTTTTACGTGTAATTTTAGGACAAACTCACCGGCATTAGCCATTTTGTCCGTACCTTTGAATAACAACAGCAGCCACATGCTACTGTACGAACTGCTTGGCGGCAGCATAGTGCTGACCCTGCTTACCCCACTCTATGCCTTGGCTTCTCCTGACGCGCAGATAATCCCTGGCCAGCACGGCAGTCAGTGCATGAGTTCAAGCACGAAAACAACCAGGCAGCTGATAATTGAAACCGGAAAGAGTCCCAAACCAAACCACGCGGCAACTATACCCGAAACCAGTGCAGCAACACCTGCCATGGGCCATTGGGTGGCTTCAATAATTGCGGGAAATGTCATTACCGCCAGCGTAACATAAGGCACATAGTACAGGAAACTGCGCAGGAACCGGTTTGTAATGCGCCTGCGTATGACAGTGACTGGCAACACACGTATCAGATTGGTAACCAGCACGGTAATTAAAAGGTATATAGCAAGCCTGACGTTCATTCCTCTTCTAATCTGATTGGTTTCACAACAGCCATCAGGCTTGATATGGCAATGGTCAGCACAATTGTCAGAGTGCCAGAACCCATGAATTCTTTCACAGTCTGCCATGAATTGAATGCCCAGCTCAGTGCAAAGCTGGCTGCAATTGCCACAAGCACAGCCCTATCCTGACGGGCCGGAGGTATGATAATTGCCAGGAACATGCCGTAAAGCGCTACGCTCAAGGCTGATACCACGTTGGCTGGCAACGTTCCACCGGCAATGATTCCGCATGCGGTTCCGGCTGCCCACATGACTCCAGCCAGCAACATGGCCCCGAATGTATATGACGGTGCCAGATATCCCTTGTAGGCAATTGATATTCCGAAAACTTCATCTGTAATGCAGCAGGCAACCAGGATACGCTTGAAAATTGATGTTTCAGGTGAGAATTTCTGTGATAGCGATGCACCCATAAGCAGATAGCGCAGGTTCGTTATCACCCCCATCAGCGCAACTTCAGAAAACGCCGCACCGGCCGCAATCAGTGAATAGGCCCCATATTCGCCTGCCGATGCCCTGATGAGCAGGCTGCTGAAAAAGCCTGTCACAGCCGACAGCCCCGCCTTCTTGGCAATGATGCCCAGCGAAAACGCCACGGCAAAATATCCCATTCCAATGGGCAGTCCGTAGCGCATTCCATTCAAGAAAATCCTCTTCCTTTCCACTACTTCTTGTCGCGGCTGGCAAATATGTTTGCAAGGATTGTACCTGAAATGCTGTGCCATGCACATGAAATGGCGCACGGAACCACGGCAAGCGGATTGGTTGCAACAAAGAACGTGGTAGCCAGGTTTGTTCCAAGTCCGGCGTTCTGCATTCCCACCTCAATGCTGATGGTACGCTTCTTCGCTGTTGAGAACCCGCACAGGCTACCCGCCAGATAACCAAGCAGATATCCCGAGCAATTGTGGCAGAAAACAATAGCGAAGGTGAACAGGAACAGCATCAGCCCGTTTTCAACCAGCGGGTCATGTACGGTGGTAATGACTCCGCCCACAATACAAGCAAGGCAGGTAACGCTCACGCCAGGCATGCAGGCCTGGAAATCCTTGAATACGGTTTTATGTCCCAGCCACAGGTTCAGCATGAATCCAATAGCAATAGGTATGATAGTGACAATCAGGATCTGCTTGAACATGCCTATTGCATCAACATCGACCTTCGCTCCGGCAAGCCACAGCACAAGCATTGGGGTCATGACAGGCGCAAGCAAGGTCGATGCACAGGTCATGCCCACGGAATATGCCACATCGCCCTTGCAGAGGAATGACATGATGTTGCTTGACACGCCGCCTGGGCAGCAGCCAACCAGGACAATGCCTATGGTGATTGCGGTCGAATATGGCTCCAGATAAGGGATTTTCGTGAACGCCCATGCCAGCGAGAATGCAATCAGGGGCATAATGGTGAATTGGGCAATCATGCCAATCAGAATGTCCACAGGGCGCTTTGCCAGCATCTTGAAGTCATTAGGCGTAAGCGTGAGACCCATTGTGAGCATGATTATGCCCAAAATAACAGTCTGCGTGTTTCCCTTGACCCAAGCGAAGAGCTGGGGAAAGAAAAACGTGACTATGGCGGTTGCTATCACGAACATGCTTGCGCGGTTGCTCAGCACATTGCTTATGGTTTTCAAAATCTGTAACATACTGCAAAAATCAATGTCTGGACATGATTGTGTCCCAAATGATCTGGACTTCTGATTCCATTCTCGGAATCGGAACAATCTCATAATTGCTGAAACGGTTGTGCAGGACAACCAGGTTCATGCATGAAATGCGTATTCCATAGTTCTTTTCCAGAATGTGGCGGTACAGGTTCTGCTGCAGGCAGTAATGCACATAGGCAGTATCAGTAAGGTGCTCCAGTCCGTTCAACCCGTTTGCCCAACGGTTCACATCCTGCGGGTCAATACGTGAACTGCGCTTCCAGTCATAGATTTCAAAAGAACCGTCGCTGCATGAACAGATCAGGTCAATAGTGCCGGCAATGCGGGCATCAAAATCAAACACGCACCACTCCGTCCTGAATGGCGTAAAATGGTTCTCATTGCGGAATCGCATGAAATGGTTCCATTCCGTACTGATGTCAACGGTCTCAAACTTATTGACATAATTGCCTACATACTCAATATCGATCTTTAGGTCTGGCTGCTTTCCGGTATTCAGGAACTCTTCAATCTGCTTGTGCATGTGAGTACCTGCCTCACTTGCAAACTTACCGCTGCAGTTCCATTCCTCACGCATGCGCGCAGCAGCCTCAATATCGCCACGGCACTTTCTCAGGCTGAGCGTCTCAGCATCAAAAGGCTTGAAAAAGCTGGCAATCACGGAACTGACAGGCGTCATCTGCACACCGTCAACGGTGTACACGTGAGCCTCCTCTTCAAAATTGATCCTACCATCCTGCTCAAAAGATAGAGCAGAACCATCTATATTTATTTTTTTCATTTCAGTTATTATTCTATTTCCTTACCGCAGGTGCTGTCCTGGGGTCATCGGGCCACGCGTGCCTTGGGTATCGCCTCTTCAGCTCCTTGCGGACCTCAAAATAGGTTCCATCCCAAAAACTTGCCAGGTCCTGTGTAAGCTGGACAGGCTTGAATCCAGGCGAAAGCAGTTCCATCAGCATGGGCCTGCGTCCGTCATCAGCACGCGGAGTTTCAGTCATGCCGAAGCACTCCTGCAGGCGCACGCGCAAAACCGGCGCCTGTGCACCTTTCCTGTACTCAACCGCAATGCGGCTCCCCGTGGGAACAGTCACATGCGACGGCGCAATCCTATCAACAGCCTGCTGTTGGCCATAATCAAGCAATCCCCATATCACCTGGGTCATGTCAATCCTGCGCAACTGCTCGGTTCTAGTGGCGTTACCAATATACAAAGGTAGCCAATTCGCGGCAGTTTCAAGCAAAACAGCGCTGCCAACTTCCGGAATATTCAGTTCCGGATGCCACTGCGCCACAACCTCCAACCGGTTCTGCAGTTCCGCCACCTTGTCATTGAAGTCAAACATGCTGAGTCCATCCTTACGGGCCGCCTGACAAATTATATCAACAACACGTTCGCGCTGGCCCTCAACTGGAACCGCCTTAACCACCAGCCTTCCCAATCGCCACTGCCTTTCAGCCGTAACCTTGCCGCCCCTGCTGTCCCAACTTATGTTCTCATAAACGGACATCATGGGTTCCAGGTCCTGCACATTGCAGGCCGATGCCAGGTACGCCCTACCCACCTTGCCTTCCTGCGCGTTCATCACTGACACCACAATCCATTCATAGCCAGTAAGATAATCAGCATGGTCCAACTGGACCAGATCACCGCACGCCATCTGGTATGTTCCTAATGATCCGGGCTGGGCATGGGCAATCCTTTCCGGATATGCATACGCTGCCAGCCTGCCGGTATCAGCGGAATCAATAGCAGAATTGTCCTCACTCACATGAAGTATTCTCCTGTACTGGTCTGCAACCCTTTCAATTCTCTTCCAGGCTGAAGCATTGCCCAGCACCTTTTCGCCCATCCGGTATTTCCGCAATTCCAACACGCGTATGGCTGCATCGGACTCCATTATGACTGAAGCATTACCGGCCATCATGTTTGCGCCTGACAGCGGGTCCTTTTCTTCAATCAGTGCAGCCATATCGGCAGCAAGTGCCTTCTCCAAGGCTGTTCCGGCACTCAGAAGCATTCTGGCAATCCTTGGGTGGCAGGGCATTTCTGCAATTTTCCAGCCGGTTTCGGTTATGGCACCGTTCTCACTGACAGCGCCCAGCATCTGCAGCATTCTGGTAGAACGGACTATACTGCCCTTTTCCGGCTTTGTCAGCCACTTCATATCATGAATGTCGCTGTTGCCCCAAGCCGCCACGTCAAGAACCAGTGGCGCCAGGTCATCTTCAAGAATCTGAGGCTTGCGGCATGCAGCCATATTGTGGTTCACAGCCGCCGTCCACAGCCTGTAGCAGGTTCCAGGGGCCGTTCTGCCCGAACGTCCTGCACGCTGGTCAGCCATATCAGTGCTGATCCTCACGGTTTTCATCTGCCCCAGTCCGTTCTGCGGATTGAACACCATCTTGCGGTACAGCCCGCTGTCAATCACGACTGAAATCCCTTCAATAGTCAGCGAAGTCTCAGCAATGTTGGTAGCCAGCACAACCTTCCTTCCGCCCTGCTCACATGGGGCAACCGCACTCTTCTGATCAGCGAATGACAGCATGCCATAAAGCGGATAGACATGGGTATTTCCCAACGTACCATCAAGTATATCAGCACATTTCATTATTTCAGCCTGTCCCGGCAGAAATGCCAGAATACTTCCGTCACAATTACTGTGGGCATACCTGATTGCCTGGGAAACCCGTTCGGCAATTGCATTGGAATCAACCTCCATCGAAGCGGGAATATCGGGAATACATGCTCCAACGCCTGAAACATCGGCATACCTGACAGTCACCGGGTAGGACCTGCCCTTGCCCTGAATGTGCGGAGCATTCAGGAAACTGCAAATGCCATCGGTATCAATAGTCGCCGACATTACCACCAACTTCAGGTCAGGGCGTATAATCTGCTGTGTTTCAAGCGCAAACGCCAGGCCTTCATCGGCTACCAGGCTCCGCTCATGGAATTCGTCAAATATGATGGCCGATACCCCTTCAAGTGTCGGATCCTGAATGAGCATCTTGGTCAGGATTCCCTCGGTCAGCACCTCAATACGTGTATTGGCTGACACCTTGTTCTCAAACCTTATCCTATATCCGACAGTCTGTCCTACAGGCTCGCCCAACATATCGGCCATACGGCACGCAATCTGTCTGGCAGCAAGCCTACGTGGCTCCAGCATCAGTATCCTGCCCTTTGATATAGTTCCGTCATCCATCCCTTCCAGGATGGTCAGCGGCAGAAGCGTTGATTTGCCGGCACCTGGGGGCGCAGTGATGACCGCGCATTGGTTTTCAGCCAACGCAGCGTTCACCTGCCCGGCTATTTCAGCAGCCGGCAGCCTTTTCCAATCCTCTTTCATAACCATATCAACATAGACTGTCAAAAAATGAGCCTCTCACAATCCAGCTGTGAAAGGCTCACTATTATTGCAATGCAGTACAGATTACTTGTGCTGCAGCATGTTTTCCTTGTTCAGTGGTGACCATGCACCGTCCTGAGCCATGAAGATGATAGCCAGTTCATGAACCTGGAAAGTGTGCCACTGTCCCTGTGGAATGTTCACGCCGAATACGCCTGTGTCACCGCCCAGATGGATACGCTCCTTCTCTACACCGTGCTCGTTGTAGATGATAGCATCCATGCGGCCACGCAGAAGCATGATGGTCTCTGATGAATTTACGTGCTTGTGAATACGTGTGATAGTACCTGGCAGCATGACGTTCAGCATACGCTGTGAGTTGTCATTCTCAGTATCACGAAGGTCGTAGTTCATACGCAGACGTGGAGACTCAATAGCCTGCTGCTGCAGCTTGTCCAGAAGGTCCTCATCAAGAACTACCTGCTTGTTTACGAATGTATGGTCAACGCCGCGGAATACCTTGAGCATTTCAGCACGTACAGCCTCAATATCACCAATTTCACCATTTACCTCGCGGTACTTGCCAGCCTGCTTGTAGTAGTCAATCAGTGGCTCGGTCTGCTTGTGGTATGTGTTGATACGGTTCTTGATTGTCTCAGGATTGGCATCATCAGCACGGCCTTCAATTTCAGCACGGTGAGCAAGTCTCTTCTGGATGGTATCATCAGAAATCATGATTGAGATTACTGCATTTACCTTCTCGCCGCGTTCTGCCAGAATCTGGTCAAGGTCATGAGCCTGACCCAGGGTACGTGGGAAACCGTCAAGCAGGAAGCCTGACTTGTCTGTATTGTTCTCGAACAGGTTCTTTATCATGCCCTCGACAACCTCGTCAGGAACAAGGTTACCAGCTGCAATGATTTCCTTGGCCTTCTTGCCAAGTTCAGTGCCAGCAGCGATTTCGTTACGCAGCAGTTCGCCTGTGCTTACATGCATAAGATTGTACTTCTCTGAAAGTGCACCAGCCTGGGTGCCTTTGCCTGCCCCTGGAGGGCCAAAAAGGATATAATACTTCATAATTTATTGGATTTTGTGTTTTCGTATCAATTGCCGTGTCTTTCACGTATAGCGTGTCTTTCGCTAAGCTATTCTCAATCCATTAACGGATTACCTGGGTAAACTCGGGTTCCTTTCCCTTTACGTCGATGACATAAATGATTGAACCGGCGCCGCCCATACCTGAACTTACCTGATAACGGTATTCAGTACCGTTCTTCACTGCCCTGTGCTGTTCACGGACCGGAGTGCCTAACGGGAACTGGTATGAGCTGCAGGCCTTGTTGAAGATTTCAGTCGTAACTGGCGTAACATCAGTCAGTTCTGAAAATTCCGGCTTTGGTTCAACGGTTCCCTCCTTGAAACCATTCACAATAAGGAATTCCTCAACCTCGGCATCAATTGCTTCAGCGCGGGCAGTCCTGACTCCATAGCCCTCAACTACCTCACTGCCTGGCAGCGCATCACGTACGGCATCGGTACTTGTGTTGAGTCCGCCGCTTCCAAAAGAACAGAATGTCACAACCTTAACGCCCTTAAGTGCATTTGCATTCTCCTTGAGGAATGTTGCAACCGGAAGCGCAACCGTGCCACTCCATACCGGATAGCCCAGGAATATTACCTTATACTTGGAAAGGTCAGTGCTGATAGGCTTGATTTCCGGAAGTTTGCCGGCGGCATTCTCCTGCTGTGCACGAGCAACGGTCTCATTGAATGAACCGTCATAAGCCTGGACTGCATCGATAGTCATTATGTCTGCGCCTGTCTCCTTCTGGATCTTCTCAGCTACAACCTTGGTAGTTCCAGTCTGTGAATAGTAAATTACAAGCATGTCTGAACCCTGTTTTGAACCTGAACATGAAACGAGTGCTGCAAATACAGCAATCACTGATAAGATTTTCTTCATTATTTTTCGCCTAAATTGTTGTCGTCAATTGAATGGAATGAAGATCCGTCAAAGCAATGGGTACAAATCTTGCACTTAGGCAGTCCAATTGCCTCGACAATGGTCTCCAACTTGCTGAACTTGAGTGAATCCAGGTTCAGCCTGCGGCAGACTTCAGCAACCATTCTCTTGTATTCCGGAGAATCAGTGGTAGCGTATGCCTGCAGGTTCTTGGTGTCATCGCCCTCGAAATCCTTGATAATGCGGCGTGTAATCAGGTCCAGGCTGCTCTTGCTGGCTGAAAAGTTCACGAACGGGCACTCAAAGATCAGCGGCGGGCATGCTATTCTCATGTGCACCTCCTTGGCACCCTTCTCATGCAGCATTTTGGCGCTGTCACGCAGCTGGGTTCCACGTACAATTGAGTCATCACAGAAAAGAATCCTCTTGTCCTTCAGCAGAGACTGGTTGGCAATCAGCTTCATTTTGGCAACCAGGTCACGTGTGCTCTGGTTCACAGGCATGAAGCTTCTTGGCCATGTCGGGGTGTACTTGCTGATTGGACGTGCGTATGGTACCTTGTGGCCCGATGCATATCCGACCGCCATGCCAAGTCCGCTGTCTGGAATACCGCCTGCGCAGTCAACCTCGACATCGTCCTCCTGACCCATGGCGTAGCCACACTGGTTACGCATTTCCTCAACATTCTTGCCTTCGTATGAAGAAGTTGGGAAACCGTAGTAAATCCACAGGAATGAACATACCTGCATGTTCTTGTTTGCCTCACGCAGTACCTCCATGCTGTCGCCCTTGACCCTGATTATCTCACCTGGGCCGACATAATGCTCAATTTCAAAGCCAAGGTTGAAGAATGCAGTGGTCTCACTTGCAATTGCACGGGCTCCTTCCCTCTTTCCGATTGCCAGCGGTGTACGGCCCCATGAGTCACGGGCTGCAATGATGCCGTCTTCGGTAAGAAGAAGCATGGTGCATGAACCCTTGATTGTGCGGAATACGTTTTCAATTCCGTCTACGAAGCTCTTTCCCTGGATTATGAGAAGTGAAACAAGCTCAGTAGGGTTGATTTTTCCGCTGCTGAACTCGCTCAGTGGCATATTCTTGCTCAGAAGATCCTGCAGGATCTCTTCCTGATTGTTGATTTTGGCGACAGTTATGATGGCAAATCTTCCCAGATGGCTGTTCATGAGAAGAGGCTGCGCATCAGTATCGCTGATAACTCCAATGCCGGCATTGCCTACGAAATCATCAAGCTCTGATTCGAACTTGGTCCGGAAATAACTGTTTTCAAGACTGTGAATACTTCTGATGAATCCCTTCTCTGGGCTGAATGTAGCCATACCGCCTCGGCGGGTACCCAGATGTGAGTGATAATCAGTACCATAGAAAAGCTCAGTGATGCATGGTTCATCCTTTGCGATCTTTCCAAATAATCCTCCCATAGTGTGTTTTTGTATTTCGAGCGCGAAATTACATTTTTTATATGGTATAACAATCCGGTGCCAACACCTATTTATTAACAATATTAACCATAACTTTCAATTAACAATAATTATGACCAGTATGGCAATTCATCGGACCAAAGTGTGCATATTTGTAATTCTGTAGCAAAATGACACATCAAACCAACTAAACAATATGAGAAAAACAACATTAGCAATCGCGCTTGGAACACTGCTGGCAAGTCCTGCGGCACTCCAGGCAAGACCTGCCAGCCCGGCATCAGCGCCGGCTGAAAATCAGGACAGAGCAGTGCCTAACAGCACTCCTATCTACCTGAACCCCAACTACTCTTTCGAAGAGAGGGCCGTTGACCTTGTATCAAGGCTCACGCTTGAAGAAAAGCAGAGCCTGCTGGGCAACAACATGGCCGCAGTGCCACGTCTGGGAATCAAGAACTACAATGTATGGAGCGAGGCACTTCACGGAGTGCTTGCAGGCGCCAATCCGAGCGCTGGCATACAGGGCCCTACTTCATTCCCTGGCAGCGTTGCGCTGGGTTCTTCATGGGATCCTGAACTGATGGAACTTGAAGCATCGGTCATTGCCGATGAAGCACGCGCCATGTTCCAGGCCGGCATAAAGGGACTGACATTCTGGTCACCTGTAGTTGAGCCAATCCGTGACCCACGCTGGGGCCGCACCGGTGAATCATACGGTGAAGACCCATTCCTGGCCGCAGTAATGTCAAGCGGCTTTGTACGCGGACTCATGGGTTCCGATCCAGAGTACATGAAGGCCGTTCCATGCGCAAAACACTATTTCGCCAACAACAGTGAGTGGGACCGCCACGTAGGCAGTTCAAACATGGACAGCCGCGACATGCGCGAATTCTACCTCTACCCTTACAAGGAACTGATTGAGAATGACAACCTGCCGTCAATCATGTCATCATACAACGCCGTAAACCATGTTCCTACATCGGCCAGCGCCCTCTATCTTGACACCATTGCCCGCCGCACCTACGGTATGAAGGGCTACGTTACCGGTGACTGCGCTGCCATTGAAGACATCTACACCGGCCACTACTACGTTGAGACAGCCGAACAGGCAACTGCAGCCGGTTTGAAGGCCGGTGTTGACAGCGACTGCGGAAGCGTTTACCAGAGAAACGCCATCAAGGCACTTGAGCAGGGACTCATCACCATGGCCGACATTGACCGCGCACTGGTCAACATGTTCTGCATCAGACTCCGTACAGGTGAATTTGACCCGCTCTCAAAGGTTCCATACGCAAACTATCAGCCAAGCGTGGTAAATTCAGAACGCAGCCAGGCCATTGCCATGGAGGTTGCCACACGCACCCCGGTCCTGCTGAAGAACAACATTCCTGCAGGTGCCAAATACAAGTCACTGCCTATCAACCTGAACCAGGTAAAGAGCATTGCCCTGATAGGCCCGCAGGCCGATAAGGTTGAACTTGGCCCGTACTCAGGACGTCCTGAAGAGACCAGCCGCACATCACCATACAAGGGAATAAGCCAGTACATTGCCGACAAGGGACTCGATGTAAAGGTAAGCCTTGCACAGGGCGGCAGCACCAAGAGCAAGAGCAACCTGCTCTATGTTGCATACTTTGAAACCGAGAAGCCCGACGGCACAAAGAAGCGCTATGATGCTACCCAGTTCTCATCGGCAGCACCTGGCATTACAGTAGGTTCCGGCATGGGTTCTGAAGAGCAGGTCCGTTCAATTGATGACGGAACCTGGACAGCATATGAAGGCGTTGACCTGACCAACGTTGAGAAGATGACCGTCGGCCTGAACATCCCAACCGAAGGCGGTATTGTTGAGGCACACGTAGGTTCACCTGAAGGAAACCTGATTGGTACCATCGAGGCTACCAAGGCATCGGGCAAGCGCGTAGGCGGCGTTTATGGCGCCAGCTCACCTTTCGAAATGAAGGTTAACAAGCTTGGTGTAAATGACCTTCAGACTCTCTACCTTGTCTATAAGGCTCCTGAGGATGAAGAAATTGACCCGGAAGTCCTGAAGACAGCCAGTGAGTCCGATGTTGCACTGGTATTCGTAGGCACTGACGAGAACACCGCCACCGAAGAGGCTGACCGTCTGACACTTGACCTGCCGGGCAACCAGCTCAAGCTTATCCAGGCAGTTGCCGGTGTAAACAAGAACACAATCGTAATCATGCAGACTCTGGGCTGCGTTGAGGTTGAAGAATTCAAGGACCTTGAAAATGTATCGGCAATCCTGTGGACCGGCTACAACGGCCAGGCTCAGGGCGCTGCAATTCCAAAGGTAATCTTCGGCGATGTTACCCCTGGCGGCAAGCTCAACGCCACCTGGTACAAGAGCGTAAAGGACCTGCCAGCCATCACCGACTATACCCTTCGTGCTGAAAACGGCAAGCCAGGCCGTACACTGTGGTACTTCACCAAGCCGGTTTCATACGAATTCGGTTACGGTCTGAGCTACACCACATTCAAGTACAGCAACGCAACCATCAGCAAGAGTTCAATCACTCCAAACGACAAGATTACCATCAATGTCGATGTAACCAACACCGGCAGCTATGACGGTGACGAAGTCGTCCAGATTTACGTAAAGACCCCTGACAGCCCGGCATCACTGCAGCGCCCAATCAAGCGTCTGAAGGGCTTCAAGCGTGTAACCATTCCTGTAGGCCAGACCAGAACCGTAAGCATTGACATTGACTGCGCTGACCTGTGGTTCTGGGATATGGACAAGAACTGCATGACATTCGATTCAGGCCGCTACGAGTTCGAGATCGGTTCATCTTCACAGGATATCCGCTCTACCCTGACCGCCCGCATGAACGGCAGCTTCACTCCAGAACTGAAGACCGTCGTAGCTGACTGCGGCGTATCAGTAATGACCGTAGGCCAGACCGCCAAGACTTCATACACTGCATGCCTGAGCAATGACGCATTCGTTGCTGGCTCAAAGACAACAGTCAAGTACACCAGCAGCAACCAGTCAATTGCAGCAATCAGCGAAGACGGAACAGTTACCGCAGCAGGTCCTGGCGTTGCCACAATCACAGTCCAGGTTACCTACAACGGCAAGACCGTAACTGATTCATACGCAGTCAAGGTTAATCCGGAACTCTCACTGAAGACTCTCCAGGTTAACGGCAAGAACGTCCTCAAGGCCGATAAGAAACAGTACAGCCTTATCAGCACCAAGGCCCCGAAGATTGCCGCAACAGCCTCACAGTCATACGCTCAGGTAATGGTGGCACAGCCACAGTCTATCCCTGGCACGGCATCGGTCAAGGTTCTTGACCCAATGTCAGGCGATGCAGTTGAGTACCTTGTCAACGTAGGCTCAAAGTCAAAGTCCGATGACTTCAAGAAGGGAATGGGCTCACAGTGGAGCGTTATGCGTGCCAACAAGAGCGCAGTTTCAGATAATGGCGGACTGACCATAACAACCACAGCCGGTGACATTACCACCAACAGCAACAACGCAGAGAACGTAATTCTGCAGAGCGCAAACACCGACTGGACAGTCGATGTAAAGCTTTCAACCGACAAGGTTCCTGCTGCCCCAGCCCAGAACGCCGGTGTTGTAGCATACCAGGATGATGACAACTTCGTCAAGGTAGTCTATGCAGCAGGCGGTGCCGCATTCGGCGGTGCACGCGGCGGTCAGGCTCCTCAGGCAGGCGCAGCACAGCAGCCGGCCGCTCCTACCGTTGGCAACCTGCAGATTGTTTCTGAAGAGAACGGCGCCCAGAAGTCATTGGTTAATGTCAACCTTTCTGAGGCTGGCATCAAGGACAACACCATCTGGATTCGTCTTGAGAAGTCAGGCAGCACATATACCGCATGGTATTCTGCCGATGGCAAGAAGTTCGAGAAAGCCGGTCAGGCCGAAATCGCCCTGAAGGATGTCCAGGCAGGTATCATTGCCTGTGACGGCGTTCAGCGTGCCATGGGCGGCCGAGGTGCAGGCGCAGGCCGTCAGGGTGCAGCAGCCCCTGTAGCACAGCCAACCACCCCAATGAAGGCTACATTCCACTTCTTCAACGTAAAGAACAAGTAATTCCCGGAAACCTAACTGAAACAGAACACAATCTATGATCCGATACATCAGGACAGCACTCACACTCATGTCCATGGTACTCTCCATGGGCATGGCTAGTGCGCAGACATTCATTGACGTCAAGGCATACGCCGACGGATTCGTGGCTGCCGACCGTAACGGAAAGATTGTATTTACTGACATCAGGGGAATCCATACGGACAGTACAATGGTCAGTGGCTTCAGGTCAAGGGCCATAGCCGCCATCAGTTCCGCCACCTGCAACATTGTCTTTGCAGGTGGTGAGAACGGTGACGTATACACCATACAGAACGGCAAGAGCACCCGCATCCATCACGGAGGTCCTGCCATAAACAGCATTGCAGCAAAGGGAAATGACATATACGCTGCATGCAATGATGGAACTATACTCATTTGGAAATCAGTTAGTTCCGGCAAAAAGCCAGCAAACTGCAAGACAGTCAGGCTTGATACCCGCGACAACCTTGTCAGCATTGCGGCATCGGACCTTGGAATATTCGCCATAACGGCCCAGGGAACCATTGCCAGTTCAAGGGACGGAGTAACTTGGAACCTGCTTGATTTCAATTCCTACTATGACGGCTACTACGACCGGGTTGTATTCACGGCCATCGGCGCATCGGACGGTGGCGTTGCAGCAACAGGCTCATACTCAGACGGTTCCCCTGCCCTTTTTCTGTCTACCCAGGGCTCAGTATGGAGCGAGCGGTCACTCACCTACAAGGACGGCGCACGCTACGTCATGCTTGAAGCCACACCGCTTGGAATAAGCCACGATGCCAGCCAGGACCGATGGGTAATGTCATGCTCCGAGGGTACCATATTCTTCATACCAGGCTGTTCGCACTGCAACAGCATTGAATACAGACCGGCAGCCGATATCTGGCAGGTCGCGTTCAATGGACCCCGATACCTTGCTGCCGGCGACGTTTACCTGAAATGATGGGAAGGGTTCAGGCAAACTCAACAATAACACAAATGAAAGAAAAGCCTACAGGAAGCTTTTTTACCTGCAAGTAACCTTCATGGACCAGAGTCCGTGCAGATTACAGTAAGAATATACCGTCAGAACCTTGTCATCATACAGGCAGAAGTGGGCCTCGGCCTTTGTATCGGGCCCGAATTCATCAAAATGGATAATCTGTCCGCCATTGACGGTCTCAAGATATATGAACTTGATATGGTGCTCCTTGTTCATGGGGTGCGGCTCATTGCCTATCTTTACCACAACCATGTTATCACGGCACGGAAACATGGCCCTGTGTATTGAAACCTCGGGTATATGCTTTTCGGCACTCCCCTCTTCAGTATTAGCGTGCAGTACCTGCATCTCCTTTCCGCAGCAATGAGGAATGGTTCCGCCATCGACTGCCTTTACGATAACATTGCCGCATATGGGGCAATAATAGAATTGTGTAGCCATAGAATCTGTTTGTTTTCTGGTTTGTGCTGCAAAGTTGGGCTCAGTTGCGGCCAGTTGTCATTCATTGGGTACAATCTGCCGGGCATTTCGTAAATAGGACCAGATATTGCCAAAATAGGACAATCAAAGAGTACAATCAGCCCGGATAATTCCCATTTTTACGATTTGAGTTACAACCGTAAGGCAATAAAGCGAAATTTGGGGCATGCTTACATACAACATTCTGGCAATAATGCCATTCATAGTTTCCCTCTCATGGCTGGTCCTGTCCCTGCTTGAGTTCAAAGGGTCAAACACACCAAGGCGCAACCTGCTTTGGTTCATAGTCATGTGCACAGGTTTCCAGTTCGCCCGCATGCTGCGCCTGTGCGGTGCCCCCTGCTCAATTGATGTGGCCCGATGCCTGTATATATTCTTCGGTCTGGGCATATACCCTGCCGCTTACCTTTATATATATTTGCTGACATCGCTCAACATTTACAAGAAGCGCACCAACCGCATGAAATGGCTGTTCCTGGCCATCAACCTGGCAGTGGTAACGCTCTACTGCGCCACACGCGAGGCCCGATGGTCAGAAGACTTCGCCTACGTTCTGCTGAGCATAGAGGTAATCATGTTCTCCATACTGGGACTGCGCGCCATATCGAACTATCGCAAACAGCTGCTCAACTTCTATTCAACTGATGAGGGAATGTACCTTAAGTCACTGCTTATAACCTTCTTGACATTCATGGTACTAACCGCCGTGAAGACCGCTTCAATTGCTTTTGACATAATGGGTTCCGGCAATATATGGTTCATAGGTTTCTTCTCAGTTTCATTCACGGTAGTGATATTTGCCGTTGGTTACGGGGCATCAAAGCGTACATTCACGGCCCAGGACCTCCGCTCTGACATTGACACCGAAACCGAACTTGAAGAGAAGCAGCCGGTTATTGACACCGCCGAACTTACACGCCACGAAGTTGCTGAAAAAATCCTTAAGGTAATGAGTACCGACAAGCTGTACCTGCAGACCGGACTGAGCATTATTGACGTAGCCAGGGCCATAGGCAGCAACCGCACTTATGTATCGGAAAGCATAAATACAGTAATGAACCAGTCATTCAACGATTTCATAAACAACCTCAGGGTAAGCCACGCCAAGGAACTCATGAAAGAGAACCCTAAGAAATGCATTTCCGATGTCGCCGTGGAATCGGGCTTTGCATCGGACGCGGCCTTTTACCGCAATTTCAGGAAATTTGCAGGCGAATCGCCCTCTTTATGGCTCAGCAAGAATCATACAAATTCCAATTAACTTGCTAAATTTGCATGTGCATACAGCAAGCAATAAATGGAACCATTCAAATATACACTTGAAAACGGACTTCGAGTCATACACATGCCCTCGCCCACACACGTGGTTTACTGCGGTTTCTGCATAGACGCAGGCACGCGTGACGAACTTCCCGACGAACAGGGACTGGCGCACTTTACCGAACACATGTCGTTCAAGGGAACAGCCAAGAGGCGTTCCTGGCAAATTCTGAACCGCATGGAGGCCGTTGGCGGAGACCTTAACGCCTACACTACAAAAGAGGAGACGGTTTACTATACGGCATGCCTTGACAAGGATTTCGACAGGGCTGCCGAACTGTTGTCAGACCTGGTATTCAACAGCACATTTCCGCAGAACGAAATAGACCGAGAACTTGGAGTAATCCTTGATGAGATACAGAGCTATGAAGACAGCCCTTCGGAACTGATTTTCGATGATTTCGAGGGCATTCTCTTCAAGGGTGACCAGCTGGCCAGCAACATTTTAGGCGACCCGGAACAATTGAAGACCTTCAGGACCGAAAACTTCCTGCGCTTTACGCACAGGTTCTACAACCCGTCCAACATGGTCTTTTTCGTATTTGGCGACATAACAGAAAAGAAGGTGGTCAGCGTGGTACGCAAATATATGGCCTGCGCCGTGAACCATGCCGAAGCAGCCAGGGCTGAACGCCGCGAACTGCCCGCATATACCGCACAGCACGTCAAGATCAATAAAGACACCCATCAGGCACACGTCATGATAGGCACGCGCGGACTGTGCGGCAACCACCAGGACCGCATGGCCCTGTACCTTCTCAACAATATGCTGGGAGGTCCCGGCATGAACAGCCGCCTGAACCTGGTACTGAGGGAAAAGCGCGGACTGGTTTACAACGTTGAGAGCAACTCAACCAGCTACACCGACACCGGCATATTCTCAATCTACTTCGGATGTGACCCTGAAGATACCGACAAGTGCATAAGCCTGACTCTGACCGAATTGCGCAAGATGGTCAGGGAAGTGCTCACCCCTGCCCGCCTGAAGGCTGCAAAGATTCAGCTGATGGGACAGATGGCGGTATCGAGCGACAATTTCGAGAACGTTGCACTGGGTATGGGCAAGACTTTCCTTCACTACAACGACTACCAGACACGTGAAGTGCTGTTCAGCCGAATTGAGGCAATCACAGCCGTTCAGCTGCAGGAAACAGCCGAAAGAGTTTTCAACACCAACAATCTGTCCACATTGATTTACTGCTGATTTTTTTGCATCAATAACATAAAATAGTGTATCTTTACGATTCGCGATGGTAATTATTTATAACAACTGCATATTTATGAAAAATATATTAAAGGCCGCCTGCCTCGGACTGATTATGGCAAGCGTCATGTTCCTGACCGGATGTGACAAGATAAAAGTCATGATTGAAGACCGCATAGCACTGAAAGATATTCAGAACACATGCTGGGAAATGCAGGTACCGAAGGACATGTTCCCAATGGTTGACAGCGGCACCCTCTATGTCAAGATAACATCACATGACGCATGGATTTTCAACGACAAGGGTTTCCAGGCATTCTACGGAATAGGCACGCTCATGAATCAGGTTGCATTTGAGGCCAACGGCAAGACCAGCTACATGGACGCTACCCTTTCATCGGACAAGAAGACCCTCAAGCTGAAGTACACTGCCCAGCAGCAGCGCGAATCATGGGAAGGAATTATGAGTGGAAACGCCCTCTCACAGGACCTGCCCGATGCCAGGAACCTGGCCGATATTGAACTGACACTCAACAAAATAGCATATAGTGACATGATTGGTTACTGGCTGCTTACCGACAAGCCAGTGAATTCACTCGACAAGAATGCCATCATATGGGGTACCGTTGAGTGCTTCATGCCCGACGGCCGCCAGATTTCATTCTACCGCAACCGTCCGGGTCAGCTGGTACAGACAAAGGAGGTGTTCGATGCTGCCGAGGCCAGTTCCATAAGCGCCCGCAGCATGACCATAGGTCAGATAATATATGAGCCATGGGTAAGCCGCACATTCACAAAGGATATGGCCAACCTGCTGAACTGGTGGACTTGGAAAAACACCGAAAACGGCAAGATTGCGCATTTCACAGTTCCTAAACTTGGCAGCACACAGTATGTCAAGGCCAAGTGGCAGACCTATTCAGCATCGAACCAGTATGAAAGTGAAACCGAATTCAAGTTCACTGGCAGCACTATTCTGATAAAGGAAGACGGCGAAGAGGTTTCCTACAAGCTGAGTTACTCAAACGGTATTCTGACCATGGAGAGCTTCAAGGGAACCAAGACTTTCACCACCTACGGTAACCGCACCACCGAGAAAGTTGAGAAAGAAGACTAAGGCCTGGACAACTGCCGGGTGCAGGACTTCGGAAACAGCAAAGTAGACAATTGATATAAGACATAATAATAACAGTTAATGCAAATGGAGAAGAGATTATTACTGGGTGACGAAGCCATAGCACTGGGCGCCATCCGGGCCGGCCTGAGCGGCGTATACGCCTACCCTGGCACTCCTTCAACTGAGATAACCGAGTTTATCCAGACCAGCAGGGAGGCACAGGAACGTGGCATACGCAGCCGCTGGTGTACCAACGAAAAGACAGCCATGGAAGCAGCTCTGGGAATGAGCTACTGCGGCAAGCGTGCACTGGTCTGCATGAAACATGTGGGCATGAACGTGTGTGCCGATGCTTTCGTGAACAGCGCAATAACAGGTGTGAACGGCGGTCTGGTAGTTCTTGCTGCCGATGATCCGTCAATGCACTCAAGCCAGAACGAACAGGACAGCCGTTTCTACGGAAAGTTTGCCATGCTGCCCGTATTTGAGCCAAGCAACCAGCAGGAGGCTTATGACATGACAGCCAGTGCATTTGACCTTTCCGAGAAACTGGGAGTACCCGTACTCCTGCGCGTAGTTACACGCCTTGCACACAGCCGTGCAGCCGTTGAATGCGGTGAAGCCAGGGAACAGAACAAGCTGAACCCATCAAAGGACAATACCCAGTGGGTTCTGCTGCCGGGAAATGCCCGCCGCCGCTACGCACAGCTTGTTGAAAAGCAGAAAGACATGGAATTGGCAGCCATTGAATCGGAATACAATGACGCCCTCACCATAACAACATCGGACCAGGCTCCGTCAATCGGAATCATTACCTGCGGCATTGGTTACAATTATGTACGCGAAGCCCTTTCCTACATACGCCGCATGTCAAATGCCAACTATTCAATCCTGAAGATATCACAGTACCCTATCCCGGTTGAAGCCGTAAGGCAGCTGGCCCAGAACTGCCAGGAAATTCTGGTTGTCGAAGATGGCCAGCCTGTAGTTGAAGAGCAGGTCAAGGGTATTCTTGGTGCCGATTACCCGGTTGAAGGCCGCCTGACCGGACGCCTTCCAAGAATGGGTGAACTCAACCCTGACAATGTAGCCAAGAGCCTGGGCATAATCAATGCCCCCGCGTTTGACCCGGCCAAGAACATGGCAGCACGTCCGCCACAGCTGTGCCAGGGATGCGGTCACCGTGACGTTTACGGCGCTCTGGTTGAAATAATCAACGAGTATGAGAATGCCCGCGTATTCGGCGACATAGGCTGCTACACCCTGGGAGCACTTCCCCCGTTCAAGGCAATGGCATCATGCGTTGACATGGGCGCCAGCATAACCATGGCCAAGGGCGCTGCCGATTCAGGCCTCTTCCCTTCAATTGCCGTAATAGGTGACTCAACATTCACCCACAGCGGAATGACCGGCCTGCTCGATGCCGTCAACGACAAGTCAAACATTACCGTCATAATCAGCGACAACCTTACCACCGGCATGACCGGCGGCCAGGACAGTGCCGGCACCAACAAGTTCGAGGCAATCTGCCTGGGCCTGGGCGTCGAGCCAGAACACGTACGCGTAGTTGTTCCACTGCCCAAGAACATGCCTGAGATTGTGCAGATAATGCGTGAAGAGATAGCCTACAATGGCGTAAGTGTAATTATTCCCCGCCGTGAGTGCATACAGACAGCTGCCCGCCACTCACGCGAAAAGAACGCAAACAAGTAATCTCATGAAGAAAGACATAATACTTTGCGGTGTTGGAGGACAAGGCATCCTCTCAATCGCAACCATCATAGGACAGGCAGCAACCCAGGCCGGCATCAACCTGAAGCAGGCCGAAGTTCACGGAATGAGCCAGCGCGGCGGTGACGTGCAGTCAAACCTACGCCTGAGCACCGACCCAATATGGAGCGACCAGATTCCAACCGGTCAGGTCGATGTAATCATAAGCATGGAGCCCATGGAGGCCCTTCGCTATGTGCCCTACCTGAGTCCGAGCGGAATAATCGTCACAAGCAGCAAGACATTCGTCAACATACCCAACTACCCTGACGAGCAGGCCCTGCATGACGAACTGGCAGAACTGCCGAATGTCCAGCTTGAAATAGAAGAGATTGCCAAGGAACTTCACAGTCCAAAGAGCGCCAACATGGTACTTCTGGGCATGGCAGCCCCATACATTGAAATCCTTTCAGTTGACCAGCTGCGCAGTGCAGTGGCAACCATATTCGCCCGCAAGGGAGAAGCCGTAGTAGAAACTAACATTAATGCTTTTAATAAAGGTGTAGAAACCTCACAACTATGATTCACAATCCAGAAATTGAGTGCATGTCACGTGAAGACATGCGCAAGCTCCAGTCAGAGAGACTTATCAAGACAGTAAAGACCTGCTATGAGAAGGTTCCGTTCTACAAGAAGAAGATGGATGAACTGGGTGTCAAGCCCGAAGACATCAAGAGCATAGACGACATTGTAAAACTGCCGTTCACAACCAAGTTTGACCTGCGTGACGAATATCCATTCGGACTCCAGGCAGTTCCTCATTCAGAAGTCCGACGCATTCACGCTTCATCGGGCACAACCGGCAAGCCAGTTGTCGACACATACACTGAAAATGACCTTAAGTGCTGGGCAGAAGGTGTAGCACGCTGTATGGCCGTTGCCGACATAGGTCCTGGTGACACAGTTCAGGTTTCATACGGCTACGGACTCTTCACAGGTGGTCTGGGCGCACATGACGGCGCAGCAATGCGCGGTGCTGTACAGCTCCCTACCTCAGCCGGTAACACCGAGAAGCAGATCATGCTCATGCAGGACTTCGGTTCAAATGCACTTGCATGTACCCCAAGCTATGCCATGCACATTGCCGAGGCTATCCACGCCAGCAAGGTTGTTTCAATCAACAAGATGAAGCTGCGCGCAGGCTTCTTCGGCGCTGAGCCTTGGACCGAGGGCATGCGCAAGGAGATTGAAGAGAAGCTCCAGATCAAGGCTTACGATATCTACGGTCTGACCGAAATGTCAGGTCCTGGCGTTGGCGGTGAGTGTGAATATCAGGACGGCACACACCTGTGGGAAGATATGTTCTATCCTGAAATCATCAACCCTGATACACTCGAACCTTGCAAGCCAGGCGAATTCGGTGAACTTGTATTCACATCACTGACCAAGGAGGCCATGCCTATTCTGCGTTACCGCACACGTGACCTTACACGCCTTATATACGAACCATGCAAGTGCGGCCGTACCGCAGTCCGCATGGACAGAATCCTGGGCCGTTCCGATGACATGCTCATTGTACGTGGCGTAAATGTATTCCCATCGGCAGTCGAGGCAATCCTGACTGAGTTCCCGGCATTCCAGCCATACTACTTCATTACTGTTGACCGCGTAAACAACGAAGATACATTCGATGTTGACATAGAACTCAAGCCAGAGTTCTACACTCAGGAACTCGCCGAGCAGATGAAGTACCTGAAGCCACTGTATGAGCGCATGGTAAGCGTAATGGGTATCAAGCCGAACCTGCACGTACGTCCACCTTACGGAATTGAACGTTCCATGGGTAAGGCAAAGCATGTTAAGGACCTCAGGAATTTCAAGGGATAATCATGTCAGAGATATACAGAGGTGTGCCTGAAAACTCATGCGAGTATTTCGATATTGAACATGAGACAATGACCCGCGGTCAGATTGAGTCCCTTCAGGTTGAACGCCTGAAGGAGACCATTGCCCGCTGTCTTCAGAACCCCATATACAAGCAGCGCCTTGACGAGGCAGGCATTACCCCTGACAGCATCAAGAGCGTTGATGACGTACGCAAGATTCCGTTCACCACAAAGCAGGACCTCCGCGAAAGCTACCCTTTCGGACTGGCATGCTGTGACCTCAGAGACTGTGTACGCCTGCATTCATCAAGCGGTACCACCGGTAATCCTACTGTTATACTCCATACTCAGAATGATCTTGATGAGTGGGCTAACCAAGTAGCAAGGAACCTGTGGATGGTGGGACTGCGTCCTGAAGATGTATTCCAGAACTCATCGGGCTACGGCATGTTCACAGGCGGATTGGGCTTCCAGTATGGAGCCGAGCGATTGGGTATGCTTACCGTTCCGGCCGCTGCCGGGAATTCCCTGCGTCAGATTAAGTTCATCAAGGATTTCGGCACGACGGCTGTACACGCTGTACCTTCATACGTGACCCGTCTGTATGAAGTAATGCAGGAAACCGGAGTTGACCCACGCAAGGATACCAAGCTGAGAATCCTGGCAATCGGTGCTGAGCCCCATTCGGAAGAACAGCGTAAGCGTATTGAGAATATGCTTGGAGTAAAGGCATACAACTCATTCGGAATGAGTGAGATGTGCGGACCAGGCGTTGGCTTTGAGTGCAAGGAACAGAATGGCCTTCATTTCTGGGAAGATTACTACATTGTAGAAATTGTTGACCCAGAGACCCTTGAGCCCGTTCCTGATGGTGAAATAGGTGAACTTGTACTTACAAGCATCCGCCGTGAGGCTATGCCTCTGCTGCGTTACCGCACACGTGACCTTACCCGTGTGCTTGGACGCACCTGCCCTTGCGGACGTAACCATGTGCGCGTTGACCGTATGAAGGGTCGCTCTGATGACATGATGGTTCTGCGTGGCGTGAACATCTTCCCTATCCAGATTGAGAAGATTCTGATGCAGTTCAAGGAGCTTGGTTCCAATTACCTGATAACTCTGACGACCGATGATGACAATGACAACATGACGGTTGAGGTTGAGATAGCAGAGATGTTCACTGACGACTATGCACGTCTTCAGCAGCTCTCCAAGGATGTTACACGTGCATTGAAAGATGAAATACTGCTTACTCCACACCTGAAACTTGTACCAAAGGGCACCCTTCCAGTTTCTGAAGGAAAGGCCGTACGTGTTGTTGACAAGCGTAAGGTTTACCAGTAAAAGAAGATTATATGACTATACATCAGATAAGTGTTTTCATTGAAAACAAGAGCGGTACCATGCTCAAGGTACTTCAGGTCCTGAAAAATGCCGGCATCCAGATTATTGCATCAACTATCAGTGATACAGTCGAATATGGCATATACCGAATAATATGCGATAATCCCGGACAGGCATTCCTTTTGTTGAAGGAGAGCGGCATTAGCGTTACATTGAGTGACGTATATGCCATAGAACTCGATAATGCGCCAGGATGTGCCGCCGATGCCCTGCAGTCATTTGCACAGGCAGGAATCAGCATCAGCTACATGTACTCTTTCCTTGTACATGGCAAGGGCATTCTGATATTCAGGACCAATGATACTGTCCAGACCAATGAAGTAATTGCACTCAAGGGCCTGAGCATAGTAACAGGCGACAGGCTTGCACAATTAGCTGAATAACATGACACTGCTTGAAAGTTTGAACAAGAACGACCGGTTCGCAAACAGCATCGGTGCGCAGATTACTGAGATTGGTCAGGGCTATGCCGTGGCCAATCTTACAGTAAAGGAAAACCATCTCAACGGAGCTGGTGTATGCCAGGGTGGAGTCATATACACACTGGCTGATCTCTCATTCGCGGCGGTATCGAACTGCCATGGAACACTCACTCTTGGAGTTTCCAATACTATTACTTTCCTGAAGTCTGCCCAACTTGGCGATGTAGTCACGGCAAAATGCACTGAACTGCTTGACCATCACAAACTACCCTACTGTGACATCAAGGTGTTCAACCAGAACGGTGAACTGCTTGCGGTCATGACAGGACTTGGGTACAGGCTGAAGAAAGATTTCCAATTCGATTCTTTAATGTAAACCTACACCCCATGGGACATGCATGCATCAGTGCATACTGTCCATGGGGTTTATTTTTCATCTATGTTTATCAAGATTCTCCTACTAGTGGTATTCTTCGCCGTACTGATTGGCGTTGGTATCTATTCAAAGAAACAGGCGCAGAGCGTTGAAGGTTTCGTTCTTGGAGGCCGAAACGTGGGCCCATGGCTTTCAGCTTTCGCATATGGAACCAGCTATTTCAGCGCCGTAGTATTCGTAGGCTATGCCGGCCAGTTTGGCTGGAAATACGGTCTTTCCAGTTCATGGATCGGCGTAGGCAACGCCATCATAGGCTCACTCCTTGCATGGCTCCTGTTGGGCAAGCGCACCAAGCAGATGACCCAATCCATAGGCAGCCGCACCATGCCGGATTTCTTCGGAACCAGGTATGACAGCCAGAATCTGCGCATTGTGGCCAGTATCATAGCATTTGTGTTCCTGATCCCTTACACTGCTGGCGTTTATAAAGGTATATCCACCCTCTTTGAAATGGGATTCGGCGTACCTTACCAGTACTGCGTAATCATCATGGCTATCCTGACAGCCTTCTATGTAATCCTGGGTGGTTACAAGGCAACAGCCATCAATGACTTCATTCAGGGCATAATCATGCTCTTCGGCATTGTGACCGTCATTGCAGCAGTCCTCAAGTCACAGGGCGGCCTTGCAGAGAGCGTCAGCAAGATGGCCGCACTCTCAAGTGATGCCGATGCAACCGTCAACGGCAAGTTTGCATCGGTCTTCGGACCTGATCCATGGAACCTGCTGGGCGTTGTAGTGCTCACCTCACTGGGAACATGGGGCCTGCCGCAGATGGTTGGCAAATTCTACAGCATTACTGATGCCAGCGCAATCCGCCGCGGTACAATCATCAGCACCATATTTGCCCTTGTGATCAGCGGTGGCTGCTACTTCCTGGGTGGATTCGGCCGTCTGTTCGGCGTTCCTCCTACCCTGCCGAACGGCCGTCTTGACTTTGACGCAATCGTGCCTGGCATGCTTGGAAACAACCTTGACGACTGGCTGATTGCACTGGTTGTATTGCTGGTACTCAGCGCATCAATGTCAACTCTGGCATCACTTGTGCTCACATCCTCATCAACAATGACCCTTGACCTGATCTACCGCGACAAGAAGAGCCAGAACGGTGAAGTCAAGTCCGGTGAGATTGATGAATCAGTCAGCAAGAACATTGAAAAGCGCAAGGTTGTTGTAATGCGCGTGCTGATTGTCTTCTTCATTGCCCTTTCACTGATGATTGCACTTAACCCGCCAACGTTCATTGCGCAGCTCATGGGTATTTCATGGGGTGCCCTGGCAGGCGCGTTCCTGGCTCCGTTCATGCTGGGACTGTACAGCAAGAAGGTGACCACAGCCAGCGTATGGGCCTGCTTTGTATGGGGTGTAGGCCTGACTGTTGCAAATATGCTTGCAGGCAATCCTATTTCACCTATCAACGCCGGTGCCATTGCCATGGTGGGCGGTTTCATTGTAGTTCCTGTTGTCAGCATGTTCACAAAGAAACTCCCTTCAGACATGGTTGACAGAATGTTTGAATGTTTCAAGAAAGATTGATCATGAACATAAAGAATATATTTCTGGCAGCTTCAATGCTCATGCCAGGTGCCTTGATGGCACAGAACCAAACAGACTGGTCAAAGCCTATGACAGACCGTTTTGACATGCACGGATATGCTCAGGCAGGTTACAACTATCAGGACCAACAGAGCGGTGACGTAAGCACATACAAGCTCTACCGCGTGCTTTTCTGGGTCAACGGCAACATTACGGACAAGTGGAGTTTCCGTTTCATGCACGATTTCTCAAGCGTGCCTCAGGAATTCTTCACTTCATACCGCGTAACTGACGGAAAGCAGCTGAATGTACGTTTTGGACAGTTCAAGCATGGTTTCTCACTTGAGAACCAGTTATCGCCTACCAAGCAGGAACTGATCAGTGTATGCAGCCAGTCTATAGCCTACCTGACCGCGTGCGGCGGTGATCCTCTGACCGGTGTGCAGTATGGCCGTGACCTTGGTCTTGAAGTATTCGGCGAACTGTTTGACAGCAAGCTGGTCTATACTCTTGGACTGATGCAGGGTGCACCTATCAACAAGGTGGACAACAACACTGAGAAAGACTTCATTGCAAAGCTTGACATCCGCCCAATGGATGGACTCAGGCTGGTAACCAGCTGCTATCTGGGAACAGGACACGCACTGGATGCATCGGCCTTCAATCCTGGCATTGCAGTTGATCAGAACTATACCCGCAACCGCTACTCAGCCGGCTTTGAGTACAAGTCTTCACCATTCAACCTGCGGGCTGAGTACTTGGCAGGCAAGGACGGTTCTGTCAACAGCCAGGGCTGGTATGCAACGGCGCTTGTCCCTGTCATTCAGGACCTTGACGTGATTGCAAGCTACGATTTCTTTGACAAGAACGTTGACATGAATGTTGACCAGACCAACTATACCTTTGGCATTCAGTACTGGTACTACAAGAACTGCAGGCTGCAGCTTCAGTACACCAACAGCAGTTGCCAGGCTGAGCGCAACTACAATTCAATCCAGGCCCAGGTACAGGTGGCTTTCTAACGTTTGATCAGGCAGGTTATGAGCGTGGCTATTTCAGCAACTGGAAGCGCCAGCCATAGACCTGCCGTTCCAAACAGCATGGGCAGGAAAATAAATACCCTCGTACGCTCCTATCGTCCACAAATGACGCCCTCAGCGTGGACAAACGGCCCTGCACCCATTAGAGCGTCCACAAATAGCCCCTCCAGCGTGGATGAAGCTTCGGGCATGAGAACAATAAGTAACAATAAGGGAATAAAAAAAAGACCATCAGAGTGAATCTAACGGTCTTGCTTTGTGACTCCTATAGGATTCAAACCTATAACCTTTTGATCCGTAGTCAAATGCTCTATTCAGTTGAGCTAAGGAGCCATTCCCTAAAAGCGATGCAAAGGTAAGGGTTTAATTTGATACGCCAAACAATCAGGGAACTTTTTTTCTTTAAAAAGTGTTTTTTTGTTCATCGGCCACAGGCACGTCAAGTCCGAACAGCCGCATGACCGGTGCGGTGGCGTTAAGGTAAGCCGGCATATCTTCGGGCTTGATGGGGTCAACGGCCGGCAGGTCCATGCTGAGCGGATTTATGGCCGTGCCATTCTTGAAAACACGGAAATCCAGGTGCGGGCCGGTTGAAAGACCGGTAGAACCCACATAGCCAATCAGCTGCCCCTGGCTCACATGAACACCCTGGGCTATGCCGCTGGCAAAACCCTTCAAGTGCATGTATTCCGTTGTATAAGTAGCGTTATGCTTGATCTTAAGGTAATTGCCCCCACCCTTGGCATCCCAGCCCTTGACTGTCACCACACCATCACCGATTGAATAGACCGGCGTGCCGGCAGGTGCGGCATAATCAACGCCGTGATGCGCGCGCACCACCTTTGTTATAGGGTGAACCCTGGCATTTGAAAAATGGGAACTAATTCGCGAATAACTGAGCGGAGCCTTCAGGAAAGCACGCCTCAGGCTGGTGCCCGCCTCATCGAAATACTCGCTTCGTCCTTCGCGGTAAGTGTAATTGAACGCATAGTGGTTCTTGCCCCCGGTAATGAAATTGGCACCAAGGATAGTTCCGCTGCCTATGCGCACGCTGTCGGCATAAAGGTCCTGGTAATAGACAATGAATGAATCGCCCTTCTGAATACCGAAGAAATCGATGGTCCATGAATATACGTCCGATAACTTGCCGGCAAGCTCAGGCGCTGCACCGCTGGCAATCATGGCATTCCACAGAGATGACGTTATGCTGCCACTTATGGTCTTGACCAAAGTGTCGACCGGCATCTTGCCCAGGTAGCTGTACAGTGAATCGGTCAGCGAGAAAACCACATACTCGACCGATGAAATGTCATATACGAAGAAACGGGCCGTTGCCACGCTGTCATGTTCGCGAATAATGTGATACGGCCTGTTGGTACGCAGCTTCCTTACGCTGAAAGTGCTGTCCGATATGCGGTCAATATCATGAATGCGCCTCTGTGACACGCCGTAGCGCGTGAGAATCTGTGACAGAACCTCGCCATTTCCAATAACCTGGTCCTCAACATCGAGCGAATCAACGCATATCCCCCATCGGACTATGTGTTCAGGTTCGCGCACTGCATCGGGCTCCGGTTCAGCCTGCTGCTCAGCGCTCTTGAAAAAGCACGAGGTAACACTTGCCAACGCCATCAGGCACATGGCAAGCATTACCCTGCGCAACAAATCTGTTCGAAAATGGTTAGTAAATGACACAGACTGTTTTCTTATTGAATATCAAATATTTGCAAACCCTTCTCTAATCTCGTTCATCAGCGCGTCGCTAACCGGAACCATAGGCAGGCGGCACACATTCTGCAACATTCCGCGGATTGACATTACTGCCTTTACGCCGCATGGGTTGCCCTCCTTGAACAGCAGTCCGTAAACCGGATTGAACTTGGCCTGAAGCTGTTCAGCCTTAGCGTAATCGCCCTTCTGGGTGGCATGTATAAGTTCGCCGTATTCTGCCGGTATAGCGTTGGCAATGACAGAAATAACGCCGCATGCGCCCATCTTGATTGACTCCATGGCCAGGCTGTCATCGCCCGAAATTACCTGGAGGCCCTCAGGTGCACCGTCAATAATCTCCTTGATCTGGTCCATCTTGCCCGATGCCTCCTTTATGCCGCGTACCATTGGAAAGTTGCGGGCAATGCGCAGAGTAGTTTCGGCTGTCATGTTTATGCCTGTACGGCCCGGAACATTATAGAGGATTATTGGCTTGTCAGTTGCGTTGGCAATAGCCTCGAAATGGCGGTACACACCCTCCTGCGAAGGTTTGTTATAGAAAGGAACGACTGAAAGGATGGCGTCAATGCCCTCCTTGGGCAGCTGCTTCATGGCCTCAATCACGGCAGCAGTACAGTTGCCGCCGCATCCAACCATGACCGGCACGCGTCCGGCGTTCTCTTCAATTGCAATACTGATAATACGGTTGCGTTCTTCTGGTGTCAGAGTCGGAGTTTCGGCCGTAGTGCCCAAAATGCACAGGAAATCGGTTCCGTTCTCAATCTGACCACGGACAAGATTTCTGACTGTGTCATAATCTACGCTTCCATCTGACAGGAATGGAGTCACGAGTGCTGTTCCCAATCCATTAAAAGAGCGATAATTGTTGTTCATTGTCGGTAGTATGTGTGTTTTCATTTATCATTTTCAGGAACTCTTGTTCGGTAATGATGCTAACCCCCAGCTGTTCAGCCTTTTCCCTCTTGGCCGGGCCCATGTTGTCACCCGCCAGTACGAACGAAGTCTTGGCCGAAATGCTTCCGGAATTCTTGCCTCCGTGGTTCTCAATCATTGCCTTGTATTCGTCACGTGAGTGCATGTTGAACACTCCGCTTATAACTATTGTCTTTCCTTCAAGTTCGGTGCCCGCATTCTCCTCACTGGAGTCCGATGCCTGCATCTGCAGCCCATATTCACGCAGGCGCTCAACCAGCTGGCGGTTCTTCTCATTGCTGAAAAACGCCACGGTGCTCTGCGCAATCTTTGAGCCAATCTCATTGACCTGGACCAGGTCTTCCTCAGTAGCGGCCATAATTGCATCGATTGACTTGAAAGCCTTTGCCAGTATCTTGGCCACGGTTTCGCCTATGAACCTGATTCCTATGGCAAATAGGACTCTCTCAAAAGGCACGTTCCGCGAATTCTCAATACTGCGTATTATGTTGACTGCCGATTTTTCGCCCAAGCCCTCCAGACGGCTTATGTCAATGGGCTTCAGAGCGTAAAGGTCAGCTATGTCAGTAACCAGCCCGCGCTGGAAAAGCAGGTCTATGGTTTCGGGGCCCAGACCCTCTATGTTCATGGCCTTGCGGCTTACGAAATGCTCTATCCTGCCCTTCTTCTGCGGAGGACAGTCACTGCCGGGGCAATAGTGTGCAGCCTCGCCCTCAAACCTGACAAGCGGCGTACCGCATTCCGGACAAACCTTGGCAAATGCAACCATGTCGCCGGTCATGAATGAACGCGAATCCATATCGACCCCCGTAATCTTGGGAATAATCTCACCGCCCTTCTCCACATAAACCATGTCGCCTATGTGCAGGTCCAGATTCCTTATAATGTCGGCATTGTGCAGCGTTGCGCGCTTTACCACCGTGCCGGACAGCTGTACCGGATCAAGGTTCGCAACCGGAGTCACGGCGCCCGTGCGGCCCACCTGATATGACACGCTGTTCAGCCTGGTCAGAGCCTTTTCGGCCTGGAACTTGTATGCTATTGCCCACCTTGGCGACTTGGCCTTGAAGCCCAGATTGCGCTGCTGGCGCATGGAATTGACCTTCAGCACAATGCCGTCAGTTGCCACTGGCAGGTTCTTGCGCTCGGTGTCCCAGAAGTGTATGTAATCCATTACCTCCTGCAGGGTGCTGCACTTCTTCATGTGCTCACTCACCTTGAAGCCCCACTTTGCGGCAGCCATCATGTTCTCGTAATGGCCGTCACAGGGCAGCTCCTCGCCCAGCAGGTAATACAGGTATGAATCAAGCTTGCGGCGGGCCACCTCGGCAGGATTCTGCAGTTTCAGCGTGCCCGATGCGGCATTTCTCGGATTGGCAAACAGCGACTCCTCCTGACGGCTGCGCTCTGCATTGAGCTCCTCAAACGAACTCCACGGCATCAGCACCTCGCCCCTTATCTCAAAGCTTGAGGGCCATGAATGAGAATCAATAGAATGGGACTGCAAAACCAGAGGAATGGAGCGTATTGTGCGGGCATTGTCAGTAACAACATCGCCCTTCACTCCATCGCCGCGCGTCACGGCCTGGACCAGCTTGCCGTCTTCGTAAATCAGCGAAATGGAAAGGCCGTCAAACTTGAGCTCGCAGCATATCTCGAACGGTTCGTTCAAAAGCCCGCTCACCCTGTTGAAGAAATCGCGCACCTCCTCCTCGGAGTAGGTGTTGTCCAGCGAAAGCATGGGGTAACGGTGCTCGGCCTGATCAAATCCCTTGGTAATATCGGACCCCACCCTCTGCGTGGGCGAATGCGGGTCAGCCATATCGGGATGCAACTTTTCCAGGTCCTGCAATTCATGCATGAGCATATCGAATTCGTAATCCGATACCACGGGAGAATTGTGCACATAATACAGGTTATTGTATCTGTGCAGCAGTTCTCTGAGCTCAAGAATCCTTGCTTTCTGGTCCATACGCGTAAAATCATGCGAAATTACTCATTTTTTCTGTATCTTTGCATAGTTACACGCATACTTTGCGAAGTATAGTTTAACCCAAGTGGTTTTTACACAGAAAAAACAAGACAATGAGACTAGATATACTTACCGTATTCCCGGAAATGCTCGAGGGATTCTTCAACTGTTCAATGCTTGCAAGGGCCCAGAAAGCCGGCCTGGCCGAAATTCACCTTCACGACATTCGCGACTACACGACCGACAAGCACCACAAGACCGATGACTACCCATTCGGCGGATGTGCCGGCCTGGTCATGAAAATTGAGCCCATTGACAGACTCATAACAGCCCTGAAGGCTGAAAGGGAGTACGATGAAGTCATCTACACATCACCTGACGGTGAGACGCTGAACCAGCACATTTCAAACGAACTGTCCATGTACAATAATCTGATAATCCTGTGCGGTCACTACAAGGGCATAGACTACCGTATACGTGAACACTTGATTACCAGAGAGATAAGCATTGGAGACTATGTCCTGACCGGAGGTGAACTTGCAGCGGCAGTAATGGCAGACAGCATAGTCAGGCTCATTCCGGGAGTTCTCAGCGATGAACAGTCTGCCCTCTCCGACTGTTTCCAGGACAACCTGCTGGCTCCACCAGTCTATACACGTCCGGCAGACTACAACGGGTGGAAAGTGCCAGAAATCCTACTTTCAGGCAACCAGGCAAAGATCAGCGAATGGGAATTCCAGCAGTCCATGGAACGTACCAAGCGGCTCCGTCCTGACCTGCTGGAAGACTGACCTCCCTCACACCTCCAGGGCGCCTATGATCTCCTGCACAAACTTGAAGCCGTGGCGGTCCAGATAGTCGTTCAGGCCATCAACGCACTTCTCGGAAATTGACGGATCAACGAAGTTTGCAGTACCTATTTCAACGGCCGAAGCACCGGCCAGAAGGAACTCAACCACATCGGTCGGAGAACTGATTCCACCCAGGCCAATGACAGGAATCTTTACTGCCTTGGCAACCTGCCATACCATTCTCAGGGCTATTGGCTTTACAGCAGGACCGCTCATTCCGCCGGTAACGGTTGAAAGGATAGGACGGCGTGTCTCGGCATTGATAGCCATACCCAGCATGGTATTGATGAGTGATACGCTGTCAGCACCTGCTCCCTCAACTGCGCGGGCAATCTCAGTAATATCAGTTACATTAGGTGAAAGCTTGACTATTAGTGTCTTATTATACGCCTTGCGGACCGCTTCAACAACCTGGGCAGCACTCTCCGGGCGTACGCCGAACGCCATTCCTCCCTGCTTTACATTCGGGCAGGAAATATTGAGTTCAATAGCCGGAATCTTGTCAAGTTCATTTATTCTCGATGCCGTTGCAACATAGTCATCAATTGATGCACCCGACACGTTGACAATCATATTAGTGTCAATATCTTTGATAGTCGGATAGATATGGTCCACAAAGTACTCAACGCCCTTGTTCTGGAGTCCTACAGCATTGAGCATGCCCGACGGAGTCTCGGCCATTCTCGGGTATGCATTACCCTCGCGGCGGTTCAGCGTGGTACCCTTTACAATAATTCCACCCAACCTTGAAATATCCATGAAATCGGCATACTCAACACCATATCCGAATGTTCCCGATGCCGTCATTACAGGGTTCTTCAACTCAAGAGAACCAATATTTGTCTTTAATTCAGCCATTTCAGTTTATCTATATTGAATACAGGACCCTCTTTGCAAATGCACACATTACCATCCTCGCGGGTATCTTCCACGCAACACAGGCAGGCGCCTATGCCACATGCCATCTTATGCTCAAGCGACACTTCGCAGCATATTCCACGCTCGTTTGCGTATCGGGCTACAGCCTTCATCATAGGCGTAGGTCCGCAGCAGAAAATCATGTCGAAATCAACATCACCCTGCAGGACGTGGTTCTCGGTAACCAGTCCGTTATCGCCCAAAGAACCATCCTGGGTTGATACATTGACCTGGGCCACCTTCTCGAATTCATCAAGCCTGAGCAGATGCTTGTCGGTGCGTCCACCGAACAGATATGAGAAATCAACACCCTTCTCCCTGAGAACCTTTCCCAGTTCAAGAAGCGGTGCCACACCTACTCCACCACCTATAAGAATAGCCTTGCGCATGGGCTTGTCAATGGTAAATCCATTTCCCAGCGGATAGAGCACATTAACCGTATCGCCCTCTTTCAGCTTGGCCAGTCCCTTGGTTCCCGGGCCTACAAGCTGTACAAGAAACTCAATTGAATTGGTCTCTCTGTTGACACTGTGGATTGATATGGGCCTTCTCAACATGACCCCTTCAGTATTGGGGACCTGAAGCTGAGCAAACTGTCCCGCATTAATCTCCGGCAGCTCCATATTGCAGCGCAATGTCAGCAGAATGGCATTGTCAGTAAGGAAACTGTTGCCGGTAACCGTAAAATCAGACTGATATTTTTTCATGACGCGAAGTTAGAAAAAAATCCCGGAAGGCTTACTTCCGGGATCGAATTAGAAAAGCATTAATTGGTTGGTTAGGTTATTCGGCTGTGATATTCTTGAATTCATTCCATTCAAGGTGCCTCTTGTAATCTTCAATCTTGTCAGCAGGTACATACAACTTGCAGTTTTCCTTGGTTGAAGACTCGTAAACTTTCGGGCTGTTATGAGGAATGAATGTGCTTCTTGAGTGAATTACAGAGAGCTTGGGGCAATCAAAGAAGGCCTCTCTACCTGTTATTCTCAGGCTCTTGCCAAGAATAACCTCCTTCAGGTTCTGGCAACCGCGGAATGCAAAATCACTGATGAATGCTACGCCATCACCAATGCTTATAATCTCAAGGTTTGCACAGTCACGGAATGCACTTGGAGAGATAGCAACGACATCTTCTGAAATCATGTATTCAGACTGTTTCTTCTTGGCCGGATACTGGGCCAGCATCTTGCCGTCCTTTGAGAAAAGCACGCCGTCTACGCTCTTGTAATTGGTATTATACTCGTTTACGCTGATCTTCTGAAGGTTTGTACAACCCAGGAAAGCATTGTTTCCAATGGTAAATACACTGAAAGGAATGGTTACTGAAGTAATGTTCTTGCAACCGTAGAATGTGTTCTCATCGACCTGTGTCACGCGGAACATGAACTCGCGGTTCTCACCTGAAAATACATATGAAGGAACCTCAAAATTGCCGCTGTAGGCACTCTCTCCTGCATCAAAACTCTTCTGGCTGCGGTCCCATGTAAGGGCCACATTGCCGAAATTGTCTACTATCCTGAAGTACAGGGTTGAACCATTCTCATATTTTGCAGTAATAATGCCATTATCAATATTCGATTCGGTCTGCTGCAAAAGCATGGTCTGCCAGAAAGCATTCTCACCATTACCTTCAACAGTCTTGCTGGTCTTGCACCCTACCAGGCATGCTGAAACCATAGCTACAAAAACAAGTTTTCTCATATTCGTATTGTTATTAGATGGGACAAATATAAGCTCAAATCTAAACAAATCAAAAAAAAGAAATATAAATGTTAGATTCACAATGGTTAAAAATGAATTTTTGCCAAAAATGGGCATACACACTATCCTAGAGCATATACAACGAGACTTCCCCACCTTATTATATATATAGTGAGAAAGTCTCATCAATTCTATAGTTGCTATTTTAGCATATTTCATGGAGTCCGATGCACAACTCCAGAATAAAGGCCCTGATTAACGAAAAATTACCATGCAGGCCTGTTTACGCCTTATGGCGAATCAGCCTTAAAGACCCAGATTTTCCTTTACTGTAGCGTTAGTCCTAAAAGGCTCAAGCTTTGCACATGAGCGCTTCTCTGAACAGCCTGAGCATGTATTGAAGCCTTTGGCCGTAGCGCACTTCCTAATCTCGCACATGAAGGCGCAATAAGCAAACTTTACACCATCACCCCTGCACCCCATGCAGTTTATGGTCTCAGGCGTAATCTGGTCGGTATCGTTCATTTTACACCACTTTTCCGATACCTCCCTGCGCAGTGCATCGTCATTGTTTATGGTCGCAATCCTGGCTTCACACTTCTCACAGTCAAGACCGCAGCATGCAATCATAATATTATCCATGTCTGACTATATTTAGATTTTAACACAAATATACAATTTCTATGCGGATATTATGACCTGAATGTCTCAAAAGTGCCGTCATCAAAGAACACAATTATCTCTTTGATGTTTTTCGCCTTTGTATTCACACACGGTATAAATGTAGAGCCTACTGTCTTATTTTCAATACTTTCCCCGGTTATTTCCTTTTCTTTTTCCCCTTTGACATTTGAAAATTCACTTTCTGCCTTTACCGGAGTATGGATTTCCTGATTTACAAAGCCATTCTGACCATTCACGCCATTATCATTGACGTTGCTTGCATCGGTGAAATCCGGGCTGCTCTTGTCATCACTGTCAACTTGCGAAAACAATGGGTAACCATCATCCTGGGTTTCGGCCGATACCGGAACATTGCCAATGAACGGTTCACCTTTTCCATAAAGCAGCCAGTCACTGTTGAAGTCGGGGTAGGACTCATGAATAGCCATCACAATTTTCAGGCTTACCTCGTTTCGACCACTGATTATATGCTGAAGAGTTGATCTCTGGATTCCGACACTGTTCGAAAATTGGGTCGGTGTCATTTTGAGTATTTCAAGCAGCTGAAGAAGTCTCTCTTTCATTTTTTCGTGTCAGATAAAATTTCAATAGCAAAAATAGGCCATTTTTTAGATATGTGCAATAATGCACAAACATTTCTACTGCACAAAGATGCATTTTACAATAATAACGCGTATCCATTCGTAAAACAGTAAGTATACAATAGTGCAAGACGAATGACAGGACTTTGGAATCCAATTTAGCGCAATTGACGTATAATATTGGGATAATGTGCGTTATATGACGCATTTCGGGCCATTATGCAGTATTATCAGCAATTCGCCCCAGGAGACACCAATTTCTTGGACATAACTTTATCACGCATACGATAATTATACTGATAATCAATGTATTACCTCATTGTTCGAAAATGCATAAAAACTGCATGTTGCCCAAATTTTACGAATGTAATGTTGCACATTTGTGTGCACAAATGTATCGTTAGAATTCTATTAGAATGGGATGACAGTTATTATGTTTTTATTAATGTGCACATTTTACATGCATACATTTGTAAAATATGCCCGCCACATTTGTAATATCGCTATCACGTGTACATTTGTGCACGAATGCGGTTTTTCGTGTAAAATATTTTTAGACGCGATTTTTTGCCCAAAATGGAATATTTCCCTCTAATCGCTGAGAATTGAAAATTTGAAAACGAACCCGTACTTCTGTCCGTTTTTCGCATTCTCGCAAAAATCGGCGTTTTGGGTATGTTTTGAGGGGTAATTAGTGCAGAATACGGTACACCAACTCACGAAGAAGGCTGTCAGTGACGCTGGAACTCATGCCAAAACCCTTGGATTTTGCATCGAATTCCCTTATCAGCCCTATTATTTCGAGTGTTTTGCGGGCATTGTAGTTCTTCATGGCAGCCACAACATTCCTGATCCTCCATGAAGGCAGTCCCAATTCGGCCGATACCCCCCTCTCGCTCCTGTCCGGGGCGTACCAGGCAACCATCAGGTTGGCAAAGAACGGGAAAAGCGTTGCCGTAACCATCTGGATTGGGAAATTCTTGGAATTACTCTCCATATATGAGGCAATCTTGTTGGCTCTCATAACGTCTTTGTAGGCTATTGCATCGACCAGTTCATACAGGTTGTACTCTTTGCTTATGCCCACCAGGCGCTCTATCAGGTCAGGAGTAATGACATCACCCTCACCTGAGAGTGCTGACTCAAGTTTTTCCACCTCCTGAGCCATTCTGCTGAGGTCTGAGCCCACATGTTCGGCCAGCATTGATGCACCCTTGGTATCAATCTTAAAGCCGTCATGAGCCACGGAATCCTGTATAAACGAAGCTACGGAATCTTCCTTTACCTTCTTTGACTCGAACAGTATGCCAAACTTCTCAATCTCCTTGGCAAGCTTCAGGCGCTTGTCCAGGGTGCCATTCTTGTGACAGAACACAAGCACCGTACTGGGCTGCAAATGCTGAAGGTATTCTGAAAGTATTTCCGATGCCGATACATCACCGTACGACTGCTTTATAAGCAACTGGGCCTCGCGTACAATAATGACCTGCCTGTCAGACCCCATCGGATATGACTTGGCGCGCTGCACAACCTGAGGCATGGTAGTATCATTGGCATAGAGCACTACCTGGTTGAAATCTCTTTCCTCTTCAGGCATTGCATTGTTCCTTATATAATCCTGTATGGCGTCAATGAAATATGGTTCGTCACCCATCAAATAGTATATGGGCGAATATTTTCCACCTTTCAAATCCTTCATTATTGAATGGAAGTCCAATCCCGATGCTGCCATATTGATTCTTTTACTATCTTCGCCAGAAATATCTACAAAGATAAATGGTACAACTGAATCTTCCGCCTGCAAACCTGATAATTTCTTGCGAAGATGGCAACAAACAATTAGTGTTTGACCCCATTCGTAAGAAAAGAGTGGCATTTACACCCGAAGAACATGTGCGTCAATCCTTTGTACAGTACCTTGTAGGGCACAAACAGTACCCAATTTCCCACATAGCCAACGAACAGGCCATAAATTTGAACGGATTAAGCCGCCGGTGCGACTCAGTGGTATATGACAAAGATGGAAATCCGAAAGTCATCATAGAGTACAAGGCCCCATCGGTCTCCATTTCGGCAAAAACGTTTGCCCAGATTTCACGCTACAACCTGGTGCTCAAGGTTGACTACCTTATTGTAAGCAACGGGCTGAAGCACTACTGCGTAAAAATGGACTATGCCAGTCAGTCATATACATTCCTGACCGACATACCCGACTATACCTCACTCTGAACGGTAATCCTGTATTGCCTAAGGATTACTTCTTGTTAAGGCCCAGTATTATCTTGTAGCTGGTAATTTCATCGGCATCACCCAACTCCTTGCCCGGAACATCGCTCAGCTTGACGCAGCGGTAAACCGGCTGGCGGCTGTTCACCTGGAAGGTCTTGAGCTTCATCACAATGTTCAGCGGACGTGAGTCCTCAACATCGTTGGTCAGGTTGGTTCCTATGCCGAATGAAACGTTAATCCTGCCCTTGAAGTAGTTCTGGATCTGAAGGGCGCGGTCAAAGTCAAGCGCATCGCTGAATACGATTGACTTGGTCATAGGATTTATGTGGTACGATTCGTACTTTGCTATTATGCGGTCACCGAATTCCAGAGGATCACCGGAATCGTGGCGTACGCCGTCATACAGCTTGGCCATATCCATGCTGAAATTGCGCAGGAATACTTCGGTTGTGAAGCAGTCAGGCAGCATGGTACCCATGGCACCGCCGTAAATCTCAGACCATTTGCGCATGACGTAGTAATTGGCCTCCTTTGGTCCCATGAATGCGGCAGTAGCCATCATGAGTTCATGGGCCATGGTTCCAATAGGCTTCAGGTCAGGGCGTATGGACTGGTATTTCATGGCAAAATAGACTGTGCTTGAACCAATGAAGTACTTGGCATTGCGGGTCAGGTATTCGGTTACATGGTCCTCAACCTGATGTGAATAGCGGCGTCTCATGCCGAAGTTGGCAAACCTTATTGCGTTGTCATTTGATATGGCAACCTTCTTCTCAAGCTGAGCGTCAATATAGCTCCAGTCCGGTTCCTTGCCATCACCGTAAAACTTGTAATAAAGTTCTGATACAGTGCAAAGTATAGGAATTTCGTAAAGTGTAATCTTGTAAATAAGGTCAGTAGCCTCAATGTGGAGATGACTCTCTTCATCGAGCCAGATCTTTATTACGGAAGGGTCAAAATGGAACCCAGAAAGCCATTCAAAATAGAGCCTCGGAATGAAGTAGATGTTCTTGAGGCACCAATGGAATTCCTGGTCTGTAAGCTTGAGTTCTGCCAGGAGTTCAAATGACTTGTGCAGTTCATCCACGAATTCAGGTGAATACTTCAGACCGTTACGGTCGGTGAATGTGAAAGTACCAATTGCTTCCGGTGTAGTGCGCTGGTAGTAGTATGACATAGAGAACTTGTAGAGGTCGTTCTCAATCATGCTCTGTAGTACCTTGCAGGGTTCCATAATTATCTGTCTTTAAGCGTTTTCAATTAAACTTAATGGGGTCCGATGCACTCACGCAAAAGCGTCCGCCCCCCCTTGTTTCTCAGCGATACGCAATACTTTACTTGACAACCTCGATGCCCTCTTCCTTCATGTATTCAAGAAGCGGATCGTTGTTGACAATGCATGCTACGCCATCCATGTATACCTTGACGGTAAAGCCAACCTCCTTGCTCAGGCGGACAACGTTCTTGAGGGTCTCAAGCACGCAGTATTCGGCAGCTATACCGCAAACTACAACTTCATCGCCGGCATTGAACAGGTCCTGAGTTTCCTTTGTAAGGGTTGAGAATGCACCGTACTCCTCGACTGCAGGATCACAGCCCTTAACGAAGAAGCGTGTCTTTGATTCGTCAAGTCCCAGAAGCATGCAGTCAGGCAGTGATGCGCCCAGGGTGTAGTGCACGCAGTGTACAGGCCATGGACCGCCCTGTGCTGCAAATGAGCAGTGGTTGGCCGGATGCCAGTCAAGAGTGAAATATACTGCATCGAACTGAGTCTTTATGCTGTCAATGCGTGGAACAATAGGTTCTGCATCAGTTGCAGAGAGGTTGCCGTTAATGAAGTCCTTCTGAAGGTCAACGACAAGCAATATCTTCCTTGGTGTCATTTCAGTTGTCTGATTGTTGTTCTGTGTGTTGTTGCATGATGTGAAAAACAGTGCTGAGATTGCTGTCAGCGTCATAAAATTACGGAATAATTTCATTGTTTTGGTTCTTTAAGATTTTGGGTGCAAAAATACTCGTTCCAATTGGATTTAGAGCGGTTTTTATGGTTAAATTTGTGTCCGGAAAACACACGATATGCCATCTGTGTGCACCGTTTTCACATAAACCGACATAAAATACACCCAAATAACAGAAAACTATGATTGCCCTTATCATTGCAACCGTTTTCGCGGCCCTCTTTTCAATCCTGTTCAAGATATTCCAGCTAAGGGGAATTGACTCAAAACAGGCTATCGTTTTCAACTACGTAACGGCATTCATCCTGGGAATTGCCCTCTCCCTGACCAAATCAGGTCCGGTTGTGGTAAACCCGTTGACCGAAAGCTGGTTCCCCTGGGCGCTTGGGCTTGGCATATTCTTCTATCTGGGCATGATTTTCCTGAGTTACTCAACCAAGGTTTCAGGCGTGGCAGTTTCGACTGTCGCAAGCCGTGCCTCAATGATAATCCCAATCACCGTCTGCTTCATGTTCATTGCAGGCAGCGCCCAGCCCAAATGGCTGGCAATTGCAGTGGTCCTGCTTGGCCTGGCACTGACCGTATGGGTCAAGGGCAAGGGCGGACAGTCAGACAGCGTCATAAAGAAGATTGTGGCACCGCTTTCAGTGTTCGTATGCTTCGGTATAACAAACTCGGGCATGAAGTTGCTTCAGAACCAGATATCAGTATCAAGTAATGGTTTGGACAGCAATATATTGAATCAGAAACTCTCAATGCTTTCTGCGGCCATTTTCATGTCGGCGCTCATAGTTGGAACCGCAATATATTTCCTGGGCTCAAAAGAAAACCGCAAACCGTTCAGGGTGGCCAACCTGATTGGCGGAATCAGCCTGGGCGTGGTCAATTATTTCTGCACCTACACCCTCATGATAGCCATGAAGACCATTGACTCATCAATACTGTTCCCATTCCACAACGTAGGAATAGTAGCCATAGGAACACTGGTCGGATGGCTCTGCTTCAAGGAAAAGCTTACCCTTCAGCAGGTCCTGGGTATGGTTATTGCAGTAGCCGCCATCTGCTGGATGTACATTTAATTGGCCTTATGCTTGCGCAATTGCCCGGAATGCTATACCTTTGCCCCTGTAAAACCTACACTATAAGGTGACGACAATCAGGGAAATAATTGCAACCCTTGAGAAATTCGCGCCTCTGCCCCTGCAAGAAGACTATGACAATTCTGGTCTGCAGGTTGGATTGACAGAGACGGACGATGTATCAGGGGTTTTGTTGTGTCTGGACCCAACAGAAGCCACAATAGATGAGGCTGTGTCAAAAGGCTGCAACATGATTGTATCGCACCACCCGCTTATTTTCCGCCCCATCAGGAAAGTCGAATCAGGAGACATGGTTTCAAGAGTGCTGGTCAAGGCCATCAGGAACAATGTGGCCATCTATTCAGCACATACCAACCTTGACAACTCCATTCCCGGCGTAAGCAGTCACATGGCCGAACGCCTGGGCCTGACCAACGTGAAGGCCCTAGGGTCCGATTCAGCCGGACGCTGCTCGGGTGTTATCGGAGAATTTGAATCACCCTTGAGCGAAAATGATTTCCTGAACCTGGTAAAGGACCGTTTCGAAGTTTCATGCATCAGGCATAATGCATTGCTGGGCAGAAACATACAGAAGGTTGCACTTTGCGGCGGATCAGGTGCTTTCCTTTCACACGATGCCTGCGCTGCCGGGGCCGATGCTTTCGTGACCGGCGAGATAGGCTATCACAGGTTCTTCGGATTTGACGGCGTAATGAAACTGGTTGAGACCGGTCATTACGAGAGCGAGCAATATACGGTTGAGCTGCTTGAGAAGGTACTCCGCAGCGCCTTTCCGGAACTCAGGATTGTCAGGACATCGGTCCGCGTAAATCCGGTCAACTACATGTAACAGATTAACAAAAACATATTGAGATTATGGCAAAAGAATTAAAGAAAGATCCTTCAGAGTACACAGTTGAAGAGAAGCTGAAGAATCTGTATGAACTTCAGACTGTACTGTCTAAGATTGACGAAATCAAGACTTTACGTGGTGAACTTCCTCTTGAGGTCCAGGACCTTGAAGACGAACTCGCAGGTCTGGGCACACGTATTGAGAAGAACAAGGCTGACATTGCCGAAATGACCAGGCTTGTTGCCGAGAACAAGAACAACGAGTCCAACTCAAAGGCTGCAATTGCAAAGTACACTGCCCAGCAGGACAATGTACGCAACAACCGTGAGTACGATTCACTGAACAAGGAGATTGAATACGAGAACCTCAACGTTGAACTTGCCCAGAAGCGTATCCGCGAAAATACCCAGGGCATCAAGGACAAGGAAGAGGAGATGGCAAGAAATCTGGCCTTGGTTGAAGAAAAGAGCCAGGAGCTTGAAATCAAGAAGAAGGAACTTGATGAAATCATCGAGGAGACCCGCGTTAAGGAAGAAAAGCTTCGTGAAGAGGCCAAGGAGCTTGAAAAGAGCATCGAGCCAAGACTTCTCCAGTCATTCAAGCGTATCCGCAACAACACCCGCAACGGTCTTGGTATTGTATACGTACAGCGTGTTGCCTGCGGCGGTTGCTTCAACAAGATTCCACCTCAGCGTCAGCTTGATATCCGCACCCGCAAGAAGATCATCGTCTGCGAATACTGCGGACGTATCCTGATTGACCCAGAATTGGCAGGCGTTCAGATTGAGGAGAAGCCAGTTCAGGAGCCAACAACCAAGAGAAGACTCCGCAAGAGCGCTGCTGCTGAATAAGAGCGCGCCTCCTATACGCACAAGACAATGCCAATGTTGCAAGGAAATGGTCCTACAGGACTTCCAAATGCAACATTGGCATTCTTTTTGACCGTTTGGGCTGTTTTGCTTGCCAATGATGCACCCCACAGGCCTTTCCGACCATATGAATGCAACATTGGCACCACTCCATGCACACAGAACATGCACCACTCCATGCACACAGAACGTGCACCACTCCATGCACATTGCACATGCACGGCATCATGCAGCTGCGGGGGTGCAGGCCAGTATCTTAATTGAAAATGTACTTTACGCCCAGCTGGAGGAACCAGCAGTTCTTCGTGGTCTTGAGCGGTGCAAAGGCATTGCTGAGCAGGCCGTCGGAATTGCTGTAGAGCATATACCTTGGAGCACCCTGGGCATCGGTATCGACATAAGTCAGCACCGATCCGTCATTGCAGGCCGATGCTGTCTGGTAAACGCACCATGAGTTGTTCAGAAGGTTACCAACGTTCATTACGTCAAAGCTAAGCTGAAGCGTGTTCAGGCTCTTTGCAGTGCGTACCCTGATGTCTTCAGACAGGCGCAAATCAAAGCGGTTGAACCATGGCATGCGTGCGGCATAAGCCTGGGCGTACTCGCCCTTGTGTGCACTCAAGTACTTGTCGGTATTGACGAAATTCCAGAATGCATCCTGCTGCTGGGCTGCCGTATATGAGCTATTATCAACAAACTGGATCTCATCCTTTGAAGCTGGAATATAGATAAGGTCACCTTTGGCGCCGTCGCCATTCATGTCATTCGAATAGGTGTAGCTGTATGTTCCGGCATTGTATCCGGTATAGAACAGACCCACATTGGTAGACATCATCTTGCCGTGATTGAGCGTATAGACCACATTGGCTGAGAGCTTGTCTGGAATCACGTATGATGAGTTTCGGGCCACCTCCTCGTTTGCACTGTTCACCGATGCAGTATTGGTCCAGGTAGAATAGAGGGCGGAACCAACCATATCGGAAACTGACTTTGAAACCATGTGGATATATGAAATCTCTGCCTTGAGGTTACTTACAGGCTGCATCGACAGAGTAGCACTTGAAGACCAACTGTAACCCTTTGAAGTATTGCGCATTACCACTGCTCCACCGGTAACGCTTGCATTGACCAGCGGTGACGGCATGGCAGTTCCGTCAGCAGCTTTCCTGTAGTTTATGCGGCCATCAGCCCCACCGAAGCGGCCAAATGAATCATCGCTCTTCAGGTTCAGGTTCTCGCTGTAAACGGCATTGATATCCTTGTTGTAGATGCCCTCAACAGAGAGCATGGCGGGGAATGACAGCGGCAGCTTGATATCGGCAGCCAACGCGCTCTTAACTACGCTTGGAAGCCTGAAATCATCGGCCACGCCGCATATGGTAGCGCTCTTTACAACAGGATTCGGATTTGCCTCGGTAGCATAGCCGGCATTCTTCAGGTAATTGCGCAAATCGGCTTCCGTATAGAGGAAATTGCCAGCAAGGCCTGACAGCACCCCATTGGAGTCCGATGTGACCATGACGGTATTCTGCAGCATGCCGCTGTAATTCGGAATGTTGGTGAAGAATACCAGAGGAGTCCTTCCGGTAAATACACCAGCACCACCGCGGACTACAATTGCTTCATTGCCAAGCACATCCCAGTTGAAACCTACACGCGGTGATATCTGTACGCGTGACTTTGGCCACAAGCCGGTATCAATCCTTGGACTGGTGTAGCCTGCAGGAGCCGTACCGCTTGCATAGTAGTGGTCAGTCCAGTCAAGAGCCTTGAATGATTCATTGGTACCCAGCTTCTCATAATAGCTCATATAGTCGGCACGAATGCCGTAAGTCATTGCAAATGAGTTACTGAAGCGTGTTTCATTCTGAACGAAAACGGCTGTCTGGCCGAAAGATGTGCGTGAAGCAGGGTCGCTGACTCCGTCATACGGATAGGTCATGCCGAATGCAATCGGTGCTGCACCATTCTCGAAATCTTCAATAGAAGCGTATTTGTAGTACGCGGTTCCGTACATCTTGTAATTGGTAGCACCCTTCTGGTACTGGTAGCTCATGCCGGCGGTGATAATGTTTCTGCCAATCATCCAGCGCAGATGGTCGCTTATGTCATAGGTCCTCACATGGTTGCCGGTACCGTTCGAGAAGAGTTCATATCCGGCACTCATGAAGGCATTTCCGCTGCCGTCCCATATATCGACATGCGGGAACCATGATGACTCCGAGTCACGCGCATTGCTCACGTCAGAAGCGGTAATGAGCAGGCGGTTGTTCATGCTTCCCCCTATCCTGCTGTTAAGTTCAGCCACGCCTGACCATGCTACATCCTTGATAGTGTAGCAGTTATTGCGGAATACATATGCGTTGTCCGATATGCGGGCCGATGTTGCCTTGGTTCCAACCGTGCTGGTATTGCTCGGTGTATTCCAGCTGGTGTTCTGGGTGTAGTTGTATCGGACCATCAGATTGTTGCGGTCATTGATATTCCAGTCAATGCGGGCTAGCACCTTGGCATTGGTCTGGTCACCGTTCGTAAGGTCACTTGTACCCGGATCATAGCCGTACTTGCCCAGGGCTGCGGCAAAGCGGTCCATATCGGCCTGTGTAACGCGGCTTATCATCTGGTCAGCATGGCCTACTCCGTCAGTCGAGAGTTTCCACTGTGAAATAGAAGTAGGCTTAAGCTCATATTCAGCATTCACAAAATAGAACAGCTTGTTCTTTATTACCGGACCTCCCAGAGTCATGCCGTAGATGTTCTTTGATTCAGGGCTGCGCTCACCCAGGTCATAGCCGTCAACCCTGTTTCCGCGCAGGCTTTCGTTCTGGATATAGCTGTACGCAGTTCCCTTGACGGTGTTGGTACCCGACTTGGTGATTACATTTATTCCACCGCCCGTGAAATTGCTCTGACGCACGTCAAACGGGGCAATTACAATCTGTGCCTCCTGGACAGCATCTATTGAAACCGGTGTTCCGGCGCCCGGTAGATCGGAATTCAATCCGAAACTATTATTAAGGTACGCGCCGTCAATGGTAAGCGTTGTGCCGCGTCCGTCACGGCCTGCCATGCTGTTGCCTGTACCGCTGTAGGGAGAAAGCCTTGCATAGTCCAGCAGGCTGCGGTTGACCGATGGCAGCAGTCCTATTACCTCATTGCTAATGTTGTAGGTCTGGCCGGTCTTGAGCTCCGCAAAATGTCTTGAAGCAGCAATTTCAACGCCATCCAGACTGATTCCACCAGCGTTCATCTCAACATCAAGATTGTACTGTTCGCCCAGGGTCAGACGAACATCGGACACCCTTGAAGTCTCATATCCAACAAACTGGATTTCAACAACATATACCCCAGGTCTTAAACCTGACAGAGTATACATTCCCTTGGAGTTCGATATGGTTCCGTAGAACGCTCCGGTCTCGGTACTGGTGACTTTCACCGCTGCTCCGGCAAGTACGTCACCTTCGGCAGTGACAATACCGGAAATGCCTGCTACAGTATTCTGGGCAGACACGGTGAACACGCTGACAACAGCCAGCATAACTGCTATTACAACTCTCTTGATTGAAAATGACTCACCGGCACCCTTGGCACCAATGAGGGGTGTGGACATGGAAATGCCCAGCTTGGAAATGTGTTTTTTCATACTCTTCTCTCATCCAGACTCTACTGTCGGTACCGTAGTTGCAACGGTTCGGCCTTTCGGCTCGCGGACTTTACCGCCGGTCGGGAATTACACCCTGCCCTGAAGATTATTTTGCGTTATTGCGCTGCAAAGTTCAGTCAAAAAAACATTGTACGCAAGAACCGAATGCGAATAATTGTAAAAAAGGCAGCACAACTGTCATTTTTTTGACTGCATACCCTATTGAGGGGTGTCGCCACCCGCCGCGTCGTGGGCGGGAGGGGCCCGCAAAGATGTGAAGACTGGTGGACAAAGCTTGCTTTGGAAATCAGTCGAACAGATTGGTGGGAGGGACGTAGCGAAGCGGAGCCCCCGAAAGGGCGTATGCAGTCAAAAAAAAGGCCCCTCTTGTGAAGGGACCTTTCCATATTGCCGTAAAACAGGATTATTCTGCTTTCAGGTCAACCTTCAGCTGAAGTTCATCCAACTGGGCCTGGTCAAGCCTGCCAGGAGCATCGAGCATTACATCGCGGCCTGAATTGTTCTTCGGGAATGCTATGCAGTCACGTATGCTGTCAAGCTTGGCGAATATGCTGACAAAACGGTCCAGTCCGAATGCCAGGCCACCGTGAGGAGGCGCACCGAACTTGAATGCGTTCATAAGGAAGCCGAACTTGGCCTGAGCCTCCTCCTGTGTAAATCCAAGTATCTTGAATATGGTAGCCTGAAGCTTGCTGTCGTGTATACGGATGGAACCGCCACCAACTTCAATACCGTTGATAACCATATCGTAGGCATTTGCGCGAACCTGTGCAGGATCAGTGTCAAGCAGCGGAACATCTTCCGGCTTCGGGCTTGTAAATGGGTGGTGCATAGCCATCAGGCGGTTCTCTTCATCACTCCACTCATACATTGGGAAGTCAATGACCCACAGGCACTTGAACTTGTTCTTGTCACGCAGTCCCAGCTGGCCTGCAACCTCAAGACGAAGCTCGCACAGCTGCTTGCGTGTCTTCATTGCATCATCACCGCTAAGAATGAGTATCAGGTCACCAGCCTCAGCGCCGAATGCGGCCTTCATCTGCTGGAGAACCTCCTGTGAATAGAACTTGTCAACGCTTGACTTGACAGTGCCATCGGCCTCGACACGCGCGTAAACCATGCCCTTGGCGCCAATCTGAGGACGCTTTACATACTCTGTAAGGGCATCAATCTGCTTTCTGGTATATGTTGCAGCACCCTTGGCGCATATGCCGCCAATGTATGCAGCGCTGTCAAATACGCCGAAACCGTGACCCTTCATGATGTCCATCAGTTCAACGAACTTCATGTCAAAACGGAGGTCCGGCTTGTCACTGCCGTAGTATTTCATTGCATCGTGCCAGGTCATGCGCTGGAACGGCTCGTTCATCTCTATGCCAAGGATTGACTTGAACAGGTGCTTGGCCATGCCTTCGAAAATCTGAAGAATGTCTTCCTGCTCAACAAATGACATTTCACAGTCAATCTGAGTGAATTCCGGCTGACGGTCAGCACGCAGGTCTTCGTCACGGAAACACTTGGCAATCTGGAAGTAACGGTCAAAACCTGAAACCATGAGAAGCTGCTTCAGAATCTGCGGGCTCTGAGGCAGTGCATAGAACTGACCAGGGTTCATTCTTGAAGGAACGACAAAGTCACGTGCACCCTCAGGAGTTGAATTGATCAGGATTGGAGTCTCTACCTCAAGGAAGTTCAGGTCATCAAGGAACTTGCGGATTTCCATAACCATCTTGTGACGCATCTCCAGGTTTGAGCGTACGCACTGACGGCGCAGGTCCAGATAACGGTACTTCATGCGAAGGTCGTCACCGCCATCGGTTTCATCTTCGATTGTAAACGGAGGAGTATCGGCAGCATTGACGATATTCATCTCATTTACAAGTATTTCAATGTCACCAGTTGCAATCTTTGCGTTCTTTGAGGAGCGCTCGCTGACAACACCGGTTACCTGAATTACATACTCTCTTCCCAGTTTGTTGGCCTTCTCGCAAAGGGCTGCATCGGCACTCTCATTGAATACCAGCTGGGTTATTCCATAGCGGTCACGCAGGTCCACAAAGACCATTCCGCCCATCTTTCTGACCCTCTGGACCCAACCGGCCAGAGTAACTGAACTGCCGGCATCGGAGAGCCTGAGTTCGCCACAAGTCTTACTTCTATACATAACTTATTGATTATATTCTATTTACATTACGAAAGGATTTTTTCAATAATCCCAATCTCCCGTAATGGACTGCAAATTTATCCATTTGTTTTCGTTTTTTCAACCTTAATCGTACATTTGCAGGCAAATAATATACCATGAAACACATAAATATGTTGCCGGTACTGCAGGCATTGTCTGCAGTGCTGGAATTGTCAGTTATTGTAATGGCCATCTACAGAATGGTCCAAGTAAAGAACAGCCAGGATTCTCAGTCCGACCAAAATCCTGCCATTCCCCCACTGGATACCGGTACCCCAGCATCCTGTCCATGCCAGGAAGACCAGGCTGCGCCCATCCAGTCTGACAGCCAGGCTACAGCCACCCTGCCAGGCAATCAGGACAGCAGCACCCTGCCACCTGTCGAGAGCTTTTCCGTGGAAGAGAGCATCGAAGCCACCGGAAAGCCTACTCCAATTGACTACATCCAGTACTTGCAGTCAACGGGAATCAAGGAGGGATGCCTGATGGAAAAATCCCCACGGTACAGGATTGTGCGGGTTCGCGAGTTCCCCGATTTCACCTACCGGAAAAGCAGGCTTGAGGAAGTTCTCAAGGCCCATATCAGGGACTGCGGGTTTACCATTCAGGAATTTGCCAGGGAAATGCACATGGACACCGCCACGCTTAACCGGTGGACCAAGAGCATCTACTCGAAAAATCCGACAGAACTGGTCAGGTCACGCCGGATAGAGATGGCCGAACAGCTCATCTCCATCAACCCCGCCCACAGTGCTGACGATGTATCGGTCATGTGCGGATTCAAGTCCCGGAAAAGCTTCATGAGCGAACTCCGCAAGGAACGCAACTGCAGTTTCAGCCAGTTCGTAAACGGCTGCAACAATCTTTAAATTACAACTAAATTAATAACTTAAAAACTTGTTTTTGTTGCGTAGAACTGCTATTTTTGCATTATTAAGGTGTTAAGAAGGCAGTTCTATGGCAACAATATCAAAACCAGCAGTTTCAGCTTCAATCCAGCCGGAAACCAGGACCAGCGCATGGAGTTTCCTGAGCGCGTTGTTACTGGTCACTATCCTGGTCTTTTCGGGCTGCTCCAAGAAAGCGAGCGTATCAGAAGAAGACCTTTACGGACGCTGGAAGGCAACTGACGGCTATTTCTACATTTTCAATGAAGATTTGAGCGGCAGGACATCCGATGCCGATGACGAAGGCTTTGACTTCACATGGAAACTGACCGACAATGAACTGACACTCAGAATATTGGGCAACGGCCAAACCGACAAGGTTGCATACATGGTGTTTGACATCAAGTCACTTGACGGAAACAAGATGGTATGCGTTGACATTAACGAGCCGGGTACTGACATAACCTTTACCCGACAATAGCAGAGTCTGAAATGAAACAGAATAAGAACAAGGCATTGAAGATAGCCGGCATAACCGTCGGTTCTATCCTTGCCGTCATTATACTGGTGCTTGCAATAGCTGCATCAATCATTTTCTCCCCGAAGCGCCTCACGCCAGTCGTTTCGAAGGCACTTGACAAATACTTCCCAGGCAAGGCCGAAATATCAAGCGTGGGACTGACCTATTTCAAGACCCGTCCCTACCTGGGCATTGACATTCGCGGAGTAACCATTTACGACGAAAAGGAGGGCTCTCCATTTGAAAAACTGCTCGACATAGGCTCTCTGGCAGTATCATTTGACGTCAAGTCGTACCTAAAGGAGGACAAGATCATTGTGAAGGGACTGTACCTTGACAAGACACACGCAAATCTCTACACTGCCCCTGACGGTACCACAAACATAGATTTCCTGACTGACGGGACATCAGAAGAACCGGAAGACGATGGTTCCACAACACTGAATTATGCAGAACTGCGCTCACTGTCATTCAAGGACTTAAACGCCTCATACCGTAATGACAGCACGGGAATAAGCGCATCGGTCAACGATTCCAGGATAGACCTTCGCGGCCTGTTGAACCTGGACAGCATAGAGGTTTCCATGACCGCCAGGATTGGCGAATTAGGAGCCTCAATAACCGACAGCACCACAATGAATGCCGGCATATCCGGCATATCAATTGAGGCCGATGCCGTTAAATTAGGCCAGAACGGCAGCCTGCTTGCAAGACTTTCCACTGGACCAGTTACGGCAGACAACGGTGCCATGCACGCGGCATCGGACGGAATTTCATTTACAGGTTCCGACATATCATTTGAAACCGATGGCTACATGCCTACCAGCGCGAGGGGAAAGGCCGCTCTGCTTGTAAAGAAGATTCAAGCAAACAGCAATAGCGGAATGAGCGCCCGGACAGATGACATAAGCATTGACTTGAGAGAAATCAGTTTCAAGAAGGGGCTTATTGCAGTAACAAGCGCTATCCTGAACGCCGGTGAAATATCATACACAAGCGTGACTGACGGTTCAGAAACAAGTGCAAAAATAGACAGTCTTAACCTGCTTGTCAGCGCTGAATGTGATACAGCCATGACGGACATCACTTCAGCATTCCTAATTCATTCCGGTGATATTCAGCTAATTACAAAAGATGATTCTTCAAGTTTAAACCTGTTGGTAAGACAACCCAGACTTGATGCTAGCGCTTCGGTCTGCAATGAATCCATTAGGCTTGAAGGCAATCTGGGTACCAACGGCCTTAACACCGTCATGAACGGCGAAACCATGACCGACAACTGGCCGCTTACAGTTAACCTGAAATCACTGGAGACCGACACCGCCCTTACCCACATAAGCATTGCAGACAACTCATTCATAGAGGTTAACGGCGAAAGGATTGCATTTGGAGCCAAGGCCGACAGGTCAGAAAGCAAGGTATCAGGAAACGCCAGGGCAAAGGTTGAATCACTCAACATAGAGAAAATCATCAGCATGATACCCCAGTCATACAGAGGCAGCCTGGAAGGAATTGACGTAAAGGGTACCACAGACCTTGAAGCCAGCATAAGAGGATATTGGACAAACAATACAGCAACGCTTCAGAGAATCAGCGCAAACATAAGTGCCACAGACTTTTATGCATCATTATTTGATTCAATTGAAGTAGGTGCCAACAAACTGAATGCAAGACTTGAGTCACCTGATGGACATGCAGCAATAGCCAACATCGAGAGCAACGACCTGGACGTCATGATGATTGCCGAAAGCGTAATAAGGGCAAATCTCAAGGACGTTTCGGTCAAGGCCAACATAAAGGATATAGCCGACTCGCTCATGGCCATGACAGCATCGGCGCAGGTTGATGTAAAGGATATTTCCGCTTCAATGGACACCATTAGCGCTACCCTCAGGAATGCTTCCATGTGGGCCGACATGCACAGCGTATCAGAAATACCGACATTTTCTGCAAAACTCGGGTTCGACCGCCTCAATGCGGAACTGGGAGAGAGCATGAGCGCACAAGTTGGAAAGACCAGCATGAATGCATCGGCCCAGTACGACTCAACCCAGACCGACATATTCGGCAAGTGGGATCCGCAGCTGAACTTTACGGTTGACCGCTCTTACCTGGAGGTTATTGAAGACCCAATCACCCTGGAGGGTCTTGACGTGAACTTTACGCAGGGAAGCTTCAATATCAAGGAGGGAAAGCTCTCACTAGGCAATTCAAACATAGAATTGTGGGGTGACATATATAATATAGGTCCATTCTTGCGTGACGAAGGCCTGCTGACGGGCGAATTGTACCTGGAATCCGATTTCGTTGACGTTACACAGCTTATGGAGTACACTACAGGACTCGGACAGGACGAAAGCGTAGAGAGTACCAAGACTGCCCAGTTGCCATCGGACACCATCATAAGCGACACAATAGAATCAGTTCCGTTCGTGGTTCCGCGCGGAATTGACCTCTCACTATACACCAATTTCTCAGAAATAGAGTTCAACCACCATACTTTCAACAATGTCGGCGGTGACATTACAGTCAAGGACGGCAAGGTTATAATGCAGGAGGTAGGTTTCTCTTCAAATACTGCCGAAATGCAGCTTACAGCCATCTACAATGCGCCTGAAGAAGACAACCGTTTCATAGAACTTGATTTCCATCTGCTTGATATTCAAATAGATGAACTGATAGACCTTATCCCTTCTGTCGATTCAATCGTGCCTATGCTGAAAGCATTCAAGGGCGAAGCCCAGTTCCACCTGGCTGCCGAAACCAAGCTTCAGCGTGACAACATGCCGAAAATGTCCACACTTATGGGAGCCGCATCAATTGAAGGCAAGGACCTTGTGATAATGGACAATGAAGTATTCAAGGGCATCAAGCGCAAGCTGCTCATGAGCAAGAAGGCACAGAACAAGATTGATGACCTAAGCATAGAAATGCAGGTTCTTCGCGAAAAGGTAGACCTCTACCCGTTCCTCATTCACATGGACAAGTACAACGCAGTCATAGGCGGACGGCACAATATCAACAAGGGATTAGACTGTCGATATCATATTTCGCTGACAGACAGTCCGTTGCCATTCAGATTAGGTGTAACGGTAAGCGGTCCTATTGAAGCCATATCCGACAAGCCTCTCAAGCATATCAAGCTGTCAAGATGTGAATACGACAAGCTGTTCAAGCCTTCCAAGCGAAGTGATGTCGAAGAGAGGACCCTGTCTATACGCAGGGACATAGCAGAAACACTGAAATCAAACGTCAGGTAATCTCTTAGATAACCTCAATTTCAAGTCCGTCGTAGGCCAGGGTCATTGATTCGGGCAGTTTTGCATTGACAACGTCATGCAAACCCACTCTATGGCTCATGTGAATGAAGTATGTGCGTGCAGCATTGACTTTTTCTGCAAATATCACAGCCTGACGAAGGTTCTGATGCGTAGGATGCTCCTTAATGTGCAGGGCGTTGACAATGAGAGTATCTACTCCTTCAAGGTATTTCATCTGGGATGAATCCATTGATTTCATGTCAGTTATATACCCAAGCCTGCCTATTCTGAAGCCTAAGATTGGAGCCATTCCATGCATTACGGTAAAAGGCATGATGTCAAGCGCACCCACCTTGAAGCTCTCTCCCGGCTTTACAGGAACCAGGTCAATGGTTGGTGTTCCACGCCTTTTCTCAGCCCCGAAACTGTACGGCATACGCTCAACAATACAGTTTGCCACATGTTCCTGACAATAAACCGGAACAGCATGGGCGGCACAGAATGGACGCAGGTCATCCAATCCTCCCACATGATCATAATGTTCATGGGTAAGAATCACCCCGTCAATCTTCTCAATGCCAGCCAGAAGCGCCTGTGTGCGGAAATCCGGCCCACAGTCAACCAACAGGCTGGTGTCACCCTCCTGTATCCAGGCCGATGTACGGAAGCGCTTATCCCTGGGATTATCAGACTTGCATACTGCGCAGTGACAAGCCATTTCCGGCACTCCAATTGATGTTCCCGTTCCAAGTATCTTTATCTTCATTCTGTATTGCTTTTACACCTTATTATATATAGTTCACCTCGGCCTTGAGTTCTATGCCGAACTTTTCACGGACATCGCGTATTACCGCATCGGCCAGATTCTTTATTTCATCACCGGTTGCACCGCCCTTGTTGACTATAACGAGCGCCTGCTTTTCATAGACGGCGGCATTTCCCAGAGAACGCCCCTTCCAGCCGCACTGTTCTATGAGCCAACCAGCCGGAATCTTCACTTTTCCGCCCTCTGACTTGTACGAAGGGATGCCAGGATAAGTCTGAACCAGCCCTTCGTAGACCGATTCTTCGACAACGGGATTCATAAAGAAACTGCCAGCATTTCCAAGTACCTGAGGATCAGGCAATTTGCTGTCACGAATAGCCCTTACGGCCATTCTGATGTTTTTCAGCGTAGGGCCACCCAGCTTTTCCACCTCATCCTTGAGCGTTCCGTATCCAAGCACTGGTTTTTCAATCGTAGAGAGCCTGAAAATGACATGAGTTACCACATATTTCCCACGCAGCTCATTCTTGAAAACACTCTGGCGATAGCCGTAATTGCACTCCTCCCTGCGGAACACGCGCTCCTTGCCGTCAAGTACAGACAGGGTCCTGACAGACTCAATGCAGTCACCCGACTCCACTCCATACGCCCCTACATTCTGGATTGCGCTTGCTCCAACCTCACCGGGAATTGCCGTCAGGTTCTCAACGCCCCACAATCCGTTCACGGTACACCATCCTACGAAATCATCCCAGACAATGCCCGATCCTACCTCGACAAGCACACAAGACTCCTCACGTCCCAATTCGCGGATTGTATTTATGCATGAGTGAAGTATGGTTCCTGCATAATCATGCAAGAACAACAAGTTACTGCCGCCCCCTATTGCCAGCAGCGGTTTCTTGGCAACTGCTATCAGGGTACGCAGCTCTTCAACCGTTGAGTATTCAGCCAGGCAATCCGCCTTGACATTCATGCCGAAAGTATTCCTGCCGAGCATGGAGCAGTTTTCAATAACTCTCACTTTCCCTATCTTTTTCGTTTATGGTACAAATTTAGTCAAAGTAATAGCCATTACGACATCTTTTTTTCCTAATTTCGCAACGTGAAACGAAACAACAAGTACAATGACTGAGAGAATTGAACAGATTATCAATGAAATCAAGGAGTTAAAGGCTAACAAGGCTGATGAAATAGAAGCACTTCGCCTGAAGTACCTCAGCAAGAAAGGCATTATCAACGAACTGATGGCCGATTTCCGACTGGTTCCGCCAGAGAAGAAGAAGGAGATGGGACAGAAGCTCAACGAACTGAAGAACCTTGCCCAGGAGAAGATTTCACAGCTTAAGGAATCAGTTGAAGCCAAGGCCGAGGCCGATGAAAAGCCCGATCTTACCAGAACCGCATATCCCGTTCCACTGGGTACACGCCACCCGCTGACCATTGTCAAGAACGAGATTATTGAGATATTCTCACGTCTTGGCTTTGTACTTGCTGACGGTCCTGAAGTCGAAGATGACTGGCACGTATTCTCATCAATGAACTTTGCCGAAGATCATCCAGCCCGCGACATGCAGGACACCTTCTTCATTGAATCACACCCAGACATCATTCTGAGAACGCATACATCATCAGTCCAGAGCCGCGTAATGGAGGTTTCCGAGCCGCCTATCCGCATTATCTGCCCTGGCCGCGTATACCGCAATGAGGCTATCAGCTACCGCGCACACTGCTTCTTTCATCAGGTTGAGGCCCTGTACGTTGACAAGAAGGTCAGCTTCTCTGACCTGAAGCAGGTACTCCTCTATTTCGCCCAGGAGATGTTCGGTCCCGATACAAAAATCCGTCTGCGTCCAAGTTACTTCCCATTCACAGAACCATCAGCCGAAATGGATATCAGCTGCAACATTTGCGGCGGCAAGGGATGTCCTTTCTGCAAGGGTACCGGCTGGGTAGAAATCCTGGGATGCGGTATGGTTGACCCTAACGTTCTGGAGCTCAACGGAATAAACAGCAAGGAGTATTCCGGATACGCCCTTGGTATGGGTATTGAACGAATCACCAACCTGAAGTATCAGGTAAAGGACCTGCGCATGTTCTCTGAAAACGACGTCAGGTTCCTCAAGGAGTTCGAATCGGCAAACTGATAAAACAATTCCGTCTTGAAAAAGAGGGAACTCTACATAAAGTGCAGCCAGTATTTCAGCAAGGCATTTCCCGTAGCTGAATCTGAGCTGCATTTTTCATCTCCCTACGAACTGCTGGTAGCAGTTATCCTGTCGGCTCAGTGCACCGACAAGCGCGTCAACATGGTCACTCCCGCCCTCTTTCAGGCATATCCGACAGTCAACGACTTGGCCCAGGCCTCAATTTTGGATATTTATGCATTTATCAAAAGCATTTCATACCCCAACGCAAAAGCCGACCACATTTCCAGAATGGCCAAGATAGTCGTTGAGAAATACAACGGGGAGATTCCCACCTCAATTGACGAACTTACCACCCTTCCCGGCGTAGGCAGGAAGACAGCCAATGTCATGACCGCAGTTGCATTCGGCGGCCAGGCCATGCCCGTCGACACCCACGTGTTCCGTGTAAGCCACAGGATAGGCCTTGTTCCGGAACGCTGCACTACCCCACTGAGCGTTGAAAAGGAACTGGTAAAGTACTTCCCGAACGACATTCTCTCAACCGCCCACCACTGGCTCATTCTGCACGGGCGCTACGTATGCACAGCCAGGAATCCCAAATGCAAAGAGTGCGGACTGACTGAAATATGCCGCCACTACCAACACCTGCAGTAAACTTCCGGCACCTTCAGTAACTTTCCGGTCTGTTAAACTATAAAAAAAAGCAAGCCACAACTACGCCAATCCCTACTTACACATTTTAAGATTATAATTATAATATCATCAAACAAACAAGCACATTCACACTTTAACACTATTCTTCCAACACACAAAAACCATCCAAACATTCGCTTTTTCAAAATTACCCCCTCAATTATATACATAGGTATTTTTGTACAATCAGCAAAAACAACAAATATTACATTATTCTTAATTTATTCTGACCAAATTCATTTTTCATGACACAATAATTACTATTTTATTAATCACATTAATACATAGCCATTTCTTACATATCACCCAAACAGCCCCATATAGAGGATTTTTTAAGTTAAATTCTATTACACCTCTTATCATTTTATGGTTTACTTTTGCGCCCGAATTTTAACGCAAAAGAACTATGAGAGTTCCAAGACTACTTCTAATTCTGTCATTTACCACAATTCTTGGACTGATTCCTGCACAGGCATCAGCACAGACAACCCGACAGAGACAGACTCAAGTTTCCAACGACACACAGTACAGCGTAAGCGGCAAGATAATCGATGCCGATAACGGTTCACCACTGGAGATGGTAAACATCACGTTCGAGAACAACACGTTCTGGGCTGTGACTGACATGAAGGGAAAGTTCTCACTAAAGCTGAAAAACGGTACCTACCACTATACGGTTTCATACATCGGATATGAGACTGCAACCGGAACGCTGAAAGTAAGCGGCAAGGACATATCGGATTTCAACATCAGGCTTCAGGCCACCAGTCTTGGTCTTTCCGAAGTTGTCGTTACGGCAAAGGAACAGGCAATGGGCTCATCATCAGTCATTGACCAGACTGCCCTGCAGCACCTTCAGCCCAAAAGCGTAGAAGACATGCTTCAGTTAGTACCTGGTGGTATTACGCAGAACACCAGCATGAACAATGTAGGCCAGGCCTCAATTCGTGAAATTGGCGGAGACCGAAACAATTCCATAGGCGCAGCTATTCTTCTTGATGGTGCCCCTATTTCAAATGATGCAACCATGATGTCATTCAACACATCGAAGAATGGCACCAATGACATCTCTGGACAATCAAGTACAGGTATGGGGGTTGACCTGAGAACTATTTCTCCTGACAACATTGAATCAGTTGAAGTAATCCGAGGAATTCCGTCTGTTGAATATGGCAACCTGACATCGGGTGCCGTCATTATTAAGACCAAACAGGGAAGCACACCGTTGGAATTCAAGGGCAAGACAGACCCAAACTCCAAGATGGCTTCATTCGGCAAGGGCTTTACTCTGTCCACGGGTACCACACTGAATCTATCATCGGACTATACATCTTCATACTCTGATATCCGATTCAAGGCAAAAGGATATGAAAGAATAACAGGTAGCGTTGGTGTTAGCCAGAATTTCTTTGGAGAAAGACCTCTTGAGCTTACAGCCAAGATTTCATATTTTCAGAACTTGAATACAGTCAGGACTGATCCACAGGAATCAGGGCGAGAGAAAAGTAAGAGTATGAATCAGGGAGTAAGAATCAACCTCGCCGGAGACTGGAATGTCAAAGGAAACATATTTTCAAACCTTTCATATACTCTCTCCGTCAACACAAGTCACCAGAGAGATGAAAAGACCACATTTATGAATCTTAGGACAGGTGTCCAGCCAATTGGATCTTCACTGGTTGAAGGAGAACATCAAGCACCTTACCTGACCGGAAACTACTATTCAGACTACTACGTTGACGGCAAGCCTTTTAGCATCTATATGTTGCTCAAGGGTACCAAGACTCTAATCGTAAATGAAAACTTCACGACACAGATTAAGTCCGGACTTGAATGGACTTTTGACAAGAACAACGGTGAAGGTCTTGTGTTTGATGTCAACCAGCCACCGGTAATTAATGATGTTCAGACAGTGCGACCAAGGGCATATACCGATATTCCTGCAATGAATGTTGCATCGGCATTTTTGGAAGCCAAGACAATAATGCCTATCGGTCCTACAAGTCTTGAACTCCAGGCAGGTCTGCGCGCGGGTCGCCTGTTCATTGACCGCAGTTATCTGAATGCTGAAGATATGGTAAGCATTGATCCTCGTATCAATGCGGAGTGGACTTTGGTTAACAAACATGACGGATTCCTTGTTGACAGGATTGCAGCCAACGGAGGATGGGGTATTACAACCAAGAACCCTTCCCTGACATACCTCTATCCAGACAAGGCATATTTTGACAGAATCTGCTATAACAGCGCTAATCCATTCTTTGCAATCATTGACACAAGGATTGTTGAGAACACGTCAAACCCCAACATCAAGCAGTCAAAAGGACGAAAGGTTGAATTTGGATTCACTGTTGAGCGCAAGAAATTCAATGGTTCTATCACTTTCTTCCATGAGAGATATTCTAATGAATTCTCATTTTCAGCAGAACCATACATCCATACATACAACAAGTACTCACATAACTTGCCATCCAATGCTGAGAATATCACATTCAACAATGGAGTGTTCAACTATGTTCAGAATGGTACCAATGTAACTTCAGCGTCAGTGCCGAAGCCTGACACGATATTCTTCTCATACCAGGTACCAGGTAACAACTATTCTACCAGGAAGAGCGGTATGGAGTACAGTCTGAACTTTGGCCAGATTCAGGCATTGAGAACTTCACTCTCAATTGACGGTGCATGGTTATGGATAAAATCACGCAATGCCAGTGAATCATGGACTATCCACGATCAGGTCAATGGCAAGCACTACCCTTACATGATTCTTATGCCAAGCGGTTATGATGGTTCAATAACTCAGAGGTCCAATACAAACATCAGATTCATCACTCACATCCCGGAAGTAAAGATGGTATTCTCTACAACCGCACAGATTATTTGGATGGAAAAAATGCAGAGGACCTATACCGACGAAAACGGAAACGACCTATGGTATGTTAGCGAGACAATCGACGGAAAACCATGCCTGGCAGTCGACCCTGTCAAATACATGGATCGCAGTGGAAATATCTACGACTGGGATGTACGTTTCCGCGACAAGAAATACCAGAACGCAGAATACGAAATGATAAAGAGATATGTTGTCATGGAGTATTTTGATGAGACAAAGTATCCGGGTCATCTGATTTTCAATTTCAGGCTTACCAAGGAATTCGGAAAAAACATGGAGCTCTCTTTCATGGCAAACAACATGTTCAACAAGAGAAAAATATATAGGAATCCGCAGACTGGCAGCAGGTCAAACCTTACTATTAATCAGTACTTCGGAGCAGAATTGAAGATAAAGATATAATTCAATATTAACCACTTTTATTAATTTAAAACTTTTTACACAATGAAAAAAGTACTATTTTCAGTTATGTGTGCTTGCGTTGCACTCTTCGCAGTCTCTTGTGATGACGAAGAAGTTGCAAAGAAGTACGAAGTAACCATCTCAGTTTCTGCTGACGGTGAGGACTTGGCATCACTGAGTGACGTTAAGGTTACACTCAGCAAGGACAATGGCGAAGCTATCACCATCACAGGTGATTCAGTAGGAAATGTATATACTGGTAGTGTTATTGCCGGCACATACAAGATTTCAGCTTCAGCAACCAGCGAAAACTTCAATTTCTTCGGAGAGAAGACCATCGCAGTTGTTGACAAGGACGTAAAAGAAGAAATCGTTCTCAAGGCATCTCCTAAGAAGGCTTCAGGAATTATCTTCAAGGAGGTTTACTATCATGGTGTATATAGCTTCTTCTTCCAGGATGCTTTCTATGAGCTCGTAAACAACTCTGATGAGGTTCAGTATCTTGACGGACTTGCTATTTCAGCTGTTGATCGCGGATATGATGATGCAAGCTACTCATGGCAGCTTGATTCTATGGGCACTCTTCCTAACTTCTATCCTACTTCAGGTTATGTTATGATGTTCCCAGGTTCTGGCAAGGATTACCCTGTTGAGCCAGGTCAGACTGTAGTAATTGCAAACCAGGCTCAGAACCATAGCGCAAGAGAACTTACTGACAAGGACACAGAATCACCTGCTGACCTGTCAACTGCTGACTGGGAGCTCTTTATCCCAACGTCATCAAAAGGCATTGATAACGAATCCGTTCCAAACCTGACCCACATCTACGGCCGTGGTGGTTTCTATTTCATGCCAGCTGTTGCCGGTTGCCCACTCATGCTGTTCCGTTTCCCAGAAGGCGTTTCTGCTGAAGATTACATCAACGATACCCTGAATGTTGCTACCGCTCCTGGCGGCTATACTCCATCACTGATTGTGAAGCCGGAAATGATTGTTGACGCCATTGATTACCAGAGACATGGTGAAAAAAAGATTGTCAAGGTATTCAACCCAGCTGAAGATGCAGGCTATACATTTGCCGCAGGTGATCCTGAAGATGGCAGTGACGAAGCTGTATCATTTGAGAACTGGCTGAACCCTTCATACAGCGGCAAGTCAATTCGTCGTAAGTGTACTCTTGTAACAAGCGAGGGACGTGCATATTTTAAGGATACAAACAATTCAACAGAAGACTTCATTCTTGGCGGCCAGAGAGCAGTCGTAAGAAGAGAATTCAAGGTTGCAGACTAATCCTTAATAAAACATACCGGGCCTGTGATATCACAGGTCTCGGTTTGTTAATTATCAAATCACAAAACATTAATCAATACTCTAATGAAGAAGTTTCTTTCACTTATCCTATCAGCAGTCAGTATTGCGAACATATCAGCACAGACTGCCAGTCAGCCGGCATCAGCTCAGACCCCAAAGATCTGGTACGAACAGAAACTATATCTTCGAAACATTCAGGCAGGATCTGACAATCCTGTATCAATCAGCAACAACCCATACTCTCTCCTGAACAGTTTCAATGGTTCATATACACAGAGAGAAGGTTCGTTCAAGCCAATCAATGGCGAGCAGAAAGGCACCTATACCGATATCGATATTTATGGCACTAAGAAACTCCAGAAGATATCTTTTGAAGGTTCAATGTCATATGGGGTCCATGATCTGCACAATTCAAGGTGGGACAACACCGTTCTTTTGACAGAAAACAACCCGTTCATCATAGCGGATTCGCTGGTTTATGATTCAATTCCAAATAACCAGAACCGCGAACTTTTTAACCTTAACGGAGGTTTCGCTTGGAACATTAGCGAGAATTTCACAATAGGATTAAAGTCCACTTACATGGTTGGAAGCAAGGCTGACCAATCCGATCCACGATTCAAGTCCAATGCTGCACGTGTATCAGTAGTCCCTGGCTTAGAATACCGATTCAGCAATAAGTTCTCTGCCGGTTTATCTGCATTGGTTGAAAATTACAATGAAACTATCGGAATGACAGTTCAGGACAATCTGATTCCTGGACACGAAAACACTTTCCTTTTCCAGGAACTTGGTGTATATACATTGATGACCAATTATTCATACAATCGCCGTTATGAAGGTAGAAAATATGAAGGAGCAGCACAGATTACTACACGCAGTAATGCTATTTCCAGTTTTTCCCAGTTCAAGTTTGGTATGAACAAGGAAGAAGCTATTGACGGTGGTACTTCATACGAGAAACGTGGTGGAGACTTTTCAGATATGTACCTTGTTCTCAATGAACGCTTTCAGTTCAATATTGGCAGGACAATCAACAATTTTACCCTTAACGGCAGTTATTCCAAAGCCAAGGGCAAGAATTTCAAGCAGGCTACAAAACTTGACAAATACGGCTCGACTGAATGGTATGTCCAGTCAGCTGAAATTACACAGATTCAAAAAGATATCAAGGCATCATTATGCTACAGGACTGATTTTATGAAGGAATCAAACTCAATGCTTGCATTGCAGGCCGATGCTGCACTGGAACAGATAAACCACAGACAGTATCCTGACGAATACTATGCAACATATTCACTGTTGAAATACGGAATGACAGTGGAAAAGCGTTTTATCTGGGGAAAAACTGGACTTGAGCTCAAGGCCAAAGGTGAAATGTGCAACAATTTGAAGGAATTTGACTACTCTCTTCCTACAACTGCACCTGGCAAAAAGAAACTCATGAAGGCCTATTTCCTTCCAAAATACGAATACCTCTCAGCCGCATACACCAATGCTGTCGTTTCGGCTGATTTTTCATACTACCTTACCGGAAGGAATGGTAAGGCTGGCAGTTATGCACACATTAAGTTGCAGTACGGTCATACAGACTACACAGGCGACTACAGCCGCTTCAATGACAGGAACACTGCCATGGCATCATTCGGACTTACATTCTAACTAATAAACAAAAATTTATCAATCATAAACAGATGAGAAGAAGATTTCTTCCGGTGGTATTCGCCGCCCTGCTTGCTGCATCATGTACCAAGCAGCAAACCCCGGGATTCGCAATCGTAATTGACCCAGAGAGCTATTCTCAGGTTCAGACAGAAATAGATCAGTACCAGCTGCTTGTTGAAAGCCGCGGACTGAAACCAATCCTTGTAATTGACAAGTGGGGAGTGCCCGACAGCATACGTCAGACACTTATAACCCTCTATAACGCAAAAGAAAACCCAATTGAGGGATGTGTTTTCATTGGAGATATCCCAATTGCCCGCACCCGCGAGGCACAGCACATGACAACAGCATTCAAGATGGACCAGGACGGCCAGTTTGACCGCACCGAATACACTGTTGCCAGTGACCGTTTCTATGATTCTTTTGACCTGAAATGGGACTTCATTGACCGTGACCAGGACAGACCTGAGTATTTTTACTACAGACTTCGTGCTGACGGTGCACAGGAACTTAATCCTACCATCTATTCAGCCCGTATCATGCCTCGTACCAATGACCTTGGCGACAAATACGAGAAACTCCGCCGCTACATGCAGCGTGTCAACAAGGCCGATGAAAACAACAATCCGTTGGACAAGATGTTCTATTTCAGCGGTTACGGCTATGTATCGGAATCAGTCGATGTCCGCATTGACGAAAAGGAAGAACACTACAGCCAGTTCCCATGGATGAAGGGCCAGCAGGCAGCAATCACATACCTGGACTGGAAGCGTGACCCATTCGTAAAAGAACGCATGTGCACCGAGTTGCAGGAACCAACGTATGACTGGGCAATCATGCACCACCACGGAAGTCCTGACATTGAGCATCTGAGCGATTTGCCAGTCGGAGCTGACTATTACGAAGCCGCTGAGTGGTTTAAGGAGTATGTAAGCTCACAGGCAGCAAAGGGACGTGCAAAGGGACGTAGCGAAAAGCAGATTATTGAATCAATCAACAATGCATTTGAGTGCACAATACCAGTTGAATGGATCCAGGCCGAACCAACCGTTGACATGGAACAGGAAAGGAACCTGTACTACTCTGACTTTGCGACATTCCACCCACAGGTCAGAATGGTTACTCTTGACGGTTGCTACAACGGTTCATTCCACCAGGACGAAAGCATTCAGGAAGGTTACCTCTTTGGTGAAGGCAATGGTACAATCGTTGCCATGGGTAACACAGTCAACGTACTGCAGAACAAGTGGGTAAGCCATTTCATCGGCCTTATGGGATACGGCATGCGTGCCGGCAATATGGCTAAGTACGGTGCATATCTTGAAGCTCATGTATTCGGTGACCCTACATTCGCATTCACTCCAGCCGTTGACTACGGATTTGACATCAACGATGCACTTATCCATGGTTCAGAATCATTCTGGAAAAAGCAGCTTGACAGCCCATACGCAGCCATCCAGATCATGGCAATGGACAAGCTTGCAACCAGCGGCAACAACTACTCAAATGAAATATTCAACCTGTTCAAGACCTCTCAGTCAGGCGCAGTCAGGACAGCTGCCCTGGAAGAACTCAAGCGCTACCGTGATGACAACTACATAAATGCCATCATTCTTGGCCTGACCGATGCGCACGAACTGTGCCAGCGCCTGGCCGTAATACAGGCAGGTGACTGCGGTGACAGCCGCGTAATTGAGCCACTGGTTGAACTCTACTGCCGCAACGTATTGCCCGAGCGCGTTGAATACTCAATCAACGGTTCACTACAAATTCTCGATTCAGAGGCCGTTCTCAAGGCATTCGATGAATTCTACCCTACCCTCAGACTCTATTCTGACGCAGAGGGCATGCGCAAGGAACTGCGTGACAACCTGGTTAGAGTGTGCACACGCATGCGCAACAACGTTGAAGAGACAATATTTGATGACCCTGAGGCCGATGCATATGACCGCAAGATGTCAATCCGTACCACCCGGAATTACAACTACCACACACTGGTTCCACGTGAACTTGAATATTTGAAGACTCCTGATGATGCTGAACTTCAGACCATCATGTGGGAAGCACTCGGATGGTATGTCACATCATACCAGGCTCCGGTAATTGCGGCCCAGGCAAAACAGATTTCTGAAGACGAAAGATTTGACTCAAAGGTAAGAGAAGAAGCCTTGAAGACATATAACAGATTAAAATGAGAAAGAGTTTTCTGACCCTTGCAGCCGGAACTCTGCTGCTGGCCAGTTGTGCCAGACAGCAGGTCTCCGGTTTTGCTATTGTAATTGACCCTCAGAGTTATGCTGAGGCCAAGAGTGAGATTGACAAATACGTAGAAACCGTACAGATGCGCGGACTCAAGCCAACCCTGGTGGTTGACCGCTGGGGTGTGCCCGACAGCATACGCGCCGAACTCATCAGGCTCCATAACGCCAAGGACTACCCCATTGAAGGCTGTGTCCTGATTGGCGACATACCTGTTCCCATGGTACGCGATGCCCAGCACATGGCCAGCGCATTCAAGATGGACCAGGACGGCTCAAAGTTTGACCGTACCGAGTACTGCATACCAAGCGACCGTTTCTATGATTCATTTGACCTGGAATGGAAATACCTGGACCATGACACCCTCTACACCGACTATTACTACTACAGTCTGAAGGCCGATGGTGCACAGGTGCTCAACCCTACAATCTACAGTGCCCGCATAACCCCACGCACCAATGAGCGCGGCAACCAGTATGAAAAGCTGCGCCGCTATATGCAGCGTGCCAATGAGAGGGCCGTGCAGGAACCTCAGGTACTTGACCGCGTACTTCTGTTCGGCGGTGAAGGAAACCTTTCAAACTCAATTGCAGCCCGCATGGACTCAAAATATGAGTTCTATGAGCAGTGCCCATGGTTCTCTGACCAGAAACTGTCAGTTACCTACATGGACTACGTTCAGGAGAAATACATCAAGACACGCGTTGTCAATGACCTGCAGAACCCCGACATTGACTATGCCCTGCTCTCTCACCACGGCGATGCCACCATCCAGTACCTGAGCGGCACACGCGGCGATGAGCACCTGCTCCAGACCTTTGAGTTTGACCATGTACACCCACAGGTAACACTGGTCTCACTCGATGCATGCTACAACGGTTCATTCCACAAGGATGACAACATACAGGAATCATATCTGTTCGGCCAGGGCAACGGCACCATGCTGGTACTTGCCAACAGCGTAAACTCAATCCAGGACAAGTGGGTAAACCGCTATTTCGGCCTTCTGGGCATGGGCATGCGTGCCGGATACATGGCCAAGCTTGGAACATTCCTGGAATTCCACCTGTTCGGCGACCCAACCTTTACCTACGCCAGGTCAATTGATCCCGGCTTTGACGTGAACAACGCTATCAACTATGAAGGTGACTCATTCTGGCTAAGGCAGCTTGACAGCAATATACCAGCCATACAGGGACTTGCCGCCCACATGCTCTCATCGGACCCCAAGAATTCCAGTGCCATATTCCGCACATTCTGCAATTCAGACAAGGGAATGGTACGCATGTCATGCCTCATGGAGATGACACGTTTCCGCGACAGCAACATGATAGAGTGCATCAAGCTGGGACTGAATGATGAGAATGAAATGACCCAGCGCTTCTCGGTTATCTATGCTGGCCGCAACGGCAGCCAGGAACTGGTTGAGCCGCTCATGAGGCTTCGCTGCCAGAATAACCTGAGCGAGAGAGTTGAGTTTGACCTGGTAAGCGGCGCATACCGCTCACTTGATTCCACACAGGTTATGGATGCGTTCCTGAAGGTATTCCCCGAGTGCACCTACTACTGGGACCAGGACAGTGTTGGCAATGCATACCGTGAAGAGATTGAAAACAGTGCAGGACATCTTTACTTTGACATACGCAAGGCACTCAAGAGCACTACTGCAAGCCATAACAGCAAGATGAATGCAATACGCGGCATACGCAACAACCCGCCTCACTTTGTTGTTGACCCTGTTCTGGAGTACCTGGACAACCCTGTAGTGCCTGAAGATTCAGTTCTCCAGACTGCCACATGGGAGGCCATTGGCTGGTTTACACTGTCATACCAGGCCGAAAAGATTGCCGCACACGCCAAGGCTGTCAGCGAAGACGCCCGTTTCCCTGTAACCGTAAGAAATGAGGCCCTGAAGACATACAACCGACTGAAATAATCATCTACCAACCATATCAGACTTCATGAAAATCAAGAATTCAATCATCCTGTTCGGCATGGGACTGCTGCTTGCGGTACAGTCATGCTCGAGACAGGAAACACGTGGCTTTGCCATTGTAATCGACCCTGAGAGCTACAGCCAGGCCCAGGCAGAAATTGACCAGTACCAGAAAGTAGTTGAAGGCCGCGGACTCAAACCAATACTGGTCATCGACCGCTGGGGAGTGCCCGACAGCATACGCCAGACCCTCAAGAACCTGTATAACGCCAAGAAGAACCCTATTGAAGGATGTGTTTTCATTGGCGACATTCCGGTTGCCAAGGTACGTGACGCACAGTTCCTCTCAAGTGCTTTCAAAATGGACCAGGATGGCCGTTTCCCCATGTCGGAATACTGCATCTCAACCGACCGTTTCTATGATTCATTTGACCTTGAATGGGATTTCCTGGAGCGTGACCAGGAGCGTACTGAATACTTCTACTATTCACTGCGCACCGACTGCAGCCAGCAGCTCAGGCCATCAATCTACAGCGCCCGCATATTCCCCCGCACCAATGAGCGCGGCAATAAATATGAAAAGCTGCGTGCCTACATGAAGCGCGTCAATGAGGCCGATGCCAACAACAACCCGATTGACAACGTGCTCTATTTTGGCGGTCACGGCAACATCTCTGAATCGGCCGATGCAAGAATAGACGAAAAGATTGAGTTCTATGACCAGCTGCCATGGTTGAAAAGCATGCCAAGGGCCATCACCTTCATTGATTTCAGGCGTGACGAGGTCATCAAGGAGAGGCTCATAACCGAACTGCAGAACCCTCAGCTTGACTATGCCCTGCTGCACCACCATGGAAGTGAAGAGGAACAGCTGTTGAGCGGTTCCCCATTATCGGCCTCACTGACAACCCAGTATGCCAATGCACGCCGCTATGCACACTCAATAGCCCACACCTACAAGAAGCGCGGCTACACCATGAAAGAGGCCAAGGCTGCCGTTGAGAGTTACCTCAAGGCACCTATACCGTCAGAATGGATTGATGAGGCCTTCAATCCCGAAATTGAGGCCGACGATGACGCCGTCTCATACGCCGAAGACCTGCATGTTGCCGAATTTGGCAAGGGTTCATACCTGCCACAGGTAAGAATGGTATCGCTCGATGCCTGCTACAACGGTTCTTTCCATGTAGACGAGAGCATACAGGAGTGCTATCTGTTCACACCCGGAAGCCAGACACTCATAGCAATTGCAAACAGCGTGAACTCCATACAGAACCGCTGGATAAACCGCTACCTTGGATGCGCATCACTGGGCATGAGGGTCGGTTACTTTGCTGTTCTCAACAACACACTTGAGAGCCATCTGTTCGGTGACCCTACATTTGCATTCACCCCAGCGGCCACCCTCTCATTTGGCATAAACGACGCACTTGTAGACTACAACCCGTCATTCTGGAAAAAGCAGCTTGACAGCGAATACCCAGCCATCCAGGCTCTTGCCACCTATATGCTGGCAGAACGCTGTGAGGGAAACTATTCCGACCTTATCTACAATAAGTTCCTCTCATCGGAAAGCGGAATGGTACGCCTGGCAGCCCTGTTTGAACTGGCCACTTACGCCGATGACAACTACACCAACTGCCTTGCCAGGGGCATAAATGACAACTTTGAAATGGTAATGCGCTTTGCCGTTGAACTGGCAGCCGAAAATGGTGATGAACGCCTTATTGAACCTCTTGTCAGGCTGTTCTGCACCAACACCCTGCCCGAGCGCGTTGAATTCTGCCTGACCAGCACATTCCATTCATTCCCGACAGACAAGACACTTGAAACCTTCGAGCGCGTATTCCCGGAATACACCATGTACAATGACATGGACAAGGTACATGACTCAAAGGCCAGGAAGCTCAAGTCAGGAACCGAATACCTGATCAGCGACTTCTACGATTGCTCAATCAACCCCGAAGCATCGGAAAAGAACCGTGTAAGCGAAATACGCGGACTCAGGAACTACCCTTCACATGTTATAGTACCAGACATGCTGGATTATCTAAAGGATCCCAAGGAAGTAAAGATTCAGACAGTCATGTGGGAGGTACTCGGATGGTATGTAAACTCATACATGAGACCCCAGATAGCCAAGGCAGCCCTCAGTGCAAGCCAGGACGAGAGATTTGACCTGACCGTACGCAAGGAGGCTGAAAGGACATACAACAGGCTGAAGTAAAAATATGAAATCAGGATTCTTATCAATCATACTCGGAACAGGTTTGCTGGCATGCACCATTTCTTGTTCCACATCTGACACACGCGGCTTTGCCATCGTGATTGACCAGGAAAGCTACACTCAGGCACAGGCCGAGATTGACCAGTACCAGCAGGTTGTAAAGAGCCGTGGACTGGAACCTATCCTCGTCATTGACCGCTGGGGAGTGCCCGACAGCATACGCCAGGAACTCATCAGGCTCCATTCTGCCAAGACCAACCCCATTGAAGGCTGTGTCTTCATAGGTGACATACCGGTTCCCATGCTGCGCGATGCCCAGCACATGACTACGGCATTCAAGATGAACCAGGAGACCAGCGAGACCATGGCCGAATCAAGCGTTCCAAGCGACCGCTACTATGACAGCTTTGACCTGGAATGGGACTTCCTTGGAACTGACCCTGACAACAGCGAATACTTCTTCTACAGCCTGCGCGCCGACTGTCCACAGAAGTTGCGCCCCACAATCTACAGCGCCCGCATATTCCCCCGCACCAATGAGCGCGGCAATAAATATGAGAAGTTGCGTGCCTACATGAAGCGTGTCAATGAGGCCGATGCCGCCAACAACCCGCTGGACCGCATATTCTACTTCAGCGGTGCCGGTTTCATATCGGAATCAGTCGATGCACGCATTGACGAGAAGATTGAATACAACGACCAGTTCCCATGGACCAAGGGCCAGCAGCAGTCAATTGAGTACATTGACTGGAAGCGTGACCAGTTTGTCAAGACACGTCTGGTCAACCAGATGCAGAACCGCTACATAGACTACGCAGTACTGCACCATCATGGCAGCGAAGACACTGAATACCTAAGCGAGATGCCCGATGGAGAAGACTTCATTGAAGTTGTGCAGCTGCTCAAGATGTTCCTGCGTGAGAACTACGCCCACGGCATATCACGCGGCATGAGCAAGGCCGAAATCAAGCACAGGCTTGAAGATTTCCTGGAGGTTTCAATACCCGATTCATGGTTCGATGGAGCCCTTGATCCCGCACAGATAGCTGCCGATGAGGCTTTTGAATACCAGTGTGACCTTCACCTGGCAGAATTTGCAAACTACCACCCGCAGGCCAGGTTCGTATCACTCGATGCCTGCTACAACGGCTCATTCCACCTTCAGGAGAACATCCAGGAGGGATATCTCTTCGGCCAGGGCAACGGAACCCTTGCAGTGCTTGCCAATTCGGTAAACGTACTTCAGGACAAGTGGGTCAACCGTTACATAGGACTGCTTGGACTGGGCATGCGCGTTGGACACATGATGCAGTACAATGCATACCTGGAACAGCACCTGTTCGGTGATCCTACATTTGCCTTCACCAGCAGTGCAGATTGCGGTTTTGACCTGGAAGATGCCCTGGCTACAGCCGGCAACAAGTTCTGGAAGAAACAAATTGACAGCAAGTTCCCTGCAATCCAGATAATGGCCATGACCAAGCTTGCCAACAGCCAGGAGAACTGCTCAGACATACTGTTCAACAAGTTCATGACATCGGAGAGCGGAATTGTGCGTCTTTCAGCCATGATTGACCTGGGTAACTACCGCGATGAAAACTTCGTAGAATGCATCCGTCTGGCACTCAGCGACAGTCATGAAATGACCCAGCGCTTTGCAGCAAGCATGGCCGGGCACAATGGTGACAGCCGTCTCGTTGAGGGACTGGTAAGGCAGGCATCAAGGAACAACACAGGCGAGAGAATTGAGTTTGACCTGTCAAGCGCCCTTCGCGTATTCAGCGAGAAAGAGGTCACCGATGCTTTTGACAGCCACTTCCCTACCATTGGCTGCTACACCAATCCAGACAGCATATGTGAGCTCATCAGGTCATCACTGGTCAACATTACTACCACTAACCGTGACGACTGCCAGAAATACATCTTTGACAAGTCTCTTACCGATACCCGCAGGATATCCGAGATAAGGACCATCAGGAACACCAACATGCACTTGCTGGTTCCCCAGTTCCTTGAAATGCTCTCTGAGCCCGATGCCTCACAGGCCAAGGTCCAGAAGGTACTGTGGGAGGCCCTGGGATGGTTCAACCTGTCATTCCAGGCACCTGTTATTGCTGCCAAGGCCCTGGAAATCAGCAACGATGAACGCTTTGATGCATCTGTCAGGAATGAAGCCCTCAAGACATACAACCGCGTAAGATGAAGAAAGCAGTGATATTGTCAGGCATAATGCTCCTGTTGTCAATGACAGCGGGAGCAGCCAATGACCAGATACTGATCAGGCCGGGAAAGAATCTCCCACGCCTGGTCATGAAGGCACGTTCCGAAATGGAACGCCCACAAAGTCTTGACAATTCAAATTCTCCATTTTTTCCGCCTATAATCAACCAGCATGGTGGTTCCTGCGCTCAGGCATCAGGCATTCACTACCTTTTTTCATACGAAATGAACCGTACTCTTGAAAGGGAAGTGAACAATGACAAGAAACGCTATTTCAGTTATCGGTATACATGGCACTTCCTGAACGGAGGACATGACGAGGGCAGCTTTGCATCGGACGGACTGGAAATTGCCATGCATCAGGGAGTCATGACAGCTGCGAATTACGGCCCCAGCCAGGATGAATCATTCTTCCGTTGGACTTCGGGATACAACAAATATTATGATGCCATGCATTTCCGCGTAAAGGAAATGAAGGAGATTGACCTGTCTGACATGGAAGGAATAAATACGCTGCTTGATTATATGGTTGACAAACAAGACGGACATCCTGGCGGTGGCATTGCATCGTTCTCCATATCAGGCGTTGATTGGGGCTACACTTCATATGAGGGGCCCTCGGAACTTGGCTATGGAACCATCATTGTCCTGAAGGGAACATCAGGGGCACATGCAATGACGCTAACCGGATACGATTTGTCGGTTGAATATGACTGTAACGGAAATGGAACAATTGAAGATGAGGAACGCGGAGCATTCGTCCTTGTGAACAGTTGGGACACATGGTGGGGAACCAAAGGACGTGCATACATTCCTTTTTATTATTTCATCAGGCCGGTAAGTGAAGGTGGACTGCCTTCATATAACCAGGAAGCACTCTGCATAGAAACAGAATACAGGAAACCACTTATCACGGTAAGTGCAAAAATCAATTACACTTCAAGAAACGACCTGACACTTTCTGTTGGGGCTGCTGACGGTGCCCAGGCTGACCACCAGGCTGCAAAGACTTCTGTCATCCCACCTGTATTCAAGGGCCAGGGTGGAGACTTGTTCATGCAGGGACTGAATTTCGAGACCAGCAAACTGATAGAGATTGGCATAGATTATTCCTCTAAGGCAAGTGCCATTGACACTATGAAAGCGCCATGCTTCTTTCTCAATGTAAACAGGACAATCGTTGGCAAGTCTGGTTCCGGATGGGTACAGTCCGTAACCGTTCATGACTACCGTTCCGGTGAAGAAATTACCTATACCAGGGAATTCACCCAAACGGAAGGAGCACTTGACAAACTGGGAACTCTGCGTTTCAAGGTCCCTACCCTGAACTGGGTGAAGCGCAACGGAAAATGGATGAAGCAGTCAACAACATCGGCCAGTCCGGTCAGTTTCAATTATGTAGTCAATACGCATACTCCTACCTACTCCATCAGGACTGCCAGCCATGATTATGCCAGCATGAAGGTGACCAGGTACGATGAGAAGAAAAAACAGGTAAAGGTAAAATTCAGCTATTATGAAGAATAAGGCTATCTGCAACAGAATGGCGCTGGCAGCCGTGCTGCTGCTTGCCACGGCTATCACTGCATGTCGGAAAGAATCGGTCAAGACAGTACCCATACCAGTCGATTCTGAGGTCACTATACAATTGAAAGACGGTTACTGGACATACTACAACATAAAGAATTCCGAAACAGTGGGCTATGGACTGATTGGCGACTCTATCGATGACAGCGAATGGTACCTCAGGTCAGACTGGGACGTAGCCTTTTCCGAAACAGGAATCCGTACAAACAGCGGTACCAGCGGCAAGGCAGGCGGCGGCATACGCATAATGCCCCAGGTTCCGGACAGCCTGAACTTGAGCGAATATGAGGAATACCGGTACCAGTTTAATGATTTTTTAGAAGATACTCTCGGTATATACACTGAAATTCCGCTGAATTGATTAATTTTGCCGGAAAATATGGAATAACTTTTATAATTATACAAAATGGCATCAATTAACAATTACAACTTCGCCGGAAAGAAGACTTTCGTACGCGTAGACTTCAACGTTCCTGTTGATGAGAATTTCAACATTACCGATGATACCCGTATCGTCGCTGCTATGCCAACCCTCAAGAAGATCATTGCTGACGGTGGCCGTCTGATCATTGCTTCTCACATGGGTCGTCCAAAGAAGAATCCAGATCCAAAGTATTCACTCAAGCACATCCTTGCACACGTTTCAGAGTGCCTTGGTGTTGAGGTTAAGTTTGCTGAGGACTGCGCAAAGGCTCAGGATGCCGTAGCTGCCCTGAAGGACGGTGAGGCTCTGCTGCTTGAGAACGTACGTTTCTATGCAGAAGAGGAAGGCAAGCCAAGAGGTATTGACAAGGAAGATCCTGCATACGATGCTGCAAAGAAGGAGCTGAAGGCTGCCCAGAAGGAGTTCGCCAAGGTTCTTGCTTCATACGCTGACGTTTATGTAAACGATGCATTCGGTACAGCTCACCGCAAGCACGCTACCACAGCTGTAATGGCTGACTCTTTCGATGCTGACCACAAGATGTTCGGCTACCTCATGGAGAAGGAAGTTGTAGCTGTTGAGAAGGTTCTGAAGACTTCTGAGAAGCCTGTAACTGCCATCATCGGTGGTTCAAAGGTATCTTCAAAGATCACTATCATTGAGAACCTGCTGCAGAAGGTTGACAATCTGGTAATCATCGGTGGTATGGCTTACACATTCGTTCTTGCAAAGGGCGGTAAGGTAGGTAACTCACTCTGCGAGCCAGATCAGGTTGACGTTGCTCTTGCAGTAATGAAGAAGGCTGAGGAACTCGGTGTAAAGATCATCCTTCCTACAGACTGCCTTGCTGCTGACAACTTTGACAACAACGCCAACACTCAGGTTGTTGACAACAACAACGTTCCTGACGGTTGGGAGGGTATGGACATAGGTCCTGCTTCAGCTGCTGCCATGGCTTCAGTAATCGAGTCTTCAAAGACTATCCTGTGGAACGGTCCTGCCGGCGTATTTGAGTTCAGCAACTTCCAGGCTGGTACAAAGGCTATCGCTACAGCTGTTGCTGCAGCTACCAAGAACAACGGTGCATTCTCACTCGTTGGTGGCGGTGACTCAGTAAGCGCTGTAAAGCAGTTCGGCTTTGCTGATCAGGTATCATACGTATCTACCGGTGGTGGTGCTCTCCTTGAGGCCATTGAGGGTAAGGTTCTGCCAGGTATCGCTGCAATTCAGGGTTGATTCTGAGAATTTCCCGAAAAACTTGACGGAAAATCCGTATATTTGAACCATCCGGCCGGCAGGTCGGATGGTTTCGTATATAATATCATAGATGGTCACAAATACTGAAATCAGGCAGAAAGCCCAGAAAATAAGAGAGTTGATTCTTCAGTCCAGGCTGAAGGATTCACTTGATACGCTCGATACGCTCACATTTGACATATCAGACTGGTCTGTCGTGTCATTGTCTGATGAAATAAAGAGTTCATACAGGTATATGCTCCAGTACTTTGCCCAGTCTTCAAGTGACGAAGGCCGCCAGCAGCTCTTCAACATGCTGCTCCGCAAGACCTATCTACTTACCGAAGACGTCGTGCGCACCAGGTTGCAGTCCGATGACATGACCCTGTACTACCAGTATATAAGGTCACACTCACAGCAGGACCTCTCGCTTGGAACCCTACGCATCCGCATTCAGAACTCCATTGAAGTAAGTGACCGAGGCACCCACGAACGGCTGCTGTCTGACCTATTCAACGGTGTCTGGACAAGCCGCAGCTGGGAAAAGCCCGACCTTGAGGAATCAAGAGCCTTCATGGAATCGGCCCTGATTCCGGAATTTGACAAGGCGCTTCTCACAAGCGCAGTCACCATGTCACTGATGCAGCGGTTTGACCCGCTGAAAATATCATTCCTCTATGATAATGCCATAGGTGGAACAGTACTCGTTTCAGTCCGCTCCATAATGGGAATAATACTGGCGGTACTGGCAAACAGGAACATACTGGGCCTTTTCCCCGAAATCGGACTCCAGATAAGTGAGCTTGCTGGCAAGCCCGGCATGACAGAACGCGCCCTGCAATGCCAGATGGCCCTGCTGCTGTGCCTTGAAACCAAGGAGATTGACCGCAAGATGCGTGAAGACATCATACCGGCCATGCTCAGGAACCCCAAGCTGGGTGAAATCATCACCGAAGACATGAACACCGATGATGTCAGCCCCGACTGGACCGAATGGATTAGCGACCCGGTCATGAAGAACCGCTTCAAGGAACTGTCTGAACTGCAGGTTGAAGGGGCCGATGTCTATATGAGCACATTCTCAAACCTGAAGAACTACCCCATGTTCAAGGATATTGCCGGCTGGTTCAGGGTGTTCGATGTGACCCACCCCGACATACAGGAGAGCCTTGATGACCCTACGTTCCTCCAGTCGGCCATGGGAAAGTCTATCTCAAAGAGCGCTGTATTCTGCAACTCTGACAAGTATTCATTCCTGCTGACCTTCTCACAGATTCCCAAAGCCCAGCGTGACATGATAAAAGGCCAGGTCAGCGAACAGATGGAGGCCGAGGCACAGGAAATGAATGAAATCAGCCACATGCCCGACAGGCTGGAGCGAATCTATGCCCGCCAGTACGCCCAGGACCTGTACCGTTTCTTCAACCTGTTCTACAGGAAGCATGAATTTGCCAACCCATTCGAATCGGACCTTGTGCTGACCCGCTGTGAGGCCCTGTCCCCACTCTTCCACAACGACAGTGCCGAGAGCGAGATATCGCAGTTCCTGCTCAGGAAGAAGCACTATTCCGATGCCGTTGCAACATTCACGCTGCTTGAAGAGAGCGGAAGCCCGCTAAGCACGGACTACCGTTTTTACCAGCAGAAAGGATATGCACAGCAGAAGACCGGCAACTGTGAACACGCCCTTGAATCATACCTTAGGGCCGATATTCTTCAGTCCGGCAACCAATGGACCATGCGCCATATGGCACAGTGCTACCGTTTGCTGAATGAGCCACGCAAGGCTCTGGAAATACTGTCCGACACCCTGAAGGCTTCTCCCGAAGACATATCGCTGCTGGTTCAGACCGGCGACTGCCTGGTTGACCTGAAGCGCTATGATGAGGCTCTGGCCCGTTTCTTCAAGGCCGACTACCTGAACCCGGGACAGGCCAAGACATGGCGCGCCATTGCCTGGTGCGCATTCCTGGCCGGCCAGAACGAACGCTCGCTTGAGTACTATGGCAAACTGACAGCCCAAGTTGTGTTCGGACCTGCATCGGACCTCTTCAGCTCAGCGGCACAGGATTTCCTGAACATGGGTCACGTCCATTGGGCAACCGGACACAACGGCGATGCCATAATTGCCTACCGGCATGCCATACAGCTGTGTGGAACCGACACTTTCATGGCCGAATTTGACAAGGACAGGGAAATCCTGAGGAGCAAGGGAATAAATGACCTTGATATATTGCTTATGAAAGATTCCGTGGTTTAACTTGTTTAACATACCGATATATAAAGGATAGTGACATATTTTGTTAACTTTGCAATTATTAAGAGAAAGAACAGAATCAATACTAATAACTCAAACTAATGAAAGCTACAAGACTTTTCAAGGGCGCACAGTTACTCATGTTGTGCGCAACTGCTACCGTTCTGACAACCCAGAACGCATTTGCAGCTAAGAAGACGACTGAAGAGCGTCCAAAGCCATCACAGCGTTTCGTACACACTCTCGGTGGCAACCCTTACCTGCCTTTGTGGGAGCACCTGCCCGACGGTGAGCCTAAGGTATTTGAAGATCCTGACAGAAAGGGTCATTACCGTGCCTACATCATCGGTTCACATGACCTGCGCCTGCGCAGCTACTGCGGACCGGACATCCACATGTGGTCAGCTCCTATTGAAGACCTGAACAGCTGGCGTGATGAAGGCGCAATCTTCACATACTACGTAAGCAACCAGTGGGACGTTATGTACGCTCCTGACCTGGTAGAGGTTGTTGAGAACGGAAAGAAGGTATACTATCTGTACCCACACAGCCGCGGTGCACGCCGTGAGGCCATGGTCTGCAAGGGCAACCGTCCTGACGGACCTTTCACACCAATCAACCTGAACGCTGAAGGTACTGCTACAATTGAGGGAAGCTGCATCGGTTTTGACCCATCAGTCATCATCGAGAAGGTAACCGACAAGAACGATCCTGACTATGCAAGAGGATGGCGCGCTTACGGTTACTGGGGATTCCAGCACTCAACAGCTGCCCAGCTTGACCCGGAAACCATGTACTCAGTTCGTCCTGGTACAGAGAGAATTGAATACTTCATGCCAGCAAGCTCACGCTACGGCGTAGTACGTGACCCTGCCGGTACAGTTTACCCAGCACTTGCTGAAGGCCAGGATCCAGGTGACTTCAACTTCTTTGAGGCTTCATCAATCCGTCAGGTTGGCAACAAGTACGTCATGATCTTCTCAGGTTACTCAGGTCCTGACTACGGTCTTGGCAGCACAAACTCAGCCCTGCGTTACTGCTATGCCGATACTCCTCTGGGCCCATGGCGCAGCGGTGGTGTTGCAGTTGACTCACGTGGCGTTGTTCTCAACGAGGACGGTACCAAGCTGATGACAACCAATGCAGCCCACAACACTCACGGCAGTATTGAGAAGATTGGTGACCAGTGGTACATTTTCTACCACCGCCCACCACGCGGATTCGGTTACGCACGCCAGGCAATGGTTGCTCCTATCAAGATTGAATATGATGAGAAGCCTGTTTCAGAAGGCGGTAAGGTTACAATCCACGGCTATGACCCATACGCTCCAAACGAAATCTGGGAGGCCAAGGCTTCAAACGGTGACACATACACCGGTGCAGAAGTTACATCAGAAGGTTTCAACATCTATGGTCTTGACCCATACAAGTACTACTCAGCAGGTTACGCTTGCTTCCTGACAAACGGCAACGCCATGCAGGATACATGGGATGTATGGAGCAATGAAATGACCGTCAACATGAACAGCGGTGACATTGTCGGTTTCAAGTACTTCGGTTTTGGCGGTCTTGAAAAGGACAGCAAGGGTATCAAGTCATTCGATGCAGCCACAGCAAAGCAGAAGACTTCATTCAACGTATGGCTGAAGGCTCAGAGCGAAGGTGGCGTAAACATCAAGGTTATGCTTGACGGACCATGGGAGAACGATGTATGGGGCGGTAAGCTCATCGGCAAGATTAAGGTTCCTTCATCAACTTCAAAGACTGATGTAAGCAAGTTCACAATTGACGTTTCACAGTATGTTGACGGTCTGCAAGGCAAGCATGCCATCTATCTGGTTTGCGATGCTGCTGTTGACGGTCCTGCATGCGTTCTGTATGGTATCGGTTTCAACCCAGTCGTTCAGGCTCTGAAGCGCCCAATCCCACCAACTCTGAATGTCAAGATTGGCGGCGAGTCAATTACTCTGCCTGATACTCCAATCCGCTCTACCGAGCAGAACGGCATATGCGACTACAGCCACTACGAAATGGATTACAAGCTCGACAAGGGTCAGAAGTCCAAGATTACCGTTGAGTGCCTGTGGCCTACAATGGAATTCTGGATTGACCAGATCAAGGGCAATGAAGGTACTGCTCTCATTACTGCCACATACCTCTATCCAGGTACCAACAGCAAGCAGACCAAGTACTACAAGATCAACATTTCTCCGGCTGACAAGTAATCGCCAAGGCGTTACTCTGACGCTACAGAAAATTTCAAAGGCTCCACTCTCCAGTGGGGCCTTTTTTTGTCTCTCCCCGTAATTGATTCAGCACTTGACCAATGTTGCATTGAAAAACGGCAATGGATTCATGGCGGAATCCGGCAGCACTAAGCGAAGGATAATAAAGAAAATACGAGGGGCAAAACTACAGAAGCGCAGGGCAAAAAAAAAGGAGATCCGAAGATCTCCTGGCGGAAGAAGAGGGATTCGAACCCCCGGACCCGTGAAGGTCAACGGTTTTCAAGACCGCCGCATTCGACCACTCTGCCATCCTTCCATACTCAATTAACAGTGGTCCGTTCGTTTGAGCGGTGCAAAGGTGAGCATTTTTATTGAATTAGCAAAGGATAATCCGTTTTTTTTTCGTTATTTTGCGTAAAAGTGCGAGAAATATGGAAAACGGCAATATATACAACATGCTCCTTGACAAAATCAAGGTCAGATTTTCACTCGGAGCTGATGGTGCTACCCAGGATGATGTCAATGACAACGTCCTGAAAAGCATACAGATGTCCGGCACAAACCTGTGGGTTCTAATCTTTGCAATTTTTATAGCCTCACTCGGACTCAACACCAATTCTACGGCAGTAATCATCGGTGCCATGCTCATATCCCCTCTTATGGGACCAATCATCGGCATGGGATACTCGCTGGGAGTCTATGACATGGAACTGCTCAGATCATCACTGAGAAACTTCCTGGTCATGGTCGGAGTGAGCCTGTTCACATCGACATTATTCTTCACCCTGCCAATAATCAGCTTTGACCAGAGCGAGCTGCTGGCCCGTACCCAGCCTACCACATATGATATTCTGATTGCTTTCATTGGCGGTCTGGCAGGCATGGTGGCCCAAACCAGAAAGGTAAGGACAGGAACAGTCATTCCGGGCGTTGCAATTGCTACAGCACTCATGCCTCCGCTGTGTACCGTCGGTTACGGCCTTGCCACATTCCAGATAAGGTACATAATGGGTGCGCTCTACCTTTTCACCATAAATTCCATTTTCATTGCACTGGCCGCGTACATCGTTACCAAGATGATGAAATACCATATTGTGGATGACCTCGATGAGGCCAAGAAGAAGAGGCTGAAGAACCTAATGGTTACCGTAATCATTGTAATAACAATACCGAGCGTCATCATAGCCACATCAATCATGAGAAGGTCGGCATTCGAATCGAACAGTGCGCATTTCATAAAGGAGGCATTCAGGTTTGACCAGACAGTCGTGGTTGAATCGAACTCCCATTATGTACGCGGAAAGAAGCCGTCGTCAATCGAAATCAGGCTATTTGGCGACCCGCTCTCTGAAGATGTCATTGACAACCTGAGAAGCCAGATGGTGTCAGTCTATCATCTGAAGAATACCGAACTGACCGTAAGACAGGCACGCGAGGACGGCCGTCTTGACATAACAGCCATTCAGTCAAGCTATTCCGATATCATACGCGAAAAGAACCTGCAAATAATGAACCTGCAGCAGCAACTGGCAGGACTGCAGACCGCCGACACAATTGCCGTTTCATCAATGGCTCGTGAACTTGGAATATTCACCAAGGGCATTCAGACCATTTCAATGTCAAGGCACATTGGCTACGGAACCGACGGCAGTTCACAGGACACTTCATATATCTGCAGAGTCACCCTGTCAGGTTCACAGGACCAGCCAGCGTTTGACCAGACCAGGATTGACATGATTCAGGAGTGGCTCAAGGCAAGGACAGGAATTGAAAAAGTACACATGATAATAGATTCACAATCAAAATGATATACCCTGAAAACTTTGAACAGAAAATAGGATTTGACGAAATAAGGCATATGCTTGCAGCCCGATGCATATGCCCGCTCGGCGTTGAACTGGTTGACCAGATGTCATTCCAGACCGAGTACACCGTTGTTGAGTCTCTGCTTGATACGACAATGGAATTCGTCAGCATTATACAGAAAGACGTTCCGTTCCCCGACCAGAACTACCATGACGTCAGGGAATCACTGGCACGCATCAGGCCAATAGGAACATGGTTGGACGAACAGGAGCTGCTCTATCTGTGGCGCTCGCTTGAGACCATCAGCAGCATAGTGTCATTCCTTCAGAAGGAGGAAAACGCCCCGCTCTACCCCAACCTGGCAAAATTATCGGAACCTATATCGGTATTCCCAGCCATTACACAGTCTATCAGCAAGATACTCACAAAATTCGGCAAGCTCAAGGATAACGCTTCACCCGAACTTTACCGCATCAGGATGGACCTGGCCAACACCACGTTCAGCATTTCCAAGATACTGAACAGCATACTCAAGCAGGCCCAGGCCGATGGACTGGTTGACAAGGATGCCACCCCGACCATGCGTGACAGGCGTCTGGTACTGCCAGTAACCCCATCCATGAAGCGCAGGATCAAGGGTATTGTGCATGACGAATCAGCAACGGGCAAGACCGTATTCATAGAGCCGGAAGAGGTTGTCGAGGCCAATAACCGCATTCGCGAACTTGAGGCCGATGAAAAGCGTGAGGTCATAAAGATTCTCATGTCACTGACTGATTCCATCCGCCCTGAAATTCCGGCCATTCTCGACTCATACAGTTTCATGGCCCAGATTGACTTCATACACGCCAAGGCCAAGCTTGCCATTGAGTTCGATGCATGCAAGCCCATGCTTGAGCGCAAAGCCATGATTGACTGGGTTCAGGCCATACACCCGCTGCTCAAGATTTCACTGGCCAAGCACGGCAAAGAGGTTGTGCCGCTTGACGTGGCACTCGATGCCAAGGAGCGCATACTGCTTATTTCCGGTCCTAACGCCGGTGGCAAGTCGGTATGCCTGAAGACCGTAGGACTGCTGCAGTACATGGTTCAGTGCGGCCTGCCAGTCCCGGCACGCCCGAACAGCCATGCCGGCATATTCAAGAGCCTCTTTATTGACATAGGTGATGAGCAGAGCATTGACGATGACCTGTCAACCTATTCAAGCCACCTGCTGAACATGAAGAACATGATCAAGTTCGCCGACAGCCGCAGCCTTATACTGATTGATGAATTCGGCAGCGGAACCGAGCCGAACATTGGCGGCGCCATTGCCGAGGCCGTGCTCATGCGCTACAACAGGAACCGCGTACTGGGCATTATTACCACCCACTACCAGAACCTGAAGCACTACGCTGACAACAACGATGGCATAAAGAACGGAGCAATGCTCTATGACCGCCACCTTATGCAACCACTGTATATACTACAGACCGGCAATCCGGGCAGTTCATTCGCAGTTGAGATTGCCCGCAAGATAGGACTTCCGGAAGATGTCATAGAAGATGCATCGCAGATAGTAGGCCGAGACTACATTAACGCCGACAAGTACCTTCAGGACATTGTCCGCGACAAGCGCTATTGGGAAAACAAGCGCCAGAACGTACACCAGCTGGAAAAGCAGCTGGACCAGCAGATAGAACAGCACAAGACCGAAATAGAATCACTGCACAAGGAACGCAAGAACATTCTGCGTGAAGCCAAGGAGAAGGCTGACCAGATGCTCCAGCAGTCCAATGCAATGATTGAAAATACAATCAGGACAATCAAGGAGGCCCAGGCCGAAAAGGAACTGACCCGTCTGGCCCGCCAGGAACTCAATGAATTCAAGGAGGGGCTTGAAGAGGCTCAGGAATCAGGCAAGGAGGATATGATTCTCAAGAAGATGGAACAGATCCGCCAGAGCCAGGAACGCAGGCGCAAGCGCAAGGAAGAGAAGGCCAGGAACAAGGAGAACCAGGAAAGGAACAACTTTGCCCAGCAGCAGGAAATCCAGGCTGCCCAGGACAGGCAGAAAGCCGGTCAGAAACCTGAATCAAAGAGAGTGGCATTCAAGAAAGGCGACAGTGTCAGAATGGTAGGCCAGACCGTCATAGGCGAAGTAATAGCCGTCAACAAGAACGACATAACAGTTGCATTCGGCAACATAACCAGCACAGTCAAGGCAGACCGTCTGGACCTGGCACAGCCAAGCACAAAGCCCGATGCAACAAAGGTTCCGTCATACACCACCAAGATGACCCAGGAGAGCATATACAACCGCAAGCTGGCATTCAAGCCCGACCTTGACGTGCGCGGCATGCGCGGTGATGAGGCTGTCCAGACTGTCATGCATTTCATTGATGATGCCACCCTGGTGGGAATGAACCGCGTACGCATACTGCACGGAACCGGCAACGGCATACTGCGACAGCTTATTCGCCAGTACCTTAAGACAGTCCCTGCAGTCAGCCACTATCAGGACGAGCACATTCAGTTTGGCGGCCACGGCATAACAGTAGTAGATATCGGATAAATAAAGAGATGACAATGAAGCATATAGGACCACACGTATCAGCATCGGGCGGCGTTGTCAATGCGCCTAAGAACGCCATGGCAGTTGGAGCATCGGCCTTCGCCCTGTTTACCAAGAACCAGCGCCAATGGTTTTCACCCGCACTTTCACAGAGTGACATTGATGCATTCAAGGCTGCGGTTGCCGAAAGCGGAATTGAGGCAAAATACATTCTGCCCCATGACAGTTATCTTATAAACCTGGGCAGTCCCGATGCCGAGGGACTTGAAAAGTCCAGGAATTCATTCCTCGAAGAGATGCTGCGATGCCAGCAGCTTGGACTGACCATGCTGAACTTCCACCCAGGAAGCCACCTGAAGAAAATCACCCCCGAAGAGTGCCTTGACAGGATTGCCGAAAGCATAAACATGACACTTGACAAGACCCAGGGAGTGACAGCCGTAATAGAAAACACCGCTGGCCAGGGCAGCAACATGGGATTCGCATTCTGGCAACTGAAATACATAATAGACAAGGTTGAAGACAAGAGCAGGGTTGGCATATGCATAGACACCTGCCACTCATACTCGGCCGGATATGACCTCAGGGATAATTATGCGGGTGTATGGAAGGAGTTCGATGAAATTGTAGGACGCGAATACCTGCGTGCCATACACCTGAACGACACGAAGAAGGAACTGAGTTCAAAGGTTGACCGTCACGATTCCGTAGGCAAGGGATACCTGGGCATGGATTTCTTCAGGCAGATCATGAAGGACCCTTCCCTCAATGACATACCTTTTATACTTGAGACTCCTGACGAGACCCTCTGGGCTGAAGAAATAGCCCTTCTCCAGTCACTTGCAGACTAATCCTGTTCTATGCCCATTCCATAAAGGGCAAAATCGCCGCGTGCCGGGTCATTGGGCCAAACCTGCCTGAGTGACTCGGTAATCTGCATGGCGCACTTCAGGTCGGGGTTTTTCCTGTCAGTCAGTCCGAGCGCCGTCGCCTGCTGGAACACATGTGTATCAAGCGGAATTATCAGCTCATCGGGACTCATGCTACTCCAAATTCCGAAATCAACCGGACTGTTCCTGCGTACCATCCAGCGCAGGAACATGTAGAGTTTCTTGTTTGCGCTGGTACTGTGCGGAACCGGAATGCCTGTCACCCCGTCAAAGAAGGCCAGCAGGCTCTCCACATTCTCATGTAAACCAGCAGAACTGGAAAGTATTCCCTCGATTGAGCCGAACTTCGCTACAGCCTCACACATGCGGCTGCACAGGGCATCAAAATCGGACCACTTGTAAAAACGGTAAAGACAGTCGCAGGGCTGCACGCCAAGAGCCTGCAGGGGCTTTCTGGAATTGTACAGGCGTATGAATTCGGCCGGACCGCCCCACCCGTCCATTATTCCGTGAAGCATGTCCAGCTTACCCAGGAACACCTTGCGGCTTCCGTATGCCATCCACGCCGAAATGAAGGCCGATGCCTCAATATCGGCAGGCACAGTGTACCTGTGCGGGAACTGCACCGGATCAGCCCCAATGAATGAAGACGTCTCATGGAGCAAGGCCTGTTCTTTCAGCAGAGAGACCGTCTTATCGGTTATCATTCTGTTTTTCTCCATTACCGTCCTTACCTGCATTTGCACTGTTCTGTTCCCTGGTCTGAACAATAAGTTCTGAAGGTGATACTCCGAAATACTGCCTGAACATAGTCGAGAAGTGAGTCTGCGAAGAGAATCCGACAGCATATGCAATCTGTGAGATATCCATCTGTTTCTCCTTTACCAGCAGGTATGCCTGATTCATGCGCACGTTCTGGATAAACCTGGCCGGAGGGAATCCTGTCAGTTCCTTCAGCTTGCGGAACAGCTGTGTCCTGCCCAGTCCCACCTTATTCTGGACATCTTCGACTGCAAAGTCAGGATTTGACATGTTCTCGTTTATTATATCCATCACCTTCTTCATGAATATCTCGTCACTTGACTTGAACTCAACCGGCTTTACCATATTCTCCTGATCCATATTACCCGAGAACTTGCCCTTCACAATCAGTCTGTTGTTGACCAGCGTAGTGATTACGCCCTTCAGTTCACCCAGATAGAAAGGCTTTGTCATATAGTAGTCGGCACCGCTTTCAATACCCCTCATCCTGTCTTCCAGAGAGGTCTTTCCCGAGAGGATTATTACCGGAATATGGCTGGTCATGGTATTCTTCTTGACAGAGCGCACCACGTCATCACCTCCCTTGGCCGGCATTACAAGGTCAGTCACGATAATGTCCGGCATTCTTTCAATTATGTCATTCATTACATTTGAACTGTCCTTGACTGTCAGAATCCTGTAGTTGTGCTTCAGGTTCTCCTCCATGAAGTTCAGTATTGACTCATCATCATCGATCACCATAACCTTTATGTCGCGGCCTATACCTGTCTTGGTATCTTCAACAACCGGAACCTGAAGCTCAAACCTCATATTATGCAGGCTTTCCCTGAAATCGCTCTTCTCTGACTCGTCCACAATGTCATCATCAGCTATGTGGTCACGTCCCTGGGGAATCACCAGTGAAACAATTGCTCCTGTTGTGTCAAGCCTGTTCTCAAACCTGATTGCACCGTTCATCTTCAGGGCAAGAATCTTGCTCAGGTGCAGTCCAATGCCATGTCCGCTGAACTCGGCGACAGTCCTGTCATGAGAGGTGAAATACTTGTCAAACATCTTGCCTGCCAGGTCCTCATCAACGCCAGGTCCTGTATCAATAACCGACAATTCAATATACTTGCTCAGGCTGGAGCCTATCAATCCCCTATTCTCGCCCATGCTTATCCTTACCTCTATGGCGCCACCGTCAGAAGTGTACTTGAATGCATTTGAGAGAAGATTGGTCATGACACGGTCTACGGCATCAGTATCTATCCATCCGTATATTTCCTGAGGGGAATAATTGAAAGAATACTGGATTTTCCTCCTGGCAGCCTCGCCGGTATAGAGCTCAACCAGACCCATCATGAATGAAACCAGTTCAGTCCTGACGTATCGCAGATGTTCACTGCTCTCTTCGTACCTCCTTATGTCAATCAACTGGTTTGTTGCATTCTGTACCCTCACCGAATTCTTCCTTATCTGAATGAGCTGGTTTTTCTCATCGGTATTCAGGTTGGGACTCTTCATGAGGTCCTCAATAGGCGAAATAACCATAGAGAGCGGATTGCACAGTTCATGTGCCACGTTGGTAAAGGCGTCAAGGGTCTTGTCACTCAGTTTCTGGCGGTATTTCCTGTACTGGTACAGGTACAGGAGCACCAGCATGGACAGCCCCAGAAGAATATATGTACAGTCAGCCACAAGGCTGCCATACCATGGCGAGCGGACCGACACATGGTACACCTTTTCCGGTGAATACATGTCATTCATCCTGGCCCTTACCCTGATGGCATGTTTTCCCGGTTCCAGGTTATTGAACACAATCTCATTGCTTCCCTGTGCCGAACTCTGCCAATCCTGGCCGTCAAGCATGTATTCAAAACTGGTCCTTGCCTCATTGCCGTAATTGACTGCACTGAACCTGAACATGATTGTATTGTCCTCATAGGCCAGCCTGAAGCGGTCCGACAGCGTTATCGGAGTCTTGGTAATGCGTTTTCTTCCGGAATACATATCTGACCGGACCATTTTTCCCTTCACATACAGTCCCGTAATGTTGACTTCTCCAAGTTTCGGAAACAGGTCTATGTCATTTATGGCAAACCTCCTCAGGTTTCCGTTTCCTCCGGTATAGAGACAGTTATTGCCTTTATTGTAGACCGATGCATAGGAATACTCCTCGTTGGCATCAACTCCTATGGTCATGTCAACTGAGTGTTTTTCAGGGTTGATGCGCATCAGGTTCATCCTTGAACCGGTCCACATGTTGCCATCACCGTCTTCCGAGAACTGGAGCACGAATACTTCTCTCTCATTGGGGTTATTGTAGAACTCAATGTAATCGGTTTCAGGACAATACATTACAATCTGTTCATATGTCCTTATCCATATGCGTCCCCTGGAATCACACTTTATCTCAAGGCAACGCAGGTCTCTAAGCCTCTCATCAACATCCAGGCAGACTGAACCGTTCAGGTCAAAGCACATGAGTCCCTCTATTCCACCTATCCACATCCGGTCTCCGTCGTCAATGGCAAGCGTATAGAAAAGGTGCTGGTCAACCTGTTTTTCCCCATCACTTATTACCACATCCTCCAGTTCACTGTTTACCGAAGGGTCAAACCGCTTGAGTCCGTGGTACAGCTCAAGCACATATATCAGTCCCCGGGAATCCTGTCCCATCCTTATAAGCCTGTAGGGAATGCGCTTTTTCAGCACCGTCATCTTATTGGTCCTGCTGTCAACGTATCCTATCCTTCCGTCATTGGAACAGGTCCATATCAGGCTGTCACGGCCTATTATAATGTCATTCACAAACCAGTCCTGCGATATTTCATACTGAAGTTCACAAGTATCAACCATGACAAGGCCCCTGTTCATATAGCCTATCCACAGTTTTCCATCGGCCGTCATCTCCATGCCCGATACTATGCCCGGTGTAATATTGGCAAAGGCAGTTGTGCTGACAGGATTCAATATGGTATTGTCGGCCTTTATCATGATAAGGTCAGAATAGGCTACTCCAAGCCAAATATTGTCATGGCTGTCCTGGTAAAATGCCTCCACGCTCATTGATGTAAGCTTCATGTCATTTGACAGGGTATTCTCATGCTCCAGGCAATGCGTCTCAGGGTTATATGACATCAGCCAGTTTCCGCTTGACGATGCATAGACATGGCCCTTCCTGTCACTGAAGAGTTGCAGAATCTTGACATTGGGAATACTGGGAACCACTTCATGTTCTATAGAGCCATTTGAAATTACGTACAGCATGTCATTTGTCGAAATATAGACGGTTCCATCATTCCTGTCTGTAGCCATGCCTATGACAGGGTCGGAAATCTCAGACTCGGCAAACGGGGTTGTAATGCCTGTTGCCAGATTATACTGCAGTACTCCACGTTCCGTGCCTATCCAGACCAGCCCCGTACGGTCCTGGCAAAGACAATTAATGCAGACATCAGGTATATCGTATATGCTCACCGAAAGAGAGAGCTGGTCTTCTGACTTGATGCTGTTTGGCGATACCAGTACGAAACCGTTGTTCGATGTCGATGCCATTATCCTTCCATCCATCAGGGGAATAATTGAGGTTACATGAACATCTATGCTGTCGGGCATTATGACATTTCCAAAAGACTTATTTCCAAAGCTCATGTACTGCAGTCCCGTGTGCGAACCCACCCACAGGAAACCGCCGGAATTGGCAAGTGCGGTCACATGATTGTCCTTCAGGCATGATGGATTATCGTCAACATGAGTGAACAGGAAATAGCTGTATCCGTCATATCGGGCCAATCCATGAAGAGTACCTATCCAAATGTATCCCTGCCCATCTTCCGTGATTGCAAGGTACCTGTTGTCGGGAAGGGTACTCAGGGAATAGAAAGATGTATTGCCTGACAGGACCTTGCATGGAACCGTCAGCAATATCAGCAAGAGAAATGGCTTCAGTATTTTGCGGAACATATTGCTCATTCAGTAAAAAATACAGATATAATCTACAAAAATAACTATTTGAATGTAATTGAATGGTACATATTCAGGATAATTGGACTATATTCGCACTAGAAACTAATAACAAATCAATATGAAAGCAAAAATCAGTATCCTGGCATTGGCCATGTCACTGCTCTGCGTTGGAAATGCATGGGCAGGCAAGCACTGGGTTGCCACCTGGGCAACAGCCGAGCAGGTTGTAGAACCTCACAACTGTGCACCGGCCCCATATCTAGCTAACAACTCATTCCGACAGATTGTTCAGACTTCAATCAGCGGCAAGGAAATCCGCGTCAAGTTCTCAAACGAATTCAGCAAGGTTCCTGTAACCATCAATGCAGCCGAGGTGGCAATTGCTGCCACTGCAGGCAGTTCAGCCGACATCGTTGCCGGCACAGAGAAGAGCCTGACCTTCAACGGAAGCAAGTCCATTACCATCCAGCCGGGACAGCTCGTAACATCGGACCCTATCAAGTTCAAGATGAGCGAACGTGAGAATGTTGCCATTACAATGCATTTCGGCGAGGCATCACAGACCGATATCACCGGCCATCCGGGCTCACGCACCGATTCATACATTGCAATCGGACAGACATCGGATTTCAGCAATGCTGTCAATACCGCACACTGGTACTATATCAATGCAATTGAGGTCAAGGCTGAGAAGAAGGCTGCTGCAGTAGTCGTATTGGGCAACTCTATTACCGACGGACGCGGTTCAACCACCAACCAGCAGAACCGCTGGACCGACAACTTCTCACGCAGGCTCCTTGCCAACAAGGCTACACGCCGCGTGTCAGTCCTCAACATGGGACTTGGCGGAAACTGCATTCTTGCAGGCGGACTTGGCCCGACCGGCCGCAGCCGCTATCCGCGTGACCTGTTCCAGCAGGAGGGCGTAAAGTACATCATACTGTTTGAAGGCGTGAATGACCTGGGCGGACGCGGTGACGCCGTTGCCAAGGCAAAGCAGATCATGGAGGTTTATACCCAGATTGCCAATGAGGCACATGAGCGCGGCATCTACGTATACGGTGCTCCTGTCATGCAGTTCAAGGGTAACAGCTACTACAGCGAGAACCATGAAGAGGGCCGCCAGCTGCTCAACGAATGGATTCGCACAAGTGACATATTTGACGGCGTAATTGATTTCGATGCCGTTATGGGCGAGCCTGGTGAACCGGAAAGGCTGAACAGGAAATACCTCTTTGAAAATGACTTCCTGCATCCAAATGCCGACGGTTACGTACAGATGGGCAATGCCATTGACCTGAAGCTCTTCGAAAAGAAGGGTCCTTGGAAAAAGAACTGAATCAGATAACTGACCTATAAATATCAGCAAGTTTCTCAGCTGATTTCTTCCAGGAGTAGAGGCTAAGTCTCTGCTCCTGTTTTTTTATCAGTTCCTCTCTCATTTCCGGGTTATTCAGGAAATTGCGGAGTACCTGTGCCAGGTCAGACTCTTCCGGATTGTCGTCAAGGCTAAACCACACTGCTGCATCACCAGCAATTTCAGGAAAGCAACTGCGGCTGTTCAGCAGGAGCGGGCAACCGTTCTGCCATGCCTCGAGAATGGGTATGCCGAATCCCTCGTACCTTGATGGGAAAATCATGCACAGCGCATGCCTGTACAGGTTCATCAGCTCAGAATTGCCAGCTGTCATGTGAATGGTCCTATCCTCCAGTCCGAGCTCCCTTAGCAATGCAATTTCAGAAGCGCTGAAATCCTTTGACGTGCAAACCAGCCGTATCTCCGGGTGTTCTGCCATTACAGGAGCAATAGCCCTGAGCATGGGGACAAAATTCTTGTAGCCGGCCCTCTGGCCCACGAACAACAGATACGGGAAATCAAACATGGGCTTGGGCGCGCACTCAAACATGTCGGGAGCACCGTGATAAACCACGGAAATCTTCTTTTCGGGAACCTTGAGCAGTTCCACTATATCGGCCTTGGTATTTTCCGATACGGCTATGACATGAGCCGCCTTTTCTATCTGTATGTGCTTGCGCAGCACGTTCCCACCCTTCTTCTCAAAGAAAAGCTCGGGAATCATGTCATGCACAGTCATTACAAACGGCTTCTTCCCAATGTAATCAAGGAAATAGTTGTCATATTCTGTCGGATGGAAGACATCGAAATTGCCGCTTTTCAGCAGTTCTATGGTGCGGCGCCTATTCTTTCCAAGTGCGGTTGTCCACGGCAGGCAATTCGATGCAAGCTTGTGCAGCTCAAACTTAAGCGGGAACTTCCTTGTTGAAATGAAATTCTGCAATTCAACCCTTGCAGGCTTAAGACCAGGTATGACCCCAGAATCAAGCAGGTGCATGTTGCTGCACTCCTCTACCCCAATCTCCACGCTTACACCGTCAGGCATAGCAGCGGCAAGCTGTGCAAAACAGTTTGATATGCCGCCATATTTCTGCAGCATAAAGCACTGGTAATCATACAGTACCTTCATTTCTTCCTGATTTTTAGCATGAAATAGACAAAATAGAGCCTTGGAAGAAGCCTTATTCTGTCCATAGGGGAATCAATCTCACGTATTACGGTAATGTTATCCCATAGGCCCTTTGAACGCTGGGCATTTGAAACCCCGGTCAAATCAAAGTCAGCCACGGGGACATCGGTACGGCAAAACCTCTTTCCTGTCTTGTAGAGCTGCTTGAACTGCTTGAAATCGGCCGACATCCTGTGGCTTATGTCAAATGGATATTCCAGCAGGCAATCGCGGCGCGTAAGAGCCGACTGATGGCAGAAATACATACGGTGGCCATTGTGCGGCTCTTCAGCAGGCTTGACCACTCCGTTCCTGATGACTGAGCCATAAACCACATCGGCCCCGTCATAATAAGGAAAAAGCCTGTCCAGTACATTGGCCTGAGCAAAGGTGTCACCTGCATTCATGAATATCACGAATTCTCCTGAAGCAAGCCTGGCTCCCTTGTTCATTGCGTCATATATCCCCTTGTCGGGTTCCGATACAAAGACATCAACCACATCGCGCCTGCCGTTTATGTAATCAACGGTTCCGTCACTTGAATTACCGTCAATTACCAGATACTCAACATTGCCGTATTCCAGTGAGGCTACGCTGTCTACAGTCTTGCGCAACAGGTCCAATGCATTCCAGCAGACCGTTACGACCGATATCTTAGGGGTTCCATTCTTCATACCGGCCACAAATGTACTAAAAAAACGATGGCCCACCCTAATGGTGAGCCATCACATTATCATAAAGGTGTATATGATTACTGTCTTGGACCGAAGCCCATTCTGCGGGTTGGCATTTCGCCTGCCTCAGAAGGACGCTTTACTGGGCTTTCATTGCCGAACAGATATGAGTTCTCATAACCGCCGCAGTCAATGATTATCTTCTCAAATACCGTACCCGGCTCAATTGGACGGATCTTCAGGGTATGCTCACCCTGTGACTTTGCCATGTCAAACTTGACGGTGCTCTGGGCTACGCGGCCGGCTACTGTCGGATAGTAGACTGAGTACTGGTTTGCAGGCTCTTCGTTGAGGCGTTCATTGAAGTTGACCTCCTGTTCCTGACCGCCGTCAATGCTTACCATGAAACGGTGTCCCTCAAGACGGGCAAATGCCAGTGTTGACTTCAGGGCAAAGCGTACGTCAACGCTCTTGACATCACTGGTCAGAGTGAACTTGTATGTGAGTTCAGCACCCTCGGTCGGCTTGTTGTATGGCTGCAGTGAAACACCGCTCAGTGTACGTCCCATGTAAGGAATGACGGTCCACTCGGCCTCAGCAGCATCGGTAGCGCTGAAATAGTGCTCGGCCTCCATGGTAACGGTTCCGTTCTTTTCAGTGAACTCATAGAGTCCCTTCTTGATTTCACCCTCAAAGCGGTAAACTGCAGGCTGTGTATCAGCACGGAAGTTGTCATTCCATGATGTGTATCCAATATGCTTCTGGGTCATCATGCCGTTCCACTTGCCACCAGCAAAATCGGTGTTGTATGCAGCGCACAGGACTGCATCACGCTGGAAATCAGCCTCGCAGCGTGTTGCCCACTCATTGGCAGCAGGATTGCCCTCAAGGAAGAGCTTGTTGTTCATGGCCTGAGCGTAGTACATATCATATACGTTTGCCAGTGCCTGGGTTGGGAACAGAATGATCTGCTGGTATACGTCACGGTACTCAGGCTTCAGGGTCATGTACTGGCGCAGGGCCTCGGCCTCAAGGCGTGCCCACTCATCGGCTACCATCTTCCATTCTCCGCTCTCCAGGTTGTATGTGTTCTTGTCAAGCATCTCGGCAGTAATGCGGCCGCTGTACTTGCACAGAAGGTTCAGTATGCGGCAAGCCTCGGCAGCCTGATCCTTTCCGAACTGCTGCTCACAGAATTCCAGGGTATGGTCAAGCAGGGTCGATGCCGTGTACTCCATAGGGCTCCAGGCCATGTCAAGGAACAGGCTGATAGGATATTCCATAGGCTTCAGGTCACCTACGTTGAGAACCCAGATCTTGTCAACACCATACTCATATGTAAGCTGCATCTGCTCCCACAGGTTCTGTATTGGGGTTACGTTCAGCCACTTTGAGTTACGTGGAGCACCCACATAGTCAACGTGGTAGTACATGCCCCAGCCTCCCTTGTGCTTGCGCTCTTCGGCATTAGGCAGCTTGCGTACATCGCCCCAGTTGTCATCACTGATGAGAATGATTACGTCATCAGGAACACGCAGGCCCTGGTTGTAGTAGAGCTGAACCTCCTTGTAGAGAGCCCATACCTGAGGCCTCTGCTCAGGCTTCTTGCCTGTAACCTCCTTGATAATCTGGCGCTGGTCGGCAAACAGGCCCTCCATCATCTTGATGTTGTCCTCATCGGAACCGGCAAGTGCGGCATCGCCATCACCACGCATACCTATTGTAATAAGGTCTTCATTGTTCTTTGAACGCTCAATACCCTCACGGAAGAAGCGCTGCAGCTCTTCCTTGTTCTTTGTATAGTCCCATACTCCACCGTATGCACCCGGGTTACGGGCCCACTCCTGATGGTTGCGTGCCATAGGCTCATGATGGCTGGTACCCATTATGATACCCATGTCATCGGCAGTCTTTGAGTTCTGTGGATCATCGGCATAGAAAGCCCATCCCCACATGGCTGGCCACATGAAATTGCCACGCAGACGGAGAATGAGCTCAAATACATCGGCATAGAACTCATGTCCGCCCTGGTCTGTACCGTAATAGTTCTTTACCCATGATGTAAGGCAAGGAGCCTCGTCATTCAGGAATATGCCACGGTAACGGACTGCAGGTTCACCGGCGGTATAGCTACCCTTGGCAAGGAAGACATTCTCCTGCTTCTCTATTGGGGTATCGGCCCAGAAGTACCATGGGGAAACGCCCAGCTGCTCACTCAGTTCATATATGCCGTAGATGGCACCGCGACGGTCACTGCCGGCAATAACCAGAGCCTCACCGCTTACACCCTTCATCGGGTCTGTTACAGTGGTCATTATATACTTTTCGGTCTTGCCCTTAAGCTGCTTCTCGTCAAGTTTCTTTGCCTTGATGATCTGCTTGATGTACTTGCTGTCAAGAGAACCTACAATGACCATTGGGCCCGATACAGGCTCATTAACAATCTGGGGCTGGGTGCCGCAGACATTCTCAAAGTCCTTCTGAAGTGACTTCAGTGCAATGTTGATGCCAATATTGTCATCAGCATCAATCAGGAGAGAGACGGCAGGCTTGCCATTCTGAATGACGGCAAAACGGCCTTCACCGCCCTGCGAAAAGACTATTCCCTTGTTGTCAATGGCACTTGCCAGCATTGTAATCATGGCAAGGGAAACAGTCAACAGTGTTTTCTTCATAACTATTTAATTGTTTATTGATTAGTATTCTTCTATGTCAGTGACTCATAGCAGTCATGTATTGCCGTTGCAGTGAGGCTTTCACCGAACTGCTGGGCCCACAGCCACCCCTTGGCGGCCATCTGAGAACGCAGGTCCGGATCATTCAGCAACCGGTTCAGCTGTCCTGCCATTGCATCAGCATCATCGGGATTGACATAAATTGAGTCAGGTCCGCCAGCCTCTTCCAGGCAGGAACCTGTGGCGGCAATCACCGGGACGCGTGAATTAAGCGCCTCAAGTATGGGAATTCCAAAACCCTCATATCTTGACGGATAGACAAAAACCGTTGCCAGCCTGTATATTGCAGGCAAATCGCGGAAATCGGCATTACCTATCTCCAATATCCTGTCAGCAACACCAGTCTCCCTGGCGTACTGCATAACCTTATCGGTATATGGCGTATGCCTGCCTACCATGACCAGGCTTACATTCGGCGGCAGTGACGGCAATGCCTTCACTGCAAGCATTACGTTCTTGCGTTCCTCAAGTGTACCCACGTTGAGGATGTACTGTTCAGGCAGGGAATATTTCTTTCTAACGGCATTGAGTTGTTCCGATGACTGGAGCACGCCAAAAGAGGCGTCACATCCCTGATACACCACGCGTATCTTCTCTTCTGCAATGCCATAGAACTCCATGATGTCACGCTTCGTACACTCACTGATGGCTATGACAAGGTCAGCATTCTGGCATGATTTCCTGAACTTCAGATTGTATATGAACCTGTCAAACGGCTTGTAGCAGTGCGGGAAGCGCAGGAAAATTAGGTCATGTACAGTCAGCACCTTTTTCACATTGCGCGCATTGCGTATGTTGAAAGGCAATTCACCGCTCAGGCCATGGTAAATGTCTATATGGTCTTTCTTCAGCTGCCCGGTTATGCCAAAGCTTCTCCAAAGTGAGGAAAGCCGCTTCCATAAGCCGAAATGAGGATATTTGATGACAAGTCCGGGATTGGACTCTACAAAGCCGACGGCCCTTTTCACAGGTACCGAAGGCACATAGGCCACATATGTATCATTGGGAAAGTCTCTCATGAGCAATTCCATAATGTTGCGGCTGTAGTTGCCCAGTCCGGTAAAATTGCGGAATGCCCTTTTTGCGTCAAAACCAACTTTCATTGCCATAACGGTATCAGAATCCGGTTGCCCTGCTCCAGAGGGTCTTTCTATAGTGATCGTTAATTATTCCATCGTATGCCTTCACGGGAATGAACATGCTCAGTCCACAATAATTGTTAATCTTGAGTTCCTGATAGTCAACTCCCTTGAACATGTACTGAGTTGACATTGAATATGGAATGCATGCCTCAAGCTGGCGGTCAAATTCCTCACGCAGGGCATCATCCTTGCATATCTTGTCAACAAACTCCTTCATGTCAAACATTACGTGTATGCTGTAGCGGTCAAAGCGCTGCACGTCATATATGCCGAATGACCTGATATCTTCCTCATGCCCCTTGATGCACTTTCTGAAACAGGTTGCCAGACTGTCCAGTCCTTCAGTCTTGACAAGCGAGACACCGCCCATCTGCTTCCAGCCGCTCATGCTGTTGTAGTAGTTGTAGAAATCTTCGCAGACCGTAAGCATGTCACCCTTCAGAATGAACTGCGTAATGCTCTGGTACGGGAAACCGTCACCCACAATCTCGTAGGCCGATGAAACTATCTGCTTTGTCTTGTTCCTAAGTGCATACGCAATCTCAACGCATCCCATATAGCAGGCATCGAAGATTATGAATTCAAACATATTGTCGGGAATGGCGGCTGCCATATCCTCAATATCCATTGATATGTAACCCCTGTCGGCTTTCTTGTTTGCCTCATAGCCGAATGACTTCGTCAGGGAATCGGGCTCCCACACATAATCATCGGGAATGCGGCCATCAGCCCCCCTTACATATCCCAGGTTATAGGCCACGGTCCTGAGCAGGTCAGTTGGCACCCATCCGGTTCCGTGTGACCACATGACCAGTCCATACTTTTCCGATGGCCACCTCTGCGCCACCTCGTCTATGACATTGGCAAGAGTAGTCGGGTCCGAAGAGTACTGCTCAGGGTAAACTGCAATAGTATCAATCCTGTTCTCACGTATCTCAGCCAGGAACGGCTTTCTTCCATACCGATCCACATAGGCCACCAGCCTTGCCCCGAACTTGTCGGGATTGCCTATATATCCACTGATTGCCGAAAGATTGAGGGCGGCATAGTAATCAAGACTGTTATCGGCATTCATATATAGCAGGACAGTCCTGTTTATGGTCACATTCTTGCCGTTCTGGGTCCAGCATGACGTCATTGCCATGACAGCCGAAACGACTGCCATGAACCTTAACACCCTGTATGCTAACCTTTTTGACCTTTTCATGTGAAGTTGTCCTGATTGTTATTTTTCAAGTGAAATCAGCCTGAAAGAACTGTTGAACGTCAGTTCTGCCTTATCATCGAGAATCACTTCATACAGCTTGCTGTCATGCTCAATGCTCCTGATTTCCCTTTCAGGATAGTAATTGCCCATATATTCCCTTATTCTGGAAGGTACCAGCATATCGGGAACTGCGTGCTTCTTGCACTTTACCTCGGTACAGTTTCCGTTCTTGGCAAACTGAAGCTTGTCACCATTGACGAAAACAACCTCATATTGCGTCAGGCTGGCACGCTTCTCCAGCTTGCAGCTCTCAATCATCTTGCCCTCGAAGCACTTTTCAATTATCTTCTGTGACTTTGCCGGCAACTGGTCAGCCTGTATTGACACCACGTCATCGGCACAGGCCGACAGCGTGAACATAAGTGCAAGAATGGGGAGAATATATTTCTTCATAGGCCAGGTCATTTTGATGGACGCAGGTGACCGCCACCGGCAAGCTTGAATTCACGGCCGCCCAGAGGTGCATTCAGCGGGTCAGAAGCATCATAGACAATATCGCCCTTGCTCTTAATCTGCTTCACGCCCTTCTCTACGGGCTGCTCAAACCTTACAACCGTTACATTCGATTCTGACTTCGATGACCATACTGCCCCCTTTGCCAAATAGATGTCAACACGGCCTGCAGCACCTTCCGGATTGACTGCCCCCTTCAGGGTAGAACCCTTCCCAAGCTCAATCACGGCAGAACTGATTTCATTGACCAGCACATCTCCGGTCACTGCCTGACTGACAAGCCTGACCTTTACGTGTCCTCCGTTCTTTCCAGCCTCGCCGAATTCATCGCTATAGGCCTCCAGGAAAGCTGCGCCTTTTGGGGTTGAAATGGTGTTCTTCTCCAGCACTATCTCGCTGTTGCAGTTCACTGCACTTATCAGGCCGCCTGTCTTGACAACCATCTTTGACTTTGATATGTTCAGCCTTGAAGGATTAGCTGACGGAACACCATCAATATTGATTGCCTTGATTGCACCCTCTGCAGCATCGAGCAGTTCACACTCAGTGATTTCAATATTTCCACTGCCCTCTATGGTCACATAATTTGAGTTCTTTGACTGGAAGTGACAGCCTGTTGCCAGTATGCGGCCAGATCCCCTGAAAAAAGGTGAGACTATGCCTCCGGTATAGCCCTTGCAGTTTTCAATCCTTATTTCCGATGCATCACCGTGAGAACAGGCCAGAGGGCTATGGGAATCCTCGCTTGCAAGCTTGACACTGCTGTTCGTGCACAAAGCCCCATCATATGCCGTCACGACTGGAGAGAACTGGCGTGTACTCTGGAATGAGCCGTTTGTAATGGTCAAGGCAGAACCTCTGCCCACTGCCGATGCCACATCGGAATAGCCGCTATGGCTGCTTACCGTACAATTGTCCATGCCTATCCTTGAGCCTTCAAGTGCCAGTACCGACGCATTCAGTCCTGGATACTCTTCGGACTTCGATGCAGTTCCGGCGGTCTTGTGTATTCTCATCCAGGTCATGGAAAGCTTGCTGCCGCCATACGCTATGGCAGCACTCTGGTCTTTGCCTAATGCTTCAATGGAGTTTCTGGAACGGTTGTCTTCTGCAGTTTTGCTGCCATCAACGGAATAGACAGCCTGGTACGGTGCAGGCTGTGCCATTGCATCAGTCAATGCCAGAAATGCCACAGACAGCGTCACGGACAATATGCGGAACAGTTTCATACTCTAACTTATTATATATATGTTGCCGCTAAAGGTAGTAATATTTTGTAACTTTGCACAAACAAACTGTATTTTATAGCCAAATAATGAAGAAAAAAGTAATTGTTGCCCTGGCAGCACTCACAATGTTAACAGCATGCAAGATGGAACAGAACCCATTCCTCACAGAATCTCCGTTACAGTACGGAGCACCTCAATTCGACAAGATTGAGAACAGTCATTATCTCCCGGCCTTCAGGCAGACCATTGCGATGGCCAAGGAAGAGATTGATGCCATAGTAAACAATCCCGAAGAGCCTACCTTCCAGAACACCATCGAGGCCCTTGAGTACAGCGGACGCAAGCTCAGCGACGTGGCATCGGTCTTCTACAATCTCATGGAGGCCCACAACAGCGATGAACTTCAGGAAATAGCCGAAGAAATATCGCCAATGATGACTGAGCTCTCAATGTACAGCAGCCATAACGCAACTCTTTTCAGCAAGGTTAAAAAAGTTTACGAACAGCGCAGCAGCCTGAACCTTGACTACGACCAGGAGAAGCTGCTTGAAAAGACATACAAGTCATTCACCCGCAGCGGTGCAGCACTCAATGACGAAGACAAGAAGACCTACGAAGACATTCAGCAGCAGCTCTCACTTCTCTCGCTTGAGTTCAGCAAGAACGTACTGGCATCGACAAATGCGTTCTCAATGGTACTGACTGAGGCCGATGAGATTGCCGGCATTCCTGAATTCGTACTTGATGCAGCAAAGCAGTCTGCACAGGACAAGGAAGTTGATGGTTACCGCTTCGACCTGTCTGCCCCAAGCTATTCCGGTTTCCTGAAATATGCTGACCGCCGCGACCTGCGCGAGAAGATATACAAGGCATACAACTCACGCGCTTTCGGCGGTGAGACCGACAATTCAGAAGTCATCAAGAAGATGGCCACACTGCGCTATAAGGAAGCAGCGCTTCTGGGTTACAAGGACTATGCTGACTACCAGACCGAAGAGCGCATGGTCAAGAGCGGTGACAATGTAAGGGCTTTCATGGCAAAGCTTATGGACCCTGCCCTTCCGGTTGCCAAGAAGGAACTTGCTGACCTTGAGGCATATGCCAGGAAAAACGGCTTTGAGGGTGACCAGCTCATGCCTTGGGACTTCTCATATTATGCCGAGAAGATGAGGGTTGAATACTATGACCTGAGCGTTGAGGAACTCAAGCCTTACTTCCGCCTTGACGACTGCATCAATGCCGTGTTCAGCCTGGCCAACAGGCTCTATGGCCTCAAGTTCGTTGAAACCGACCTCCCCGTATATCATAAGGATGTTAAGGTATACGATGTCTTTGACAAGGACGGTTCACACCTGGCACTCTTCTATGCCGACTTCTTCCCACGCGAAAGCAAGCGCAACGGAGCATGGATGACATCATTCAGCGAGCAGTATATCCAGGACGGCGTGGAGCACCGCCCGTTCATCAGCCTGGTTACCAACTTTACCAAGCCTACTGCCGACAAGCCTTCACTGCTCACCCATGATGAGTTCACCACCCTTCTGCATGAGTTTGGCCATTCACTGCACGGCATGCTTGCACAGGGCCGCTATCCTGGCCTGACAGGCACGAGCGTTGACCATGACTTTGTTGAGCTGCCTTCACAGATTATGGAGAACTGGGGTTATGAGCCTGAATTCCTGAACACATTTGCCAAGCACTACCAGACTGGTGAGCCCATCCCTGCTGAACTTGTTCAGAAGATTGTCAATGCAAAGAACTACATGTCAGCTTATTACCACATGCGCCAGCTGAACTTCGGCACTATCGACATGGCATGGCACACTATCAATGCTGAACCTGAAATGAGCGCGCTTGACTTTGAGAACGCCTACACAACTGTTTCAAATGTCCTGCCTGTTGTTCCGGGCTGCATCACTTCAACTTCATTCTCACACATCTTCTCTGGCGGTTACGCTGCTGGCTACTACTCATACAAGTGGGCCGAGGTGCTCGCTGCTGACGGTTTCTCACTCTTCCAGGAGAACGGCATTTTCGATGCTGCTACTGCTGCCAAGTTCCGTCATCTTCTCGAGATGGGTGGTTCAGTCGATGCAAGCCAGCTCTACCGCGAGTTCCGCGGTCATGACCCTGAGCCTGAAGCCCTGCTGCGCCAGCTCGACATCATCAAGTAAAGGGATCTTCAATATGCCGGCAACATCATAGTTTCTGCGCATATATCCCTTTCGGGGGCTCCGCTTCGCTACGTCCCACCATTCGTTCCGATGCTGTCCTGAAAACAAGTTTTCTGTCCACCATCTTCTCTCATGGTTCCCCCGCCCATCGCGCGGCGGGTGGCGAGACCCCTCAAGGGAATATGCGCGAAACATTACCGGCATAATGAAGATGTACGGCAGAATCATGGAAATAAGAAAGCCTGTCCAGAGCGGACAGGCTTTCTTTGTATAGGGAGTGAAGAATTACTTCACAGTGATTGTTGTCTTCTTGAGCTGCTTCTTGTTTGCTGAAGCACCATAGTAAACAATGTACTTGCCTGGCAGCAGAGCCATGTTGTTTGAATTGGTATCGAACCACTCAAAGCTGTCAGCAGTGAGTTCAATCTCAACATTCTGCTTCTTGCCCTTGGCAATGTTTACGCGCTTGAAACCTCTCAGAGTCATTGAAGGACCCTCATTGTCACCAACGCGGCTGATGTAAACCTGAACAACCTCATCGCCGTCCATCTTGCCCTTGTTCTTTACAGGAACAGTCAGGGTAACCTTCTCACCGGCACTGATTGTCTTGGCACTGAGCTTTGCACGTCCATACTTGAACTTGCTGAAGCTGAGGCCATAACCGAAGTGATAGAGAGGAGCCTCAGTCATATAACGGTATGTGCGGCCCTTCATTGAGTAGTCAAGGAAGTCAGGCAGCTGGTCTGTGCTCTTGTAGAATGTTACAGGCAGGCGGCCTGCAGGATTGTACTCACCGAAGATAACTGAAGCAACTGCATTACCACCCTCTTCACCTGGATACCAGGCCTGGATAATTGCATCGACCTCAGGCTCAATGGCAGCGAGACCCATTGCAGAACCGGAATAGTTCACGAAGATTACCTTCTTGCCGGCCTTCTTGAGTGCCTTCACGAACTCAACCTGAACCTCTGGAAGTTCAATCTTTGTTCTGTCACCACCCTTGAATCCGTCAATGCTTACAGGCATCTCCTCACCTTCAAGTGATGGAGCAATACCGCCTGCGAAGATAACTACATCGGCATCCTTTACATTTTCAGCTGACTTTTCTGGGCTGATTTCCTCCTCATAACCAAGGTCGAAGTTCAGGGCAGCCTCACCGCGTGGTGAAGAGAAGCGAACCTCAATCTCATATGACTGGCCGGCCTTGGCCTGGAGTGTGTGACCCTTTCTGTAGTTGGTATTGCTGCGGTTGCTGTAAGCTACGCGCTCACCGTCAACGAACAGCTGAACCTGACCCTGGTTCATGAAGTAGAATGCTACGTCACCATCCTCCTTTGCAGTAAATGTTGCAGTGTATCTTGCAGAGAAGTTTGTCAGGTTAACGTTTGGAGCAAATACAGTAGCACCGGCTGTGGTAAAGCGGAAAGGAGTTGAATGGTGGCGGTTAACGTCAACATCGCCCTCGAAATTGGCATTGTTCCAATACTCAGCCTTGAAGCCCTGTGAACCCTCTGCTGAGCACTGGCTGAACAGGCTGCGCAGTGAGAGAGACTTTTCAGCATAGTCACAACCGCGGTCATAAATGACATTGCCTACACGTGACTGTACAGCAGACAGGAGTGTAACGGTGCGGCTTGGAGTACCGCTGTAGTTACCCCACTGCATAACTGAATCGTTTGCATTCGGGCCAATGACAGCAATCTTGGCATTCTTTTTCAAAGGAAGTATGCCCTTGTTCTTCAGCATAACCATACTCTCCTGAGCCATCTTCAAGGCAAGTGCCCTGTGCTCACGGCTGTCAACAACGCTGTATGGAATCTTGGTCCATTCAACATCTTCAGGATCATCCATCTCACCAAGTTCGAACCTGGCCTTCATAAGGCGGGTTACAGAAACATTGATCTGCTCTTCGGTAATAAGGCCATCGGCAACAGCCTGTGGCAGGTTTGCATATGAGCTGCCGCACTCAAGGTCTGTACCAGTGATTACGGCCTTTGAAACTGCATGCTTTGCATCGGGCTCAGTCTCGTGATGTCCCTTCTGGAAGAAGTCATTGATAGCCCAGCAGTCCGATACTACTATGCCCTGATAGTTCCACTCGTTGCGAAGAATCTGCTGAAGCAGGCGGTCGCTGCCGCAGCATGGGTCATCCTCATAGCGGTTGTATGCACACATAACCTCCTTTACGCCGGCTTCCATTACGAGAGCCTTGAATGCAGGAAGGTATGTCTCGCGCAGGTCACGCGGGTCAATGTTCTCGGCATTGAACTCATGACGGTTCCATTCCGGACCGCTGTGTACTGCAAAATGCTTTGCACAAGCATGAAGCTTGTCATACTTTGAATCAGCTGGACCCTGAAGGCCGAATACGACTGAAACACCCATGCGGCTTGCCAGATACGGGTCTTCACCGTAAGTCTCCTGGCCACGGCCCCAGCGCGGATCACGGAAGATATTCACGTTAGGAGTCCAGAAAGTCAAACCCTGGTAACGGTTAAGTTTTCCGTTCTTGCTTGACTGTGTTGACTTGGCACGGGCCTCGTCACTGACAGCGGTAAACACATCGAGCAGGAGGGCATCATCAAATGAAGCCGCCATACCGATTGACTGTGGGAATACAGTTGCAATACCGGCACGTCCTACTCCATGGAGAGCCTCGTTCCACCAGTCATAACCCTTGATTCCAAACTCAGGAATAGCAGCCGATGTATTCTGCATGAGAGTAGCCTTCTGCTGGAGTGTCAGACGGCTTACCAGGTCCTTGGCACGCTCTTCAGGGGACAGAGTCTTATCCTTGTAAGGCTCGGCTGAACAGAGAGCAAGACCTACGGCTACAACACCTACTGCTGTAAACAGATTGTTCTTTTTCATTATTGTATATTAAAATTGATTGTTGCCTTTTCCGGTGCAAAAAACCGGCTACCAAGATACAACAAAAAAATACGACCTCCGAATCCGAAGGCCGTATTTAGTATTTATTCACTTATTATTGCTAATCAGAAGCCGCCGCCAAAGCCGCCCATGCCGCCGCCGAAGCCGCCACCTCCGAAACCACCGAAGTCACCGCCGCCGAAACCACCGAAGTCACCGCCGCCAAAGCCACCGAAGTCACGCATCTGAGGCTGTGAAACAACGCAACCCTCTGGGAGCTCAAAGAACTCCTTGGCAACACTGGCCTCCTGGAATTCAACAGCAGTTGTTGTCATTGGACTGTTTGACCAGTCGTTCATTGTCTCAGTCTTCAATGGAACACCATTGTAAACCCAGATAGTAACATTGGTAGTAGTACCCATCTGTGCGTTCATAATGCGATATGAATACTTCTTGCAAGACTTGCCGGCAACTATCTCCTCACCAAGTTCCTTGATCTTGTTCTTCTTGATAACCTTCTTGTCAAGATTAAGCCAGTCAATTGTACCAATGACACCTACGCTGGCACCACCCATCATGCCAAAGCCGCCCATCATACCGCCACGGCCACCGCCACGACGACCACCGAATACAGGGTTAACTGTTGCAGTCTTCTCTGTATCATTGATTGTGTAAGTTGAATCAGCAATAGTAATAGTACGTGTAACACGCTCACCATAAACAGTTACACGGGCTGTCTTGCGACCATAATCATCAAAATAGATCTTCTCAGACATGTCACTCATATTGAAAGCTGGCATATCACCGCCGCCAAAGCCACGACCTCCGCCCATTGCACCGAAATCAGGCATCTCACCCATATCCTGTGAAATGGTAACAACACCAGACTTAACACCAAAAAGGATTTCCTTCTCTTCCTTCTTCTTTGCGCTTACCGAAACGCTTGCTGCAAGCAACATGACTGCAGCCATCATAAAAGATTTCTTCATTTCTGTATGATTTATTATTTGTCCTTGCCAACCATTACGCCTTTTTACTTTGGCGGCTTACGGTTATATTATAGGTATACCGGGAAAAAGTTAAGAGAACAACTGAAATTTATTTAGTATATTTGTATCACTTTAATAATTCGTAAACTATGAAAAGACATCTCGTCGCATTGACATTGCTGCTTTTCAGCGCGTTAGCATATTCTGCACCTGCCGGCAAGGTACTTGTTGCCGGTGAAACACTGAGCTATTCACTGAACATGGGTCCGGTCAAGGGAGGCGATGCCTACCTGAAGACTACCGCCATCAAGTACAATGGGAAAGACGCATTCAAGATTACACTGATTGCAAAGACCGGCAAGGCTGCCGAAAAGATTTTCCCCATGCTTGACACGCTTGAGACAATAATCACTCCCGACATCATTCCGGTATATTTCCACAAGCACTGCTTTGAGGGCGATGACATTGTCTACGAGACAGCCAAGTTCACTACCCTCTCTTCAGGAAAGTACAGGGCCGAGCTGATGAAGAAATACAAGAACGGCCGGGTCAAGACCCTTGACTCGACATTCACCAAGCCTGTATATGACCTTGTAAGCATTATTGCTGTTGCCCGCACAATGGACACAAAGAATGTGAAGAAGGGCAGGCAGTTCAGCTACATGCTGGCCGAATCGGCCGAAATAGTGAACGAGACACTCGTCTACGAGGGGTCCGAGACAATCAGGACAGGCGGCAGCAAGTATGACTGCCTGGCATTCTCGCTCATTGAGAAGAGAAAGGAGAAGAACGGTACCACCGAAAAGGAGATTCTCAAGATTTATGTTACCGATGACGAACGCCACATACCTGTCCAGATAGAAATCGGACTCAAGTTCGGCAAGGTAAAAGTGAAATTACAATAAAACCATTACTATATGCTTTTTGACAAGAAAACCTATTCAGAGCGCCGCCGCATTCTCAGAGAGAAGGTCGGTGAAGGCATAATGATATTCCTGGGCAACAACAATGCCCCGTGCAACTACCCTGCCAACGGCTACACATTCCGCCAGGACAGTTCCTTCCTCTATTATTTCGGTCAGGACCGCGACAATCTGGCTGCCGTCATTGACTGCGAAAGCGGAAAAGAGTGGCTCATTGGCGATGACATTGACATAGAAGACATTATATGGACAGGCTTTGTGCCCTCAGTGGCCGACCTGGCAGCCGAATGCGGAGTTGAGAACAGCGCTCCAATGGCCCAGCTGGCAGCAATGATTGATGCAGCCCGCAAGAGCGGACGCACCGTACACTACCTGCCGCCTTACCGTCATGACCACATGATTCAGCTGAGTGACCTGCTGGGCATGCACCCGCTGCAGGCCCGTGCCGGAGCATCGGTCAAGTTCATCAAGGCCGTGGTTGACATGCGCGCAGTCAAGTCAGCCGCTGAAATTGAGGAGATTGAGAAGGCCATGGAGATAGGCTACCTTATGCATACAGGTGCAATGAAGGCCTGCAAGCCAGGAGTCACAGAGAAATCAATAGGAGGACTCATGGAAGGAATCGCCATGTCACGCGGCGCCAAGGTATCATTCAGCAGTATTGTGTCAATGCACGGTGAGATTTTCCACGGCGACCCATCACTGAAAGCCCTTGAATCGGGACGTTTCCTTTTGGTCGATGCAGGTGCAGAAACCGTCAACAACTACTGTTCAGACAATACCAGGACAATGCCAATCAACGGCAAGTTCACCACCAAGCAGCGTGAAATATATTCAATCGTTGAAGCCTGCCATGACCTGACAATCGAGAAGGCCCGTCCGGGACTCAAGTGGATGGACATGCACCTTGACGTATGCCGTCTCATGACTGACCGCCTGAAAGACCTGGGACTCATGAAGGGCAACACCGAAGATGCCGTACAGGCAGGTGCACACGCCATGTTCCTGCAGCACGGACTTGGACACATGATGGGTATGGACGTACATGACATGGAGGGACTTGGCCAGATCTATGTAGGATTTGATGATGAAGTCCGCCCGTCAGAACAGTTCGGAACCAACTGCCTGCGCTGCGGACGCCGTCTGCAGCCAGGATTCGTCATGACAGACGAACCTGGAATCTACTTCATTCCTGCCCTGATTGACAAATGGAAGTCCGAGGGCATGCACCGCGAATTCCTGAACTATGACAGGATTGAGCAATACCGTGACTTTGGCGGCATCAGGATTGAAGACGATATACTTATAACAGAAAACGGATGCCGCGTACTCGGCAAGAACACAATTCCTTACCATCCTGATGATGTTGAGGAATTCATGAAGAATAACTGAAAACAATCATACTATACATAAATCGGCAAACAGTCTTAATTAACCAAATACCAATAAACAACTAAAAAGGGAAAAAAATGACTTTATCAGAACTCAAAGCCGGTCAGAAGGCTGTCGTGTCAGTAGTTGGGGGACACGGGGCACTCCGGCAGCACTTTCTGGACATGGGAATCATTCCTGGTTCAGAAATCAAGGTGCAGAAGTTCGCACCAATGGGAGATCCAATGATACTCCTGGTACGAGGCTATACCCTATCATTGCGCCTGGCCGAAGCGCGTGAAATAGAAGTGACTGAAGTCAACAGCATCGTCTCTGAAGAAAAAGACGTGAACGTCAATGCAGCAGACAAGGATTTCGGTTACAGCCTATACCTTCACGAACACAATGCCCACCCGGGCTTCGGTGAAGCAGGAAAGTACCATGACCCCACCCACGAAAAGAAACTGCCGAAAGGCACGGTACTGACATTTGCACTGGCAGGCCAGCAGAACTGCGGAAAGACCACGCTGTTCAACCGTCTGACCGGCTCGAACCAGCATGTAGGCAATTTCCCTGGCGTGACCGTAGACCGCAAGGACGGTCAGATCATAGGCATGCCTGACACCCTGGTCACAGACCTGCCTGGAGTATATTCGCTGTCGCCCTACACCACTGAGGAACTGGTGACGCGTGACTTTATAATGCAGCAGCGCCCAAAGTGCATAATCAATTGTGCCGATGCTACAAACATTGAGAGAAACCTCTATCTGACAGTCCAGCTGATGGAACTGGGCATACCGGTCGTGCTGGCGCTGAACATGATGGATGAACTGACTGGAAACGGCGGCTCCATCCGTATCAACGAAATGGAAAAGACGCTGGGAATACCGGTCGTACCCATATCGGCCTCCAAGGGAGAAGGCATAAAGGAACTGGTGGAACACGCGGTCCACATTGCTCAGTACAATGAAACGCCGGCGCGCCAGGACTTCTGCGGCAAGGAAGACCACGGCGGCGCAGTGCACCGTTGCCTGCACAGCATAATGCACCTGATTGAAGACCATGCCGAAAGGGCTGGAATACCGGGCCGTTTTGCTGCTGACAAGATCATCGAGGGTGACCAGGAGATCATAAATGCCCTGGACCTGACCCAGGCTGAAAAGGAAACCATAGAGAAGATTATCCTGCAGATGGAGTCCGAGCGTGGTCTGGACCGGTCAGCAGCCATTGCCGACATGCGTTTCCACTTCATATCAGACCTGTGCAGCCATACCGTAGTCAAGCCTCACGAAAGCCGGGAATACCTGCGCAGCAAGCGCATAGACCGCATCATGACAGGCAAATGGACAGCAATTCCGCTGTTCGTGCTGATCATGTGCAGCGTCATCTGGCTTTCAATTGATTTTCTGGGAGCACCGCTTCAGGACCTTCTGGACCAGGTAATCAGCGGACTCGGAGCAGTATGTGAAGACGCCATGGTCAAGGCGAATGTCACACCGGCAATCATTTCACTGGTGTCAAACGGCATATTCGGCGGTGTGGGAAGCGTAGTAAGTTTCGTACCTATTATAATTATACTGTTCTTCTTCCTCAGCCTGATTGAAGACAGCGGATACATGGCCCGAATTGCATTCGTGACCGACAGTCTGCTGCGACGTATTGGACTGTCAGGACGCTCAATAGTTCCGCTGCTGATAGGGTTCGGATGCTCCGTACCGGCCGTCATGGCCACCAGGACACTGCCATCGGCCCGAGACCGTAAGCGAACTATCCTGCTCATCCCGTTCATGAGCTGTTCCGCAAAGATTCCAATCTACGCATTCTTCACTGCAGCATTCTTCCCCGGTCACGGAGGTGCTGTGCTGGTAGGTCTCTACCTCTTTGCAATCCTGGTAGGAATACTGGTTGCGCTGGCCATGAAGATAATCCACCGCAATGCCGAGGCAGCACCGTTCGTCATGGAACTGCCGAACTACAGACTTCCCAGCATGCGGAATGTGGCTCACCTGCTTTGGGACAAGACCAAGGACTTCCTTCAGAAAGCGTTCACAATCATATTCGTGGCATCAATCGTGATATGGCTGCTGCAGTCATTTGACTTCAGGTTCAACCTGGTTGAGAACGGAGAAGGAAGCATGCTTTCAGTAATCTCAGGAATGATTGCACCGCTGTTCAAGCCTCTGGGACTGGGAGACTGGAGGATTGTGACATCGCTCATCAGCGGCATAATGGCCAAGGAGAGCGTAGTATCGACCATGGAAGTTCTTGGCGTGACTTCCCAGATTACAGTGCTGACGGCTATCCCAATGCTGGTATTCTGCCTGCTCTACACCCCATGTATTGCGGCCATAACCAGCGTGAAGCGTGAACTTGGCGGCGGTTGGGCCGTATTTGTAGCGCTGTTCCAGTGTGCCGTGGCATGGGTCGCAGCACTGGCATGCTACATGATTGCAGGAATATTTTTATAGTAAACAGATTATGAATACGGCAACAGTCATTATACTTACAGCCATTGTATCGGCATTCATAGGAGCATTGACAGTAATCATAAGCAGGAAAAGGCAAGGCAAAGGCAACTGCTCATGCTGTTCCTACAGTGACACATGCCCTAGATCAAGAAAAAAGAGATGATTCAAAATATGCAGAAAATGAATAAACTAACAATTGTGGCTGCCTCTTTAATTCTTCTGGCAGGCACTGAAGTACAGGCCCAGATGGCCGTACCTGAACTTCCTGTTGACAAGGAGGTCAAGATTGGAAAACTTGAAAACGGACTCACCTACTACATCCGTCACAACGAAGAGCCCAAGGGACAGGCCAACTTCTACATTGCTCAGAAGGTCGGCTCAATTCTTGAAGAGGAGGAGCAGCGCGGACTTGCCCACTTCCTGGAGCACATGTGCTTCAACGGTTCCGAACACTTCAAGGGCAACGGCATAGTCAAGTACTGTGAGTCAATAGGCGTACAGTTCGGTGGTGACCTGAATGCATACACAAGCATTGACGAAACCGTATATAACATTGACAATGTGCCTGTTGCAACATTCCCTACAGCGATTGACTCATGCCTTTACATTCTGTACGACTGGGCCAACGGACTTCTCCTGGAGGCCGATGACATTGACCACGAGCGTGGCGTTATCCACGAAGAGTGGCGCAGCCGTCGCAACGCGCAGATCCGTCAGTACGAACAGATACTGCCAAAGATTTATCCTGGCAACAAGTACGGCGAGCGCATGCCTATAGGACTGATCGAAGTCATTGACAATTTCCCATACCAGGCAATCCGTGACTACTATGAAAAGTGGTATCGTCCTGACCAGCAGGGAATTGTCATAGTCGGTGACATTGATGTAGATGAAGTTGAGAAGAAAATCCAGAAGATCTTCTCAGTCATCCCTACCCCAGTCAATCCTGCCGAGCGCTACTATCTGCCAATTGAGGACAACAAGGAGCCAATCATTGCACTGGCCAAGGACAAGGAGCAGCCATATGCAGTCACATTCATCTTCATGAAGCATGAACCTGTTCCTGCCGAAATGAAGAGTTCGCTCAACTACGCAATCATTGACTACGCCAACGCAGCTGTATCTACCATGCTCAGCCTGCGTCTGCACGAGATGACCCAGTCACCTGAACCACCGTTCATGCAGGCCAGCGTCAGCGATGACGACTTCTTCCTTTCAAAGACCGAGGGTGCCTTGACAGGTGCAGTATATAGCAACGAGAAAGAGATGGCCAACGCCATGCAGACTCTGTACCGCGAAATGCTCCGCGCCATCCGCAATGGTTTCACAGGTTCGGAGTACGAGCGTTTCAAAGCTGACTTCCTGACACAGATTGAATCACAGTACAACCAGAGAGAGAAGCAGAAGAGCGCATCATTCTGTAGCGAATATGTAAGACATTTCATTGACAATGAACCGATTATGGGCATTGAAAATGAATACGCGCTGTTTAGTAGCCTGGTTCCCCAGATTGGTATCGAGGTAATCAACCAGTATCTGCAGGAACTTGTATCGGACTCCAACCTGGTAGTCGTTTCAATGCTTCCTGACAAGGAGGACGTGGTCTATCCATCAGAGTCCGATGTTGCAAAAATGCTGGAAGCAGTTGCTGCTGAAGATATTGAGCCGTATATTGACTCAACATCAGACGAGCCGTTGATGGCCCAGTTGCCAACCCCAGGCAAGATTGTATCAAGCAAGGATTCCAAGTTCGGATACAAGATGTTCAAGCTCTCCAACGGTGCGACAGTATATTTCCAGCAGACAGATTTCAACAAGGATAATATCCAGATGCGCGCATTCAGCTGGGGCGGAACTTCACTCTACCCTGATGATATGGCTCTTGACCTGAAGAACATTGACGTGTTCACTGTAGGCGGTGTAGGCCAATTCAATATAGTTGACCTGAACAAGGTGCTGGCAGGCAAAAAGGTTTCAGTGTCACCATCTATCAGCAAGATTACTGAAAGCATGAGCTCCAGCTCAACTCCTAAGGACATTGAAACCATGATGCAGCTGACACACCTCTACTTTACAGCCCAGCGCCCCGATGGCGATGCATTCAAGTCATGGCAGACACGTACGAAGGCAACACTGATGAACGCCGAGAGCAACCCTATATCCGCGCTTCAGGATACCATCTACAAGTATCTGTACGACAACAACCCACGAATCACCAAGACCAAGTCAGCCGATATTGACAACGTCAACTACGACAACATCATGAAGATTGCCGCCGAGCGCTTTGCCAATGCAGCCGACTTCAACTTCATCATTACCGGTGCAATTTCAGAAGAAGAGATTACTCCTCTGATAGAACAGTACATTGCTTCACTCCCATCAGTCGGAAAGAAGGAAAAGTACAAGAACAACCTGCCAATGAGCAAGGGCAGCAACACTGTCATATTCGAGCGCCAGATGGAGCAGGAAATGGCGACCGTACTCTTCGTCGAGAGCGGAAAGGCCAAGTACTCGCTGAAGAATATGCTTGCTTATGACATTGCAGGTCAGATACTTGACATTGTCTATACCGAAGAGGTCCGTGAAAAGGAAGGTGGTACATACGGTGTAGCAACCCAGGCAAACATCCAGAGCGATCCAGAAAAGAAAGCACTTCTCCAGATCCAGTACCAGACTGACCCGGAGAAGTTCGAGCACCTTAACGATATCATAGAGCAGATTCTCCAGGAGTTCTCTGAAAAGGGTTCAACCGAAGAGAACCTGGCCAAGGTGAAGGAGTACATGATAAAGAATCACCAGGAGGCACTTCGCGAGAACGGTTACTGGCAGAATGTCATGCTGGAGTACATCATGACCGGCCTTGATACCCATACAGACTGGGAATCAACACTGAACAGCATTACCATGCAGGACGTTTCAAAGGCTATCCTCAACACCCTGAAGCAGAAGAACAGCGTCAAGATTGTCATGAAAGGTGTCAAGTGATCCCGTCACAGCTGGACTGTGACGGGCGCACCGTCGGGGCCGATATCAACCAGGACGGGTTTCTGGCGGTCAATCGTGCCGGCAAGAATGTCGGTTGACAGCTTGTTCAGAAGCAGGTTCTGAATGGCACGCTTGACCGGACGTGCGCCGAATTCAGGGTCATAGCCGGCATCAGAAATATAGTCGACGGCCTTGTCTGAAACGCGCAGTTCCACGCCGTTGTCTTTCAGCATGCGGCATACGGAATCAATCTGCAGCTGCACAATCTGGCGGATTTCGTCTTTCCTGAGCGGCATGAACAGTATGGTTTCATCAATACGGTTCAGGAACTCAGGACGGATGGTCTGCTTGAGCATCTCCATGAGATGACCGTGAGTCTTCTCAAGCCATTCGTTCCTGTTTGCCTCGGTATATTTTTCAGCCTCCTGCTGAATGTACTGGCTGCCCAGGTTGCTGGTCATGATTATGATTGTGTTCTTGAAGTTGACGGTCCTGCCCTTGTTGTCGGTCAGGCGGCCGTCATCAAGCACCTGCAGCAGTGTGTTGAACACATCAGGGTGCGCCTTCTCAATTTCATCGAACAGCACTACCGAGTACGGCTTGCGCCTGACAGCCTCGGTCAGCTGACCGCCCTCATCATATCCGATGTAGCCCGGAGGGGCACCAAGAAGACGTGTTACCGAGAACTTCTCCTGGTATTCACTCATGTCAATCCTGGTAATCAGCTTCTCGTCATTGAACAGGTATTCAGCCAGGGCCTTGGCCAGTTCGGTCTTGCCCACGCCGGTCGAGCCCAGGAATATGAATGAGCCGATAGGTCTCTTCGGATCCTGCAGTCCGGCACGGCTGCGGCGTACGGCATTGGCAATTGCGCTTATAGCCTCCTCCTGACCTACTACCCTCTTGTGCAGTTCATCCTCAAGATGGAGCAGTTTCTCACGCTCGCTCTGCAGCATGCGGTTCACGGGAATACCGGTCCAGCGCGATACCACCTCGGCTATATCATCGGCAGTAACTTCCTCTTTCACCAGAGCATCGGCCCCCTGGAAATCATGCAGTTTCCGGCTTGTCTGCTCTATCTCGTCTTCAATCTGCTTGAGCTTGCCGTAGCGGATTTCAGCCACACGGCCATAATTGCCCTCACGCTCAGCGTTTTCAGCCTCACGCTTAAGCTGCTCTATCTGCTGCCTGGACTGCTGTATTTTCTCAACCAGGCTCTTTTCCTGCTCCCATTTTTCACGGATGGTCTTCTCTTCGTTCTGCAGCCCGTCAATCACCTGGTTCAGCTGCTTCAGCTTGACCTCATCATTCTCACGCTTGATTGCAGCGCGCTCTATCTCAAGCTGTTTCAGCCTGCGGGTAATCTCATCGAGTTCCTCGGGCACGGAATTGCGTTCCATACGCAGCTTGGAGGCCGATTCGTCCATCAGGTCAATGGCCTTGTCAGGCAGGAAACGCTCGGTAATGTAACGGTTTGACAACTCAACGGCAGCTATCACGGCTTCGTCCATGATACGGACCTTGTGATGGTTCTCGTACTTCTCCTTTATGCCCCTGAGAATGGAGATTGAACTCTGCACATCGGGTTCATCAACCATGACGGTCTGGAAACGCCTCTCCAGTGCCTTGTCCTTCTCAAAGTACTTCTGGTACTCGTTCAGGGTTGTTGCACCAATTGCGCGCAGGTCACCGCGTGCAAGGGCTGGCTTGAGTATGTTGGCTGCATCCATGGCCCCCTCACCTGCTCCGGCACCTACAAGAGTGTGTATTTCGTCAATGAAGAGAATGAAGTTGCCGTTTGAATTGATGACTTCGTTGATTACACCCTTCAGTCTCTCCTCAAACTCGCCCTTATACTTGGCGCCGGCAACCAGCGCACCCATGTCAAGTGAATAGACAACCTTTGATTTCAGGTTCTCGGGCACGTCACCGCGCATTATACGCTGGGCAAGTCCCTCAATTATGGCGGTCTTGCCGGTACCCGGCTCACCTATAAGTATTGGATTGTTCTTGGTACGGCGGCTCAGAATCTGCAACACGCGCCTTATCTCATCGTCACGGCCAATCACAGGGTCAAGCTTTCCGCTTCTTGCCCTCTCGTTCAGGTTCATGGCAAACTGTTCCAGGTTTGCCGACCCGTTTTTCTGATTGTAATTGTTCATTTCCATAGTATTTCATTTTTAAAACCTATTCTGGATAGAACAATACAAACAACGCTCCCCGAACCCAAACATGCCATTTTGACACGGAATTCAGGGAGCGTTATGCCTTTTTGACATTACTTTGTAAGGTAGTTCTCGTTGAACTTGCCCTTCATGTTCATGTCTTCGTAGAGTTGCTGTATGCGGCGCATGTCGGCAGCAGCATCATCGGTCAGTTCGACCTTCTTGCCATAGCCAATATGCTTGCCATCCCAGTTGAAATAGCCCATATATACAGGCAGTCCGGTAGCGCGGGCAATCAGGTGGAAGCCTGTCTTCCAGCGGCGGACCGGCTTGCGGGTACCCTCAGGGGCAATGGCCAGGCAGAAATTATCGGACTTCTCTATCTCGGATATTACGCTGCGGATAATGCTTGTTGAATTCTTCCTGTCAATTGGAATTGCACCAATCTTGCGCAGAATCCAGCCCAGGGGGAAAAAGAAGAGTTCCTTCTTGACCATGCATCGGGCCCAGCCACCTATCGAATAGTAGAACAGCCATGCAACTATGAAATCCCATATTGAGGTATGCGGAGCACCCAGGATAATCAGTTTCTTATCGGTAGGCAACTGCGGATCATCGACAGTCCAACCCATCAGTTTCAGCAACTTTGCACAGAATTTTCTTCCAGACATAACTTTAAAACTTTAGAAATACCTTAGCACAAAAGATTGTGCATGTAAATGTACTGACTTTTCTTTATAGGACACCATATAATCACTATCTTTGGTCAGTAAACAGACTCACTTTCCCAAGAAGTGTGCAGTAACAACACAAAATGCTTATGAATAAAACGCTACTCAGGAAAACAATCATGGTCATGGCCGGACTTGTTCTTGCCGCCCAGGCTGCCATAGCCCAGCCAGACCCGAACTTCTACATTTACCTATGCATTGGCCAGTCCAACATGGAGGGTCAGGCAGCACCACAGAACCAGGACAAGACCGGCGTTGACAGCCGTTTCCAAACCCTCAACGTAGTAGACTGCAGCACTGGCAAGGCCGGAACATGGCGTACCGCCGTTCCACCTCTGGCCCGATGCTCAACAGGACTCACCCCTGCCGACTATTTCGGCCGCACCATGGTAGAGAACCTGCCCGAAAATGTCCGCGTAGGTGTAGTCATGGTAGCCGTTGCAGGCTGCAGCATAGACCTGTTCGACAAGTCAAAGTACCAGTCGTACGCCCAGAACCAGGAGCAATGGATGAAGAACATCATTGCAGAATATGGCGGCAACCCCTACGGCAAGCTCATCGAGATGGCCAAGATTGCCCAGAAAGACGGCGTAATCAAGGGCATACTGCTGCACCAGGGCGAAACCAACACCGGTGACCGCAACTGGCCTTCAAACGTAAAGAAGGTATATGACAACATTCTGGCCGACCTTGACATTGAGCCCAATTCAATTCCGCTCATTGCCGGTGAAGTGGTAAGTGCCGAAGTTGGCGGCTCATGCGCAAGCCATAACTCAATCATACAGAGCCTTCCAAACTCATTCAGCCCCGACATGTGCTACTGGGCATCATCATCGGGCTGCCCACAGGCCGGTGACAACCTTCACTTCAATGCCGAAGGCTACCGCATGATTGGCAAGCGCTATGCTGAGAAAATGCTGGCACACATCAAGAAGATGGCCGACACCCCATGCACCGTAACCGTCACTGCTGGCGAAGGCGGCAGGGCTACCGGCGGCGCCGAAACCTTCATAGGACAGCAGCTCACCCTGACAGCCAAGGCAAAACAGGGATACCACTTTGCCGGCTGGTATGACGGAGACAAGAAACTGTCAATCCTTTCAACCTACAAGTACACCGCAGTCAACAACAAGACCATTGAAGCCCGCTTTGAACTTGACAACTGCATATTCAAAGTCAACACTGCTGAAGGCGGCACAGTTGAAGGCACTGAAAACGCAACATACAAATACGGCACGGGAATCAGCATCACAGCCATTCCTGACAGCGGTTACAACTTTGTGGGCTGGCAACTGGGCGACGGAATGGTTGGCAACAGCCCTACCCTTTCATTCGACATATACAAGACCCTGACACTCACTCCGGTATTCTCACAGGAGCAGCAAAAGGCCCTGTCCGTGCTGCCTAACGCATACGGCACAATCGAAGGCACCGGAATATACGAAACGGGGACCGATGTCACACTGAAAGCCACACCTGCTACAGGCTACCACTTCAGCGGCTGGGTAAGCGAAAATGGCGATACCGTAAAAGAGAACCCGTACACATTCAAGTTCAGCGCAGCCCGGCAGCTGACGGCCGCCATTGACATTGACCTCTTCAGGATTGATGCCATACCTGCCGACAGCGGCACAGTAACCGGAAGCGGCATTTACGAATATGATTCCGATGCCCAACTCACGGCCATGCCTGACTACGGCTTCAAGTTCGTTGCATGGACCGAAAACGGCCAGTCCATAAGCGCCGAACCTACACTTGAGTTCATCGCCTTGAACGACCGCTCAATCCAGGCCGTATTTGAACGTGACTCATTTGACATATCATACAGCTATAATATTAAAGGTGGCCAGGTTCAGGGCAAGACCCGAGCCGCTTTCCGCGAAAGCATAGAGTTGACAGCACAAGTCAGCGACCACTACTCATTCGGCGGCTGGCTGGTCAATTCTGAACTCGTCAGCACCGAGATGAGCAGTTCATTCAGCCTGACCAAAAACTCGGCTGTTGAAGCACTGTTCATAGCAGACACGTACGTTAACACCTACTCGACCACCGGTGAAGGCAAGGGTTCTGTCACAGGCCCTGATACCGTATCTTATGATTCCAGAGTTACCATCACAGCCGTTCCGGAATACGGATACCGGCTTTCACAATGGCTTGAGGCCGATACAGTCGCATCAACAGAATCATCATTCTCATACACGGTCAAGGGACCAAGATCTCTTACGGCCGAATTCGTAAGGGCATCATTCCTTGTTTCAATCAACACGTCTGACCCAGACCGCGGTCACCTTGAAGGCGAAGGCTATTACCTGTATGGCGATACCGCCCACGTACGCATAGTACCAGCCGAAGGCTACACCATCAGGCGAATGAAAATTGGCAACCAAACCCTGACCGAAACCGAGTTTGACCTGCTGGTCGACGGCGACATAGAGATATCAGTCGTATTCAACAAGGCATCGACCGGCATTGAACCGGTAGCCAATGAAATTGAACGCGTTGAATACATATCGCTGTCAGGCCAGATTATAGAAGAACCGGCCCAGGGAGTATACCTGAAGCGCATTTTCTATCAGGACGGTACTCAGAAAGTAGTTAAGGAAATACGCTGACGAGCGTTTCATAACACATATCTTTTGCGACATATTGCATATATCAATTGCAATATGTCGCATTGTTTTTCATGAATGCGGGCACTATTTTTGCCATCGGAAAAACATAACAAACATGAAAAACTATTCAGTTTCAGCTTGCAGGTCTGTCAGACAGATGCTGCAGCACCAATGGCGTTCAAACCGACGCAAGTACCTTACAATTGCCGGAATGGCAGCCCTTGTGGCAAGCGGTCCAGTGTTCAATTCATGCCGCAACGTAACTATCCATGAAATCATTTCAGAAGAGTCATCGCAGAAAGTCAGGGTCAACCTGAATGTCGCATCATTCGGCATGATTCCATTCGATGATTACTACGGCATGACCAAAGCACAGGCCAGCGACTGCTGCAAGAAAATCCACTTTGCACTCTTCCAGGATGATACGCGTGAAGTATTTGAAACCCAGGACCTGGGCGATGAAGGTTTTGGTTCACTTGCCCTTGACCTCAGCGTAGGACAGCACCTGTTGTTAATCGTCGCACACAACGGTGACGGCAACCCGACCATGACCAAGTCAAACAGCGTTTCATTCAACAACAAGGAAACGCTGAAGACCACTGATACCTTCTATTACTGCCAGACTATCAATGTTACTGCCGACGGCAGCAACGACTTCAACCTTACGCTGAGCCGGGCTGTTGCTAAGTTCCGCATCACAATAGCCGATGACATACCGTCAAATGTTGTAAAGCTTGCATTCTCCAGCAGCGGTGGTAGTGGAAACCTTAACCCATTGACAGGTTGGGGAGCATCAAAAGGCCCGCACACTGACGAAATAGCAGTTTCACCCGGCCAGAAGGTATATGAAATCTATTCATTCCCAAGCAGTGAGAACGTGGAATACAAAATCACCGTCACAGCATTTGATGCCCGTGGCAACAACCTGACAGAATCAGTATTCGAAAAGGTACCAATGAAAAAGAACCAGGTTACGACCTACACCGGCAAATTGTTCGACGGCGGCGTCAAGACCTTCATGGAATCAGGCATCGGCATCACCGTAGAAGACGCCTGGGGCAGTGACATCACATACACCAAGCCGGTAGAATAAGTAAAAAAACACCCGTCCAGTTGAATTTGGGGTTCCCAAAACAGGACGGGTTTCTTTATGTTTGAGCGGTGCTATTTACTCATGACCTACCGTAACGTTGGTCTTACCGGTCACATCAGCCTGATTACCGCCACCGTAAACGTTTCCGGTAATGTTGGCACCGGCATCGTATTCTGTAGTCTGGTCTGCCCCAGTCATATGTTTAACCTTGACAGCCGCTGTCCCCACATTAACATAGGTATTACCCATAACCTCGGCAGCATTACCGCCACCGAAGACTGTTCCGACAGTACCCAAAGCTCCGGAATTGTTATCGGCATTTCCATCACCATCGGAATCGATTCTGACAGCATAATCACCAGGAATCATGTTGATATTCACTGTTGGGCTGCCCACCATAACTGCGCTTTCACCATAGCCACCGCCATAAACAGTGCCGATGCGGGTACATGAGATGATATTGACCTGTGGATCATTGTAGAGTTTTGTGCCTGAATTCTTGACAACAACCTTTCCATCAACCAAAGCATCCTCATAGCCATATACCGAGTAAGCTGCCAGGTTACCGCCGCCATAGAGTTCGTCAATGATGACAGGATTACAACCGGTTTCATCAATGTTGACTACAATCTTACCGTTTAGCTTGCCTCCCAGATTGTTTCCACCAAAGACCTTTTTGAAGTAACCACTTCTAATATTCAGCTCAACATCCTGGTTCAAATCAGCATCCTTCGCACCACCATATATTTCTCCGAGTGAACTAACACAACCAAGATTAAAGGTGATTCCTTCGCCTGCATACGCAGCCTCATTGCCAGCACCATATACCTCGAGGAGCTTAAGCGGACATTGTGATGCTCCACTTTCAGTACAAGCTATTTCATCAACATTCAGATTAATGTTACCACGTATGTTACCATTCGAGTTAGATCCGCCGAACACGCCACCACCCGACTCACAAGTGCTTCCGTTCCAAGTTCCAATTGTACCGCCATAGAGGTATGTGTTGGCATCACCGGTACCATCTGCAGTTGTATCGTCGCTCTTGTAACCTACCTGCGCACCCTTAGGATTGCCCGTCTCAGGATTGGTGTTCAAACCATTACCACCACCAAATAGGTTACCGGCAATAGTACCGCCCCAAACCGTCGTGTTGGTTTCATATACAGGTGCTGCATTACCACCACCATAAAGGTCGCCAGTAATTATGGTGTTACAGTCACGGATGTTAACATAGCACACGCCCTCGACTGCAGCAAGGTCACCGCCACCGAAAACATTTCCTGTAACAATAGCGTGATGATTATTGTTCCAATCTCCGATGTTCACTTTAGTATCAGCTTTAACAACAGCTGTCTTACCCTTGCCACCTCCAAAGACAGAACCTGAAGTAGTTGCATTGAGGATATTCACAATGATCATTTTCTGCTCGGCATTGTTGATTGCAGCAATGTTACCACCACCATATACATTGCCAACCTTAGCATTCTCGGTGGTGACGCCATCGTTCCAGTCAACATTCACGGTTATATTACCATTGATATTACCACCATTATTGTTGCCTCCAAATACGTTATTAATATGTCCCTCGTTGATATTGAGCACAATATCGCCAGACACATCGGCATTGTTGGCACCACCGAAGACACGATCAATAAGCGTGCACTTACCTATTCTGATATGCCCTGCTTTACTGCTGGCAAGATTGCCACCACCATAAAGATCATTGACATTGACCGGACATAGGTCATTATCCAAATACTTCTGTTCAGCAACATCAACATAAATAATACCACCAATATCTCCAGCAGTATTAGAACCTCCATAGACCTCATTTATCATTCCACCATGGATGGTGACGTGGGTATCATTAGATACGGCAGCAGGAGCCGAAGCGCCATTTCCACCGGCAAACACACGTCCAATATTTCCGCCCCATACGGTGACATCAGTCCCAGGCACAGCCGCAGCATTACCGCCGCCGAACACATTTTCTATGCTGTTATCACAGTGCTCAATAAGCACCTCGGTCTTTTCGTTGGCATTGGTTGGAACATATGCAGCAAGGTTACCACCGCCATACACGGCAAGCACATAATAAGGATGCTCTTGCGATTCAGTGCCCTTGGCAGTAGTTGTTTTGATATCCACAAAGGCATGGCCCTTTGGCGTTCCATTAAGATTGTTGCAACCAAAGATATTGCCTCTAACTATGCTGCCGTCGAGAGTGACAGTGGTATTGCCCGTGACGAGAGCTGCCACATCGGCCGTGGCACTATTAACTCCTGCCTTGGCACCGAGTCCGCCACCATACACATCAGTCACTGAACCTCCGAAGAGATTGACATTTGTATTTCCGCCCACATCAGCCAGCGCGCCACCGCCATAGATAGAATGAGTTACCTGGGTGTTATCTGTTATACCAGCTTCGCCCAAAGTGATGCTGGTATTGCCACCAACGGGGGCGATGTTACCGCCGCCAAAAGCATCTAGCGCCACCTGGGCATTGCCTTTTATAAGCACCGTTGCGTTATTATCAGAAGGACTTTCGTTGCCACCGCCAAAGACGTTGGCGCCTACTGTTCCGCCTGTAATCGTTGTAGTGATTGCACCTTTTACCAGTCCCATCTGAGACATATCTACCGATGTGCCGATGGTCTTATTGGTGTTATCGACTGTGCCATCTCTGCCGCTTACCCATGAATAGATCTCGGGTGTAGTAGTGCCGAACGGTGTAAAGAAACCCTGCGTACCCTTGAAGACGGAATATTCAGGCTGATCAGTCGGATAGACATTGATAGGAGTTGCTGCAGCCTTGTAGCCACCACCAAAGACGGAACCCACAACGGTGCAACCGGTCAGGCTGTTGTTAATGGTGCCGTCCACCATGCCCTGGCAGCCGCCGCCATAGAAGTTGGTCTCAATGGTGCAGTTCTCGAGTGTGGAACTCACATTCTTGGTTGATGCCAGCGAAAGAGTGGCGTACATGACAAAGATATTGCAATTACCCTTGTGGTTGCCGCCGGCATACATATTGAAGAGGAAGTCATAGCCTACGCCCGTACCGTAGCTGGCGTTATACTTCAGACGGTTGTTGGTAAAATAGGACCAAGAACGATCAAAGGTAAAGTCGCCTGTACCATAGGTGGGACTGGCAGAATTGGCCGAAACCTTTGTCAGTGCCGTGCCACCGTAGCCCGCGCCATAGTACTCACCAAAGGTGGTACCTGTGGCATGGGTTGTCACGGTCTTCCCGGCTGCCATCTGCCCAAATTTAGGACCTGCACAGTAAAAACGCACATAACTGTTATTGATGGTATTGTCTATATTGCCGGATATCTGCGCCGTGGCATAGACATTGTCGTTACCGCCACCATAGAAGTAGTCTATCAGGGCGTGATCCACCTTTGTCGTCACGTTGCCAGTAATTCTTTCCTGATAGGCAGGAAGGAACTCTTTGATATAGCCGCCATTGCAGTAGAAATGGACATCGCCCTCTATTGTCTTGTTATGAACATCGCTGGTCAGGCAGAGCTGGTCCACCTGTCCGCCACTCATGTTGATGGGTTTGCCATTCAGGGTGATATTGACACTTGTGTTCTTATGTCCGGGCCAGAACTCCTTGATGTAGGCCTTACCGCCTATGCGGATGTAGGTGAGGTTGCTGTTGTTGCCACTGTTGCCGTCATACTCGTTCGTTGCCGTCTGTATGATTCGGTCATGTATGCCGCCATTAACAATGACAGGACTCTGGCTGAGAAAATGCGTTGTACGAATCTCAAACTCCGTGGTATGAATCATGCTGGTCTCGGTGTATTCCAGCCAGCCTCTGGTATGCAGGATATCCACATCGGCCAAGTAACCGGCGCGCGTGTAGGAACAGATACCTATACCAGGGCTGCACACAAAGTCAAAGCGGAGCGGAGGAACGGATGTACGGCCCGGTCCTACATTGTGGAACTGCGGGAAGGCATAGTCTGGCACCTGGTTGTTGTCGGCATCTATAGACATGATAGTAGCCGCCTTGTTGCCCACAGAAGTAGAGCCCGTATAGGCGTTGACAAACACTTCGGCCGAGACGCCTTGATTATAGTGATAGTTACCCACCAGTACGATAGCCTGGTCGGCAGGATTGGTTTTGTTCTGTAGTTGAGCGTAAGCGTTCGTCAGGTTGTGATAGATGGTCTTGCCGTTGTAGGTGTCGCCCGTAATCTGCGTACCGAGGTTGGTGGCGGTGGTATAGGAATTGTTGTAGGCAATATCCACGTAGCTGTCAGCGAGATAGACACAGCGGGCAATGTGGGCTGTGAAGGTGATGGCTGTCACATCAGTTGGCACGACATAGTTGCCACCTTGTGCCCATACATAATTACTGTTACTGTAGAGGTCCTTGGCAGTGCAGTCGGGATTGCAGAGGTCATAGCTACCATCCCATGAACCGGCAGTACCGCCTGAAATACTCGTTATCTCCCAACCAGTGATAATGTTGTCGTAGTTGTTGCTGCCACTTGCGGGGAGACTCCAGCCACTGAACTCATTGGCGAAAGGCAGGACTATTTTTCCCCATGTGTAGTCCCAGTTGTCAACATCCATATCAGTTATTGGGAGCGTCTCGGTATATGAACGGCCATTAATGATGAAAGTGCAACTAACCGTGCCCACCTGCTTGCCTTTATAGTCTTCTGTTGTAACAGGAATGGTACGGTCAAGTGTTCGGCGAGTACCAACGACACATGGTTCAAGCTGCAGGTAAGGAATGGTCTCCTTCTGTGCAGGGTTGTACAGCCAGAGGGCGATGTCGTGCTTCTGGGTGGCAGAGGGAGACTGCGTGTTGTTAATGTACATGGCGCAAAGGTCACGGTGACTGTTCAGAATACCGCGATACATATCAAAGCGGGTTAGCAGACTTTCATCTACGATACCCGAAGCGCCAGTAGCGTTGTTGGCATACGTAATGCCGTCGTCATATAGAAAGTAATTGTATGTATTGATGTTACTGACGTTGTTGATGGCCGTACCTCCATAGATGGGGTACTTGTTCGCGCCCGAGGTGATTTGACCAAAGAACATGCAGTTAAAGGCCATAGAGCCTGTGCCGCTTAGGATGGTAGTACGGCTGGTAGTTGTTCCATTGTTATTGCCCACGATGCCTGCCGCATTGGTTCCTCCACTCACATTGGCATAACTAAAGCAGTTGAGCACGCGGGCATTGTTAGCGAGAGCGCCCACGATGCTACCCACATAGCGCGTACCACTGATGGAGCTAGTGCCGCTGGTGGAGAACACGCCGCAGTTGTAGATGCGAGCATTGCCGGAGGCAGTATTAGCGATTGCGCCGACGTCGGCATTGGCCGTGGTGACGCTGATACTGACATTGTCGAGAAAGACGTTCTTCACCGTACCGCTAACCTCGGTGAAGATAGCATTGCTGAGTCCAGAGATAGTATGAAAACCGCCATCGAGTGTGCCAGTGAATTTTCCAAAACTAGTGTTTCCCGAAGCATCTATATCGGCAGTCAGTCTATAATTGCCACCCAAATTGGTTATTTGGTTCAGTGATGTAATCTCAGTCTGTGCCATGGAGTTCGATGATAATAGCAGAAGGCAGAGAATAAGAAAAGCCTTACCAATTCTTTTCCTGGTGATCAAACTGGTCCTGCAGGAAACTCCGTTGGTATAACTCAGCACAGAGAACACAGTACACATATTCCTTAGCAATGCGTTGAAATAATATTTATATTTGTTAGTAAACCGACATATTGCCTATCACAAACATAACAACTATTCACCAAAACTCACAACTAAATCACATAAAAAAACCACCCTCACGTATCCGTGAAGGTGGTCTGAAATATAGTTGGATATTTGGTTTAGTTTTCTCCTGGGCCTACCGTTATGTTGGTCTTTCTGGTTACATCGGCAGCATTACCGCCACCGAAGACTGTTCCTATCGCACCAAGGCGATTTGCATCACCATCCGGTTCATCATCAGCCTTATCTATTCGGGCAGCGTATTTGCCAGGTATCTGATTGATATTCACTGTTGGGATGTCTACACCATCAACCACTACTCCATCAGGAATGACATTCACACCCAAATCCAATTCACTGGAAGACTGAATTTTGTAAGCGTGGAACTGCCAAAATTCAACAAACAGTTGCCAGAACTGAGCACATTGACTGAAAAGATCATGTACTGCCTCAGGTATCAGGACACATTCACGTCAGTCCCAGAAGAATTATCATGTCAGGAATTGGATAAAATGTTCAAAATCTCTAACTTTGCCGCCATGGATTACAACGAACAGACCGAGTATTTACAGGAATTCCTGGCGGAAATCGATGCTAGGAGCGCCATGCGTTACGCCAAAGAGCAAGCTCAGAAAGAAGGTCGCGTTGAAGGCATCGCTGAAGGCATTGCAGAAGGACTTGCTGAAGGACTTGCTGAAGGTCGTGCTGAAGGACTTGCAGAAGGTCGTGCTGAAGGCATTGCTGAAGGTCGTGCTGAAGGCATCGCAGAAGCACGCACTATGGTCGCAGCCTCAATGAAGGCCGAAGGACTTTCTACAGCAATCATTGCAAAATGCACAGGGCTATCAATTGAAGAGATAGAAAAGCTCTGATTTTGGTAAATTCAAATCCTGGGGGTAAACTGGGAATTACTCTGTAGCATTCAAGAAAAGAAAACAATTTGGGGACAGGTTCTCACTTGAGAAAACCTGTCCCCTATTCTTTCAATGACTCAACGCTTTAGTCCCTACCAACCTTCACGTTAGTCTTGCCAGTTACATCGGCAGCATTGCCACCACCGTAGACATTGTATTTAATATTAGCGCCTTCTACCGTCTTTACTGGTTGCCAAGTACCACCGCTCTTTGTCACATCTTCGTCCTCTGAAACAAACTCAGTATTTTCATCCGTAGCGATATTCACAGTTGTATTACCAACCACATTGGCAGCATTACCGCCACCATAAATATAATCAATTGAACCCAGTTCATCAGGAACAACATTACCGTCAACTGTCTTACCAGCAAACTTACCCTTCACTTGTTCAATGTTGACAACTGGATTACCATAAACCACCGCAGAAGCACCCTCGCCACCGCCATATATTGTTCCAATCTTCGTGAAAGAGCGGACATTGACTACAGGATCGTGATATAATGCATCACCGTTCTCAACTGCATTACCTTCATTGTCATAACCATAGACAGAATATGCAGCTTCATAACCACCGCCGTATAGTTCATCAATTTCGACAGGAGCACAGCCTGTTTCTTCAATATTAACCGTGATTCCACCTTTAAGACTGCCACCACGGTTATTACCACCGAATACCTTTCCAAACTTGCCATTGGTAATGGTAAGACTAACATCGCCATATACATCGGCATCCTTGGCACCTGCAAAGATCTGTTCCAGTCCAGGAATACAGCCAATAATCAGATTACCTGCGCCATACATCTCAGCTTCGTTGCCAGCACCGTAAACTTCATTGATATCCATTGGGCATTCCCCATTCTCAAGGAAGACTTCAGCACTTTCCCTGATATTACCCTTTGTATTGCTACCTCCAAAAACCGACGCAATAATACCACCGTAAATGTTTGTCACAGCTGTACCTTTACCATAGGCATGCTCATTATCATATGTAAAGTCGAGGTAGCCAACATCGGCACCAGGATTAAGAGTAACTGCTCCCTCTTCTGTTTTACCGTTACCGCCACCGAAGACATTTTTAATAAAACCACCCTCAATAGTCACCAGTGTGGCAGGACTTGGAGCTGCATTACCACCACCATATACATATTCTATAGAGTTATTACAACCTTCAACATAAACCTCAGAGACAGCCGTTGCCAGATTAGCATCACTTGGGATATAAGCAGCAAGGTTACCGCCACCATAGACAGCAGCCACATCGTATTCGCCGTCTCCCTGCCCTTCACGAGGAGTGGTATTCTTCACCAGCACCTTGGTAGTACCCTGTGGCGTACCGTTGAGGTTGTTGGCACCGAATATCTGGCCTGTGACGATGCTACCGTCAAGGGTTACAAGTGTGTTGCCCCCAACAAGGGCAGCCACGGCTTCAATGCTGTGTTCGTCATCTGCGAGACGTCCCAGACCACCACCATAGACATCGCCTACGGTACCACCAGTAAGCGAGACATCGGTATTTCCAGTTACATCAGCTAGCGCACCACCACCATAGACGGCAGTGACAACTGTACCACCGGTAATGTTGACATCGGTGTCGCCATCAACTTCTGCCGAGAGACCACCACCGAAGACGGAGCCATTCACCGTACCAGCCTGCATATTGACTACAGGATTGCCCGTGTAGTCGGCAAGGTTACCACCGCCATAGACATTATTATTGATGATAACGGGCCTGTCAGCCGTAGCCTCGTTGATATTGATGGTCACGTCGTTAGCTTTAGTGCCGCTTACGTTGTTTGCACCGAAGACATTGCCGACAGTACCGGAAGTGACGTTGACCACGGTGTTGTTGCCTACGTCAGCCTTATTGGCACCGCCATAGACATTGGCGATGGTGTAGGTGTTGGTAGATGAGATATTCACCTCAGTCTCACCACGGACAGGCGACTCATTACCACCGCCAAAGACACCACCATTAGGCTGTCCCTCGATCATACCAGCCACATAGGTGTCACCCTCTACGGTAATTGTAGCATTACCGGTTACGGCTCCGAGGTTTGCGAAACTGATACCTGTCTCAAAAGTCTTTGTATCATCATGCTTGGTACCTGCCGTACCGCCTTCCACCCATCTCCAGGTCTCGTGCGAACCCTTATCGTAGAAGGTAAAGATACCTGTCTCTCGGGTATAGATAGGATAGGTAGGCTTTATGTTGGAATAAATCTCTACCATAGTCTCCGGAGCCTTATAACCACCAGCGAAGGCGTTGCCATCAATGTGACAACTGGTCAGCGTAGAGGTAGCATTACCGGCTACGGTTCCCTGGCAGCCACCACCATAGAAGTTGTTCAGGACGGTGCAGTCAGTAAGATTAGAGGTCACATTACCAGTCTGTGCCAGCGAGAAGTCGGAGTAGCCCGTGTAGAAACGTCCTACACCCTGACCGTTACCACCGGAGTACATAATGTATTCGAAGTCGTAATTAGAACCCCAACCACCTTTGGAGTTATCATACTGCAAATAGGAATCGGTATAGTTTGTCCAATCACTTGGATAGGTATAGACGTCAGAGTTGAACGTAACGCCATTGTCTGTACGCTGTACCCATGTAGTAGATGTGCCACCGAAGCCTGCACCATAGAACTCGCCAAAGGTGGTACCCGTTGCATTGGTTGTAACGGTTGTGCCGTTTTCCATATCACCGAACTCAGGTCCACCACAGTAGAAGTCAACGAGGGAGTTGTTCATGGTCACGTTGATGTTGCCGGTGACACGTGCCGTAGGAGACGTACCGCCACCGAAGAAGCGATAGATGCGGGCATGATCCACCTTGGCCACCACATTCACGCCAGCAGTTGAAGGCTTGACCATGTAGGCCGAGAGATACTTGTGGATGCGACCGCCAGCACACCAGAAGTAGATATTCTGGCCTGTGGCATTAGGCGTGCCGCTACCCTTACCCGTCATGAAGCATTCTTTGATTTCGCCACCGGTCACATTGATAGGACAGAGCGTAATCTGATACCCCTGCGCCATGTGAGGGCCAGGGTAGAGCTGCTCAACGTAGGCATTGCCGCCAATCTGAAGATACGCCAGCCTGTCTGCTGCATTGCCATGAGCACGGACAATCTGGATGAAGTATCCACTGTTGGCAATCCATCGGTTATTGATGTTGACTGTATTGGAGAAATCACCGTCGTCAATCTCACACTCACTCATGAAGCTGACACAGGTTTCCGTCAATTCAAACCATGCCTTAGAGTGCCAGATACCAATAGTAGGATAAGGCGTACTGCCCTTTACGCGTGCAGCCATACCGATACCGATGTTGGGCACGAAGTCAAAACGCAACGATGGAGTGTTGGTACGGTCTGACGTATGATAAGAATACCAACCGTAGTCAGGCTCCTGATTGTTATCCTCGTCCACACTCATGATGGTAAGGCCTTTGGTATTATTATCAGGGAATACCGTACCAACGACACCCTGATTGTAGTGATAGTTGCCCACCAGAACAATAGCCTGCTCATGTGGGTTGTATTTTCCTTCGGTCAACTGTCCCATGAGAGTAGCCAGACTGGTATAAACCGTCTGTCCATGGTAGGTTGTTGGTACATTGCCATTCAGTCCCGTCGCACCACCATAGTTTTCATTATAGCCTATGTCGTAGGTTGCGTCACTTAGATAATAGGCATTAGCAAAGTTAGCCTCAATGGTGATTGCCGTCACGCCGTACGGCACGATGTAGTTGCCGCCCTGAGCGAAGATGTAGCCAGAGTTGCTGTAGAGGTCTTTAGCCGTGCAGTCACGGTCGGCAAAGTTGTAGTTGGTGAGTGTTCCCGTAGTACCACCCGTGATGGACGTAATCTTCCAACCCGTGATGACCTTCGAGTAGTCGCGTGTCCAACCATCGAACTCATTGGCGAAAGGCAGAACAACCTTACCCCAGGTGAAGTCATAGCGGAGGGTGTCCATATCAGTGATAGGCAGACGCACATTGCGTGAACTTCCATCGATAATAACATTTACATTCAGATAACCACCAGAGCCCATCTCCGTCAGCAGTTTGCCAGCATATGCCTCGCTTGTCAGAGGAAGGTTGGCTGCAATATCCACCGTTGTACGCTTGGTGTTGGTTTCCCACTTCTCTATGATAGGATAAGGAGCAACCTTAGTATCAAGCACCCAGTGGCCGATTTCGTTGACATAGGCATCGGTACGGTTGCCAAAGAGTTTGATAGCAGCCAGCTCACGGTGGGTGTTCATGATGTGGCGATAGAACGGGAATCGCGTCAGGAACTCATCCTTGTCGATAGCACCCTGCTCGTTATAGGCCGTATAGGTCAGGTTGGCCTTGCTGCGGTAGTAGTTGTACTCGTTAGGCTTCTGGATGTTGTCAACATGATAGCCGCCATAGACAGGCGAACGGTTGGTGCCATCGGTCATGTCGCCATAGAACATACAGTTCGTAACCACAGCTCCTGAAGCAAAAACGAGCAACTGGTTTGTAGCGGCATCTCTTATCGTCCATTGTGTGTTGTTGTTTGGATAGCCCTTATCCCTCCACACATTTGAACCATCAGCTGTAGCATCCGAACCTAACGAACCATTCGTGCAGGAGATCTGGTAAACGTCCCCATGATCCACGATTGTGAATGAGATAGCGTTTGCCTTACTTGTATCCATGGTGGAATTCCAACCATTCGTACCGGTGCAGATGTATCTGTTGGTTTGTGCATTTTTCAGATAGAAACTACCACCATTAGATTCAAGTACCCACGAACTTGGAGCATCTTTCAACCTAAGCGTGCCATCAGGATCACTCAGATATCTGTTATTTGCAGTGTTATTCGTGATGCGGAAAGTTCTTCCTGCATAAGGGTCTTCTGCATAAACACGGCCAACTATACCGGCAGCATATTCGCCACCACTAACCTCAGCGTAACTGTAGCAGTTCACTACATAAACGCCAGCCGTTATCTGTCCTACGATACTACCTACACTGCCTGAACCAGTGATGCTTGAATTGTCATCAGTTGAGAGCACACCACAGTTGTAGATGCGGGTGCTGCCCGTTGCTGTATTGGCAATAGCACCAACATGGCCATTAGCATCACCGCTTGAGATAGACACATTGTCAAGGCGCACATTCTTCACCGTACCGCCACTGATGCTGCTGAAGAGAGCAGAGTTGAGTCCGCTGATGGTGTGGTAGTCTCCATCGAAGGTGCCAGTGAAGGTGATATTGAGTCCATTGGACGCAGAGATGTCGTCCATCAGTATGTAACTACCAGCCGCATTGGTGATCTCTCTTAAGTCATAGATACACGTCTTGCCGTCAATGGAAGTCAATCTCTGAACAGTTATATTGATAGTCTGCGTCTGAGCAGAAAGCACATCGCCATAGTTGTAGGCGGTGACGGTAATCTGGGTATTACCCTGAGACAGCGCCTTTACCAATCCGCTTTCATCAACGGACACGATGCCACCTGCGCCAGTCACCTCATACTTGAACTTTTGATAGACAGGTTCTGTGCCATACGCTGTTGCTACGATCTGCCAGGTCTCACCCTGATTGAGGGTCTGATTGGTTGAATTCACCGCCATGCTGGTAGGATCATTATACGGATTTCTAACCGTAACATTCACCTCAACGGGAGTCAAGGCAGTGCCATCCAGCTTGTAGCCGGTCAGAGTAACCTTGGTTGTACCAGCCTTGAGAGCAGTGATCTTGCCGCTCTGATTAACAGTAGCAACAGTTGGATCGGCAGAAGCGTAAACGACTCGATTATAGACAACCTCGCCAGCAGTTGGACCATTAAGGGTGTAGGTCAAGTTATAGGTGTCATCCACAAGGAGATTAATTCCATCGTAGGTCGCAGGAACAACATTATATGGATCGGCAACAATTATGCTCGTAGCATCAGAGTCCAAGTAACCGTTGCGGGTGGAATATGCCCAGATACGGGTTCGTCCTGTCACGTCAAGAGCACCAGTATAGACGGTATAAGTTCCATTATTGTTATAGCTGTCGTCGGTCTTGTAGTAGATGGTTTCGCCAGGGCCTGCGGTAATAGTCACCTTGCCGTTCGAGCCCAGAGTGATGGTAGGAGTAGTGCACTTTTCCACCTTACGCAGGGTAACGTTGGCGGTCTTTGTAACGTTTCCGCCCTCAGCATAGTTGGCGGTAACGGAGACGGTTGCCGTCACACCGCTTTGTGAAGCTGTTTTGTAGGTGAGTGTATTGGTGGTGCCGGTAGTAGAAGCCAACTGAGCGTTGCTTGCGCCAGCCGTGAGGGTCCAATTGTAGCCGTTGAGGGTCACATCGGTAGATGACGCTGTTGGTGCTGCTGCTTGGAAATTGTTGTTGACACGATAGAAGGTGTTGCCGCTTGCCGTATAGGTTTGGTAAGCAGCAGTAGTATTCTTCTTTCGTGCAGGAGAGTCGAGCGTGATGCCGGTATTAGCATTGTAAGTAATGCTATTGTTGGCAGGAGTTACTGCGTTGAGACCACCGGTGTAGGTGGTTTCTGCGGCAGTAGAAGATACGTTGATGGTGTAATTATCAGATGCCTGCGATATAGTAGGATTGGTATGGTTCGCAGTCACACGCACAGTAACATTTGTTGTGTTGTTATTGTTTGGGGTGACAACTCCCTCGTCGCTGACATTGGCGTTGCTAGAGGTTACGTTCCAAGAATATGACACAGCGTTCTCTGCAATCGTTGTGCTGAAAACATCCGTGGAAGTGTAATACTGGTTGTTGTAACGATAATAGGTTGTGCCGCCTACAACAAAAGTGCTGTGGGCGGGAATAGATTTACCCGTGACATTGGTATGCGCCAGCTGAATGCCAGTGCCACTGTAACTTGAGTAAGATACCGTTGGCTTGCCAAGTGTGCCTCCTGCTACCTGATTGGTGTAGGTAATGGCGGTAAGGGTGCCACGGTAGTCGGTACCACCATTATTAGACTGATAGCCATTATTATTGTTCGCACGACCTGTACTACTCGTCCTCCAACTATTTCCACGGTAATAGAGGTAGTAACTGATAATGCCAGATCTATACAAGACATACGTACCATTTGCACGCCATACATTTTGTGCGGTATTGGACAAAGTAGGTGCAGCACCTGCTGTAGTAGAGCCGTTCAAATAACGAGTATTTCCATTGTAGGTAATGCGCAAGGCACGAGATGTTCCATCCAATGTTGATTCAGCGTTGTTGTATACACACGTCCAAACACAACGCGCCGGATCAAAAGTGGTCACATTCTCAATACCCGTACCTGCGGCATTCACACCAAGGTAGCCGCCATTATAGACAAACACGTAGTCGGTTGCCCACGCCCCCATGCTCGCGAGCATCAAACTCAGGGTGAGGACAAGGCGGGGGGCGGAAGTGGTTATACTTCTGGAAATATTGGGAAGCTGGCTGCACATTGGGTGCAGGGCGCGGCAAATCATTGGTTTCAGAACACGGCTGCACACTGTGTGCAGGGTTCTTCTGATCTGAGACATGGTGTGGTTCTCGGACATAGTTGTTTTATGTTTGGGTTGTGTGTGTTTCTAATAAATAATTGGGTCAGGAATCAAGGTGGGCAAACCTCCGTCATTTTACAATGACTTTGGTATTGCCTACCAGATAGATGCCACGGCCATTAACCTTGACAGCCTCCCTACCCTTTGACGGAACGTTCACATGCTTGATCAACTGACCGCTGCTTGTGTAAACCGTCAGCCTTGCGGCTGTACCAGAATTGTTCTCAATCAGGATAGTATTGTTTTCTGACCAAATTCTAATTGAATGATCAGCCATTGCTGAACCCGGATTGTCAGTATCCGCGTCAGAATTGCCAATCACAAGCTTGCTGGCAAGGGCCTTGGTCCTTGCTGGAGCCGGACTTGCAGGCGTTGCAGCCGTAACCTCAAAGTAAGGACGGAATGGTACGCCAACTGCTGAAGCCTTCATTTCAAAAGCATCACCGGCAGCGTTCATAACGTAACTGTTCTCGGCAAGATTGGTTGCCAGATAGTTCGGCTTGAATGAATAACCTGACGGCTTTTTCACAGTCGCGCCATTTTCTTCAGCCTGGCCTTCAACGCTGACAGCCTGAGCCATCACGGTATCACTTACGTTAATGTTGGCACCCGTAGCTGAAGCAAAGGTAATCACCTGAGCCGCAAGCCTAGCAGGAGTTGTTGTACCAGAGTTCTGAGGTACAAACTGGCCACTCAGGTCAAACTCATAATAGTCACTGCCAGGGAATCCAACAATATATGGAACACCTGCCTGCTGGTGAGCATAGCCTTCATAATTGCGTGCAGCATTGTAGTAGTTCTGCTGATAATCATCGGTATTGGCGTCAATGCCGTCAATTCCGTCCCTCTTGCTGTAGTAGTAATCCCACAGGAATGTATTACCCACGGTCTTGGTCTGAGCATCAGCTGAATTATCAACGCTTGGCCTGTTCATCAGAACGACTGATACTTCAATATCCTTATCAGCATCATCATCATGTACCTTCTCATAAGTTGCGCCGGCATATCCGCGCAGCCAGTATTCATGACCCTTGTTTGAATCACCATAGAAGTGGGTAATCTCACCCTTCTTAGGAGTTGTTACAAGGTCAACTGTGAATGGCAGGCTGATGCCCTCCCAACCCTTGTTGTCAAGTGTTACATAGAGCTCAGGAGTACGCTGGTACCACATACGCTTGTCGGCAGCAAAACTATATTCAATAGGGGCATTGAACTCCTGCTTGTCAACCAGGAAGTGGTCAGTCTTGGCCACGTAGTCGCTGCCAGTCTTGGTTACCAGGTGCCCCTTCACGCCATTGCTGTTGGCAGCTGCAACAGTCCTATAGTTAGCATCGGTCTCCTGATACTTGATATCACCGGAAAGCGCTTCCTTGACTGCATCCATCTTGCCAGTACCATCCGCCTTGAGGTCATTGTCATCAACATAAACCAACAGGTTCTGTGTAATGCCTTCTGAATGGAATCCAAGCAACTTAGCGTAGTCATCATCAACAAGTGGCGTATAGAACATGTTGGAATTCCAACCCTTGGCATAATCAGGATCATTATTACCCGTGAAGTCAAGTGCAGTCAGGCCCTCATGTATGGTCTTTGAACCGTCCTTTGTCTTGGCAACAAAGTATGCATTGGTGTTATAGTATGCCTTGTCCATTGTACTGTTGCGGAAGTATGCAGGTACACGGTATACGCGGTTCGATGCATTGACACTGAGTCGGTCTGAACGGTTCAGATCCTTATCATCATACTTGTTGACAACTGAAGGCATATCCTGGTATCCAGCCTCATAGCCGTATGTCAGTTTCTGTCCGAAGAACAGATAGTCATCAGGCCAGATTGGAAGGTGGTAATTACCCTTCTGCCTTTCATTTGCCTTCTCTGGAACTTCACCATTCTCATATATGTAGTCACCATCAAAGTACAGATGCTCAACATATCCAAGATGTCTGATGTCTGTTTCTGAAACCTTATAGTCATAGTAAGCGCCATTGTCGTAATGGCCCTTCTTGGCAGTCCTGTCAATATCACCATTAGAATCAAGTATCCAGTACTCATATTCATTTCCGGTATCATTTGCATTGTCTGCATAACGCTTAGCCAGATAGAAACCGTTCAGGTTATATGCAACTTCACCATTGTTGAATGACTGCAGAGGCATAGCTGTAGCGCCAATGGTCTCACCATCATTCAATGTGAAGCTATAACCATTCTCAACAGGATAATAGTTGTTGTATGTATGCGTGCAACGTCCGTCACCTGTTGTGTTTACAGTACCGAATACCGGTTTGACGCCTTCTGTTGGTTCTGCTGTGGTGTGTATCCAACAGTTTTCTACCCAACCGTCTCCGGTATCAGCAATACCAGAACCCTTGAATGAGCCTGTGACACCCAGGTTGTAGACATTTCCACAAAGGCTATTGAACAATGAGTTGTCAAGTCCGCTTATAGTGTAGCCGTTACCATTCAGGTTACCGCTGAAACACTGGGCAACACCTTCAACGACATCACCACCAATGGACTGCCATGATGCCTTATTGGTAGCCACGTTGTCCATAAGGTAGAATTCAAGATTTGCTGCATTACGGACATGGTCATCAAATACAGGTACATCCTTATTCTCTTTGTGAGTTACAGGGTAAGGAGTCGCAGTAGTTGTAGTAGTGCTAAGCTTATTTCCATAGGTATCAACTGCATAATACAGCAAGTCTCCATTAGAATCCGTATCCTGCACAGTTACCTGAATAGTCTTCTTACTTGATTTCAGTGATGTCTGGAACAGGTCATACAGCTTGTCAATTTCACCCTCTGAACTGTTGTCAATGTAGATCTTACTGTCACGCTTTACATTAGGATTGTCAATGTACATATAGTTCCTGGTATCAGCCATTACATCAGCAATGTCGTGATAGTTGGCAACCTTGAACTGAACGGCATTTGAATAGGTCTTGCCAAGATATGTCTTGGTGTAGTATGAAACATAGTATCCATCCTGATACCAGTACATCTTGGTAGCATTGTTAATATACTCGACACCATTCTGATGCTTGTTGGCATCTTCCGGATTTGTATAGAGTTCCCATCCACCACCAAGGATTGTGTAAGCGCCTTCAGTAACTGACGGTAGCTTCAGACCAACAGTCTGACCCGGCAGGATTACAGAAGGTTCCTGTAACTGTCCTACGGTAGGAACACCGCTCTTGAACTCAATGTGAATGTTCACAATGTGTCTTTCAGAAATCTCTTCAATGTTCAATCCGGTTTCATCACTCTCTTCGTACTTGTACTGGTAGATAACTGTAACAACACGGTCCTTTGACAGATCATAAATATCTGATGAACTGCTAACATAGAGTGTTGAAGTCTCAATCGGTGAATTACCGTGTACTACAAATCCGGTCTGTCTGATAGGCAAATTATCATAATTATCCTTGGTAATGATAGTTCCAACAGGAACGGTCGCACCATTATCATATGTTTGACCACCTGCCCTCTTGTCAGTAACAGGCTTTCCTTCACCGAATTCATTGACTTCATATGATGAACGGCATATGTAATATATACCCTCAGCTGTCGGTCTGAATACCTCTATCAGGCCCTGACGGTCTGTATCAAGTGAATTATAAGTAGAAGCCTCGACCAACTTACCTGCGGCATATGTTGTACCACCGTTGACGAATGTAGTCTTGACAATATACATATCCTGACCAACATTGCTGTTCTCAACCTTGAAGCTGGAATAATGATGCTGCTCATTCGGAAGTGATTCATACTGCTCACGTGTAAGTACATCACCAACATTGATTGTATGCTCAGCACCAGCCTTGTCTTTATATGTCATTGCAGAAGAACCTTCATACTTAGCCTGATAGTCAATAGCCTGCTTTGCGCCATAAACCTTCTGTTCTGGCCATCCTGATTCAGGATTCCAGTATGGTCCGTCATAAGCGGTCATTCCACCCTCCTTTCCTGTACCTGGGTAGTTGCTCAGAACCAGGACATCAAGTGCATCATAGCGGAATTTAAACTTTTTACGGTCCTCAGTTGACAGTGAAGCCCATGTATCAAGTGCACGGTAATTGTTGCCAGCTATGAAATGACGGCCGCCATAGTAGCCTTCGGTATCAGTCACAATGAATGCATTCTCAAAATGAGCCCTCATTGTCTGCGCTGCCTTTTCAGTAGCATCGTCATTGCTAAGTCCGTCTTCTTCTTTGTATTTCCTGATTAGATTTTCCTTGAGTTCCTCATACCTTGTATCAGGGATCAATGTTGCATAGTATATGTAGTCATTCTGATCCTTGTCAACTTCAAATGTGGTGACACAGGTGTATGCTGGAGCAAACTGAGCTTTTGTTGCAGCGTCCAGTCCACCCCATTCAGTAGCAGAAATGCCCACGCCCTCTTGAACTGTCTTGTGGAATGTTTCTTCCCCAACAAGTATATCATATTCGGCTTTGGTTATTGCCACATAAGCCTGAGCTATCACTGCCTGATTTTCAAGTTTGTCTTTATCATCGGTTGGAATAGCATCATAGCCATCCTTTACAGACTGGGTAATAATGTCATCCTTGTGATAGTAGCGCTGACCATAAACACCAGTTTCCGTAGTGTAGTATGTAGGACCTGGCTGGTAGCCTGTGGCAGAATTATTACTCTTTTCTGCTCCACTTGCTGGACTATACCAATTGCTCCATACCTTAGGATTTGTCATATCAACGGTAAGTACATAACCATTCTCATGTGATACAGCATTCGAAACATGGAGTACGTCCTGAACAGGAACCATCTTTTCATTAACCGGATCCCAAACCTGCGGATGTGCAATGACATATGAATCGTAAGCTGCCGGAAGCAATACTTCACCCTTCTCAATTATTGTACCATTCTCAGTCTCAGAATAATCAGCTGTAAACACATAAGTCTGTTCTACAAAATGTTTCTTCTGTGATTCACTGAGCTGCATGTAATCCCAGTAAGTGATAATGTCATTCAGACGATAGGTATTATTGTTGAGAATAATGGTGTTATTGCCATTTTCTCCAAGTTTCTGAGTCTGAGCATCATCAAAATAGTAAGCATAATAGTTCTGCTTGATATCAATGAGGTCCAACTTTCCGTGTGATCCTGCAGTAATGGACAGAGGCAGGTCAATATTCTCAAGATAAGCGTTTGAAGAACCTGTGTAGGCCGATATATACTGGTCATATACATACATTTCACCACGTATATACCAATAGTGAGCCGGGGCCTCATCATAATTATCATAACGGCCACCACCAGGGAAACAGTCATCAACAATCTGCTTCACGTTATGGATAAAGTTGCCCGATGTTTCAAACTGCTTACGGTTAGCAACCGGTTCTTCCGTATATGTGTATGCAGTATTGTTTACGGCATTTCTGTTATATACCGAAAGATTCTGGTGAATACCGGCACCCGTAGTTTTTACAGGGATTCCGTGTACATTCTTCGCATATACGTAACCACCGCCAAGACCTGGCATTACATTGATAAGGTCAAGCTGGACAACACCTGTAATAAGACCATAGTTCTTATAGTCCGGTGTGCTACCCTGCTCCTGAACAATTTCAAGGAACACACCTGACGCCAGAGCTACCATATTATGGCTGGTACCGTTATTGCGCTTCTTGTTATTCCAGTTTGCTACTTTCCATTCATAGAATGACTTGCCGTCTGCGCCATAACCGGCATCCTTGTTATCGGTTGTACGTACATCATCAAAATTCACATCTGATGTCAATGCACCCAGATAGTTCACGACATTGTACATTCCGAAATAGTTGCCATGGTTAACACCGTTCACGGTTGCCTTGTTAAGTGACAGTTCACCTACTCGGTTAATAGTGTAACGGGTATAGTCAACAACCTCTGGCACACGGTCCTGAGCGCCCTGCAGTACAACTCGGCTTCCAAATACACCACAGAAATCAGCACGCTGGATAGTATTCATCATACGGCCTGCATAGATTGAACAGAAGCCATAAATGGTCCAGTTATTCTGTTCATCAGCACTCATCATTTCCCATACTGACTCAGATATCTTACTCTTTGACTCATATGAAGATGTACTGGAGCTTGTTGAGAAATTACTCTTCTGGTCATCAGTCAGACTACTGTAAAGTGTTGGACTTATGTGTTTGCCCAACTCATACCTGACAGTTTTACCATCAACAGTTATATCCGATGGAGTTGTTGATGTATAGGTATAATAAGTATAGTCGTGTTTATTATCCGTCTGATACTGAAGCTCAAAGTATGCACGCTCACGGTCATTAAGTTCCTGATACTTCTCATATGTAATGTTATCATCCTGACCATAGTAGTCAGTACCATAGTTGGTCAGGTTAAGTTCACGGTAGCCATCAACGAAAGTAAGGTTACCATCACCGTAAAGACCGCCAATATTATCAGTACCCAGGGTAATCAGGTCACGGAAGAAAATATCGTTGATAGTTGCAGTTGCATTGCCAAATACGGTTACTGCATTGGCATATACCTTATCAGAACCAGCGCTTACATTACCACCGGCAAATACAGCATTTCTAATAATCACACCATCCTGTGAAACATTTTCCCACCTATCCTTGTCTGAATTCTTGTCTGCAAGTTTGTTGAGTTCTGAAGTTGGAATATAATCATTTCTATGGTATGTCGTGCCATCAATAGTTATATCAGCCATTGCCTGAGCCCATGGAGAAACAATCACGCGGGTATCTTCTGAAAGGACATGTGTTGCACCTGCTGTAAAGGTAGTCTTGAAGTTTTCGTCAGTCTCACTTGAAGAACGTTCACAGTGAGGACAAATGGTAGGAATAGAGTGAGAATGAATCTCCTCACCGCATTTATCACATGTATAGACATTGGTATAATAACGGCCCTCACCATTGCCATCACCCCTTACACCATCCTTGACAGCGTCAGTAAAGCAGTAACCAATGTTACCACCGCCAAAGACATTGCCGTGACCATCCTTAAGTGTTGCATCAGTACCGATTACACCACCACGGATATTCACATCAGTTGATCCGAACACATAACCGTCAGTATATACTTCCTTACCAATAACCTCATTACCGGTCAAGTCGTATGAATAACCGCGTCCGCCGCCGAACACATCACTCTGAACAAGTCCATTATACATGTAAATATGGGTACGGCCAGCCACTTCAATACTCTGAACTTTTGGTTTTGAACCTGTCTGAAGCATGGTACCACGGCCCACAGCAGCAATTTCACCACCACCGTATAGACTGTTTCGGATTGTACCGCCATACATATTCACAATTGTCATGTCAACAGTAGCACCTTCACCGTAACCGGCTCCGAAAACGTTACCATTCTGTATTAACAGTTCATCCTGTTCAATATTGTCAAGGTGCAGGTTCTCAACATACGCAGAAGCAAGCATGTTGCTCTTTTCATCATCACTGGCAGCAGCAAAGGTCTCTGCATCAGGAGCGTAATATTTATAGCCTATATGACCCTGATTGATTGTAACATTTGCAGTTCCGAATACTGCACCCTGCTGACCGCCACCATACAGACTGCGTTCAACAACAGCGTCACCGGCATATAAAGTAACATAGTCACGTTCATCATGAGCTGTAGTATACAGGTTCTTTCCTGTATCTCTGACACCCATTGTAACATTAGTACTACCTGTAACATCAGCAGTATTACCCAGTCCACCACCATATACGTTGCGGACTGATCCACCACCAAGATATACATTGGTCGAAGCCTTATGGAGTTCAGTTTCACCCAATGATGTTTCTGGCTTAACTACGGCAGCATATTCAATTACAGGTCCCGCGTTACCACCACCATACATATCACCAAGAACAACGCCACCATGCAGGTTAATGCCAGTAGAACCTGAAATCTGAGCCTTCTGACCAAGACCACCGCCATATGCATTTTCAGCAACGGTAGCACCCTGTTCAATATAGACATTGGTATTCTTAAAGCCTGGCTGCTGGGTTGAAAGGTGATACAGGGATATTGCAACATCAATGTCATTTGGAGTGTATGTACCTATAATAGCACCATTGCCATCAGTATTTCCCGAAGATCTTGCGTCAATCCAATCATGGAAACTAATTACTTCATAGTCATCAAGGTAACGTAAATAACCCTTTTCTAAAGAAGTATTGGCGTAAACCTTACCGCCATGTCCTTCATCACAACGGTCTCCGTGTTCCAGATAGTGACGGAAAGATGGAGTGTCAAGCACCTGACCATCCTTACCACCGCCATATACGTTTGCAACCCTTGAACCGTTTTCCATATTCACTTCAGTGTACAGGGTTACGGTGTTTTCACCAAGTCCGCCTCCGAATACATCGGTCAGCTTATTGTCAAAGTCAAGGACTGGAACATGAATGAAAATGTATGTATTACGCATCATTCGGTATGCGTTGTTACCACCATAGATAGCGTCATTCACACGGGCATTTGTACCCTTGTAATTGACGAACGCATTGTAAACGTCACAGGCGTATTCATCAGCCTTACCCTTGGCACCGCCAAATATACGGTTGACCTTTGAAGTGGAAGATTCAGGTACATCAACACTTGCCGCATAAGTTATGCCTTCGTTGAATGAAGCGCCATAGACATCAGCTGCCTGACCTCCGTACAGGACTACTCCACTTTCCTTTGAACCAGAGTTAGCACCGGCACCATAGATATCCATATTCTGGTTGACCATGGTGTAAAGGCGTACAGCAGACTTTTCACCCATGTAACTCAGGTTATGAACATAACTGTTGTCAATGCGTTCCTGATACTTGACACCGTAACAACCACCGAACAATGTTCCGTAGTTACCGGTGAATGCATCAACAAGTGACTGCTTGGTAAGTGAACAGTAGCCTGCACCATATACATTAGGTGCCAGTGCAGCGCTACGCTGATTGACGGTGGCCGATGCAAGTCTGACATAGCTGCCAGCCTCATCAGCAAGTCCCATCTGACCCTTCAGGCCTTCACCGGCACCAAAGATACCTCCAATGAAATCATCGCCATCCTTACGGCCGGAAATGACGTCAGTTGAAACAGTTGATGGTGATATGATATTGACGAATGAATTAGCTCCATACCCGGCACCGCTGTGTTGGGTAAGCATTGCAGAAGTCAGCAGGTCTGTAAGCAGCTGAGGCTTGGTAAAGCCAGGTACTATAGTAGCAGCCTGAAGACGTCCACCATCAGAATAATTGTAAGCACCGCATGGTCCTCCAAAAAGATCACCGTCAATGCGTCCGCTGACATACTCAACATATGACTGGGCGACAATCTTTTCCATTTCGTTGGTTATATTGTCAACCTGGAAGACCTTAGTTCCCAAAATCTGGCCACCAAAGTCATTTGCACCATAGACATTATGTGTTACGTGTGGGGTCAGGTTATCCTTCTTGCCAACATAAGTATGTGCAACACCAAGGATATCAGCATTTGATGCGCCACCGAATCCGTCATATACACGTCCTGAATTAAGGTTCAGGGTAGTATTGCCGGAAACCAGTCCCTGGAAACCACCGGCATAGAGCTTGGCGGCATTCAAACCAGTGTCACCAATAAGGTTGGACTCAAGTGTGACTATTGTATTATAATTGGTTGTAAATGTTTCAACTGCAATTGTATTTGTGCCATCATAAACTTTGTCTGTCGTTGATGTCTTTCCTTCACTGTCACGGGTCAACACACCTACTACACCCATTTCACCACCGCCATAAGCCTTCATGATCTGGCCGTTGCCGGTAATATTGACATTGACATTGCCCCATATTTCAGTCTCCTTACCATAGCCGCCGCCATAGGCTGCAAGGGTTGATGCAAGCACGTCATCACGCACGTCATTGTAAGAAACACCTGAAGCAGTGAACACATCACCGCTGATGGCATTCTCTGAAATATTTATGGTTACTCCACCGTTGACATAACCGCTGGCATAGCATCCACCATAGATGTTTGCACCGGCAAGCATCTTCTTTGATGCATCAGGATCTTCATATTTCCAGTCAAAGCTGAAAGTATTGTCAGTACTGTTATAGGTGAGCTGTCTTGGTTCCAACTGAACACCTTTTATGTCAAGTTTTACCTTGTTACCATCGGAAAGATTTGTGTTATTGGTAAGTCCTCCCATATGGAAGGCGTTATATGCGGTCTTTTCAACATTGGCATTGTTACATCCGCCAACCAACTTATCGTAAATTACAAGAAGATCAAGGAACTCAAGTGCAAATGTACCCTTGGCTGTCATGGAACCGACATTACCGCCACCAAACAGGGAACCAATCTTTGTTGAATGGGGAACATAGCCGGCATCAAAAGTAACTGTCGGACGGATTGCTACTTCAACACCACTCATATAGTCCTCAAAGTCAGTAGTGTTAGTCAGGTCCATGGTGTTGAAGCGTCCTTTTGCTACAGCGTCATACCCTGCAGGACCATTCTTATAAATCTGCAACAGGTCACTGGCTGTAGCACTCTTGACCATATTCTCACCATTAGAACCCAGGAATACCTTATCAGCAATAACGTATGAACCCAGATTCAGGTTAGCAACAGCGCCTTCAAGGTCACCAATAGCCGAAGCGTGGTCGTTCACATTAGCACGGAGGGTAGCACTGTTACCACCGCAATAAACGGCACCACCTATGTAAGTCGGATCAGACTCAGTTCCTACAATATGAACAAGTGAAGTCGATGAATTTGGACGATGAATATTCAGAGCCTTTGCAGAAGAACCATACTTTGTACCATCATAATAGTAATCACCCCATATAGGATCATTCTGCAGGTTAATATTATCAGTATAGGCATATGAACCGTTACCAGCACCATATACATTGCCAATGATGCTAGAACGTATCTCCACGTCAGAACCATAATAAACGGTACCACTTACATCATTACCACCATATACGTTGTTGATCTTACCACCCTTGATGAGCACACGTGCGGCATAAAGCTGTGGGAAATCATAACCACCAATGGTCTCGGCGTTTATGGTATTACCGTCGGCAGTGCTACCCTTCAGATTGCCTGGATCAACATCGGCCATACGGCAACCGCCATAGACGTTGTTGACTGTCATGTCAGCACTTTCAATGGCAAGAAGAATACCGCCATATTTGTTATCGGCATCATAATAAGTCATTGCACCAGCATTACCGCCAGAGTAGAGGTTGTTGACAAGAGCCTTATGGAGGTCCCATGTCGGGCGGATGGCCATAGGTTCCTTGTTGTTACCACCAAAGACGCGCTCAAACTGATATGCAAGAGGATTATCTGAACCATCAACAAGTGTTGTTGTGCTGTTGTTCAGGCTAATCTTTGTGCTGTTTGTAACGGTTGCAGCGTTACCACCGCCGAATACCTGGAAATAACAGCCAGACCTGAGGGCAATCTCAACATCGGCAATTTCCGGTTTTAACTTGCCTGCATATGGATTCTGTTCATTACCATCAACAATATTTGATGCATAGTCATAGTCACCGTTACCACCGCCAAACAGATTGGTAACGTATATCTTCTTGGTCTGGCCTTCGGTTGATTCAACAAGAGCCTTACCACCAATAGTACCAGAAACATCATTACCGCCAAAGATGCTGTCCACAACAAGGTCGTTGACAGCATTTGCTCCGTCAATAAGTACATGGGCGAAACCATCAATATCAGCCATACGGGCACCACCGTAAACGCTGCCGCTTATAGAACCGCCTTTAAGCACAACGTTTGTCTGACCCTTACTGTCACCCATTTCACCACCGCCATAGACATTATTCAACGTACCACCGTTGATTGTAACAACAGTAGCGGTAGTTGCATTGTCAGCGTCAACCGGCGTTCCTGCCTTAACTTCTGTGGCAAGTTTATTTGCTGTTCCTACAGCACCTTGTTTACCACCGCCATAGACGCTGCCGCCTATGACAATGTCTGCCCATGCCATTGAAGGCATAAGCATCAGGACTGCAAGGACCATTCCGTGCAGCCTTCTGTTTCTATGTGATTCAGTAAAATAGCGGTTCATATTTGACTGATATTATTATTCTAAGTTAATAATTGTGATTCCCGGGTTGTCCAGATCATCATCACCAAGTGAATACAGATATGTAGGAGCCACGGTAACCAGCAGGTTAATCATATTGTTTGCCTTGATCAGAGAATTGCTACTGTTATCAGACAAGGCTTTTGTAAGCTTGTTCGTTGCTGTCTGGTTTTCACGGATCATGTTACCCTTCTTGTCATAAACATCATATTTGACAGTCATGACAAGGTCATTTGGAGTAACAATTCCGGGCACAATATAACACTTTGAGTCAACCGGTTCTGCAGTTGTTGACAGTTCCAATGCAAGATCACTTGCATTGTAGACTGATGTATTCAATCCACCAGCAGCAGGGGTATCGTAATTAACGCTCAAGGCCGATTGTCCAAAGCCTATTGTTGCAGTTGTCATGGTTGAAACTGCCGTTGTTTTTCCATCAACGGTACCACTCTTTCCAATCTTGACTTCCTTTACGGTTATTGACCTAAGCCTTGAATACTTATCATCAATTTTGAATGACAGCCCTACTCCACACATCATGTTATCCATAATGAAGTTCATTTTATGATACTCCGGCTGTTCTTTAGCCATGTGTGCAGAATAACTGTATTTGTTCAGTGTAGCATCGGCCCTTGCAGCGCCGCTTGATACCAGGATATTTGAATTGCAGACAACAGGCAAATTCTGAATGGTCATGGTAGGAACACCGCCATTCATTGACATGGAAATGCTTACTTCATCAAGCAGCGAACTGTTTGCAATCAATCCAAATGTGTTATGAAGGACATTAACATCATCTTCATACTTCCTGACACGCATGTTTGATTTCCACACACTGCCCACATATGATGACCTGCTGAAAAGGAAATCATTTTCACCAACTTTCTGTACAGCACCGAAGAAGACAGATTCACTGGTAAGATGTGTAGCAGCATTGAAATCCTCATAGCCTGCACGCGCACGTGTAATAACATCATTTGACTGTACGTCAAAGTTGCCAATCCCAACGACAGTATCAGTGTTGTCATCAAATTCAAGCAGCTGCACACAACCCATAAGGGCCATGCACAACATAACTGTCATGAATGACCTGAAGTATCTGTTTATGTATGTCAATGCCATCATATTCTTACCAATTATAAACACCATGGTTAGCGTTAACAACATTCCATGTCTGTACTTCGCTAACATTAATATCTACTATATCACCACCTTCGAACTTCAGGATAATGGTATAATGCTTTCCACACTCAATATTGGAAAGGTCAATAGGCTTTTCAACTTCATCAGCCACTCCATTCCTTGAGAAGTTCAACTTAATATACAGCTTGTCAACATTAAACGGAAACGCCAACTTGCTGCAAATTGTCACAGGTTCCTCAGGGTTGCTGAACTCAGGCAGTCTTCCATCAAGACTAATATTTGACCCTGTTTGCCATACAGCTACACCTTTTGCACCTGGGGTTACAAGTGGATCTATCAATTTTTTGTCACTGTCATACTGTATTCCCTGACCGTAAGCATTGTCACTGGCATTAGGCACCTTACGGCCATCAACATCAGTTGAACCTACGCTTATATTGGAAATAACGTACGGCTGCTGGTCAGCAACATATCCCTTCAGGTCAATCAGTGCCAGAATGTGCCTGAATGTCAGGTTTACAGTACAATTGCTGTTATTTACATAATCAGCCCCTTTTCCATTTGAAGGATCAGAAACCATGTAGTCAATACCTGTTGTGGCATCCTGCCAAGCTGGAATATTTGTGAAATCTATTGAGTAATAGTTTCCCTGTGAGTTGTTCTTCTTATGGAAAGTCGGTTCTGACATACCATCAACAGAAGAATGCGGTGCGTATGCAATAAAACCATACCACATGCCAACCTTGGCATCCCAATACTTCAGCGGGGTATATGTCCAGTTGGTAGGGTCACTGGTAGTGGTGTATTCAACAAGTTGGTTGGAAAATACCACATACGCATCATCAGTAACAACATTTTCCATGGTTTTGTAACCGAACACTCCGAAATTTCCCTGTGTCTGGAAATCGGCCATATTTGACACAACAGCCTTTGTTCCCGGCATTTTGACTGACATGGAGATAGGTTGCTCTGTCTCGACGGCCAATTTGGCACAACTGGACAGCAGCAAACCGCTAAGAAGCAAAAAGGCAAGCAGAACCAGGACTACGTGTAAAACGTAATTGGCCACCTTATTTATATTGTGAGTCTTAGTTTTCATATCAGTCGTTAATAGTCTTTTTCTCTTGGTGACCGATGGGAGAACCAACCCCCATCGGCCTATAAATTACTGTTGTTTGATATCTACGTTTGCATCAAATTCATCAACCCAGTCTTCAACTGTGGCTGAGAATTCAATGGCAATCTGCGGGTCAGGTATTGGATCTGGGTCAGTGTACTTAGGTGTACGGCTGACTTCAGTTTCAGCTTCGCCATCACCATCAGTATCTATCCACAGATCATCAGGGTTACCATCACCGTCAGAATCGCCGGTCCATGGGTTGCCTTCTGGGTCAAGACCTGGATCAGGATCGCGGAAATCAGGAATACCGTCACCATCATGGTCAGGATACAGGTTCTCGGTGCCATCACCGTCTGGGTCATCCCATACAAGTGGAACATCAATCACACCATCACCGTCAGTATCAACACCGTAAATGTCAGGCTCACCGTCACCATCGGTATCAATTGCAATAATGATTGCATCGGCCGGATGCTCTGGGTCATCCTTATCTCCGCTGATAGTACCGTTAGGCTTCTTCTCTACCGGAGGTTCAGGAATATCAATGTCACCAGTTTCTGGGTCCTTCTCAAGTTCAATCCACTTATCCTGGTTCTTGTCATAGATCAGGATTGGGTCAAACTCATTGTCACGGCCTGTGTAATCCTTGTGATCGCCATCATAGTTATCGTTCTCGGTTGCAAGACAGTTTTCATCCTTATCGGCAATACCCTCAAGCTTACCATCACCATCAACATCCTTCCATACAACCTTGATGTCAGGAACACCGTCTCCGTCAACATCAATCCAAAGTTCGCCATCGGCATCCTTGATAATTGCCATAGCTTCACCGGTGAAGTAACCGTCATTGGTTTCAGGAATTGTATCACCCCGCATATTACCGTTGTAGTCAATGTAAGGCAACTCTTCATCTTCAACTGGTGGGATATCAGGATTATGTGTCTCAGGCTTGCGGCTTATTTCAGTTTCTGATTCACCATCGCCATCCTTATCGATCCACAGATTATCAGGAGTACCATCACCATCGGTATCACCGCTGTGAGGATCATCATCATCCCAGAAATCAGGAATACCGTCACCGTCATGGTCTGGATAGAGGTACTCAGTCTTGTCATCATCATCTGGATTAGGGTCCTTCCAGACAAGTTGATAGTCAGGAGTACCATCACGGTCTTCATCAACCCAATACTCATCAATCTTACCATCACCGTCAGTATCCTTGGTAATGATATCAACATTAGCCGGGTGTGATGGGTCGTTGCTGTCGGTTGTAATGGTACCGTTAGGCTTACCTGTGTTACCACCGTCATCATTCTTAGAAGGATTAACCAGCAGATAGTAATTATAACGGTTCTTTGATTCCCACTTTGCAATGGTAACATCTTCTGAACCATTACGCTTACCGGCAACGTTGGCAAACTTGGCCTCGCGAGTGAACATGGTTGAAGTACCGTCCTGATAGTTCAGCTTGTAGGTAACACTTACCTTGGCATCATCACTGATAGTCTGAGGCATCATCAGCAGGTCAGTCTGCAGGTCAACCATAGTGGTTGTTGTTGACTGACCGCCGGCTAAAGGCATATTGTAGACCGATGTTTCATCAACAGTCCATGTGCCTTCAACTGCATTGTTGCCGTTCCAGTCTGACTGGGTGTATGTACCCTTTGACTTCAGGCCTTCAATTCCAAATGATACGATCTCGATTGATTTAATCTTATAAAGGTTCAGTTCACCGCTGGCCTTCATGTAGAAGTTTACGTTACTCAACAGGTGGTTAAACACAAAGTCAACTGTATTGTAAGGACTGGCGTTAATCTTGCGCTGGGCAATCATTAAGTCAATCTGGTCAGCAGGACTGCTTGCGACCTCAAAGTCAGTAACAACATACTTCTTGGTATCAGCATTGAAGGTATGTGCAACTGAATATGGGTAGAATGCATAGAAATCATACTGTGAACCGGCATTCCAGTAACGGATAGGACTGTAGGCCCATGCTGCGCCATCATATGTTACCTGCTGGTTATCGAACATCTGAACTGTGGCAACACCGGTTGTCTGGAAACCATCAACGGCAAATGCATCACCTGATACGAATGAGTTTCCCGGGGTCTTTGATGCCTTGGTCATGGCATCAGTCAGTGACAGGCCAAACTCAATCTCTGAGCTGACTCCAACCGGCTTCTTAATGCCGTTGTCCACCAGAATGTCCTGGCTGCAGCTGACGGTCATCAGACCGCCAAGCCCCAGAAACAGGATATGTTTTACTGTATTATTCATATTCTTCGCTATGTTACAAAATTACTGCTGCATAATATCAACATTTGCATCATAGTCATCAATCCACTCCTCAACAGTGGCTGAGAACTCGATTGCAACCTGGTTGTCAGGGATTACCGGTGGATCTGGCAGAGTTGGTCTGCGGCTAAGCTCAGTCTCAGCCTCACCATCAAGAGGTTTAGAGTAATCTACCCATGCATTGTCTGGAGTACCGTCACCATCGGTATCGCCGGTCCAGTCATTGCCCTCAGGATCCTTACCTGGTTCGTCATCCCAGAAGTCTGGTGTGCCATCATTATCATGGTCTGGGTACAGGTACTCTGTTGGGTCATCATCAGTTGGGTCTGGGTCCTTCCATACCAGTGGATAGTCAGGAGTACCGTCAAGATCCTCATCTACCCAGTACTCATCAGGCTCACCATCACCGTCAGTGTCCTTGGTCATGATAACAACCTCATTTGGATGGGTAGCATCATTGTGGTCACCAGTAATAGAACCATTTGGCTTCTTCTGTGTTGGAGGCTCTGGAACATCAACATCTTCATCACCTGAAGGAGTAACAACCTTCTCAAGTTCCTTCCAGGTATCAGTTGCCTTGTCATATACCAGGATAGCATCGAACTCATTATCATTTCCAAGGTAATCCTTGTGGTCACCATCATAGTTATCATTCTCAGTTGGCAGGCAGTCACCATCGCGGTCAGCAATACCCTCAAGCTTGCCATCACCGTCAATATCCTTCCAGACAATCAGAATATCCTGAGTGCCGTTGCCGTCAACATCAAGCCAGTACTCACCCTTGTTGTCAGGACCAAGAATCTTGTATGCCTCAGCGTGCTTGTATTCGTTGACACCACCATTGTAATCAATGTATGGAACCTCCTCGTCTTCTGGGTCATCAACATCAGGATTGTCAATGACAGGCGTACGGCTAATCTCGGTCTCGCACTCACCGTCGCCATCCATGTCAACCCAAAGGTCATCAGGGGTACCGTCACCATCGGTATCAGTACCATCTGGAATACCATTATTATCCTTGTCTGGGTAGAGGTTCTCAGTGCCGTCACCGTCTGGATCAGCCCATACCAGCGGATAGTCTGGGGTACCGTCACGGTCTTCATCAACCCAATACTCAGGGTAACCATCGCCATCAGCATCGGGCAGTGTAATTATATCAACCGTTGCTGGGTGCTCTGGGTCATTGTGGTCAGTTGTGATAGTACCGTTTGGCTTACCTGTGTTACCACCCTCTTCATTCTTTGAAGGGTCAACCAGCAGATAATAGTTATAGCGGTTCTTTGACTCCCACTTTGCAATGGTTACATCTTCAGTCTTGTTCTTCTTGCCGGCAACATTGGCAAACTTGGCGCTGCGGGTAAATGCCATTGAAGAACCGTCAGCGTAGTTCAGCTTGTATGTTACGTTAACGACAGCATCTTCATCAATAACCTGCGGCATCATGAGCATGTCTGATGACAGGGTAACCAGTGAAGTTGTTGTTGTCTGGCCCTTGGCTTCAGGAAAATCGTAGACCGATGTTTCATCAACGTCCCATGAACCAACAACAACGTTATTGGCATCCCATCCAGTCTGGGTGAAAGAACCCTTGCTCTTAAGACCATCAATGTCAAATGAAACAATCTCAATTGAATTGATCTTGTACATGTTCAGATCCTTGGCGGCCTTCATGTAGAAGTTCACATTACTCAGAATGTGATTGAAATTGTAGTCAACAGTATTGAACGGAGAAACGCCGGTCTTCTGCTGGGCTATCATAACGTCAACCTGGTCTGCAGGGTCATTGGCTACTGTAAAGTCAGTAACTGTGTACAAGCGGTCAGCAGCGCTGAATGCATGATTTACACTTGACGGATAAATTGCGTAGAAGTCATAAGTGGACTTTTCATCCCAATACTTTATAGGAGTGTATTTCCAGTTGCTTCCGTCATAAGTTACAGTCTGGTCTGTAAACGTTGGAAGTATATCCTGTCCCAGATACTGGAATGCATCAACTGAGAAAGCATCGCCGAAAACGAAGCTGTTTCCAGTCTCTTTCGATGCCTTTGTAGCAGCATCGGTCATGGACAGGCCAAACTCAATTGCATTTGAATTGGCGTTTCCTGGCTGAGGTGAATCAATCAGAATGTCCTGGCTGCAACCTACAACCATCAGCATGGAAGCTGTTGCAATAAACGAAATCTTCTTCATTATAATTGTGTGTTTTTTCATTTCACATTATTACTGGGTCACGTTGATATTGACATCATATGCGTCAATCCAGTCTTCAACCTCGGCAGAGAACTCAATTATCAGGTCCTTTGTAAGATCAGGGTTGGTCACAACCTTCTCGCGCTCAAGTTCGGTTTCAGCAATGCCGTCGCCATCGGTATCGACCATGATTACGTCATAGTAGTTGGTCTTGCCGTTGTAGTCCATACCATCGTGGTCATATGTATCATTCTCGGTGAGAACGCCATCGCCATCGCGGTCAGCTATACCCTCAAGCCTTCCATCGCCATCAATATCCTTCCAGAGAACCAGAATTGAGTCCGATGTGCTTACAAGGCTGTCAACAACATAGTAGTCACCGTTTGCATCCTTTACAAGGTATGCGTGTGGAGTCTGATACTCACCTACACCACCGTTGTAGTCAACAAAGAATGTATCTGGGTATTCTGGGCTGTTAGGATTGGTTGGGATTGAATCAGGAACTTCCTTTATAATTGGTTTTGGACGCTCAATTTCGGTCTCAGCCTCGCCGTCACCGTCATTATCAATCCATACATCATCATAACCACCAGGACCTACAGTTGGATCAGTTGAGTCACCATCAGTATCACCTGAGTGAGGATCATCATTATCCCTGTAATCAGGAATACCGTCACCGTCATGGTCTGGATAGAGGTTCTCTATGCCGTCACCGTCTGGGTCATCCCATACAAGTGGGTAGTCAGGGGTACCGTCACCATCTTCATCAACCCAGTATTCATCTTCAAGGTCACCGTCAGTATCAGGGATCTGAACAATAACAATATCTGGAGTCTTGACTACAAGTGAATCCTGATGGTCGTAGCTGACTGTACCATTTCCGCCATTCATCTTTGATGGGTTGACAGTCAGGTAGTAGTTGTAACGGAATGCAGGGAACCAGCTTGAAATTGGGCGGGTTGTACCATTAGCCTGGCTCTTACCAATAATAGCTGCAAATGGAACTGCCTTCTTGAGAGTAGAAGAAGTACCATCAGTGTAGTTTATTCTGTACTTGACTGAAACCATTGACTCAGACTGAATGTCCTGTGGCATAAGCAGCAGGTCAGTTACAATGTCAACAGTCTGATTGAGGGTTGAAACGTTCTGAACCTCTGGCATGTCATACTCTGAGTCAGCATCGACCATCCACATACCTTCAGCAGCACCTGCAGTGTTCCAGCCAGACTGAACATATTCACCGGTAGCGTTCAGGCCAGTTACGTCAAAGTTGAGAATCTCAACAGACTGTACGCCATAGCTGACACTGTTATCAATACCCTTGAAGTAGAAATTGACATTACTGAGCATGTGGGTGAATACAAAGTCAACAGTGTTGAAAGGCTTTACATTCAGCTTCTGCTTTGCAATCATTACATCAATCTGCTGGGCAGCATCATTTGCAACAGTGAATGATGGAATGCTGAACAGGCGGCTGTCATCAGAGAATGAATGTGAAACAAGATTACACGGGAACATTGAGTAAAATTCGTAGGTTGAACCACCTGTCCAATACTTTACAGGCTGATATGACCACTTTGTGCCATTGAAGCTTACAACCTGGTCATTGAACAGCTTGCTGGTATCGGAATCCATAATCTGGTAACCGAACACGGCAATCTTGTCACCATCCACAAAGGTCTTTCCCGCTGGGCGTGATGCCTTGGTGGCATTGTCAGCCATAGAGAGACCGAACTCAATCTTGTCGCTGACTGAATTCAATTCACCAGCGTTGTCCACAAGAACATCCTGTGAACAACTTGCCATTACCAGTGCGGTACCGGCAAGTACGAACAATTTCTTCATGTCTATAGTTAATTTTTTCATTTTCCTTTTCAATTATTGTGTCATTCAATAGTATTGTTACTCTCTCCTGCTTCAGTCCATGCACTTGAACCGGCATCGAACGTAATTGTTTCAGGGCCTATCAAGATTGAAATGGTATAAGTATTGCCACTTGCGAAATACTGTCCAGCCAAATTCTGGAATACATTCACAAGCTTATCGGAATAAATATAGTGCTCAACACGTCCGTCACTGTATTTCATGGTATAAGTCAGGTACAAATCCATGTCATTGTCAATGTACTGAGGTATGCTCAGGGCATTAATCAAGGTTGTGAATGATGTACCCAGGTAATCGGCACCATTGTAGGTCAATGTCTGGCGCTGGGCAGTCTGGTCAACAGTCCATTCGGTAGATGCAACTGCGGCATCGTCAACAAGACCCGGAGTATGATTCAGTTTCTGGCTGAAATCAGCACCACCGGCGAATGAACCTATAGCCAGTGTGTCTATGTATACACACTGCACGCCAGGATCGGCAGCCACGGCAGCACTCACGCGTGCACGTACCACATTATTAAATAATATGTGCTGCATGGTAAATTCAACCGTCTTGCCCAGACCTGTTTTGTTCACAACATAACCGCCACGCGCTACCATCCAGTCAGTGCTGTCTGCTACAATTCCGTCAATTGAAATCATGCCGGTAGCAGCATTGATTGAAGCCTGAGAATCAGACTGTGGTGAGTAAGCGTAGAAACGGTAGTTGCTGCCCATTACCCAATACTTTGGAGGAGTATAAGTCCACTTGGTTCCTTCAAATTCGACAAGCTGATTGCTGAAAGTAAGTTCGTTGCTGATTTCGCTGTCAGAACGCCATGCCCATACACCCATAGTGGTGTTGTACTGTTCCAGGTTAACCGGAGCAGCCTTGGTCAGGACGCGGCTGTCAACAAAACCGCTTGCAAAGTCTATGGTATGCTGTTCCTGGACTGATGAATCTTCATCAATCAGGATAGTCTCATTCTGGCAACTCATGACAACAACACCAAGTGCTGCAGCCACAACGAGTGCCTTGAGAACCAGCAAAACCTTATTTAACTTACTACTTTCCATTAAGTTCCTTCAATAAGAAAACCTTAATAAAACTTACTTCAACTCTCTAATTCTAAATCTAATCGTATATATTCCTTTCAGCTTGCCAAAAAACCATTTCAACTTTGTGACCGGAGGGGCGATCAAACCCCGCCCGGCCTATCTAATTGAAAAGAGTTATTTGCGTGTTACTGGATGGTACCATTATAATTCTGTCCACCACTAGGAGCACAGAAATCACATACAGAAGTTACATCAAACTCAATAGCCTGTGGACCTACTGTCAATGTATATGTTACATGAGAGTCTGTACCCCATGTCTGAGTTGAACCAATCTTACCAACCTGGGCAGTGAAAGGCTCATCATTTACAGTATAATCAATGGTAAAGGTCAATACATCAGCTGCAAATGACTGTGGAACCATTATGAAAGTATTAGTGTTAGTTGCAGCAGCAGTCTTAGAAAGAGTTGTTTCTGCAGTTACACACTCAACGTCACCAGCAACAGATGTACCAAGAGCCCACTCACTGCAATCAAGAGAAGTCCATGTGCCATCAGTCTTAGTCTGTGTGAAAGTACCTGTTGCATTATCCCAACCAGACATCTTTACACTTGTTACTTTAACAACATCTTCATCATCCATTCCATCGGACATCTTCAACATGAAGTCAACCTTTGCCATGATGTGGTGGAAATCGAAAGCTACCTTATCGTGAGTTGCAGTTGCAGCAACATCGTTAACAACACGATCAATCACATAATCCTTAGATGCAGATGCAAGACCTGAAGCTACGTTAAGAATTGTGAATTTACCATCTTCAGAAAGAGAATAATTTGGAGTTGCTTCGTATGGAGCAATTGCGTAGAACTTATATGCTGCGGTCTTATCCCAATATTTCTTATTGTCGTAAGTCCATACATAATCGGCCTTTGTTTCAGCATCTCCAGCAGCAGCCGTAGTCTTCACATTTACATTCTTAAAGATGACATTACCAGTAGTAGATTCCCAGTTAGTCCAAGCCAAACCAGTCTTGTACTTATAACCATACACTGCAAAACCACCAGAAATGGCAAGGGCCTTTTCATTTGTAATTTCAGCCTTTGTAGAATTCTGTGTGTAACCAAGGAAATCAATCGGAGTCTCAATTTCCTCTATATCATTCTTAAGATCGTTGTTTGAGCAAGCTGCAAACATGGCAGCTACACTCAGAAATATAATACTTTTCTTCATATTCAATTGTTTATCACGTTATTAAAGACCATTTCCATCTGGAATCTCAACAGTTACATCCTTATTAGTATCCCACTCGTAAACATCAGCATCGAACAGGATAGCTGCAGGATTGATAGTAATCTTCAGTGTGTTCTGCCAACCTTCGTTGAATGCAATAGCATCAGCATTTGATGTACCATTGAAGATGTTAGCAAGATTGTAATAGTAAACGTAACTATCAATAGGATTTACTGCAGATGCATTTTCATAGATGCTATAATTAATAACAATATATGGAGCAGAATTTGTGCTTACAGCAGAGATTGCTGGTACATAACCGTCTTCACCTATTGTTCCAACTTCAGCGTGTGCCTTACCATCAAGAGCAACGGCCTGAACGGCAACAGTCTGTGGGATTACAAGACCCTGATATACATAATTCAAGTCAGATGTAATCTCAGTCACTGTTTCATATCCAACACCATCAGTGAAAGTTGATGTTGACCCACTCCAACGCTTAACGGTACCATTAGCCAAAATATCAGGACCAAGATCTGCTCCTTCATTGAAAGTACCATTGCTCTTCATATTATAAACCTTGATTGAGTTCAGTTTTACAACGAAATTATCCAGATTTGTTCCCTTCTTCACACCTATGTTAAGGCGTGAAAGAATATGATTGAATGTCAAGTTTACAGCATCGTTTGTATATGCCGTATGATTATTAACATCATTTGAAATCATGATATCCTTTGCATTGAACTTAGCAGCATTATCAATTGCCGGATTTGGATTTTCATCACCGGTCTTAGCCTTAGCAATATTCAGTCCATCAACAGCGAAGTCTGTAAGAGACAGCTTCTTTGTTGTATTATCCCAGCTCCATAAAAGATCTGCAGGAGCAGCTGCATAGAAATCATATTTTGTTGCAGACTTATCCCAGAAACGAACTGGAGTGTACTCCCAATCAGAAGTATTAGCCTTGTTATTAACAACCTGAGCAGTAAAAACCTGAGTCTCAGTATCACCTACATACTTGCTACCCCAAACCTTAAAGTCAGAATGGTAGGTCTCAAGTCCTTTATTTACAGAAGCGCCAGAATTTTCCGCCTTAGTAGCCAGATCTGTGAAAGTTGCAAAACCAATTCCTACTTCCTTTGCATCGTTCTTTGCATCGTCAATAAGAATTTCGTTTGAGCAGCCAACCATTGCAACGGCTGCAATTGCGAGTGAAATATACTTCTTCAAATAATTATTGTTTTTCAAATTAGTTTACTGTACCGTTTGCATCGTTACCTTTTTCATTTCCATCAACACAGAAATTGCATACTGATGTTACATCAAACTCAATTGCAGCTGGCTTGATATCAAGAGTATAAGTAGTATGTGAATCTGTACCCCAAATCTGAGCTGCAGAGATTTTAGCAACCTGATCCTTGAAAGTTTCTTCATAGGAACCATCTTTATATGTATAGTCAACAGTGAATGTAAGACCGTTGGCTGCTACGGTCTGTGGAACCATAATGTACCAGTCCTGAACAGTTGTTGGTGCAGCATTAGTAGCACATGTAAGAGCAACAGAAGCGTCTTTAGCACCAGTACCGACAAGTGTGATATTACCAGTACCTGCAGTTTCAATTGTCCACTCTGAATGTTCAAGGGTTGTTGGAGTAGAAGTTTTCGTCTGTACGAACTTTCCAGCACCACTGTTCCAACCTGTCATCTTTACACTAGTAACTGTAATTGTTCCAGAAGCAAGTGTACTCTTCAGCTTGAAATCAACCTTAGCCATTGTATGGTGGAACTCAAATGGAACCTTAGCATGTGTTCCTGTATAGTCTCCACTAACACCCTTGTTACCATCACGATCAATCAAATAATCCTTTGATGACGAGCTGATAGCAGATGCTACATTATCAATAGTAAACATTCCGGTCTTTGGATCATTTGAAATATTATAATTAGCAGTTGCAGCCTCAAATGGAGCTATTGCATAGAAATTGTAGGTTGCAGTCTTATCCCAGAAACGTAGATTATCATACTTCCAAACAATAGCGTCATCAGCAGTACCCGATGCAGACTCGGAATAGACTCTAACGTTATTGAAAATTGTCTGTGATGTGGAAAATCCATCATTAGTTTTGTAACCAAAAACGCCAAAACCAGGAGTCTTAAGATCAGACTCGCTCGTAATAGCAGCCTTAGTTACACTTTCTGTAAACTGGTCAAATGAGATTGCAGCCTCCTGAGCGGCTTCATTAGCACCATTTTTGACCTCATTTGTCTCTGAGCAAGATGCCATGATAACGGCAAGTGCTCCAAGTGTCAAATAACTCTTTTTCATAATTTTATCTTTTCAATTTAGTTAATAGTCAAATTAGTCAATCTTCTTGTTTACTGCAGTCTGCTCAGCCCAAACAGTAGCTGTTGCATCAAACTTGATAACCAGAGGATCAATAGTGAACTTCAAGGTGTAGTTGCAACGATCCAGGAAACCATCTGCAAATGCATCAGCAAGTTTCATTCTGTATGTATAGTTCTCCTCATGAGTGTCAGTACCTGTACCTGTTGTAATTGTGTACTTCAGTGTCAGAACCTCATCTGTTGTAGCGGTACCCTGAGGCATAACCAGAGACTCAATGAAGTAGTAAGGAGCACCAGTACTTGCATTCAGTTCCTGAGCACCTGAATATGCAAGTTTATATGCACTATTCTCTACTGAAGAGGTCCAACCACTCTTCTTGGTTGTTGCATCATATACCTTCTCTGAATATGTTCCATGATCCTCAAGACCTGTAATTTCAAGGCTCTTTACCTCAACATTAGCTGCATCAAGACTAGAAGCCTTGGCAACAGTTACATTCAGCTTTGCAAGGATGTGCTTGAAAGTAAGATTAACGACAGTAGATGCTGTAACAGAAGAACCTGACTGGGGAACATTTGCAGATGTCATAATATCAGTATCAGTGCTAGGAGCAATACCGGTGAAACCCTTCACGATTTCTGCTGTTGTAGCAGTAGTCTGAAGGTTCTGACCATTCAAAGTGTAACCACCGGTAACTGTAACGAAGTCATTAGCAGCATCACCTACCTCCTTACCAGTTGCAATACTGTACTCAACAATGTTACTTGATGGAGCAACAGCAATGAAGTTGTAGTTGGCCTGCTTGTCCCAGTAACGATATGGGCTGTAAGTCCAATCGTTTGGTGTTGTTGCACCATTAGAATAGGTAATCTTGTCAGCAACAAAAATATGGCTGATAGACTGATCTACTGTTGAAATCTTAGAACCATAGACATCAAATGTACCATGATAAAACTCAAGATTGGTTTTCACAGTGGCATCGCCCTTGGTCGACAGATCACTGAAAGTGCTGAAGCCAATTGCTAAATCTGTAGCTCCTCCCATTTCTGAGTCGTCTACCAGAACTTCGTTTGAGCAAGAAGCCATGATCATGGCCATTGCTGCGAGTGTCAAATAACTCTTTTTCATTTCTCTTTTCATTTTATTTGTTATTACTTTTTTTCGTTTCTCTTATACATAAGGTTAAATTGTAATCTCTGCTTCTTCGGTGTTTGCCCAATCTTCAACTTTTGCATTGAAACCGCCGCCGGTTGATGATGGATCATTCTTCTTGTTCAGGATCTCATCGGGTATCTTGCCGGCATCATAGTAGATTGTTATAACGCCGCCGGCAGGATGGTTGTTCATTTCGGTTGTTATGTTCCTTACAACGTTGAATATTGCACCGTTTCTCAACTTCAGACCTACGCCAACGTAGTTTGAATCGGTCGGATTCACGCAGTCGCGACGCGGTGGCAGCTCACCCTTGGTATCGAAGAACTTTTCTGCCTCGGCCAGCGGGTTAATGCCTGGCAGGCCCCATGTAAGCATACGGGCTGCAAATACATCGACCTTCGTTTCAAGGGTGTCATTCATCTTTATTGTTATGTCATCAAGCATAGGCTTGACGTCTTCTGATGTAATGGCGATTGTCTTGTCTGAGTTAACACGCGTGAACAGGTCGGTTTCACGTGAAAGGCCTGTTACTGTGTAACCTACAGAACCTACAACGCGGTTGCCCAGTGAATCTTCATTGTTCAGGACTATAACCTGGAACAGATATATGAATGAATATGGGCGCATGGTTGCATCGATCTTGTACAGGTATACTATAGAACCGTCTTCAGCTTCAACTATTTCATATTCGCTCGGGTCTTCTGATACGTGAATGTCATCGAGGAAGGTTCCGAAGAATTCATCGGGCTGGTTCATGTCAATGTATGAGCCTATGGTATCGCCCTCAACCTGGTTCTTGGTGTAGCTGACTGCTGACTTGCTACGGGTTGATGCCTTGTAGAATGTGTTGCTGGCATCCTGGCTGAACAGAATGTATTCTGTACCGGCATTGAAGAACAGCATGTCATACCAGTTACCCGGGCTAAGTGTTACACGTCCACCGGTAGCACCGAAGTTTCTGACCTGAGGATTGTTACGGATATCGGTAACAGGGTCGGTATTGTAGAATGTGGCACGGACATACTCAGGCTTGGTATAGCCAAGTTCACCATAGAGTGAAGTTGACCAGGAGTAGTGCCATTCAGCTTCCCAGTTTACACCCCAGAGCAGTTCCAGACGGATATCATATACAGCAACTGACAGGTCTACATTACCCTTGCTGGCCAGATACAGCGGCTTGCGCTGGCAGCTGGCGGCAAGAAGCAGAACCAGGAATGACAGTATCATTACCGGCTTTGCAATTGTTCTATATGTATTGTTCATTCTCATAATATCAATCTCTCTATCTATTACTTAACCTTGCGGTCAAAAATGTCATAACTCAATGTTACGCCTACGCCGGTTGGACCAAACCAACGGAAACGCCAGTTACGGCGTATGAAGTCGTTGTTGTCACCATCCCAGTTGTAGTAGTACTTGCCACCAAATGGGTTACCTGCGTGGTAGTTGTCATAGTGGCTTTCGTAGAAACCAGCCTTTCCAGAAAGTTCAATCTTCCACTTTCCGTTCTTGCTGATTGGCTTAACCCAACCAAAGCCGAATCCGAAGCTTGCACCCTCACCCTGCTTACCCATGTCGCATGTGGTATCAAAGTTGAAGTCGTACAGGTTAGCTGCTACATATGCGCTTGCGTAGAAGCCGTTGTGGCTGAAGTCGTTTGTAAAGTAGCGGCGAGCCTCAAGCTGGGCATTGATTGCCTGGAAATAGAAGTGGTCAGCTTCATTTGAATACCAAGGAGCATCATACTCGAAGAGTGCTGTCCAGTTGCTGTGGCGTGGGTAGTATTCAAGAATACCGTTCAGTATAGGTCTGTAACCCTGACCAGGAATTACAACTGCATCATAAAGAAGGTTTGTCTTGATTGAGAGCATTGGTTCTCTTTCAAGCAGGGCGCTTACTGCTGTGCTTACTGCCGCACCGACTGCGCTGGCTGCATTGTCAAGCACTGTACCCAGGAGTGAAGATTCTGATTCGTCAGTGGCTGAATCCTGACCGTCTATGGATTCAATAGTAGAAACTACAGTTGAATCAGATTCGGTTGAGGTACCAATTACAGGAACCATGTTTGCGTTGTCTTCTGTTTCAGTCATTTCTTCTTCTACAGTTCTATAAGACAAATATACAACATTAATTCCAACATTTCGAATGATTGGATAATATTTTTTATAAAGGTACGCGTATACGTCACCAACATTTACATCAGAACCAAGGGTGTTTTCCATTCTCCATTTCTTGGTGGCAACATTGATGTCAGCATCAATAACAGAGAGTACCTTTTCGATTGTTTTTGAAGAAAGAACAGTATCAGCTTCTACGTATTCCCTGAGTTCTCCCCAAGACTCACCTGCGGGAGTAAGGTTAACAAGACCGCAATACTCATCCCACACGCTGCATATATAACTGTTCATTGCCTCACCACGACCCTTTGAAAGACTCTGATTCAGTGAATAGTTACCTTCAGGTGATGCCATCGAAACGATTTCGATTGAAACAATGTCATTCATTCCGATTGAATCGAGAACTAACTTCAGGGAATCAATGGACTGCTCGTTGCCGCGATAGTCCAAGTCAAGGACCGTTGACTTGAGACGGAAGTTTATGTTTGTGAATGATGAGACTGTATCACAAACTACACTACCAGCCTTCTGGGCCTTGGCAGTGCCTGTATGAAGAGCGCCCATCAGCAGGACGGTCATCATGATCAGTATGTTTGTAAGCCTTCTCATCGATTCAAAACTTGTTTTCTTTAATTCTCTCGTTTGTTTGTTTCTCGTTTGCGCTGCAAAATTACCTATATATACGCGTAGGAGAATTGTCGATTTTGAAGCAATTTTATAGGCACATCAGCAAGTGTTTGTCAATATGCATAATTGACAATTTTCACATTTTGCACATATTTTGAAATCGACAATTTACGATTTTAACAATAAAACATTTGTCGATACGAATAAAAGTTGCTATTTTTGCACATGAAAAAGTAAAGAATACCGATTTAACCTTATCAACGCACAAATTAGCCATGATTGGAGACCTCATTTTATCACTTCCAAGCATATTCGGACTGACGTTCGCCCTGATTGCGTTGATAAGCAAGAAGAAAACAGCCAGCACGAAGGCGCTCACCTTATATATGATAATTAACTGCATCTACTTTTTCGCAGAGAGCAATTTCCTTCGTCAAACAACTGATTATCTGCAATATATATTGTTTGACGTGCTGATGATTTCTTTCGCAATGTTCCTTCCGGTAAGCGTTCTAAGGTATTTAAGATCACTCTCAAATGAGAAAGGACCTGGCCCCCGATACATATATATTATGTTTATTTGCACTGGAATTGGGCTTGGAGTTGCATCGGCAATACTCTACGGAGTAATGGGACTTGACAGTGCCGAGCAGTATATTTCTTCCCAAATAGACAAAAAAGAGCTGTTGTCAGACTTCGACGACAGGATATACCAGATTCACTTCCTACTCAACAATAAAATCTTCTATGTTGCGGCCGGAATTGAGGTTTCATACCTGCTTTTTCAGTCAGGCAGATTTTTGGCGCAGGGAGGCATATCTTTTAATAAGGTGTTGTCATTCATCAGGAATGACCGTCCGGTAAGGCTGAGCGTGCTTAGCATACAGTCATTCCTTATACTGATTGTAACGTCTATAATGGCTGTCAGGGTATGTCTGGGGCGTGCTGGACTGCTTTCACACATGACATTGACCTACGGGTTCTCAATTGTCATAGCCATTATTGTATTTGCCCTGAATATGGTGGCATTTTCATCGGAAGGCAATGAATTGTCCAGGAAAGGTGTTTCCAGTCCATTTGGACAGGGTGCCATAAACACAACACAGCAGAGCACCTATTTTCCCGAAGAGAGTTTTGACACTCTTAAGGTGAAGTTTGAGAACGCCATGAAAATTGAGCGTATTTTCCTTGATCCGGACCTGACCATAAGCACCATGGCCATCAGTATGGAGACCAACAGGACCTACCTGTCACGACTGGTCAACATGATGTACAAGACCGATTTCAGGACCTACATAAACAAGTTGCGCATAAACTACGCCAAGGAACTGATACTGCAGGAGCCGTCAGCTTCTATGGAATACATAGCGCTGAAGAGCGGTTACAAAACGCTGTCACAGTTCAACAGAAAGTTTAAGGAGATTGACGGAGACACTCCAAGAAGGTGGCAGTTAATGCAAATTGGCGCCAATAAGGGCCAATAATTGCCAGTTTTTCCCCGTTGAGATTTCAATATTTGAAAAAACCTTGCCCAACGGACAAGGTTTTTCAATTCTCAGCAAGTATGATTTTTTCTTTTACAGGCGGTCAATACTGTTCTTTTTCGTTAGGGAAATCACAGTTCTTGACATCTTCAACATACTGTCCAACTGCCTGAGTGATAATATCATACAGGTTTGCATAACGGCGCAGGAAACGTGGTGTGAATTCGGTGTTCATGCCCAGCATGTCAGAATAAACCAAAACCTGACCGTCTACCCCACTTCCAGCTCCTATTCCAATGATTGGAATTGAAACCTCTTCGGCAACCCGTTTTGCCAGGGCTGCAGGAATCTTTTCAAGTACAATTGAGAAGCAACCGGCCTCTTCAAGCAAATGGGCATCGGCAATCAGTTTGGCTGCCTCGGCCTCTTCTTTGGCGCGTACTGCGTATGTTCCGAACTTGTTTATTGACTGAGGTGTCAGTCCCAGGTGACCCATTACAGGAATACCTGCGGCAATTATGTGCTTGACTGAAGGGAGTATTTCTTCGCCGCCTTCCAACTTGAGGGCATCGGCATGCGAAACCTTCATTATCTTGATTGCATTGGTAACAGCCTCGACATCACTGATCTGATATGTTCCGAACGGCATGTCAACGACTACCAGGGCACGTTTTACGCCGCGTACTACAGACTTGGCATGATAAATCATCTGGTCCAGGGTAATTGGAAGAGTGGTCAGGTTACCGGCCATTACGTTCGATGCAGAATCGCCCACCAGAATTACGTCAATTCCCGCATTGTCAACTATGCTGGCCGTTGTGAAGTCATATGATGTCAGCATAGAAATCTTTTCACCGCGCTGTTTCATCTCCCTGAGACGCTGCGTGGTCACCTTTCTCTTATCGTCTGTTATATATGCCATAGTTGATAAATTAGTGGCGCAAAGTTACCCAATTATTGACTCATTTTATTATTTTTGGTAACTAATGTGAATATTCACCGGAAAGCGCAGTATACATATAAAAAAGAGACTATGAAACAGCAAGGAAATCAGGGTAGTTCCGCATCAGATCTGATACTCTACAAGGCTTCGGCAGGTTCAGGCAAGACCTTCATGCTGGCCGTCGAATACATATCAATGGTTGTCAGGGACCCGCAGTCATACAAGTCAATACTGGCTGTCACGTTCACCAACAAGGCTACCGCCGAAATGAAGCAGCGCATATTGTCTCAGCTGTACGGAATAGCCAACAGCCTGCCCGATTCAGAAAACTATATAAATAAGGTGAAGGAACTTGTCCCCAATAAGTCCGATGCTGAAATTCGCGCCAACTGTGCTGCCGCCCTGAACAACATTCTGCAGGACTACGGCCATTTCCGCGTGGAAACCATTGACAGCTTCTTCCAGACCATACTGCGCGGCCTGGCCCGCGAACTGCAGCTAGGCGCCACCCTCAACCTTGAAATTGACACCAACAAGGTAATTTCCGACGCCGTCAGGGAGTTTATGGCACATGTGGAGCCAGGTTCTGCCGAGGCCGATGGAATTCAGACCTATATTGAAGAGAACATTGAGAATGACAGATACTGGAATATTGAAAAGAACCTGAATGAATTTGCCGGGCAGTTATTCTCAGAAACATTCAACGAGCGTGGCAAGGAACTGCAGAACGACCTCAAGGATGTCAATATAATTCCCCAATACAGAAAGAAGATAAAGGAGTATTACAACGATTTCAGGAAGAGCAGTCAGGGTTCATTCAACAGCATAATGAATACTGTTTCGGATATCATTGACAAAAACGGACTGGAGGGAAAGTTCAACAGCAACACAACAAAACTGATAGGTCAGTTGCTGTCACCCGACAAGAGCATTGACGACCATTGCGGACTGTTGGCAAAAGCCACTATAGCCAACTGCACGGCATCGGGAGCCAATTATTTCACGTCAAAGACACTTGGGAAAGATGCTGGGCTCGAAAATACTGCCCAGGAATACCTGGTTCCACAAATTACCTTGATATATAATCTGTTAACCGATTATCTAAAGGAAAAGAATACATGCGAACAGTCACTGTCGTACCTTCATGAACTGGGTCTTCTCATGAAAATCAGAGAAGAAATCGATAATCAGAACCGTGAGCAGGACCGTTTTATACTTTCTGATACCGCAACCCTTCTGGACAAGCTGAAAGTTGGCGATTCTTCATTTGTATTTGAGAAAACCGGCAACTTTACTGAGCACATAATGATTGATGAATTCCAGGATACTTCAAGGTTGCAGTGGAAGAATTTCTATATATTGCTGCTTGAATGCCTGTCAAAGGGCAAGGAATGCCTTGTGGTTGGCGATGTAAAACAATCTATATACCGCTGGAGGAATAGCGACTGGAACATTTTCAATCAGGAACTCGAAGAGAGCCTGAAACAATACTCTCCCAAAACAATCCCGCTGAGCACAAATCACCGAAGTTGCAGCAACGTTATCAATTACAACAACTACCTGTTTGATTATGCAAAGAAGGTTGCATCGGACTCTTACAAGGAACTTACCGGCAATCAGCATGACCGTCTTGAAAAGGCGTATGAGAAATCATCACAGGAGACCTGCGGCAAGGAGGGAGGCTATGTGTATATGGACATTGTAGAGAAGGACAAGGATTTAGGCAAGGATGAGGCAATGTGCCGTAAGATTCTGGAAACCATAAGGAGGTTACAGGAAAAAGGCGTGAAACAGAATGACATAGCCATATTAATAAGGTACAAAAAGAATATCTACACAATTGCCGACTGGTTTGCAGCCAATGCGCCAGAAATCAAGATGGTTTCAAATGAGGCCTTTATGCTTAAATCTTCGGCAAGCGTAAGAATTCTCATGAACACCGTCAGATGGCTGGCCGACAGGACTGACACCGTATCACTAGCTGCCATGCTCTGGGAATGGAATTCAATTGTCAGGGGCGAAGAGATATCAATTGAAAAGGTGTTAAGCGGCGGCGTGGAAAAGCACTTGCCTGATGGATTGGCCGGCCAATGGGATATACTCAGGCATCTCCCACTCTACGAGATGATTGAAAGAATAATAAACGCTCTGAGACTGGAAGATAGAACTGAAGATTCACCATATGTTATGGCATTCCTTGATGCCACCCAGGCATTCACAAAAAGCAAGCCCAATGACCTGACCCTGTTCATTCAGGAATGGGAGGAGAAAATCCAGGATACGGCAATCCCCGTGTCAATTGGAGACGGCATCAGGCTTGTTACCATACACAAATCAAAGGGCCTGGAATTCCATACGGTCATAGTTCCGTACTGCGACTGGGAACTTATTGAACAGTCTGGCAGGAAAGAAACCAGAATATGGGTTGAAACCAACAGAGCCCCATTCAATGACATTAAGCTTTTGCCGCTCAAGTTTGGCAGCAAGCTCAGGGATTCCCATTTTGCAGACAGCTACAAGGAAGAAGCAGCACTGCAGTATGTTGACAACCTGAACCTTCTCTATGTTGCATTTACAAGGGCCGAAAAGAACCTGATTGCACTGGGTATGGTTTCAAGCAGCAAGAATGGAACAATGAGCAATGTCAGCGACCTTGTCAGTTGCTTCATGAATCACTACAGGAACAACCAGAAGGAGAATCTGCCATTGAATACGGAATTGCATGCCGATGTTGACAGCGATGACGAAAACAGTGAGCCAAAGTTTGAAATTGGCTCAATTGTTCCAAGCAACACCAAGTTTGTCAAGGTATCGGAAAACCCATTCAGCATAACCCCGGAAAGCAAGACTATAGAACTGCACACAACTGCCATAAACGCCCGTTTCAAGCAATCAGGCGACTCCAAGCGGTTCGTTCAGTACAGCCAGGACGAAGACGAGGGCAAAAAGCAGGACAGTTACATAAACCATGGCCTGCTGTTCCACTCATTGTTCGAATCCATAGGTACGGAGTCCGATATTGACGCATGCGTCGAACAGGCCTACTATGAAGGCGTAATAGACACACAGGCCGATGCTGAAGAAATTAAGAAGCAGATACACAGCCATATAGAAAACACAAAGGGGGCCAAGCAGTGGTTCAACGGCAATTACAAACTCTATAACGAGAAGAACATTATATGCCGTCAGGAAGAGAATGCCACCCCAAGGCGTCCTGACAGAATCATGATTATGGATGACGGACGTGCCGTGGTCATTGACTACAAGTTCGGCAACGAATATGAAGACCACATGCGTCAGGTTCAGGAATATATGGGACTGCTTGAGCAGATGGGATACAGGAATGTTGAAGGCCACATCTGGTACGTATTTAAGAACAAGGTAATTGATTGCTGACATGAATCATTTTCTCAAATTAGTAGCTGAAGATTTATTCGAAAAGAACGGATGCAAGGACCGCAATGACGGCCTTGCCAATACTACCATAGTATTCCCAAACAGGCGTGCCAAGCTGTTTTTTGACGAATGGTTGCTCCAGAAGAGCCAGAAACCGCTGTGGTCACCATCATACACCACCATTCAGGAACTGTTTCTCAAGCTTTCCGGATGGAGAAGAGCAGACCTGCTGAACATGGTATCCATGCTCCATGGCATATACTGTGATGTGCTGAATACCCAGGAGAGTCTTGACAGTTTCTGGTCATGGGGAGAACTCATGATTCGTGACTTTGATGACATGGACCGCAACATGGTAGATTGCCGTCAGCTTTTCATGGCATTGTCAGAACTCAAGGAGATGTCTGAAATAACATATCTTGACGATAATCAGAAACAGGTTCTCCAGAAATTCTTCAAGGGCGTAAACACTGACAATGACAGTAACCTGAGAGACAAATACAGAATCATATGGAATGCCCTGGGCACCATATACGACCGTTTTACCACTACCCTTGCCCAGACTAGGCACGGTTATGACGGTCTTATACAGCGCAAGGCCATAGAGTCAATCAACGAGAATTATGAATTGCTTGATTCTGACCAGTTCGTATTCGTAGGATTCAACAGTCTTGACAAGGCCGAAAAGGCACTGTTCCGTAAGCTCAGAGATGAAAACAGGGCCAAATTCTACTGGGATTATGACAACTGGTACACAAGTTCTGCCAGTCATGAGGCCGGCACATTCATGAGAGACAATCTCAATGAATTTCCCAACGAATTAAGCGGAGAGGACCTTTTCAGCAACATTACGAAAGAGAAGAAAATGTCAATTGTCGACACATCGACTGACAATGCACAGGCCCGTTTCATTCCGGAATGGATTGAGTCACTCGGAGAGGAAACCGTAAAGGAAGACACCGCCATTGTACTTTGTGACGAATCACTGCTGCAGCCGGTACTCCACTCAATCCCCAAGGAGAAGGTCGATGCCGTCAACATTACAATGGGCTATCCGTTGTCACAGACATCGGTTTACAGTCTTGTACAGGCATTGGTTGAACTGCAGAAATTCTCATTCAGGAATAAAGGCAGGTTCACTCTGGAACTCGCAGCCAGAGTCTTGTGTAACCCGCTCATAACTACCCTGTCAGAAGGTTCATTAGAGACACTCGCGGAATTGCGCAGGGAACGCAAGTTCTTCATTACGCAGTCCGACATTGAGAATGCGGTAATAGCCCCACTCTTCAGGAGCCTGCCTGCCAGCGAACAGGAATTCAACAGAGAACTGCTTGCTTATCTGAAAGATGCTGTCAGAATGATTGTTCCAATCTTTGAAAATGAAGTTGAAGACACCCTGTTCCGTCCAATGAACCAGGAAGCCGCCTACAAGATTTTCACCCAGCTGAACCGTCTGCATTCGCTCACAATAGAAAACAAGCTTGAGGTCTCAATGGAAACCATGTGCAGGCTTATACAGTCTGTATTGCACAGCATTACAGTTCCATTCCACGGCGAACCTGTGCTTGGATTGCAGATTATGGGATTGCTTGAAACCAGGAATCTTGATTTCAAGAATGTGCTGCTCTTGTCTGCCGGCGAAGGGTCACTTCCAAATTCCGGAACATCGGTCTCATTTATTCCATACAGCATAAGAATTGCCTTTGGCATGACAACCATGAAGGAAAAGAGCGCAGTTGCATCGTACAACTTCTATCACCTGCTTCAGCGTGCCCAGAATGTCACAATGGTCTACAATTCAAATTCCGATGTGGTGGGAGTCAGCAAGGGACAGATTTCACGTTATCTGCTCCAGCTTATGACAGAAAAGCAGTTCAAGATTGAACGCACCTCACTTACTTCAGAACGCGGAGAATGGAACTCAAAAAGCATAGAGGTAGACAGGGAAGACTATGTAACAGACATATTATTAAACAAGTACGACAGCCGTCTTGATAATGACAAGCCCATTGAAAAGCGTCATTTCATGTCACCGACAGCCATTAACCAATACATTGACTGCCCGCTCAAGTTCTACCTTTGCCATGTTGCCGGATTGAAAAAGCCCGATAACAATGACATTGATATTGACACTGCCATGTTTGGTACACTGTTCCATAAGAGTGCCGAACTCTCATACGAAATGCTGGCCAGTCAGAATACAGACAGGATAATAACCAAGGAAGCCCTTGAGAAGCTAATCAAAGACAGTAAAATGCTTGACAAGATTGTATGCCAGGCATTTACCGAAGATTATTTCAGAAATACCGCTGTCGAACTGAAAGACTATATTGGAACTCAGGCCATCAACCACAATGTAATAAAGCTGTACCTGAAACAGATTCTGACCTTAGACTGCAATGAGTATGCCCCATTCCACTACATTGGCGGCGAGCTCAACAAATACGAGACTTTCATTAACGTTGACAATCCCAATAATCCTGGCGATACTGTTCCCATAAGGCTTGCAGGCATTATTGACCGTCTGGATTCGCGTATTGACACCGCTACAGGTAAGGAAACTGTGAGAATTGTGGACTACAAGACTGGCGGAAAGCCCAAAAAGTATCCCGACAATATTGAGAGCCTTTTCGACCGCAATCTGCCAGACCGCTTCTACCAGGCGCTCCAGATTTTCTACTACGCTTTCATTCTGTCCAGGCAGTCCGATTTCAAGAACAAGGGAATTGCCCCGGTTCTGCTGTACACTCGAAGCAGCTCCAAGCCTAACAAGGAGGACCTCTATTACAAGTTCGCCGGTGAACTCCTGACTGACTTCAACAGGCAGTGCCTCAAGGAATATGAAGAAAAACTTACCGCTGTAGTCAAAGAAATCTTCGATCCGTCAGTTCCCTTCACGCAGACCAGCAACCATCATGTCTGCGCGAAATGCGACTTCGCCAAAATCTGCAACCGCCAGTGAGCCTTTCACAGCTGGACTGTGGGTGAATCACTTGAGCCCTTCACAGCTGGACTGTGGGTGGATCACTTGGACGCTTCACAGCTGGACTGTGGGTGAATCACTTTGACGGTGTCGAGTATGACTTTGGTCTCTGGGGAAACGGTTGTGGCGAACAGGTAGCGGTCGCCGCCGTCGCTAATCTTGAAGCGTTTTTTCAGTTCTTCTGGGGTCATCGGAAAATTCCGGCAGGCAACATTGGCCTTGCATTTTTTCAGAGTGTCCACGCCTTTTCCGCTGAACGCTATTACATCACGGATTTCAAAGGCACGCCCCGGGAAATCGGATACAGGAACATCAGACATATACAAATGCGTCATGGGATGTATCAGTTTGGTTCCTGTATTGGCTGCCAGAGTCCTGTACAAGCCGCTCTTCATGTGGGCCGCAAAAGGTTCGTAAATAATCTTGCCGGGGCATATTTCATCAGGACTGGCAACCGGTAATGGCAAGGCCGATTCACTCACCCTTGTCCCTTCAAGTTTTGGTCCTGCCTGACCGTTCCGGTCAATGTTCACCGCCTGTATGATGGGCGCCTGGGGTGGCTCAGTATGGTTTTCAGATGACATCAGGACCAGCAGTTCCTTGCATTCGCCGGCCAATGATATGACCGTAATCTGCAAAACATTGCTAAGTTCCGACAGTGCTTTCGCAATATCGAGCATGGGGGACAATTTGACCAGCACGTAGCGGGCGGCTTTCAGAAGGTCCGATTGCAAAACAGTAACATCGGGCTGACAGTCACTGATAGATACCAGTTTCTTTCCCGCGTCACCTCGACGTGCAGGATCAAGGTAAATCAGGTCAAAAGATTGTTCAATATGTGAGATAAACTCTTCTGCTGATTGGTTTGATATCTTGATTTCAGGACGGCCCAACGCCTGGAAATTGTTTTGCGCCAAGGCACACAAATCGGGATTCATCTCATTGTAGCTGACAACTCCAGCCTTCGCGGAAATGAAGTAACAATCAACGCCCATGCCTCCGGTCAGGTCAACCATGGAGAACCCATTGGGCAAGATGCCGTTAACAATATTGGCTTTGTATTCGGCAATGCTCTGGTTGGTACATTGCTCCAGGGAAAGATGCACCGGGTACTCCACATTTGGGTTATCGGCCCACAGCGGAACCTTCTGGCATGCAACTTGCCAACCCGATATCTGAGTAAGCGCGCATTTCATGTCAACGCCGGCAGGGTGCTTGCCCAATGCCAGCTTGCGAACATCGGAATTCCGGTTTACAAGTATGTATTCTTTCGTTTCAGGCGAAATCATGTTAAAAAAGTACAAAAAGTGATCCAAGCACAATCCAACTGTGAAGGACTTACAATCCAGCTGTGAAGGGCTCACTTGCGGGCGAGTTCTTCGGCAAGGAACTTCGATGTGAAGCCTTTGCCACTGGCGGCAACCTGCTCTGGGGTGCCGCAGCAGACTACCTGACCACCGCCACGGCCGCCTTCAGGGCCTATGTCGATAATCCAGTCGGCCTGCTTGATTACATCGAGGTTATGCTCAATCACAATAACGGTATTGCCCTTGGCCACCAGACGGTCAAGAACGCCCATCAGGACGCGTATATCTTCAAAATGCAGACCGGTGGTAGGTTCGTCAAGAATGTAGAGCGTACGGCCGGTATCGCGCTTGGCAAGCTCGGTAGCAAGCTTCACGCGCTGACTTTCGCCACCCGAGATTGTGGTCGAGGGCTGGCCCAACTTGAGATAACCCAGTCCAACGTCCTGCAGGACCTTCACCTTATTCAGAATGGCAGGCACATTCTCAAAGAATTCTACCGCCATGTTGATTGTCATGTCCAGCACATCGGAAATTGACTTGCCCTTGAACCTGACTTCAAGAGTTTCACGGTTGTAGCGCTTGCCGTGGCAAACCTCGCATGGCACCAGCACATCAGGCAGGAAATTCATTTCAATGCTCTTGTAGCCATTGCCCAGGCAGGCCTCACACCTTCCTCCGTTCATGTTGAACGAGAATCGACCTGGCTTGTAGGCGCGTATTTTCGATTCAGGCAGCTCAACGAACAGCTGCCTTATATCAGTAAACACGCCGGTATATGTAGCCGGATTCGAACGCGGGGTACGTCCAATGGGCGACTGGTCAACGTTCACAATCTTGTCAATATTCTCAATACCCTCTATGGAATCATACGGCAATGGTTCCTTCAGCGAGTGATAGAACAACTGCGAGAAAATGGGCTGAAGGGTTTCGTTCACAAGCGTAGACTTGCCGCTGCCCGATACGCCTGTCACGCATATGAGCTTGCCCAGAGGGAATTCCACGTCAATGCCCTTCAGGTTGTTGCCCCTGCAGCCTTTCAGCGTAATGCTCTTGCCGTTGCCTGGCCTGCGCACCATGACAGGCGGCGCAGTATCGAGCGTGCCGTTCAGGAATCCGGCAGTCATGGTTCCCGCCTTCAGCATGTCTTGGACAGTGCCCTGGAATACCACTTCTCCACCCTTGCGTCCGGCTTTCGGACCCAGGTCAAGTATCCAGTCAGCAGCCATCATCATGTCACGGTCGTGCTCAACCACAAGGACCGTATTGCCAACATCGCGCAGGGCCTTCAGCGAATCAATCAGCTTCACATTGTCCCTCTGATGGAGTCCGATGCTCGGTTCATCAAGAATGTAGAGCACATTCACCAGTTTCGAGCCAATCTGGGTAGCCAGCCTTATGCGCTGCTCCTCACCGCCGGAAAGCGATTCTGCAGGCCTGTTCAGCGACAGGTAATCCAGTCCCACGTCAAGCATGAACTTCAGCCTGGTACGTATCTCCTTGAGTATTTCCGATGCTATGCTGCGCTGTCTTTCAGTCAGCCTCTCCTCAACCTGGTTTGTCCAGTCGTACAGGTCATTTATGTCCATCGAAGAGAGCTCGTGTATGTTCTTTCCGTCAATCCTGAAGTGCAGGGCCTCGCGGTTCAGTCGCGCGCCGTTGCATTCCGGGCAGGTCTTTGTCACTGCAAACTGGTCCACCCAGCGTTGTTCGGCGGCATTCAGGTCGCCCTGTTGCTGCAGCGAACGCACGTATTTTACTATGCCCTCATAGTCCATGAATACGGCATCGGCATCGCTGTTTATTCCGGTTATCTGAACCTTTATGCGCTCGTCACTGCCGTTCATGAGTTCATCAAGCAGTTCTTCGCTGAATTCCGATACCGGTGTGTCAAGGTCAAACTCGTATTTTGCCAGGAGGGCCGATATCTGTCTGAATATCAGCGTATTCTTGTACGGGCCAAGCGGTGCCACAGCACCCTTCTTCACCGACAGCGTACGGTCCGGTATGACCTTGTCAATGTCAACGACCGAAACATAGCCAAGTCCCTTGCACTTGGGGCATGAGCCCTGTGGCGAATTGAACGAGAAGTTATGCGGTGCAGGCTCTTTGTAGGAGAGTCCGGTAACCGGGCACATAAGCCTGCGGCTATAGTGGCGCAGAACGCCCTGGCCGGGTATTCCGGGTATGGTCTCATCGGGCTGTGACAGTATCATGAGCAGGCCATCGCCCTGTTTCAGTGCCAGCCCCACGCTGTCTATCAGGCGCTTGCGGTACTTGTCGGCAACGACCATCTTTTCTATCACCACCTCAATGTCATGGTTCTTGTAACGGTCCAGCTTCATGCCCACCTTCACTTCACGCAGTTCGCCGTCTACGCGGACATTCAGGTAACCCTTGCGGCGTATGTTCTCGAACAGTTCCTTGTAATGGCCCTTGCGGCTCTTTACAAGCGGCGCCAGAATGTAAATCTTCTCGCCGGCATAGTCTGACATGATAAGGTCAACAATCTGGTCCTGGGTGAATTTCACCATTTTCTCTCCCGAAAGGTAAGAGTATGCATCGGCCGTCCTTGCAAACAGAAGTCGCAGGTAGTCATACACTTCAGTGACGGTGCCAACGGTTGACCTGGGGTTCTTGTTGGTGGTTTTCTGCTCAATGGAAATGACCGGGCTCAGGCCTGTTATGTTGTCAACCTCGGGCCTCTGCAGGTTGCCTATGAAATTCCTGGCGTAGGCCGAAAAGGTTTCAATGTACCTGCGCTGACCCTCGGCATAAATGGTATCGAAGGCCAGTGAAGATTTTCCGCTGCCGCTCAGACCTGTCACAACGGTCAATGAACGGTGCGGTATTTCCACATTTATATTTTTCAGGTTGTTTGACCGTGCGCCGGTCACTATGACTTTATTAATCTTTTCCATTCGCAGTTACTCAAATCCAAGTCCGGTCAGCACATTTATGTCACGCTTGATTTCGTACACCTTGCCGCCTGCGCCGACTGCACGTATGTTTACATAGTATACACCGTCACTAACTGTCCTGCCGCCACGGCTTCCATCCCAGCAATTCAGGAAATAGCCGCCGTCATTGTCAAAATCCTCCTTGGGCAGGTTGTCCAGGGTGCCGCTCTTTATGAGCTGTCCCTGACGGTTGAATATGGACATGCTCAGCTGAGTGATTGATTTCACGTATATCCGGTAAAAATCATTTATTCCGTCACCGTTCGGCGAAAAGGCGTTGAAGGTTTTCAGGTCCGATGCATCGACGGTAAATGAAATGTCCTGTATGTCGCCTCCAGGCACGGTTGACTGCTCGCCGTTCTTGCGGCAGGAATATGCAAAACTGACCTGGAAGGTTCCATATTCCCTTATTTCAATGTCAGTAACAGCTGTCTGCCTCTTCAGATAGACTTCAGAGTTCTGCTTGCCGTTTTCATTCCATATGCGGCGTACGGTCCACTCGGGGAAGATGGTGTATGAACCGGCATCGGACCCCGTCAGTGAAGCGCTGAAAGTAACCTTGAGCGGTGCGTTGTATGCCTGCTGGGCCGATTCTCCGGCGCGGACGGTATCAATTACCAGTTCCTGGCCAGCATCCTGGACGGGTTCAAGCATTACGAACACAGTGGCATCGGGCACCTGGGCTGCCATGCGCAAAGCAGGACAGAAAAGAAGCGCAAGCCACAATACCAAGCCTGCTGAATGCTTTACGCGGCCACGCGCCCCCCAGACGTGCCGGGAGCGGTTGCACGAGACCACCCCTACAGGATGTTTTCCCCCCATACAATTACGCCTGAACTGTTCCATACTGCAAAAATAGTCAAAACTATGACTTCAGCGCCACTCAAAGTCATTCCTTTTTCGTAACTTCGCACAAAATTACAGCATAGAATATGTCAAGACTCAGATACGCACTGTCATTCGTGGTCATGCTGCTGGCACTGGCAGCACCTGCATGGGCCCAGAATCAGTCATATTTCATACACACGGTAACCAAGGGCCAGGGCCTGTACTCCATATCAAGGATGTACGGAGTTCCGGAATCCGATATTGAGCGCCTGAATCCGGGCAGCCAGAACGGCCTGCAGGTGGGACAGGAACTCAGGATTCCACGCAAGGCACAGGCTCAGTCCGGCACCTTCCACACCGTTGCCAAGGGCGAGACTCTGTACAGCCTCTCTGTCAAGTACAGGGTTTCAGTGAAGGACATCTGTGATGCCAACCCGGGCCTTTCAGCCAGCAACTTCAAGGCCGGCGAGGTCATTTCAATACCCGCACAGACCGATGAGAGCCCGCTGCAGTCAACCATTGAAAACTCTGACGACAATTCGCTGAAGGATCTCCTGAAGACCGCCGAAGAGCCCGTCAAGGTTCACTCAGACAGCTACAAGACAACCCACACCGTTGAAAAGAAGGAGACCATCTACAAGATAAGCAAGATGTACGGCATTACCCAGGAAGAGTTCCTGCAGGCCAATCCTGCCTACCGCAACAACAAGCTGCGTCCGGGCGTGAAGGTGAACATTCCATATTCAAGCGAGGAGCAGGCATCGGCCCAGCAGGAGAAGAGCAATGCCCAGAAACTGCTTGAGGCAATATCGGACTCCAGGCTGTTTGACCTGAACATAGGCAAGTCCAGGAAGATTGATGTTGTGAATGTTGCCCTGATTCTGCCATTCGCGCTTGATGAGAGTGACAAGAATGACCAGAAGAAGATGGTTGAGTTCTATCAGGGCGTACTGCTTGCGCTGGAAAAGCTGAAGGCCGATGGAGTTTCGGCCAACCTTGAGGTCTATGATTCGGGCAACGGTACCAAGGCTGTTGAGGAACTCATAGTCAGCGGCAAGCTTGAAAGCGCCAACCTGATAATCGGCCCGAAGACTAGCCCTCAGATAAGCTTGGTTGCCCAGTATGCCAAGGCGCATGACATTCCGCTGGTCCTGCCGCTTAATTCAAGCGCCGAAGAGGTATTTGACAATCCGAACATTTTCCAGCTGAATACGCCGCAGTCTTACTTCATTCAGGACATTGTGGACCATTTCCACAGACAGTTCGCACGTCCGAACGTAATTCTGTTCAAGAGCGGCGAAGGCACCCCCACTCCTTTCTCGCAGAGCCTGGCGCAGTCACTGTCACAGAGCGGTATTCCTGTCATAGAGATGCCGGTCGACACATCGGCCACCAGGATACTGGGAGCACTTGACCCTGAGCGTCAGAATATTTACATTATTGACTCACAGTCCAGCGGACCGCTGAACACCATGCTGCCGGTATTCCAGATTGTGGAGAGAATGAAGGACCCTGCCATAAGCACACAGCTGTTCGGATACCCAGAATACCAGGTTTACGCAATAGACCACCTTGACGAATTCTTTGAGGTCAATACATTCTTCTACAGCTGGTTCTACACGAACAACACGCTGCAGGAATCAATTGACTTTGCTACATCATTCAGGCACGCATTCAGCCGCCAGATGATGATAAGCTATCCCAGCTACGCATCATACGGCTATGATACGGCTTACTACTTCATTAAGGGGCTGGCTGCATTCGGTACAGAATTCCCTGAGCACCTGTCAGAAATAAAGACCAATCCAGTCCAGATGGGATTCAAGTTCGAGAGAGTGAACAACTGGGGTGGATTCATTAACCGAAAGGTATTCTTTGTTCATCTTGACAGGGATTTCACGGTTCACAAGATTGACTTTGACAAATGAGAATATCTAGGATAATACTATCAGCGCTGCTCCTGCTCACCGCAGTTCCTGCCAAGTCACAGGTGGGTGACCTGCGCAACATGCTTGCCGTGGGCGGTCATGCCGGCATGGGAACCAGCAGCGTTTCATTCGTCCCTACAATACGCCAGACCACCAGCCTGGGTCCGACATTCGGCTTAGCCGTAAGGAACACTACCGAGAAATATTTCTGGATGATCTGTGCCAACCAGCTGGAACTTAACTACGCAGAACGCGGCTGGACCGAATTGATTGAAGACGGTTCCGGAAACGAATACACAAGGAAACTCTCATATATTGAAATGCCATTCATGGCACACATTGGCGTAGGACGCGAAATACGCGGTTTCCAGGGCTTTCTGAACCTGGGTCCTCAGGTCAGTTACCTTATATCAGAAGATGAACTGTTTGGCGGCAAAATACCCTGGGACGTTTCCAACCGACCCAATAACGTGACTTACCAGTACGGCACTCCTATTGCCCACAAGCTGGACTACGGCATTACCGGCGGCGTTGGCATGGAACTGCGCACGGGCCTGGGCGCCTTTGGCATTGAGGGCAGGTACTATTTCGGCCTTGGCAACATATACGGCATTACCAAGTCTGATTACTTTGTACGCTGTGCCAACAGCACCATTTCCCTGCGACTCACCTACATGATTCAGTTGTACTGAGGCAAGGGATCACTTTCTAACAGTTGTTCAGGCAATCAGTCGCGCAGGCGGAAGCCGTTTGCCTTGGCTATGATGTCCGCCTCGGCCTTGGTGATGCCGTGAATGGTCATGTATTCAAGGGCCATGCAGACAAGCGGAAATGCTGCCGAATAGTTTGGAACGAACTGGCAGTCGCCCTTCATGAGGAACACATACAGGACAAGCAGTATGTAGTAGCCCAGTCCAAGCAGAATCATCAGGACCAGCACGCGCTTCTGGATTGTGAAATTGCGGAATCCTGACAGGAGCAGTTCAAACACGCCGGCAATCAGGGAGAGTATCAGTATTACGCCAAGTGCCCACAAGGCACCGCTATGACCACCTTCTACATAATTAAGCCTGAAATTGGTCAGCATGGCCGATGCTCCCTCGGCATTCACAAGCTTGCCTATAGGAAGAATAAGGCTGACAAACATCAGCACGCAGATGATTGCCAGCCATATCTGATGGAGATAATACTCTATCTTCATTAGCCCAACATATCCTTCTCCTTTGAAGGATTCTTGAAGTAAAGCTTGCCGTCAATGAATTCCTGTGCAGCAATCAGGGTTGGCTTTGGAAGACGCTCGTAGTAACGTGAGATTTCAATCTGCTCACGGTTCTCAAACATCTCTTCAAGGTTGTCGCTGGTTGTGCTGAACTCCTCGAGCTTCTGCTTGAGTTCGTCCTTTATCTCTACGGCAATCTGATTGGAACGCTTTCCAATGATTGAGATGCTTTCGTAGATGTTGCCGGTTTCACTTACATAATCAACCAAGTCACGTGTAACAGTGTTGGTTGGTGCATTTGTTTTCTTGAAATCCATATTATTCTTCTTGTGTATCTGTTTCTGTCATTTTCTTGGAAGCCTGACGGTAAATCTTGTCGGCCTCCTTCATATATTTACTCTCTGGATAATCATTCTTGAACGCATAATACTCATCGAGGGTCTCGCGGTAACGTGACTCCTTCTTTGACTTCACGCTCTCTTCGGCCATCTGGAACCTGGAACGGAGAATAAGTATTGCAAAATCTTCCCTGTACTTGGTCTGCGGATAATCCTGCATGGCGTTCTGTGAAATTATTATGCTTGACAAATAGTTGTTGCCCAGGTAGTTGCCCATGTTGTAGTAGAGAGTGGCTGTGCTGAGTTCCTTCTCTGCCAGACGGTCGTACATGGTTGCAATCATGTTCTCAGCCTCGGTCCTGTATGTGCTGAACGGGTATGCCTCAATGAATGTCTGCAGTTCAGATATGGCCGAAAAAGTGCTGCTTGCATCAAGTCTTGGGTCAGGCATGTCCAGGAAAAGGCTCTTGCCTGACAGGAAACGGCTTGTCTCGGCATAGACACCGTGGTTGAACGTGCGGTTGCATGCAGTGTAGTACTGTGATGCGGAAAGATAATCTTCCAGGTTGAAGTAGCATGAAGCCAGAAGGAACATTGATTCTTCTGCCTTGGCGGTTCCACGGAACATTACCACGCACTCTTCAAGTATGGAACTTGCATTGGTGTACCTGCCCTCAACGAACATGGATTTGGCAAGACTATACTTGGTATCGTAGTCCGATGCCTTCATAATCTTGTTATAGCCCGAACAGGAGGCAAGCATGGCCACCGCCGTCAGGATAATCATGATATGTAGTGCAGATTTGCGCATATGTCTCATTTCAAACCGCAAAATTAGTCTTTTATTCGAAACGTTACAAAAATAATCGCGCAGTATTTAATATAAAAAGCAATTATTCCCTTACGCGGAGTACGTCACCATGGTCACGTACGACATTCTCAATCCACTTCTCGCTGTATGGCTCCTGGATTGGCGATGCTGGAATGGTCTTGTCATAGCCGTTGTCCATGAATGAGCCGTCAGGGTTCTGCTTCTTTATATTTCCGTCTATATACTTGACCAGCAAATACTTATCAAGATTCTTCCAGCGGTCGAACAGCATGGTGCTGTTGACTATGCTGAAGTTCTCAAGGTACTTCTGCTTTTCTGCATCGGACATTCCGGCCACGTGGGCATCGGCCTCATCGCACTTCTTTATCATATCGTTCTCGTATTCGTCGATTATGCTGCGGACTTCGGCGCCGATCTTGTCATAGCGCAGGTATGCGAACTGGGCAATGCGGCTAACAATCCAGTACATCGATGTTTCAGAATACTCAATCAGTGAGCCGTTGCTGCTGCTCAGGGTTGCAGGAATTGCATCGATGTTTGTATAGAACGGCATGAGAGGCGATGTTGCGGCATCATCTACGCCGAACCAGAATATGCCGGTATCCATGCCCTTGCGGGCCTGTGCCACGAACCACCAGCCGGTCTGCTGGGTTGCAATGGCACGCTCGTTTATGTAGGTCCAGCCGTTATATTCGAACTCCATGGGTCTCCATCGGTATGGCAGATGGCTTCCGCCTGCACCTATGTCGGTTGTCATGTCCATGGGAGTGCCTTCGTAGTGGTCACGCATCATGTCGGCCACGTCCTTGGTGCCAAGCTTGCGGTTTGGCTTTACGTAGAGCGGCATGTGCTTCTCCAGGTCATAGCCCATTGCGTAGTCCAGATACTCATCCATGCCGTCGGCAAAGCGGTTGAAGAATGACCACACACGCGCTTCACAGGCACGAGCACCGCTGAAATCAAGCGGAGCATAGACGTCACAGAAACTGAAATCGGCATCGGAACCGCTGTATATGCCTTGCTCGCGGGCATGCTTGATTACATCCTTCGAGTAGAGGCAGTTTTCGGGGTCGTTGAAATCAATTGTGGTTATTCTGGCCTGGTTTGCGTGGGCCGATATGTATCCGTCTGGTATTCTCTTGGCAACCCATACGGCACCGCGGTTCAGGTTATTGCCCTTCTTGTCATACTTTGGAGCCTTTCCCATGATTTCCATAATCCAGATCTCCTCGGGGTCGGCAATAGTGAATGATTCGCCTTCCGATGCATATCCGTAGGTCTGCATGAGGTTGTCAATCACGCTGATGGCCTCGCGGGCAGTGGCAGCGCGCTGAAGTGCCAGGTAAATGAGTGAGCCGTAGTCAACCACGGCGGTCGAATCTTCAAATCCCGGACGGCCTCCGAATGTGGTCTCGCCTATCACCAACTGCTTCTCGTTCATGTTTCCAATGACTGAGTATGTGTGCTCGACCTGTGGAATCTGGCCCAGGTACTTTCCTGAATCCCAGTCATACACGTCAACGGTAAGGGTCTGTCTGGGAGACGGGCTTATGTGGTCTCCAGCACGCATCCTGTAGAGCGAACCGTACAGCTGGTGTGAATCGGCCGCATAGGAAATCATGTTAGAACCGTTGGTCGATGCACCTCGGGTCACAATCAGATTCGTACACGCAAATGCCGCTGTACCCATGCACAGTGCAACGGCCGTGAAAAAAAGTTTCTTCATATCGGGTTGTTGTTTCTTTGTTCTCGCTTACTTATTTGACTTCTGCCGTATGCAGTTTCCAGTCAGCTATGTTGCTTACTTGTTATTTCCTGTTGCTTCCTCCAGTTTCCTCGCAACTATTCCGGCAGCTATTGAGCAGAGTTCGCCGCAGGGTCTCTTCTTGTAGTACTCCGGAGTACGGTCTTCAGGAACGTGGGCTCCCTCGGGTTGGGACAGTCCCAGAAGTTCACGGCAAATGATAGAGCCGTTAACCTGCCTGAATTCAGCAGCCATTTCCTGCACAAGCGCGTAGTTAGCCGTCTTGGCCGACTTGTCAGCCGTATTTCCGGCCGGAATCATTGCCCCGGCAACCATGGTCATTCCACTGACTGTTCCGCACACTTCACGCATGCGTCCGAACCCTCCGCCAAAGCCTGTCGCAATTGCGGCAATCTGCTGCTCACTCATGCCAAGTACGTCACTGAAGGTCAGTGCTACTGCCTGACAGCAGTTGTACCCCTGTCCGAACAGTTCCTTAGCTCTTTTTTCTCGTTCTTCTATAGTCATAACATTGCAAAAATAGCGAATTATTTTCTAAATTCGCGTTCCAATTTCAACAAGGGGTTAAATGGATTTCAGGCTAGTATCAGAATTCAAGCCTACCGGTGACCAGCCGGAGGCAATCAGGCAACTTACGGAAGGAGTCAGCAACGGAGTGAAGGCGCAGACTCTACTGGGCGTGACAGGTTCCGGAAAGACATTTACAATTGCAAATGTCATAAAGAACATAAACCGCCCTACTCTCATACTCAGCCACAACAAGACTCTGGCAGCCCAGCTCTATTCGGAATTCAAGGCTTTCTTCCCCGAGAATGCTGTTGAGTACTATGTATCGTACTACGATTACTATCAGCCTGAGGCATATCTGCCATCGACCGACACATACATTGAGAAAGACCTGGCCATCAATGAAGAGATTGACAAACTCAGGCTCTCAGCCACATCAGCACTGCTTTCAGGCAGGAACGATGTCATTGTGGTATCATCGGTCTCATGCATTTACGGCATGGGCAATCCCGCCGACTTCTACAACAACGTGATTGAGGTCAAGGTGGGCCAGCAGATTGACCGGAACGTCTTGCTGAGGAAGTTCATTGACAGCCTGTACACCCGCAACGACATAGAGCCCGCACGCGGCTGCTTCCGCGTGAAAGGCGACAATATCGAAGTAAACCTTGCTTACAGTGACACCACCATACGAATATCATTCTGGGGTGATGAAATTGAGTCTATCGAAGAGATTGACATAACCGACGGACGCCGCATTGAGACCTTTGAGGAGTACCGCATATTCCCGGCAAACCTCTTCATGACAACCCAGGAGAGCCAGCAGCGTGCCATCAGGCTTATACAGGATGACCTGGTAAAGCAGGTTGATTTCCTGGAAGAGATAGGCAAGCCGCTCGAGGCCAAGAGACTGAAGGAGCGTGTGGAATATGACCTTGAAATGATACGCGAACTGGGCCATTGCTCGGGCATTGAGAACTATTCGCGCTATTTTGACGGGCGTGAGGCTGGTACAAGGCCATATTGCCTGCTGGATTTCTTCCCCAAGGATTTCCTGCTGGTCATTGACGAGAGCCACGTGAGCGTGCCCCAGATACGTGCCATGTACGGCGGCGACCGCGCACGCAAGGTCAATCTTGTGGAATACGGATTCCGCCTGCCTGCAGCCATGGACAACCGTCCGCTCAAGTTCGAGGAGTTCCAGGAAATGGTGAACCAGACTATCTACGTAAGCGCAACCCCGGCCGACTTTGAACTGAATGAGAGCGAGGGCGTGATAGTTGACCAAGTAATCCGCCCTACCGGCCTGCTGGACCCTGAGATTGAAATCCGCCCCAAGGAGCATCAGGTTGATGACCTCATGGAGGAGATTGCCATACGTACCGAAAAAGACGAAAGAGTCCTTGTAACTACCCTGACCAAGCGCATGGCCGAAGACCTGAACGACTTCCTGCTTAAGCGCGGAGTCCGATGCAACTACATTCACAGTGACGTTGAGACACTTGAGCGCATACAGATAATGAATGACCTGCGAAAGGGCCTGTATGACGTTCTCATTGGCGTTAACCTGCTGCGTGAAGGACTGGACCTGCCAGAAGTATCGCTGGTGGCAATCATCGACGCCGATATTGAAGGATTCCTGCGTGACCACCGTTCACTCACACAGACAGCGGGCCGTGCCGCCCGAAATGTAAACGGCAAGGTCATATTCTATGCTGACAAGATAACCGGCAGCATGGAATCGACCATTCGCGAAACCGAACGCCGCCGCAAGAAACAGATGCAGTACAACAAGGAGCACGGCATAACTCCGCAGCAGATTCGCAGGTCCATTGAGAATTCACCGTTCGCCGGCATGTCTACGCAGTCAGCTGCTGCCGAATACAACATCCCGAAGGTTACCGGCCAGGTTGCCGATCCTGTTATCAGCTACATGACGGAGAGTCAGCTGGACAAGGCCATAAACAACACTATCAGGCTCATGAACGAAGCAGCCTCCAGAATGGACTTCCTGGAGGCCGCTCAGTATCGCGACGAAATGTTCAAGCTTCAGGCCATCCGCGACCAGCAGAAATAAAACGGCGGGTGGCGAGACCTGTGAGTCGGGAACGGATTACTTTCTGTTCTGCTGCTGACGCATCAGCTCTTCCTGCTGCTTCTGCAGCGCCTCAAGACGAGCCATCATGCTGTTTGCCTTCTGCTTGGTCGGGTCATTCTTGCGAGCTGCATAATCAGCCTCAAGCTTGGCCAGAATCTTCTTGTCATCGGTTGAACGCCTGAGCCAGATCATTGTGATGATACCAACCAGACCCGATACGAAGTAATAGTAGCACAGACCCGAAGAGTAGTTGTTGAATGAGAAGAAGAAGATTACCGGCATGAGGTACATCATCCACTTCATGGTCTTCATTGCCTCTTCATTGCCCGGAGCCTGCTGTTGCTGCTGCATTGAATAGACAGTGTTGATAATGTTGGTAGCACAGAAGAGCAGACAGAAAATGCTCAGGTGATTGCCGACCAGCGGAATATTGAATGACCAGCTGAGAATGTCATCGAAACCTGTAAGGTCATCGGCCCACAGGAAACTCTGCTGGCGAAGCGCAATTGCATTGGGAACGAAGAAGAAGAACGCCATCCAGACAGGCATCTGTATGAGTGAAGGCAGACAGCCGCCCATTGGACTTACACCATATTTACTATATACAGCCATGGTCTCCTGCTGCTTCTTCATGGCATCCTCCGGTTTCGGATACTTGGCTGCAACCTCATCGACATACGGCTTGAGGGCGCGCATCTTGGCCGATGACATGTATGACTTGACCTGTGCCGGCAGAACCAGGAACTTTACGATCAGAGTCATGAGCAGGATAACCAGACCCATGTTCATGTTGAACTTGGAAAGCAGGTTGAACAGAGGGATAATGACATAGCGGTTAATCTCGCGTACAACAGGCCAGCCCAGGTCGATAACCCTGTGAAGCTTAACCTTCTCGCCGCCGTTTGCCAGCTTGCTGTTGCTGCGCAGGATTGCGTAGTCGTTAGGACCGAAATAGAACTGGAACCTTGAGGCCTGTGAGCCTGAAGGATCAAAGCCTGCACGTGACTTCATCATGAGCTTCTTCATGTAGCCCTTGCCCTTCTGGTAAGCCTCACCTGACAGCGAAGCGTTCTCATCAAAGTTGGCCGAGGAAATCATTATGCATGAGAAGAACTGGTTCTTGAATGCAACCCAGTCAATAGGTTCCTCAATGCTCTTCTTGGCTGCTGATGACATGGTCAGGACCTTGGCCTTCGACTTGTCAGCGCGCTTGTATGTAAGAGTGGTGTATCTCTGCTCGAATTCAAATCCCTTCTCCTGCTGGCGCAGGTTCTGGATCCAGTCAATTGCCATTGAGCTGTAGTCCGATGCAAAGAAGTCCGACATGCCGCTTGCCTTGATGTCAAGGTTCAGCATGTAGCTTTCAGGATTCAGGGTGTATACGAAATCCAGGCTTCCGTAACCGTTGGTCATCATTCTCATGGTAACCGAGCTGGAAGTTGCATTGACAGCCTGGAAATACATGTCACTTGTCTGAATGTTGCGGTTCTTGCCGTCTAGCTTGAAGTTCAGGCTGATCTCGTTCTTGTCGAAGAGTACCACGTTGCCGCCCTGCTGGTTCTTGTAATTAGCCAGGATAACGTTGCATGGATATGCGCCCTTGGTTGAGATGCCTATCTTTACCAGGCCGTTGTCAAGGTATACAACCTTCTCTTCACCCATCAGTGCGGGTGCAAGCGGAGAGAGTGAGTCAAACGCTGCTATTTCACTCTGATTGGACTGATATTCTGCTGTCTGTTCAGCTTTTCTGGCTTCATCAAGTTTCTGTTCATACTTTGCCTGAGCAGGTGCGCTCTTCTTGGCTGCGTTGTTGCTCCAGAGCAGTACCAACGCCATTGCGATTCCTATGAAAAGGAGTCCGAAATAGGTTCTTTTATCCACGGATAGACTAAATTTGTATTAAGACGTGCAAAACTAACATTTTTTCGCCAAAAAAAGTAGTAAATTGGCACCCTAAATACTTTGAAACATGAAAATAGCAACATTAATCCCGGCACTCATGCTTGCCTTCACAAGCCTTTCAGCCGGCAACGCCTACCGGACCGCCGCAGAAATCCCCGCTGGTTCCGAAATGAAATCTACACTCCCTGAAACCGAATCTGTAACAGCTGAAAAAGATTCATCACGGTTCAAGTCTGCAGCTGACTCCATGAGAATTGTGGAAAAGTACAGGATCCTGCTGGACTCGCTGGCCGAAGAATTCTCTGACGAGATGGCCGAACTATCATATGACATATCGGACAACCCCCTTTACTTCAGGCTATTCATGCCTATCACCTTTTATTATGATGCAGTCAAGGATGTTGTCGAGCCCGATGAAGTCAGGGAAGAGAGTTCCGATGACGGACTCCTGCCCTACGAGCTCAAGAGCGACAATGACGCAAAGCTGACCCGCCACATCAATGACGCCCTCATGCAGGTCTACCTGGAGCACCCCGAGTTGGTAAAGATGACCCAGAGCGAGCTCATGGACGTCAAGGACAATACGGCCCTTGACCCCGTTTCGGTCGCAGGAATCAACATGGCCGTAATACAGGGCAACAGAGGTCCCTTGAGGGTAGAACAGCCTGACATGGTATATGCAAAGCCCAAATACTGGAAGACCATAGGAAACTTCCAGGGGAAATACACGCAGAACTATGTATCGGACAACTGGTACAAGGGCGGCAGCAAGAACCACTCCATTCTGGTCCAGACCACTCTCGATGCCAACTACGCCAAGAATGACTTCACATGGGACAACAAGCTTGAAATGAAGCTTGGCTACTACACAACCGACATGGAGGGAAAGAACAAGTTCAAGACCAACCAGGACCAGCTGCGCTTTACAAGCAAGTTCGGCCTGAAGGCGTTCACGAACTGGTCATACTCTTCACAGATTCAGGCGTACACGCAGTTCATGCCTGTATGGGACAACAAGAACCCCGACTTGCTGAAATCACGCTTCATGGCGCCTGCCTATGCCAACATATCGGTCGGTATGGACTACAAGCCTAAGTTCAAGAACAAGAATGTGAACCTGTCCGTACAGCTCTCACCTCTGTCATTTGACAGCCGTTACTCGGCAGTTGACTCAATCGCCACGAATTTCGGTATTGAAAAGGGCAAGAATTTCAAGAAGACAATAGGTTCGAAGGTCGATGCCAACCTGAAATGGACATTCCTTGATGATTTCAAGTGGACATCAAAGACACAGTACTTCACCAACTACGAGTATGTTGAAGCCAACCTTGAGAACACTCTTGACTACCAGCTGAGCAAGTATTTCAGCCTGCAGTTCTTTGTTCACGTACGTTTTGACGACAGCGCAAAAAAGAAAGACCCTGAGCTGGGATACTTCCAGCTCAAGGAATTCTTCACTGTCAACTTCAATTACTCCTGGTAATTATTTCTTCAGCCAGCGGTCAAGCCAGCCGAAGAATGTACGCTGCCACAGAATGCCGTTCTGGGGCTTCAGCACCCAGTGGTTCTCATCAGGGAAGAGCAGCAGTTCAGCAGGCACGCCGCGCAGGCGGGCAGCCGTGAACGCCGATACGGCCTGAGAGTAGAGAATGCGGTAGTCCTTCTCACCGTGAATGCACAGGATTGGAGTATCCCACTTGTCGATGAAACGGTGAGGTGACTTCAGGTATGCTTCATTGGTCTTTGCGCTCTCGTCCCAGTATGGGGCACCCAGGTCAAACTGCGGGAACCATATCTCTTCAGTCTCGACATACTGCTGTTCAACATTGAATATGCCATCGTGGGCAATGAATGCCTTGAAGCGCTTCTCGTGGTTACCGGCAAGCCAGTAAACCGAATAGCCGCCAAAGCTTGCGCCTACGCAGCCCAGCCTGTCGGTATCAACGAAAGGTTCCTTGCTCATTTCGTCAATGGCTGTCAGGTAATCCTTCATGCACTGGCCGGCATAGTCGCCGCTGATTGCCTCGTTCCACTCCTGGCCGAATCCCGGCAGGCCGCGTCGGTTAGGGGCAACTATGATATAGTCATTGTCTGCCATGATCCTGAAATTCCAGCGGTAGCTCCAGAACTGTGAAACCATGCTCTGAGGGCCGCCTTCGCAGAACAGCAGGGTTGGGTACTTCTTGGAAGCATCGAACTTAGGCGGATATATAACCCATACAAGCATCTGCTTTCCATCGGTAGTGGTCATCCAGCGCTCCTCTACCCTAACATTGTCAAGCTGATTGAAAATATGGTCATTCTCATGGGAAATCTTTTCGGCAAGACCGCGGCGGGTGTCAACTGAATAGATTTCAGTAGCCTGTTTCATGGACTGGCAGGTAGCTATCAGGCGGTTGTTTGATGCCAGCTGGAGTGAATTGTAGTCACACATGTCGGTGTTCATTGGAATGATGTTGCCCTCCATGTCAAGTGAGAAGAGTGACATGCGGCCCTTCCATGAACCAATGATATAGAAATAGTTCTGACCACCGGCCCAGATGTAGTCATCGACATTGCTGTCAAAGTTTTCCGATACCGATTTCTTGCTGAAGTCATTGAGGTCCATTACGTACAGGCGGTTGCGGTCGCTCTCGTAGCTGTCACGTTCCATGCTCTGCCATGCTATGTACTTTCCGTCGGCGCTGAACTTCGGGTTAATGTCATAGCCCATGTTCTGGTCATCGGTTCCGGTAAGCTTGCATATGTTCACTGACTGCTTCTCGGCTATATTATAAAGGAATATGTCTGAATCGGTGCTCTTGGCATATTCTGTTCCGGCCTTCTTGCGGCAGGTGTAGGCTATTACCCTGCTGTCAGGGCTCCATGAGAACTGCTCAACGCCGCCGAATGGCAGCATGGGGCTCTCAAACGGTTCGCCTTCAATAATGTCTATGGCCTCCTTGCTGACCTTCTTGCCGTCATATTCTGCCACGAACGGATGCGGCAGTGCTGTTACCCAGTTGTCCCAGTGGCGGAACATCAGGTCATCGGCAATCATGCCGGTTGCCTTTGGCAGGTCATCGTACTGCTGCTCCTTGACCAGCGGATTAGGCACGCTCATTACCATGAGTACCTTCTTGCAGTCTGGTGAGAACAGGAATCCCTCGACATCCTTGTCGGTGCTGGAAATCTGCTTGCGGTTCTTGCCGTCCTTGTCAACCTTCCAAATCTGCATGCTGCCGCCTTCGGCACTGAGGAACGCAATGGTGTTGTCATCAATCCATGCCGGACTGTTTTCCGATGCACCTTCCCTGGTGAGCAGGCGTACATTGCTGCCGTCACTGTCCATCAGATAGATTACGGTACGGCTGCGGTTAGCTTCGACACTGTAGTACGAGACCTGGTACGCAATGGTAAATCCATCGGGCGAAACTGCCACTGAACCTATGCGGCCCATTGCCCACAGGTCTTCAGGTGTAAGCCTGCCATCCTTGATTGTTACGTCGCTCCTTCCTATCACGGGCTCTGGAGTAGTCTCTTTCTTGTCTTTCATAATGAAAACGATTGCGAGTGCAGCAGCCACGACGGCCACAGCCACTGCCTTGATTCTTTTATCCATTGATTTTTATTGTTTTATTCCGACGCGAAGATATTGCTTTTTTCATTAAGGAGCTATGGAGAGAATTGGTTATCTTCGCAGAAAATTAGAATTTCCGGTATATTTATGCTGAACGCATTATTCACAACATTGCTGACTATCTTGCTTGAAATGCCTGCATTCGGCGGCATGTCACAGCCAGTCAGGAACTCATTCAGAATTGAGAATGCCACGTCTGACACTCTCAGGCTTGTTTTTGACCTTACCATAGGGAACGGATGGCACGTCTATTCCACGGAACTTGAAAAGGGCGGTCCAACCGAGGCCGTAATCTCATTTGACGAACTGAAGGGCGCCCAGGCAGTTGGCAAGCTCTCATTCGAGGGTGATGAGATTGAGATCGATGACCCGCTGTTCCGCATGAAAGTCCGATACTTCGAGCACAAGGTCAGGTTCATCCAGCTGATAGCCATAACCGACACATCGGACTGCGTCATTGAGGGACACCTGGAATACGGGGCATGCAATGATGAAATATGCCTTTCGGCACAGAACATTGAGTTCACGCACAAGACAAGCAAGACCACACAGGCCACGGCAGAATACGATGGCGAAGGCAACGTAAGCGGCATTGAGGAGGTTGACGGATATGATGCACAGCTGTGGGCGCCGGTATCATATGACCGCGACAAGGCGAAAGGGGCTGGCCGTGGACTGCTGGGACTCTTCCTTACCAGTTTCCTGGGAGGACTGCTGGCGCTGCTCACCCCATGCGTATGGCCTATTATCCCTATGACCGTCAGCTTCTTCCTGAAGCGCGCTGAAAGCAAGAGCCGCGGCATAAGGAGCGCCGCCCTTTACGGTCTTTGCGTCATTGCGGTCTATGTGACACTGGGCCTGCTGGTAACCCTGATATTCGGCGCAAACGCATTGAATTCACTCTCTACCAACGCAATAGTAAACCTGGTATTCTTTGCGATACTGGTTATTTTCGCCCTCTCGTTCTTCGGACTGTTTGAAATAACACTTCCTTCAAGCTGGAGCACCAGGTTTGACAGCAAGTCACGAAACGGCGGCTTTGCAGGAATATTCTTCATGGCACTGACCCTGACCATCGTATCATTCTCATGCACGGGTCCAATCATAGGTTTCCTGCTGGTCGATGCAGCATCGACCGGAAGCATAGTTGCGCCTGTCATAGGAATGACCGGATTCTCGCTTGCACTCGCCATTCCGTTCACACTGTTCGCCATGTTCCCGCAGGTACTGAAGTCCATGCCGAAGTCTGGAGGATGGATGGACAGGGTTAAGGTTACGCTTGGATTCATTGAACTGGCCTTCTCGCTGAAATTCCTGTCAGTAGCCGATATGGCTTACGGCTGGGGCATTCTGCCAAGAGACCTGTTCGTACTGCTGTGGATTATCATGGCACTGGTGCTTGGGCTATACCTGCTTGGAGTAATCAGAATGCACAAGGGTGAGCAGAAGAGCAAGCCCAAGATGGCCGGAATCATTGTAGGCACAGCGTCACTGGCATTTGCGGCATGGCTCATTCCCGGACTGTGGGGCGCACCGCTCAAGGCAATCAGCGCGTTCACACCGCCCATGAGCACACAGATTTTCAACCGAGACGAGACTCATGTTGAGGCCCAGTTCACCGATTATGCCCAGGCACTCAATGCCGCCAGGCAGAGCGGCAAACCGCTGCTGATTGACTTTACCGGTTTCGGTTGCGTGAATTGCAGGAAGATGGAGGCATCGGTCTGGACTGACCCGCAGGTTGCCCAGAAGATTGAGAATGACTACATTCTGGTATCGCTCTTCGTTGATGACAAGACACCGCTTGACAATCCTGTCACCATTACCGAAAACGGTACACGCGTAAAGATACGCACAGTAGGTGACAAGTGGAGCCTGCTGCAGCGCTACAAGTTCGGGGCCAACGCCCAGCCATTCTACGTTATTACCGACTCTGAAGGAAACCTTGCCGGCGGTCCATATTCATTCAACACCAGCATAGAGGATTTCCTGAGGTTTCTGGAATAAGTATATTGGTTCTGCTGATGAATCAGCTGAATACTATCGTCTTGTTGTTGTATACCAGAATCTTGTTGTCTATGTGCTTCTGGACTGCGTGGGAGAGGACAATCTTTTCAAGGTCCTTGCCCTTGTTTACCAGGTCAGACGGCATATCCTTGTGTGAAATGTGAACCACATCCTGGCAGATGATAGGACCGGCATCGAGCTCACGGGTAACGTAGTGGCTTGTTGCGCCTATAATCTTTACACCACGGTCAAATGCTGCCTGGTAAGGCTTTGCGCCCACGAATGCAGGCAGGAATGAGTGGTGAATGTTTATGATTCTGTTCGGGTACTTGTCAATCATTCTCTCGCCTATGATCTGCATGTAGCGTGCCAGTACGATGAAGTCAATATTGTGCTCCTCAAGCAGCTTCATCATGGCAGTCTCCTGGTCATACCTGTTTTCCTTGGTGATGGGATATACATAGTAAGGTATGTTGAACATCTTGCCTATGTGCTCCAGGTCAGGGTGATTGCTTATGATGAGAGGTACCTCGACATTCCATTCACCAGCGCTGTAACGGGCAAGCAGGTCGAACAGGCAGTGTGACATCTTTGACACGAATATGGCCATTCTTGGCTTCTTGTCGCTGAAATAGAGCTTGAACTTCATATCGTACTTCTTTGCATAGAGAGTATCAATATAGTCCTGAATTTTGTCACTTGGAATTGCAAATTCGTCAATGTTCCACTCAATTCTCATGTTGAATACGTTCTCAACATGATCAACGAACTGTGCCAGATAGACAACGTTTCCCTTGTTTTCTGTAATGAAGTTGGTGATATCGGCAATGATACCCGGTCTGTCAGGACAGTGAAGCAGCAGTGTTACGGTCATAGTGATTCTGATTCAATTTCTTTTCGGACTGCAAAATTACACAAAAACCTGAAAAATTGTTGCTACACAAAATGACAAACTTTTACCTCTCGGTTGTCAGCTGGCGGAAAACAGGCGGCGTAGGCAGTGAAAAACGCATAAGTTCACCAGTTACCGGATGTATGAAGGCCAGGCGGTAGTTGTGCAGCATAAGGCGTCCGGCAGGATTTGTCTGTGCACCATATTTGGTATCGCCGGCAATAGGACAGCCCATTTCTGACAGATGCACGCGTATCTGGTTCTTCTTTCCCGTGAAGATCTCCACATCAAGCATGGCAAAGCGCCCGTGGGTACGCAGAACGCGGTAATGAGTTACGGCCAGCTTGCCGCGGCTCTCGTCATTCGTTGAAAAGACCTGCATGCGGTCATTCTGTGTGAGCAGGCTCTCAATAGTATCTTCTTCCTTTTCGGGAATACGTTCGGTCACGCATACATACTTTCGCTCCTTCACATAGAAATCCCAGTTCTGGCGGAGCTCATTCATGAACGCCTCATCCTTGGCAAATATCAGCAGGCCCGATGTATACTGGTCCAGTCTGTGGCACACATAGAGGTTGGCCTCGGGATTGGAATGGCGCACGTACTCGCGGACAATCTCAAAGGCATTCTTTTCCCTTACCCTGGCATTGGCCACTGAAAGAAGGCCCGATGCCTTTTCAATGACCACAATCCACTCATCTTCAAACACTATCTTGACCTGTGGGTTCTTGAACTTGAAGAATGCGCGGCCAAAGTTGATTTCAACCTTGTCACCCGGCAGCAACGGAGTATCAAACTGTGTAACAGCCTTGCCCTTTATGGCAACATGTCTGTTTTTCAGCAGTGAACGGACATCAGTCTTGCTTCTATCCTTCAGTGTCTCAAAGAGAAACGGAAGCAGTGTAGTTTCTGTACTGACTGAATATGACTTGATATTGTCGGCTCCAATGCCGTGACGGGGTCTCTGTGATGCCATTTTTCTAGTAAAAAACATAAAATCGCGGCAAAACTACAAAAAAAAACGGCAAAATCCTTTGTTTTATTCCAATCCCTCTCTATATTTGCGATATGTTTTTCATGGTATTAGATTTTATTTAAAGACGAGCGGAGCTGTGAAGTCCCGCTCGCCTGTTTTTTATGCAGCCATGAATAGCAGGCTACCGGCACCAGGAATATGCTGACCAGCGTTCCTATTACCATTCCCGAAATGATTGTCAGTGACAGTGGAAACTGAAGGTCACTTCCCATGTCACCCCGGACAAGAAAAGGCACCATGGCAAGAATTGTGGTGACTGATGTCATGATGATGGCGCCGTTCCTCATATGCCCGGCTTCCAGTACGGCACGCAGCAGTCCATGCCCGCTTTCAAGCAGGCGGTTTATGGTATCGACCTTGAGGATAGAATCATTGATGACTATTCCGCACATCACTACTATTCCGGTCATCGACATGACATTCAGGCTCTCCCCGCTCACCCACAGGACAACCAGCACGAAACCAATGTCCACAATGGTCTCACCCAATATGATCAAAGGCTGTACCAGGCTGCTGAACTGGGCCGCCAGGATAAGGTACAGCAGCATAATTGACACCCCAAGCACAAGCAGGAGTTCCATGAACAGTGAAGTGCCCGAGAAGTATGACCCGGCAAAGCCTGTTTCAAAGTTCCCGTCTTCAGCAACTATTCGCCTTATGTCATCAAGCTGCCTTTCAATATTTCCCTGCAGTTTCATTCCGACCGGAATATAGTCTCCTTCAATTCCCGAGAATATTTCATGAGGCACCTGCCGCCATTTGAGGTCAACCAGTTCCGAAACGGGAACTGCAGTTCCGCCAGGCCCATGTACCACCCCGCTCGTAACGAACTCAAGGAACGATTCCTCATGACTCTCCGCAATGATAACTGGAACTGATGAATGTCCGCGCTCAAGCCTCATGAAAGGATGGTTCTCAAGTCTTGCCATAACGGAACTGACCAGGTCGCCCATGGTCAGGCCATACCTTGCAAGCATATCCTGATCAGCCTCAAGCACAAGTTCCGGCGATGCCTTCATCTTCTCTACCCCTGCGTTGGGGAACCTTTCCTTAAGCCTGGAGATGAGTGCATCGGCCTTCATTACCAAGTCACCATCACTGCTCACCGGAGTAAGGTGAAGTATTACATCGGACTCTGAATCGGGGAATAGCATGTCCAGTACGTTTTCTGAAGGCAATACCCTTACACTCATGCCTGGCCACTCTTCCGACAGGGCGTTGACTACATATGCCACCGAACTGTTCAGTGCCTCTTCACTTGAGCACTTGAGTGAAATCAGGGTATTCTGGCCAGATATCACAGGGGTGTGGGTAAGGACGAAGCCCTGCGGCCCCGACATGACCGTATAGTGGTCTGCCATGCTTGCGCTGCATATTCTCTGGCACAGGTCAGCTGTTTCACGGGCTTGGGCTGGTCTTTTCCAGTCAATTGAGAGCATGGTTTCAGTTCTTGTTATTTCCGGCAGTTTACGCTTGGGTATGTGGGGAGCAACATATAATACCAAAAAATCTAAAAACACCATGATACCCCACATACCCCAGCGATGTCTTATGAGTTTGTTCATTACAAGCAAATATATTCTTTCACCTGTCCTGTTGCCTTGACTGGCTTCGGCAGGTTTCTTTTTTCTTCCTATGAGGTAATACAGCAGAGGTATTGCCAGTACCGATACTGCCAGTGAGGAGAACAGGGTTGCACTGACTGACAATGATTCGTCAAGGAACAGGGTTCCGGCCGTACCGCTCAGGAATGCCAGCGGCAGGAACATTGAACAGGTTGTCAGCATGGAACTGAGCAACGGAGTGAAGACCTCACGGGTGCCCTCCACGCAGGCTGTCCTGAGAGATTCGCCTTTGCGGTACCTCCTCGAAATATTGCCTATCGAAATGATTGAATTGTCGACCATCATTCCTATTCCCAGCACCAGGCCCGAAAGTGAGATAATGTTTACCGATACGCCTGCGGCATATAGTATGAGCGATGAAATGGCCAGCGAGACAGGAACTGAGAGAAGAATCATCAGGGGAGACCTCAGGTCCCTGTAGAAAAAGAAAAGCACCAGGCATGCAAACAGGACTCCATACACCAGGTTCTTCACCATTCCGGCTATTGAATAGTCAAGCAAAGCAGTCTGGTCACGCGTCACAGTGAATGTAAGGAAAGGATAATCCTCTTTCATTGACTCAAGCAGCCGGTCCATGTCACGCCTGAGTTCTCCCATGCTGCAATCCCTATTCTTGATTATTGCCATTGAGACGGCATCTCTTCCGTCAGACATGACTATCCCTGTTCCCGGAACTCCCTGCTCGGTTACCGTTGCCAGGTCAGAAATGCGCAGTAGGCGGCCGGCCACATTAAGCCACACATCAGAAACATCGGCGGTCTCAATCAGAGAAGGCTCAAAACTTATCTCATAGATCAGCCCATTCTCCTTCACCATTACCGAACCCACATTCAGCCCAGCATCAGAGATGGCATTGACCAGCATGTCATCGGAAATGCCCAGGGACATCATTTTCCCTCGGTCCGGAATGATTGCAAGCTGTGATTCCGCCAGTCCAGACACATCGGCCATGGCCACGGTCCCAAGCTGTTCAATACGGTGGATTATGACATCGCGCACCAGGTTGGACATGCCGGCAAAATTCCACGAGTCACTGCAGGTTACATTTATGAAATAGGACGGAATGTCCGATACCGATGACCTGGCCACCAACGGTCTTTCAACATGCGACGGCCAGCCTGACATGGCCATATCAATGCGCTCATTCACCTCAATGTACTTCCAGTTGCCACGGCTGCTTCCCAGGGCGAACCTCAGTGAGACTATACCGCTTCCGTTAACCGAACGGCATTCCATCTCCTCGAGGTCCGATATCCTGGCAAACTGTTGCGAAAGCGGTGCTATCAGCATGGAATTGATCTCCGTTGCACTCATTCCCGGTGAATTCACCCTGACGCTTATGAGCGGCGATTCTATATCAGGAAGAAGTGAAACCGGGAAAAGCCTGGCCACCAGTATTCCGGGAACAGTCAGCATTATCAGGATGGCCAGGACTGATACAGGCCTGTCAATAAGTTTGTAGAACATGGCTTATCTGATTATCCTTACCGGTGAGCCATCGGTAAGATTGTCTACACCACCGGTTATAACCAGGTCGCCCTCCTTCAGCGGAGAATTCCGGCGCTCATCGGGAATAACCGAATATTCACTCTCGTTAGCTCCAACTATCTCAATATAGTTCCACACGCTCTTTCCTGCCGAATAGGTAAAGAGAAGATGATGTCCGTTGCTGCTCCGCACGGCAGAACGGGGTACCACGAAAGAGTCGGGGAACGGATTTATCAGGCATATCTGGACATTCATGCCGTCAATCAGCCCACGGGCTCCATCTATTTGTGCCATTACATTTACCATTCCATTGTCCGAGACCCTGGGGTTGACCGATACAACCATGCCCTTGGCCTTTATGCCAGAATCGGAATAAGGTGAAACCGTCACACGCTTGCCTTCACTTATTCCCTTAAGTTCACTTTCCAGTACCTGGAACCACACGTTGAACCAGGAATCATCGACCAGCCGGCAGAAATCTCCCTGGGCATATTGGTACTCATGTCCTGATATGTCGGCTATCCGGCCAGCGAACGGCGCCCTGAGCACACAGTTTTCAAGTTGTCTTTCGGCGACCTTCAATGCCAGTCCGGCCTGAGAGTATCCGGTTGACAGCCATAACGACATTTTCTGTTCTCTTGTGAGCAACAGCGTATCGGCAAGGGTCATATCCATGTCTGCCAGCCTGTCCTGCAGTGCCAGCAGGGAGGAGTTGAGTCCCATCCGTGCCGATTCCACCTGAATGCGGCTGTCACGGTCATCAATCGCGGCAATGACCTGGCCAGGCTGGACAAACTCTCCCTCATGCACATTCACATGAAGCAGCCTGCCCTGCAGGTCAAACCTAAGCTGGGCACTCCGGCAAGCTTCAAGCCTGCCGTTGCATACAAGCGTAGAGTGGAATTCCTGGCGCACCAGCTTGCTAACGCTCACAGCAAGCGTATCGGCCCCCGCCATTCCCGACACTCTTGGTAGAGCCTGGCCGGACAGTTCCGGCCGGCTGCAGGAAACGGCAACTACTGCAAGAAATGCAGAAAGTGCAGAAAATGCAGAAAATGCAGAAAATGCAGATATTCTTTTCATGGTATCATTTATTCTTCAGTTCGTTTTCCATAGTATTGAAATCCTCACTGACCGGCATGTTTTCAATATAGTCCCAGTGAGTAATGCTTCTAAGGTTGTAGTATTGCTGCCAGAAACTGGCCACATTGCCTATATATGACAGGCGCGCCTCATCTCTTGAAGACCTTATGTAGTTCAGCTCGGTCACGGTCAGCCTGCCCATGGAGTAGTCTTGAATTGCATCGGAATAGTTTTCCTGGGCCAGCTGGAAGGCCCGTTCAGACAGCCTGCAAACCATTCCCATATTATTGAACGCCATAACCTGTGAGACCAGCTCACGCCTGTAATCTGACATATTCTGCTCCAGGCTGCTATCCACCATATCGGCCTGCGCCCTGGCCTGCCGCACGCGTGCCCTGCCCTCTCCCCAGTCCACTATTGGAACCGATATGGAGACCGATGCAATTTCCTGGTCATGCAGCATGCCAAGAGCTGATGACAGCAGGTTGCCGGTACCCGAAAGACCGACCCTCAGGCTGACCGATGCCTGGAGCCCCGTTGATGCCCTGGTACGCTCTACATTCTGTTGAGACTGCATGGACTGAATGTGCCGCGTCACGCTGTATGATGAGTTTTCAAGAACTCTTTGTATGACGTCATCGGCAGGAACCACGACATTGGGAACATGGAAATCGGGAGTAAGTTCTAGCTCAGTATCTTCAAGGATTCCCATGTGCGAGCACAGGTTGTCATGCGCTATCTGCATGGCCAGCCTGCGGTTGCTTACTTCAATGGAATCTTCCACAAGTTTCAGCTCAAGCTGCTGGAGTGACCTCTTTTCTGTCAGGCCCAGCGAATGACGCCTCTTTGCCAGTGCATACAGCCTTTGGCTTTCATCAAAATCCTTCAGGCACCTTTCATAGGAATCTATCAGTGAAACATAATTCCAGTATGAGGCTATTACCGATGATTTGAGGTTCTCCATCTGCTCCACATATTCGCGGCGATAGAGTTCGTACTGTTCCGGCATGATTTTCCGGTTCCAGCGGTACTGATTATAGCCTCCCAGGGACTGGGAATAGCCAAGGTACAGCGGTTGGGCATAATAGGTTACGGAACGTGACGGCAGGTACTGGTCCAGACGTGACAACTGTGCCGACAGCGACAGGGTTCCTCCGGTCAGGGGCACAGCCTGTTCAAGCGAGAGGCACGCATCATCAGTAAGTGACCAGTTGGTCCTGTATGCCAGATTACCCGTATTGAAATCCTGTAGGATCACCATTGAGCGGTTCAGTCCGCCCAGGTCAGCCGACAACTTCAGAAAAGGGCGGAACGATGCCCTGTATGACCTGTATTCCCAGTATCCCGCCTCATATGAATTGCGGTACATCTTGGACTGCAGGGAGTTGTCAATGGCCACTCCTATGGCATCAAGCATGGTCAATCCCTGTATTATCCGGGGCGGACCTGCCAGAATGAATGTATGAAGGAACAGGCACATGCCGGCTGGCAGTGCCCTTTTCGCTAATGTTTTCATGGTATCAGTATCTTATTCTTCTCAGTCTAGTCAAATTGGCCTGGTCTTCTTTCTCAGCCAATCGGCATCGGACTCGTCCAGGTAAGGTGAGACCTTTTCATAAACCATTGCATTGAATCCGTTCAGCCACCTCTTCTCTTCACGGTCAAGCATGTCGGCAATGACAGGTCCTGTATCAAGGTATGTCAGGGTAAGAGTCTCAAAGCCCAGCCAGCTGCCGAACTCGTTTTCACCCTTGGGTACGCACAGAATCATGTTCTCGTGGCGTATTCCATGGAATCCCTCCCTGTATATGCCCGGTTCATCGGATGTAATCATTCCTGCAACCATAGGCTGGTCCTTCAGGTTCTGGCGGATAGTTTGAGGTCCTTCGTGAACACCAAGCACGCTTCCAACGCCGTGGCCGGTACCATGGCCGAAATTGCGCATGGTCTGCCAGAGCGGCTTGCGGGCAACGGCATCGAGCCTGCATCCGGGAGTGCCGGTCGGGAAGATTGCCATGGCAAGGTCAATCATGGCCTTCATGTCAAGGGTATAGTCCTCCATTTCAAGATCGGTCAGCGGCCCCATGGGAACCGTCCTGGTGATATCAGTGGTTCCATAGCTGAAATGTGCGCCGCTATCATTCAGGTAAAGGCCTGACGGATTGATTACGGCATCCTTTCCACGGACCGTAGTATAGTGCGGCAATGCTGCGTTTTCACCATATGCCGATATTGTTTCAAAGCTCTCGTCAATGAATTCCGGAACCTGGCAGCGCAATTCATGCAGTTTGTCCGATGCATCGGACTCCGTTATGACCGCACCCGACTGTACCTTGCTTTCAAGCCAGTGGAAGAACTTGGTCTGGATTATTCCATCAGTGAGATATGCCTTGCGGAAGCCCTCTATCTCAACACTGTTCTTGATGGCCTTGGCTAGTTCAACAGGCGATGCCGACTCAACAATGCCTGAAGTGCCGAAACTCTCATAGATTGCCTTGCCTATCTCATAATTCAGGCTTGAAGGGTCAATCCGTATCTTGCCGTTCGCTGTCATTGAGGCTATGAACTGGCCGACCTGGGAATATGGATGTATGCTTATTCCGTCGGCACCCAGTGCAGAACGCACCTCCTGGGTGATTTTCTCTTCAAGCACGAACAGTTCCACGCCTGTAGGGGTTACCAGTGCAAATGAGATTACGAACGGACTGTACTGGATATCGTTTGAGCGTATGTTCAGCAGCCATGCTATCTGGTCAAGAGTGCTTACAAGCATGTAGGAACAGCCTTTTCCGGCAATGGCCGTACGCAGCCAGGAGAGTTTGTCAGAAACTGAACGGCCGGCATACTCCTCAGGGTGAATCCATACCTTGTCCTTGGGAAGCGATGGCCTGTCGGGCCATAGGTTTTCCAGATAATCAGGACTTGAAACTACGCATCCATCCTTTCCTGCCAGTCCCTGGCCTAACTGTCCGGCATCGGACATGCTCATGCAGAGCCCGTCAACACCGACTTTGGCCCCCTGGGGCATATTTTCAATTATCCAGCCAATCCAGTCCTTGCATTCAGGCGATGACATGCGGTGAAGTTCAATTCCTGAGCCTTTCAGTTCCCTTTCAGCCTGAATGTAGTAGCGTGAATCGGTCCACAGTCCGGCATGGTCAGCCGTTACTACAACCACGCCTGCTGAACCCGTGAAACCACTGATGAATTCTCTCTGGCACCAGCGTAACGGTGTATACTCACTGTTGTGCGGATCTTCTCCTACTGTCACGGCTGCACTCCAGCCCCACTGGGCCATAAGCTTGCGCAACTCTTCTATCCTATGCTTTATCATATTTGCAAATCTCCTTGATTCTCCAAATATAGTGGTTATTTCATTCCCTTGACTCTTATTGCGGAACAATTCCTATTATGAACTTTTCAGGAACAAACCCGAAATAGCGGCTGTCTTCTGACTGAGGCGCATTGTCGCCCACCAGGAAATACCAGTTTTGGGTAAATTCATAATCGGTTCCGTACGGGTTTCCTCCTTCATATTCTATGGCCCTCCAGTACAGGGCCCTGGCAAAATTGTCAAGATGCACCCTTTTTCCACGTGCAGGAACAAGCAGAGGTCCCATGGAGAGCACATTCCATGTCTGGGTTTCAATTGGTATGGTATGGAATGTACCTTCTGGCCTGAAATACTCTTCACCCAGTTCAGCAACCATCTCCTGCATGGCCTCATCGCCAACCCCAACCCCATGAGTCAGGTTTCTGTAGCGTCCGTCACAGATTGCAACCGTATCACCCGGAGTTCCCAGTACCCGCTTGCAATAAACATAGTTCATGCGGAACTCAATCTTTTCGTAATTGTCATTACCGAACGGATAGTTGAATACCACCACATCACCAGGACGTATGGAGCGCCATCCAGGAAGACGGAAACAGTCAGGGGCGCAGGGACCGCTGAAATCAAGGTTCCTGTAAATCCTTGCCCCGAACAGAAGCTTGTTCACATGAATCCTGTCACCAGGGGCGAATGACGGGAGCATAGACTCGGAATCAATGTGGAACCGGTCCACTGCGACAATACGCACTCCATAGTACAGCAGTACCATGCCGACAATCAGTAACATCGTATTGAGTGCCCTTCTCATAGCCATGTAACATTTCCGTCTGCGTCAACCATGAACGGCCTTTCATCCCATCCGCGGGTCTTGTTGCTGAGCCACATGAGCGTATGCGAAGGAATGTCATCAAAATGCAGCACATTGCCGGCTGCCACAATGTTTCCTGTCGATTCCCACGCATGTCCGTTCCAGAACCTGAACTCGTAGACATTGCCCGGACATACGTCATTGTCATCACTGCGGGGCACTATCCTTACGTACTTTACCCTGTCACATCCGGCCATATCCATGCCCACCCAGGCACCGTCGGGCTGTTCCGATTCGAAATTGGTCAGCCTGTCTCCGTCAAATGCAAGTTCCATGACCTGGGGGTCCACGTCACTGCAGCCCATGATGCGCCCATTCAGATGGACCATTTCAGACGAATAGAACTCCAGCTGTGATATGCTGCCGTAGCTTCCGTCAGCCCCACGGTAACGGTAATAGCGGTACGTCCGGTCTGTCTTAATCTCATACAGGTCAGGCTGCTCAAGGTCATCAACGGTAACAAGTACGTCAGGATGGCTGAAATCGGCAGTCATTGCCCCCTCTATGGTTCCGCCAAGCAGCCTGCGCCTCATATTCACCACATTTTCTGACTGGTAGTACTTGCGGCGTACGTCCACGGAAATCTGGTTTTCGAAATCGGGCACTATGTACTCAAGCGAGCCGTCTGCATGAAGTATGAAGGGATTGCTTACGGGAACCATTCCCTGGTCAGGATTATACCCCATTACGCAATAGAGCACATTCAGGCCTATGCGGGTAAAGTGCGCCTTTCCCCTGCTCACAGTTCCCCAGTCTACTATTTCCCAGTCCTTCGACTTTCCGGCAAAGACAGCTATATAGGCATAGTTTTCCTTCAGGGTTGTTCCCGGCAGCAGGTCTATTACCGGATTGGCCGTACGGGTATAGGTATCGGTCACGTCAATGCGGCAAGGTTCGAACGGGAATTTCGCAAGAGATTTCTCCAGGTAGTCCAATGTCCTTTCATTGGTCCTGTAAGAGTGCCTGTAGACCTTGGGGATGCGCTCATATGCAAAGAATCCCCACCCCGGGACAGAACCCAGGTCCCACTCGGCCGGCAATTCCTGGCAGCGGTCACCCAATATGGTATACCACATGTGGCCCGCTCTGAAACGGCCCCAGTAGGGAACCTCGTCAAGGACTGCAGGAAGTCCCAGGCTACGGTATGTCAGTACGGCAAGAGTCACATAGTCAGAACAGCGGCCAAAAGTCTGGTGCGGCAGCAGCGAGGCACTCAGCAACGGCAGTCCGGTACGGTCATAAATGCCATACATGTTGATTTTGTCAAGTATCTCATTGCGCACTATGTCGACGGCCTTGTAGGTGGTATGGTACTCCTGGTCATCGGGATACCACGAATTCACGCCATCAGAATAGTATGCCGGCAGGGTATCGCGCCAGGCATCGAATTCCTGGTTATCTACACCCTTGTACGGCAAGAGCCATTCGCAAAAATCCTGAAATGTCACGTGATTGTTCCACGGCCGCTCTTTCCACTGGCTGAAAGCCATGTCAATGCTGTATATAAGGTAGTCAGAATTCATGAGCAGTATGTCCGATACCTTGTCCTGACGTACATTCATAAGGTGTGAGTCACAGTAGTTCCTGAGCGAATCGGCCTGTTCCTGCTGGGACAAGTCCGATGCAAGCACCTTGCGTGCAAGCCTGTAGTACAGCCCTATGCCTGCGTTGTGCAGCGAATAGTGCCAGGGCATGTAGGTTATCAGATACTCGGCCGCTGCCAGCTTTTCCGGGTCATCAGCGTAATGCCGGAGAACCGTTTCAAGTTCTTTCCTGTTTTCACCCGCCTGCTGCAGGGCATATTCCAAACCCGGGTTCTCTGAATCAGCGCAACTTACTAAAGGCGCAAAGAGCGGCATGATGGCCGCAATGAGAAATAGTCTGCCTTTCATGGTTTTCTGTCATTTGTCAAACTTTCAATTATTCATGGTACAAAAAGAAATGGGAGCTATGCGCGGCTTGTGCTGCCACGTCATGACTCCCAAAAACTTATGCGCAAATGTATATCCCAGAAATCAGTTATGCAACTGTTTTGGAAAAAATCTGCTTAAAAAAACATCAACTCAGAGTGATGCCATGTTCTTTTCGTTCAGAAGGTTCTTGCCTTCCGGTGTGTAAGCGTACTCAATGCGGTCTGCGTAGAACTTCTCAACCTTTCCGCGTACAACCTTCATGGTGCTGTTGACCAGGCCGTCCTTTTCAGAGAACTGCTCAGGCAGAATGGCAAGTGCAGCCGGCAGCCACCTTTCAGGGAACTGGCCTTCATGTAAACCGCCCTTCTTGTAGGAATCGACCTCCTCCTGAATCTTGTTGAGCATGAGTTCCTTAGCCTCATTGGAAGTAATGTCAAGTGACGGATTGACCTTCTTCACATAAGCGGCGAGAGCCTCCTTGTTGGGGACAATCAGCGCAATGGTGTACGGATTCATGTCATTGTGGAGGATTGTGTTGTCAACGTACGGGCTGCCGTCGGTCAGACCGTCCTCAAAGCCTTCCGGTGAGTACTTTTCACCATCCGGTGATATCAGAAGCGACTTGAAGCGGCCGGTAACATAGAGGAAACGCGGGTCATCCTTGCACAGGTAACCCATGTCGCCTGTATGGAGCCATCCGTCAATAACCGTGTTTGCAGTTGATTCCGGGTTCTTCCAGTAACCGCCCATCACGTTCTCACCGCGGATTACAATCTCACCGCGCTCACCCAGTGGAACTTCATTGCCGTTGTCATCACATATCTTGATATCCATAGGCTTTACGGTGCGGCCCGATGAACCGAAACGGGCACCCTGCGGAGAGTTGGAGCAGATGATAGGAGTTGCCTCGGAAAGTCCATATCCCTGGAAGATAGGAATGCCTATTGCGCAGAAATATCTCTGCAGTTCTATGTCAAGCAGTGCACCGCCGCCAACGAAGAACTGCATGCGTCCACCCAGTCCCTGACGGACAGTCTTGAATATAAGCTTGTCGAAGAGTGCAACCAGAGGCTTGCGCCAGAACTGAAGGCCGCCACGGTTGTAATACTCCTTATTATATTTGATGGCATTCTTCAGTGCTATGTTGTAGAGTTTCTCCACCTTCGGGCCCTTGGCCTTAATGCCGGTCTCAATATTCTTCTTGAAGTTTCTGGAAATGGCAGGAACAGAGAGCATGATGTGCGGCTGAACCTCCTTGATAGCTATAGGAAGGTTCTTCAGAGTGTGCAGCGGAGTCTTGCCTACCGGTACGGTTGCAATGTTGCCGCCATGTGACATCATGGTATAGAAACCTGCCACATGGGCAAAGCAGTGGTCAAGCGGCAGCACAATAAGCATGGTCCATCCCTTGTCTATGGTGATTACCGATGCGCCCTGCTCAACATTTGCGGTGTAGTTCCTGTGTGTAAGAACAATACCCTTAGGATCGGCCGTAGTGCCCGATGTATAGGTAATGTTGGCAGGATCATCAGGCTTGACGCTTGCTATGCGCTCCTCAAGTGCACCCGGGTTTTCGGCAATGAACTTTACGCCCATTTCACGCACCTGGCTGATTGTCATTTCATTTTCACCAAGGTCCTGTATGTCATCAAGTACGATAACCTTCTCTACCAGAGGGGTCTGTGGAACAGTCTTCCTTATCTTGCCCAGCTGCTGGCGCGATGCAACAACGAACCTTGCATCGGAATGGTTTATCCTGAAGAGCAGGTCATTGGTCTCTTCCAGCTTGGTAGAGAGTGGCACATCAACGCCACCGGCATAGAGAATACCCAGTTCGGTAAGTATCCACAGGTTGCGTCCTTCTGAGATAAGTGAAACCCTGTCACCCTTGTTCAGTCCCAGGGCCATGAAGCCTGCAGCAAGTATGCGGCCCTCTTCGCGGGTCTTTGCAAATGATGTATCGACCCATGTATCACCCACCTTCTCCTTAAGGAAGGGAAGCTCAGAATAGAGTGAGCAGTAATGGTCAACGAACTCAAGTATTGTCGGTTTTTCTGTCATATTTTCTCCTTTTTAATTGATTTGTACCTAGCAAAGATAATAAAAAAAGCCGATTATCACCATTTGCGGAGATAATCGGCCTTATGAATGTCAGGCGGTATGCCTGGACCGCCACTGGTGACAATTACTTTGCCATCATGTTCTTGAATACAGAACCGAAGATAAGGTAGCTGGTGTTGCCGGCAATTGTACCTTCGTTCTGGCCCCACAGGAATGGCCAATCGTCAAAGTTCTCAAAATGGTCAGGCTTGCGGAACAGCAGACCCGGTGCTACGTTACCAGGAATGAATGAGAAGTCTGCACGGTTGTTACCGTAGAATACCTGCTTTGGACGGGTTGCACCAACAGTAGCCACGAGTGAGTAGTTGTGGTATGGGTGACAGCCGAACATGTAGTCCATTGCACGGCATGCATAATACTTGTCAATGATTTCCGGGAAGTAGTAGCTTGCAAATGCAGCTGTTGTGCCATGGCTTACCACGTTGCCGCTGCCTGCCCAGTTACCTGTACCGATAGGCACACCGTAAGGGTTCTGGTTGTCAGTCCTCTCAAGGTACTCCTTGTACTTCTCAACGTAAGGAACCAGTTTCTCCTTGTACTGCGGGTCAATGTCACCCATGTATGGAATGGCATCCATTGCAGTACCTATTGCATTGTTTGCGTTGCGCTCAAGTGCAGGCCAGATCTGCTCGCAGAAGGTATCGATGTATGACTTTTCGCCAGTTGCAATGTAGAGCATCAGGTTGGTAGCCATGTCACCGCCGCCGTTGCCACGGTTTGCAGCAGCATTTCCGCCGTTTGCACCGTTACGGTTAGGACGGTTCTGGGCACGCTGTGCATTAAGTGCCTCAGCCTCTTTCTGGAGTCTCTTTGACTGAACGAGTGCACGGTCAGCAAGCTTGTCGTCATAGCCGCGAAGTGCGTGGCTGGCAGCTGCGAACATCTGTGCAGCACGGATATCCAGGCTGGTATTGCGGGTTGTGAATGCCCACATGTCATCAGGAGTACCGCTGCGCTTGCCGTCGGCTGACTTCTCATATGGCTTCAGTGACGGGTCATAGTGCAGGCCATCGGTGATGGCAGCAGCATCGCCAAGGTGATGGTAGTTGTCAAGAACTGAGTTTGACAGGGTAGATGCCATGTGACCAATGTTTTCAGCCTGTGCAACCAGGTTCAGCACGCCATGCCTGATGAACTGGAGCATGTCAGGTGTTCCGTCCGGACGGTGCAGGTCTACATAGCGCTGGTCCTCGTCAACGAATGTTTCGTCACGCATTGGGTGGAAAGTCTCCCAGATACGTACCATGTTCTGTACAACGCTGATGTTGGAACCGGTCTCGATATCGAAGTCACCGGCATCGAAGTAACCGCCCACGTTCAGGCCAGGAATAAGCTCCAGAGGCTTGTACTTGGTATCGGTTGTCGGGCCCTGTGAGTGCAGGTCAAAGTGGTCTGTCGGGGCCGGAGCCTGCAGGTAACCCTCCTTGAAAGGTTCGCCGTGCCAGATGCGGTATGCCTCATTTACGGTCATGTGGTTCATGTGGATAGGAATCCATACGTCACTTGTGGCATCGGTAATATTGGCAAACACGCGTTCGCTGATGATGAAGTTCTCAGTGCAAGTCTCACCGTACTTGATATAGTAGAAGCCCTCTTCCTTCACGCTTGAGAAATCGAACTTCACATAGTTGTACTTGTAGTATGGACCCCATACATCGGTCTTGCCGGTATAGGCAACCTTCTCGGTACCGTCATCGTTGATCTTGATTACCTGAGCCTCCTTCAGTACCTTGTCGTTCTTGTCAAGCTCGATAACGGCAGTCTTGTTCTGTCCAGGCATGTAACCTACCTGTGAGAAACCGATGTTCGGCTGACGGATCCAACCCTCGATTGCGTTTGGCTCAACTGTCCAGGTCAGCACCTTTCCGGTCTTGCCTGCAGGCAGAAGGCTGCGCAGAACATACCAGCCGTTCTGGGCCAGCATACGGCCGTCGAACAGCATGAGTTCTGAATCAGAAGAGATCTTGACCATGCGTTCAGGAGCATCGGGAGCCATGAGAATCTGGTGACCGCGCTCAAGTGGTTCCGGATCAACGAACTGGTCTGTGCCGCGGTCGTCATAGGTCTTGTAACCCTTGTACTGGACAATCTTCTCTGAGTTAGGACGTGCAACGGTTGTGCTTACAGCGTAGCGTGGGAAACGGTTTGCACGGCCGTCCATGATGTATGCCTTGTTCCAGTACTGTGAAGGCAGGAATTCCAGGTTGAAGCCTGCATCGCCCTCAAGTTCCTTTGGCAGCGGCTTGTCCAGATATACGGCAACCTCGAAACTCTTGCCGTTTCCGGTTACTACCAGGCGTGACTCGAAATCGTACTCCTTATATATCATGTTGACCTCAATTGAGTTGTTGATTGAGTCAACATTGCGGACAGTGGTGTTTGGAACGAGGTCCCACTGTTCAGGAGTGTTTGACAGACGTACGGCACCACCCTGGATGGTTCTTACGCCATGATGGATAATCTCAAGGCCAGAATTCTTCTCATCATTGAATCCGCCCGAGAAAGTGTTGCTGAAAACCAGGACGTTTACGCCAGGTTCCTCAAAGTACTCCAGACTGTTTATCTGGAGACCCTCATTCTTCGGCTGTTGCTGCTGGCATGACATTGGAACCAGTGCCAGGAGAGCCAGAAGAGAATAGTTGATTCTTTTTCTCATTTATACAGTTGTTGTTGATTGTTAGTCGCGTTTAATCCATCAAATATAGGAAACAAGATTCCTATATCAATGAACCTAACGTTTCTTTTAAGAGTATTTAAGTGTTGGTGCTTACTTTTTGAGTAGTTTTGCAGCATGAAACTGACATTCGAAATTGACTACAGGGCAAACTGGGGCGATACGCTGTGTATTGTCCATGACAATCCCGCAGTAAGCAATGGCCTGATTGAGATGTCATGCCATGGAGAAAGCACATGGAGAGCCAGCATGAAATCACCGGCTCCGTTCAGTACATACCATTATGCCGTCAGGACCGCCGACGGCATGTTCATGCATGAGGCAGGGCCGTTCAGGACCGCACGCACGGTGCTGCCGGGAAGGTTCAAGTGCGACATAACCCTGCGCGACAGCTGGCAGGTGCCCGACAGCGAAAGGGTGTTCGGGACATCGCTCTTCAAGGGAAGCCTGTTCAAGCGCACCGATGAACCCGCACCGGCCAAGACAGGCCAGGAAACGTGCCAGGTCATGTTCCGCCTGTTCTGTCCCCAGGTCAGGCCCGGCCAGGGAGTAGCCGTCATGGGCAGCACCGGCAATCTGGGCAACTGGGACCGCCAGTCAATGGTTCACATGACAGGTGCGGACTTTCCCTTCTGGACCGCCTTGGTTGAGGCCGATGCCAGTGCTATATACAAATATGTGATATACGACCGCCAGACAGGCGTGATTGATGACCTGGAGAGCGGCCAGGACCGCAGCTATTCGGCTGACCTGTCCCAGCCAAGCCTCCTGATATGCAATGACTACGGATTCCGCAGGACCAGTCCCAAGTGGAAGGCTGCGGGAACTGCCATACCGGTGTTCTCGCTCCGCAGCAAGAGCAGTTTCGGCATAGGCGAATTCGCCGACCTGGCCAAACTGGGCCGATGGGCAGCCATGACAGGCCAGAAAATGATTCAGACCCTGCCGGTGAACGATACCACCCTACGTCATGACAACCATGACTCATACCCGTACAATGCCGTATCGGTCTTTGCCCTCAATCCAAACTACGTGAACATAGCTTCCATGGGAAGCCTTAAGGGCAAGGCAGCCGTTCAGTACAGGACCATGAAGGAGGAGTTCGAATCAAAGGGCTTTGCCGATTATCAGGCCGTGGCCGATGCCAAGAGCCATTTCTTCCACATACTGTACCGGCAGGATTCCAAGCGCATATTCAAGCAGAGGGCATACCAGGCCTTCTTCAAGGAGAACCAGGGCTGGCTGGTACCGTACGCCGTTTTCTCAGTGCTGCGCGACATGGAGGGCACTGCATGTTTCAGCAATTGGAGCAGGTACAGCGTATATGACAGGAAAGATATAGAGAGACTGGCAAAGCCCGGTTCTGAAATATATGACCAGGTTGCCTACCATTACTACATACAGTACTTTGCCGACAAGCAGCTGAAGGAGGCACGACTGGAACTGCAGAGCCTGGGCATAGGCCTGAAAGGTGACATACCGATAGGAATCAGTCCGGACAGCGTTGAGGCATGGACAAGCCCTGAGCTGTTCGACCTGAAGAGCCAGACGGGTGCACCACCCGATTTCTTCTCGGTATCGGGCCAGAACTGGGGATTCCCCACATACAACTGGGATGTCATGGCACGCGACAATTACGACTGGTTCTGCCGCCGTTTCCGCAAGATGGCCGACTATTTCGATGCATACCGCATTGACCACATTCTTGGTTTCTTCCGCATATGGAAAATGCCCCTGACTGAAGTCTGGGGACTGGCAGGACAGTTCTCGCCCGCCCTCCCGTACTCACTTGGCGAATTGAGGGAACTTGGCATTGACCTGCCCGCAGACAGACTTACCAAGCCTTATATAACCGATGATTATCTGCCGGAAATATTCGGAACTGATACTGATTATGTAAAGAAGACATTCCTGAACTGCGAAGATGGAGTGCACTACTCTTTCAAGGAAAAGTTCAATACCCAGCGCAAGGTACAGGCATGGTTCAGCACCAGCAGGCTGGCCCAGGAGCGCAAGCTCAGGATACGTGACGGACTCTACCTTATTCATTGTGAGGTCCTGTTCGTGCGTGACATGAAGAATGGGGAATTGCTGCATCCGCGCGTATCACTCTTCCAGTCACACAGTTTTGCCGCGCTTGAGCCGGAACTTCAGGACAGGCTGCGCCGACTGCATGACGATTTCTTCTACACCCGCCACAATGAGTTCTGGAAAGAGTCGGCCATGAAGAAACTGCCGGTAATCACACAGAGCACCGACATGCTGGTATGCGGCGAAGACCTTGGCATGGTACCTGCATCGGTCCCCCAGGTAATGAAACAGCTGAACATACTCTCACTGGAAATCCAGCGCATGCCAAAGGGAATGGTCGAGTTCGGACTGCCGTCTGAAGCACCTTACCTGTCAGTCTGCACGACCAGTTCGCATGATACAAACCCGCTCCGTGCGTGGTGGGAAGAGGAACCGGAAAAGACCCAGCACTACTTTGAGAACGTGCTGCACATGCAGGGCACTGCCCCAGCCCACTGCACATCGGAAATAACCGACGCAATCATACGCGACCATCTGGCAAGCCCTGCCATGCTGGTCATACTGCCACTGCAGGACTGGCTGGCACTTGACCCTGAAATGGCACTGCCCGACGCTCATGCCGAGCGCATCAACGTTCCCGACAATCCCGAGAATTTCTGGTGCTACCGCATGCATCTGAACATTGAGGAACTGATTGATTCCGCCGATTTCAATGCCCGCCTTTCCGGAATGATTTCTGATTCAGGCCGATAAGCCAGGAATCTACGCTGGCTCACTCCTTTTCACTGAGTTCCAGCCAGCGCATCGTGATTTCGTCATTGCGGGCAATGATTTCGCCTATTCTGGCTGATTTGGCAGAGAGCTGGTCGAATGGAAGAATGCCGCTGTTGAGTTCTTCTTCCAGGGCTTTGCGCTCGGATTCCAGTTTCTCCATCTCGGCCTCAATCTGTTCCATTTCGCGCTTCTCCTTGAAGGTAAGCTTGTTCTGGGCCGGGCGTTCGTTATATTTTGGCTGAGCCTGAGCCGCTGGTTTTGCGGCCTTCTCGCGGTTCTCGCGCTCAATCTCCTCCTGCCAATCCTTCCACTGCAGCCAGTCGCTGTATGATGACGGGAAGTCCGATATCACTCCGTCACCTTCAAACACGAACAGATGCTGTGCAACCTTGTCCATGAAATAACGGTCGTGTGAAACCACAATCAAACATCCCTTGAACGCTGCCAGATACTCTTCCAGAACCTGAAGCGTCATAATGTCAAGGTCATTGGTAGGCTCATCCAGAATAAGGAAATTCGGGCTCTTCATGAGAATCATGCACAAGTTCAGACGGCGCTTCTCGCCACCGCTCAGCTTATAGATGTACTGATACTGGGTCTTAGGCGGGAACAGGAACTTCTGCAGGAACTGTGAAACGGACATCTTGCGTCCGTCATCCAGTTCAATCCATTCTGCCACCGATTTAGCAGCATCGATCACCCTGTCATCAGGGTTGAATTCCATTCCCTGCTGTGAGTAATATCCAATCTTCAGCGTAGTTCCGCGGTCCACCTTACCACTGTCAGGAAGTTCCTGGTCAAGCAGAATCTTCAGGAAGGTCGATTTACCAACACCGTTCTTTCCAATTATTCCCACCTTTTCGTAGCGGGTGAATATGTAACTGAAATCATTGATTATCTTCTTGTCACCGAATGCCTTCCTCAGATGCTCCAGTTCGAATATCTTCTTACCGATGTACGATGCCTTGACATCCAGATTCACGTTCTGTTCCTGACGGCGGTGCTTAAGCCTCTCCTCGAGTTCGTAGAATGAATCCTTGCGGTAGCGGGCCTTGGTTCCGCGCGCACACGGCATGCGGCGCATCCAGTCCAGTTCGGTCCGGTAAAGGTTCAGGTCACTCTCACGCTGGGAACTCTCGGCACTCAGGCGCTCCTGGCGCTTGTTCAGATAGTACTGGTAATTTCCGCTGTACGAATAGGCCTTGCAGTCGTCAATCTCGACAATACGGTTGCATACTCTATCCAACAGGTAGCGGTCGTGTGTTACCAGCAGCAGCGTCAGACGGTTGGCTGAAAGGTAGTCCTCAAGCCACTGGGTCACCTCGGTATCAAGGTGGTTGGTCGGCTCGTCCAGTATCAGGAAATCGGGGTCCGATATAAGTGCGCCCGCCAGTGCAATCTTCTTGATCTCACCACCGGACATATTGTCGGTCACGGCATTGAAGTCATTGATATTGAGCTGCGACAGAATCTGCTTTGCCTTCGACTCATAACTCCATGCATCAAGCGAATCAATGACATTCATGGCGTTCTGAATGCGGTCATGGTCACCGCTCGTCATGGCCAGCTCATACTCGGACAGAGCCTTCAGTACAGGAGAATCACCTCCGAAACAGGCATTGATAACCTTGGTTCCTTTCGGGAAAGAAGGTGACTGCACCAGATATGAAATCTTTATATCGCGGCGGAAAATTATGGTGCCCGAATTGTAATCTTCAGTTCCGTTGATTATGCTCAGCAAGGTACTCTTTCCCTGGCCATTGCGGGCAATCAGCCCAACCTTCTCACCGTCACCTATGCTTACGGTAAAACCGTCAAAGAGGACCAGGTCTCCGAATGACTTTACAAGATTATCTATCTGAAGCAGACTTTCCATTGGCTTGATAATTCTTCTTTTATTAATGATTCAGGTATTCCAGAAATCTTCCGGAAATCTTCGCCTCAGTCCGTGGTTCTTGCAGCCACAGATCACCCAGGACCGCAGCTCCCTTAAATCTGAGCGAACTGACAACATCAAGATTGTCCAGCGAGACTCCTCCCAGAGCAAACACCTTCTCAGCCAGTATTTCTGACCGGCAGAAATTCATGAGATCCCCCATGGAGAACGCTGACCCATATCCCTCTTTTGAAATACTGTCAAAAACAGGGCTCAGGAATACATAGTCGCACTGACCGGAAAAGCTAATAACCTCGTCAAGCGAGTGGCATGAACGGGAAACCAAAACCTTTCTGGCTCTCTTTTCCTGGCTGGCCCATGCCGGTAATTCAGGGTTCCTTCCATTAAGGTGTATTCCTCCCAGGGAATAGTCCCTTACAAGGTCAAAATGATCATGTACGGCAATCCGCTCCCTGTACTGGATATCAATTTCTTCAATCCATTCCGCCATCTCTTCGATGGCAGCCCCGGGCTTGCGCAGATGCAGGCGTTTCAGTCCTTTCCCGAAAAGGCCGTTGACAACAGCAGTCTCCCCAGGAAAGAAATATGGAAGTGTTATGACAATGATATCCATAGGTCGTGTCACATTCAGATGCCTCGGTTCAACTGTGGTCTGAACAGGTCGAACGATGCATCCCAATCCTTCCACACAGGTTCACGTCCCAGTTCCTTCAGGCGCTGATTAATGACCTTGGCAGTTCTTTCATCAGAAACGGTAAACTGCTCAAGAGCCTGTGGATAGGTGTGGTAGCCACCTGGATTGACTTTTGATTCAGCCGACATGGTAGTCACACCAAGTGTACACATATTGTCACGGATATAGGCCGGTTCACGTGTCGAGAATGATATATCGACATCATGGTCAAATATTCGCATTGCAAATGTTGCCTGCGCCAGTTCCCTGTCTGTCATGAAACAGTTTGGCTGGAAGCCCTCGTTCTGGGCAGGACGCATTCTTGGGAAGTTTACCGAATACTTGGTCTTCCAATAGTGCTTCTGCAGGTAGCGCAGATGGTAGGCCATCATTGTAACATCGGTTCTCCAGTCTTTCTCAAGGCCAATGAGAACACCCATGCCGATTGAATGGACTCCGGCCTGTCCCATCCTGTCAAATCCGTCGCAACGCCATTCGAACTTTGATTTCATGCCACGTGGATGGTAAATCTGATAGTTCTCACGGTGGTATGTCTCCTGGAAGCAGATAACACCGTTCAGACCATGTTCTGTCAGTTCCTTGTACTCTTCGGCCTTGAGAGGCATAACCTCGATCTTGATATTCGAGAAGTATTTCTTGGCAATATCAATAGCTTTGGCAATGTATGGAACACCAGCCTTGGCGGGATTCTCGCCGGTTACCAGCAGGATATTCTCGAATGGTGCCAACTTCTTGATTGCTATGTATTCGTTCTCAATCTGCTCAGGAGTAAGGATTGTGCGCGCCATCGGATTCTCCCTGTGGAATCCGCAATAGACGCATGAGTTACTGCATGAATTAGTTATGTAGAGCGGGATAAACATGGACATGGTCTTTCCGAAACGCTCTTCAGTGTACTTGCGGGAAAGACGTGCCATTACCTCAAGATAAGGTTCGGCTGCAGGTGAGAGCAGAGCCATGAAATCATTGACATCACAATGTTCCTTGGCAAGCGCCCTGCGTACATCCATATCGGTCATCTGAGCAATACGCTCTGTGGTTTCTTCCCAACTTATATTCTTTAATTCTTCTGAAAACATTTTTCTATAATTCAATTGTGAATGATTGCATTGTCCTCAGATCAATGGTCCAGAGACGGTCAACCAATGGTTCTCCGAACCGACAGATCAACTGCAATACCTGATTGGCCTCCACACTGCCTACGACGGCTGGTGTCACGCCTATGACCTGCTTGCCGGGATGCGGCATGGACAGGACCTCGGACTCGTCAGGAAACAGGGTCCTGTATGTGGCATTTCCCTTGCACAGGACTGCGACCTGGCCTTCAAATCCGCAGATAGCTCCATAGACGAAAGTACGCCCCAACCCAGCACATGTGTCACTGATTATGTAGCGGACTTCAAAATTGTCCGTACCATCAACCACTATGTCATACTGGGAAATCAGTTCCCGTGCATTGGCTGCTGTCAGCTTCTCATCATAGGCATATACCGTTATGTCCGAATTCAGTGCCATCAGGCGCTCACGGGCGCAGATTGCCTTAGACTGGCCGACCTGTGATTCTGAATAGAGGACCTGACGCTGCAGGTTCGATACACTGACGACATCACTGTCAACGACACCTATGGTACCAACGCCGGCACCTGCCAAATACAGGGCTATAGGAGAACCAAGTCCTCCCACTCCCACTATCAGGACCTTAGCCCTGGACAACCTGGACTGCCCCTCTTCACCTATTTCGGGAAGCATGACCTGACGCTGGTACCTGGAATCAGTTCCTGTCATTTCTTGATTTTTCTAAGGTCGTGTGTCAGTTTTGCTGCGCAGAAATTCGGTCCGCACATAGTGCAGTATTCGCCGTCGGTATGACCTGCCTCCTCGAAATACTGAAGTGATCTCTCCGGGTCAAGTGACAGATGGAACTGGTCGCGCCATCTGAAATCGAATCTTGCCTTTGAGAGTGCATTGTCACGTATTGCAGCTCCAGGGTGACCCTTGGCAAGATCAGCAGCGTGTGCAGCAATCTTGTATGTTACCACTCCGACCCTGACATCTTCCCTGTTTGGAAGTGCAAGGTGCTCCTTCGGAGTCACATAACACAGCATGGCAGTTCCAAGCCATGCAATCTGGGCACCGCCAATGGCACTTGTTATATGGTCATAGCCGGGAGCAATGTCAGTCACGATAGGTCCGAGAGTATAGAACGGAGCCTCATGGCAATGGTCAAGCTGTCTTTCCATGTTTTCGCGGATCTTGTGCATCGGAACATGGCCCGGACCTTCAATGAATGCCTGGACATTCTTTTCCCATGCCCTGGTAACAAGTTCACCCATTGTGTCAAGTTCGGCAAACTGTGCAGCGTCATTGGCATCGGCGGTACAGCCTGGACGGAGTCCGTCACCAAGTGACAGAGCGACATCGTACTGCGCAACTATATCACAGATATCGTCGAAATGATCATACAGGAATGACTCCTGATCATGTATAAGACACCACTTTGACATGATGCTGCCGCCACGGCTGACTATTCCGCAGAGCCTGGAATCTGCAAGATGGACATTATGCCTGCGTATGCCTGCGTGAATGGTGAAATAGTCAACACCCTGCTCGCACTGTTCAATCAGGGTATCCCTATAGACTTCCCATGAAAGGTCCTCAACACGGCCGTTGACCTTTTCAAGAGCCTGATAAATAGGAACAGTTCCTACCGGGACCGGGCAGTTGCGGACAATCCATTCACGGGTTTCGTGAATATTGGCACCGGTTGACAGGTCCATCAATGTATCGCCTCCCCACTTGCAGCTCCACACGGCCTTGTCAACCTCCTCCTCAATGCTGGAAGTTGTTGCCGAGTTGCCTATATTAGTGTTGATCTTCACAAGGAAATTGCGGCCTATGATCATAGGCTCACTCTCTGGATGGTTTATGTTGGCAGGAAGAACCGCACGGCCTCGTGCTATCTCGCTGCGGACAAATTCCGGAGTTATGTGTGTCTCTATGCCCAGTTCCCTGCAGTTCATGTTCTCGCGGATTGCCACATATTCCATTTCCGGAGTGATAATACCGGCCTTGGCATATGCCATCTGTGTAATGGACTTGCCCTTGACGGCCCTTCGCGGCAACTGGATATGCTCGAAACGGAGCGAATCAAGCGACTTGTCTGCCAGACGCTGCTTACCGTAGTCGCTGGTAACCTCAGGGAGCTGTTCTGTGTCATTTCGGTCAATAATCCACTGCTCGCGCATTCGTGGCAGACCCTTCTTCAGGTCAACCTGGATATCAGGATCCGAGAATGGTCCGCTGGTATCGTAGATATATACCGGCGCATTAGGTTCTGTATGTGGAATACCCCTCTCATCTTTTGTCACGGTTGGAGTAAGGTTGACCTTGGTCATTCCAACCCTTATGTCCGGGTAGAGAGTACCAGACATGTAGGCCTTCTCTCTCTTTGCGTATGCTTTGTTATCGTTTACCATTTATGATCTATAAGCGTGAATAGACTTTTTATCATCCCAGGAATGCTGTAAGCGGACTTGATGCCTCAGCGTAGTCCGATATGGCTCCAAGACCAGCTTCGTAGGCCTGACGTCCGGAAATGACTGCCTGACGGAAAGCATCGGCCATCATCACCGGATCACCTGCTACGGCAATTGCGGTGTTTACAAGACAGCAGTCAGCACCCATCTCCATAGCCTCGGCAGCATGGCTTGGAGCGCCTATGCCAGCATCAACCACTACAGGAACATTTGCCTGTTCAATGATTATCTGCAGGAAATCCTTCATACGCAGTCCCTTGTTTGTGCCTATCGGAGCTGCCAGTGGCATTACGGTTGCAGCGCCAGCCTCCTCAAGATGCTTGCACAGGGTCGGGTCAGCCTGACAGTAAGGCAGTACAACGAATCCCATCTTGACCAGCTGTTCAGTTGCTTTCAGGGTCTCGACTGAATCAGGAAGCAGGTAGCGTGGATCCGGATGGATTTCCAGTTTCAGCCAGTTGGTACCGAAAGCCTCACGTGCCATCTGTGCAGCAAATACGGCCTCTTCGGCATTTCTGACACCGCTTGTGTTCGGCAGGAGCTGAATGTTCTTGTTCTGGGTAATATGGCTGAGCAGTTCGTCATTGGCATCACCAAGTTCTATACGTTTCATGGCGACCGTAACCATCTCGGTCTGTGATGCTTCGATTGCCTTTGCCATCAATGCATTGTTGTTGAACTTTCCAGTTCCAAGGAAAAGACGTGAATTGAACTCACGTCCTGCAATAACTAATTTCTTCATTGCTTATATACTTTTGAATTATCTGTTTCCAGTCTTATCATTTTCTCCATCTCTGAGACAGGATCATCGGCCCTCAGGATAGAACCGGACATTGCAATGCCGCTGATACCGGTCTGCATGATTTCCGGAATGTCACTAGCCGTTATGCCGCCGATAGCGACAACAGGTATGTCAATATTCTCGGCCTTCATAATTGAGACAATCTCCCGGTAGCCCTCCAGTCCAAGGACAGGAGAAAGTTTCTTCTTGGTTGTAGTAAAGCGGAAAGGACCACACCCTATGTAGTCAGCACCTGAACGGTAGTGCATTTTTATATCTTCAATGGTGTTGGCAGTCCCGCCAATTATGAAATCACTTCCAAGAATCCTGCGGGCCTCGGATACAGGCATGTCATTCTTTCCAAGATGTACTCCATCAGCATGGATTTCCCTGACGAGTTCTACATGGTCGTCAATTATGAAGGTAGCATGAGCTTCCCTGCACATCTGCTGGGCTGCAAGCGCAGTATCTCTCAGGGTCTCCATGTAATCCTGACCGCCCGCCATTGACTCAGCATCGTCCTTCTTTATCCTGAGCTGAATCCAGCGGCATCCACCGGCAAGAGCCATTTCTATGCCCCTGAGGTATGAAATGGTGTCGGTATAGTGGCTTATGAACTGTATCATCCTCCGCAGACTGCCTTGATTATCAATATCTCAGAGCCTTCTGTCAGGCTTGTTGACTCCCATTCTCCCCTTGGAACCATCTTGTTGCTGACTGCAACTGCTACTCCCTTGTCAGGAAGTGCCAGCTCTCTTGAAAGTTCAAGAATGTTCCTTGACTCCGTATTTACGGCTTTATTGTTGATCTTGATTTCCATCTTGTGATTATGATAAAATAAAGAAATGGTTTACCGGTCCGTGTCCATGCCCTATCTCATACTCAGAACCTGATATGATGGCATTGTTTATATACTTCTTAGCCCCGACAGCCGCCTGGGTCAGTGACATGCCCTTGGCAAGATTTGCAGCAAAGGCCGATGACATGGTGCAGCCTGTTCCGTGGGTATTGACAGTTTCAATCCTTCTTGAGGGGAGTTCAACAAGTTCGTCATCCTCGATATTGTAGAAATAATCCACCAGTCTCTCTCCTTCAAGATGTCCAGCCTTGAGCAGGACTGATACCCCGAACATATCAGCCAGTTTCCTGACACCTGTAGAGAGCGACTCCAGACTGTTCAAGGCAAAGCCTCCCAGCAGGATTTCCGCCTCGGGAATATTGGGGGTAATTACGCGGGACATGGGAATCAGGCGTTGCTTCAGAGCCTCAACTGCACTCTCCTCAATAAGCCTGTGTCCGCTGGTCGATACCATCACAGGATCAAGCACAATGTCCGTGACGTGATACCTGGCCAGCACCTGGGCCACGCAGTCAACTATCCTGCCTGACTGGAGCATTCCAATCTTCACGCTGTCGGCGCCTATATCTTCAAGTACAGCCTTGATCTGCCCCCTGACATAGTTGACGGGAACCGGATGGACCCCTGTGACTCCCTGTGTATTCTGGACTGTGATGGCAGTTATTGCACTGGCAGCATAGCACCCAAGTGCAGAAATAGTCTTGATGTCAGCCTGGATTCCGGCTCCACCTCCACTGTCGCTACCTGCAATTGTCAGGACTTTACTGTACTGTTTCATATTAGTTTCCTGTTACTGGTTATATGGCAAAGGGATAAAAAAAAGGTTATGATACAGAACATCATAACCTTATAATTCATGAAACAGATACTTATCAATCCCTACGGCAGTACTAACTGCATCAGGTTCGAAGGTATAATCTCAGCCCTATCAATGAGGGCACCCTTTTGATGCTCTATGACCCCAAAATTAGGGGTTTGTTTTCTCACTGGCAAATTTTGGGTGTCTTTTTATCAAAAAGGTAATCACAGATTCTTCTCTGGGTAGAGAGCATCCCACCATGTGGAATCATCCTTCAGGTACTTTGAGAACCATGCCGATATGGTACGCAGCCACTGACGGCGCTTGGCGTAGTCCGATATTCCATGATTCTCTCCGTCAACTACCACGAAAGCAGTCTCATTGCCCAGAAGTTTCATGGCCGTGAACATCTGGATGCTCTCGCCTATAGGGACATTGGTATCAGCAGAACCATGCAGGAAGAGAATTGGAGTATGGATGCGGTCTGCCATGTAGAGCGGACTGCGGTCAACATACAGGTCCTTGCGGGTCCACGGATAGCTGTCAGCCATTGATACCTCGCTGTAACTGTAGCCCCAGTAGCCCTCACCCCAGTAACTGGTATGGTCACTTATACCTGCATGAGAAATACCGGTTGCGAACATATCGGTCTTGGAGAGCAGCAGCTGGGTCATGAATCCGCCGTATGATGCACTGAAACAGCCAATCCTGTCAGTATTCACGTATGGGTGATCCTTACAGAAGGTCTGGACAGCCTCAATAATGTCATCGGCTACCACATCACCTGCAGTGTTCACGTGACGGGCTGCAAACTCCTGGCCAAAGCCTGTTGCACCGCTTGGGTTGACTACCAGGAACACATATCCCTGTGCGGCATAGAGCTCAGGTGAATATGAACCGACCAGATAGCGTGATGTAGGTGAGCATCCACCGTAATAGTGGACAATCATTGGATATTTCCTGGAAGCATCGAACTCCGGAGGAAGCACATAGAAACAGTTGATCAGATCACCGTTGCGGTTGGTGAACTCATATCCTTCACCCATGCCTATTGAAACGCCATCAAGCCTTTCTGCACTGTAGTCACGCAGGACCTTACGCTTCAGGTTCTTCAGGTTCATGGAGTAAGCACGGTGCGAATTAAGCAGGCTCTGGCCGTAATAGACCATTACCGGAGCATTGTCAGCAACGGCAAAACTGCTTATATAATCCTCACCAGCATCAAGTCTCTCCATTTTTCCACTCTTCGGATCAATTCTGAAGAGCAGTATGCAATCCTTGTCTTCAGCCCTTGCATAGATCTTGCCATCATACCTGTTCCAGACTGTTGACTGGACGCACTGGGTGGCATCGGCTGTAAGAGGCCTGATATCCCTGCTGGCAATATCCATTATATAAAGGTGATAGTCATATCCGTTCGGAATCTGTCCCTCCTTGACGCGGCTGCCTATTGAACCGTGGAATTCGGGAGTGGCAGTAATGACAAGCTGCTTGCCGTCAGGTGAGAATGAGACATCACTCAGGAAACCTTCGTTGGCAATGAGCGTATCAAGCTCCATTGTCTGTACGTCAAGCCTGTACAGGTTGCGCATGCTGGTGGGACGTCTGGTCAGATCAGTGGTGTCACTTGAAAGAAGCAGGTAACGGCCATCAGCTGAAATGTCATAGACCCATGAGTTGCGGAAGCCGTATGTCAGGCGCTGGCTCATGCCTGTTGCAAAATCAAACTTGGTCTGATAAGAACGGTCACGCCATCCGGGCTGACGGTCATCAGGAGTCAGTATCTGGTGCACATCACCCTCCTTGGGGCCTCTCTGGGTTTCGCTGAAGATAGCGTAATCTTCGGTCGGTGACATGGTGAAGTAGCCGTCAGGCAGGTTGCGGGCAATGACCTCCTCCTTGCCTGTAGCAGGGTCAATTGCAACCAGCGTACGGGAATTCACGCCCTTGCGTGTTTCATAATAGCGGTCGCTTGACGGCATCCAGTTGAAATTCTGCGATGTTGTCATAAGCCTGCGGCCGCTCTGGGCATCGAACAGCTCATACTGGTACGTGGTGGTTCCATTCTCTCCTATCACATTGGTAGCAAGAGAGATATACTTACCTCCGGATGAAACCTTCACACCTGAGCACCCTACTCCCTGGGTATTGATATCCAAGGAATATATGCGCTTGCCATCTTCACGCAGTGCCATGGTTCCGTCCTTGTCGGCAATCACGCTGACCTTCAAAGTATCACGGTCACCCTGCTTCTGCAGGAACTTGATGACAATCTCATGTGTAGCAGGTTCAAGGCAGAGCTTTCCGCCTGAAACACTCTTGCCATCCACGAAAAGAGAGTACTTGTCAAGGCCCTTCACCACCGCCTTACCTGTAGCGTAGGTACGGTTCTCAACAAAGAACTGCAGCATTCCCAAAGACTCGGCCTGAGCCTCTGGCAATTCACTTATCCGGGTACCACCCCTGACCGTCTGATAGGTCTGGGTCAGTCCGTCATTGCTGAATTTCTTTCCTTCAATGTCAATGCTGTCCATCATGACAGGATTCATTACCGGGAACGCACCTGAATAGTTGAATGTGCTTACCTGGATGGTATCAGCCATGGAGGCCGATGCAAGCACAGACAACGCAACTGTCAGAAAACTCTTCTTCATATCCTTATTTAACTTTTGATTTCATATAAATATGCGCAAAAGTAGCAACAAAATCCCTATTTTTGCAGTTGACAATACCACTTTTGCAACTAAACACAAATATTATGCATAAACTTTCAAGAATCCTATCTTTCGTAGCCATGACAGCACTGACATTATCATGCGGAGCCCAGAAGAGTGACAAAATCATTGCTCTCAGTTTTGACGACGGGCCGTCAAACGTTACCGGAGACATACTGGATATACTTCAGAAAGAGAAGGTGAAGGCAACTTTCTTTGTAGTAGGTTCATGGGCCAAGTCATCGACCCACCCGGACTATCAGAAGAACAATGACGGTTCAAAGCCATCATTTGACTACTCAGCACAAACCGTAAGGGCCCACAAGGCCGGCCACGCAATTGGCAACCACACTTGGGACCACCCTTACATGACCCGTCTGAATGCCGGACAGATGACTGAAGAGATTGACAAGTGCACCGAATTCATTGAATCGCTCATTGGTGAGAAACCGACATTCTTCCGCCCACCTTATATCAATGTAAACAGGCTTCTGCACGAAACCGTAGGACTGACATTCATCAACGGCATCAACTGCGAGGACTGGAACAACAATGTCGATGCCGCCACCCGTGCACAGCGCATCCTGGACCAGGCAAAGGATGGCGATATCATACTGATGCATGACATGATGGACAATGTCCAGACTGTCGAGGCACTGAAAACCCTGATTCCTGCCCTGAAGGCACAGGGATATGAACTGGTTACCATTCCTGAACTATTCAAGAGAAAGGGCGTAACCCCTGAAGCACACAACGGTATTGTCTATTCAAATGCCATGCAGACCAAGTAATCACCTGCGGCCTTACATGACATATGGAAATACTCAACAGCTTCTTTGAGAAATTCAGCGCTATCCTGTGGGGATGGCCCATGATAATAATGCTGCTGGGAACGCATCTCTATCTGACAATCAGGTTAGGATTCCCCCAGAGAAGGATCATTGAAGGCATCAGGCTCTCTTTTGCAAAGGACAACAATGCTAAAGGCGACGTGTCACAGTTTGGCGCGCTTGCCACTGCCCTTGCGGCAACCATTGGAACCGGCAACATCATAGGCGTTGCCATAGCCGTTGCAATGGGTGGACCTGGCGCCGTACTCTGGTGCTGGCTGACCGGCGTGTTCGGCATAGCAACGAAGTATTCCGAAGGACTGCTGGCTGTCAAATACCGCGAAACCACTCCTGACGGACGTATATTGGGCGGCCCAATGTATGCACTTGAGAAGGGTCTGGGCATGAAATGGATGGGTATCCTGTTTGCCATCCTGACCGCTGCGGCTTCATTCGGAATAGGCTGTACGGTACAGGCAAATGCCATAACATCAATGTTTTCTGATTCGTACGGCATATCACCTTATATAATAGGAGGCATCTCAACGGTACTGGTAACACTTGTCATTGTGGGTGGTGTCAAGAGCATATCAAAGGTCTGTTCGGCACTTGTCCCTACCATGGCCCTGCTCTACATGATAGGCTGCCTGGTCATCCTTGTCATAAACAGTGAATTCGTTTGGCCGGCCATCCAGCTTATCTGCAAGTCCGCATTCAATCCCCAGTCTATGGGCGGTGGTCTTGCCGGTGGAACAGTCATGCTGGCGGCCAGGTACGGTATTGCCCGAGGCCTGTTCTCCAATGAATCAGGTCTGGGTTCAGCACCTATCGTGGCAGCCGCAGCAAAGACAGACAATCCTGTAAGGCAGGCACTTGTGTCATCAACAGGCACATTCTGGGACACAGTCGTGATATGTGCCATGACCGGCATAGTCATTGTCAGCAGCATACTGGCATATCCGGAGATCGATGTCACCAGCGGCGCAGCGCTGACCCAGGCCGCTTTCAGCAAGATCCCGTATGTAGGCACCCCGCTCCTGTCATTCGGACTGTTCACGTTCGCATTCAGCACCATACTTGGATGGAGCTACTACGGCGAGCGCGCAGTGGAATACCTGAAGGGACAGAAATGGATGTATGTCTACAGGATCATATTCATTGCACTGGTATTCGTAGGCAGCATTGCCAGCCTCAATGTGGTATGGAATGCAGCAGACTGTTTCAACGCACTGATGGCTATACCGAACCTGCTGTCACTGCTGTTGCTGAGCAATGTAATTGTAAAGGAAACGCAAGATTATTACAAGAACAGGAAACAATAAAATGGAAAGAACATTAGTCATACTGAAGCCATGCACCATACAGCGTGGACTGATAGGAGAAATTATTTCAAGGTTTGAAAAGAGAGGCCTCAAGCTGGTTGCCATGAAGATGGTTCAGCTGGACAGCGACATACTGAAAAAGCACTATTCACACCTGGCTTCCAAGCCATTCTACCCAATCATTGAAAAGTCAATGATGGCTGCCCCGGTAGTGCTCTGCTGCTGGGAGGGTGTTGAGGCTGTCAGCGTGGTACGCGAAATGACCGGGGCCACCAACGGACGCAAGGCCCAGCCAGGCACGCTGCGCGGTGACTACTGCGTAAGCCATCAGGAAAATGTCGTCCATGCATCGGACTCCATTGAGAACGCCGCCGTTGAGCTTGAACGCTTTTTCGCCCCTACAGACTACTGTGAATGGGATTCCGCACTTTCCGGCTTTACTTACGCCGAGGACGAAATCTGACAACATTGAATACGCTTATTGTACGGGCGGCCTGATGGATTCCATTTGGGCCGCCCGTCTTTTTGTTGACGGCAGTCAGGAAAAACGGCCTTTCCGTACCCTGTGACAGGGCTCGGAAATAGTTTTCAACAGGTTGAAAAAACGGCCTGTTTTCGTTTGTATTTTCCATTTTTCTTGTATTATATTTGTGCATTCGATTGGAAGACAAATAACATACGGAAATGGAGACATATATAGTAAAACGTGATGGCAAGCGTGAAGCATTTGCCATTGAAAAGATCAAGGCAGCCATTGCAAAGTCATTCCTGGCTTCAGGTGCTTTTGCAACTGACGAGATCATGACAAGCGTGCTGAGCCACCTGTTCATCCAGGATGGTATCAGCGTGGAAGAGATTCAGAACCAGGTCGAGGTTGCACTTATGGCAGAGGGCTACTACCAGGTAGCAAAAACCTACATGCTTTACCGTAACCGTCATGCCGAGGACCGTGAAACCAAGGCAAAGCTGGAATTCCTCATGGGCTACTGCGCTGCCAGCAATGCAGCTGAAGGCAGCCGCTTCGATGCCAATGCAAACGTTGAGAACAAGAATATTGCAACCCTGATAGGTGAGCTTCCAAAGAAGGGCTTCATCAGGCTGAACCGCCGCCTTCTGTGCGACAGGATCAGGACAATGTTCGGCAAGGAGGTTGCTGACCAGTACATGAGCCTGCTGCGCCAGCATTTCATCTACAAGAATGATGAAACAAACCTGGCCAACTACTGCGCAAGTATCACCATGTACCCATGGCTTCTGGGCGGTACCAAGTCAATCGGCGGCAATGCCACACAGCCAACCAACCTGAAGGCATTCTGCGGCGGATTCATCAATATGGTATTCATGGTTTCATCAATGCTTTCAGGCGCATGTGCTACACCTGAGTTCCTCATGTACATGAACTACTTCATTGAGAAGGAATATGGTGAAGACTATTACCTGCGTACTGATGAAGTTGTTGACCTGAGCATCAAGAAGAGATCAATGGACAAGGTCATCACTGACTATTTCCAGCAGGTTGTATACAGCATTAACCAGCCTACCGGTGCACGCAACTTCCAGTCTGTATTCTGGAACATCAGCTACTACGACCGCTACTACTTTGAGTCACTCTTCGGCAATTTCCAGTTCCCTGACGGTTCAAAGCCACACTGGGAGTCACTCAGCTGGCTGCAGAAGCGCTTCATGAAGTGGTTCAATGAAGAGCGCCTGCGCTGCGTACTTACATTCCCTGTCGAGACAATGGCACTCCTCACCGAGAATGGCGATGTCAAGGATAAGGAATATGGTGACTTCACTGCCGAAATGTATGCCGAAGGCCATTCATTCTTCACATACATCAGCGACAACGCTGACTCACTTTCAAGCTGCTGCCGCCTGAGAAACCAGATTACCGACAACGGATTCTCATACACACTGGGTGCCGGCGGTGTAAGTACAGGTTCAAAGAGCGTACTCACAATCAACCTGAACCGTTGCGTTCAGTATGCAACACGAATTGGCAAGCCATACCAGAAGTACATTGAAGAGGTTGTTGACCTCATGCACAAGGTTCAGCTGGCCTACAACGAGAACCTGAAGGAACTCCAGAACAAGGGCATGCTGCCGCTGTTCGATGCAGGATATGTGAACATAGGCCGCCAGTACCTGACCATTGGCGTCAACGGCCTTGTTGAATCAGCAGAATTCCTGGGAATTGAAATCTCTGACAATCCACGCTATACAGAATATGTCCAGACAGTGCTCGGCATAGTAGAGAAGCTGAACAAGCAGTACCGCACCAAGGGCGTCATGTTCAACTGCGAAATGATTCCTGCCGAGAACGTAGGCGTAAAGCATGCAAAGTGGGACAAGGAAGACGGATATGCAGTTCCACGTGACTGCTACAACAGCTACTTCTATAAGGTAGAAGATACTTCACTGAACGTGCTTGACCGCTTCAAGCTGCACGGTTCAAAGTACATTGAGCACCTGACCGGTGGTTCTGCTCTTCACTGCAACCTGGACGAGCACCTTTCACAGGAACAGTACCGCCAACTGCTCAGGGTTGCTGCCAAGGAGGGATGCAACTACTTTACGTTCAACATTCCGAATACCATCTGCAACGAGTGCGGAACAATTGACAAGCGCTATCTGAAGGAGTGTCCTCACTGCCATTCAACCAATGTGGACTACCTGACACGTATCATTGGCTACATGAAGCGTATCAGCAACTTCTCAGCCGCAAGACAGGTTGAGGCAAGCAAGCGCTACTACGCAACAGCTGACAAGGTTTAATAAAAACCGACAATATGAAGGTTGCATCATACGATGTAGTATTTCAGGAAGTGCCAGGGGAAGTTACCCTGGCACTTAACCTATCCGGGTGTCCCAACCTATGCCAGGGATGCCACAGTCCCCATTTGCGCGAAGACATTGGCGAGACTCTTGACACTGCGCTCATAGACGGGCTGCTGGCAACATACGGGCATGACATAACATGCGTGTGCTTCATGGGAGGTGACCAGGACCCCGCCTTTGTCATGGAAATGGCAAAACATATTCACAATGCAGGCCTGAAGACGGCATGGTACTCCGGCAGACAGAAACTGCCGGAAAGCTTCAGCCCACAGACCCTTGATTTCGTCAAGGTGGGTCCCTACATACCTGAGTTCGGACCACTGACCAGTCCAACGACTAACCAGAGGATGTACCGCATTGAAAACGATACCATGACCGATATTACATCAAAGTTTACAAAAAAGTAGTATTTTTGCTACGTACACTGAAAACACGACATGACACAGATCAAGAACAAGAACATCCTTATCACCGGTGGAGCATCGGGTATAGGAAAACTCATGGCCGGCATCTGCCTGGAAAAAGGCGCCGCCAACATCATCATATGGGATTTGAACATCTCATCAGTAGAAAATAATCCAAAAGTACACCCATACGCAGTAAACGTTACGAAGTCCGATGAAATTGCAGCAGCATATGCTGACGTAAAGGAGAAGATTGGCCAGGTTGACGTTCTCATTAACTGCGCAGGCATTGTACGCGGAAACAATACATTCGAGAACCAGACCGAACTTGACATCAAGCTGACCATGGATGTCAATGCAACTGCCCCTATGCTGGTTGCGCTGGCAATCATGCCAGACATGATAAAGAGAAACAGCGGCCACATTTGCAACATTGCTTCGGCGGCAGGCATGCTGGGAGTGCCAAAGCTCTCCGTCTACTGTGCCAGCAAGTGGGCTGTAGTAGGATGGACCGAGTCCATGAGGGTTGAGCTGAAGATGGCCAAGAGCAATGTAAAGACTACCGTAATTGCCCCGTACTTCATCAACACCGGCATGTTCGACGGCGTATCATCAAAGATATTCCCTATCCTGAAGCCTGAGCCTACGGCACAGAAGATTATCCGCGCTATTGAGAAGGACAAGGATTTCAAGGGCATTCCATTCCCAGAGCACTTCATCAGGTTCTGGCAGGGCGTGCTTCCATACTGTGTATTTGACTGGTTCTTCGGAAAGGTATTCGGAGTATATTCAGTCATGGACCACTTCACCGGAAGAAAAGCGAAGTAATCATGGAGAATACATCGGAACAGCGCATAAGCGAAATCCGCAGCAGGCAGGCAAAGTACTTCAAGAGCGGAGCCACACTGGACATAAGCTTCAGGAAGCAGCAGCTCAAGGCCCTGTATGCGGGCATCAGGAAATATGAAAAGGAGATTTGCGATGCCCTGTGGACTGACCTCCACAAGTCATATGAAGAGGCATACCTGACGGAGATAAGCATTGTGCTGGGTGAAATAAAGAACCATCTGAAGCATGTTTCCAAGTGGAGCCGCCCCAGATGCAAGTGCACCCCGCTCAAGATGTTCCCATCGACCAGCAGGATCATTAGCGAGCCTCTGGGTTCAGCGCTCATCATATCACCGTGGAACTACCCCGTACAGCTTCTGCTGAACCCTCTGGTTGGCGCCATATCATCGGGCTGCACAGCAGTTCTCAAGCCATCGCCGTACGTACCGAACGTTTCGGCTGCCATTGAGAAGATGATTGCCGATACCTTCAGCGATGAGTACGTAGGCGTTGTCCAGGGAAACCGCGATGTCAACAAGATTCTGCTTGATGCCAGGTGGGACATCATATTCTTTACAGGTAGTCCTGTCCTGGGAAAGAAGGTCATGGCGGCTGCATCGGCCTACCTTACTCCTGTCGTACTTGAACTGGGCGGAAAGAGTCCGTGCATAGTTGACAAGGATGCTGACCTGGAATACGCAGCCAAGAGAATTGCGTGGGGCAAGAGCCTGAACGCAGGACAGACATGCATTGCGCCGGACTACCTGATGCTTCATGAGAGCATAAAGGATGAATTCCTGAAGAAGCTGGAGAAGCATTTCAAGCTGCTTCTGGGCGAAAACGAGCAGGATTCGCAGCATTTCGTAAGGATTGTCAGCGACAAGGCCTTTGACAGGCTTACAGGGTATCTCAAGGACGGGAAGATTGTGTTCGGCGGAAAGACAGACCGCAGCGAGCGCTTTTTCCAGCCTACCGTACTGGACAATGTCCCGGTTGATGCCCCAGTCATGCAGGAAGAGATATTCGGCCCGATTTTCCCGGTTGTACCATTCAGTTCAACCGACCAGGCCATTGATTTCGTGACCTCAAGGGAGAAGCCGCTGGCACTGTACTATTTCGGAAAAGAGGGAAAGAAGGTACTTAGGCACACATCTTCGGGCGGAGCCTGCATAAACGATACCATCATGCACATTGCCAACGAGAACCTACCATTTGGCGGTGTGGGCAATTCAGGCATGTCATCGTACCACGGGAAGCTCAGCTTTGACGTATTCTCGCACTACAGGGCAGTCGTTACAACCACTACCCTTCTGGACCTTCCGTTCAGGTACATGCCATACAAGATGTTCGGACTGGTCAAGAAGATTCTCTAACCATTATCAATCATTTACAAATCAAATAACAGCATGAAGAAGATTATTTCAACTATCAGTGTAATGGCGGCAATGGCTACCATGGTATTTGTTTTCACGTCGGCCGGCAAGTCCGATACCCCGGAAGAGCCACAGTTCCAGATGCCTCAGCCAGGCGCCGAGCCAAAGGCCCCCGAACTTGAGTACTGCCTTCAGCTTAAGGTAGCTCTTGGCCAGGCCTATTCTGTAGGACAGACACCAAAGGGTTCAAGGAACATTGTTCCAATTACCGGCGGAACATTCGAGGGCAACCTGCCTGGCAAGGAACTCAAGGGTGAAATCATTCCTGGCGGAGCAGACTACCAGATGAGCAATGGCGGCCGCACTGAGATTGAAGCCATTTATTGCATCAAGACCGATGACGGTGTTACCATCCATGTCAGGAACTGCGGACTCATCTGCATGAGCGACGGCATGTATTTCCGCTGCTCTCCCAAGTTCGAGGCTCCTGAAGACAGCAAGTACAACTGGATGAACAACTCCCTGTTCCTGTGCCAGCCAAGCTTTGGCGGTGCCGGTGGAGGTATCACCCTTGACGTCTGGAGAGTCAAGTAACATACTATTTACAACAAATAAAATGAAGAAAACCAACCTAATCTCAGCAATTGCACTGGCAACCGTTGTGTCATGCAACTGCAACCAGACTGCCGAGGTACCAGTTACCAGGCCAGTTATCACTCCGGTCGAGCAGGCTCCGCCAGCTGACCCAGGACAGAGGAACTTCGGTGGCACCCATTCAAATGACACCACCGGCCGTGCAGCCCGCATGAGAGCCATGCGTGCACAGCAGCAGAACCAGAACCGCAATCAGGTAAGGACAGTTCACTTCAATGAGCTTTCAATGAGTGACCCTTACATCTTCCCTGATGAGGCATCGAAGACCTACTACCTGACAAGTTCAGGCGGCCGCATGTACAAGAGCAAGGACCTTGTCATGTGGGAAGGCCCGTACAACATCATCGACCTTTCTGGTACATGGTGTGAGGCTGCCGGATTCGCTGCCGCAGCTGAGATTCACAAGATTGGTGACTACTACTATTACGCAGGCACATGGAGTGACCATGGTGAAATCATCCAGGCAATTCCAGGCCGATACAATGTACCTCACAACCAGACATACCTGCTCCGCTCAAAGAACGTAGAGGGTCCGTATGTTCCGTTCTCAGTTACCCCAGGATATGACTACCAGCCATACGAATGGGACTGCATTGACGGTACACTCTATGAAGAGGACGGCCACATCTACATGATTTTCGTTCATGAGTGGACTCAGCTGATTGACGGTACAATGGATTACATTGAGCTCTCATCAGACCTGACCAAGACCATCTCAGAATGGCCTGTAACTATGTTCCGCGCTTCAGCAGCTCCTTTCTGCCGCGAAATGAACACCATTGGCGAGGCCACATTCGGCCTGAAGATGCCGGGCTGGGTAACCGACGGTCCCCAGATGTTCCGCACACAGACAGGCAAGCTGGGCATGCTGTGGTCAACATGGGGTGATGAAAGATACCTGCAGGGCATATGCTACTCACAGTCTGGCACAATTGCCGGTCCATGGGTTCAGGAACCAGAAGCATTCCTTGCCAACAACTCAGGTCACGGTATGCTGTTCCATACATTCGAAGGCAAGCTGGTATACGTTGTTCACCATGTTGAGGGCAACGGCCCAAGAAAGCCTCAGTACTGGACAGTCGATGATTCAGGCGACAAGCTCGTCCTGGGCAAGCAGATCCAGGCTGAAGATATTGCAAAGCTCTGAATCCGGGACTGAGCCAACAAAAAAAGTTCCCCTCACAGACTGCTGTGAGGGGAACTTTTCATTTAGCGTATTTCTCTTTAGAATGAGATTGTGTACATTGTCATTGAATATGCAGGAACCTGCATGTCCATGCTCTTCTTTACCTTGATGTTTTCTGTTACAGGTTCGATTGGATGCTGCTCGTAGTTGTTCTCATCCATAGCGTCACCTGAAATGACAGTCTTGACAGCTGCTGACTTCATGCCGCTGAAACGACCCAGGTTTATCTTAGCGCTTGCTGCATTCTCACTGGCATTGCAGACCTTTACATAAAGCTTGCGTGCCTTTGTGTCAAGAACTACAGACTGGCCAAGCAGGTTGTCCTCACGGTCGAACTTGACGCAGTCGCCATAGAAGTAGTCACCGCTTGACTGACCGAACATCTGCTGAACGTAGTAGCTGCAGGTCAGGTAAGTCTTCTCGTTATCAAAATAGATAAGGTCTGGATTCCAGTTGTTGGTACCCTTCTTTGCAAACAGAGGAGCGTATGATGTCATTACAACGATGTCGGCATTGCGCTCAACGTGCAGCAGATAAAGACCCTCGGCAAGGGCATCGATCAGCTTCTTGTCCTTGGCAGCATACTCACCCAGGTAAACCTTGGTCTTGCGGTCGCGTGGATAGTCATCATACTGGCGCTTCTCAAGGAAGAATGTTCTTGGTTCATAGTAGTGCTCATCAAGGATAGGTACCTCAAGTTCTGTAGCAAACTTCCAGCCCTCCTCGAAGTCACCATTTCCTGGATGTGAACCAGGACCGGCTGTACCAACGATTACGATTTCTGGATATGCTGCACGTACCTTGTCATATATGTACTTGAAACGCTCTTCGAATTCAGGAGTAATCTTCTCTTCATTGCCAAGTCCAAGATACTTCAGGTTGAATGGTTCCGGATGACCGGCATCGGCACGTACCTTACCCCACTTTGATGTTGCAGGACCATTGGCCCACTCAATCAGGTCAAGAGCATCCTGTGCCCATTCGTCCATATCTTCCATAGGAGCTGCATCCTGTGCCTGGGTACGCATGTTCCAGCCACCGTTTGTGCCCTGGCAGTTTACACCGCAAGGAAGGATTGGAAGCGGTTCCATGCCAAGGTCCTCGCAGAACTGGAAATACTCGAAGTAACCCATCTCCATTGACTGATGGTAACCCCATGTGTTCTTGATCTGCTTACGTGTTTCACGCGGACCTACGGTTGTCTTCCAACGGTATGTATCCCAGAAACCGTCACCGCCACCGTGAACTACGCAACCGCCAGGGAAACGCATGAACTTTGGATTCAGGTCAGCCAGGGCCTGTGCAAGGTCCTTTCTGAGGCCATGACCCATGAATGTATCCTGTGGGTAAAGTGAAACCATGTCAACATCAAGGGTACCTACTGTGAGTGAGAGAATCTGAAGTGTTGCATTAGGGCTGCTGACCTTTGAAGTCAGAGTTACCTCATATTTCTTCCACTGGTCACCAGAAATCCTGATTGTTGTGTCAGCTACAATCTGAGGCTGACGCATGCCGAATCCACGGAACTGGCCCGGAGCACCACCTGCAGGGGCTGCAGCAGGAGCAGCAGGCGCAGTCAGTACAACGCGTACATCCTTGGCAATGCCGTCAGGATTACGCATGAATACTGAGAAATCATACTTTGCACCCTCTTCAACAACAATACCATCAAAACCGTTGTTGCTGATACCGAAGCCTGTCCATCCATTGTAATCATAGAACTCCTTGGCGCGCTCAATATGCAAACGCATGAAGTTAGGGTTGTTCGGATGGATAGGATCCTTCTGGAGTGGCTCGATAAAACCGAGTGAGTGACCTGGACGCTCTGTCTTCCAGGCTGTACCTGCACCCCATCCGTCACGCTCTGCCGGACTGTACTCAAATGATCCGTTCTGGATAAGTTCTGCACAGAGGCCGCCATCAGCTGATGAACTGATATCCTCAAAGAAAATACCGATCAGCTCGTTGCTGATCTGCTTGCCACCTGCCGGGGCCTTCATTGCCTTCTGTGCCTGAACGCCAGTCACAGTTGCTGCAAGAAGTGATAAAGCAAAAAGTCTCTTTTTCATATATTAACATTAATGTTATAACTTTCTAACCTACAAATATCCGAAAAATAAAGTAAAAATTCCCCCGCCAAGGGCATTTTCAGCATACGCGCTTTACATTTTTTCTAAGATATGGTACCATTGAAGTGATTTATTCTCATTTATTAACTTTTCACGCATACAATCCACTCATAAACTAATTTTGCAGACGAACATTACTTATGACATTTATCTGCTTTATGGAATGTTTTTCCACCAAATTGTCCTAACTTTGTTTTTTGTAACAAACAGAAACAACGTGTAACTAACAACAATACAATATGGATTCAAAATTTTCAAAGCTCTTCAAGACAGAAGACTGGCTCTCAGTGTGGATTGGATTCGCAGTGATTGCCATTGGCATCCTTTCAGTCCTGACAGGATGGTTTGATTTTTCAGCTCTCAAGTTCAGCACCTGGAGCTGTGGTGAGGAACTCAGCGAGGCAGCCGCTTCAAAAGTTGTCCCACTGGCAACTCAGATGGCAAGCGGAGCATTCTGGGCAAAGACTGCAAAGGCATTCCTTGTCATTGGCGTTCTTTTCTCAATCTGCGTAAAGCTTATGGGAGAAAGTCTCAGAAAGTTCATCCCTGCTTTTGCTGCCATTTTCGTACTGGCATTCATTGTACGCCTTATCAGTGCAGAATTCACCCTTAACCGCTATATGGAATGGGCATTCTGGGCACTGGCTGTCGGTCTGCTCATATCAAACACTGTAGGCACACCCGACTGGCTCAGACCAGCAGTAAGAACCGAGTTCTTCATCAAGACCGGCCTGGTCATTATGGGATTCTCAGTTCTCTTCTCAAACATTGCAAAGTTCGGCCTGTACGGCCTGGGCATTGCATGGATTGTAACTCCAGTAGTAATCATCTTCATGTGGTGGTTCGGAACCAAGGTCCTGAAGATTGACAACAAGCCACTGGTCATAACAATGGCATCGGCCACCAGCGTATGCGGTACCAGCGCTGCCATAGCAACCGGTGCTGCATCGGGCTGCAAGAAGACAGACCTGACAATGGTTGTATCAATCTCAATCATATTCACAATCCTCATGATGGTGTTTGAACCTGTCATCATCACATCGACCGGCATGTCAAAGATCATGGGCGGTGCGCTAATCGGTGGTACAGTCGATAGCACTGGTGCTGTTGCCGTTGCAGGTTCAGTGCTTGGCGACGAGGGTGAAAAGGCAGCCGTACTGGTAAAGATGATCCAGAACATTCTGATTGGCTTCATTGCATTCTTCGTTGCAGTATTCTTCGCAACAAGCGTGAACAAGGAAGAGGGCCGCACAATAGGCATGAACGAAATATGGACACGATTCCCAAAGTTCATCATCGGTTTCTTCGTGGCATCACTCATTGCATCATTCATTGTCCAGCCGCTTGCGGGGGCCGATAACGTAAGCGCCATCAACAAGGTGCTTGACCAGTACAAGAACTGGTGCTTCGTAATTGCATTCACCAGCATAGGTCTAGATACCAACTTCAAGGAGATTGTCAAGCAGATGCAGGGCGGCAAGGTTCTGTGGCTCTACCTGGTTGGCCAGATTTTCAATATCGTACTGACATTCTTCGCAGTTTGGCTGCTCCTGTCAGGCCGCGTATTCGATGTTCCTTCACTCTCATGACAAACAGGAAAATCATACTGAAAGTGGCTACGCTGGTTGCATGCGTAGCCACTTTCATTTCAGCCGGCTATATAGTGTGGAACCGGATTGGGCTCAATGACGAGCTTGATTTCGGTGCAGGAGCCTATTATTATGCCGATATTCCCAACTTTGACAAGCTGGAGGCCCAGAGTACATTCAGCACCAGCGTTCCCATGTGGGTCCATATTGTGCTTTTCCTGGCATGGGGATTCCTTATGTTCCGCCTTTGGGTCTGGGTTGACCGAAGGAAATAAGGGCAAGAATCAGCAATGTAATCATTGGATCATGTTTATGTATTCGCTCCTGCAGATTGTATCGGCAATGAGCGCGTGCCCCTTCTCGTTGGGATGAATACCATCGGTGCACAGGTAGTCACGGTAGTTCTTCCTCAGCAGGAACGGGGTTGTAATATCAATAACCGGAACTCTCTTCAGGGCACCCAGGCTGCATACCGCCATGTTGTACATTTCATGCCATCGGCCTATGTAGTCAATGTCACCGCCCAGCCAGTCAAGAATGACCTGCCGGTTCAGGCCCTTTGACACAAAATTAAAATAGCGCTCACTGTCGATCATGGGAAGTGTAAGAAGCACAGGCCTGGCCCCTATGCTCTTGAGCTTGTCAATCAGGCCAGAATAGATACGGCGGAAATCATCGAGCAACGTGAGCGGGGTATGTGGATAATCGGGATTTTCCGATATCTCATTCCACTTGAACGAGCAGTCATTCCCACCAAACTCTATTACGCAGAAATCGGACTCCGATATTTCATTGCGGTAACGTTCGGCCATGGCCACACCATTATTTACAGTTGCGCCGAAACGCGCGAAATTCCTGACGGGCAGCTCAAGCCTGTCGCTGCAGAGCTCAGCAAAACACTTTTCACTGATAGCATATTTTGGTGATCCTGTACTGAAATCTTCGACTATTCCCTTGAGGACTGAGTCGCCAATTGCACAAATTTTCTTTTTCATAGCTGTCTGTTTTTCGTTTTGACGATGGCAAAATTACAGGGTCCGGACATGCCTGTCAAATAAAAGGGATTCATGGTAAACGCAAGGGACAAAAGTGGTCCAGGATGGGTAAAATCCGCTATTTAGGGGTGAATTTTCACAGAAAGAAAAATAGTCCCAGCCATTTTGACGCCACTTTTGAGTATATTTGCGGCCATGATCAAGAACCTTATATTCGATTTTGGAAAAGTCCTGGTAGATTATGACTACCTGCAGTTGCTGAATCCCTATTTTGACAGCAAAAATGAACGCGAGGAATTTTCGCGCTGCATACTCACGGACCGTTGGCTGCAGGTTCTTGAGGTTGAGAACCAGCCGTTCGAAAAGACAATCAGCGACATGAAGAGTGCCTATCCGCAGTTCACCCGCCAGATTAATGTCTATTCGGAATGCTACTGTGATTTCGTAACGGGCGAAGTTCCAGGCATGCGCCAGCTTCTGGCAGAGCTGAAGGAACGCGGCTACAGGCTGTACGGACTTTCAAACTGGTGCAGCAAGGTTTATGTTACTCTTGGACAATACCCGGAAATATTCTCCCTGCTTGACGGACGCATCATATCGTGCGAAGAACATGTCATGAAACCGAAGGCAGAAATCTACAACATACTTCTGGAACGCTTCGGGCTGAATGCCAGCGAATGCCTGTTTACCGATGACCGTCCTGTCAACATTGACGGCGCCAGGGCTGTAGGAATGGACGGCGTGGTATTCCATGATGCCGCACAGTTCAGGCAGGAACTTGCAATGCGCAGCATTCTTTAAGCACTGTTTTTTCACATTCTTTATACAAGGAATAAGTTGTTTGTCACTCATATTGCCTACCTTTGGGAGCAAGGCAACAACACAAACAACTATAAACAATGAAAAAAGTCCTTTATTCAGTCATGTTACTTGCATGCGCAGTCATGCAGTCATGCGGAGGAGGCAGCACCCCTACTCTCTCAGACAAGCTCCAGATTAACGGTCAGGGCTATTTTGAGGCAGGCGGACTGGACCTTCTTGTCTACTCAAACAATTACCAGGGTATTTTCTGTGATGAAAAGACCGCAGGTATTGAACTCATCCAGCGTGGCGTACGTATTGCCACAGGCGGTGGCGTGCGTCTCATGAACACACCAGAGCAGTGGGACATCTACGCTTCGATGACCGAACGCCGCGTCGATTCAATCGGAAACCAGATTTCATGCGACTTCCGCTATGAAGACTACGACTTCAACTACACCATCAACGTGAAGGCCCTTGAAAAGGGTGCCATCATGCAGGTTGTAATGGACAAGCCGCTGCCACAGGAACTTGCAGGCAAGGCTGGTCTGAACATGGAATTCTTCCCTGCCACTTTCTTCGGCAAGACCTACCTGATGGACGGCCAGTCAGAGATTCTGCCACGCTATCCGTCAAGCAACACCGAAATGAAGCCTCTCAAGGACAAGGTTACCCAGTTCTATGGTCTTTCAACATTTGACGACCGCGGCCGTGACGAGTTCATCGTTCCTGCCCCTATGTCAACCGGAAAGACTCTCGTGCTGGCTCCTGAGGATGACGACCTGCGCGTTCTCTTCAAGTCCGATACTGACATCAACCTCTACGATGGCCGTAATCTGTCACAGAACGGTACATTCGTAGTACGTTCATTCCTGCCAGCCGGCAAGACCGGTACAGTCCTGGAGTGGTACATAGAGCCATCAACCAATTCAAAATGGATACGTGAACCAAACATCGGTATCTCACAGATTGGTTACACACCAGCCCAGAAGAAGGTATCAGTCATCGAGCTCGACAAGAATGACAAGTTGGCTGCCAAGGCTCAGGTTTACCGCATCAACGCTGACGGTTCAAGGACTCTTGCTCTTGAGCCGGCCGTTACAATGTGGGGCGAGTTCTTCGACCGCTACAACTACGCTCAGGTTGACTTCTCAGCAATCACCGAACCTGGTACATATTTTATAAAGTATAAGGATACTGATTCAAATCCGTTCCCAATCAACAAGAACGTATATGACAACAAGTGGACCAACACCATGGATGTATGGCTTCCTGTCCAGATGGACCACATGGAGGTCAACGAGGCTTACCGCGTATGGCACGGCCGCTCACACATGGATGATGCTATCCAGGCTCCAACCAACTACCAGCAGCATGACGGTTACCGTCAGGGCCCTAACACCAACACCAAGTACAAGCCTTACGAACACATTCCTGGCCTTGCAGTAGGTGCATGGTACGATGCCGGTGACTTCGATATCCAGTCAGGTACAGTCATCGGACTGACCAGCCAGCTTTCTGACCTGTGGGATATATTCAAGCCTGAACGTGACGAGACATTCATTGACCAGAAGACCCAGTTCGTTGACATTCACCGTCCAGACGGCATGCCAGACGTAATTCAGCAGATTGAGCACGGTGCACTGAACCTGTGCGCCCAGATTGAGAACATAGGATTCATTGCCCAGGGTATTGTCCAGGGTAACATGCATCAGTACCACCACCTTGGTGACGCTGTGAACATTACTGACAACTATATTTACGACGCACGTCTTGCCCCATATCAGGTACGCGACAACCGCTATTCAGGTACTCTGGATGACCGTTTTGCATTCACCAACAACGGTGGCAGCCCAACCGGCAACGTATCAGTAACAGCTGCCCTGGCACACGCTGCACGTGAGCTCAAGGACTACAAGCCTGAGACTGCAAAGCGTTGTCTGAACCTGGCAATAATGCTGTGGAACAAGCATTCCGATGCACTTGCAAAGCAGGCTGCACAGTCATCTCTGCCAGCCAACGGAGCTAATGCTAATGCACGCAACCGCAATCAGGGCGGTGACCGTTCAAGCGCTGCAATCCAGCTGTGGCTCGCTACCGGTGATGACAAGTACAAGGAATTCTTCCTGCCAGGCGTAATGCGACAGCTTGAGGCCGCCAAGGTTCCACCAACCGGTCCGGAAGACACACGTACAGGCGGTGGCAGCGCAATGCGTGCACCACGCGTGAACATACAGACCGCACTTTCACTGATTCCATATATGGATGATGATTTCAAGGCTGCTGTCCGTGAGGTTATCCCAACATTCGTTGATGACGCTGTCAACACCAGCAAGCAGAACCCTTACGGCGTTCCTGTAGCAGGCGGTACATGGGGCGGCAACGAGCGCGTAATCAGCTGGGCACTGAACAACTACATGGTTTGGCGCTACTTCCCAGACATGATTGACCCGGAACTGGTTCTCTCAGGTCTGAACTTCCTCTATGGCTGTCACCCATACTCTAACGTATCATTCGTTACTGCCGTAGGTGTCAACACCAAGAAGGTTGCTTACGGTAACAACCGCGCTGACTACACATTCATTCCTGGCGGTATTGTTCCTGGTCTGATACTGCTCAAGCCAAACTTTCTTGAGCACAAGGATGACTACCCATTCCTGTGGGGTGAGAATGAGGCCTGCACACGTACAGTTCCATCATACGTACAACTTTCAATTGCCGCAGAACAGGTTGCTGCAGCGATCAACAAGTAAGAGATTCAGTTGCTGACATCGACAAGACTGTTCAGCATTGCATAGACAGTAAGACCGGCTACCGAGTGTATGCCGGTCTTCTTTTTTTGGGGGGATCAGGAATAGCTGTGCATGCCACCCAGGACCATATTGACTCCAAAGTAAGTGATGAGCACGCACAGGAATGATACAATAGTAAATATGTGAAGGAAACGCGGGTTCCTGAACTTAGGCAATGAAGCTCCGTGAAGTGATGCAGAATAGACCAGGATGGTTATCAGAGCCCAGGTCTCCTTGGGGTCCCACATCCAGTAGCTGCCCCATGAGACATTTGCCCAGATGGCGCCCAGGAATGTACCAATAGTAAGAAGGAACACTGCAGGATACAGTATGACCAGACTTATGTCAGCCAGGTCACTGCACGCACTGCCTTTCCGGATTGCCAGTCCCATTATACCGTTCAGGGCTGCCAGTCCGAACATTGTATAAGAAACCATCATACAGCCAACATGTATTGCCAGGAGTGGTGAAGCCAGTACCGGCTTGAGTGGCTCTATCTGGGAATCATGACTTCCAAGACCTGCCACCAGCAATGCAAATCCAGCCAGTATGAAAGCCATTGGTGCAAGCACCGGCAATCTCTTTATGAAGACCGATGCAGCCAGCATGGCACACCATGCAATGAGCATCATCATTTCAAATCCACTTGCCATAGGTATATGGTGCTGCACATACCAACGCAGTCCAAGTACCAGCGTCAGGAAAACAAAGACGGCCACTGCAACGGAAATCTCTGTCTGAACGACAGCGTGCGGAATTTTCTTTCCCCTGGCCGTGAGTACTCCCGTCACTACGGAAAGGACCATTCCTAAAGTGACAAGTCCAATTGCCAGTGGCTTCGGATGGTCCATCTTGTGATATATGCTCTCAGCCTTTGCAGGAACTGCAATGTCTTGTTCTTCCCCTATCATCGGACCAGAAGCCGTTTGGGCCGATGCCTGTGCGCTAACCATCAACAAGGCAATTACTGCTGCCCATTTGCTGATACGTGCAAGCGCTGCCCGGAATCCGGACTGCTTGACAAAGAAGAATCCAAACAGCGATGCCATAAGGAGATAGTATCCGGCATAGCTAATGGGAACTCCCCAGGGATCATGGCTGACAGAGAGCAGCGTTCCATTCATATCATGGTCAAAGCTGCTCTGATAGAACCGGTATCCATGATATTTCAATGGATGGTTCATACTGATCTCAAACTCGAATTGCCTGCCCCGGTCTGTCACGACAACCTTGCTTGAGTAGTCTTTGGGAGCATAGGACCCAGCATGATAATCTATCCGGAATGTTTTGAGTTCCAAGGTGAAAGGCAGAGGGGCACGCATGTAATCATCACTCTCGAAATAGTCCATGGCAGTCCCTGTCCTTAAATGCAGTCTGCCGCTATCTGATGTCAGGAATGTGGTCAGGGCACCTGCCAAGATCAATGCCAGGGCTATGTGCAATGTCATTACCGGAATTCTTTTGGGCATGCCCACCCTGATAGCCAGGATGAGGCCACTGACGGCAGCCACGGTCCACAGAATGATGAACACCGGATTGTGGTAAACCAAGTCTAAAGCTGAATGTGTCCCGTATATCTTTTCAATGACAGTCGCAGCTATCATACTGATTACGATAGCCGACATTGAAACCATTACAAACATTTTTAGAATTCTGTTCACCGGTCCTGATATTATTATTTTTGCACAAAGGTACTCTTTTCATTTACTAAAATATGGTAAAATGATACTTATGAAGGATTGAGACTGACAAATAAAGCCCCAATGGTTGCTATATTTGCGTATCAAAAAAAAACGAATGACATGGTCAAGCTTAGCAACAACTACGAAATACCTCAGATTGGAGTCGGTACATGGACTCTGCGTGATGAAATTGCAGTAAACAACGTAAAGCTGGCACTTCAGGCCGGTTTCCGACATATTGACACGGCACAGATGTATGAAAATGAGGCCGAGGTCGGGCAGGGAATCATTGAAAGCGGTATTCCGCGCAGTGAGATATTCCTGACTACGAAGATTTCAACAGGCAACATGCGTGAAGGCATGGATCATGCCAGGAAGGCAATAAGCAAAAGCATTGAAGACCTGAAGACTGATTACCTGGACCTGCTTCTGATTCACTGGCCTGTCCAGGATCACGTCAAGGATACCTGGAAGGTCATGGAAGAGTTTGTACGTGAAGGCAAGATCCGTTCCATTGGCGTGAGCAATTTCAACCGCCACCACCTGGAGGACCTTTTTTCATATGCGGAAATCAAGCCGGTAATCAATCAGATTGAGGTTCATCCGTTCATGACCCAGGAAGAGAACATTGCCTATAACCGTTCCCTGGGTATTCAGGTTCAGGCTTGGGGACCTTTCGGTCAGGGTGACATTGACGTAATTGGCAATCCACTGCTGCAGGCACTTGCCCAGAAGTATGGCAAGACAGCATCACAGATTGTGCTCAGGTGGATAGTCCAGCGTGAACTGATTACCATACCTCGTGCAAAACCAAACCACTTCAAAGAGAACCTTGAAGTGATGCAGTTTGAACTGTCTGATGAAGACATGAGACAAATCAGCGGGCTTAACCTGAACATGCGTTCAAACGTCAAGAACGATCCGGAGAACTTCCCTTGGTAAATTGTAAATGCTGGCTGCGTGCCAGCCACTGAAACAGAAACAATATGTTCAAGACACTGACAAAAGCGGTTGCAGTCCTGACTGCAGTTCTCATGGCAAGTTGCGGTAGCCAGCCATTCACGATGGAGGGTACCGTGGAATCATCAATCAAAGAGGTATTCATATCGGTAGGAGTTGAAGGTGATTACGACACATTCCTGCCTGAGGAAAAACTGACAGTTACAGACGGTAAATTCACATACCAGAAGGATATCACTGAGATTGTACCTGCACGCATAAGGAAGGACAACAGTTTCCATATTACAATATATCTGGTTCCAGGCGAGAAACTGAACCTTGATTTTCTTGGCTATGGATTCAAGTATGACGGTTCAGGAATCTACCGGGAGTGCCGTGCGGCAGACCAGGCAATTACCCCGGCACGCAGTGCAATGGATGACTGTTACCAGTATATTTACGGAGCAAAGACACAGGAAGAGAAAATGGCCTACCAGGATACGCTGAACAGGCGCAATGAAGAGTACTACGGCAAACTTGTAAGCTATTTCAACAGCAATAAGGATGTCGAAGGAGCCGTGCTTTTCCTGTCAGGCGAATACTCAGTTGACAACATCTACAATGGAATCAGCCAGAGCATGAAACAGGGCCGCGTAGGCAAGTTCCTGAAGAGCCGCATAGACCATGCAGAGAAGATGCGAGCCATACAGGAAAGTGAAGAACAGGAAGAGATGAGCAGGATCAATGCAATGAATGGAACCCTTGCCAAGGATTTCACCCTGAACGACCTTGACGGCAATCCCCTTTCACTGTCTTCCCTGCGTGGCAAATATGTCGTACTTGATTTCTGGGGGTCCTGGTGCGGATGGTGCATCAAGGGTTTCCCTGACATGAAGAAGTACTACCAGAAGTACAAGGGCAAACTTGAAATCCTGGGCATTGACTGCAACGATTCTGATGAAGCATGGCGCGCCGCTGTAAAGAAGCACGGACTGCCATGGCTGCATGTTTACAACCCTAAGGAAAGTTCTCTGGTCAATGACTACAATGTCCCTGGATTCCCTACCAAGATAGTTATTGACCCAGCTGGAAAGATTATCAAGGTAATTGTTGGCGAAGACCCTGAATTCTATACCTATCTGGACGGATTGTTCTGACCATGCATCAGCGCAGCAACTCTACCTTAATAACTCTTGAGTAACGCTGCGGAGTTACCTGGTATGCAGGCAGTACGTAGCAGCAGGTACAACCTACACCGGTGGTAGCGTAGTCAAGATTCAGAGTTACGCCGTCCTGACGCTCAATCTGATACTGGAAACGTGCACGAGTCAGGTTATCAGTGCTGAATGAACTTGCATTGAAGTTGAAGAGCTGATCCATTGAGAACCTGATTCCATGACCCTCAGAGTCACTCATAGTTACCCAACGGTTGTCGCAGCGCAGACCATGATCCTGTGGAATCAGGTATGGCTCATACATCTCATCAACTGTGGTCTTGTATATGCCTACTGCATAGCCACTCTTACGGTCCGGGTAGTTCTCTTCAGGACCACGGCCGTACCAGTTCACCTGCTGCATGTCAGCGGCAAGAGTCATGGTAAGGCCGATGCGTGGGTATAGGCTTGGCTGTGAACCTACTGGATCAATTGTGTGCTCAATTGTCATGTCACCATCGGCAGAGATTACAAAGCGGTATTTCTCATTCACGCCATTGAAGCTGCCACCAAAGATATAGGTGTCAAGCTGGCGGTTGACAACCTCACCGAACTGTGTCATGCAGGTTACATCAATAACCACATCGTCATCAAGGCGTGAAACCTTGCATGACAGAGGTACTCTTGTCAGATTGTTCATGTTGGCGCTGTACCATTCGTTTGCAATCTGACGGCCGTTCCAGTCCTTGCGGTTGTGATATGTGATATTGCCCTGGCCCCAGTCATCGACCTCATTGGCGATAGGCGCACGCCATACATTGGCAGCAAGAGGCTGGTTGAGCAGTTCCTTTCCACCCTGGACAATCTGGCAAAGCTGGCCGTCGGCAGAGAATCTGTACTCAAATCCATCACCGTAAACCAGGATGCCATCTTCATTCTGCTTAAGGTCAAGTCTGCCCTGTGCAGGTGCTTTCTCTTCAGCAGGAATGTTCCAAGGAAGTTCAATCTGGTCCCATGCAACCTGATGTCCGGCATCGGCCCATATTTCATTAGTCTTAAGGTTGGTTGAGAACATGATTCTGTACTCCTTGCCAGGCTTGATTGACGGCTTGGTGAACGGAACCGTTATGACCTTGCGGCTTGAAGGATCAACTCCTGGGGTAAGCTTACCCTGCTGCAGGATCTGGTCATCTTCATAGAGGGCCCAGTCCATATCCCAGTGGTCAGTATTCAGGAATGAGTTGCGGTTCCACACCTCAAACGAACCGGTCTGGGCCTTGACAAGGCTGACCACAACAGGCTGTGTGCTCTTCTTCACCTGATAGATTTCAGGCTGGACTGTACGGTCAGGGAAGATTGTACCGTATGTACGGCCACCTATGCCGTAGGTATAGAATGTGCCGTCAACAGTCTCGGTCTCAAAATCAAGCCAGAGAAGTGCGTTTTCCGGCTTCAGTTCATCGGCCGTAAGGACGCGGTCAGAAATGCAGATATTGTCAAGCTGGGCATCGCACACATATACGCGGGTGTCCTGACCATGCTCCTGAATGTTACGGCCAATGTTTACCGGGTATGGGGCGTTTACAATGTTTCCGTTTGCAGCGGCCTCAGCAGGCTGGGCATCGTCAATTGCAAGGGTCATCTTCTCACCGTCATAGATTGCAACCACATGGTGCCAGTTCAGCTCCCAGTCAGCAGGGAGCGATGCAGTTACAGTACGCTTGCCTCTTGGAGTATTCAGGTAGAACTCAAGATTCTCCTTGCCGCGCTGCTGGACTCCGTACTGCCAGCTGCCCTTAGTCAGGAATGAGCCGCAACTGCTTACAAGTTCGCCAGGACATACGTCAAAGGCAATTGTCAGCTGGTTGCCGGTAATATCAAGGATTGGGTCCTGATATACCTCAATCCACTCATCATGACCGTTCAGGTCAATCACATGGTTCTTCTTGTTTCTTGCAGTTACAATCTTGGCATGCCCCATGATGCCTGACAAGATTCCATGTCCGCTCACATCGGCAATCTTGCGTACAGGATCCTCAAGTCCGATAGAAACAAAATCCCACAGGGCACCACCCATTGAGCGGTCGTACTTGTAGATAACCTCCCACATTTCATCAAGGTTGCCGCCGGCATTTCCGGCCACAGAAATATACTCATCCATGAATGAAGGACGTGTGTCGCCATCAAACCCCTGTCCCACCTTCATTTCCAGTGCTGATGGGGTTGGATAACGTGGGCCTATGATATCTTCGGCTGGATGGCTGTAGGCATTTCCGCCATACATCCAGTAGCGTGTGCCGTCAAGGCTCTTGCCCTCCTTGATGACCTCACCGATAAGGTTACCCTCACCGCTCTCATTTCCTGCGCTCCAGAAGAGTACGCAAGGCTGGTTGCGGTCACGCAGAACCAACTGCTGCACGCGCTCCAGGTACATCTCCTTGAAAGCCTGATTGCTACTCAAGCGCTCGGTTGCATGGGCCTCATCACCGGTCTCATCAATTATGTACAGGCCATAGCGGTTTGCAAACTCCAGATAACGTGGAGTTGGTGGGTAGTGCGATGTACGTACTGCATTGAATCCGAACTGCTTGAGTATCTTCATATCCTTCTCAATCAGCTCATCGGGTACCATGTGTCCGGTAACAGGGTCCTGCATGTGGCTGCACTCGGCATTGACCTTGATATTCTTGCCGTTCAGGTAGAATACACCGTCACGAATCTCGGTCTCCTTGAAGCCAATGTTCTGGGTGCGCTCCTCTATGAGTTGGCCTTCATATGAATAGAGTTGCATTTTCAACTTATACAGATAAGGTGTGTCAGCTGTCCATTTATTGGGATTGACCACATTGGAAGACATGCTGAGTTCAATCCTCCCTGAATCAACATTACTTATGTAAAGGGCATACAGGCTCTTCATTTCCGCCACTTTGTTTCCCAAGGCGTCTTCCAGGATTGAATTCACGTAGTACGAACCATCCCTATGGTCAAACTGATGCAACCACACCTTGACCTGAAGCTTTGCATCTTCATATTTATCATCAAGGTCAGTCGTGACATACCAGTCATAGATGCAGGTTTTTGGCTTTGCATAGATGTTCACGTCATCAAAGATACCTGCCAGACGCCAGTAGTCCTGTCCCTCCAGATAATATCCGTCACTATATTTGGTTACAAGGACCGTCAGCTGGTTCTTTCCCTTCTTCAGGAAATTTGTGATGTCGTACTCCGATGGCTCCTGTGCGCCCTCATTGTAACCCACATACTCACCGTTTATCCAAACGAAGCTGGCCGATGCCACCTTCTCAAACCTCAGGATGATTTCCTGCCCGTTCCAGTCTGAAGGAACGGTGAAATCCGTGCGGTAAACACCGGTTGGATTGTATTCACGTGGCACGTATGGTGGGTTTGGCTGGAATGGGGTCGATACATTCCGGAATAGGGCATCGCCATACCCCTGCATTTCCCAGTTCGAAGGAACCTGGATGGTTCCCCATTTGCTGTCCTTGAAATTGGCAGCATAGAAGTTGTCAGGAACCTCTTCGGGGGTGTCAGCAAAGAAGAACTTCCATGTTCCATTCAGCAGTTTGCTCTGCTTTGGAATATAGTAGGCATGTGGTTCCAACTGATTCTCCCCGAATACTTCAGTGTTCTCAATGTAGCTGTATATGTCACTGATTGTTGTTGGTCCTGCATAGGCATTGCCCGTAATCATTGATACGGCAAGAGTACACAGTGCAACAGATAATAAATGTCTTCTCATAAGTTATAATTGTTTTTTTACCCAGGTAAATGTTGGATGCGTGACCGTCACTTCATTGTGACTGTCTCAGACAAAGGCTTGCGGCTGAAATGGTTTGGCAGCGGCTGTGTGCCCGGGGCTGCAAAACCAAGATCAAGCAACATCAGTATGTCTTCATCAGCAGGAAGTCCAAGTTCGTCATGAAGGTCATCAATGTGGACGCAGTTCAGCCAGCAACTGTCAACACCGGCATTGGCAGCGCCCAACATCAGGTGCGTTGCAACAATGGCAGCATCTTCAGTACCAGACTTACGGTGGTCGGTTTCAGGGCCCTTTGATGTTGGGTATGTATAGACATTTTTCTTGTTGAATGCCACCACCAGCACGGTTGGCGCACCGTAACGGCAAGGAGTGTGCCTGTCAATAATTTCCAGTCCCTCAGCGCTCTGGACAACATAGATATGCTGTTCCTGAAGATTCTTTGCGGTTGGGGCGCACCGGCCTGCTTCAAGGATTTCATTCAGCTGCTGCTGACTTATCTGCTTTGAGCTGTCATACTTCTTGCATGAATAGCGGCTCTTTATGAGTTGTGTGAATTCCATACTTTTTTACATGATTGTAACAGAAGGCAAAAATAGCATTATTCTACATTGTTGATGCATGGCATCGAAAAAAACATCAAGAAATATATCGCATACGATATAAATTCGTTACTTTTGCATCAAGAATCCGATTCTCAGAAAAAAAACATATAAAATGAACATCTACGACATTGAGGTTATGAAGAGAGAGAACCGTCAGGATGTGACGGTATCTCTGAGTGAATACAAAGGCAAGGTGCTGCTGGTGGTAAACACAGCTACAGGTTGTGGACTGACACCACAGTATGAAGCTCTTGAGAAACTGTACCGCAAGCACAAGGATGCAGGGTTCGTAATTCTGGATTTTCCATGCAACCAGTTCATGGAACAGGCAAAGGGAAATGATGAAGAGATAACCACTTTCTGCACCGCCAAGTACGACACCACATTTCCACGCTTCAAGAAGATCTGCGTGAACGGAGAACAGGAGTCCCCACTCTACACATACCTTAAAAGCAGTATAGCAAAACGTGAGGGCAAGGGGAACTTCATTATGAACATGATGATCAGCCTCTCTTCAAGAATCAATGGAAAAAGCGGAAAGTCAAATGACATCAAGTGGAACTTTGAAAAGTTCCTTATTGACAGGAACGGTAATCCGGTAAAGCGCTTTGACCCTACGGTGACACCGGAAAAGATTGAAGATGAAGTAATCAGGCTTTTATAAATCAAAGAGATAGAAATATGAAAAACAAATTATTAACAGCACTTATCATGGCTATGCCAATTATCACATCATGTTCACAGAGTGAACTTTACAGCTTCAGCGTACAGGACAGCAAGGGAGAGAACGTAAGCCTTTCAGAATACAAGGGCAAGGTTCTTCTGGTTGTAAACACAGCAAGCCGATGCGGTTTTACCCCTCAGTACACAGAGCTTGAGGAAATGTACAGCGAACTGAGCAGTCAGGGATTTGAGATCCTGGATTTCCCATGCAACCAGTTTGGCCAGCAGGCACCGGAAAGCGATGAAGATTACGTTGCCTTCTGCAAGCTGAACTACAAGACAGAATTCAGGCAGTTCCACAAGATTGACGTAAACGGAGAGAACGAGATTCCACTCTACACATGGCTGAAGGGCCAGAAGGGTTTTGAAGGGTTTGACAAGAGCCACAACCTGACCCCAATCCTTGAGGGAATGTTTGACAGGAGCAACCCAGGATGGCGTGAAACTTCAGACATCAAGTGGAACTTCACAAAGTTCCTTATTGACCAGAAGGGAAATGTGGTTGCAAGGTTTGAACCAACCGCAACAAAGGAACAGATTGAACCGGCTATCAAGGCCCTGCTTCAGAAGTAAAATACATAAACGGGATTTGTTATCAACCAGTAAGAAACACTTAACGGATAATCATTATGAAATCATTCAAACCAAGTCCGTGGATACTTCCACAGCCAGTACTTGTAATTGGCACCTACGACAAGAACGGAGTTGCAAATGCCATGAACGCTGCATGGGGCGGCGAATGGGATGCGCGTGAAATCATGATCTCAATGGGATCACATGCCACAACGGAAAACCTCGACCTGAACAACGGCGAATTCACACTTGCATTTGCAACCAAGGAGACTGCAACTGCTGCAGACTATGTTGGCATGGTCAGCGCAAAGAATGAACCGAACAAGATTGCAAAGGCAGGATGGACCGTCGAGAAGGCACAGAACGTGAATGCCCCAGTATTCAAGGAGTTCCCACTTACAATGGAGTGCAGGATAAGCAAGATGATTGACAAGAGCGCAAGCGGCTATAACCTGGTTGCAGAGATTGTGAACATTCTTGTTGACGAGAAGTATCTGGCAGAAGACGGAAAGCCTGATGTAGAGAAGATGAACCTGATCGTATTTGACCCAATCCACCTTGGATACATTCAGCTTGGACAGAGAATTGGAAACGCATTCAGCGACGGCAAGAACATAAAATAAGACACGAAATGGAAGCTACCAACGAAAAGCCATGCGCACACTGCAAGTTCCGCGCAAAGTATGACAACAATCCAAAATCTGCATTAGGCCGCGTATGGCGCTGGCACATAAACTTCTGTCCAGGATGGAAGGGCTATATGGCATCGCTCTCTGAAGAAGAGCGCAACGCACTGCGCCAGAAGTACAACTATACAAAGTAACAAATGGCATACCCTCAGTTAAAACTGGACAACCAACTGTGCTTCCGTCTTTATACGGCAGCACGGCTGGTAACTGCCAGTTATGCCCCATTCTTCAAGCAGTTTGGCATTACCTATACCCAGTACCTGGTACTGATGCTGCTTTGGGAACATGACAATCTTATTATCAGTGATATCACGGATAGGCTCCATCTGGACACCAATACGGTCACTCCCCTGCTCCAGCGAATGGAGAAACAGGGGCTGATTGTGCGTCAGAAAAGCCAGTCAGACAGCCGCCAGCGCATAATATCACTGACTGCACAGGGAAAAGCCCTTGAGGAAAAAATCAAGGATATTCCCAACTGTCTGGCAAAGAATGTAGTGAGCGCAGGAATGACTCCGCAGGAACTTGAAGCAATGATACCTCTGCTGGATAAATTCATTGACGTATCGTCAAGATAGATATCTTTATTCTCCGTTCCTGGAATAGTGTATGGCCCGGTTCACATAGTCAAGGAACGGTTTGGCGCTCCTGAAAATCTCAGCCAGGCGTACTGCCAGGTTTGGGGCAAGAACGAATTCATCAGTCGTAGGGCAGCTCAGGCAGAAAGATTTCAGCTTGAAGAATTCCGAATCAGGGGAATCAGCAGGGAATCCTGAAGGAACACGCTTGAGCGCATTGCCCGTTTCAAGTTCAAGCATGGGATTCACTCCGGCAAGGATCTCACGGAAATCCCCGTCACCAGCCTCAATATCTTCACGGAGTACAGCAAGTGCCTTTGGTTCACACATATAGTCACCAGCGGCTATCATGTGGCCGCTTTCCCAACCGCCACTTGTATCAGTGCTGACATGGAAGTAGTATCCACTGTAGCCTGATTTCTTTCCACCAGGCGCAATATAGACACCCATGTGGGTCTTGTATGGATCCTTGTTCTTTGAAAACCGGACATCCCTGTAAATACGGTATGTCATATTTCCCAGAGCAAGATCTCCTATTGAAGTGTCAAATTTACGTATCTCGGCCAGGAGTTCCAACGCAAAGGCATCGAACTCCTGCTTGGCCTGCAGGTACTCCTGTTTGTGTTCCTGGAACCACTCGCGGTTGTTGTTGCAGCTCAGGCTGCGAAGGAATGTCAGTACTTTTTCCATATACCCTACAAATATACAAAAAAAAACGCGCAACCGGATGGATTGCGCGCTTCTAAGAGTTATTGATGTTTACTTGAACAGGAGCTGTACGAACTGGTTCAGGCTACGGCGCCATGTGAGCCACTCGTGAGCTGTACCTTCTGATACATAGCGGGTGTAGTTGATACCCTGCTTGTCAAAAGCAGGATCAAGTGCCATGCCACCCAGGTTCTCCTCAGTTCCGTTTGAAAGGAAGAGTACCTTGATGTCCTTGTTGAACTTGGCAGGATCAGCAAATGCACCCTGGTTCATGTTTGGTACACCAAAGATGGCACCGCTGAATGAACCGATGGCGCAGAACAGGTCTGTGTGGGCTGTGCCAATGTTGAAGGCCTGCTGACCACCCCATGACAGGCCAGAGATAGCACGGTGGTTACGGTCTGTGTAAACGCGGAAATTGCTCTCTATGTATGGCATGATTTCGTCAAGGAGAACCTGTTCGAATGTTGCGCCCAGTCCACCTGGAACAGCACCCATGTTATAGTCACAGTCTCCGTTGTCCATTACTACGACCATTGGCACTGCCTTACCGGCTGCAATGTTGTTGTCAAGGATATTGGCCATCTTGCCCTGCTCATGCCAGCCGGTCTCGTTCTCAGCCATACCATGCTGGAGAATAAAGTATGGGTATTTCTTCTTGGCCTTTGATGTTTCATATTCTGCTGGGGTATATACGAAGCAGCGGCGCATGCACTGGCGCGACTCAGACCAGTAGTGGCATTCACGTACCTGGCCGTGAGGGATATCCTTGTTGTAACTGTAGTAAGCAGCCTCGGCATCGGACTCCGGTACTTCAAGAAGGCTGAAGCAACTACCGCTTCCGTATACGGTATACACGTTAGGGTCATTTACGTTTACTCCGTCAACGACAAGACGGTAGTAATGTGGACCCACTACCAGAGGATCAGTAGTTCCTTTCCACTGGCCTTTCTCGTCACGTGTCATTGGATAGACTTTACTGCAGATGTCCACAGCTACGCTCTGGGCCTTGGGGGCATTGAGCACGAATGTGGCCCTGTGCTGGTCGTCAACGCATGGGTAGACTGCACCAGGAATGCAGTTTTCGGCACTCTTGCCTTCCGGTGGGTTCTGCAGGTTGTACTTGTCACGGCTGTACTGTGCGTTTGCACTGGCGCATACGGCCATCAACGCAAAAAATGTCAATTTTCTCATTTTATCTGTTTTTTTTGAGTTAATGATCTGTTTTGGAATAGTATATGGCACGGTTCACATGATTCATGAAACTACGTTCTGGGGCGTTCCATTTAGGAACATCTTCAGGTTTTCAGCGCAGATTCCGACCAGGCGGCTGCGGGCATCAAATGTAGCCCACGCAATATGTGGTGTGGTGTAGCAATGGGGCTCGGCAAAGAGCGGGTTGCCGTCTACAGGCGGTTCTATGGTTACCACGTCAGCACAATAGGCGGCAATCACGCCGTCATGGAGTGCCTTTGCCACTGCCACGTCATCAACCAAAGGGCCACGGCTGGTATTGATCAGAATGGCATCGGGCCGCATCATTGAGAGCGTACTGGCGTTGATCATATGCCTGTTTGAATCGGTCAGAGGGCATGTGAGCGCTATTATGCGGCTTGTGCTGAACGCCTCGTGGGCCGATACCTTGCGCACTCCGGCAGGCAGGCTTTCCTGACTGCGTGACGTTACTGCAACCACATTCATTCCAAAAGCAAGCGCAATCCTAATTGCGGCCGTTGCAATGTTGCCCACTCCAAAGAATGCAATCTGCTTGCCCGCCAGTTCGAATGGCGAATGGTCCAGATAGCACATATCGGGTTCCCTGCCCCATCGGCCCTGACGGTTCTGGCCTGCATAGTAATCGGTGCGACAAACCACATTCAGCAGATGGGCAAAAATAAGCTGTGCCACGCTTTCTGTGCTGTATGCCGGAATGTTGGTTACCACTATGCCACGCCGGCTTGCTGCGTCAAGGTCAACCACATTGTACCCTGTTGCCAGCACGCCTATGTAGCGCAGTTCCGGCAGTGATTCTATGGTCTGGGCATTCAGAATAACCTTGTTAGTAAGCACGATCTGTGCCCCGGTGCATCGTTCCAGCACCTGCTCCGGTCTGGTGCGGTCATATGCAACCACCTGTCCGAACTGCTCCAGCGCACTCCAGTCCAAGTCATTGCGGACTGCCGAGAACCCGTCAAGAATTACTATTTTCATTTGCTTATTGCCTCAAGAATCTGCTCGGCGTGGATTTTGGTCTTGATTTCCTTAGGGGTGAAAATGCGCTCAATTATGCCCTCTTCGTTAACGAGGTATGTTGTGCGCAGTATTCCTATGGTACGATGCCCGCATGCGACCTTTTCGCCCCAGCAGCCCAGAGCCTGCAGCAATTCTGTCGACGTATCGGCAATCAGCGGGAATTCCAGTCCCTGGGCATCGGCAAACTTTTTCTGCAGTTCCTGCTTGTCCTTGCTCACGCCTATGATTTCATAGCCTGCAGCTGCCAATTCGGCCTTATGGGCCTGCAGCGAGCATGCCTCGGCGGTACAGCCGCTGGTGTTTGCCTTGGGGTATGAGTACAGTACTATTTTTCTGCCACGATAGTCACTGCTCTTTATGACGCGTCCGTCCTGGTCTGTGCCAAGTACTTCGGGTATTCTGTCACCTATTTCCATTGTTCGTTGTTTTTTGAAATTCCTCCAAAGGTATAAAAAAATGGTGAGGCGCTCACATTCTATGCAAAACTGTCCGTTTGTGCTCTACTTGATTGATTCAGCACTTGCTCATGTTGCTCGCCAGCCTAAAAATGTCTCTTCGAACGGGGCTGCGGTAATCGGCTTGCCGCTTGGCTAGTCCAAGAACTCGCTTCGCGTGTTTCTTCGAGAACTCGCTTCGCTCAGACAGTCCTCGCCTTATTCCGTTCTCATTCTACATTTTCTTAACGGCGCTCACAGATTCGCTCGTTGCTGAATCAATCAAGTGAACTACTCACGGGTCTGCAAGAAAAAAAGAGAGGTGGTCGGACCGTCGTCCAATCACCTCAACTTTTCCCCTAAAGGGATGAATCATACATAATATATTGCGGCAAACAATATCAAATTAGTCCGGCCTTGCCAATGAATACCAGCATGAGATAGCCCAGTGTCAGGCCGATTGCACCCATGGAGATACCAAGTTTCATCATATCATGCTGCTCAATAAAGCCAGTTGAGTGAGCAAGTGCGTTTGGCGGAGTTGAAATTGGCAGAATCATAGCCAGGGAACAGCCCAGCGAAACGCCAATCAGCAGTGTTGACACTCCACCAAAAGCCTCAAGGCTCTGCGCTGCTGACATACCTGCCATTGCCAGGATAGGAATGAGCAGGTTTGCAGTAGCCGTATGTGATATGAAATTAGCAAGAGCGTAGCATATAAGACCCGAACCCACAATCATGAGTACAGGCGGCCATTCGTTAAACGGAATTGAACTTACCAAATGCTTTGCGAGTCCGGTATCCTGAAGGGCAACGCCAAGTGCAAAGCCACCGGCAACCATCCACAAAATGCACCAGTTAATTTCGGCAAGGTCAAACTTGGTGATAATCCTGGTTGTACAGAACACGCCGACTGGCAGCATGGCAACCACATTAGAATCAATGCCGGTCCATTTATCGAACATCCAGAGAAGAATGGTCACAATGAAAGTAACAATGACCACAATCTCCTGCCAGCGCTTCAGCTGAACCTGATGTTCCTGTTCAATCTTGAGCTCAATTCTCTTCTGCGTGAAAGGAAACAGCATGCGGAGAATACCCCAACCTATAATGAGGAGAATTATGGAGAAAGGCATCATGAAAGTCATCCAGTCACTGAATCCGATTCCCATGTTCATGCCCTCAGGATCATTCAGGAACTTCAGCGCAATAGCATTAGGAGGCGTACCTATAGGTGTACCTATACCGCCCACATTGGCACCCAGAGGGATGGCCAGTGCCAGTGCAATCTTTCCCTTGCCGTTCTGCGGCAGCGACTTGAGCACCGGAGCAAGGAAGGTCAGCATCATGGCGGCAGTAGCCGTATTGGAAAGGAACATCGAGAAAACGCCAGTTACCAGAATAAAGCCCAGCAGCACATTCTCGGACTTCGTACCGAAAGGCTTCAGCAAGATTTTGGCAAGCTTGACATCGAGCCCCGCCTTGGTAGCAGCAATTGCCAGCATGAAACCGCCTATGAAAAGCATTATTATAGGATCGGCAAAACATGCCATGATTTTCTTGCTCGAAATGAGCATGCCAATTTCCTGATGCTCATGCGCGAATTTGAACGGCAGGAAAGCGCTGTCACTGGCGGTAAACAGAAGTACCACCACAATAGCCACCGAAGTACTCCATGAAGGAATTCCCTCACATATCCACATGATTGTGGCAAAGCAGAAAAGGGCAATAACCCTCTGTTCTGTAAGCGTAAGATTATCCAATCCAAAAACCGTTGGCGGCAGATTCCATACAACGAGTCCAACTATTACTGCGAGAAGAACCCTGAAAGAGCGGTTGAAAATAGTCCTGCCCTCTCGTTTCTCCTGATTTTTCTGTGCCTTTTTCTGGTAAAGGTCATAACCGAGGAATGACTTGAACATTCTATATACCTGTTTTAAGATTAATATCGGCTATGGCCCCAAGGACCGGATGTACAGGTACAGAATGCCCCGTTTCAAGACGCCCTTCACTTCGCTTGAAACAAACAACCGCCGCACAGCACAGGTGCAGCACCTCATTGAAAATAGTTCTTTCCGTCATTTTGTAATACCTGCCCTATCCACGGGGCTATAGTAAAACTTAGATATTGGGGCAGGTCTTCTGACTTATCTCGCGATTGTGAAACCTTCCCAGCCAATAGGCCAGTGGCGTTTGTTGCAACCCTTTGGGATAGCGGGCGCTCATTCACAACGCACATTGAGAAATACAGCAGCGGGACTGTCCGGGATTCTCACCCGGTTCCCTTTTAAATCTCCCCGTAGGGAGATACCTCAAATCTGCACGGCAAAGTTATGTTAAAATCTATAAATAGCATTCACCAAAGCACTTTTTTTTCTAAATTATACATTTTTAGGAACCTGCAGATGGTCTTGACATAATAGACAAGTCTCAAGTTTTTTACTACATTTGCGTAAAACAACACCACAACTATGATTAAAGACATTGCCCATATTGCACTGAATCCGCTTGACATGGAGAAGACTATAGCCTTCTTTGACAATGTTTTCGGATGGAAGAAAGTATTTGAACTCCACAAGGACAACGGTGATCCGTGGATAGTATACCTGAAGATATGTCAGGGTCATTTCCTGGAGCTCTTCTACGACGGGTTAAACGACCGTGACTACGCATTTGACTTCAAGAAGACCGGCTACAACCACCTCTGCGTGACCGTGGGCAACATACGCAAGACCCTTCAGGAGATTTATGAAAAGGGATACATTGATTCTCCGGAACCTGAACAGGAAGCCAGCGGATGCCTGAACCTTTGGCTGTATGATCCCGACGGAAACGGAATAGAACTGCAGGAATACACTCCGGCATCAGTCCAGATGCAGAGCAACCAGGCACCTTATGAATTCGGACGTGACGGATATGTTGGAATAGGCCACGCCTGCTTTGTATGCAAGGACATTGACGCATCACTTGATTTCTATTGCAACAAGCTGGGAATGAAGCTTGTAGGAATTCAGAACAATGACAAGGGAGAACCTTGGCTGCACTATGTGCGCATAGCCGACGGCGTGTATCTTGAACTTATTCCCAACGGCGAAGGAGAAAATCCGAATACCGGATGGAACTCACGCGGATTCCAGCACCTGTGCCTTGAGACCGACAACCTGCATGCCGATGTAGAGAAACTGCGTGCCCTGGGAGTACAGATTGACCAGGAGCCAAAGACATCGGCCGACAAGAACTGGCAGGCATGGACCCATGACCCAGATGGTAATAAAATTGAACTTATGATGATTGACCCTGAGTCGCCTCAGGCAAAGGCCTGACAATAAATCTCAGTTTCATTTTTTAGGAAGCGCAGGGCACGGCGCGGCAGGTCACGCAGCCACATGCTGTCACCCACGTTGGTATAGACCAGCTGGCCGTTTTCTTGTAGAACCTGCTCAAACGACATTGAGTTTCTGCTGTTTACTGATTCATTGGACATGTGGAATCTGTGTGGTTTCTTCTGCGCAAAAGTACGGAAAAGCGTGAAAGTAAGGGAGAGAATAAGTATCTTTGTACCATTATGGAACAATTCTACAGGGTTGCAGGGCTGGCTTTTGCGGTGTCAATGGATGATAGTCATCCGTTGTGGGCACACATGCCTAATTACCAGCCGTTTGAGCAGGAAGTACCGTCTGGGGAACTGCTATTCAGACTGACTGTTACAGACGGTATGGAACTGCCAAAGACTGAACCTTACTATAAGGAGGATCCCGACAGACCCGACATGCCAAGAGTTATGGTATACAGGCACTCTGACGGCACATTGTCATTCTCAATGAAGCCTACGGCAAAGCAGCCCGATGCCTACTTGCTGGACATGTCAGCTGACTTCACCCACGGCACACTCCACCTGCATGACAGCGGCCAGTTTCAGAAATTTGCCATAGACAACAGCCTGATGCTCATGTTCACCATGTCAACCACCGGGCTTGACACACTGGCCATGCATGCATCGGTCGTAATGCACGGGGGCATGGGCTACATGTTCCTGGGGCTGAGCGGCACGGGCAAGAGCACTCACAGTCGTCTGTGGCTTGAAAACATACCTGACTGTCAGCTGCTTAACGATGACAACCCGGTGGTGCGCATCATGCCTGACGGAAAGGCCTGGGTCTACGGAACGCCCTGGAGCGGCAAGACTCCCTGCTACAAAAATGAGCAGGTTCCGGTTGGCGGAATAGTTCTGATACGCCGATGCAAGCACAACGCCGTAAGCCGACTGTCCATACCTGAGGCCTTTGCGGCTCTGCTCATGTCATGCTCAGGACTCAAGTTCAGTCAGGAATCGACAGACCGGCTCACCCATACCCAGAGCAAACTGCTGGGCGCCGTGCCGTTCTACGTGATGGACTGCCTGCCCGATGCCGATGCCGCAGTGGTTTGTCATCAAGGCGTTTGCAAAAAATGTAAATAACTGAATAAAATGAAGATAATTGACGGATTCACAATGCGCGATGTATGCGGCTGCTACGTTGTAATGGCTGACGGCATGAAGCATCGCGATTTCAACAAAATACTCAACCTGAATGAGACCGCCGCCTACCTGTGGAAGGCCGTTCAGGGCAAGGAATTCACTGAAGATACTCTGGTTGAGTTCCTTACGGCAGAATATGAAGTGAGTGCCCAGACCGCACTTGCCGATGCACGTAAACTCATTGAAGATTGGAAAAGCGCGGGAGTACTGGAATAACTGGTTTCTGGCAGTGCCTGGGTAACCTATGGCGCATGGCTGGCAAGGAGAACGCCGGTCGTGTATTGGTCCGATGCCTGATCGGTGCGGTAAGAATTGCTGCATCGCTCTGCTTTGTGTGGATAAGCAAGCGCCTGGTTGACATTGCAACCGGCAATATTGAGGCAGACCTCAGGCTGAACATTGCACTGATGGTAGGCATCATGCTGGTCCAGCTGGGCAACAATGTGCTGGCAAGCTACTACGAAGGGCTCATTCTGGTGCGCATTGAAAACAACCTGCGCGGAAAGCTCTTCTCACACGTCATGCGCAGCCGCTGGAACGGCCGTGACATGCTTCACAGCGGCGACACGGTGAACCGCCTTGAAACTGATATCCACACAATAACCGAACTAATTGCCACAAGACTTCCCGACATTATCATTACCGTATGCCAGCTTGTGTGTGCATCGGCTTTCCTTTTTATAATGAAACCGGGGTTGCTGTGGGTACTATTGGCTATCATGGTGGTGGCAATCGTGGCAAGCCGACTGTGTTTCCTCAAGATTCGCAAGCTTTCTGCCGCAATTCGCGCCAAGGATGCCGAAATTCAGTCCTACATGCAGGAGAACCTGCTGCACCGCGTGCTGGCGCTCACTCTTATAGGCGTAACCAGGGTTACCCAACGCATGGAAAGCCTGCAGGGCGAATTGTACGACACAAGCATTAAAAGACTGAATTTCAATTCGGTAGCAAGGGTATTCATGTCACTTGGATTCGCGGCCGGATACCTGTCGGCATTCCTGTGGGGTGTGCTTGGCATACACAGCGGAACGGTCACTTTCGGTATGATGACCGCCTTCCTGCAGCTGGTAGGACAGGTTCAGGGCCCTATCTCACAAATTGCGCGCTACATTCCTGCCGTCATTCATTCTCTGACAAGCGTTGACAGACTGGACGAACTGGAGCAGATGGAACTGGAACCACAGTCCAAAGACATACTCATGCAGGGCGTTCCTGGCATCAGGGTCAGCAATGCCACATTCGGATATGAGCCTGACAAACAGGTTCTCAACGGTTTCAGCTGCACATTCCAGCCTGGCCAGATGACCGCCGTCATGGGTCCTACCGGCGTTGGCAAAAGCACACTCATCAGACTGATACTTGGACTCATGCAGCCCCAGGAAGGTTCTGTAGAGATCTTTGATTCCTTCAGCAGCGTGCCCGTGAGCAGCGCAACCCGATGCAATTTCATGTACGTTCCTCAGGGCAATTCGCTCATGAGCGGCTCAATACGCGACAATTTCCTTATGGCCAACCCCGATGCCACCGAACAGCAGATGACCGATGCGCTCCACCAGGCTTGCGCTGATTTCGTGCTGGAACTGCCTGCCGGCCTTGACACTGTCTGCAGCGAACTTGGAGCCGGTCTCAGCGAGGGTCAGGCGCAGAGAATTGCCATTGCACGTGCCCTGCTCCACCACGGCCAGATACTCATACTTGACGAATCAACCAGCGCCCTTGACTCGGACACTGAGGACCGCATTCTTGCGGACATCCGCCAGAACCTGCAGGGCAAGCGCACCATAATCTTCATAACCCACCGCCAGACCGTTGCCCAGGCCGCCGATGCCGTGGTCACCCTAAGACAAGATTAAACACCAATTTTATTATTTCGGCAAGAGTATAGCTTACCGCCACTATTCCCCAGCGCTGACTTGCTGGCACAACCATTTGCCAATGAATTCCATTGTTTGGGCGGCATCGTCCTCACACATCAGTTCGTGACGCTTGCCGGGTACAATGTGCGCGTCAATTCTGCAAAAGCCGCGCTTCCTGTAATCGGCCTCCATTTTGCGGACGGCATTGGCACCGCCCACCTTATCGAATTCACCGGAGATGAACAGTATGGGAAGGTCACGGCGCATATTGTTGAATAGTGTGTGGGCCGATACTTCAAGCAGATTCCTGTACATGTACTCGTATCCACCGGCAGTGAACCCGAATCCACAGAGAGGGTCACTGGAGTACTTCTTCACATTAGACTTGCTTACGCTGAGCCATGCGTTCTTGCCCTCCTTGCGGAACGAGAAATAGAACGGAAGCGAGCACAGGATCTTCAACGCCTTTGTTTTTGTGTGGCGTCCGCGCAGTGCACATGTCAGACGCGCGGCCCAGTATGCCGTTCCGGTCATGAAAGCCGGGTACCACCCCGACCCCATTATTACGGCCGCATGGACGGCATCGCTATGCTCACACAGATAACGACGGGTAAAGAAAGAGCCCATGGAGTGCCCCATTATGCAAACAGGAACGTCTGGCCAGCGTTTCCTGGCAATCTCAGTAATGCCGTACATGTCATCAATAAGCAGGTGCGGGCCCAGTTTGCTGTCTGAAAAATGGCCGCGTTCATGACTGCCCGAAAGCCCATGTCCCAGATGGTCATGCCCAATGACAGCCCACCCCAGTGAGTTCATGTAGCGGGCAAACGGGTCGTAACGGTCTATATATTCCTCCATGCCATGAACAATCTGCAGTACTGCCACGGGCGCAGTCTGCGGCTCCCACACAATGTAATGCAGCTGTTGGATACTGTCGGCCGATGCCGTGTAACAATCATGTTTCATAAGTGACATATCTCCAAGTATTACTGTGAGTCTTCATCGACATAAACGACATTGGCAGTTCCATCGAATGTGAATTCAGCCGGTGTGGCATCGGTATGCCAGTTGACCGGGTTGATGCAAGCTGCTGCTCCTCTGTGCAGCAGTACATGCACATGACTACTGCAATGAATGCTGTTACTCTTATTATCTTTTTCATATCACTGCAAATATACGGCAAAAGTGCTTATCTTAGTGCCAACGTTAACAGAACAACCACACCTATGAAACAGAGAATAGTCTTTCTTGACTGGTTGCGCGTCATTGCCTGCCTTATGGTGATGACCGTCCACGCTTGTGAATGTATTTATTCTGACGATTATACATTTTCGTTCCCGTCAGAGAGTGCCAAGTACGCCATTTTCTTCTATCAGTCGCTGGTAAGACCCACTGCCGTGCCACTGTTTCTCATGGCATCGGCCTTCCTTTTAATACCCGTCAAGACCGGTGCCCTGGATTTCTTCAGGAAAAGATTCACCAGGGTGCTCATTCCACTGCTTGTCTTTCTGCCTATCTATGCAGTGCTTCCCACGCTTTGGGGAGCTCAGACATGGGCCGATGCCGGACAGGAACTGCTTCATTGCTATATAAACTTCCCTGTTTCAGGCTCGCACCTTTGGTTTGTGTACATGCTGCTGGGATTGTACCTCATCATGCCGGTCATATCACCATGGCTTGACAAACTGAGCCGCAAGGAGGAACTGGTCTATCTGGGCATATGGCTGTTTACCAGTACTTTCTACCGCTTGCGTGAGCCGCTGGGTGGCAGCATATTCGGTGAGTGCTGGTGGAACCCGAATGCTACGTTCTATTATGTGTCGGGATTTGTGGGGTATCTGCTGCTGGCGCATTACATACGTGTGCACGTAAAATGGAGCAAGAAAAAGATTATGGCTATCTGCCTGCCTCTGCTGGCTCTGCTTTACGCTGTCTGCTTTGTGAGTGCCAACTACTACAGCACACGAGCCACAGCTCCTGCCGTGCTGGAACAGGACTGGCAGAACCTGACGCCTATAGCCATAGGTATGAGTTTTGCATTGTTCATGCTCTTTAGCACCATCAGGAAAGGTACTGACAGCTGGCTATACAATAAGGTAATCCTGCCTGTCTCAACAGCAAGCTACGGCATGTATCTCATGCACATGCTCATACTGCCGCATTGGTTCGGTCTTTACAACCCTATGCTGCCTGCATGGCTCGCCATTCCTACAACAGCCGTATCGACCTACGCTTGCTGCTTTGCAATATCATGGGCCATTGGCAAGCTGCCGTTTGGAAAGTATATTGTCGGATAAACTTTAACTATTATGATCAGATACAACGTTTTTTTTCAGGCCAAGGCCGAACACTTTGAGTTCTGAATACTCATTTTTTGATTGCATAGAAAGTGAAGAAAATACTGTTTGTGTGCCACGGCAACATATGCCGCAGTCCCATGGCAGAGTATGTCATGAAGGACCTTGTCCGCAAGGCCGGACGCCATGACGAGTTCGAGATTGCCAGCGCCGCAACATCGACCGAAGAGATTGGGAATGGAGTATATCCGCCGGCTCGCCGCTTGCTGGCCATGCACGGAATACGCTGTGACGGACATGCCGCACGCCAGCTCAGGCGCAGCGATTATGCATACTATGACATTCTTATTGGAATGGACAGGTACAACATTCGCAACATGGAACGCATGTGCGGAGGTGACCCTGACAACAAGATTCACATGCTGCTGGAATACGCACGTGACAGTTATCTTGGGAACGGCGTGCGTGATGTTGCTGACCCTTGGTACACTGATGACTTTGAGGCCACGTGGAATGATTGCGTTGAGGGTTGCACGGAATTGCTTAAAACGCTTTGAGACAAGCAGAACCAACGTGTTGACAAACCTGCATGCAGCAGGATACTGTAGAAACATATTTAACTTTGTCAGAAATTACGGTATATTAAAGACAGAACTAACCTTTAAAAAAGAATTATCATAAAAAAGTCAGTATTAACAATCATCGGCCTTGCAATGACAACAATGTTGTTTGCCCAGGCACGTCAGATTCAGGACAATACAAGAGATTCCTCAGCGCTACAAAGATACTCATGATCAAGGTTGCTGAAGAGGATTTCCAGAATCAGTATCTTGAAGAGGCCCAGCGCAGACGCTTCCAGCAACTGAGCACTCCGGTTTACAGCACAATGCCTGTAGCTCCAAGGACAGAGCCTACACAGACTCCTCCAAGGACAACCAACACAAGGCCAGGCAACGACAGGAGAAGCCGTTGAAGCCAGTGGTACAACTTGCAGTTAACAAATAAAGCACATAATAGCAATGAAAAAAATTATTTACTCATTCGTGCTGATGGCATTGACAGTCAATGCATCGGCCCAAGTCAAGAAAGTATCAATCCTTGGTGACTCCTATTCAACATTCCAGGGCATGAATCCTGATGGCTATGCCCCATTCTACCCAAATGACAGGAATGATGTAACCAAGGTAGAGCAGACCTGGTGGAGCCTGTACATCAAGGCCATGGGCTATGAACTTGACAAGAACAATTCATGGGGAGGAACCACCATCTGCAACACCGGTTATGGAAGGATGAACGTTGCCAGCAATTCTTTCAACGCCCGCGTGAACCTGCTTGGCAATCCTGACATAATCTTTGTCTTTGGCGGCACTAACGATGCATGGGCAAATTCCCCTATCGGAGAATACAAGTATTCTGATTGGACCGATGATGACTGCAAGGCATTCCGCCCAGCAATGGCATGCCTGTTCAGCAAGCTGCAGGCACAGTACCCGAAAGCAAAGATCTATTCCATACTGAATTCAGAACTCAAGGAAGACATCAATGAGTCAAGCCGTGAAATATGCAAGCACTATGGCATTCAGCTTATTGAACTTCAGGATATTGAGAAACAGAACGGCCACCCTTCAATCAAGGGCATGCAGGCCATATGCGACCAGCTGATCAAAGCAATCAAGTAATAATCAAGACACAACTGAGATATGAACTGCCCACACAGACCATCAACCGTAGGGGAAGTCAATTACTTTGAATGCACATGCCCTAAAGACTGTCCAAGGCACGGCAAATGCTGCGCATGTGTTGCACACCACCGCGAGCACGGCAAGCTGCCCCACTGTCTCAGGACTCCCGGCAATGAATAATGCTGGATATATAGAATGGTACAGATTCTCGGGCAGCATTGCTGCCCTGAGATTCTGCACATAAGTTTACTTGAAAATCAGGGGAACAAACCTGTAGAGTGAGCGGCGCCAAGTGAGCCACTCATGACCTGTGCCTGCAGACTGGAAGAACACATGCTTAACGCCTGCATTCACCAGGACATCATGGAAGTTCTTGACCGTAGCGTACATCTGTGCAGATTCGGCTGTGCCTGTACTGATGAACATAAGTTTGAAATCCCTGTTGAGTGATTCGTCATAGAGGCTTGCATCAGAACTTGGGCCCTTGCCAGAGCCGCTGAATCCGCCCAACCACGCAAACTTGTCACGGTTGTTCATGGCGATGGTCCAACTCTGGAACCCACCAAGTGACAAGCCGGTAATACCACGGTGTTCACGGTCGGTGTATGTACGGTACTTGCTGTCAACCATTGGGATAAGTTCCTCTATCACCACCTTTTCATACGCAGTGAAATCAAACATGCTTGCGCTCTTGATCTCTGGGATATTAGCTACGCCATGGTCCATGACTACGATCATAGGAACTGCTGAACCCTCATCAATCAGATTGTCCATGATGTTGTACATCATACCCTGCTCTGACCATCCGGTCTCATCCTCACCGGCTCCATGGAGCAGGTAGAGAACAGGGTAATGGGCGCTCAGGTTAATGTCATACTCTGCTGGCACATACACACGGCAGGTTCTCCAGCTCTTGGTCAGTTCTGACCAGTAACGCTGCTCACGTACTTCTCCGTGTGGTACGTCCTTGTCCAGATAGTAGTCCACGCAGACCTCTGGGATTTCAATTCCGCTGGTCATGCTGCTGCTTCCAAAGAACTGCTTGCTGTTTGGGTCACTGACCTTCACACCATCAATTATCAGTGAATAGTAGTGGAAGCCAGGAACCTGTGGTGTAGTTGTCACTTCCCACTGACCCTGTGCGTTCTTGGTCATGTTATGGCGTCCGCCCAGGTCAACTGCAACTGACTTGGCTGCCGGGGCATCGAACCTGAATGTAACAGTGCGGTCAGGGTTGATTTTTGGATACTCCTTACCTATAATGTTTGTGCTTGCGCTTTCCTGTGCTGATACCGGCAGAATGACTGCCGCCATCAGGATTGAGAATATTGTCTTTTTCATAATTTACTTCTTGAAGAGTAACTGTGCGTAGTTGTAAAGTGACCGTCTCCATGTGAGCCATTCGTGGGCAGTGCCCTCTGACTCAAAATAGGTATTCTTTATACCGTCCTTCCTGAGTGTCTTGGACATATCCTTCAGGAGAGTACCCTCGGCCTGACCGGTTGAAATAAACAGAACGCTGTAGTTCTTATTGAACTCCTTTGAGCTCTTGAAAATGCCGTTGAAGGCCTCCCTGCGCTGGGTCTTGTCCATGATACCGGCATTGCGGACATTGAATTCACCGACTACGATGATTCCGCTGAATCCACCAACGGCTGAGAAGTATTCCGGATATCCGAATGCCAGGTCATACGCCTGCTTTGCGCCCCATGACAGACCTGCCGTAGCCCTGTGCTCACGGTCGGCAATTGTACGGTAACGCCCATCCACGAACGGTATGACCTCTTTAGTCATCATCTGCTCAAAAGCATCGAAACTGTCTGTGCTGCCCGGCATCTTGGCATAGCCGCTGTTCATGACAATGATCATGGGCTCAGCCTTGCCCTGGGCGATCAGGTTGTCCATAATGATATCGGCCTTACCCTGATAGATCCAGCCGGTCTCATCCTCACCGCCGCCATGCTGAAGGTAGAGCACCGGATAGCGCTTCTCTGGATTGTCATAATATTCTGCCGGGGTGTAAACGTACATCCTACGCCACTCCTTGCATACATCGGAATAGAATCGGACTGAACGGACAGCGCCCTGTGGGACATCTTTCTTTGGAGTATAGTAGTCCGATGCCTTTTCACCTTCAGGTACTTCAATTGCGCTTGAGTATTTGCTTGTGCCATAGAATGTATGACCGGCTGGGTCAATGACACTTACGCCACCCACCTTGATAGAGTAGTAGTGGAACCCGACCACCTGTGGATCAGTAGTCACGGTCCACACGCCTCGGTCGCCCTTGGTCATTTCATAGTCCTTACCCATGTTTACCACTACCTTTTCAGCCTGTGGGGCGCTGAACTGGAATGTCACACTGTTATCCGCATTGATCTGCGGGTACAGTTTACCGTCCAGATTGTACTCTGACGGCGTCTGAGCCACCGCGCCTAGTGCGAAGAGGCATCCAAAGATTGCTGTAATCCGTTTCATATTGAGGTTAGTTCTTGCTTGCTATGGCAAAAGTATGAAAACGTTGCCAATGTTGCAACTACCCCCACTGGGCAGAGTCACGCTTAATACATGGCAGCCCTACGTTTGATAACGTCACAGAAGCCTTTTGTGGGGTTTTGTCTTTTCCTATCTTTCCACAACCTGTCGCGCTTACGAATGACCGGCAGGAAAAATGCAGTTGTCTTACGGGCCAGGTTGCTGGCTACATCACTGCCATACATCTCATCCTGGCGATAAACATAGCAGTACTTACACCCGGCGCTGATCTTGGTGCAGCCGTGCCAGGGGTTCCAATCTGCATATATCTCCCCATTGTTCTGACATATAATAAAAATGATAGCATCCATATAGTAGTTTTTGAGCGATTCTGCATTCATCTCAATTATTTTTGGTAATTTTACACTAAACAAGCGAGTTCAATCATGACACAATTCACCATACAGCAACTCCAGCAGATGCGCGAATTCGAAGACCACGTTGAGTTCAAGGCGGGCGAAGGAGGCAACGTTTCCTACGATGGTCGAGGCAAGACCAATCCAAAGGATCGTCGCCGCTGCATTCTTGGCTATGTCATCGCCCTTTGTAATGAAGGTGGCGGTCGTTTGGTCATTGGTATGCACGACGACTATCCGCATCGGGTCACTGGCACTCGTCAGGCGCAGAATGCCATCGGACAACTGGAGTCGGACATCTATCGAGACACAACCATTCGTCCAGAGATTTACGAGCTCTACGACGAAGAGAATCGTCGTGTGCTGGTGATTGAGGTTCCTTCACGCCCTATCGGTAAAGTCTTCCGACTGGGCAACCCGAGAGTTGGTAATGAATGCCATCTGTCATCGCGATTATGAATCGAATGGTTCTATCAGTATGCCGACCGCATAGAGATAGAGAATCACGGAGGATTGTATGGCAGAGCCAACGAGCAGAACTTCCCGAATGTGAACGATTACCGCAACCTCATCGTTGCTGAGGGCATGAAAGTACTTGGTTTTGTCAACCGCCAGAGTCGTGGTGTACTCAAAGTGCAACGCGAACTCCATGAAAACGAAAATGGAGAGGCTGTTTACGACTTCGGCTATCAAACCGCAGTACTTGTTTGCGAGAAGAAATCTCCTCGTGGCAAACGGTTAAAAGATGAAGCTATCAGGAATGGTTGGTTGAAGGAAAATGCACAAAAACCGTCAGAAATGACGGAAAATGAATCAAAAACTGACATTGATGATGGGAAACTGACATCAAAAACTGACATTGATGGCGAAAAACTGACATCAAAGCCTGATTTTCCGACATTGCTTATAAAGAACGTTTACGAGTTATTAAAGATGAACCGTAAAATCAAGTATTCGCAAATGGAAGATAATTTGGGTGTTACAGAACGAACTATCGCTCGTGCAATTGATTGGCTCAAAGAGAACGGTTACATCAATTCACAAAGGTCAAAAGTTAAAGGTGAATGGCAACTACTATAAGTAATATGAGATCATGAATAAAGCCCTAGAAATTGGCCTAAAGGAACTTATTGATAAAGGTGAGATTACAAAGGGCGAATAAGGATGCCTAAAGAATGGCTTCTGAAGCATCTATTATAGTATAACCACGTGTTTTTCAATAATATAAAAGGGCGTATAAAAGGGCGTATAAAGAGTAAATACAAATATATTGTGACCTTAAATGCCTTTTGACTAGTCCTGAAATTGGAATAAATGTTTATGTACGAAGAACAGAAATATATCGACTTTGAAGCTTACGAACGTGTGGCAGAGCCTCATAAGCGTGAGATGGCCTCGGCTTGGCGTACCGCTATAGGTCTTCAGTACGTGGATGGACTTCGTGTGTCCGAATACTTAAAGGAAACAGCGGTAAAGCACATTGAGGGTGACATCACTATCGATGAAGTTAGAGAACAACTTCGCTCATACTATGTAAACAAGACAACGCACGATGCTGAAGATGCAGAGAAGGAAGAGGCTGACCGTGTTGCTGCCAAT
>JAZQQQ010000065.1:0-101838 GCA_045629165.1 Bacteroidaceae bacterium
AGAAGCACCTGGGCGGTGTGGTTGGTGCGATTGAAGGCTCGACCGTTGTTAAAGGTTGTACCTATACGGGTACGCTCGATGCAGGTCCATCCACCGACTGTATTGGCGGTATCGTAGGCTTTGCTCCTGCCAGTTGCTCGGGTTCAATCTTCTATTGTTTCTTCAACGGTACACTCTCTTCATCATCTTCTACTCCAACTATGGGTGGTATCTTGGGTTATACCAATGATGAAAGCAATAACTTCAGTGGCGTGCATGACTGCTACAGTTGTGGTACATTCAGCTTCGGCGCAAGTGATTACAAATATGTCAACGCCATCGTAGGTCGTATCCGCAATCGCGCAACCACTACCATCAACAACACCTACCTCTCTGGCATAGCAACCCGTGCCTGCAACACTGATGGCCCAAGCATCCCAGCAAGCAACAAAGCCATCACCATCAGCGTCACCGCTGGTAGCAACGGCACTGTCAGCCAGAGCTACGTCAACCCAACCACTTCCGCAGCCACACAGCTGCAGGTTGTGGCTACTCCTAATGCGCATTATCACCTTAATAAATGGAGCGATAATGAAACGCAGACGCACAGCGTAGGTCTGACCGCTGATGTCAGCCTCTCTGCCACATTCGCAATTGACCAGCACACCATCAGCGTTGCTACCAACAACGCCAACTACGGTACTGTCAGCGGTGGCGGCACATTCGACTATGGAACCACCAATGTAAGCATCACAGCCACACCAAAGGATCATTATCACTTCGTGCAGTGGAATGATGGTGTCAAGACTGCTTCGCGCCAGATTACCGTGACCGAAGACAAGACCTATACCGCAACCTTTGCCATCGACCAGCACACCATCACCGTGCAGGTTGCCAGCGGACAGGGCAGCATGGGTACTGTCAGCGGTGGCGGCACATTCGACTATAACTCATCGAAGACCATCACTGCCACACCTAAGGAGCATTATCACTTCGTAAAGTGGAACGATGGCGACACCAATGCCTCACGCACTATTACAGTAACCGAAAACAAGACATATACCGCTACCTTCGCTCCTAATCCATATACCATTACGGTTAATGTAGCCAGCGGACAGGGCAGCATGGGTACTGTCAGCGGTAGCGGCACATTCGACTACGGCTCAACGAAGACCATCACAGCCACGCCAAAGGAGCATTATCACTTCGTGAAGTGGAGCGATGGCAACACCAATGCTTCGCGCCAGATTATGGTAAATGGTAACGCTACCTATACCGCGACCTTTGCTATTGACCAGCACACCATCACGGTGCAGGCAAACAACAGCAACTATGGTACTGTCAGCGGTGGCGGCACATACAACTACGGCACACAGCAAACCATCACAGCCACACCAGAGGAGCATTATCACTTCGTACAGTGGAGCGATGGCAACACCGATGCCTCGCGCCAGATTATGGTAAATGGTAACGCTACCTATACCGCGACCTTTGCTATTGACCAGCACACCATCACCCTCAAGACCAACGACAGCAACATGGGTACAGTCAGCGGTGGCGGTACTTTCGACTACAACTCACAGCAAACCATCACAGCCACACCAGAGGAGCACTATCACTTCGTACAGTGGAATGATGGAAACACCGATGCTTCGCGCACTATTACCGTGACAGATGATGCACAGCAGAACACCTATACCGCGACCTTCGCTATTGACCAGCACACCATCACGGTGCAGGCAAACAACAGCAACTACGGTACCGTCACGGGTGGCGGCACATACAACTACGGCACACAGCAAACCATCACGGCTACGCCAAATGCAGGTTATTATTTCACCGGATGGAGCGACGGCGATACCGATAATCTTCGCACCATTACGGTATCCGGAGAGGCTACCTACACCGCTACTTTCGGTAAACCCAAGGCGGTATTAGACGGTAGCACGCTTACATTCTATTGTGACGCTGAAGTTCATTCAGGCCGGCAGTATGATTTGAACACAGGAGAAAACTATCCGGCGTGGGCAGATCGTAATGGAAATATTACCTCCATAGTTTTTGATGAAAGTTTCCAATATGCACGTCCTACATCATGCTACTATTGGTTTCTTAGTTGCAGCAATCTGGCCAGCATTACCGGATGGGAATATCTCAACACCTCGGAAGTAACAACTATGAGTAATATGTTCAACCATTGCTCTAAGCTTACTTCACTTGACCTAAGCCACTTCAATACCGAGGAGGTGACAGATATGAGTTATATGTTCAATGGCTGCTGGAACCTTGCGTCGCTTGACCTCAGCAGCTTCAACGTGATGAATGTGACGGATATGTATTATATATTCTCCAGCTGCTCATCGCTCAGATCAATTACTTTCGGAAACAACTTCCATACGGATAGAGTGGAGAAAATGAATAGTATGTTCTCTAACTGCTCTTCGCTCCAGTCGCTTGATTTGAGCAGTTTCAATACGGAGAGTGTGACGGATATTGGAGGCATGTTCTATAATTGCAAGAACCTTACATCGCTTGACCTCAGCAACTTCAATACGGAGAAGGTGAATATTATGACTCAAGTGTTCAGTGGTTGCTCATTGCTCCAGTCGCTCACGATAGGCAACCTCGATATGCAGAAGGTAACAAGTATGAGCAATATGTTCAACGGATGCACTTCCCTCAAGACCCTCACCCTCAAGTCGCTGCCTTTCCTGGCAGATGGCACCTTCAACACCCAGTTCTCTGGTGACGGCAAGACCGTGAATGTTATCCTCGATGATAACTCCGTAATCTACGAAGGTACCAACTATCTGCCTACTATCACCAACTGCAACCATTATAAACATTGGGGCGATGACCTCGTCTGCACCTTATGCCATCAACCAGCAGCAATCACCCACACTGGCACCTGCGGCACCTGCACATGGACGATCTACGAAAATGGACACATGATCATCGAGCCTACCGAGGGCGAGTCAGGTACACTTGCCGATTGGGGGAGATCATTAGCTCCATGGTTGGCGCATTACAGAGAAATTAAATCGGTAGAATTCCGTGGGGAAGTGATAGCAAGTACATGCCTCTATATGTTCGAAGGCTGCTTTAATCTGACAGCCATTGATTTCAAGGGCTTCAAAACTACGAATGTGACGAATATGGATTATATGTTCCAAAGCTGCAAATCCCTCCAGTCACTCGACCTCAGTAGTTTCAATACTGCGAATGTGAATTCTATGGCTGCCATGTTCGAAGGTTGCTCATCCCTCCAGTCACTCGACCTCAGCAGTTTCAATACTGCCAATGTCGAGTATTTCTTTAGGATGTTCAGTCATTGTACCAGTCTTGCTACGCTGAAGTTGAGTAATGATTTTATCCTGTCTGACGGAGCTGAGAAGGACTTTTTATTCAATGAATGGGGAAAATCGGAAGGATATGAAGACAAGTTGTCGATTTATTACATAATTGACGAAAACATCCAAGAGTCACTCCTAAATGAATTTGAATCTAATGTTCGGGATAAAGTAGATTTCGTGCCATCCGCTATCGTCAAGGATGGCGTGCCGTTCAATTGTTCGATGGGAGGGCGTGGTTGTGAAATCTCGGTCAAGGATTTAGTGTTTACCCGCACCTTCACACCTGGGAAGCCTGCTACCATCACGCTGCCATTCACAGTTGCTTCAGATTTCGTGACGAACGCGAAGTTCTACGGATTCACTTCACTGGAAAAGAATGCCGAGACAGGCAAGTGGGAGGCTAATATGGATCGCGTAAGGGAAAGTATAGTTATGTCATATACTCCTTATATGGTATTGACTGAGGCAGAATCCATCACTTTCGGAAATGAAACCCAGTTCGTGGTCTTCGAACAGACCCCATCCGAGCTCCACAACACGACCCAGGGTGACTGGACCTTCGTAGCTACCAACGAGGCTAAGGTATGGACGGACGATGACTTCGCCAACGGTGAGGTTTACTACGGCTTCGCAGCTGGCGATGAGACAACACCTGAGGGCAAGTTCGTGAAGGTGGGAGCTGGTGCCTGGATCAAGCCATTGCGCGCATACATCATGAAGAATGCGCAGACTCCGGGCGGTGCCAGCTATGCTCCATCACGCACCGCTTCAGAGAGCAATGTTCCAACAACCATCACCGTACGTCTGAACGAAGGTGCAACCACTGGCATCGGCACCCTCAACACTGAGACCGGTGAATTCACCTTTGACGGCTGGTATGACCTCAATGGCCACCGCATAGAGGGACCTACAGAGAGTGGCATCTATATCAACAATGGTAAAAAAGTACTTGTAAAATGAAAAACGAACTGAATAAGAAGAAAGACTACGAAACACCTGTGATCCGTGTAATTACAGTTGATTGCAATAATATCATAGCTACCAGTGATCAAGAAGAACCACTGTACACTGGTGAATTGGGTTGATATAACACCTACATAATATGAAAGTAGAAACAACTGACAGAAAGAAACAGTATGTAGAACCTCAGGTAAGGGTCTGCATGATTGAAAGCACCAGCATCATTGCAACAAGTAATGAGCCTGATGAAATCTATCCGAATCTGCGTGACTGATTACACACACTGAATCAAGGGCTGCTCGCGGCAATCAACACCGCCGGCAGCCCTTGCTGTTTTGAACTTTTTCAGCCAAACAAGCCAATCCAAGAGAGCGTTTCACCCGGCCTGGCAGGTCACGCAGCCAGAAGATCATGGCGCGCAGCGGGAACAGGTCGCACCACAGGTGGGTATATATTCGGTATAACGGGTCGGTTACGCGGACAGTGCGCGGGTTGCTTACACTTGGGTCGGCACCGCATCGGACTACGGCAGTCAGTATGCCAACAATATGGCGGTCGGATATTCCACGTTCAATGTTCCATCGGTTGTCACCGGTTATCAGGTAGTCATTTTTACGCACGTGCAGAATCCGGTGCAGCACATACTTTCCGTTGTTTGCCTGGCGGTCCGAGTCACGACGGTACAGAGGTACATCATAGCGTTTCAGACGCCCCTGGGGCTTGCGGGTGATTATGACCAGGTCCTTGCCCTGGCGTATCAGCGGCCACATGCTGTCACCCACGTTCGGGTACGCAATCTGCCCCTCTCTCTCAATGATTTCCTCAAGAGAGCAGGGTCTGACTGTCTGGTCGTGAGTTTCCGTGTTCATTATTTGCCCTCCCTGATGAATTCCTGTGACTGTTCTTTCTTTTTTTTTCTTCTTCGCCGTTCACCAGTCAATTGCAGCCTGGCCGTGGTCTGTGAGCCACTGATTGGTCTGGCTGAAGTGGTGGTTGCCAAAAAAACCGTTGTAGGCCGATAGGGGAGACGGGTGGGCTGACTGAAGTACCAGATGGCGGCTGCGGTCAATGAATGCGCCCTTTTTCTGTGCGTATGAACCCCAGAGAATGAACACCAGGTTGTCACGTTTATCGGCAAGTTCCTTGATGACAGCATCAGTGAATGTCTCCCAACCGCGTTTCTGGTGTGATCCTGCCTGGTGTGCGCGGACGGTCAACGTGGCATTAAGCAACAGCACCCCTTGCTGCGCCCAGCGCGTCAGGTTTCCGCTCAACGGGACCGGCTTGCCCAAATCAGACTCAATTTCCTTGAATATGTTCCGGAGAGAAGGCGGAAACTGTATTCCGTCATTGACGGAAAAACACAAACCATGGGCCTGACCTGGTCCGTGGTAAGGGTCCTGACCTATAATGACAACCTTGACCTGGTCGAATGGACACAGGTCAAAGGCGTTGAATATCAATCTAGCCGGTGGAAAAATTGTGGTCTGTCCGTATTCTTGACGCACAAATTCAGTAAGTTCCCTAAAATAGGGCTTGTCAAATTCCTGCTGGAGATGTTCTTTCCAGCTGCTTTCTATACGGACGTCCATGCAGGGATCAAATAAGTTGTATTCCTGCCTCGAGACACTGTTTGCGCTGCTCTTCCGGCCATATACTTGCCTGTACTTCGCCAATATGTGCCTTGTGTAAGAGTAACATGCACAGGCGTGACTGGCCAATACCACCACCTATTGAAAGAGGAAGTTCGCCTGCAAGCAGTTTTTTGTGGAAATAGAGTTCCTTCCTAGCATTTTGTCCGCACAGTTCCAACTGTCGGTTCATTGCATCAATGTCAACACGGATACCCATTGACGACAACTCCTCGGATCTGTTCAGTATGGGATTCCATACCAGAAGGTCACCGTTGAGTCCGTTGAATCCGTCCTGGTTTGGCGTTGTCCAGTCGTCATAGTCAGGGGCACGCAGGTCATGCTCTTCGCCGTTGCTGAGCTTTCCGCCAATTCCCATGATGAAGACTGCGCCATATTCCCTTGTAATAAGGTCTTCGCGTTCTTTGGCTGTCTTTCCAGGGTATTTCTGGAGCAATTCTTCTGAGTGAATAAAATGAACTTCAGGCTTCAGGAATGGTTCCAGTGCCGGATATGTTTCATAAATAAGGTATTCTGTTCTCAGTATGGCAGAATATATTTTCCTGACGATGTTTTTCAAGAACTCAATAGTTCTGTCTTCTGCTGTGATGGTACGCTCCCAGTCCCACTGGTCAACGTATAGTGAATGCAGGTTGCCCAAACTTTCGTCAGACCTGATTGCGTTCATGTCGGTGTAGAGACCATAACCCGGCTTTATGTTGTATTCGGCCAGGGTCATTCTTTTCCATTTGGCCAATGAGTGTACCACTTCGGCCTTGGCATCGCCCAAATCCTTGATTGGAAATGTTACAGCACGTTCTACTCCGTTCAGGTCATCGTTTATGCCCATGCCCTTGAGAACGAACAGTGGGGCGGTTACCCTTCTCAGGTGGAGACCGGTTGACAGATTCTGCTGGAAGAATTCCTTGATAAGCTTGATGCCCTGTTCAGTCTGCTGCAGAGAGAGTGGCGATGTGTAGTTCTTTGGTAGGATAAGATAGCTCATTGGTTTTTCATATATTACTTGTTGGGTGCGAAGTTAAAGTGTTTTTTATATATTTGCAACCATTAAACCGACAATAACAACCGAACTATTGTTTATGAAGAGAATCTTTTTAATTGTTTCTGCCGTATTGGCACTGACAATGCAGGCCCATGCCCAGGAAAACACAATTTCTGACCTGAAGAGTCCTGATGGCAGAATGACCGTATCGTTCAACATGACCGGTGTTGGGAATCCTACTTATTCAGTGACCTATGACGGCAAGACCATGCTTGAGTCTTCACCTATAGGCATTATGCTTGACATGGGTTCCATGCCTACCCTGCAGGGCGTTCCGCAGGGCCGTGAGGCCGGCAACGGTGACTTTACCGGAAACATGACACTGGTAAAGGTTACTGACCAGGAAATGACAGCCGACTATTCACTTGACCGCATCAAGGTTTCAAGTGTCTGTCACAAGTACATCCAGAGGGTAATTGAATTGCAGAATGCTGCAAAGCAGAATATTGAAATTGAGTTCCGCGTAAGTGACAACGACATTGCAATCAGGTATAACATTCCTGACGGTCGCCAGCGCCACAGCACACGCGTTCTCTATGAGAATACCGGTTTCAGGTTCCCTGACGGAACAACCACTTTCCTGACTTCACAGAGTGATGCCATGATTGGCTGGCAGCGTACCAAGCCAAGCTATGAGGAGGGCTATACCAATGACGAGCCTATGAACAAGCGCTCAGGCTATGGTCACGGCTATACATTCCCAGGCCTGTTCCATGTTGGTGACAATGGCTGGGTACTGCTTTCTGAAACTGGCGTAAGCAGCCAGTACTGCGGCTCACACCTGAGCGACTGCAAGGACAATACATATACCATTGCATTCCCGATGCCTGAAGAAAACAACGGCATAGGTACCGTATGTCCGGCTGTCAGGCTGCCGGGCTCAACACCTTGGCGTACAATCACCGTAGGCGCTGACCTTAAGCCAATCGTTGAGACTACCGTTATGTGGGACTATGTTGAGCCTCGCTTTGAGACCACACATGACTATAAGTACGGCCGCGGCACATGGAGCTGGATAGTATGGCAGGATGCATCATGCAACTGGGATGATCAGATCAAGTTCATTGACCTGGCATCGGCAATGAATTTCGAGTATATCCTGATTGATGCCGGATGGGACCAGAACATAGGCTATGAAAGAATGGAGCAGCTTATCAAGTATGCCAATTCAAAGAAGGTCGATGTATTCCTGTGGTATTCATCAAGCGGCAACTGGAACGATATTACCCAGAGCCCAATCAACAAGATGGACAACAACATTGTCCGCAAGAAAGAGATGGCCTGGCTTGAGAAGGCTGGCGTGAAGGGCGTCAAGATTGACTTCTGGGGCGGCGACAAGCAGGAGACCATGCGCTTGTATGAAGAGGTCCTGAGTGATGCCGATGACCATGGCCTGATGTGTATTTTTCACGGCTGTACACTGCCTCGCGGATGGGAACGCATGTATCCGAACTATGTAGGTTCTGAGGCTGTTCTTGCATCGGAAAACATGTATTTCGGCCAGGGTTCATGTGATGAAGAGGCCTTCAAGGCTACCCTGCATCCGTTTATCCGCAACACTGTGGGATGCATGGAGTTTGGCGGCTGTTTCATGAACCGCATACTGAACAAGACCAACAGCGGTCGTGGCTCACAGCTCAAGACCACTCCTATTTTCCAGATTTGTACAGAGGTTCTATTCCAGAACCCAATTCAGAACTATGGTATCTGTCCTAACAACCTTGAGGATGCTCCGAAAATCTGTATGGACTGGATCAAGACAGCTCCGACAACATGGGATGAGACAAGGTTCATTGACGGCTATCCAGGCAAGTATGTGATTCTGGCACGCCGTCACGGCGACAAGTGGTATATTGCCGGTGTAAACAATACAGATCAGGTTATCAAGGCAAAGGTTGATCTGTCGTTCCTGGGTGACGGTGAAATACAGCTCTACACTGATGATGCCAAGACTATGGAACCAACTCTGAAGACTGTGAAGCTGAAGACCAAGAAGCCTTATCAGTTTGATATTCAGCCAAACGGTGGAGGTACTATGATTGTAAAGTAAAATATAATCTAAATAATTTAATTATCGGTATGAAACTTAAATCATTCTTAGCACTTGCAATGGCATGCATGTTCATGTCATCATGTGCACTTCTCGGCATGGGAGGAGCAACCGCGTCAGGATCAGCCAACGGACAGGCTTCAGGTGCTGCCCTTAAGAGCCTCTATTCACAGTATAAAACTGATGGTAAGGTAGATATGGGCAATCTGACAAACATCATGAACATTGTTGCTCTCACTAACGGTATTCAGGGTCTTAAGGGACTTGATGACAAGAGTGCCTTCTATTCTGACTTTGCAACAGGCCTGATACTTGGATCCAATAATCTGGTAACTCAGCAGACAGCAAAGCCTGTAACCAATACCCTTGGCTCTCTCGCTTCAACTGATCTGTCAGGTATTTTGAGTACTGCGGCTGCAGTGTCGGCTCTCACTCAGGCTACACAGCAGAGCGGTCAGAAGCAGCAACAGCAGCAGGTCATTCAGGCAGCTCAGCAGCCGGTTCAGTCTACCAGCCAGGTTGCAAACGCACTGAGTTCAATCAATGAAACTACTACCGGTGTATCAAATGTGATTTCATCACTTGGCACAATTTTCGGCATGTTCCAGTAATTAGTATCGGTCGTATTTACATATTATAGGTGTAACATACGCTGATTCAGCAAAAAAAAGAGTACCTTTGCGGCAATTGTAACCGCAAGGGTATTTTTTTTATTTGATAACAGAATAATTACAGATATGGAACTTAGTGATCAGGAATTGTACAGAAGAGAGAGTCTGAAGGAGTTGCGTGCTATGGGAATTGACCCATATCCAGCAGCAATGTACCCTACAGACGGCTGGGCAAAGGAAATCAAGGAGAATTTCAAGGATGATGAAGAGCCTCGCCAGGTATGTGTGGCCGGACGTCTCATGAGCCGTCGAATCATGGGTAAGGCGTCATTTGTCGAACTGATGGATTCAACGGGCCGTATTCAGATATACATCACACGTGATGACATCTGCCCGGGTGATGACAAGGAAATGTACAACAAAGTATTCAAGAAACTTCTCGATATAGGCGATTTCATTGGAATCAAGGGCTTTGTATTCCGTACTCAGACCGGTGAGATTTCAGTTCATGCCAAGGAACTTACTGTTCTTTCAAAATCACTCCGTCCGCTTCCTATCGTGAAGTACAAGGATGGTGTTGCATATGATAAGTTCGATGATCCGGATCTCCGCTACCGTCAGCGCTATGTTGACCTGGTCGTAAACGAGGGCATCAAGGAGACCTTCCTGAAGCGTACAACAGTTATCAAGACTCTTCGCAGCGTTCTTGACGGAGCTGGCTATACTGAGGTTGAAACCCCAATCCTTCAGTCTATCCCTGGTGGTGCCAGTGCAAGACCGTTTATAACACACCATAACTCACTCGATATTGATCTCTATTGCAGAATTGCAACCGAATTATATCTGAAGAGATTGATCGTAGGCGGTTTTGAGGGCGTATATGAAATCGGAAAGAATTTCCGCAACGAGGGCATGGATCGCACCCACAATCCGGAATTCACTTGCATGGAACTTTATGTTTCGTACAAGGACTATAACTGGATGATGGATTTTACCGAGCAGCTTCTTGAAAAGATTGCAATAGCAACCAACGGTACAACCAAGGTCAAGGTCGGTGAAAATGAGATAGATTTCAAGGCTCCGTACCGCCGTCTTCCTATCCTTGAGGCAATAAAGGAGAAGACCGGATATGACCTGGAAGGCATGAGTGAAGATGAGATGCGTGAGGTCGCCAAGAAGTGCGGCGTTGAGGTCGATGCCTCAATGGGCAGGGGCAAGCTGATTGACGAAATATTCGGTGAAACCTGTGAGGGCACATTCATACAGCCTACATTCATCATTGACTATCCGGTTGAGATGTCTCCGCTTACCAAGATGCACCGTTCAAAGGCAGGTCTGACCGAGCGCTTTGAGCTTATGGTCAACGGCAAGGAACTTGCCAATGCTTACTCTGAGCTGAATGACCCGATTGACCAGTACGAACGTTTCCAGGATCAGCTGCGACTGAGTCAGAAGGGTGATGATGAGGCCATGTTCATTGATCAGGACTTTGTACGTGCACTTGAGTACGGTATGCCTCCAACCAGCGGCATCGGAATTGGAATTGACCGCCTTGTCATGCTCATGACAGGCCAGCAGGCAATTCAAGAGGTGCTGTTCTTCCCGCAGATGAAACCAGAAAGCAAGGATTAAGCAATGGCATTTCCACAAGGAAAACTGGCAATCATGGGTGGCGGCAGCTGGGCTACCGCCATTGCCAAGATCATACTGTCAACTGAAGACTCTATCAATTGGTACATCCGCCGTGATGACCGTATTGCTGACTTCAAGCGGCTTGGACACAACCCGTCATATCTGACCAGTGTCCAGTTTGACATGAAGCAGATAAACTTCAGTTCAGACATCAATGAGATAGTTCAGGAGTCCGATGTATTGGTGTTCGTAACTCCTTCCCCGTATTTCAAGTCCCACATGAAGAAACTGAAGGTTTCGCTCAGGGACAAGTTCATTGTATCGGCAATCAAGGGAATAGTACCGGAAGATAACCTGCTTATGTCGGACTACTTCCACCGCTACTATGGTGTGCCGGTAGAAAACATTGCAGTCATTGCAGGCCCATGCCATGCCGAGGAGGTTGCCATGGACCGCCTCTCTTACCTGACAATTGGCTGCCCGGAGATTGAGAACGCGCAGATGATTGCCCGCAAACTGACCAATTCAACGGTAAAGACATCGGTCAGCACAGATGTTGCCGGCATTGAGTTCAGTTCTGTTCTGAAGAATGTCTATGCTATTGCGGCTGGTATCTGCAGTGGACTGAAGTATGGCGATAATTTCCAGGCAGTCCTCATGTCGAACGCTATTCAGGAAATGAATACATTCCTGGCCACTGCAAGACCTATGCCAAGCCGTGCGGTAAATGATTCCGTTTATTTGGGAGATCTTCTGGTAACCGGGTATTCGAATTTCAGCCGTAACCGCGTGTTTGGAACCATGATAGGTAAGGGCTATTCCGTGAAGGCTGCCCAGCTGGAGATGGAGATGGTGGCTGAGGGTTATTACGGCACAAAGTGCATGAAGGAGATAAATGAACACTACAGGGTGAATATGCCAATTCTCAACGCGGTTTACAATATTCTCTACGAACATATCTCTCCGGTAATTGAGATTAAACTATTGACAGACACATTTAAATAACAGATATGATTAAAATTGATATTTCACAGGTTTACGGTTTTGTTCCTGAATCAAGTGTGAAGGCTCTGGAGCCAGAGATTAAGAGTGCAATCAAGAAGCTCGAAGATGGTAATGGTGAAGGTAATGATTTCATCGGCTGGATGAATCTGGCATCACAGACCGGCAAGGAATTGCTTGATGACATCAAAGCTACAGCTGATGTTCTTCGTCAGAACTGTGATGTTGTAATTGTTGCCGGTATCGGTGGCAGCTATCTGGGCGCACGTGCCGTTATCGAGGCATTCAACAATAGTTTCTCACAGCTTATCCAGGACGGCAAGAACCCACAGATACTGTTTGCCGGACACAATATCGGTGAAGATTATCTGTACGAACTGACAGAATATCTGAGGGGAAAGAACTTCGGCGTTATCAATATTTCAAAGTCGGGTACCACAACTGAGACTGCACTTGCATTCAGACTGCTCAAGAAGCAGTGTGAAGATCAGCGCGGCAAGGAGATGGCACGCAAGGTTATTGTTGCCATTACCGATGCAAAGAAGGGCGCCGCCCGTGTTACTGCCGACAAGGAGGGATACAAGAGCTTTATCATTCCGGACAATGTTGGTGGCCGATTCTCCGTACTTACTCCTGTAGGTCTTCTGCCAATAGCAGTTGCCGGTTTTGACATAGAGAAACTGGTTAAGGGTGCCGCTGATATGGAGAAGATGACCTCTTCAGACGTTCCTTTCGCTGACAATATTGCTGCACAGTATGTTGCAGCCCGCAATGCCCTGTACCGCAGCGGCAAGAAGATTGAAATTCTGGTTAACTATCAGCCTAAGCTCCACTTCTTCTCAGAGTGGTGGAAGCAGCTCTACGGTGAGTCAGAAGGCAAGGACAAGAAGGGTATTTTCCCAGCATCAGTAGATTTCTCGACCGACCTTCACTCAATGGGCCAGTGGATTCAGGATGGTGAGCGTACCATCTTCGAGACAGTCATTTCAGTAGAGAAGACCAGGCATTCATTGCTCGTTCCATCTGATGAAGAGAACCTGGACGGCCTGAACTTCCTTGCAGGCAAGCATGTCGATGAGGTTAACAAGATGGCTGAACTTGGTACACGCCTTGCACACGTTGACGGCGGTGTTCCAAACTTGCGAATCGTTATGGATGAACTCACAGAATATCCTCTGGGCCAGCTTATCTTCTTCTTTGAGAAGGCATGCGGCATCAGCGGTTATGTCCTTGGAGTGAACCCATTCAACCAGCCGGGTGTTGAGGCATACAAGAAGAATATGTTTGCCCTGCTGAACAAGCCGGGTTACGAAGCAGAATCAAAGGCAATTCAGGCCCGTCTTGGCAAGTAATTGGCGGGATGAGTCTGAACCTGATAGGAAAAAGCGCCATCCTGTTCGACATGGATGGCGTTCTCTATGATTCAATGCCGAATCATGCAAGGGCCTGGAGCCAGGCCATGACGGATTTCGGCATGAAAATGACTCCACATGATGCGTATCTGAACGAGGGTTCAACCGGTTCGCTTACAATATCGAGAATAAGCCAGCGTGAGCGTGGATGCAATGCTACTGAAGAGGAAGTCAGGGCAATATATGAGCACAAGGCCGAGATATTCCGCAATCTTCCGACAGCCCTGATGATGCCAGGTGCATATCAAGTGATGGAAAAGGCGCATGCATCGGGCTTTCAGATACTGGTTGTGACTGGGTCAGGTCAGAAGAATCTGATAGAGAGGGTGCAGCGTGACTATGATGGTTTTGTGTTCCGCGAAAAGATGGTTACGTCATTCGATGTAGAGCGCGGAAAACCCTTTCCTGATCCGTACCTTAAGGGACTTGCAATAGCAGGGGTCGATGCATCAAAGGCAGTCGTGGTTGAGAATGCTCCCCTGGGAGTAAGGTCGGCAAGGGCCGCAGGGATTGATACGATAGCAGTCAATACCGGTCCTCTTGAGGATGGACTGCTGCTCAATGAGGGTTGCGCAGAACTGTTCCACTCCATGCAGGAACTGGCTGATTCGTGGGAGACAATGTTTTAAAAATAGACAAATACAGAAAATGGAAAAGAAATACAAGGACAACAAGTTAATCAGCATTGCATATGACCTGATGCTGAAGGATGCCGATGGAAACCTGTACAAGTACGAGAGTGCTACCAGGGAGAGGCCTTTCCAGTTCATTACCGGCATAGGTTATGCCCTGGACCAGTTCGAGAGCAATGTAATCAACCTGGACAAGGGTGAAAAGTTTGACTTCACCATTCCATGTGACCAGGCATACGGCCCATATGAGCAGGAGAATGTGCTTGAACTGGCCAAGGATATCTTCCTGGTAAACGGCAAGTTCGATGACGAGCATGTAAAGCCAGGCCAGATTATTCCGCTGAGTGATGGCCAGCGTACCTTCAATGCCTTGGTTACCGATGTCCGTGACAATGTCGTAGTGGTTGACCTGAATCATCCTCTTGCCGGCGAAGACCTGACATTCAGGGGCTATGTCGTTGATACAAGAATGGCTACAGAAGAAGAGGTCGATGCAGTTCTCCATCCGAAGCATGGCTGCGGTGGTTGCGGAGGTTGCGGTGGCAACTGTGGCGACGGAGGCTGTGGTGACGGCGGCTGCGGCTGTGGCGAAGGTGGATGCCAGGGCGGCTGCGGTAACTGATTAATACCTTATACTATGAACACACTTGGAACTGTATTCAGAGTGACATCATTCGGTGAGTCACATGGAATGGCAATAGGAGGCGTGGTTGACGGAATGCCTTCAAAGGTACGCATTGACTATGATTTCATTCAGGCGGAGCTCTCCAGGCGCCGTCCTGGCCAGAGTGCCATGACGACCGGTAGGAATGAGGCCGACAAGGTAGAATTCCTTTCCGGCATTTTTGAGGGCGAATCGACAGGTACGCCTATAGCATTCATCGTTAGGAACACCGACCAGGCATCGAAAGACTACGATGCGCTGAAGGAGGTCCTGAGGCCTTCACATGCCGACTATACATATCAGTCCAAGTATGGAATACGTGACCATCGCGGAGGCGGACGTGCATCGGCCCGCACCACGATAGCACAGTGTGTGGCTGGAGCGCTGGCCAAGCTTGCGCTCAGGCAGCTTGCTCCCGGACTTGACATTTACGCATTTACCTCACAGATTGGCAGCGTTGCTGTTAACCAGTCTGATGAAATGTCATTCTCAAGGGAGGTGTCTGAATCAAATCCGGTCCGTTGCCCCGATGCCGCCAAGGCAGCACTCATGGAGGAGCTTGTCAGGGAGGTCCGCAAGGAGCATGATTCAATAGGTGGCGTAGTGACCTGCATAATCAGGAACTGTCCGGTCGGACTGGGCGAACCGCTGTTCGGCAAGCTTCATGCTGACCTAGCGCAGGCAATGATGGGCATCAATGCGGCCAAGGGATTTGAATATGGCGATGGTTTTGCCGTGGCAACCCAGCGCGGTTCGGAGCACAATGACAGGTTCTGCCTTGAAGATGGGCGTGTTTCGCTCAGTACAAACCATTCCGGGGGTATTCAGGGCGGTATTTCAAACGGTCAGCCCATAAGGTTCCGCGTAGCTTTCAAGCCGACTCCGACTATTGGTCAGGAACAGCAGACTCTTACCCGTGATTTCAAGGAGACTGTCCTGGCTGCAACAGGCCGTCATGACCCTTGCGTGGTTCCGCGTGCCGTACCGGTGGTTGAATGCACTGCGGCAGCAGTCATTCTGGACCATCTGCTCAGAATGAAGTGAAGAAATCTGTCAGTGGGCGTGTGTTGCATGCATTTGGAGCACCGCTCCTGGTAAGATAGCAGATGGTCGGAGCCAGGAAACTGGCCGATATTGGGTCGTGGCATATTTCGGCCCTTATTCCCTTACCATATATTATAATAGGGAAAGCATTCTGGAGAGTCTTGCTGTTTATTGTGACTCCGTGCTTTTCATCGGTGATTTTCCATCCTGGCAATGGGTCTATGATGATGTCACCCGATACTGACGTGTTCAGTGAATTGCGGAACTTTGTCGTCTCTGCATCGGGCAATGAAGATATGAGGTCGCGCATGGCGAACACGTCTTTTACGCCACTCATCTGTACTATCAGGTCCTTGCAGTGCTCCAGTACTGTACTCATGGCAAGTGAGTTCTTTTCTATAAGGTCACGGTTCAGGTAAATATGGTTACCGTAGACCGATTCAACGTACTGTCCTGCAGGAAGCTGGGCTGACAGGTACAGGTTGAGCAATGCTGCAGAACGTTCCATGCTGATTGTTCCGCTCGGTATTCTGCTCTTGCCAAGGTCTGGTATTTCCTGGTTGGCGTATCCTGTCGAAGTCAGGAAGAATACCACCTTGTCCTTGCCTACCTTGTCGCTGATTTTCCTTACTATATCGGCAATGTTCTGGTCAAGCCTTATGTAAATATCCTGTTGCTCAAGTGAGTAGATGTTTACTGGTTCGCCCTTGAAATTGCCTGCGTACAGTGTTATGTTCAGCAGGTCAGGAATGTCATCGCCGCCCAGATTCATGCCTGATACGGCAGAAATGGCTGTACTTGTAACCCTGTCGTTGGCGAATGGTGACGTCATGATGTCCCATACATCATTCTTGCGGAATGTGTGTGAAAATGGCTTGTGCCTCTCCGATGATGGCTGTATGTATGCTCCGGTAGGATATACCGGGTCCCAGACGCGCGCTGTCCATTCTCCGCGGTTTATTGAGTTCAGCCATTCAGGCAGGCTTCCATAGTAGTCCGATGTGCTCCACTGTCCGTCGGTAGTATTCAGCCAGATGGCCATGTCGCCTTCATGGCCGGCTGCCAGTATGGCGGCATCGCGCTCAATTGCAACTGAGCATACTCTTGACTTGCCGTTGCTGCTCAGTTTCATCATGTCGGCAATATTCGACGCCATGAGCTTGCGTGGCGAAGAATAGTCTTTTGTGTTTATGCCCTTGTGGTTGCTGTCATCAACGGCCGCCGATGCATTCAGTGTCTTTCGGTCAAGCCACCTGCTTGCAACTATACCGTGCTGGAACGGTGAAGAACCGGTATGGAGTGATGCTATTGCCGATGCCCGGTCTGCGCCGTCAAAATCGAATGACGCGTTGGTATGGTTATATCCATCGGTCCACAGAAGCCTGAATCCATCGGCCCCCATGCATGGCATGAGGCGTTCCAGGCAGGTGCGGTCAAGCTGGTCTACTGTTATGCCAACCACAAGGCGCGGCATGGGCTGTTCTTCGGGTTGGCGTACTCCCTGTGCCCAGGAGCCTTGAAGTGAGCAGGATATGGCTGCAACAGTCAGCATGAAAGGCTTGATGTAGTTCTTTGACCTGCAGCCGTTTTCTCTCTTGCGTGGATGCCTGCTGTGGGAGAGTCGCAAGGATGCGAACAGGGCGCGTACGGCAAAAGCTGCCGGCAGGAAAAGGAATCCCGGTTCAATGTATTGCGGAATCAGCCTGGAGAATGCTATGAATGAGGCATTTACAATAAACTCAACGGGCAGGAACAGGTCGGGCCTGTTGCGCTTGATGTTGAATACCATGAACGGCAGGCACAGCAGTGGCAGCGGATTCAATACGATGATGAGCCAGTTGCTGTCAGTTGTCGGGTGTTCCGAAAAGAAGAAAAGGAAAGCAATGACAAGTCCTGCTATGCCCTGGAAACCGAAAAGCATGATATCATAAAGGTACAGGCTGCGTTTGAACAATACCCCGGCAAGCGAAACAATGAGCGTGAGCAGAAACAGCAGGCACAGCACTTCGGAGGGTGTCAGCAGTGGGGTGGGCGGCTGCACATGGTGGTCCAGCCTTATCAGTTCTTCGGCGGGACCTGCAAGTGGGCGGGTAGTGCCGTCGGAACCGGTAATCACTGCACTTGCAACAAGTTCCTTCAACCTTAGAGGTGAGAATTTCTCACCAAGATAGGGTAAGTCACGGTCCGATTCTGCACCTATTGCCAGGTCAATCACGAACTTTCCCCATGGACTGACTGAGTCACATTCATGCATGAGTTTCCTGAAAGTCAGGCCTGCGGCTGGCCTTGAGGGATATGATATTGTGCCGTCTGCGCTTCCGGTAATTTTATCCAGTGGCATGGATGCACAGTTATTGTAAAGGAAATTATATCGGTATACCCTGTTTTCGGGCAACGCATTCTCATAGAGCATATCCCTGAGCCGGCACAATTCCTGCTGGTTCAGGTTCAATTCTTGTCCCCAGATCATGGAACCGCGTTCTATGTACTCCCTCGTGAAATTCTCGAAGTAGGTTGCACCAAGCAGGTAGTCGGTCTGCCCCAGGCTGAATCTCCAGATGAAGTGGGGCGTATTGAAATCGAAAAGACCGTAGTTGAATACTATGTCGGTTCCTTTCCTCAAGTCCTGGATTCTTATTGCCGTATGGCCGAACAATTCGTATATGACATTTCCCGGTTCGCATGTTACCAGGCTTATCCTGAGGCTGTCCTGCTGTGCTTCCGCTGTATTGAATGACAGGGAGAGCAATAATATGAATGTAAAAATTTTATTCTTCATGATGAAACTCTTGCACTTGCAAATTTAATCAGAATTTGTTTTGTCGGAAACTGCTTTATAATTTTGTAACCTATGAAGTTGCTGTTAGATGTAGGAAATACCCGGGTGAAGATAGCTTCGCTCGAAGGAAATTCCATTGAGATGCTTTATTCTGGGGAGCTGTCGCTGCAGAATGTCAGGACCGTCGCCGATGCTCTGGACATAGATGGAGGGATGTGGTGCTCAACGCGTGGCAGCAATCCGGAACTTGAGTCTTACCTGTCGGGAATAGGGGTGGAACGCCTGACTCATGAAACACCGGTTCCGCTGAAAAACATGTACGCGTCACCTTCACGGCTTGGCATGGACAGGCTGGCAGCTGCGGTAGGCGCCTGGTCCATGGTTCCTCATGACGGTACTCCCATTCTCATTGTCGATGCAGGAACTGCAATTACCTATGATTTCGTAACAGGAAAGGGGGAGTTCCTCGGCGGCAACATTGCGCCTGGCATAGGACTGCGCCTTCAGTCTCTTCACGAACATACCGGAGTGCTGCCGCTGGTCAGCAGTGACGGTCATGTCCCGCCTTTTGGGTATGACACCGAAACGGCTATCCGCAGTGGTGTCATCAGAGGAATAAATCACGAGCTTGAAGGATATGTAGAATCACTTAAGAGGGTAGGCCAGGATCTTTTTATTTTTTTAACCGGAGGTGACAGCGATTATTTTGATATAAAAGGGAAAAGTGGTACATTTGTGGTCAATAATCTGCTGTTCCGTGGTTTGGAACACATTATCGGATATAATGAGAAGTAATAAATTCAGATATCTGTTGGTACTGTCGGTGCTCCTGGCAGGTTTCGGCTGTTCCGTGGCAACTGCCCAGAACGGAATCAATTCTCCATACTCGCGCTTTGGACTGGGCCTGATTACGGATCAGTCCATGGGTATGTATAAGGCTATGGGAGGCGTTGGCACCGGAATGAGGCTTCCGAATTCCATAAACATGTCAAACCCTGCATCGTTCTCGAATGTCGATACCCTGACATTCCTTGCGGACTTCGGCCTTTCTCTCCAGAATGGCAATTTCCAGGAAAAAGGAGTAAGGGTGAATGCCGCCAATGCGAAGTTTGAATATGCGGCAATGCAGTTCAGGGTACAGCCAAAGATTGGCATGACTATTGCAATGATGCCGTTCTCCAATATCGGATACAACTATTCCGAATCAGGCGTAATTAAGGATCCGCTGGATGGAAATGTCACGTACAGCAATGCCTTCTATGGATACGGTGGAGTCCGCGAGTTCTCCGTAGGCCTGGGCTGGAGGGCAACCAAGTGGGCTTCACTGGGCGGTGGAGTAGGTTTCATAAGCGGAGACATAACCAATACGGTGACCAATTCATATTCCCAGTCAACCATACCGTCAAGGGCAAGGACATCGGAAACATTCCTCTCGGCCTTTGACTGGAACCTGGGTGTACAGACAACTTCAAGATTGTTCGGCGGTACTCTGGTACTTGGCGCAACATGGGCTCCTGCACTTGACTTCAATGCCGAGACAACGGTTACTGACGTAAGGTCGGGAACTGATGTGGCTACCATAGGCGATACTGTTACGTTTACCGGCGGTTATGGATTGCCGGAAAGAATCAAGGCCGGATTCTCATATTCCCTGAAGAAGTTCGTATTTGCTGCCGATGCCTCATACCAGCCATGGGCAGGAGTGTCAATGAACGGAAACGGCGTGGGCAGGGACAGGCTGAAATATTCTGCCGGCCTGACATACTGTCCTGAAGACTACAGCCCGAAATTCCTGAAAAGGTGCACATACAATTTTGGCGGCTATTACCAGCAGCCGTACTATTCAATGAATGACGGCAGGAAGGGTCCGTCTGAATTCGGTGCCAGCGCCGGTATCACACTTCCTTTCTCATTGGCCTACAACAGCATGACCCTGGTTCACCTGTCAGGCTCATATGTCAGGGTTCAGCCCTCTGCGCCTGGCATGATTACGGAAAATTACATGATGCTTTCGCTGGGTGTCTCGTTCAGGGAACGCTGGTTCATGAAGTGGCTGGTTGAATAAAGGATTTAACTTAAAGGGTAAAACGATATTATAATTATAGGGAATTGTAAAAAACAAATGATATGAAAAGAAAAGCAGGTTTGACATTACTGGCACTCGCATGTGCCACAACAGTGTTCGCCCAGAAGGGCGTTGAGGATGGTTCCCGTTATGGACAGGGACAGGACAGTATCAACTGCCTGAAGAACATCAGTATCTACACAGAGTATGTAAAGACTGAAAATTACAAGGATGCATACGAGAATGGCTGGAAGGAGGTATTCCGTGATGCTCCTCTGGCTCAGACAGCCACCTATACGAATGGTGTGAAGATTCTGAGAGCCCTGTACAAGGCCGAGACCGATGCTGCCCAGAAGGCTCAGTACTCAAAGGAACTCATGGAGGTTTATGAGCAGCGCCTGAAATATCTGGACCAGCTGAATTCTTTCGTTAAGAACCCTACTCCTGAAGAGGATGTCATTGGCCAGTATGCACATGACTACATTGCCTATAATCCGAAACCGGAACTGCAGAAGGCATATGAGCTGTGCCGCAAGGCCGTTACAATGGCCAAGGAAAACTCACTGTACTATGTTCTTGATGACCTTATGAAGATTTCAGCACAGCGTTACAAGAGCAACAAGGATACACGTGATGACCTGTTCCAGGATTATGTTGACTGCTCAACATACATTGTTCCAGTGATTGCTGCCCAGACCAATGAGAAGATCATTGAGCAGGCTGAGAAGATCAAGGAAAACATTGACGGTTACTTCATCAACAGCGGTGCTGCTGACTGCGACAACCTGCAGGACATCTATGGTCCGAAGATTGAGGAGAACAAGGATAACCTTGAGTATCTGAACAAGGTGGTAACACTGATGTCAAAGCTGAAGTGCACATCATCAGATGCATATTTCTCAGCTGCTGAGTACGCTCACGCAATATCACCTTCAGCAAAGACCGCTGAGAGCCTCGGCCGTCTTTACCTAGCTAAGAGAAATGACCAGGACAAGGCCATTGAATATTTCGAGCAGGCCCTGGAAATTGCCGACGAGGGTACCGATGTTGCTGACGTAAACTACATGATAGCTGTAATTTACAACCAGAAGTCACAGAGAGCCAAGGCAAAGACTTACCTGCAGAAGGCTATGACTGCAAGTCCTAACCGCGGTGACCTTTACATTCTGCTGGCACAGATGTATGCATCAGACTACCAGTGGTCATCACAGGCAGCCCTGAACCAGTGCACATTCTATGCCGTAATTGACAAGCTTGAGAAGGCAAGACAGGTTGACTCTTCAGTTGCTGACAAGGCTGCTGAACTCATCAGGGAGTATTCAAAGCACACTCCAAAGGCTGAAGACCTGTTCATGCTCTCAATCAAGAAGGGTGACCAGGTAAAGATTGAGGGTTGGATTAATGAGACAACAACCGTAAGGTAAATGATACTGACCGGCAATAATTGCCAGAAAAGAAGACTGATACGCGCGGCAACCGTTTTTGTGACGGTTGCCATGTCGTTTTTCTATACAGCCTGCTCTGGACAGGGCAAACAGTTCAGTCAGGCCATATCCCGCAGGGATTCAACATCGGTAATGACTACCAGGGGTGTGAATATGCTTATCTCCGAGAATGGAGTTGTCAGATATAGGGTAACTGCCGAGGAATGGAGCGTGTTTGACAGCCTGGTCCCGCCGCGCAATTCCCTGGAAAAGGGACTTAAGCTGGAAATACTGGATTCCCTTATGGAGGTTGAGGCCTGGATTATATCGGATACAGCATATAATTACTACAACAAGGACCAGTGGGAACTCCGTCATGACGTTCATGCAGAGAATGTAAAGAAGGAGAAGTTTGACACCCAGCAGCTGTTTTGGGATAATCGTCGCGGTAAGATTTGGTCTGACAGCCTTATCAGGATTGAACAGGCAGACCAGATCATAATAGGCCATGGGTTTGAATCGAACAGCGACATGACAGAATATACAATCAGGAAGACTGAAGGCATATTCCCCGTAAAGGATGAGGAAATATGAACCATACACTGCTCATAATCATTGTTGCGCTGGTTCTTTCGGCACTCTTTTCCGGTATGGAAATAGCTTTCGTCTCATCGGACAAGCTCCGCTTTGAGATGGAGTCGGGGCAACACACTCTTGCTTCGAAGATCCTGGGTCATTTTTTCCACAATCCGAACCTGTACATTTCGACCATTCTCGTGGGCAACAACATTGCCCTGGTAGTGTACAGTACCATGATGGCGCATCTCATTGAGTCATTCATCCCGGCTGATTTGGAACTGAACAGTTTCCTGCTGGTTGTAGTTGAAACACTGGTTTCGACGGCAATAGTGATAGTACTGGCAGAGTTTGTGCCCAAGACCTTCTTCAGGGTTAACCCAAATGCGAAGCTGAACTTCTTCGCGGTTCCAATTTACCTTGTCTATATTATTCTTTTCCCAATATCTAAATTTACCACCTGGCTGGCTCATCTCATTCTCAAGATGTTCGGGCTGAGGGTGGATAAGGAGAAGAGCGAACGTGCATTCTCGAAGGTTGACCTGGACTATTTCCTTCAGTCTGGGCTTGCCGGTGCAATGGATGATGCTCCAGTTGATTCCGAGGTGCAGATATTCCAGAATGTGCTTGACTTCTCGAATGTGAAGATACGCGACTGCATGGTCCCGCGCAACGAAATATGCGCAGTCGAGAAGAGTTCTTCAATAGACCTCATAAAGGATGCCTTCATACAGACAGGGTATTCAAAATTGATTATCTATAATCAGGATATGGACCATGTCATAGGGTATCTGCACTCATCGGAACTGTTCCGTCACAAGGAGGATTGGCTCAGGCATATCCAGAAAATGCCTTTCGTGCCCGAAACCATGCCCGCCGCAAAGCTTATGAAGCAGCTGATGGCGCGAAAGAAGAGTCTTGCCGTAGTCATTGATGAGTTCGGAGGTACCGCAGGAATAGTATCACTTGAGGACATCATAGAGGAGATTCTGGGTGAGATTGAGGACGAACATGATACAACGGAACTGACTGCCAGGAAAACCGACACGGGTTACCTTCTTTCCGGCAGGCTGGAGATAGACAGGGTGAATTCCATGTTCGGGCTTCATATCCCTGAATCCGAAGAGTACATGACGGTAGGCGGACTCATAATAAACCGGACCGGAGGATTCCCGAAGGTGTCCGAGAAAATCGACATAGATGACTATTCATTCAAGATATTGAAGCGCGGAGATACAAAAATCGAGTTGGTTGAGCTCTCTGAACATAAATAAATAATGTGTATGTGGGTTTGGCATAACAATTTTTAGTATTTTTGTACGCTTTCCGGCAGACTATGCCGACCAGCTGAGAATAAATAAATAAAAAACATAGAAACAAATGGCAACATTACAGTCAATCAGAAGCAAGGGACCACTGCTTCTTATCGTTATCGGCCTTGCATTGCTGGCCTTCATCCTTGGTGATGCATGGAAGATTCTCCGTCCTAACCAGAATGTTCAGAACGTAGGTTCAGTTGATGGAAAGAGCATTTCTGCAATTGAATTCCAGGAGGAACTTGAAAAGTACACATCAGTAGTCAAGTTCTCTATGGGTATCAATGACCTGAACGAGGAGGAAAACAATCAGATTAAGGATGAGGTTTGGAGCACAATGATCCGCAGAAAGATCCTTGACAAGGAAGCAAGCAGTCTGGGACTGCAGGTAACCGATGCAGAAATCAGGGATGTCATAGTAAAGGGTACTGATCCTATCCTGGCCAACACTCCGTTCAACAACGCAGAAGGTCAGTTTGACTATGACTATCTGAAGTCTTTCCTGGCCGGCTACTTTGACATGGACCGTTCAATGCTTGGTGCAGAGGAACTCAGTTACTACGACAACATCTACAATTACTGGCTGTTCGTTGAAGACAACATCAAGTCAACACTTCTCTACAAGAAGTATGTTTCACTGGTTACCGCAGGCCTTATCAGCAATCCTATTGCTGCACAGAACTCATATGACAACCGTTCCAAGAGAGCTGATGTCCTGATGTTCTCACTTCCATATTCGTCAATTTCTGATGATGATGTAAATGTTACAAGCGCAGACCTGAAGAAGGCTTACCAGAACATTAAGGAACTTGTCTTCAACTATGCAGAGAACAGGGACATTGTCTATATTGATTACGAAATCGAACCAAGCGAGGCTGATGTTGAAGCCCTGCGTGCTGAAATGAACGAAATTACAACCCAGCTTGAGGAAGCTGAGGGCGATTATTCTTCTCTGGTACGCCGCGCCGGCTCACTTGTAAACTACAGTGAGGTTGCACGCACAGCCAACGCTCTTCCTGAGGATGTTGTTGAAAGACTTGATTCTGTAAAGGTAGGCGGCGTGTTCGGTCCATATTACAATGGTCAGGACAATTCGTACAATGTGTTCAAGCTTCTCTCACAGGAGAATACATTTGATTCAGTCCAGTTCCGCATGATTCAGGTTTCATTCGGCGGTGCTGAAATTGACAATGAGAAGGTTGCAGACAGCATCTACACAGCCATCAAGAATGGTGCTGATTTTGAGGAGGTAGCTGCACAGTATGCCCAGACAGGTGCTGCACAGTGGATTTCTTCAGACGTATATGAGAGCAGCGCAATTTCAGGTGACAATGCACTCTACATCAACAAGCTCTACAGCATGAACAAGGGTGAACTTGCAAACCTGAAGGTAACAGGAGCAAACCTGATCATTAAGGTTCTTGACAAGAAGTCACCTGTGAAGAAGTACAGCACAGTGGTTATCAAGCGCCAGCCTGAATTCAGCGAGGAGACAAGCAACGAGGCATATAACAGACTCAGCGCTTTCGTAGGTGCAAACCCAACAGTTGAGCAGCTCAAGGAGAATGCCGAGAATTCTGATTTCCGTCTTCTCTACTATCCAAGTTTCCAGAGCTACAACAATAACGTAGCAGGTGTTGCCAAGTCACACGAGGCACTCCGCTGGGTATTTGCAGCAAAGGAGGGTGAGGTATCACGTATCTATGAGGTTGGTACCAACAATGATCACCTGCTAGTAGCCGGTGTTGAAAAGATCAATCCTCAGGGTTACGCTTCCATTGAAGATGCAAAGGTAACAGTATACTCAGAGGCCCTGAAGGACAAGAAGTTCGAGGAACTCAGCAAGAAGCTGAAGGATATCAAGAGCGTTGCCGATGCAAAGGCAATTCCAGGTATCATGATCGATACAGTTGAGTATGTAAACTTTACAACTCCTGCATATATTGCCAATCTCTTCTCAAATGAACCAGCACTTGGCCCATGTGTACTTGATCTTGACAGAGAGGTATTCTCAGCTCCTGTAAAGGGTCTTGGCGGTGCATTCGTAGCAGAGAAGATTTCACCTGACACATCAGCCGGTGAGTTTGACAGAGAGGCAGAAGATGCACGTCTTGAGACTCTGGCAAGCCGTCAGATTGCAAACTCAATCCTGACAGAGCTCTACTTCCAGGCTAACATTGTTGACGAGCGTTACAAGATTTTCTAATAGGGTAACACCATATAATTAAAAGTGCCCGGGAGCAATGCTTCCGGGCACTTCTTTGTTCGTCCAGTTGGATTATTGTACCTTGTCAGTCAATAAGTCCGCGTCCGCGTAAGAATGCGGTGTTGTCTGGTTCACGTCCTGTGAAGCTCTTGAACAGTGTCATAGGCTCTTCACTTCCGCCCTTCTCAAGGAATGTCTTGCGGAACTTTGTGGCAAGTTCCTTGTTGAATACGTTGCCTGAGTTCTCAAATACAGAGAAAGCATCCTTGTCAAGTACTTCGGCCCACAGATAACCATAATAACCGGCGTTGTAACCGCTTGAGAATATGTGGTTGAAGTAGGTAGTACGATAGCGTGGACCAATCTCGTCAATGAGCCCCATATCCTGGCAAACCTTCTGTTCGAATGCGTCAATGTCAACGCCTTCTATGCTTTCAAGTTCATGCCATTTCATGTCAAGGATTGATGCTGCGCACAGTTCGGTAGTCATGAATCCCTGGTTGAACTTGAGTGCGTTGTTAATCTTTGCGACGAGTTCTGCAGGAATGACTTCACCTGTTTCAGAGTGCTTTGCATATACGGCAAGCAGTTCCGGCTGGAATGCCCAGTTCTCATTGATCTGTGAGAATACCTCAACAAAGTCACGTGTTACGCTGGTTCCGCTAACTGACTTGTAGTGGCACTTTGACAGGAGTCCGTGCAGTGCGTGGCCGAACTCGTGGAATACGGTCTGGACTTCATCAATGGTAAGGTATTCCTGAAGGTTTCCTACATTGACAATGATTGGACGTACATCGTTGCCGTCAGCATCGGTATACTGTTCGCGTACATTGTTCATCCATGCACCGCCGCGCTTGCTTGAACGTGGCAGATAGTCGGTGGTGAAGATACCAATAAGTGAACCGTCGGCATCGGTAATCTTGTAGGTTGTAACCTCCTCCTCGTTGTATGCAGGTACGCCTTCCAGTTTCTCGGCATTAATTCCGTAAAGCCAGTTGGCTGCAGTGAATATACCCTTGACAACATTCTCAAGCTTGAAATATGGCTTGGTCAGCTGCTCGTCAAGGTCATACTTCTCCTTGCGTACCTTCTCGGCATAGTACCAGTAGTCCCATGGCTCAATCTTTGAACCTGCAGGAACCTTTCCGGCCTTGATGTCGCGGTCCATTACCTTCTGCATGTCATAGACCTCCTCCTTGGCCTTGGCAACTGATGCCTTCATTATGCCAGCCAGGAATTCGTCAACAGTTTCGGGGTCATGGGCCATCTTGGGCTCGAGTACATATTCTGCAGAATTCCTGTAACCCATAATCTGGGCCTTCTCAATACGGAGTCCAAGGACATCAAGAATGAGCTGACGGTTGTCATTCTCATTTCCGTTGTGACCACGTGTAGTATATGCCTTGAGCATGCTCTCGCGCAGTGAACGGTCCTCGGTTTCGGTCATGGCATTGGGGTAGTCTGAGATGCTGATTCCGAACTTCTCCTTGAATGCATTGTTTTCGGCCAGGATGTTGTTGCCAATCTTCTGGGTCTTTGATGCCATCTCGGTGTTGATCTGACGCAGTCTTTCCTGCTTCTCTTCAGGGAGTCCGATTCCGCTGCGCTCGAATGATTCGAAGTGTTTCTTCAGTACCATCTGCTGCTCACGGGTAAGCTTGCTTTGGTCAGCATTGTAGATTTCGGCAATTCTCTTGTAGAGACCCTTGTTGAATGAGATGTTGTCTTCGTGCTGCGTCAGCAGTGGTATTGCTTCTTCGAGTACTGCATCGAGTTCCGGTGTCTGGTCAGTCTCGCTGATGTTGTAGAGTACACCCGATACCTTGCTCAGGATTGAGCCTGAGAGTTCCAGCGGTACAATGGTGTTTTCAAATGTCGGAGCTTCAGGGTTGTTGACGATTGCCTTGATTTCGGCCTCCTGCTGCTCTATTCCGCTCTTGATTGCGGGAATGTAATCCTCAGTGCTTATTAAACTGAAAGGTGGGATACCGTAAGGGGTATCCCACTCTGTCAGAAAAGGATTTGTCTTGTTCCCGCCATTGCAGGCAGTCATGGCAAGAGCTGCCATGAGATAAATTCCTTTCTTCATAACATATATAATAAGGTACGTTATGATTAGTTGTTCTCAGGACGGAGCTGACGTACAACAGCGCCGGTCTGCCACATTTCGCTTTCGCGCAGAGCCTTGAGTTCCTTCTCAAGACCATCGCGGTAGTCTGGCTTTGAGTTGCTGTCGATTGAAATCTGAGCTTCGTTACCAGTCTTTACTGAGTTGTAGAGCTTCTCAACAACTGGCTTGCAAGCATCGTGGAATGGGCCCATCCAGTCAAGAGCACCACGCTGAGCTGTAGTTGAGCAGTTAGCGTACATCCAGTCCATACCCTTCTGGGCGAACAGAGGCATGAGTGACTGAGTGAGCTCTTCAACTGTCTCGTTGAATGCCTCAGATGGAGTGTGACCGTTCTCACGGAGAACTTCGTACTGAGCCAGGAGCAGACCCTGGATAGCACCCATCAGTGAACCACGCTCACCGGTGAGGTCAGAAGTAGCCTCGCGCTGGAATGTTGTCTCGAACATGTAACCTGAACCGATACCGATACCAAGGGCAAGTGTACGCTCGAGAGCCTTGCCGGTTGCATCGTTGTAAACAGCGTATGAGGAGTTCAGGCCACGGCCCTCAAGGAACATGGTACGGAGTGATGTACCTGAAGCCTTAGGTGCAACCATGATAACGTCGATGTCATTTGAAGGAACACAGCCAGTGCGGTCGTTCCATGTGATGGCGAAGCCGTGTGAGAAGTAGAGAGCCTTGCCTGGGGTAAGGTACTTCTGCAGTGTTGGCCATACGCTCATTACAGCTGCGTCAGAAAGAAGACACATTACGATAGTAGCCTTGTCAGCAGCCTCTTCGATTGAGAAGAGAGTCTTGCCTGGTACCCAACCGTCAGCAACAGCCTTTTCATAGGTCTTACCCTGACGCTGGCCAACGATTACGTTGAAACCGTTGTCACGCAGGTTGCATGCCTGGCCTGGGCCCTGTACACCATAACCGATAACAGCGATGGTTTCGTCCTTCAGCACTTCACGTGCCTTCTCAAGAGGAAATTCCTCACGGGTCATTACTTCTTCAATGACACCGCCAAAATTCATTTTTGCCATAGTTTTGAATAGTATTTAGTGAAACATTATTTTGAATCAGTTATTATCTCTTTCGCCTTCACGCTGTGCTATGTACTGGTCAAGGCGTTCAATATTGGACTTGGTTATTGCAATTCTTCCTGAGCGTACGAACTGCAGTACGCAGCCCAGTTCATTCAGTGAATTGAAATGTGCAATGATGTCAGTCGTTACACCTGTCTTCTCGACGGTGGTGTAGGTCGGGTTTACCTCGACTATCCTGGCGTCATAGAGGCGTACAATCCTTGAAATCTCGGGATTTGCCAGGACGAGTGGGGTGGAGAGCTTCAGCAGTGATGTCTCAAGTATGAATATCTCCTTGTCTATGAAACAGTTTGCCTGAAGCACGTCAATCTTCTTCTCGATCTGCTTGCACAGCATTTCGGCCATCTCCTGCTTGCAGTAGCAGGTGATGGTGTACTTGTGTACTCCCGGGGTCGATGAAGAGCATACATTGAGTGATTCAATGTTGACCTGACGGCGGGTGAATACTGCTGTTATCTGGTTCAGTATGCCTGCATAGTTCTCTGAATAGATGATGAGAGTATACAGGGTGAGACCTTCGTGGTTTGCAGTAGCATGGTTTGGCTTGCGCTGGCGTGCCAGGTTCTTCTCGTATGAGTTACGGTCAATGGCAGCAGCTTCACGGACGGCAGCATCGAATTTCTCAGTGGTGCTTTCATCGCAATTGCCGCAGGTATTGCAGTCGCCGCACTGACCTCCGGTCATCTGTGCCAGCTCTTCCTGGTTTTCTGTATTGTTATCTTTCATTGTCGTTCCTTATTTTATTTCCAGCAGCATTTCATCAACATTGCCTCCCGGAGGGGTCATTGGAAGAACGTTGTCTTCTTCCATGACTGCGCACTGGAGAAGGAAAGGACCTTCAGTGCTGAGCATTTCCTGGATGGCGGAATCAAGATCCTTGCGTTCAACAACAGTCCTGCACGGTATGCCGTAGCCCTCGGCTATCTTCTCAAAGTCAGGATTAGCCATTGGGGTGAATGAGTAGCGCTTGTTGAAGAACATGTACTGCCACTGGCGTACGTTGCCAAGGTAATTGTTGTTCATGAGAATCATCTTGACAGGTGACTTCTGTTCCATTATGGTTCCGAGTTCCTGTATGGTCATCTGGAAACCACCGTCGCCGCAGAACATGCAGACTGTCCTGTCCGGTGCTCCGAATGTGGCTCCGATGGCAGCAGGTATGCCGAATCCCATGGTGCCGCAACCACCGCTGGTAACAACTGAACGTGGCTTGGTGAACTTGAAGTACCGGCATCCGAACATCTGGTTCTGGCCTACGTCGGTAACAAGAATGGCCTCATTGCCGGTAGCTTCAGATACGCGGCTGACTACTTCACCCATGAGCAGCGGACCCTCCTTGGGGTACAAAGCAGGTTCTATTACCTTGTTGTACTCTTTTTCAGCGTATGGCTTGAATCCTTCAATCCAGGTGCTGTGACGGGCACTGTCAACATGTTCGATGACTCGTGCCAGGGTCTGCTTGCAGTCGCCCAGAACGGCCAGGTCAACCTTTACGTTCTTGTCTATTTCTGACGGGTCAATCTCAAAGTGTATTATCTTGGCCTGCTTGGCATAGTTTGCCAGGTTACCGGTTACACGGTCGTCAAAGCGCATGCCCACGGCAATTAGCAGGTCGCACTGGTTTGTCATGACATTGGGCGCCAGGTTTCCGTGCATGCCCAGCTTGCCCATGTTGAGAGGGTGGTCGCTTGGAGCAGCCGAGAGTCCCAGGAATGTGGTGCCGAACGGTATCTGTGCCTTTTCGCAGAGTGCAAGCAGTTCCTGCCTTGCTCCGGCCAGCTCAACTCCCTGGCCAACCAGCATGAACGGCTTGACGCTTTCGTTGATCATGGCGGCTGCCTTCTCTATTGCAGCCTGCGGGGCTGCAGGGACAGGGTTGTAGCTGCGGATGAAATCAACTGTCTGCGGCTCATAGTCAACCATTGATGTCTGGGCGTTCTTGGTAAAGTCAAGTACTACCGGGCCCGGGCGTCCGCTCTTTGCAATGTAGAATGCACGGGCTACGGCCCATGCTATGTCTTCGGCGCGGCGTATCTGGTAGTTCCACTTGGTGATAGGCTGTGTAACGCCTACTACATCGACCTCCTGGAAAGCATCGGTTCCCAGCATGGCGGCTCCTACCTGTCCGCATATTACAACCATCGGGGTGGAGTCAATCATGGCGTCGGCAACGCCGGTAATGGTGTTCATGGCACCAGGGCCCGATGTAACTATGGCGCATCCCACCTTGCCTGATACGCGGGCGTACCCCTGGGCTGCATGAACGGCAGCCTGCTCGTGGCGTACAAGTATGTGGTTCAGGCTCTTTCTGTGGTCGAACAGAGCGTCATAGGTTGGCATGATGGCACCGCCGGGATAGCCGAACAGGGTTGTTACCCCTTCGTGTTCCAGGCTGCGCATCAAGGCTTCGCTTCCGGTTATCTTTTCCATATTTTTCAATCAATGATTCTAACGCCGCCCTTGTCGGCTGATGATACTGAATTGGCGTAAGCGCGCAGGGCCTTTGAAACGGTGCGGTTACGCTTGAGTGGCTGCTGTGGACGGGCTGCAAGTTCCTCATCGGAGAGCTTTACGTTGATGCTGCGGCTTGGAATGTCAATGACGATTATGTCACCGTCTTTAATCTTGCCAATGTTGCCGCCGCTTGCTGCCTCAGGGCTGATGTGGCCTATTGAGAGGCCCGATGTTCCGCCAGAGAAACGACCGTCGGTTATGAGTGCGCACTCCTTGCCCATGTGCATGGACTTGATGTATGATGTAGGATAGAGCATCTCCTGCATGCCGGGACCTCCCTTTGGACCTTCGTGGGTGATGACCACGCAGTCGCCCTTCTTTACCTTGCCTCCGAGAATGCCTTCGCAAGCATCTTCCTGTGAATCGAATACCACGGCAGGACCCTCGAAGTGCCACAACTCAGGAGCAACGCCTGCGGTCTTTACAACGCAGCCGTCCTGGGCAATGTTTCCAAACAGGACTGCCATGCCGCCGTCCTTGGTGTATGCATGCTCAATGTCACGTATGCAGCCGTTGGTGCGGTCAGTGTCGAGTGATTCCCAGCGGGTATCCTGTGAGCCCATCTGGGTTGAGAACTTGCCTGCAGGTGCAGAGTGGTATATGCGGTCAGCCTCAGGATCGATGGCCGGACCGGTGATGGAGTACTTCTTTATGTCTTCTCCAAGTGTGGCACCGTTGACGCGCTTGCAGTTCAGGTCGAGCAGGTCTCCCTTTGCAAGTTCGCCCATGATGCCCAGTATGCCGCCTGCACGGTTCTCTTCCTGGATAGAGTATTTCTGCCAGTTCGGTGAGAGCTTGCACAGGAACGGAACTTTGCGTGACAGGGCATCGATGTCCTGCATCTTGAAGTCAACGCCTGCTTCCTGGGCAACTGCCAGCAGGTGGAGTACGGTGTTGGTCGATGCTCCCATGGCAATGTCAAGCGTCATTGAGTTCAGGAATGCGGCGCGTGTGGCAATTGAGCGTGGCAGTACTGATTCGTCGCCTTCGCCGTAGTATGCCATGGCGTTCTTTACGATGAGCTTGGCTGCATCGCGGAAGAGCTGTATGCGGTTTACGTGGGTTGCCAGGATAGAACCGTTGCCCGGGAGTGAAAGTCCCAGTGCTTCGGTCAGTGAGTTCATTGAGTTGGCAGTGAACATGCCGGAACATGCACCGCAACCTGGACACGCGCTGTGCTCGACTATATCGAGCTCCTCATCGCTGACGGTTGGGTCACCGCCCTTGATCATGGCAGTGATGAGGTCGGCGTTCTCGCCGTTGACCTTTCCGGCCTCCATTGGGCCGCCGCTTACGAATACTGCCGGTATGTTGAGTCGCATGGCAGCCATGAGCATGCCCGGGGTTACCTTGTCGCAGTTTGATATGCAGACCATGGCATCGGCCTTGTGGGCATTGACCATGTATTCTACAGAATCGGCGATGATGTCACGTGAAGGCAGTGAATAGAGCATGCCGTCGTGGCCCATTGCAATACCGTCATCGACGGCGATGGTGTTGAACTCGGCTGCATAGCATCCCAGCTTTTCAATTTCGGCCTTCACAATCTGGCCTATTTCGTGGAGATGCGTGTGACCTGGTACGAACTGGGTGAATGAATTCACGATTGCAATAATTGGCTTGCCGAACTGCTCTTTCTTCATGCCGTTGGCTACCCAAAGCGCACGGGCTCCGGCCATGCGTCGGCCTTCAGTGCACTGACTGCTTCTGAGTTGAATCTTCATATCCTATTATTTGTGCATTATTATTCATAAAAAACAAGGACCTGTCTCATTGCTGAGATAGGCCCTTGGTATATTTTCAACCATCTGCATGCCAATCTCAGCGCGCCGGAGTTTTCACCACCACGTACACTGAAATAATGCTGACTAGACGGAATCTCATTCTGTTTTCGTTTTATTGGTGCAAAATTACTCTTTTTATTTATTAGGAGCAACTGATTCTGCGTATTTTTCCTATTTTCGCGGTTGCAAAAGTGAAAAACCTGTAATATATGAATAAAATAGTAAGAATTATGACCGCATCCTGCATGATTGCGGGAATGGCTGCGGTTACAGCCTGTTCATCGGGACCAAAGACTGAACCTGTGATAAAGCAGGACAAGGAGATTGAAAAGAAAATAGAGGCTACTCTGTCAAAGTTGACACTGAAGGAGAAGGTGGGCCAGATGCTTCAGATAAATATGCCTGAGATTGGCCATTCCGGACGTGACGGAAAGTTTGTCGTTGACAATGACAAGCTGGAAAAGATTATCGGCGAGTACAAGGTTGGTTCTCTGCTGAATGTGCCAGGAGGAGTACCTCCAACCAATGTGGAGTGGACTGAAATCATAAGGAAAATCCAGGAGAAGTCAATGGAATCAATTGGTATTCCGTGTCTGGTCGGCCTTGACCAGAACCATGGAACCACATATACCAGCGGCGGAACCCTGTTTCCGCAGAACCTGAACATGGGCGCTACGTTCAACCGTGAGGCAACCCGCCAGGCTGCTGAATATACAGCCTATGAGACACGTGCCTGCAACGTGCCCTGGACGTTCTGCCCTACGCTGGACCTGACACGTACCCAGCTTTGGTCAAGAATGTGGGAGAATTTCGGTGAGGACTGCTATGTGAATGCCCAGATGGGCCAGGCTGCCGTCATAGGATTCCAGGGAACTGACCCGAACCATGTTGACGGTCAGCACATTGCGGTTTCGCTGAAGCATTTCATGGGTTACGGTGCGCCTGTAACCGGCAAGGACCGTACGCCTGCGCTGATTGCTCCTCAGGACCTCCGCGAAAAGCACTTTGCACCATATCTGGCGGGCATCAAGGCCGGAGCGCTGACAATCATGGTGAATTCCACAATGGTCAATGGCGTGATGATGCATTCTAACCGCGAACTTTTGACCGGATGGCTCAAGGAAGAGACCGGCTGGGACGGCATGCTAATTACCGACTGGGCCGATATTAACAATCTGTACACACGTGACAAGACTGCTGCTGACAAGAAGGAGGCCATCAAGCTGGCAATCAATGCAGGCATTGACATGTGCATGGAGCCGTACAGCCTTGATTTCTGCGACCTTCTGACAGAACTGGTTGAAGAGGGAGAAGTTCCGATGTCAAGGATAGACGATGCTGTTCGCCGTATTCTCCGCGTAAAGTACCGCCTGGGCCTGTTTGACCAGCCGGTTATAGAAACTTCGGAATACCCTGAGTTCGCAAGTGCAGAACATGCACTGGCAGCCCGTACGGCAGCTGAGGAGAGCATGATTCTTCTCAAGAACGATGGAATTCTGCCTATATCAGGTGGAAAGAAGATCCTGCTGACAGGTCCGAATGCCAATTCAATGCGTTGCCTGAACGGCGGTTGGAGCTATTCATGGCAGGGTGACATGGCCGATGCGTGCGCCCAGGCATACAATACCATATATGAGGCTTTCTGCGAGCGTTTTGGCGCGGACAACATTATTCTTGAGCAGGGTGTGACATACGGACGCGGTGCTACTTTTGAGGCAGAGAACGTTCCTGAAATAGAGAAGGCTGTCAAGGCTGCACAGAAGGCCGATGTCATTGTGGCATGCATTGGCGAGAATTCATATTGTGAGACTCCGGGCAATATTCCTGACCTGACTCTTTCAGTAAACCAGAGGAATCTGGTGAAGGCACTGGCAGCTACCGGCAAGCCGGTTGTGCTGATACTCAATGAGGGCCGCCCGAGAATCATTGCCGATATTGAGCCGCTTGCACAGGCCGTTGTTGACATTATCCTGCCAGGCAACTATGGTGGTGATGCATTGGCAAGACTGGTTGCCGGCGATGCGAATTTCAGCGGAAAACTTCCTTACACATATCCAAAGGAGGTTCACTCTCTGATTACTTATGACTTCAAGCCGTGCCAGGAGACTGAGAAGATGGCAGGAGCCTATGATTACGATGCTGTTGTATCAGTACAGTGGGCGTTCGGCTATGGAAAGAGCTATACAACTTTCGAATATTCAGGACTTTCGGTTGACAAGAGCGAATTCACTGCAAAGGATGAACTGACATTTACCCTGAATGTGAAGAATACAGGAAACATGGCAGGAAAGGAGAGCGTGCTGCTGTTCAGCAGTGACCTCATTGCATCAATTTCTCCTGACGTACGCCGCTTGCGCGCATTTGACAAGGTTGAGCTCCAGCCGGGTGAAGCCAGACAGGTTAGCTTTACCATGCCTGCAAGTGACCTGGCGTTTGTAAACCAGTACGGCAAGTGGGTAATTGAGAAGGGTGAGTTCCGCATTCAGGTTGGAAATCAGACTCTTACCGTGAACTGCACGGAAGATTACCAGTGGGATACTCCCAACATTTGACAGCTTTTGAAGCCTTAGGGCTTTGTATATCGTTTTGAATTATTATCTTTGCAGACTATATGCCGTGCCTCTTCTGGCACGGTGTTTGCATTGATAACGATAAAAAGAATTATGGGTTTTAATGAATTTATAGGAAAGCTCTTTGGCAACAAGGCCACAAGGGACATGAAAGAGATTCAGCCTTGGGTCGAAAAGGTCAAGAAGGCTTATCCTCAATATGCACAGCTGAGCAATGACCAGTTGCGCCAGGCTATTACCGATATCAGAAAGAAAATCAGTGATTTCGTAATACCGGAGAAGAATGCAGTTGCAGAACTGAAGGCCAAGATAGAGCAGACTGAGCTGGAAGACAGGGCTGACCTGTTCAACCAGATTGACAAACTTGAGAAAGAGGTAATGGACCGCTATGAGGTAGTGCTTGACGAAGTACTCCCCGACGTATTCTCGATAGTCAAGGAGACTGCACGCCGTTTTACCGAAAATGAGACTGTCGTTGTGACAGCCAATGACTTCGACCGCAACCTGGCTGCAACACGCGATTTCGTCGAGATAGACGGTGACAATGCCATATACCACAATCACTGGGTTGCCGGCGGCAACGATACCATCTGGAACATGATTCACTACGATGTCCAGCTGTTTGGTGGCGTGGTACTGCATAAAGGCAAGATTGCTGAAATGGCTACCGGTGAGGGAAAGACTCTTGTGGCTACGCTTCCGGTATTCCTCAATGCACTGACCGGAAACGGCGTTCATGTGGTTACCGTGAATGACTATCTGGCAAAGCGTGACTCGGAGTGGATGGGTCCCCTTTATATGTTCCACGGTCTTTCTGTGGACTGCATTGACAAGCATCAGCCTAATTCTGAGGCCCGTAGGAATGCATACCGCTGTGACATTACATTCGGTACCAACAACGAATTCGGCTTTGACTACCTGCGTGACAATATGGCAAGCCAGCCAAGCGAACTGGTACAGCGCGGACACAACTATGCAATTGTCGATGAGGTTGACTCGGTGCTGATTGATGATGCCCGTACACCTCTTATTATATCAGGTCCTGTTCCAAAGGGTGATGACCAGCAGTTTGAACAGCTCCGTCCTCAGGTTGAGCAGCTTGTCGAGGCTCAGAAGAGGCTTGCAACCCAGTATTTGGCCGAGGCCAGGAAAAAGGTATATTCCGAGAACCAGGATGAGGTTGCCGAAGGATTCCTTTCACTCTTCCGCAGCTACAAGGCTCTCCCGAAGAACAAGGCTCTCATTAAGTTCCTGAGCGAACCGGGCATCAAGGTTGGCATGCAGAAGACCGAAGAGATATACATGGAGCAGCAGAACAAGCGCATGCCTGAGGCTGTTGAGCCACTGTACTTCGTTATTGATGAGAAACTCAACAGCGTTGACCTTACCGACAAGGGTGTTGAGCTGATAAGCGGCTCAAATAAGGATCCTGAATTCTTCGTGCTTCCTGACATTGCTACCCAGTTGTCTGACCTTGAGGCACAGACAGAGCTTTCAAAGGAGGAAAAACTCGAGAAGAAGGATGCACTCATGACTGACTATGCAGTCAAGAGCGACCGCATACATACCATAAACCAGTTGCTCAAGGCCTATACAATGTTCGAGAAGGATACCGAATACATTGTAACTGAGGATGGCAAGGTCAAGATTGTCGATGAACAGACTGGCCGTGTCATGGAGGGCCGCCGATGGTCAGACGGTCTTCACCAGGCAGTCGAGGCCAAGGAACGCGTCAATATTGAAGCTGCTACCCAGACATTTGCAACCATTACCCTGCAGAACTATTTCCGCATGTACCACAAGTTGTCAGGTATGACCGGTACTGCTGAAACCGAAGCCGGTGAGTTCTGGGATATCTATAAGCTCGATGTAGTAGTCATTCCTACAAACAGGCCGATTGCCCGTCAGGATATGAACGACCGCATCTACAAGACCAAGCGCGAAAAGTACAAGGCTGTCATTGAAGAGATTGTGAAGCTGGTGGGAGAGGGACGTCCTGTCCTGGTAGGTACGACATCGGTCGAAATCAGCGAGCAGCTGAGCCGTATGCTTACAATGCGCAAGATTGAGCATAACGTACTGAACGCGAAACTTCATCAGAAGGAGGCCGATATTGTTGCCCAGGCTGGTCAGAGAAGCATTGTCACCATTGCTACCAACATGGCCGGTCGTGGTACCGATATCAAGCTGAGTGATGATGTCAAGGCTGCAGGCGGTCTGGCAATCATTGGCACAGAGCGTCATGAGAGCCGCCGTGTGGACCGTCAGCTGCGAGGCCGTGCCGGACGTCAGGGTGACCCGGGTTCATCAGTGTTCTTCATTTCTCTGGAAGATAACCTGATGCGCCTGTTCGGTTCTGACCGTATAGCTCCACTCATGGACAAGATGGGACTTGAGGAGGATGAAATGATTGAGAACAGCTTCATTACAAAGCGTATTGAGCAGGCCCAGAAGAAGGTCGAAGAGAACCACTTCGGTGTCCGCAAGCGCCTGCTTGAGTACGATGACGTAATGAACAAGCAGCGTACCGTAGTTTATGAAAAGCGCCGTCACGCCTTGATTGGTGAGCGCATAGGCATGGATATTGCCAACATGATTTGGGACCGTTGTGCAAACATTGCCGAGAATTATGCCGACTATGAGAGCCTGCAGATGGAGGCCTATAGGGTTCTTGCCCTGGAACTGCCTTTCACCGAAGAGGAGTACCTGAAGCTTAAGTCCGATGCAGTTGCCGAGAAGATGTTCGCTGCTGCAATGGATGCATACAAGCGCAAGTGCGACAGAATGTCCCAGGTGGTTTCACCTGTAATAAAGAGAATATATGAGGAACAGGGTGACCGTTTCAACAATATCCTGATTCCTATTACTGACGGCCGTCGCCTGTTCCAGATTCCATGCAATCTGAAGGAGGCATATGAAACCGAAGGAAAGAGTGTTGTCAAGACATTCCAGAAGGCTATTCTGCTGCATACCATTGATGATTGCTGGAAGGAAAACCTGCGTGAACTTGACGAACTGAAGCATTCTGTCCAGAACGCAAGCTACGAACAGAAGGATCCTCTGCTCATATTCAAGCTTGAATCAGTCAACCTGTTTGACAATATGGTTAACAAGTTGAACGACCAGACTGTTACAGTCCTCATGCGCGGACAGATACCTGAGCCGGACCCGTCACAGGTCCGTCAGGCACAGGAGGCTCCACGCCAGGTGCAGCAGCCCAGACGCCAGTATACCGAGAACCGTGTTGACATGACTGACCCGAACCAGAGGGCTGCGGCTGCCAGGGATACACGAAACCAGATGCGTGAACCCGTCAGGGTCGAGAAGGCTCCTGGAAGAAACGATCCATGCCCATGCGGCAGTGGCCTGAAGTACAAGAACTGTCACGGCAGAAACATGTAATTATCCAAGCGACTATGGAACTGATAGAACCGGCATTTCAGAAGCTTGTCAGCATATTGGACAAGGCTTTGAAGGAGTACAGGAAATCGGGCGATACCGCCCTGGTTACGGATATCCACATTCGTCCCATTAGGGAAACCGGTGCGGTTATTGTGTCTGATGATGACCGTGTATTGGTATCATCCAAGGTCGCTGAGATTGCATCGATACCCGAAGAGGGCTTTGAGGCCGCCATTGAGTCTGAACTCAGAAGGGCATTGCAGGTCATTGATTCAAGAACTCCTATGAGTGAGCTTGCCATATGGAAGCCTTTCTCGTTTGAAATGATTGATGATGAGGGCGAGTCGCTGGCCGAACTGCTTCTTGTTGATGACGACAACGTGCTGGTCACAGAGTCTCTCATGGAGGGACTTGACGAGGAACTGAACGCTTTCCTCAAGGACTTGCTCCAGGACTGAATTGACAAATAATATAAGGTGTTTGAAGGGTGGGACTGACCGGTTCTTCCCTTCTTTTTTTTTATTTGATGTTTTGAGCCCCATTTTTGTATTTTTTATTAGAAAACTCTAATGCGGTATAAAGTTTTCTATGTAATTTTGTGCCCTCAAACATGGAGAACAGATTTTAGAACTGCGGACCGGAATGAAAACATGTGTAACTGATAGGGATGAACTGAAAAACAGGGTTGTGCTCTTTTCTTTGGAAAAGTTCATGGCGGAGTCTGTTTCCAATGTCCGCATGGATGATATCTCGGCAGAAATGGGCATTTCAAAAAGGACCCTTTACGAACTGTTTGAGAGTAAGGAACAGTTGCTTTTTGCATGTATCCGTTATGTGCATCAGAAGATAGAGCAGGAAATGCGCATCCGTCTGCTCAGGCATGATGACATAATATCAATCTCAATGCTCCATTTTGCGTTTCTCCTCAAGACTTCCAAAAGCGTTTCATGCGGGTTCTTCGAACAGATTGAGAAATATCCGGCCATAAAGTCATATTTCGATGAAAGGAACCGCAACATGATGGTAAGTGTGCAATCATATATTGAGTTGGGGGTGAAGCAGGGTGTGTTCAGGAGCGACATCAACCTGGCGGTCATCATGAAAACGGTTGATATACTCATTCAGTACCTGATAAACAACCGGCATACCCTGGAGTTCTCAATGGAAGATCTGGTGTATTCCATGATATTGGTTGAACTGAGGGGCATATCTACCCAGAAGGGACTGGATCTGATAGAAAAATTTGACATAAATAATATACAAATCGATGAAAAAGAGGTTTTTTGAAGGAGTAGTCGCTACTGCCATTGCTATTCTGGCAACCGGCCAGATGTCAGCAAGTGCGCAGGAGGCTACCGGTCAGGTAATCAACCTGACGCTGGACGAGGCAATTGAGATTGCCCTCTCGGACAATCCTACAATCCTTGTAGCTGAGCAGCAGGTTATGCTGAAAAAGATCAGCCAGAGTGAGGCTTGGCAGAATTTGTTGCCTAGCGCAGATTTCAGCGGCACAATCCAGTACACTCTGCTTGCCGCTACCATGAAACTCAACGACATGGAATTCAAGATGGGTAGGGACAATACCAGTACATGGAACGGTCAGGTTTCAGTAAGCCTTCCAATCTTTGCCCCGACTGTCTATGCTACTATGAACATGACTGGTACCGACCTGCAGCAGGCCATTGAGCAGAGCCGCAGTTCCCGCCTGTCACTCATCAATCAGGTAACGAAGGCCTATTATCAGCTTATGCTGGCTCAGGACAGCTATGAGGTGCTGAAGAAAGGCTATGACAACGCCGAGCAGAACTTCAACGTGATCAATTCAAAGTACGGCGTGGGTAAGTCAAGCGAATATGACAAGATCAGCGCCGAGGTCCAGATGAGAAGTCTGAAGCCGAACGTACTGTCTGCTGAAAATGCCGTCAGGATGGCAAAGCTCCAACTGAAGGTACTGATGGGCATTGATTCTGATGCCGACATAGTCGTTGACGGTTCCCTTTCAGATTTTGAAGACAGGATGTATGTTGAAACATTCACCGGCGGTGGTACATTCAGCCTGGCCGGTAACAGCAATATGCGTCAGCTTGACCTGAATGCGCAGTTGCTGAACCATACCCTGAGGATTCAGAAGATGAATTTCCTGCCAACCTTGGCAGTGACCGGCAGCTATTCAATGCAGTCACTCTATAATGACAATTTCAAGATCAAGGATTATACTTGGGCTAACAGTTCTTCCCTGGTCCTGTCAATGTCTGTCCCAATTTTCAGGATGGGCAACTTTACCAAGTTGAGAAGCACCAAGCTGCAGATCAGCCAGTTGAATGAAAACCGTAATTACACGGAAAAGCAGCTTAACATGCAGGTAAAGAGCTATACTGACAACATGAAGTCCTATGCTGAGCAGGTTGCCGGCAACAAGATTTCAATTGAACAGGCAGAAAAGGGTAGGGAGATTGCTGCCAAGAGGTATGAAATAGGTAACGGCACTATTCTGGAACTGAACGGTTCTGAAGTTGCCCTTACCCAGGCACAGCTTACCTACAGCCAGTCAATATTCAACTATCTTGCAGCAAAGGCTGATCTTGAGATGACACTTGGTGCTAACGAAGAATAAAAAAGGAACTAAAATATGAAAACTATCAAATCTCTGGTATTAATGGGAATTGCAGCCGCAGTTGTTGGCTGCGGACAGAAGAATTCAGCAGCACCAGGTGCTGAAGTGGCACAGGCTACCGTAGCCGCAAAGCCAATCGTACGTCTGGCTACTGTACAGGAAGAGGCTGTTGACCAGCTTCAGGTATATTCTGCAACTGTTCAGAGTGATGTCAAGAACAACATTGCTCCAGCTTCACCACTCCGTATTGAGAAGATTCTCGTCGAGGTTGGCGACAATGTCCGCAAGGGACAGGAACTTGTCCGCATGGACAATACGAACCTGAAGCAGCTGGAACTTCAGCTGAAGAACATGGAAATTGAATTCAACAGGATTGAGCAGCTTTACCAGATTGGTGCCTGTTCACAGTCTGACTATGACAACATGAAGCTCCAGCTTGAGGTAAACAAGAGCCAGTATGAATACATGCAGAGCAATATCAAGCTGGTCAGCCCGGTTGATGGCGTGGTAACTGCCAGGAACTATGACAATGGTGACAACTATGGTGGCACACCTGTACTGGTTGTACAGAGCATATCACAGGTAAAGGTACTGGTGAATGTGTCAGAACGCTATTATGCTTCTGTAAAGAAGGGTGATGTCGCCACAATTGAACTTGAGGCATATCCGGGCACCACATTCCAGGGCAAGGTCAGCCTGATCTATCCTACGGTTGATGCTACGACACATACATTCCCTGTTGAAATCATGGTTTCCAACAATGACCGCAAGGTCAGACCAGGCATGTTTGCACGCGTGACCCTGAATCTGGGTGCCCGCAACCATGTTGTCGTTCCTGATGTGGCAGTTGAAAAGCATCAGGGTTCAGGAGACCGTTTCGTTTATGTATATTCTGGCGGAAAGGTATACCTGCGCAAGGTTGAACTGGGCCAGCGTCTGGGTGACCGATATGAACTCCTGTCTGGCGTTGAAAACAATGCCCAGATTGTCGTAGCAGGCCAGAAGCGCCTGAGTGATGAGATTGAAGTTGAAGTGGAAAAGTAAAAACAAGGAGTAGAATATGAGCCTTTACGAAGGATCGGTCAAAAGACCAATCATGACGGCCCTGTGCTTTGTGGCCATCGTGATATTCGGATTGTATTCGTATACGAAACTTCCGATAGACCAGCTGCCGAATATTGAGACAAACACCATCATGGTGTACACATACTATTCCGGTGCGAGCGCTTCTGATATTGAAAACAATGTAACGCGTCCGCTTGAAAGTACCCTGAACAGTACCAGCTATATCAAGCATATTACATCAAGGTCTTCAGAAAACACATCACTGATTACCCTTACATTTGAGTATGGTCATGACATTGATGACCTTACGAATGATGTCCGAGACAAGCTTGACATGGTCAAGAATGCCCTTCCTGACGGAGTGAGCACTCCTACGCTGTTCAAGTTCAGCACCGACATGATGCCTATCATGATGCTTTCCGTCCAGGCCGAAGAGAGCCAGAATGCCCTGTACAAGATCCTTGACGAGAATGTGGTGAACCCACTGGCGAGAATCCCGGGCGTCGGTACTGTTTCAGTGAGCGGTGCTCCTACACGTGAAATCTATGTCTACTGTGACCCTGCCAAGCTTGAGGCTTACAATATGACCGTTGAAAGCCTCAGTCAGGTCATTGCCGCTGAAAACCGCAATATGCCGGGCGGTAGCATTGACATAGGTAACGAGACCTATTCACTGCGCGTTGAGGGTGAGTTCCGTGATCCTATGGAGATGAGGGATATCGTGGTTGCATCAATAGGTGGCAGGGATATCCGCCTGAGTGATGTTGCCCGCATTGAGGATACGACCCAGGAAAGGGCACAGGAATCATACAACAACGGTGTACGCGGTGCCATGATGGTTGTGCAGAAGCAGACCGGCGGCAATACCGTGGAGATTTGCCGCAAGATCATGAAGACCCTGCCAGAGTTGCAGAAGAACCTTCCAAACGATGTCCGTATTGGACTCATCCATGACGGTTCCGAGGATATCATGATGACTGTGAATTCACTTTCAGAAACCATTATCTATGCACTTCTCTTTGTCGTTCTGGTAGTATTCATATTCACCGGCAGATGGAGGGCAACTCTTGTGGTTTCAGTCACTATCCCTCTGTCACTGATAGCATCATTCATCTACCTGGCAGTCGCTGACGGTTCTCTGAACATTATTTCGCTGAGCTGTCTGACAATTGCGATCGGTATGGTGGTTGATGATGCCATTGTGGTGCTTGAGAATGTCACGACCCACATTGAGCGCGGTTCTGATCCAAAGCAGGCCGCCATACATGCTACCAATGAGGTCGCCGTGTCAGTAATCGCATCAACCCTGACTATTCTTGCCGTGTTCTTCCCGCTGACAATGATTTCAGGTATGACCGGTGTGATGTTCAAGCAGCTGGGCTATATGATGTGTATCATCATGATCGTATCAACGGTTACTGCGCTTTCACTGACTCCGATGCTCTGTTCAAGGGTGCTCAAGCTTGAAAAGAAGCAGAGCAACCTGCACAGGATTATCTATACACCTATTCAGAAGGCTCTTGACGCTCTTGACGTATGGTATGCAAAGAGAATCAACTGGTCAGTACGCCACAGAAAGACCATTCTGGCAGGATGTCTTGCTCTGTTCGGCATTTCTCTTGTCTCGATGGGTGGCCTGAAGACTGAGTTCTTCCCGGCCGATGAGAACAGCCGTATCACTGCTACAATCTACCTGCCGGTAAACAGCAGTACGGCCCGTTCAAAGGCTCTGGCTGCTGAGCTTTCAGAGATGTGGATGAAAAGATATGGCAAGGACCTGAAGATGTGCAACTACCGCGTAGGTTCCGCTGATGAGAACAATACACTTGCATCAATGCAGTCCAATGGTACCAACGTCATCTCATTCACACTTTCACTGGTTGACCTTGACCAGCGAACCATCCGTTCTGCCGATGTGACAGCACAGGTCCGTGCCGACCTGAATGCCCGTCCTGAGATTGACAGGTTTACCGTACGTGAAGGTGGCGGTATGAGCATGGGTGGTGCATCAAGCGCAGCATTTGAGGTATATGGATATGATTTCGAGGCTACTGACAGGGTTGCATCGGAGTTCCTTGCCCGCATGAAGCAGGTTGAGGGCGTGGGTGAAGCCATGGTCAGCCGTGAAGAATATGTTCCGGAATATCAGGTTCTGTTTGACAGAACCAAACTGGCCCAGCATGGACTGAACCATACGACAGCAGCTACATATCTGAGAAATCGTATCTCAGGTGCAACTGCATCGTACTTCCGTGAGGATGGCAATGAATATTATATTAAGGTGAGATATGCTCCGGAATTCCGTTCTGACATTTCTGACATTGAGAATATCCTCCTGTTCGGATCAGCCGGCAACGGTGTCCGCGTAAAGGATGTTGGCCAGGTAGTTGAAAAGTTCACTCCTCCTACCATTGAGAGAAAGGACCGTCAGCGTGTTAATACCGTGACCTGTATCGTGGCAGGCGGTTCTGCACTCAGTGATGTCGTCAATGCCGGACAGCAGGTCATTTCCGAAATGGAGATGCCTGAAGGCGTAATGGTTCAGATTTCAGGTGACTATGAGGAGCAGCAGGAATCATTCGCTGACATGATGACCCTTGGATTGATTATCCTCTTGCTGGTATTCATTGTGATGGCTGCCCAGTTTGAGTCAATGAAGCTGCCGTTCATTATCATGTTCTCAATTCCTTTCGCCTTCAGCGGCGTGCTTCTTGCCCTGAAGATTACCGGAACAACCCTCAACATGATGAGTATCCTGGGTGGTATCATGCTTATCGGTATCGTAGTCAAGAATGGTATCGTGCTGATTGACTTTACAGGCCTGTGCCGTGAGCGTGGACTTTCAGCAATCCAGTCAACCGTCAAGGCTGCCCGCAGCCGTCTGCGTCCTGTGCTCATGACAACCATGACCACAATCCTGGGTATGATTCCAATGGCTATCAGCCAGGGTCAGGGTTCAGCCATGTGGCGTCCTCTTGGCGTTGCCGTCATTGGCGGTCTTACCATATCGACCATCCTGACTCTTCTGCTCGTACCGGTTCTGTACTGTTCATTCCAGGGCGTTGGCATAAAGAATGGCAGGAAGAAGCACCGCAAGCAGATGGAACTCAAAGCTTACTGGGAGGCAAACAAGGATAGCTATATCCATGACAAGACAGCAAAGATCTGACAATACAAAAACAGGAAACCGAATGAAATCAATATTCATAGCATTTGACCAGGTATATACCGAAAGGGTGATTGATACCCTTACCAGACTGAACTGCCGCGGCTTTTCAATGGTTGAGCAGCTGCAGGGACGAGGCACCAGGACAGGTGATCCCCATTATGGCAGCCATGCGTGGCCGTCAATGTGTTCAGGAATCATCTCAATGGTTGACGATGACAAGGTGGACAGTGTCCTCAATGCCCTCCATGAAATGGATAAGGCAACTGAAAAGCTGGGACTGAGGGCTTTTGTCTGGAATATCGAAAAAAGTATCTGAACCCAGGGGAAATGAGTGGCGGGCGGTTTCTGGAATGTGTACTGAAGCCTTTCGGATGGCTGTATGGAGGGGTTACCCGTTTGAGGAACCTCATGTATGACCATGGCCTGAAAAAGCAGAAAACGTTCCCGATTCCTGTCATATCAGTCGGAAACATAACGGTTGGGGGGACTGGAAAGACTCCCCACACCGAGTATCTGGTTTCATTTCTTGGGCAGAACCACAGGGTTGCAGTGCTGAGCCGAGGGTATGGACGCAGGACCAAAGGGTACATATTTGCCGGGGCAGGTTCCAATGCAGCCTTGATAGGTGATGAGCCCAATCAGATCCATGAAAAGTTCCCCACGGTTCCGGTGGCGGTCTGTGAGGACCGTTGCAAGGGAATAGAACGCCTCATGGAAGATGTGGCACCTGAAGCCGTAATCCTGGATGATGCATTCCAGCATAGAAGGGTCAGGCCGTCACTGAATATCCTGCTGGTTGACTATAACAGGAATATCATGGATGACTCCATGTTGCCTTGCGGAAGGCTCAGGGAAAACCCGTCAGGAAGAAGCCGGGCAGACATGATCGTGGTTACAAAATGCCCGTGGGACTTACAGGACTCTGCAATGGAAAAACTTGAACGTACCCTGAGGGTGGCTGAACGCCAGCAGGTCTTCTTTACGTCATTGTCCTACGGACAGCCTGTCACGTTCGACGGTGGGGCTCCGGTGGATATCGTTGAGGGAACTCCCATACTGCTGGTAACAGGCATAGCCAACCCCCAGCCTTTGAGGATTGAGCTTGAAAGGTTGAAGGCCAATGTGAAAATGCATGCTTTTCCGGACCACCACGTGTTTTCACGCAAGGACATTGACATGGTTGTTTCAATCCTGGACAGAATGGGTCCCAATGCCGTGGTGGTGACCACTCAGAAGGATCAGTCCAGACTGAAAAGTATGGACCTGGACAGGACACTTACAGACAGGATAGCAGTCATGCCGGTGAAGGTATCTTTCCTGAAGAACGGAGAGGCTTTCAGGAATAGCGTAGAGGAACATGTCTCGGGTTGGAAAAAGAATTAATGTAAAAAGTTGACTATCAATGGAAAGGACAGAAATATCAAAAATGGGTGAATTCGGCCTGATAGACCATCTCACCAAAGAAATAAAGCTGGTCAATGCGTCTACCCTGAAAGGCGTGGGCGATGATGCGGCAGTCTTGGAGTATCATGACAGGCAGGTACTTGTTACCACCGACATGCTCATGGAGGGTGTCCATTTTGACCTGACTTATGTCCCGATGAAACATCTGGGCTACAAATCCGCCATGGTCAACATTTCAGATATCTATGCCATGAACGGCACACCCAGGCAGATGACGGTTTCCATTGCTTTGAGCAAGAGGTTCTCGGTGGAAGACCTGGAGGATTTCTACTCTGGCCTTGAACTGGCTTGCCGCAAGCATGGGGTAGATATCGTCGGTGGTGACACGACTTCATCACTGACCGGACTGGCAATCAGCATAACCTGTATTGGAGAGGGGGAAAAGGGAAAGACCGTATACCGCAGCGGAGCAGGCCAGAATGACCTGATATGCGTTACCGGAAACCTGGGTGCCGCATATATGGGTCTGCAGTTGCTCGAACGTGAAAAGGCGGTGTTCTACAGTGACGGGCAGAAGGACAATGCCCAGTTCCAGCCTGACTTTGCCGGACGCGAGTATTTGCTGGAACGCCAGCTCAAGCCCGAGGCGCGCGGTGACGTGATTGCAGCCCTGGATAAGGCAGGCATACAGCCGACTGCCATGATGGACATATCAGACGGCCTGTCATCGGAACTCAAGCATATATGCAGCCAGAGCAATACCGGATGCTGCGTTTACCAGAACAGGATACCCGTGGATTATCAGACAGCAGCCATGGCTGAGGAATTCAATATGGATGTATTCACATGCGCACTGAACGGAGGAGAGGATTATGAACTCCTGTTCACGGTTCCACTGACAGACCATGACAAGGTAATACAGATTCCTGACGTCAGGGTTATCGGACACATGACCAAGCCGTCAGAAGGATGTCGCCTGGTTACTGATTCCGGACAGGAAATTGAACTGAAGGCCCAGGGCTGGCAGTCGAATCTCTGATGCCTGTACCGGGTGGTTTTTTGCCGTCTGCACGGGGACTTTGGTCTCTGGTGGACGGCTTTTTTTGTAAAAATGGCATTATTTCCGCCTTTTTTGCATGTTTTAGATTCAATAAGTTGGATTATTCGGCAAAAATGTTGTATTTTGCACCCGTTTTAGACACTGTGTCGTAGTGTTTAATGGAAAGATGCTCGAGTGGTTGAAGAGGCACGCCTGGAAAGCGTGTATACGTCAAAAGCGTATCAGGGGTTCGAATCCCCTTCTTTCCGCAGTAAGCACAACATGGTAGAGATAATAAAAATTAATAGATAAAACACTAACAATCAATTAAAAACAAAAAACAATGAAAAAGGTATTTGCATTTGTTGCAATGATGGGACTCCTTTCATTCGGAGTTAACCAGACAATTAATGCTCAGGAGGCTGCTCCAGTAGCAGAAGAGGTAGCTGAAGCAGTTGATTCAGCTGCAGTTGCTGAAGAAGAGGCTGTTGAAGAAGAAGTTGCTGCTCCAATCGAAGAAGAGGAGACAGTTGGTCTTCACAAGAACCTCAAGATCAAGTTCATTGAAGGTTCTGCAGGCTTCATGTCACTCGTAGCAATCGCTATGATCCTGGGTCTTGCTCTCTGCATTGAGCGTATCATCTTCCTCAGTCTTTCAGAAATCAACAGCAAGAAGCTCCTTCAGGACGTTCAGGCTCTTCTCGAGAAGGGTGACGTTGAAGGTGCAAAGACAATCTGCCGCAACACTCGCGGTCCTGTTGCTTCAATCTGCTATCAGGGTCTTATGAGAGTTGACGAGGGTCTTGACGTTGTTGAGCGTTCAGTTGTTTCATACGGTAGCGTTCAGGCTTCAAACCTCGAGAAGAACCTCTCATGGATTACACTGTTCATCGCTATCTCACCATCTCTCGGATTCCTTGGTACCGTTATCGGTATGGTTCAGGCATTCGATGATATCCAGCGTGCAGGTGATATTTCTCCAACCGTTGTTGCTGGTGGTATGAAGGTTGCTCTTATCACAACTATCTTCGGTATCGTTGTTGCCCTGATCCTTCAGGTATTCTATAACTACATTCTGAGCAAGGTTGAGGCTCTGAACACTGATATGGAAGACTCATCAGTTAGCCTCCTTGACATCATCCTCCAGTACAACCTCAAGTACAAAAAGTAAAAAACTCACCAGCAATGGAAAAAGATAACAAGAAAATTAAGGCATCTTCTTGGATTCTGGCACTGCTTCTGATAGTTTCTGCTGTAGTACTTGGTATGTTCTACGGTGTTGGCTACGGACTCCAGGATTCATTCAACGGCAATGTCTACACTGCTCCGCAGAATACAGGCATGCTGATTGTATGGATGTATGCAATGGTTGGTATCTGCATCGGTTCAGTTCTTCTGTTCGGCCTGGTATCAATGATTAACGGCATCCGCTACAGAAAGCTTCGTGGCGCAAGAGTCAGCTATTTTGGAATTATATTCCTGCTGACAGTGGCAATCGTGGCAGTTTCATACTTTATGGCAAGCCCTGATCCAGTTCGTCTTGGTGACAAGACCCTGTTCGAGAATGTTGCCATGCTGAAGCTGACTGATGTCTGCGTTTATTCAATCTATGCACTCGTAATCGTTACTATCCTGAGCACATTCCTCTCAATGATCGGTGTGTTCAAGGCTAGAAGATAAACCTTCCAAAAAAGAGTAAAGTAATGGGAAAAGGCAAAAGAAAAGTTCCAGGACTGAACTCTTCATCAACAGCTGACATTTCGTTCATCCTGTTGATCTTCTTCCTTGTGACCACATCAATGGATACCGATATGGGTCTGACAAGACGTCTGCCTGAATGGGATCCGAATGCAGAGGAACAGGAAGTTAAGGTTAAGGAGCGTAATGTAATGGTTGTACTTGTCAACATGAACAACGAAATCCTGTGCCGCGGCGAGCTGATTGACATCAGCCAGCTTAAGGAACTGGCAAAGGAATTCATTGCCAACCCAGAAGACAAGGCTAACCTTCCAGCTAAGGAAGAGTATGAGATTCCGGGCTTCAAGACTGTTGTTACGACAGTCAAGCACGTTATCTCCCTGCAGACTGACCGTGTAACAGACTATTCTGTATACTTTGATGTGCAGAATGAGTTGAGTAAGGCTTACAATGAACTCAGAGATGAGTGGTGCTGGCAGACATTCCGTCATCATTGGATTGACTGCACAGAAGACCAGCAGACATACGCAAAGGGTATGTATCCATCAAAGATTTCTGAAGCAGAACCAAAACAATATGGAGGACAGTAATTATGAGTAAGTTTAGAAGTAATGGTAAAAGGGAAATGCCGGAGTTGAATACTTCGTCTCTTCCTGACTTGATCTTCTCTGTATTGTTCTTCTTCATGATGGTTACATCAATGCGTGAAGTTGAGCTCAAGGTTCAGTTCACCATTCCTGCAGGAACAGAAATTGAGAAGCTTGAAAAGAAATCACTGGTTTCACACATCTACATTGGTACACCTACCAAGGAACTGCGTGCAGTATATGGACCTGCAACACGTATTCAGCTGAATGACAAGTACGCTGAACCAGATGCAATCCGTGAGTATGTTGCCCAGGAGCGTGGAAGCATGCCTGAAAGAGATAAGCCTTTCATGAAGATTTCTCTCAAGATTGACCAGAAGACTCAGATGGGTATTGTCACCGACGTTAAGCAGCAGTTGCGTAAGGCTTCAGCGCTGAATATCGTCTACTCTTCAACAAGAGCAAGCAAGGACAAGTATTAATCTGATATACTGATAATTTAGAAAGAAGGCTACCAATCAATGGTGGCCTTCTTTTGTCTTCTTCATTTGCAAGATGACCTTTTATAGCTTAAATTTGCAATACCGAAAAACATAGAAACCTAAAATGATAGTTTGCATAGCAGAGAAACCGAGCGTTGCCAAGGAATTGGCCAATGTACTCGGAGCAAATTCCAGGAAGGATGGTTATTACGAAGGTAATGGATACCAGGTTACCTGGACCTTTGGACATTTGTGTACACTGAAGGAACCTGCCGACTATACCGATAACTGGAAGGGATGGAACATGGGTTCACTTCCAATGATACCGCCCCGCTTCGGAATTAAGCTGATCGATGACAAGGGAATAGAGAAGCAGTTCAGGATTATTGAGTCCATTATGCTGAAGGCCGATGGCATAGTCAACTGCGGTGATGCCGGACAGGAGGGTGAACTCATTCAGAGATGGGTTATGCAGAAAGTAGGAGTAAAATGTCCGGTCAAGAGACTGTGGATATCTTCGCTTACTGAAGAATCAATCCGTGAGGGCTTTCAGCACCTGCAGGACCAGTCTGATTTCCAGTCCCTGTATGAGGCTGGACTTTGCAGGGCAATAGGCGACTGGCTTCTTGGAATGAATGCAACCCGTTTGTATACTCTCAAATACCGGAACCAGAAGAACAGGGGAGTGCTTTCCATAGGCAGGGTACAGACTCCAACTCTCTCTCTGGTAGTGACCCGTCAGAATGAAATCGATAATTTCAAGCCCGAACAGTACTGGGAACTGAAGACTTCATACCGTGATGTCCAGTTCAATTCAACGAAGGGCAAGTATTCTGACAGGGAGGAAGCTGAAAAGTTGCTGGAATCAATCAGGGACCTGAATTTTGTAGTACAGAGTGTTACCCGCAAGGAGGGTAAGGACTATGCTCCCAAGCTCTTTGACCTGACTTCACTTCAGGTAGAATGCAACCGCAAGTATGGAATGTCAGCCGAAGATACCCTGAAGACGGTACAGTCATTATACGAAAAGAAATTCACCACCTATCCGCGTGTTGATACGCAGTACCTGAGTGATGACATATATCCGAAGTGTCCTAAGATTCTGGATGGGCTGAAGGATTACTCGGAGTTTACCTCACCGCTCGCGGGAAAGAAGTTGCCCAAGAGCAAGAGGGTGTTTGACAATTCAAAGGTGACCGATCACCATGCAATCATACCAACCGGCGTGTATCCGAATACACTGTCCCAGTATGAAAGGCAGGTGTATGACCTTATTGCCCGCAGGTTTATTGCCGCATTCTACCCAGAATGCCAGTTTGCCCAGACCGTAGTACTGGGAAAGGCCGGTTCGGTGGAATTCAAGACAACGGGACGGGAGATTCTTAAGCCAGGTTGGCGTGTGCTGTTCGAAAAGGAGAAAAACAGTGAAAAGCCTGATGACGAGGAACGCGTACTGCCAGCCTTCAATGTTGATGAATCGGGTCCTCACTTGCCCGAATTGCAGGAGAAATGGACACAGCCGCCAAAACCCTACACCGAGGCAACGCTGCTGAGGGCTATGGAAACTGCGGGTAAGCTGGTTACTGACGAAGAACTCCGTGATGCCATGAAGGAGAATGGAATAGGACGTCCTTCAACACGTGCAGCCATAATTGAAACGCTGTACAAGCGTGGATATATGAAAAAGGAGAAGAAGAATATCTTCCCGACTTCAACAGGAAAGGAACTGATAGGCCTTATTCATGAAGAACTGCTCAAAAGTGCAGAACTGACTGGCATTTGGGAAAAGAGACTTCGCGAAATTGAGCGTCACAAGTATAGTCCGGCGCAGTTCATTGATGAACTGAAACAGATGGTAACAGCCGTTGTGAAAGATGTGATGGCTGACAATTCGGCCCGGATTCTGCAATAATTTTCATAAAGTTCAGTTATTATAGGTGTCAGGGGCAGTCCTGCTGTAATCAGGAATGACATGCAGGCTGCCATGCCGTATATGCGATGAAGCTGAAGAATTGGTATTTATTATTGAAATTGTTGCTGGTGACTGCTCTACTGAGTGGTTGCGGCGCAGAGGCGCAGCTGCGCAAAGGTGACCAGAAATTTGCTCTGGGAGAATACACTGACGCAGCGGCTTTCTACAAGCGTGCCTATTCTTCTACCCCCTCATCGGAGAAGGCCCTGCGTGCCGAAAGGGCGTTCATCCTGGCCGAGTGTTACCGCAAGGTGGGATATGTCCCGCGCGCATTGGCCGCCTATCAGAATGCAGCCCGATACCATTACCCCGATTCCACCATGTACCGCTACCTGGGTGACATGCAGATGATGAACGGTAACCTGAAGGAGGCAAGGAAGAACTATGAGATAGCCCTAAAGTGGAACCCCGATGATATTCTGGCTTCAAGGGGCCTGGAATCATGTGACCTTGCCAGAGAGTGGAAGGATAATCCCTCAAGGTATGTGGTAAAGAAGAACACAGTCATGAGCAGCCGTTTCAGCGACTATTCCCCGGCATTCGGAAATGAGGAGTATTCGCGCATTTACTTTACATCGACCCGCAATGAGAGTGACGGTGATGAAATAAATGGCATTACCGGCATGAAGAGCAGTGACATATTCATGTCGGAACTCGATGATAAGGGCAAATGGAAGAAACCGGTCCGCGTTGAAGGGGGACTGAACAGTTCATATGAGGACGGCAGTACGGCTTTCAGCCCTGATTTCCAGACAATGTACATTACGCGCTGTGAAACTGATCCCCAGGTTCCGAAACCGGCCAGGATATACAAGTCAGACAGGAGTGACGCATCATGGGGTGAGGCTTCACCCTACGGCAATGCCAGTGATTCTGTCTATTCATATGCTCATCCCGCACTGTCGCCTGACGGAAAATGGATATATTTCGTTTCTGACATGGACGGCGGTCAGGGCGGACTGGATATATGGAGGGTTCAGCTGGGAGAAAGGATGATTGGAGCCGAGAATCTGGGACCGGAGATAAATACGCCCGGCGATGAGATGTTTCCTGTGTTCCGCAGCAATGGTGATCTCTATTTTTCGTCCAACGGTCATCCGGGAATGGGTGGACTTGATATTTTCTGCGCCCATCAGGAGACCGATGAACACTGGACAGTTACAAACATGAAGTATCCGGTCAATTCAAACGGTGATGACTTCGGCATAACTTTTCAGGGTGACCTGAACCGCGGATTCTTCTCTTCGAACCGCAATGACGGCCGTGGCCGTGACAATATATGGTCATTTGAACTGCCTGAAACCGTTCACAGGATAACGGGATGGGTGTATGAGAAGGATGGATATGAATTGCCCGACGCACTGGTTTATCTGGTAGGTGATGACGGAACCAACCTGAAACTGGCGGTCAAGCCGGATGGGTCATTTACCCAGAGAGTAACACCGGGTGCGCGCTATGTGCTGTCGGGTACATCGAAGGGGTATATGAACGTAAAGGAGGAGATTCAGGCTGAGAATACTGATGAGGACAGGGAATATGTACTGCAGTTTCCGCTCTCTTCAATTTCAAAGCCGGTCCTGATTGACAACATTTTCTTTGATTTTGACAAGGCGACCCTGAGGCCTGAGTCGGCAGAATCACTTGACGGCCTGGTTCAGCTGCTGTCTGACAATCCGAATGTTACCATAGAGATTGGAGCACACTGCGACTACAAGGGAAATGATTCCTATAATGAACGCCTTTCACAGCAGCGCGCCGAGAGTGTGGTACGCTATCTGATTAATCATGGCATTGATAGCGCCAGGCTGACTGCCAAGGGATATGGCGAGACACAGCCGAAGAGCGTGGGGCGCAAGCTGTCTGAACAGCATCAGTTCCTGAAAGAGGGTGATGTACTGACTGAAGAGTTTGTGCGTGCACTGCCCGAAGAACAGCAGGAGATATGCAACCAGCTTAACCGAAGGACAGAATTCCGTGTGCTCAGGACTACTTACGGCCTGTATGGGCGATAGGCTGGATATCTTTTCTGATTCTCCACTCCTGGGGGTACATGTTGTTGGCCCTGTTGCCCAGGTTCTTTGCGAATCCTATGGGTATGCCTTTCCATTTTAGCAAAACAATTCCGCGCACTGGGCAGTCGTCCAGTTGTATGGCTTCGCAGTGAAGGTATGCCAGTGCCTGCATCTGAGTGACTTCGACAGTTGTGAATGCCTCACTGGAAATTGCCGACGACATGGCGAGAGCGTGGGCTGGAATATAGTCTTTTCCTTTTGTGCCTGCCACATGGATTCCTGTGACAAGGGTTCTGAGCAGTGCCCTGGACTGCATCATTACAGAAGCGTTTGCGGCCGGGTATGCATGGATGTCGCCTTTATCGGACAGGAAGACAAAGCTGTCAGGGTTGCATATCCAGTTCCTGACATTGTCGGGAATCCTGTCTGACTTGGCCTGCATGGGCCTTGACTTACGGATTGGTTCTCCCTGCGGTTTCTGGAGTAGCGCCAGGAAGAATCCTTCACCCCTGGTCCTGTGCTGCATGAAATGGTATACAGGCAGGTCCGAAGAATCAAGGCCCCCCGTAATATTCCACTCTTCCGGAATGTCTATCCTTACAGGGGTAGCATGGTATTCCTGCATGAGCCAGTGGACGTTCTCTTCATCTTCACTGGTGTTGAATGTGCAGGTGCTGTATATGATGAATCCTCCCGGTTTCAGTGCCGGCCAGATGTCGGCCAGAATCTGTTTCTGGCGCGAGGCACACATTGATACGTTCTGAAGGCTCCAGTCGTCAATGGCGCCCTGGTCCTTGCGGAACATGCCTTCGCCTGAGCATGGGGCATCGACCACTATCAAGTCATACTCAAGTCCGCTCTTGCCTATTTCGGCAGGGGAATTGTTGGTTACTATTACGTTAGGGTTTCCCCACTTGGTCATGTTCTCGGCCAGGATCTGGGCCCGTCCACGCTGTATCTCGTTTGATGTCAGCACGCTGCCTTCCGGCAGAAGTGAGATGAGGTGAGTGGACTTGCCTCCGGGGGCAGCGCAAAGGTCAAGTGCGCTGACAGGCCCGCTCACGCATTTCCGTACAGCCTGCTCAAGAAACATGGATGATGCCTCCTGCACATAATATCCGCCGGCATGGAACAGCGGGTCCATGGTGAAGCTTGGCCTTTCGGGCAGATAATAACCTGTCGAACACCAGGGTACATGCTCATTGAGGGGCATGCCCAGTGACTCTTCGGCAAGTACTGCCGCGTTTTTGCGTGATTCGTTCAGCCTTATGCTGACAGAAGGGGCTGTACCCAGTGATGCACAGAGTTCGCTGACCTGGCCTTCCGGCATAATGCCCGACATCTGGGTTATGAAGTCACTGGGTAACTGTTCCATTATCAGAATTTTCCGTATCAATAGCGCGAAATTAAAAAAAAAAGCATATATTCGCAATCATCAGTATGATAAGATTTCCGATAACGCCTGTTTGAGAAGGCACAAACTGCAGAAATATGATTTCAATAATAGTTGCAATAGCCGAGGACCTTGCCATAGGATTCCAGAACAGGTTGGTTTTCCGTATATCGGCAGATATGAAGAGGTTCAAGTCTCTTACCATGGGTAATACAGTGCTCATGGGAAGGAAAACTTTCGAGTCTCTGCCAAAGGGGGCATTGCCTGATAGGCGCAATATTGTACTGACCCGTGACAGTTCTCTGACTTTCCCAGGAGCGGACTCATACCAGTCAATCCAGGACGCGCTTGCAACATGTGCCCCTGACGACCATGTCTATGTGATTGGAGGTGCTGAGATTTACAGGCAGGCACTTCCTCTGGCTGACGAACTAGAGGTGACTCTTGTGCATGCAGTTCCCGAGCAGGCCGATACCTATTTCCCTGATTTCTTGTCAAGCGGTGACTGGGAAACAGTCAGCCGTGAGGACTTTGGGCCGGATGAGAAGAATATTCATCCATACTCATTCATAACATACCGCAGGAAATCCCTCTGACCCGAGGATAATCATCATGAAAAGGGTACTGCTGCTTTTCTCCTTGTTTCTTGCCATCATTCCGGCAAGTGCCGGGATCTTTGGAAGAAAGAAGATAGTTGCGCCTGCTGATACCAGTTCAGCGGACCTGCTCATGCAGTATGCCGGCAATATACATCAGTTCAATCAGATATATCCACAGGAGAAGGTTTACCTGGAGTTCGATAATACAGCTTACTTCCAGGGGGAGGCTATCTGGTTCAAGGCATTCGTCACTGAAACATCGACCCTTAAGAGAGGTCCCAGCAAGGTCCTCTATGTGGATCTGCTCGGACCTGGCGGGGCACTGCTGCAGCGGCAGAAACTGAAGGTCATAGCCGGTCAGGCTGATGGTGGTATTGCGCTTATGGATGCTGCCACTGCCCAGGCCCGCGAAAAAAGGGGAATGACCTATTACCCAAGCGGTTACTATGAAGTCAGGGCATATACCCAGAATATGCTGGACTTCAGTCCCGAGGCGTGCTTTTCCCGTGTATTCCCCGTGTATGAGCTGCCCCGCAAACAGGGACTCTATGAGAACGCGATAATTAGGGAGGAAGAAATTCCTGAGTACAACCAGAAGCGTCAGGAATCAGAAAACGAAGACGGAAAGATCAATGTGGTTTTCTATCCAGAAGGAGGTGATCTGGTAATTGGACTTCCTGCAAATATCGCATTCAAGGCATATGGCCCAGTCGGTGAGGATCTGAACGGGACAATTGTGATTGATGACGGCAAATCAGCTGCGGTGGAGCATGATGGCATGGGATCTTTTACAATAATACCAGATGGCCAGTTGCGTGAGAATGTGAAGTTCGTTGCAGAAAACGGAAATTCAAAGCGTTTCAAACTGCCGAAACCTGTCAAGTCCGGATTCTCAATGATAGTGTCAGAGAATAGTGATACATGCCTGAAAGCTGATATATACCATACTTCTGACAGGACTGAGACCGAAGTCGGACTTGCTGTGTCGTGCCGAGGCGAACTGATAGGCTTTGAGAAGATTATCATGGCCGATACAATGGGTGTCAGCATGGATTGCTCATCATGGCCTGTAGGCATTTGCCGCATTACTCTCTACAATAGGCGCGGCGAGATTCTCTCGTCAAGAAGCCTTTTCCATGGAAATGACAGATTCGTTGCTCCGAAGATAGTCGTCGGTACTGACAGTATGACCAGAATGAGTTTCGGAAAGCAGGTCATGGAACTTGACCTTACCGACCGCAATGGAAATCCAATACGCGACCGCTTCTGCCTCTCGGTTTCAGATATTGCAGATTACGGCAACGGACACACTGATAACATATTGACAAACCTGCTGCTTTCATCGGACCTCAGGGGGTACATAAGAAGGCCTGACTACTATATGGAGAGCCGAGACGCCGAGCATCTGCGTGCGTTGGACCTGCTCACTCTGGTTCAGGGTTGGGAAAGGTATGAATGGAGAAACATGACGGGACTGGACGAGTTCAATGAGAAGCATAGGATAGAGGATAGTCTTACCATGAATGGATGGATACTGACATACAGGAAGAGAGAACCTGTGGAGAATGTGACAGTACGTGGCTCGGTGGTTCCCCGGGATAAATCAAAATTCAGCAGTTTTCTGTATCATACCGAGGAAATCGGTTATTTCGGATTTGACCTGAATGATTTCTATAATACTGCCAGGATGGGTATAAGCGTCCTTAGAAGCAGGAGAAATGGCAAGAGGGAGGTCCCCGAGACCAAACGCAGAATCAAGCTGGAACGTTCAGATATTCCAGTCGCCCGCGCTGTACTGCCAGCCGAAAAGGACCTGCTTGAGCATAACTCCAGCCGAGTTGATTTCGTTGATGACAAGAAGAAGGACACTGGATTGGCTGAGGTTATAAATGAAGACCTGGGAGTACTTCTGGATGAGGTTGACGTTACCGCAGAACGCCGGTTCATTGACTACGATACCTTTGTGGCGTTCGATGCCAGAAAGGATGCAGAAATGGTTCTTGACGAGGGCAATTATACTTCTGACGTATTTGACTATCTGATGGAGAATACGGGTTATCCATACAGGTATCCTGTATTTTTCTACGTACACAATTCCAAGGAGATACCTACTACCAAGGGATTCGATAACCCCCTTGAAATTGACCTGATAGATGTAAAGAGCATACTTGTGTTTGATGACCCCATGTACAGACGCGATATTTATGACCTGACTCCGCTGCTGAATGAATACAATACAAAGAAAATTAACGTGAACTATCTCGTTGACGTGTATTCCGATGTGAATAGATATATCCTGGTCGATATATTGGTGAAGGAAGATTATCAGCTGCTGACTGAAAGTGAAATCCGCAACCTGAGTCAGCGTGAGACCAGCGTGGAGGGTTTCTCGGAGCCTGTCCAGTTCTATTCTCCTCAGTATCCGAATGGCCCGGTTCACGGTGATGTGGACTTCCGCAGGACACTCTATTGGAATCCGAATGTGATTACTGATGAAAATGGTCATGCAAGGGTCGAATTCTACAATAACGGAACATCGAAGCAGTTCCGCATAAGAGGTGCCGGACTGACAGCCTCAGGAACTCCATATGTTCTTGACATGAACTGGTGATGTTTCTTCGCTTTTTTCTGTATATTCGCACCCTAATAGGACAAAACCAATATGAAACAATATCTTGAACTGCTGGACAGAATCCTCAAGGAGGGGGTGCAGAAGGGGGACCGTACGGGAACCGGCACAATCAGCGTTTTCGGACATCAGATGAGATTCAATCTCGAAGAGGGATTCCCATGCCTTACAACGAAGAAACTGCATCTGAAGTCTATAATATATGAACTTCTCTGGTTCCTGAACGGCGATACCAATGTCAGGTATCTGCAGGAAAACGGTGTAAGAATATGGAATGAGTGGGCCGATGAAAACGGCGAACTGGGACCGGTCTACGGTAAGCAGTGGCGCGCATTCGAGACTCTTGACAAGGATGGCAACCGCGTGGTGGTCGACCAGATTCAGGATATAATAAACCAGCTGACGAACAATCCCGACAGCCGCCGTATGCTTGTATGCGCATGGCATCCGGGACAGACAGACTACATGGCCCTTCCTCCGTGCCACACTATGTTCCAGTTCTATGTGGCAAACGGCAAGTTGAGCCTCCAGTTGTATCAGCGCAGTGCAGACACTTTCCTGGGCGTACCTTTCAATATTGCTTCATACGCACTACTGACAATGATGGTTGCACAGGTGACAGGCCTGAAGCCGGGTGAATTCATTCATACTACGGGTGATACCCATCTCTACCTGAACCACATAGAGCAGGCTAAGCTCCAGCTCTCCAGGGAACCGCGCAAGCTGCCCCGTATGATTATCAATCCCGATGTAAGGAGCATCTTCGATTTCAAGTATGAAGATTTCCAGCTGGTCGATTATGATCCGCACCCGCACATCAAGGCAGAGGTATCAGTATAACAGAAAAGGCTCCACGCTTCCGTGGGGCCTTTTTTGATGTACATGAGCCTGACTGATCAGAACAGGGAACTGCCTATGATTATCATGAGCTGTGCAGTCAGGATCCTGAGGAACATTGTCAGTGGATATACCGTTGAATAAGCGACGGCAGGTGCATCGTGCTCGGTCTGGCTGTTGGCGAATGCCAGGGCCGGCGGGTTTGTGCTTCCGCCTGCAACGAGGCCGATTATGCTGTAGTAGTTCATCTTGTACTTCACTCTTGCTATGAATGAGATTACGAAGACTGGCACTACCGTGATGATGAGACCTGCCAGCATGTAAATCAGGCCGTCGCCTGAGGTGACTGTCTCTACGAAGGTTGCGCCTGACTTGATGCCTACACTTGCAAGGAAGAGCGCAATGCCGACTTCACGCAGCATCATGTTTGCACTCGCCTTGGTGTATGTTACCAGTCCAAGCTTGGAACCGAAACGGCTTATCAGGATAGCCACAATAAGGGGACCGCCGGCAAGACCGAGCTTCATTGGGGTTGGGATGCCTGGTATGCTGATTGGAATGCTGCCCAGAAGTACGCCTGCCATGATTCCTATGAACAGTGTCGCGATGTTTGGAACATCGAGTCGTTTCATTTCGTTTCCTACGCGGTCTGCAATGGCTGCCACGTTGCCCTTGCTTCCGACTACTGTGAGGCGGTCACCTATCTGGAGTGCCAGGCTGGCGCTTGCAAGCAGTTCCTGGCCGGCACGTACAACTCGGGTGATGGTAACATCGTAAATGCTGCCCAGATGGAGTTCGCCCAGTGTCTTGCCGTTGATTTTTTCCTTGGTAATGACAATCCTGCGTGATACCAGGGGTTCTGAGTTTGCGGGTTCAACCCATTCGTTTTCTACAGGAGCACCCACGATTGTCAGTATGGCCTCGGCTGATTCCTCTGAACTGACAATGCAGAGCTGGTCACCCATATGTATCATTGTGTCCTTGTGGGGAATGCTGATGTTGCCGTCGTGGAGTATTCTTGAACAGATGAAATCGCGGTTGATTATCTTGCGCAGCTCAATAATGCTCTTTCCTTCGAGTCTCTCGTTCTTGACTTCAAGGTACTGCCTGGTTGGCTTCTTGCTGGTATCGCCCTGCTCAAGTGCTGCCAGCTGTTCGTTTTCCTTGCTGTCCTTGATCTTGCATATCAGCTTGACAATCATAGGAACCATGATGACTCCGACAACTGCAAGAGGATATGCACAGGCATAGCCGGTTGCAATGTCAATGCCGGTCTTGCCTGTCTGGCGAAGTGCCTCTTCAGCAGCACCAAGTCCCGGCGTGTTGGTGACAGCACCGCTGAGAACGCCAACAAGCATGGGGAAACTGCTGGAGTCTCTTGTGTCGAACAGCAGGAAATAGACGCCTACTGCTACGAGCAGGTTCAGGAAAACCATTTCTACCGCCAGCCTGTTCATGCGCATGCCGCCCTTGCGGAACGATGTGAAGAATGACGGACCGACCTGCTGGCCCAGACTGTATACGAACAGTATGAGTCCGAAGTCCTGGATGAAGTTGATTACGCTCAGGTTTCCGGTCAGTCCAAAGTGTCCGGCTGCAATGCCGGTGAACAGGATGAATGCAACTCCGAAGGAGATTTTTGCGATTTTTACCTTGCCCAGCATTACGCCTACTGCAATAACGAAAGAATAGAGCAGCAGGATGTGTGCAACAGAATTTTCGTTCGTAAGGAGATTGTTAAGCCAATCCATTGTATATCAGTTTTTTAGTTAAGCAAATCTGTTCTTTTTCGAAATTTTGCGCAAAGGTACTGCTAATTTCTGTTTCCTGTATTGCAAACAAGCTTTAAAATGGAACGTTTTCTATAAATATTCATACCTTATTAATTAGGGAAATAGAATAATATGGAGTATATTTGCGGGTCTTTTTGGAAGAGACTGAATAATCATCATACAATAAACATAAAAAAATGGCAAACAACAAGGAAAAACTCTTTTCAGAGTTCCCGCCCGTATCTACTCAGGAGTGGTTGGAAAAGATCACAGTAGACCTGAAGGGTGCCGATTTTGAAAAGAAACTCGTTTGGAAGACAAACGAAGGATTCAAGGTCCAGCCGTTCTACCGTGCTGAAGACCTTCAGGGTGTTGACACCGAGACAAGACCGGGCGAGTTCCCGTACAGACGTGGAACCAAGGCTGACGACAACAGCTGGATGGTTCGTCAGGGCATCAGCACCAAGGATTTGAAGGAGGCTAATGCCAAGGCTCTTGATGTACTCAACAAGGGTGTTGACTCTCTCAATTTCTGCTGCTGCGGCCGAGTACTTCAGGTTGCTGACCTTGAGGTCCTCATGGCTGGCATTCATGCTGACTGTATTGACGTGAACTTCGGCATCTGCCCAGACCTGGCATGCGCTCAGGCTGAGGCATTGGTGGCTTACTTCACCAAGATGAACTATAATCTCGAGACTCTCCGCGGCTCAATCATCTATGACCCTATCAAGGCCATGATGAAGAAGGGCGTTGAAAACAATCTGGACAGTGCTGCCAAGCTTCTTGAGATTCTTGCTCCTCTCAAGAAATTCCGCTGCCTGACAGCTTCTGCATCACTTCTCTCTGATTCAGGTGCATTCTGCTATCAGGAACTTGGTTATGCTCTTGCCTGGGGTAATGAATACATGCGTTCACTTACTGAGGCAGGCGTAGCTGCTGATGCAGTTGCCAAGAAGATTCAGTTCAACTTCGGTATCGGTTCAAACTACTTCATGGAAATTGCAAAGTTCCGTGCAGCAAGAATGCTGTGGGCCAAGATCGTTGAGGCCTACAAGCCTGCATGCAACTGTGACAACAAGCCTGAAGACGGTATCTGCCGCTGCTCATGCAAGATGAAGATCAATGCCGTTACTACAAAGTACAACCAGACAATCTTCGACCCATATGTAAACCTGCTGCGTTCACAGACCGAGGCTATGAGTGCTGCAATCGCAGGTGTTGATTCAATCACCGTTGTTCCTTTCGATGCTACTTATGCAAAGCCTGAGGAATTCTCAGAGCATCTGGCAAGAAACCAGCAGCTCCTGCTGAAGGAAGAGTCACATTTCGATAAGGTAGTTGACCCAGCCGGTGGTTCTTACTATATTGAACATCTGACTGATGCAATTGCTGAGCAGGCTTGGAAACTGTTCCTCAGCGTTGAGGAAGAGGGTGGTATGCTGGCAATGGTCAAGGCTGGTAAGGTTCAGGAAGCTGTCAATGCAACAAACGCTTCACGTCACGAGGCTGTAGCAAAGCGCAGAGAGTCACTTCTTGGAACAAATCAGTTCCCAAATATCAAGGAACTCTCAGAGGGTCGTGCGCCAAAGGCATGCAAGTGCTGCTGTGCTGCTGATTCACAGGAGAAGACAATTGCTACAATTGACAGTTCACGCATTGCTTCACAGTTCGAGGAACTTCGCCTTGCAACTGAGGCAAGCGGAAAGCGTCCAAAGGTATTCATGCTGACAATCGGTAATCTGGCAATGCGTCAGGCACGTGCACAGTTCTCAGGCAACTTCTTCGGTTGCGCCGGATATGAAATCATTGACAATCTTGGTTTCAAGTCTGTTGAGGAGGGAGCTGAGGCTGCAAAGAAGGCTGGTGCAGACGTTGTTGTTCTGTGCTCAAGCGATGATGAATATGCAGAGTACGGTCCAGCAGCATTCCAGGCTGTAGGTGACAGTGCTATCTTCGTAATTGCCGGTGCTCCGGCATGCATGGAGGATCTTCAGGCTGCAGGTATCAAGAACTATGTTCATGTACGTTGCAATGTCCTGGAGACACTCAAGGAGTTCAACAAAATGCTCAACATTTAATTTTCCGAAAGAATGAAACCTGATTTTAAAAATATCGATATCAAGGCAGCAGCCCAGAATGAGGGACTCTGCAACTGCAAGGCTTCAGAAAATGCCGGCGAGCTTTGGACAACTCCAGAGAAGATCGAGGTAAAGCCTGTATATACAAAGGAAGATCTTGAGGGAATGGAGCACCTGAACTATGCAGCAGGTATTGCCCCAAATCTCCGTGGTCCTTATTCAACAATGTACGTAATGCGTCCTTGGACAATCCGTCAGTATGCCGGATTCTCAACAGCCGAGGAATCAAATGCATTCTATCGCCGTAACCTGGCTGCCGGCCAGAAGGGTCTGTCAGTTGCATTTGACCTTGCTACCCACCGTGGCTATGACGCTGATCACGAACGTGTTGTAGGTGACGTAGGTAAGGCAGGTGTATCAATCTGCTCAGTAGAAGATATGAAGGTCCTGTTTGATGGTATTCCATTGAATAAGATGTCTGTATCAATGACAATGAACGGTGCCGTTCTTCCTGTTCTGGCATTCTACATTGTTTCTGGTCTTGAGCAGGGCGCCAAGCTGGATGAAATGGCTGGTACTATCCAGAACGATATCCTCAAGGAGTTCATGGTACGTAACACCTATATCTATCCTCCTAAGTTCTCAATGAAGATCATCGCTGATATCTTTGAGTACACTTCAAAGAACATGCCTAAGTTCAACAGCATCTCAATTTCAGGTTACCACATGCAGGAGGCAGGTGCTACTGCTGACATTGAGCTTGCTTATACTCTGGCTGACGGTATGGAATATCTGCGCGCCGGTATCAATGCCGGTATGGACATTGACGTATTTGCTCCACGTCTTTCATTCTTCTGGGCTATCGGTACAAACCACCTGATGGAAATTGCAAAGATGCGTGCAGCTCGTCTGCTCTGGGCAAAGATCACAAAGAGCCTGGGTGCGAAGAATCCGAAGTCAATGGCTCTGCGTACACACTCACAGACCTCAGGTTGGTCACTGACCGAGCAGGATCCTTTCAACAACGTAGGTCGTACATGTATCGAGGCTATGGCTGCTGCACTGGGTCACACCCAGTCACTGCATACCAATGCTCTTGACGAGGCTATCGCACTTCCTACAGACTTCTCTGCACGTATTGCACGTAACACTCAGATTTATATTCAGGAAGAGACCAATGTATGCCGTGAGGTTGACCCATGGGCAGGTTCATACTACATTGAGACTCTTACCAACGAAATTGCTCACAAGGCATGGGCTCTTATCCAGGAAGTTGAAAAGCTTGGCGGTATGGCCGCTGCTATTGAGACTGGTGTACCTAAGATGCGTATCGAAGAGGCTGCTGCACGTACTCAGGCAAGAATTGACTCTGGCGTTCAGACCATCGTTGGTATCAACAAGTACCGCCTTGATCACGAAGATCCAATCGATATCCTTGAGATTGACAACACTGCTGTACGCAACCAGCAGATTGAACGTCTGAACCAGCTCCGTGCAAACCGCGATGAGGCTGCTGTCCAGAAGGCTCTCGATGCAATCACAAAGTGCGTAGAGACCGGCGAGGGCAACCTGCTGGAACTTGCTGTCGAGGCAGCCAAGGTTCGTGCATCACTGGGTGAAATCTCATATGCATGTGAGAAAATTGTAGGTCGATATAAAGCAATCGTTAGAACTATTTCAGGCGTGTACTCATCAGAAAGTAAGAAGGACGAAGACTTTGAGAAGGCTTGCGCCCTCACAGAAGAGTTTGCAAAGAAGGAAGGTCGCAGACCTCGTATCATGATTGCAAAGATGGGTCAGGATGGTCATGACCGTGGTGCAAAGGTTGTTGCTACCGGTTATGCAGACTGCGGCTTTGACGTTGATATGGGTCCTCTGTTCCAGACTCCTGCAGAATCAGCCCGTCAGGCAGTTGAAAATGACGTTCATGTACTTGGCGTTTCTTCACTGGCTGCTGGTCACAAGACTCTGGTTCCTCAGGTAATTGAAGAGCTCAAGAAGCTTGGCCGTGAGGATATCATGGTTATTGTCGGCGGTGTTATTCCTGCACAGGACTATGACTTCCTGTACAAGGCTGGTGCTGCTGCAATCTTTGGCCCTGGTTCAAAGGTATCAAAGTCAGCTATCAGAATTATGGAACTCCTCATGGAGGATTGATCCTATTGACAATATTCTATGGAAAGAGGGAGCATCTTCATGATGTTCTCTCTTTTTTTTCATATTCTTTGCTGTCCGATTCAACTTTTTCAAAAAACGGATATCTTATATGTGAAGTTTCCCAGCGGAATAGTTCTCCCGGGGACTTCACAGGGAAAAGATATTACTAACAATTAAAAATTTACAATTATGAAGAAGTTTATTTTTGCTGTTGCAGCAATGATGGTATCAACCCTTGGCTTTGCTCAGGGATTCGGTGGTGGTTTCGGAGGCGGAATGGGCTTTGGCGGTGGCCAGGGTCAGCAGATGACTCCAGAAGAGATGGCTAAGCGTCAGGCTGACAACCTGAAGGAGCAGCTCACTCTGAACCAGGCTCAGTACGATTCAATCTACACCTATTATGTAAAGAATGCCAAGGAGCAGCAGAAGCGCCGTGAGGAGATGATGAACGGTGGCGGCCAGGGTCAGCAGATGGATATGCAGGCTATGATGGAGCAGATGCAGAAGCAGCGCGAGGCTCAGGAGGCCAAGATCAAGTCTTTCCTGACAGACGAGCAGAAGAAAAAGTATGACAAGGCTCAGGAAGAGCGTCGTCAGCGCATGCAGCAGGGCGGCCAGGGTGGCTTCGGCGGCGGATTCCCAGGCGGTGGATTCCCAGGCGGTGGCCAGGGCGCACCTCAGGGTGGACGTGCATTCTGATTGCTTCAGGGCACACACTGATAGAAAAGAAATTATGTAAAAGGAAGAACCGGCTATCTGGCCGGTTCTTCTGCTTTATCAGGTGGGATTGATTCTATAGTCGTGGCATCCTTTTCAGTCTGCCCTGGGGAATAGTTCCGGCCGGGGAATCTCAAGTACGTCAAGGTTTGAGAATTTCCCTTCGTTGATTTCCATCCTTATGAGTGTCCTGACATTCTGCCATCCCTGAAGTCCGGCGGCTCCCGGATTTATGAATAAGGTGTTGTACTTCCTGTCGAACATAACCTTCAGGATATGGGAGTGTCCACATACGAAAAGGCTTGGTGAACCTGATTCCTGGAAGATTTTCCGTACCCCAATGTCGTAATGGCCAGGCGAACCGCCTATGTGTCGCATCAATACATCGGCCCCCTCTATGGAAAAACGTGCCGTCTCCTTGAATTCACGCCTTATGTCCTGACCATCGCAGTTGCCGGCAACAGCCCTGACCGGAGCGGTTTCCCTCAATCTTTCAATGATGGAATAGCTGCCTATGTCACCGGCATGCCATATTTCATCACATCCCTTGAAGAATTCCGCATAGCGGTCATCCCAATGGCTGTGGGTATCGGAAATGATGCCAATCCTTTTCATTCGGGTGGGTTACTTTATGGAGGCTCTGATTTTCCTTACCTGCGGAATCAGAAGTGAGAATCCTATGATAACCGAAATTGCATCGGATGCAGGCAGGCTGTACCAAATGCCGTTGATTCCGAAGTATTTCGGAAGGATAATCAGAAGCGGTATCAGTATTATCACCTGACGTGACAGTGACATTATGATAGACTTGCCTGGCATGCCGATGCTCTGGAAGAAGTTTCCGGTAACTATCTGCGATCCGACAAACGGAAATACCAGGAAATTCAGTTTCATGCCAGTGCTTGCGATGGCCGCCAGTTCCGAATCATCGGTAAATATGCTGATACATGGGTCTGTCAGGAATTCGCCGACAAGAAATCCCAGGGTAGTTACTATGGTTCCGTAGAAAAGTGTCATCTTGAGGGTCTGGAGTACTCGGGCAGGCTGACCGGCTCCGTAGTTGTACCCGGCGATAGGCTGCATGGCCTGGTTGAAACCGAGTACTATCATGACGAAGACGAAGGTGAGGCTGTTCACAATGCTGTATGCGCCAATGGCCAGGTCACCGCCGTATGTAAGCAGTCCGCGGTTTATGAGAAGCACTACCAGGCAGGCTGCTGCATTCATCAGGCATGGAGGGAGTCCAATTGTTATGATATTGCCAATGAGTTTCAGGTTGGGCCTGAATATTCCCCGCTGCAGATGTATGAGTTCGCTCTTGTCAGACAGTTTGAAGCACTGCCATACGAATGCCAGAACCTGTGCAATTACGGTTGCTATTGCAGCTCCCTGTATGCCCCAGTGGAATACCATGATGAAAAGCCAGTCCAGGAAGGTATTGAGCAGTACTGTTCCTATGGTTGCGGCCATGGCCATGTTGGGGTGACCGGCAGAACGGAGCACTGCGTTCATGCCAAGGTAGAGGTGCGTGAATGCATTGCCAAGCAGTATTATGACCATATAGTCGCGGGCATATCCGATAGTGGCTTCCGATGCTCCGAACAGCAACAGGATAGGGTCGAGGAAGATTAGCGACAATGCTCCGAAAATGATTCCTATGAACACGTTCATGGTGATGCAGTTGCCGAATACGTGAAGTGCAGTATCATTGTGCTTCTGTCCCAGTTTCAGGGAAATCAGTGTGGCAGAACCCACTCCGACCAGAGAGCCGAGTGCTGCTGACAGGTTCATGAGCGGGAATGTCACTGCCAGGCCTGACAGTGCAAGTGAATCGACCCCATGTCCAATGAAAGCGCGGTCTACAATGTTATAGAGTGATGATGCCACCATGGCGATGATTGCTGGTATGGCATATTTCAAAAGCAGTTTTCCAATCTTCTCGGTTCCCAGTTCCTGGGGTGTTTTCTGTCCTTCCATGTCTGATTAATGCGTATTTTTCATTTTGAGGGTGCAAAATTACTGAAAAACGCGGTTTCTGGTTTGTGATTGGACCATCATTTCATATATTTGGGAATTAAAAAAAACTATAACTCCTTAATTGTAGTACAATACTATGGAAACAATGACATTGTATGAACTTAACTCTCTGGTGCGCGAGACTTTGCAGTACGGGATGGGAGGTTCGTACTGGGTTCAGGCCGAAATAAGCAGCCTGAATGTGGCCGGTCCTGGGCACTGTTACCTGGAACTGGTCCAGAAAGATGAAGGGGGAGGGGGATTTGTCGCCAAGGCCAAGGCCAATATCTGGCGCGGTACATATTCCCGGATACGCCCGGTGTTTGAAATGGCGACAGGGCAGCGCCTCAGTGTGGGAATGAAGGTCCTTCTGGAAGTGACTGTATCGTTCCATGAATCATATGGGTATTCCCTGACGGTGCAGGATATTGATCCTGCCTACACCTTGGGTGACATGGCCCGCCGGCGCCGTGAGATAATCAGCCGGCTTCAGCAGGATGGGGTGATAGGCCTGAACAAGGAATTGCCCATGCCGATGCTGCCTCAGCGCATAGCAGTCATATCTTCCGAAACTGCCGCCGGTTATGGCGATTTCTGCAATCAGCTGGCAAACAATGCCTATGGTTTCAGGTTCATGACTGAACTGTTTCCTGCGCTGATGCAGGGCGATGGCGTTGAGTCAAGTGTGATATCGGCCTTGGACCGTATCAGCGAGAGCGCATCGGACTGGGACGTGGTAGTAATAATAAGAGGTGGTGGGTCAGTTAGTGAACTCAGTTGCTTTGATTCCTACAGGCTTGCCTACAATATTGCGAATTTCCCTCTTCCGGTTATTACGGGCATTGGACACGAAAGGGACGAATCGGTATGTGACATTGTGGCCAATACGCGTGTAAAGACTCCTACGGCTGCTGCGGAATTCCTGATAGACACAGTGCTTCAGGCTGCAGACCGGCTGGAATCACTTGCCCGCAGGATGTGTGATTCCGTTCGCAGGAAGATGGAATCAGAATCGTTCCGTTTTCAGAAACTGTCCCAGAAAATACCCGGACTCTTTTCCGTGCTGAAGACAAGGCATGAGGGCCGTCTTCAGAATTATGATGTCCGGCTCAGGGCGGGGTGGGTGAAACTGCTTCAGAACAGCCTGCATAGGCTGGAGATGGCGGAAAAGAGCCTGGCTCTTGCCGATCCTGTAAGGATTCTCTCCAAGGGCTATTCTATGACGACTCTCAATGGACGTGTGGTAAAGCATGCGTCAGAACTTAGTGAAGGTGATTTGCTTGTTACCAGTTTTCATGACGGACAGGTTGCAAGTGTAGTAAAAAAATGACAATTGAATTAGTATGGATAATATGGAAAACAATGAAATGAAATATGAGGAAGCCATGATCAGGCTTGAGCAGATTGTGGGTCAGATAGAAGGCAATACGCTTGATATTGACCAGATTGGCGAAAGGATGAAAGAAGCCAAGGGACTGGTAGCCCTCTGCCGTGAGAAACTTTACCGGACAGAAAAGGAAATCAACCAGATTCTGGGAGAAGAGTAAGATTCCCGTGTTTTTCCAAAAATAACGCCCGATTATGTTTTGGATGCCGAAAAAGAACTATATTTGTAATTCGGAATTGCGCCTTTGGGACAACTGTGTCGCGTAAGGACAGTTCCGGAGATTGAAATTGACACAATCTGAAACAAATAACTAACCTAAACTATTATGAAGAAATTTTCAGTAATGCTTGGTGCTGCTCTGCTGTCAGCAGGGTTCTGCAGCGCCCAGAACAATCAGATCAAGGAAGATTTCGTTCCTTCATCAATGAATCAGCCGGGTCAGCAGTACCCAATGGTCAATTCACAGGGATACGCACGTTTCCGTGTAAATGCTCCTGAGGCCAAGTCTGTTTCCGTAGGACTCGGACTTGGAGGTACCAATGGCGGCACTGATCTCGTAAAGGGCGAAGATGGCGTATGGATGGGTACCACCAGCGCTCCTCTCGTTGAGGGCTTCCACTACTATCACCTGACTATTGACGGTGGCACTTTCAATGATCCTGGAACAAACAACTACTATGGTTCAACCCGTTGGGAGAGCGGTATTGAAATCCCAACCAACTCAGATAAGGATATCTATGCAGAACGCAATATCCCACACGGATTCGTCCAGCAGATTCTCGTATGGTCAGAGAGCCGTAACGAACTTGCCCGCGCATTCGTCTACACTCCACCTACCTATCATTCAGACAAGGCCGATGTCAAGTATCCTGTTCTCTACCTGCAGCACGGTTGGGGTGAGGATGAGACCGCTTGGATGACTCAGGGTCATGCAAACCTTATCCTGGATAACCTGATTGCAGATGGCAAGATCAAGCCGGTTATCGTAGTCTGCACCTATGGTATGACAAACGGTGGTTTTGGCCCAGGCATGATGGGTGGTGCACGTCCGGCAGGTCCACGTCCAGCTGCCCCAGCAGCAGGCGCAGCTCCTGCAGGTGCACGTCCAGCAGCAGGTGCAGCTCCAGCTGGCCAGCGTCCAGCCGGTCAGGGTGCAGCCCGTCCAGCAGGTGGCTTCGGTGGATTTGGCAGCAATGCAGGCTTTGAGAAGTTCCTCTGTGACGAACTCGTTCCTTATGTAGATTCACATTTCCGTACAATCGCCAACAAGGACAACCGCGCTATGGCCGGACTCTCAATGGGCGGTATGGAAACACACTCTATCACACTTGCACGTCCTGAAATGTTCGGTTACTACGGACTGCTTTCCGGTGGTCAGTACAGCACCGATGAAATCAAGGACAAGAAGCAGGTCAAGAAGATCTTCATGAGCTGCGGTGAAAAGGAGAGCCCAGATGCAATCAACAGGTCAGCTGCATCACTCAAGGAGGCTGGCTATGACGTAATGGGTTATGTATCACCGAATACTGCCCATGAGTTCCTGACATGGCGCCGTTCACTCTATCAGATGCTTCAGTTCTTCTGGGGCAAGTAATGCAGTCATAAGCAAAGAAGGCGGACGGTCAGTTCATGATCCGTCCGTTTTCGCTGACATAAAGATTATTCAATTACAAACAACACTAAACTAAACAATCAGTTCATCATGAACAAGAATTTCAAGTCAATTCTGATGATTGGACTCGCACTTGTTTGCTCAGGCGCAGTTCAGGCACAGAATGCCCCAAGAAGGGCAGGCGCAGCGAGAGAGACTATTGATCCTTCCCGTATTGCCAACACTAATGTCGAGTACGACCAGTATTTCACAGAAATCAAGTCTGATGCAGCTCCTGTATCACCTGATGAGAAGGGCTTTATCCGCCGTTGGACAATCCTTGAGCCAATCAGCAAGCCAAACGGAGGCAACTCTGGTTTCACAGACAGCTATGTTCGTGCCGAGCTTTCAAAGGTTTACTACAAGGATCAGTACACAACTGAACTCAAGAAGCTCCCAAAGACCGGCTCAAAGGTTAAGGTAGAGTCAGAAACTCCACGTCCAACAGGCCGTGGCTTCGGCATGCAGCAGCAGCCAGCACAGCAGCTCCCTGCTACAACCAAGCAGACTCTTGCATGGCACTCAGTTGACAGCAAGCTGTTCAATGTAAAGCTGTTCCGTTTTGCTACAAACCTGTCTGAACTTCACTATGGCGTTATATTCCACGCTTTCACAGTTGTAAACTGCGAAGAGGATATGACAGTACGTCTGGCTGCAGGTTCAAACTCAGCTTCTGTATGGTATGTAAACGGTGAGGAAGTCCTGCTGCTCCAGAGCGACCGCCGTATGGTTGCCGATGATGGCATGTCAAAGCGCATTACTCTGAAGAAGGGTAAGAACATTGTTCACGCTGCAGTCATCAACGGCCCAGGTATGAGCGACATGTGCATGCGTTTCGTTAACGAAGACGGCACACCAGTTAAGAATATCACAATCACCTGTAAGTAATTTAAAAAGAGAATAGGATATGAAAAAAATATTCCAGATGGGCTTGGTTGCCCTTGCTTCAGTCGCAATGTCTGAAACAGTAATGGCTCAGATTGGTGCTCCGTTCATCCACGATCCAGCCACAATCGCAGAGTGCAATGGTAAGTATTATACATGGGGTACCGGTGGTAGCGGCCTTGTTTCAGAAGACGGTTGGGTATGGACCAGCGGTGAGCGTATTGCAAACGTAGGTGCTGCACCTGATATGCTCAAGATTGGTGACCGTTACCTTCTTGCCTACAGTACAACCGGCGGTGGCCTTGGCGGTACTCACGCTGGCGGCATTGTAACATGTTTCGTAAACACAATTGACCCAAGTGCTCCAGGTTATGGTTTCCCACCTGCTGCAGAGCGTAACCAGGTTGCCCAGTCTCTTCCTGATGAGGACTGCGATGCTATCGACGCTGGTCTTATCATGACTCCTGACGGCCGTCTGTTCGTTACATTCGGTACATATTTCGGTTTCATCCGCATGGTCGAGCTCGACCCTGTAACAGCAAAGCGTCTTGAGGGTGCTCAGGATATCAACATTGCTGTTGACTGCGAGGCTTCAACAATGATGTATCACGATGGTTACTACTATCTGCTGGGTACTCACGGTACTTGCTGCGATGGTGTAAACTCAACTTACAACATTATCGTCGGCCGTTCAAAGAGCCCAACCGGTCCTTTCATTGACAACATGGGCCGTGACATGGTAGAAGGTGGTGGCAAGCTGGTTGTAGGTTGCCGCGACGGTTATACCGGTGCAGGTCACTTTGGCCGTTACATCGTTGAGGAAGGCGTTGAGAAGATGTCATTCCACTGGGAGGCTGACTACTATCAGGGTGGCCGCAGCACACTGGCAATCCTTCCTATCGTATGGAAGAACGGCTGGCCTGTAGCTGGTGAGAACATCAAGAACGGTGTTTACGAAATTGAATCAGAGCGTCGTGGCTATGCCCTTGAAATCGCTGTTGACTATGTACGTCTCGGCGGTGGCCGTGGCATGGGCTTCGGCGGTGGTGCTCAGGCTAACGCTGCTCCTCAGACCGTTGCTTTCCAGAAGCTTGAGGATGTTATCGGCAACTGGCCTGCAGGTGAAATTCCAGTAAGGACAATTGACTATCAGTTCCGTCCAAACCAGAAGTGGGAGCTTGTTGCTCTTGAGGAAGGTGCACTGGGTACTCCATACTACAAGATCGTTATCGCTGGTACAAACCGCGCTCTGACTGCAACAGAAGGTCTTGAGGTAACTTCAGAGGCTGAATATTCAGGTGCTGACTCACAGAAGTGGAGCATTGACCAGCTGACCGATGGTACATACCGTATCATGCCAAAGGCTGTTCCAGGTTCAGACGCTAAGGTTTGCCTGATGTCTGCCGGTGACTCAAACGTTACTCTTGGCAAGTTCGATATGAACAGCGACAACTGCAAGTGGAACTTCCGTCAGTGGTAATTTTACCCCTGCATTCCATAAAAATAGGGACCGTCTCTGTGAGGCGGTCCCTTTTTTTTGTCAAGAATAAGGATTCTTTAGGACAGGTCATTTCTATTTTTTGTAAATTCGCGGTTGATTAAACTATTACTATTATGAAAGAACTCGATTGGGCTAATCTCTCGTTCGGTTATATGAAGACCGACTGGAATGTACGCATATGGTACAAGGATGGAAAATGGGGTGAAATTGAAGAGTCAGATTCAGAATATGTTCCAATGCATATAGCTGCCACCTGCCTTCATTATGGTCAGGAGGCTTTTGAAGGCCTTAAGGCATTCCGTGGCAAGGATGGTCAGGTGCGAGTGTTCCGTATGGATGCCAATGCTGAGCGTCTGCAGAGTACCTGTCGCGCAGTCATGATGCCGGAACTGCCTACCGAGACATTCTGTGAGATGGTCCGCCGTGTTATCAGACTGAACAAGGATTTCATTCCACCATATGAAAGCGGTGCTTCACTCTATATCCGCCCATTGCTGATCGGTACAGGCGCTGAGGTTGGCGTAAAACCAGCCAATGAATACCTTTGCATGATGTTCGTAATGCCTGTAGGTCCATACTTCAAGGGTGGATTTGCTGCCAATGCATATGCCCTGGTACGTTCTTACGACCGTTCTGCTCCTCTTGGTATGGGTAAGTACAAAGTGGGTGGCAACTATGCAGCCAGCCTGTATGCCCATAACATTGCCCATGAAAAGGGTTACGGAAGTGAGTTTTATCTGGATGCCAAGGAGAAGAAGTATATTGATGAGTGCGGTGCCGCAAACTTCATAGGCATAAAGGGAAATTCATACATTACTCCAAAGTCGGAATCAATCCTTCCTTCAATAACAAACAGAAGCCTTCAGCAGCTTGCCAAGGATAACGGCATGGTAGTTGAACACCGTCCTGTTCCACTTGAGGAACTTCTTGAACTTGATGAGGCAGGTGCCTGCGGAACAGCAGCCGTAATATCACCTATCGAGAGAATTGATGACATCGAACTGGGCAAGTCATATGTAATTGCCAAGGATGGCAAGCCAGGACCTGTTCTTACCAAACTGTATAACCAGCTCCGTGCAATCCAGTACGGTGACCTGCCTGACACACATTCATGGGTGTCAATTATCCCTCTCTAAATAATGGGAAAAGGCAAACTGGCGAAATTCGCTGACATGCGGACCTTTCCGCATGTCTTCGAACCTGTATGTACGTACAACCATTGCGAACCATTTGACCTGAAGGGTAATTGGAACCGTGATTTCTTCCATAATGACGGCCCGATTGTCCTTGAGCTTGGGTGCGGCATGGGAGAATATACGGTCGGATTGGCACAGCTTTTCCCTGACAGGAATTTCATTGGCGTTGACATAAAGGGCGCGCGCATGTGGACAGGTGCAAAGCAATCCTTTCAGGCGGGAATGAAGAATGTGGCGTTCCTCAGGACCAGCATTGAATTCATTGACCGGTTCTTCGCTCCAGGCGAGGTGAGTGAGATATGGATTACTTTCCCCGATCCTCAGATGAAGCGCTATACCAAGAGACTGACGTCAACCGGATTCCTGGAACGCTACAGACACATACTGATAGATGGCGGACTGATCAACCTGAAGACTGACAGTAATTTCATGTACACATATACATGTGAGAACGTAAGGCACAACTCCCTGCCTGTCGTCTATTCCACATCAGACCTCTATGCAGGTGACGCCAGCCATATCCTGTCAATCAAGACCCACTACGAAGAGCAGTGGCTTGAGCGTGGGATGACTATAAAATATATTGTTTTCGGACTTCCCCAGGATGCTGTCCTTGAGGAACCCGATATTGAAATTGAAATGGATGACTACAGAAGCTATGGCCGTTCAAAGCGTAGCAGCTGTGAGAAAAGCAAATAACATGGCACTATACCCAAAACTCATAATTGAGGCACTTCAGGGAGTCCGATACCCGGGAACCGGCAAGGACATTGTCACCATGGAGATGCTTGAAGATGACATCAGGATTGATGGAAACAGCGTATCTTTCTCACTCATATTCGAGAAGCCTACGGATCCGTTCATGAAGTCACTCATCAAGTCTGCCGAGACCGCAATCAGGCTCAAGGCCGGAAATGATGTCCAGGTGACGGTGAATGTGAAGACCCGTCAGGCTGCACGTCCGGCTGATCCTGAGCTTCTTCCTGGCGTAAAGAATATCATAGCAGTTGCATCAGGCAAGGGAGGCGTGGGAAAGTCAACCGTTGCGGCCAATCTTGCCGTTGCATTGGCTGGACTGGGCTTCAGGGTAGGATTGCTTGATGCTGATATATTCGGTCCTTCAGTTCCGAAGATGTTCGGAATTGAAGATGCGCGCCCATATTCGGAAAATATTGGCGGACGTGACCTGATAATCCCCGTTGAACAGTATGGTATAAAGATCCTTTCAATAGGTTTCTTCGTTGATCCCAACCAGGCTGTACTGTGGAGAGGCTCAATGGCCAGCAATGCACTGAAGCAACTGATTGCCGATGCCAACTGGGGAGATCTGGATTATTTCATACTGGACATGCCTCCAGGAACAAGTGACATTCATCTGACTCTTGTACAGACTCTGGGCATAACCGGAGCAGTTGTCGTCAGTACGCCGCAGCAGGTTGCGCTGGCCGATGCCCGCAAGGGTATTGACATGTTCCTGAACGAGAAGGTCAACGTGCCTGTGCTCGGACTTGTGGAGAACATGTCATGGTTCACTCCTCAGGAACTTCCTCAGAACAGGTATTATCTGTTTGGAAAAGAGGGCTGCAAGCATCTTGCTGAAGAACTTGGTGTACCTCTTCTAGGACAGATTCCAATTGTCCAGAGCATCTGCGAGGGTGGAGACAGTGGAGAACCGGTTGCGCTTGACAGCAGCACCATTGTTGGCAGCGCATTCAGTAAGCTTGCATTGGCCGTTGCTGATGCAACAGAGAATAGGAACAGACAATTGCCGCCATCAGCTGCGGTATCAACTCAAAAATAAATCCCATGTTGAGAATAGGACTTATCGGAACCGGCACTGTTGGAGGTGGAGTAATTGAAATACTCGAGCAGAAGGCCAAAGAATACAAGGAAAATCTGGGCGTAGAACTGCAGCTTGCATGCATATGTGCCAAGACAGAAGAAGAGGTTGCACCATACCGTGCAAAGGGTTATAACGTATCAACTGATGCTGATTCAATGATTGCCAATCCGGACATTGATGTCCTGGTTGAGCTGGCAGGTGGCTATAACATGCCACGTAAGTGGATTCTTGCTGCACTTGAGCAGGGAAAGCATGTCGTAACAGCCAATAAGGCACTGCTGGCAAAGTATGGTCATGAAATCTTCCCATTGGCAGGTTCCAAGGGACTTCATGTCCTCTTTGAGGCTGCTGTAGGTGGTGGTATTCCAATCATCAGAAGTCTTCAGGAGGGTCTGGTCGGTTCAACGGTACAGAGCCTGAACTGCATTATCAACGGTACTTGCAACTATATTCTCAGCCGCATGGCCGATGAAGGGCTTGATTTCGATACAGTCCTGAAGGATGCCCAGCGCCTTGGCTTTGCCGAAGCTGATCCGACATTTGACATTGAGGGCATTGACTCAGCACATAAGACGGCCCTGTTGGCAAGCCTGTGCAGCGGCAAGAGGGTTGACTTTGAAAAGATCCATATTACCGGTATTTCAAGCATTACGGCTCAGGATATCGCAATTGCGAAGGAACTTGGCTATTCAATCAAGCTGCTGGGTACATACAACCGCATTGGTGATAGGGTTGATGCACGCGTCCATCCATGCCTGATTCCTATGGACCACATGCTGTCAAGCGTGAACCGTGTCCTGAATGCAGTTTACCTTCAGTGTGACAACCTGGGTGAGACTCTTCAGACCGGTGCCGGTGCTGGACGCATGCCGACAGCTTCAGCCGTGGTGGCTGACCTGGTTTCACTTGCCCGTTCAGTTGACCTGGGCAACAGGAAGGCGCTGCCTATGGGTTGGTTCAATATGGATAATCCTGCAGACCTTGTTCCTGTTACAGAAACAAGCCAGCGTTACTACATTAGGATTACTTCGCGTGATATCCGTGGTGTCCTTTCAAAGTTCACAGGTATCATGGCTGAAAATGGAATCTCAATTGATACAATCATCCAGAAGGGTGTAAATGATCCGGGCAAGGTATCAGTTGTAATCATCACTGAAAAGACCATGGAGAGCCAGGCAATCAGTGCCATCAAGGCGATTGACGCCCTGGATGAGATTGCTGAAAAGTGCCAGATGATCAGATTCCTTTAAGATAGCTGAAAGCGCTTTCGGCGCACCTCTCTCCGTCTATGGCCGATGATACTATGCCACCGGCATAGCCGGCACCTTCACCACACGGAAACAGACCCTGTAGCCCTACATGCTGCAGGGTTTCATTGTCTCTGACAATCCTGACAGGTGATGATGTCCTGGTTTCGGCGGCAATCATGACTGCGTCATTTGTTATGAATCCACGGCTGCTGCGTCCGAACTGCTGGAATCCCTGCCTGAGACGGCTGGTCACGAATTCCGGCATCCAGAAATGGAGTGGTGATGATATGAGTCCTGGGGAATATGATGATTCCGGAAGGTCATAGCTGAGCTTACGGTTCAGGAAATCGGCCATTCTCTGTGCCGGAGCTGTCTGGCGCATGTTTCCGGCAATCCAGCAGTCGTGTTCCAGTTTTTCCTGGAAACGCATCATGACCAGCGGGTCGTTCATTTCTGCGTCAGATTTCGCAATATCTTCTACGCGTGTTTCAACAACCATGCCTGAATTGCTCCAGCGGGAATTACGGCCGGATGGTGACATGCCGTTCACGACAATCTGTTCCGGTCCCGATGCAGCGGGGACAACGAATCCTCCGGGGCACATGCAGAAACTATATACTCCGCGGCCGTCAACCTGGGTTACATAGCTGTATTCGGCTGCAGGCAGGTATTTGCCGCGTCCTGCCCGGTTGTGGTATTGCAGGCAATCAATAAGGTGTGAGGGGTGCTCCAGACGGCAACCTACGGCAAGTGCCTTGGCTTCAATGTGGAATCCTGACTGTGCGAAATAGCTGTAAATGTCACGGGCGCTGTGGCCTGTTGCCAGGATTACCGGGCCCATGAAACACTTTTCAGTTCCCTTGTTTACGGCTTCAACTCCGGTTACACGGTCTCCGCTCATGATGAAACCTGTCATCTTTGTTTCAAAATGGACTTCGCCACCGCATCGGATTATGTTCTCACGCATGTTTTCTATGACACGCGGAAGTTTGTCGGTACCTATGTGCGGGTGGGCATCGGACAGGATGGTCGGACTTGCGCCATGCTGGCAGAATATGTTCAATATGCGCTCCGTGTTGCCCCTCTTCTTGCTCCTGGTGTAGAGCTTGCCGTCAGAATATGCACCGGCACCGCCTTCGCCAAAGCTGTAGTTCGATTCCGGGTCAACCTTATGCTCACGTGAGATGGCTGCAATATCGACCTTTCTTTCACGGACATTCTTGCCGCGTTCCAGTACTATAGGTCTGAGCCCAAGTTCTATAAGATGCAGAGCGGCAAAGAGACCACCAGGACCGGCTCCGATGACTACGACCGCCGGAGCATTGTCAACCTGATGGTAATCAATGGAAGTGTATTCCTTCTCGGTGGGTTCCTCGTTGATGAAAACCCTAAGTGTCAGGTTTACAAAAATTGTGCGCTGACGCGCGTCAATGCTCTTCTTGAGCGTGCGTATGGCTGTGATTGTCCTCTTGTCTATTCCAGTCTGGCGTGACACTGTATCCTTGAGTGCCTGTTCATTCCAGGCATACTGGGGCTCTGTCCTAAGTTGCAGCTCTTTAATCATGATTACTTGTCCGTTTTCAGGAGAACAGGCGGCGGAAAGCCTCTTCTGTCTTCTGTACAGGTATTATTTCTATGTCAAATTTGGACTGGTCAAGTCCGTTCATGTTGTTCTTTGGAATAAGTATTGTGCCGAATCCCAGCTTGCAGGCTTCTGAAATGCGCTGCTCTATACGGCTGACAGGTCGGATTTCACCCGACAGGCCTATTTCGCCGGCCATGCAGACCGTGCGGTCAATCGGCAGGTCCAGACTGCTTGAGAGTATGGCGCTGATGACCGCCAGGTCAATTGCCGGGTCATTCACGCGCAGTCCTCCCGCAATGTTCAGGAATACATCTTTCTGTCCCAGCTTGAATCCGGCCCGTTTCTCAAGCACGGCCAGGAGCATGTTCATTCTCCTGACATCGAACCCAATGGCGTTTCTCTGGGGCGTGCCATATACGGCCGTGCTGGCAAGTGCCTGGACTTCAATGAGGAACGGGCGTGCCCCTTCGACGGTGCATGCAATTGAAACTCCGCTCATTCCCTGATGATTGTCGGTAAGCAGCAGCTCTGACGGGTTGCTGACCTGACGCAGACCGTTCTGGCGCATTTCGTATATACCCAGTTCCGCAGTGCTTCCGAACCTGTTCTTGATAGGCCTGAGTATTCTGTACATGTAGTGTTGGTCGCCTTCAAACTGGATGACGGCATCGACTATGTGTTCCAGGATTTTTGGACCGGCTATGGTTCCGTCCTTTGTGATGTGTCCAATAAGGATGACCGGTGTCCCGCTCTCCTTGGCATATTTGAGCAGTGATGCGGCGCATTCACGGACTTGGGTGAGGCTGCCTGGCGATGATTCCACATATTCGCTGCTGATTGTCTGGATGGAGTCTATGATTACAACTTCCGGCATGAGCATCCTGGCCTGGTCATATATGCTTTCAAGTGAGGTCTCGCACAGTATCATCAGGTCATCGGAACAGTCCATTTCCATGTTTTCAGCTATCCTTTCGGCACGCATCTTGATTTGCGTGGCGCTCTCTTCGCCTGAAACGTACAGTACGCGCTTGCCCTTGAGGGACATGACGGTCTGAAGGATCAGGGTGGATTTTCCAATGCCCGGTTCACCTCCAAGGAGTACGATGGAACCCTTTACCAGACCGCCGCCCAGCACCCTGTTGAGTTCGGCATCGGCCATATCGATCCTGGGCTCTTCCTTGGCACTGATGTCCTTGAGCTTGTGGGTGTGGCGTGAATTGCCGTCTGAAATCCTGACCAGCGGCTTTGACGCCGATGGCCTGACGGATTGCTCGACCATGGTGTTCCACTGTCCGCATGAAGGGCATTTACCGCTCCATTTCGGGGCATCGAACCCGCAGTTGGAGCATACGAACATGATTTTTTCCTTATTTGCTGCCATTTCCCTTTTCAAGTTTTGACCAGAGTACGAATCCACGGATTGCATTGATCAAATAGAACATTTCAAGCACGAACTGGATGGCAGCATGGGGGACGCCTGATTTCCAGGCGATTATCCACACGACGCTCATGACAATGTCCATGGCAATCCACAGGCACCACTGCTCTATGAAGGCGAATGTGAGTACGAACTGGGTGACTATGGCGATTGACACTGCGGCTGAATCGCTGAGTGGCTGTGCGTCATGCGTGAAGTTGCTCATGACAAGGTAGAATCCAAGTATCAGGGCAATTGTTGATGCAACCATCAGGGTGCGCTGGTTCCAGGTCATCCACCGTGTCTGTATGGTGTTTTCTGAAGGAGAACGGCGCCTCCGGTTCCATTTGAGCCAGCCTACGATCTGCATTGGTGCATTGTAAAGTATATAGAATGCGGCCATGGCGTATATGCCGGATTTATACATGATTGATCCAAGTATGGCTGAACCGGCTAGTCCGAAGAAAAAGTTGAGCATGTGGCCTTTCGCCCCGAATATTACGCACAGTATGCTGCAGATGCCTCCAATGAAGCTCCATATCTGGAAACTGTGGTTAAGCCAGCTCACTGCGAAGCTTGCTGCAGTGAAACCTGCGATTAGGAAGATATCCCAAAGTGAGAGCCTGATCTTTTCTGTGTTTTCCTTCATATTGTCTAAATGGTCTGTTACTTATGCAAAAGTAGTCAATAACCGCCAAATAGTTATTACCTTTGAGGTCTCTGTGACAAAAAAGAGTTATGATGGACAGGAACGGTGGTATTTTCAGGCGTAGCGTGTGGGTGTGGCTTGTGGCAGCCATGGCCTTGCTGTTCGCGCTCAACCTGTGTTGCGGGTCTGTCAGCATTCCGGTCAGGGAGGTTATCCATTCGCTTGCCGGATTAGGAACAGAGAAGGCAAGTTGGGATTTCATAGTCCGTGAGTCACGCCTTCCTGCGGCTATTACGGCAATGCTCGCAGGCATGTCACTGGCCGTTTCCGGACTGATGCTTCAGACAGCATTCCGTAACCCTCTGGCAGGGCCGGATATCCTTGGAATCAATGCAGGCGCCGGGTTGGGCGTGGCAATAGTCATGCTCTCTTTCGGTGGATCGCTTTCCGTGGGAAGCATGGCGCTGGGGGCATCGGTATCAGTGATAGTCGGGGCTTTCGTGGGCGCTATGGCCGTGATGGGGCTGATACTGCTGCTGTCTGCAAGACTGAAGAATTATGTGATGCTGCTGATTGCCGGCATCATGATAAGCTATCTGACTTCATCAATGATTTCCCTGCTGAACTTCTTTTCGACCGCTGAAGGGGTTCATTCATATACTATATGGGGAATGGGTAACTTCGGTGGTGTAAGCCTGAGGCAGATACCATTCTTTACCGTGGTTTCGCTGATTGGTCTTGCTCTGGGGCTCTCACTGATAAAGCCACTCAATGCAATCCTGCTGGGTGACAATTATGCCCATAACCTTGGAATAAATCTGCGCAGGACCAGACTGTTGCTGCTGCTGTCAACAGGTTTGTCCGTTGCGGTCACGACTGCTTTCTGTGGCCCGGTGTCATTCATTGGACTGGCTGTACCGCATCTGGCCAGGTTGCTTCTGGGATCAGAGAACCATAGGAGTCTGATGCCTGTTTCGCTGATGACTGGTGGCATAGTGGCACTTCTGTGCAATGTGTTGAGTTCTCTTCCTGGCGACAGGGGGTTGATTCCGCTCAATGCCATAACGCCTGCAATAGGCGCGCCTGTCATTTTGTATGTTTTGCTCAAACAATTTCGCCATTGATGAATATTATCCATATAATAGAAGATGCCCTGCGCGGTTCCATTCAGATAAGCGGTCTGGTGGTCGTGATGATGATGCTGATTGAAGTTTTCAACATAAGGTCACATGGTCATCTTTTGGAACGCATGAAGGACAACCGGATAGGACAGATTCTGCTGGCTTCGTTCCTTGGTATAATTCCCGGTTGTATGGGAGGATTTGCCGCAGTTTCACTGTACAGTCATGGTCTTCTGAGTTTCGGTGCGCTGGTGGCTATGCTGGTGGCCTCATCAGGCGATGAGGCTTTTGTGATGCTTGCCATGTTTCCAAAAAGGTCTGCATGGTTATTTCTGGCCTTGTTCGTGATAGCAGTAATTATTGGATTGCTTACTGATTTGCTCCGTGATGAACATGTCGTGTGCAATTCCATGACGTTTCATGCCGAGGATGAACTCTCTGGTCAGGGGAACGGCAAGCAGGAACACAGTCATCATCATTCGCGTCATTTTGGATGGAAGAGAATTGTAATGTTTACGTCGGTGTTGCTGTTCATAGCGGCATTGCTATCTGGGGTACTCTCCCATGATGATGTCAGTCATGCCGGTGATGGTATTAACATAGACCTTCTCTCCGAAGATTGGATGAACTGGCTATTTGCTCTTTGCGGAGTATGCGTGCTGGGCGTATTGCTCTTTGGCGGAGATCATTTCGTTGAGGAACACTTGTGGCACCATATTGTAGAACACCATCTTCCCGGCATTATTATGTGGACCTTCTCCGTCTTGTTTGCAATGGGATTTCTTTTGGGCTATTTTGATGTAAATGAGTGGATTAGTGACAATACTGCCTTGATGATTCTTCTGGCGGCTGTAATTGGACTGATTCCGGAATCGGGCCCTAGCCTGATTTTTGTAACGCTTTACGCAACCGGAATTGTGCCTCTTCCGGTTATATTGGCAAGTTGTATAAGTCAGGACGGACATGCTTCACTGCCTTTGCTGGCCGAAAGCAGATCTGCATTTGTGAAAGCCAAGCTTATAAATGTAGCTGCAGCCCTGGTCGTGGGGTATATCTGCTGGTTTTTCGTGTGAACTACCCACAAACTAAAGATTTGTGGGCATCTGACTGCTTGCCGCCGGGGGGGGGGAAGGGTGTCGAATCCCTCAAGACAAGTTTTCAAGCGGCCAGTTTTAGCCGGTAAATGTCACATATATGGGCGAGTTCTTCAGACTGATTTATAATGGCATCGTAGATATCTTATGGTTACTGCGAACACGTATCTTGGTCCAGAGCTGAAGGGACAGGTGATACAGCAGTTTGCGCCAGTTGATTCTGTCATTCTGGGCAAAAGCAAAACCCGTTGCAGTATTGCAGCGGGTTTCTTTCTTCACGTAACCATTTTCGTAATCCACGGGCAGCCCGTGAAATTACGAAAACGAACTACTTCTCCCAGAAACGGACTATGGAGAGAAGGTCCTTGTGCTTTTTCTTTTCGGGAAAAACGCTTTGGTCGTCAATGCGGGGGAGGCGGTCCAGGAATTCCTGGACATTCTTGAGACGCTTGGCCACAGTTGGCTCCATGGCGGCTTTTATGGCTTCAATGCTTTGCTGGCTCACATTCTTCTTTACCAGCGGGAGTGTACGGAGCCCCTTGTTGAGCACGTCTATGGCGTTGTCCGGCACCTGCGCAGTGAGCAGTTTATAGTAGGTGGCGCCCAGGGCGTAGACATCGATCTGCGGGGAAAATTCCTTCTCCACGCTTCCATCGGCCTGCTCTAAAGGCGCGTAGCCCGATGTGCCACATCCCAGAAAACCGCTGGACATGGCGTTGCCATTCTCCTCGTACTGCTTGGACAGTCCAAAATCAATGAGCTTAAGAGTGTCGTTGCTCTCGTTGCGCATAATGTTGGCCGGCTTGACATCAAGATGCAGAATCTTGTTGGTGTGCAGGTAGAGCAGGGCCGATCCTATCTGCCTTATGTAGCGAATGGCTTCCTGCTCAGGCAGTCCTTTTTTCCTGGCAATATAGTCGTTAAGCGTTCCGTCCGGCAGATACTCCATGGAATAATAAATGGTGTTGTTTGCCTCAAACACCTCCAACACCTTCACAATATGAGGATGTGATAGCATAGCCAGTTTGGCCGCCTCATTGCGGAACTTGGTAGCATACTGTTTAACGCGTTCCGTCATGGAGTCCGATGCAATCTCGGCCCCCACGCGTTTTGTCTCATGATGCATAAAGAACTCCTTCACAGCCACCCTGATCTCGGAGTGAATAGTGCCAAGACCGCCCTGCATGGCCACACTGGTACTGGCCAGATAGGTAATACCAAAAGCACCCTGACCCAGAACCTTTTCAATGTGGTACGAGAAGTTGGGACTATTCACAATGGCACCGGCAGGCAGAGCCTCCTCCTTGGTTTCCTCACCGGGCACATTGAAAATGTTCTGTACACGTATTATTATGGCCGTGTGGTTGTCCCTGTTGTCTATTGTTTGCTGCAATATGCATTGAATGCGTTCCTGATCTCCGTTGTTGGGGTCGCACAGGAGGTGGCACAGCTCGTCATCGTCCATATTCTCATAGATGCCATCGGAACAGATCATGAAAATATCATTGGGGCGTATGTTGGTGACATGGCTTATCTCCACCTCGGGGCGGTAATCCTTGTCACTGGTCATGGATCGGGATAGAATGTGCTTGTTGTTGGCGCAGATGGCATCATCGGACGTTATCTGTCCATGACGCACAAGGTCGTTAACCACTATGTGATCCTCGGTCCTGAACAGAATCTGGGCGGGATGCCCTTTGTGTGCCGGGCGGAACTGATACACACGGGTATCACCTATATGTCCTATGGTTGCACCTCCGGCATGGAATTTAAGAAGCGCCATGGTGGTACCCATCTTGCGTTTCTCGCGCGGATCATCCTGAGCCGCAAGGTCATCCAGCGCTTTCTTTACAGCCTGGCGTACAATATTGTCATCAAAAGGCCCCTCAATGGAAGTGTGCTGCTTAAGGTAGTTGCTCATGGAAGTAATGACACTCCTGCTGGCCACCTCGCCACGCTCATGGCCTCCCATGCCATCACAAACTATAAAAAACCTGTCGTCCGTGCGTGGGGCACCATCATAATAGGAGCACTCGCGCTTAGTGGCGTCATAGTGACATTTCTCAAAAAAAGGTGGGTAAAAACTGTCCTCCTGATTGGACCTATGCCCAATGTCCTGAATAGCGTATGCGTTGAGTATATAATTCATGGCTGTCCTATTGCTTTGCTATTTCCCTTTCAGTTTCCAAATCTAATCAAATTCATCTTTCCGCCTGCAAAGTTAATAAAAAAGTCCGTGTGTCTTATGCTGTCTCCCCGTACTCCATGCATATATCTGCAGCACCAACCGCACCGCAGTGTGCCCTCTGCATACTCCAGTTTTAATCCATCCAGTGAGAACCACCCCAGAGTATATGACAACTGGGTTTTCAGCAAAGATTCCGTCCAAGTAGTTCTATATCAACCCAATGAGACACTTTCACTTCAGGTTAGGTTAGACACTGACCAGGATACCGTATGGCTCACGCAACAGCAGATAGCAGAGTTATTTGGCACCAAGCGACCTGCCATAACCAAACATCTCGGTAATATTTTTAAGACTGGTGAGCTCAACCAAAAATCAGTTAGTTCCATTTTGGAACATACTGCCGCAGATGGTAAAACATACAATGTTCAGTATTACAACCTGGACGCCATCATATCTGTGGGTTACCGAGTAAACAGCCTCAATGCCACAGCCTTCCGCCGCTGGGCAACAAGCGTGCTGAAAGAGCATCTTCTAAAAGGCTACAGCATTAACCGTCAGTTGATTGCGCTACAGGAACGGACCGATGAACGCATAACTGACCTCCAGCAACAACTAAACGAACAGAAAGACAAAGTGGACTTTTTGGTCCAGATTCACCATAAAGATTCTGATAGTCTCTTCCCAACGGGATGTGTTTTCGATGCCTGGGAGCACATTTCTGCGCTAATTCGGACAGCCACACAAAGCATCATACTGATTGACAACTATTGCGACGAGCGCACCCTAAGCATCCTCTCCAAACGGTCCGATACTATCCCATGCACCATATACACGCGCTATACAGAATCTTTCAAACAATTTGGTTATTTGGCGTATTTTTGCTTGGTTATATGTCTTCATTTCGCTTGGTTGTTTGGCAAAATGTTGCTCGGTGATTTGATAGATTCATTCAGTTGTTTGTGATCTACAGATTTATGTTCTGTTGCATAAACCGTCTATTATGTCCAAAATTCTGCGTAAACAATGCGTAAACAAACTGTTTGGGTTGACTCATTGTTATCACAGAATCTCAAATGATCTCATTTGTTCTGTCATTGTCTATGGAGTAAAATCATTATCTTTGCCATTAAGAGCGAGTTAGTAAGATGAAACAGATAACAGCAATCACAAAACCTTTTCCGCGTGTGTTCCTGATGGCCATTGCTGTCATGCAGATTGCTTTATGTGCATCCTGCTCTAATACGGAATCCCTGAATGGCCATAGCCGTCATAATGTGGTGGCACTCCTTGACAAGGCAGAAAGTTTGCTCGGCACTGATGACAGCACTGCTCTTGCCACCCTGAATAGCATCAATTCCACCACCATACGGGGCCGTAAGCAGAATGCGCGCTACGCCCTGCTTTACTCTGAGGCACTATACAAAAACTACATTGCTGCGCCAAATGATTCACTAATCATGACCGCAGTCCGATACTATTCATCGACCAACGATACAGAGCACCAGTTCCGTGCCTTCTACATACTTGGCTGCATCTATGATGAACTTGGCCAGACTACCGATGCCGCAGTAGCCCTAGGCCAGGCAGAACAACTTGCCGACAAGATATCTGATGATTACCGACTGGGACTGCTTAATACTGCAATAGGAAACATATTCTTTGGTTCGTTCGATTTTGACCGTGCTGCCCAATACTACAGATTGGCTCAGGATCATTATCTGGCAGCCGGAAAGGAACATCATGCAATACATGCCCAATATGACATAGGCAGGTGTCTCCTTGAAACTAATGATGAACTTATGGCCCATGACATATTCCATGAGGTACAGGAACTATCTTACGCCATTTCAGACTGGGTTCTTCTTTACAATTCCTTGTGCAGTCAGCTCTCTGCATCGTTGATTCTTAACAATATGGCTCGGGCAACGGCAGAAGTGGATACTCTGGTCAAAATATTTGGAATACCAGAAACTGACCCATTTGCAATGTCATGTTTTGCAAATTATTATATTAAGACTGGACTCTATACCGATGCGGAAAGAATAATAGAATCGGCATGGGAAAAATCACAGACGGAGTCAGATTCCATAAAGCTGCTTCTCTGTGAATCTTTGTTGGCCGAACTGAGGGGAGATCATCAGATTGCCTTTCAAAAATTTGAGCAATCCATATACCTTCAACACCGCAACCTTTATCTGTTGCAACATAAGCCAGCACTGGGAGCCATAAAGGAATATTATAAAGAGGTAGCTCATGTTGAATCATTGATAATATCACGCAAACAAGTAACGATAGTTCTTTTGTCATTGTGCTTCGTCTTGTTTGTAGTCGCTTTGATGACTCTATCCCGATACAGAAAGGTAAAGAGTGAAGCAAGATTGAGTGAATTGAATGTTGTAATAGACAACCTGAGACTCAAAGAAGACACGAGCAATTCAACCATTAATGAACTGAACCATAGAATAAATACCCTTTTTGGCAGTACCTATGCAAAATTAGACGGAATCTTTGCCGAACTGATTGAATCAGAAAAACAGCTTGAAGCGTATGATAACCGTGCCGGAAAGAAAGACACTAAACACGGCATGAAATTACAGGGTGAACTGTATAATAGAATCAGAAGCAGTTTTGATGAATTTGTTTCTGACGAATATCAGACTTACCTTGACGGCATAATCAATTCCATATATAATGGTCTGGCAGAACGGCTGTCCAGCATAAACCTTAAAAAAAGAGATCTTCAAATACTGCGTCTTTCTATAGCCGGTTTTTCTCCAAAGACCATCAGCTATATTTTGGGTATTCCCATCAAAACCCTATATCAGAACCGCAGTAGAATATTGAATAAAATCGCAGAAAACGCCCCACGCGACCACGAACTGATATCTAATACGCTGAACATTAGGCATATAACTAAATAGTCTACAAATGGGGGGGGGGTAAATAACTGATAATCAGTAATTTGTATTTTGTAGAATTCTACATTTTGTACATCATTGATTATGAGTGTGTTACACGTTAAAATGTAGACAAGAAACCTGCTTATTATTGATGAAATAAGAATTAATGCTCCATAACTTTGCATGTGTAACAAAACAAGCAAACAAAATGAGAGCAAAATCTATTTTCTTAATGGCTATCATGCCATGGCTTCTTTCAAACAATGTGTTAGCAGGAGAAACTAATCCAAACCCCAAACCCCAACCAATAGATGTTAGAACTGGGAACCATCAGCAGCCACGCACCTTGGGACCTAGCTGTTATTATTATGACGGATGCGTATATATAGAAGGTGCATTCTATGAAACATCCATAAGTGGCACAGTAACCCGTGCGGGTGATGATAACCAGTGGAGTAATACTGCGAATGGAAACACATTACAGATACAGGTTCCTACAACCCCAGGAACATATACTCTTACCTTCACCCTTTCATCTGGTGTTACATACACAGGAGAGTACATTCTGACAGACTAACGCCTATAATCAATGGTAACTGTCAATGCTGTGTATGAATGACATTAAATCAGTTGGCCTGATCATAAGTACAACCTTGTTATTCGGTTGTACCGGCCAGTCACGCCTTGACTATGCCCTCTCTTCAGCCGGCTCCAACCGCTCTGAGTTGGAGACCGTGCTGGAACATTACCGCACCGTTGACACCAATCCCCAGAAACTACGTGCGGCAGAGTTCCTCATTGAGAACCTACCTGCACATTATTCATACGCTGGCACAGGTATATATGAATACTACGACTATGCCGCCTGCATCCTGGCTGATACCACACTGACACCGGAGCAGCAGCGTGACAGCCTGCTTGCCATAACTGACCAGAAGTACCGCGACTTGCCCAACCACACCATACCCGATGCACAGATCATCACCGCTGACTTCCTTATAGACAACATAGACAAATCCTACACCCAGTGGACCACCTGCCCCTGGGCCAGCCAGGTCACCTTTGACGAATACCTTGAATGGATGCTGCCCTACAAGGCAGTGGAACTGCAGGAACTTGACGCCTGGCGTGATTCCGTCCTGAACCACTTCAATTACGGCTACACACACCCAATAAAGAACGATGTAGAATACAACACCACCATGGGCGTTGCCGACATGCTGAGAAACGAATGCCAGGAGAAGATGCAGCGCCATGGCCTATATACAAGAGCAGGCCTTCCGCTCCTCAGCGCTTACCTTTTGCCACGACAGACCTTCGGTGACATACCCGACTACGCCCTCATGGCAGTCCTTCTCATGCGCAGTGCCGGCATACCGGCCGTGCTTGACGAGACACCCGTGGGCAGCCGCGGAACCGCTGCTGTCAGATGGTACGTCATCCTGGGCGACCGCGGAGACGAACTGGCATCAGAGTGGGACCTCTCCACAATGATAGGCGGCGGATTCTTCCCCTACGAGCGTGGCCCCAAAGTGTATCGCAACACATATGCAATAAACAAGGAGCGCTGGGAGTACAGGTGTAACGCCAGATACCAGTACCCCTTTGAGCTTGGCAGAAAGGATGTTACTTCACAGTACTTTCTTACCAGCAACATATCCATACCTATAGAAAAGTCTGTAAGAAAACAATTGAAAGACAAGTATGTCTATATAGCATCTGCCGTACGCAGCGATGAACAGCCCTGGCAGATAGTAGATTTCGGAACAATCAAGAACGGCAAGTCGTGTTTTCATGACATGGGCCGTGAAGTCCTATATACTGTAATGGGGTATGATGGGAACTCACTTATACAGATAACAGATCCTTTCATACTCCACAAGGACCAGAGAATAGAATATATAAATGGTGACACTCTCAGTTCGCCAAGTCTTGACCGATGGAAAAACAACGCCTTATGAAACCACAGGTTAGACATACAGCGCACTTTTCGCTTATACTGCTTGTGTTGTTTTCACTTGTAGTATCTGTCAGTTGCAGTCAGGACAATCTTTACCTGCACTATGCCCTGAAAGCCGCAGGTAAGAACAAGTCCGAACTCAAGGCCGTGCTCCGCCATTACCGCACTATAGACAAAGACCCGGAGAAACTCCTTGCCGCCAAGTACCTGATAGCCAATATGCCCGCGCATTACTCCTATCGCGATACCGCCGCCATAAACAGTTACTACAGCAAGGCATTGGAGATACTTGGCACTGGTCCAAGCCCCGATTGGCAGCGTGACACCCTGCGGCAGATAGGCGACAGGGAATACGCTGGCCTTACGCGCAACATCATCCCGGATGTTGAGGTTATTACTGCGGATTACCTTATTTACAGTATAGACCGCGCTTTCCATGAATGGCGTACAAGACCGTGGTCAAGACACCTTACATACAATGAGTTCCAGGAGTGGATATTACCGTACAAGGTAACGGAACTGCAATCACTCGATGCCTGGCGTGACACCCTGCCCGCACACTACACGGACAGCATAAGCACAGTGCCGCCGGACGATGTGCAGCGCAACAGCATATCCGGAGCCATTGAGATAGTACGTAACGAGATTCATACCAAGCAGTCTGCCATAGGGCACCGTGTTATATGGGAGGATCGCGGCAGCATACCCATGCGCAGTGCCGCCACCTGGGTACGCATGACCTACGGCAGTTGCATGGACTATGTGACTATGGGTACAGCCGTGTTCCGCAGTGTGGGCCTTCCCGCTGCCGTTGACCAGGTTCCATCATGGGGCCGTAACAGCGAAGGTCACAGCTGGTATGTATTCCTCTCTGACCGTGGCCGCGAAGAGCCCACCATTAACTCCCTCATTATAGGAGCCGGTATGCCGTTCTATACCAATGAACGGATTCCTAAGGTGTGGCGTACCACCTACGCCGTAAACCATGACAGGGTAAAGTATCGCAACACAGCCAAATACGTCTATCCTTTTGAACTCTGCCGGGAGGATGTAACAAGCCACTACACACGCACATCAGACCTTGAAATAGAGACAGACAAAGAGCAAACCGCCAAGCTCACAGATAAGAAGTATGTATATATAGCAATGGCGGTAAACTTAGGCGGCCCGCAATGGAAGGTGCTTGATCTGGGCATCCTTAAGAGAGGGAAGGCACACTTCAAGAATATGGGTCGCGAGATGCTGTATATTGCGCTTGGATATGACGGCCGCAAACTGATACCTATAAGCCATCCATTCATACTACACAAGAGCGGAGCGGTTGAATACATAGACAACCCAGCTGAATCCAATGCTAAAACCATCAGTATGGATCTGCGCCGCAAGTATTACGAGAACTACAATGTGGTAAATATGCGTCGCCGCATATTGGGAGGCAGGATACAGTGTTCTGACCGCCCGGACTTTAAGGATGCAGTAACACTCTATACTATTGAACGTACTGATATACCATATTTGATTGATTTAAATGCAGACCGCCCATATCGTTATTGGCGTTATCTCACACCAGATGGCTCATGGGGTAGTATATCAGAGCTCTCTTTCCATGACGCTAATAAGAACAGACTAACGGGGCGTGGAATAGCAAACCCAGAAGCAGGTCAAGATGCCATAGACCGAGCGTATGACGGAAATCTGTTATCAAACTTTGAGATAAACCAGCCCGATGGTAATTGGGTGGGTATGGATATGGATAAGCCTGTTAAAGTAAAATTCTTCAGTGTTTCACCTCGTAGTGATGACAATGACGTTTGTCCTGGGAACGAGTATGAATTGTTTTACTTCAACGGTGAAGAGTGGTTTTCTTTGGGCTATCAAAAAGCTTATGGTAACAGCCTTCACTATGATATTGTTCCCTTAAATACCTTGCTGTGGTTACGAAATTATACTCGTGGCAATAATGAACGTCCATTTATTTTATATGAAAATGGTACTATAGAATGGTGGTAGAAAAATGTCTAGACAAGAGATAATAATCGGATTTGGAAAAGAAAGGAATTAAATGGTCATCACTCTTGCACAGTAATTTCATTTAATCCCTTCCAAGCAAATCTTAAGTTTAACCTTAAAAATTTGTTGTTGCAAAATTAGAAGATTTTTTAAGATTTTGTGTTTTATTCTTTTTTATAAAAAGAAGTTAGTGTTGTTATTAATAATTTGTTTAATCATGTAAAATTATAATTATATGATGAAATATAAAATTGCAGTTGCATTATTTGCTATAGCAGGTCTTGCTTTTGGTGTAACCAATGACTCAGTAAAATCAAATTATTCTCTTTTAGAGAAGTCTAATGTAGAGGCTTTGTCAGTTAACCCTGGTGATCCTGATGGTAGGAACTGGATTCCAGAATATGCACGCCTTTGGCATCTTGATACTAGTGCACAGCTTACTACTGGAGCTGGTGGGGAGTTAAAAATCTTTAAGTTTAAGATTGGAACTTTTGATGCAAATTTTACTTACAATATCTACTTTGCAGGTTTTATTTGCAAGCCAGTACCTAATGCCATGTGCGATTCTGATTCACAGACAATGACTCAGTTTACAATCAATAGTCAGAATCCCGTGAATTAATTAACTATTCTTTATTTATATAATATCATAACGTCTTTATCTGATAGCAGTAATAAACTATTCCATTATTTCCCTATAGGAAGGGGCGTTGTGATATTATTTATTTAAAGACAACCTTAAAGATTTCGCCATATGAAAAAAATAATTATCCTTACATGCATCTTGTCTTTAATCTCTGTGATCATACTCAATAATAAAAAGGTGTTTACTGTGATTGAAAAAGAAAACATTGAAGCTTTGTGTAACTGGGGTGATGATTATAACTCGAGTTGTACAGGACCTGATGGTTTGATGGGATATTCAATGAGATATTTTTCAGACTATGCAGAGACATATGTTGCAACATATACTGGATCAAGAACATTTTATAATAAGACAGTCTCGATTAAAATTGGAATAAAATATAAAACTCAGTTTTCAGGCTATCGATGTGAGGAAGATCCAGAAACTCCAAATGCTTGTTGCATGCAATCACATCAGTATGTTACAACAATTAATCATACAGAGATAAGCGGAAGTATTGATGTCTCCTAAAAACATTATAATCATATATGGTTTATGAGGTCTGTATATACAGTCATATGAGCCATATATAATTATGAATAATTACTATTTAAAATAACTGGTGCTCGGTGAAAATCATGAATGTTCTTTGAAATTATTGAAAGTTAAGTGGTTACAAGGCTTTTTTGAGTCAACCGATTTGAATTTATCTTTGCCAGACTAACGTAGAATGGCACATGAATAAAGTAAAATACGTGTTCTCTCAGCTTTTAGACTTCCTGGATGGTAACGATTTCAACTACCTCGCAAGAAAGTACGGCGGTGACAGATATATCTGGGTTTTGGTAAGCATATGTCCAAAAGTACCCTTACCGATGCAAACACTAGGCGCGATTGCCGCATCCTTGAAGGGTTTGCGTACAAGGTGGTGGCCGAAGCCAGGGCCCGCAGAGCTGATAACATATTCAAGTTTGGAGGGTTACTCTACAATCATTTGCTATTGCTTGACGGATATCGTGCGGGAGAAGACTGGTGTTGACAGGTCAATCTATGAGATTCTCATAATTGCAAGTATCTTATTGACAGACACCACACATTTGAGAGACTTGTTTGGAAAACTTAACTACAATAATGTCAATGAATTTGTTGGTTCTACATAACCGGGGTTATTTGATTGTTTAACTTTTAAAAATTGAGCCGGTTTTTTTTACTGGACACACATGATTAACAACAATAATAAAACAGATTAATATGAAACTTTATTCTCTATTTTCAACTGTATTAATTGGCATTATTTGTTCATGTAATGGAAAAGAATCACCTGCGATGATAGTGGATGAAACCCGTAAAACCTATTTTCTAGATGATATGGTTAAGGATTATTCATTGTTAACACTCAAGGATGACTCTGTTGATGGACTAGTAGGTAGAATCAACAAGGTGCTTATTGATGATGACTTAATCTTTCTTTCACATTTCCCGAATGAACAAAGTGGAGATTTACAACAACAATTAGGAGTCTACGATTTAAAAGGTAATTATTTGCATGGTATTGGTCACACCGGTAGGGCTTTTAATGAATATCAAGCAGTAAGAGATTGGAGTATAGACATAATAAACAAGGAAGTTTTGGTTTATGATCCTTTCAGAAATAGAATACAAAAATATTCGTATGATGGCTCTTTTAAGTCCTCCATTACGTTGAATAATGAAATATTGAGAGCAAATCAACTCTATTGCAATAATAGTCGTATCTACATTCAATCGATGATTCCGAATGAAAGTTCAGATGATATTACTAGAATTTTAAATGATGGAACGAAAGTTCCATTGATGCCTAAAAGAAAACTTTCTACTGAGGATTTCTATATTGCTGGTGTCAATCAATTATCTAATCCTGGCAATGATACACTATATCACATTAGGCCTTTGGATAATAATCTTTATAAGATAATTGATCAGGATTGTTCAAAGATGCAAACTTTGGATTTTATTCTTATTCCATCAGCAAAAAAAATGAAAAAGTTTACCACCGATGATTATGATTATCTTATTGCAATGCCTCCTTATTGTTACGACACCAAGAGTTATTTTTTTGTTCAAACAATTAAAGACGGATTATATGTCTTTTCAAAGAATGAAATAAAATGGACTCATTATATTGAAAAGGATCAAATCAACGCTACGATTATTATTCCTAATTCAATTGTAGGAGTGTCAGAAGATAAGATAATTGGTCAGATAACAACAATGAGGGCAAGGGATGAATTGAGGTACAATCAAAATTTGACAGAGAATGAGAAAGTAGTGTTTGAACAAATTCTGAAGAGTGAGAATCCTACATTAATTTTCTATAATCTGAAATGAAAAATATAGTTGTAATTTTTTTTGTTTTGATATTGTTGTCATGCAGTTTGCATGACAGAAAAATCAACGCGTTGCATGATTTGTATGGGCAACAGATATCATTCCCAGATTCTATACTGATTGTTTCAAACGGTAAAGTAGAAAAACTAAGATATCAACATGACAGCCCATCGGTATTATGTTGGTTGGATTCAAATGTTTGCAATCCATGTGCGGTTAAAGGATTGTACATGTGGGAGGATTTGATAAATATTGGGAGATCTGACTCAATGTCTTTTGATGTTGTCTTTGTATTTACTCCTAAACATGATAATCGGGATGCAATATTGGAAGAAATAAAGAAACGACCAACTTTTAATGGAATATTACTGATAGATGACGATTATTCTTTCATTAACAGAAATCAGAACATCTATAAGAAGATCAAATATTTTAATACATATCTGATAGATAGTGAAGATACTGTGAAGATAGTAGGTAATCCCATCAGGAATGATTCTATGTGGAATCTATATATAAAGATTCTCAAAACTCCTGATTTATAAAGTATTAAAAGACTTACCTTCTATGCAACTACTATCTCACATAAATAAGGTTGATGTATTAATATGTCTATTAACATTATATCTGTCTGTGTTTTGTGATATGCATACTTATGAAGTTAATATAGACTATAATCCATTAATCTTAGGCCTTTTGACTTATTCTGCAGTAAGGTTAATCCAAGTATTGGTTCCACAATTCTGTGATTATATCTTTCTTTCCTTTTTGTTCGTCATACTGGTGTGCGAGATAAAAAAAGGTTGTTCTCAAATATTGCATTCAAACGAACCCCTTTCTTTTTGTCTAACAGGTTCATTCATCCAATCAGGATTGTATGGAGGGTTTATTTCAGTCCTTATATGTGTATTTTGTGGTTTTTTTTTAGCAGACAAAAGCTTATTTCATCAGTACATCATTGAAGGCAGTAAATTCATAAAAAGAAAAATTATTTCGCAGATTATTCAATATGTCCTGTTATTTATTGGAATAGTTGCTTTGTTTTTGATTCTTTGTACTCAAAGCCGCACTTCTATTCTGGCATTGGTTTGTAGTTTGTCAGTTTTGTCTTTCAAGAATGCCAATATCTTAACTTTCGTTAAAAAAAATAGGATAAAAATAATAGCTCTTATAATGACATTTGGAGCAGTGGCCTATCTGTATAAGAAGCCTTCTGCTGATGGACGATTTCTAATGAATAGGGTCAGTTTTTTAGCATTAACTACAAATAATTGGAATGGAGTGGGTAGCGGACACTTCGGAGGAGCATATGGGGAAGCACAGGCATCTTTATTTGCTGAAATGATGTCAAAAGGAGATGGGGAGATGGATTGGAGGGTTATCAATGAAGGAATAAGATTAACGGCAGATTGTCCTACAAAAGCTTTTAATGAATACCTTAACATAGGTGTAGAATATGGAATAATAGCAATGTTGCTACTCATGGTTATGATAATTGCGGCAATAATAAAATCTTTTAGAAACGATAACGCGTGGTGTTTCGGTCTGATAGTTTTCAGTGTTTTTGCAATTTTCTCATATCCGTTGCATTCGATACAATTTCAGATTCTCTTTCCATTTTTACTTGCAACATGCAGTTGGGATAGAGTTAAAGGTGATCAAATATATCATTTTTTGTTTTGCGTCTCTATGTTAACTATTACTGTATGCATGAATAAAAAGCAAGTTAACAAAGCATGTGATTCAGTAGCTGTTGAACGGACACGTGCATTTTATTGGTACAACATTGAAGAATATGAAAATGTCGTGGAATGTTGCGATACTCTTTTACCCTACTTGGAGCAAGATTATCATTTCCTATTTATTTATGGCCAATCATTAAACAAAACCGGTAACTATGAAAAGAGCGATTCAGTATTGAAGATGGGTGCTAAAATTAGTAGTGACCCCATGTTTTGGAATGTGATGGGAAATAACAGTTTAGCTGTTGGTAAATATCGTGATGCGGAAGAGTGTTACAAGCACGCTTTCTATATGGTACCTAACAGACTTTATCCTTTATATCTTCTTGCCAAGTTGTATCATACAGAGGATAATGCTGTCAAATTTTTGAATATGGCAGAAATGGTGGAAACATTTGTTCCCAAGGTAGAGTCCGTAAACACCGAGAGCTTACGAATGGAAATAAGAGAATTGAAATCAGGTTATGTACAATAAATACGATAAACAGATGATAGAGTGCAAAACAGATAATAATCCTATTGATTCCTCTAGCAACAAAAAATCCATCAAAGCCGATTTATTGTGGAATCTGATAATATGGATACTGCTGGTGGGGGCTTTCCATTACTGCAGAAGAATATTAATTGCGGAACGGTTCATAATACCGACAGAATCCATGACACCAACCCTTGTTCCAGGAGATCGCGTTTGGGTTAACAAGATTCTACATGGAGCTAGAATCTACAAGTCATTTAATTTTGATGATCATGCGCCGCTAAAGTGTTTCCGTATGCCTGGCATAAGGAGAATACGCCCGGGCGACGTAATCTGTTTCAACTATCCTCTGGGTTATGACAAGTGGACGGAGATAGAGTTCAAAATTAACTATGTTTATTGCAAGCGGGTTGTTGGGGTTCCGGGTGATACTATAGGTGTTAAGGATGGAATTACCTGGAATAACAATTATTCTGGAACCATAGGCGTACTAGAACAGCAAATGAAGATAAATAACACGCCGGATAGCATTCTTTGGCGCACAACATTTATGGCAACTATGCCATTCACCCGCCCGATGTGGACAATCAAAAATTTTGGTCCCATGTATGTTCCCCAAAAAGGTGTGACTATTGAACTTGACTCCATAGGCCGCGCCATATACGGTCCGGTCATTCAGTATGAGACGGGATCTTGGCCGGCGGATGATATGATGAGTCATACATTTGAGAACAACTATTATTTTGCCTTTGGCGACAATAGCCTGGAATCCCAGGATTCCCGCTATTGGGGCTTCATACCGGAGGATTTCATAATAGGCATTGTGGGTGGAAAGAAAGTGCGTAACAACCCTAATCAAACTTTCTGAGATTATGAAAAAATGGAATAAGACAGATCTGCTGCTCGTTGTGTTTACGTTGGTTACAATAACCGTAACCAGTTGTTACCGCACAACAGACGGAGTTATATCCGTACGCCGTGACACAGTGAACGTGGGCAGTGCAAATGTGGGTGACTCAGTATGCGCCACGTTCAAGTTCAGGAACAACACCTACGCTACGCAGACGGTAACATTCCTGCCGGAGTGTGACTGTACTACGGTAAGCGCTGAGAGCATGGAGTTGGGGCCGCATAAGCGCGGCAGCATTGAAGTTAAGGTCGCGGTTGAATCACCCGGAGAGTTTACCAAGTATGTGTATGTACAGGCTGCCGGTGGTGATGAGTTCTTTACCGTAAGCATAAAAGGACGCGGCAAATGAGAGACTCAGACTATAGTATTAACCAATAAACAATAGTTCGTTAGTTTTATAAAAATCATACTGCGGCTCTGACGCCGTAGAACAAAAGTTCTTTGAAATCAGTGTTATTAAATCTCATGTCCGCATGTTTTCCGGACATGGAAATAAATCGTTCCACCATTGCAGCGTTGTGCAGCAGCGTTTTGGTAGAACCCACCGAAAGGTCCATCCCCTGCTGACGTGCAAAAGCCCTGGCAATGTTGAAAGAAGTGAGGGATGCGTTGAAGGCAAACGACAGTGCATTGCTGTTTCTCGCCTGGCAGTGCGTGAGACCAGTGAACTGCTTGGCATCACGATATACGAACTTTGCAAGATAATAAACAGCTACAGAATGAGATCTATCATAAAATACTATTATTATCAAGTATGCAGCACACATATTTCACAGATATGCACTAACTTTGCGATATATACCTAAGCCGAATCTCCGTACCATAGAGAGACGGTCACACATTATAAACCTTTTATTCTAAATGCTTATGAAAAAAGAAGCTGACCAGAGGGACCTTTCCACGCCGCAGGACACTGCGGCAAGCAACCGTCAACCCAAATCTCCGTGCATC
>JAZQQQ010000066.1:0-98440 GCA_045629165.1 Bacteroidaceae bacterium
GCAGCTCTCAGATGATGAGCTCAAAAATGTTCCTGAATGACCATGCGGTCGTATTTGTCAAGGCCGTTGGACTTGATGATGTCCTCCTTGAAGCAAAAAAGCGTATGACTTGTTGGTCGCATATCCGGCTTTCTGAAGCCCATTTGTCCACCCGACATAATCGTCAGGGGCGAGCTCGAATAGTAAGGAATACCGGCTGTTGCCTTTCCTTGACAGTTCGCTCTGTCCGCTGCCACTCTCAAGGATGCCCTGGACAAGCGTAACGGAAGCCGGGATGCCGTACCGTCTCATCTGATCCATGGCTGCCTCTGCGTACTCGGCGATGTATTCACTGGTTTACTCATAGTCATGCTTGATTATATGGTCCATAAGCAAACGCGCATCCTGGCCAAAAGAGTACAGCAATAATAAGCGCTGGTACTTGAACTGGCTTCTAGGACTTGGGCTATCGTAATCCTTGACTTTATAAGGAAGCTGGCTGACAATCTTCGCGCATTGTTCCTTTGTCAGGGTAGAGGCTGTACATCCGAAGATTATCTCCGCGCAACTTTCCACTCCGTATATATTTTCCCCCATCTCCGCCGAATTGAGATACACTTCCAATATCCTCTTTTTACCCCAAATCAGCTCAAGAAAAATCGCAATCTCAGCCTCTATGGCTTTCCGAAAGTAACTACGTTTGGGATAAAGAAATACATTCTTGGCAGTCTGCTGGGTGATAGTGCTTCCGCCACGGACGATGCGCCCCTCTTTGCGATTTAACCGGTAAGCATGTTTGATACTATTTATGTCTATTCCGAAATTTTCGTTAAAATGAGGTTCCTCCCCAATGACGGTAAGGACTTTCATTTCGAAACAGATTTCATCAAATGGCACCCATTTGTGGTGAATTTCAGGCTTTTTCCCAGTTTTGAAGTATTGCTTGACACAACTGATTATCATAAAGGATGTCAACCGGATTGGGACGAACTTCAGTATGATAATCAGTATCAGTTGAAAAAGGAAAATGCCCAACAACACATGCAGTCCAACTCGAACTGGAAGCAGCAATGTCATTGGAATATATGCCATTAAGGAATAATGAAAAATAAGTTGGTAAAGTTTTATGAAATCCTCATGACCGCAAGCGCTCGCTAAAGAGAATGAAAAGTTATTTCCGTAACTTTCGGCCACAAATCAAAAAGCGAGTGCAATAAAAGAACGTAGCGGACTACGTGAATAATCTATTCAAATAGGTCAAACACGATTCATAAAAATACAAAGTTATTTTAACAAAAGACTAAAATTAACAACCTCACCAACAATTTCTGGCGCTGCCACCAAAAACTAGGGCAAGTTCTTCGTCAGAAAGAGTTCTCAACTCTTTATTGATCTTTGACAACACATCCTTGATGTCATTAAAGTCCTTGTCTTTCTTCTTGTTTCTAAACATAGCTCTCAATTTGTTGATTTATCGCTTATCTTTTGTACAAAGATATAAAACATTTACTTTTGTACAAATGCAGAAGAAGATCATTTATTAATAATGAGTATGATTTTATCGGAGTTCTACGGTAGAATAAAAGGGATAGAAGATCCATACAAAGTCCTTCCGGAGATGTGGGAAGAGTCTGGACCGGATATGGTCAGCAGGCTTGATGGACTGTTCTGTTTCGTTATGAAAGATAATGATACTGATGATACATTCGCCGCTCGGGACCGTTTTGGCACCAGGACCATGTATTTTTCCCATTCCCATGAAGGGGTTCTGATATGCGGACATTCACTTAAAGATGTATTGAACCGCTCAGGGATTGAACCCAAGCCGGACCGAAATGCTGTTGCAACTTATATCCGAATGGGCTTCCCGAGTGGAAGGCAAACCCTTTGCGAACAGGTGCAGAGGCTGGACTCCGGTTCCTGGCTCTGGAGCCACAACGGGAAGTTTGAGATCAGACGTTACTATCAGCCGTCACCGTGTGTTCATTCTGAAATCCCCTCGCAGCTGTGGGCAGACAGGATTCATGATACAGTTTCAGCAATCTGCAGCGAAGAGCAGTGCAAGGTAAGTCTGTTGTCATCAGGGATAGACAGTGCATATATGACCGCCATGCTGCCGGCCACAAACACCTATACAGTAACGTTCAAAGAAAGGAGCGAATTATCAGGGGCAGTTGAAACCACATCAATACTAGGTATTCCCAATAATCCGATAATGGTTACCAGGGAGGAATTCCTGAGTTATGCCGAGGAGGCTCTGGTCAATAGAGAACTGCCTACTGCAGACGCATCATATATTGCCCTTTATATATCCATGATGAAGTTTGACGGAGGCAAAGTAATATGCTCGGGCGAAGGAGTTGACGAATTGATGCTGGGGTATCACCACTACGAACCCCTGTCCGGCAACATTGGAGGCCTGATTTCACGACAGTTGTTCAATTGTCTGGAAAGTATTGGTGATGAGACACTCCCTTCGCTTGAAGCGGTCTCGTCTGCCTCTGGAGTAGAATTTCATTTTCCGTTTCTTGACCGTAGATTTGCTGATTTATGTATGGACATACCCATTGATTGCAAAATCATTCGGAATATCGGCAAATTCACATTCCGCAGAGCCGTACTCAACGTGTTGCCGGCCAGTATCGCTTTCAGATACAAAATGGGATTCCCCGTTCCGATGGAACAATGGATGAAATCAGATGAATGGGAACCTGTTATAAGAAATGCCATTACAGATGGTACCCTTGAATTCCTTGCAGGCAAAGAAGCCGTGGAGCACTGCCTCAATGAAGATAACTGGAGAAAAAAATGGATAGCCTACACACTGGTGACCTGGTACAAGCATTTCATCCTGAAAGAAAAATAATGAGAGCTTCAGTAAAGCCAACCATAGCCGTTATCGGCATTGACATATACCAGAAACAATTGTTTGAAGAAGCTCGGGAATCCGGATACAGGACAATCGCATTTCTTTCCAGCAAAGACGTCAGATGCCGGGAACTCCCAGACAAGTATTACGATATACCATTAATCAAGATAAAGGAAGTGTTGCAAATCTGCAAACGTGAACATGTGGTTGGCGTAGTCAGCAATGTCCTTGATGAGAACGCAGAATTGGTATCAATAATTTCAATCATATTGGGACTGCATAGAAATCCATACGATAATTTTCTCAGGTTATAAACAAACGGGTGGTCCGAGATATGCTTGAAGATGTGGATGGCATTCCAAGATATGGTATTTTGAGTATGACGGAGTCAAAAAGCCATTGTCTTACCCCTGTGTAGTGAAACCGTGCACCTCTTCCGGAAAGGTTGGTCTGAGCGTGGTGTATTCCGAAGATGAGTTTTTGGAAACGGTTTCACATTCGCAAAAGTGCCGGAAATGCATGGTGCTGGTTGAAGAAAAACGGAAGGAAAGTACCGAGTGGAAATCTCACACCACCAGCCTTCCTGCCTCCCCGATGATGTTAAAGACAGAATAAGAAATGTAGTCCCGATTATTCTTGAAAAAATCGGATACTGCAACGGAGCGCCCAATATTGATATGAAATTATCACCGGAAGGGAAGCTGTACTTTATCGAGATCAACCCGCGTGGCGGAGGGAACAACATTTCAAATTTCCTGGTTGAATCCGGAGTCTCAATTTCACAAAATCTATTCCCAATCACTACTGTCCCGTAAAAGTAGATGACCGCGAGTTCACTTTCCTGACGAATGCGAAACACCTTTCTGCATTGGATGTCGCAAATCTCTATAAGAAAAGATGGTTGGTGGAGCTGTTCTTCAAATGGCTCAAACAACATCTTAAAATTAAGAGGTTCTGGGGCACAACCGAGAATGCTGTTCGCATACAAATCAGTGTTGCCATTATCACTTACTGTCTCGTGGCTATTGTCCAGCATGACATGAAACTGAAACGCTCAACCTATGAGGTTTTGCAGATTCTCAGCATATCATTGACGGACAAGACTCACTTGCGAGACCTGTTCGATAAGACTAATTTCAACGATGTCAAAGATCAATTTGATCCCCTTATTCCGGGGCTATTTAATTAATTTATAAACTCGTCCCATTTTAACGGGACACTAATGAATATATCTTTTAAATCAACCATAATCAAACGCTATTTCTAAAATTCAAAAATCTATTTTTTTATGATTATCCTCCGTTTCTCTCTCAGGCCACACGGTTTGTGTATAAATACCACGGGATTTGTGGTTGGGAGGTATAATGTTTCTGATGGTGGATTGTCAGGTGATTTTCACTTCAGTTTAAGTATTTCACTTTTAGTAGGGTGGAAGTTAACTCGGTTCCTGAAACCGTTGGTGCTGCGGTCTATGACCAGTATCTTGGGACGCTGGCTGGTGTCATCCTTCGGCTGGTCCTGCAGGGCTGGCGCCGGCTCCTGCTTCGGTGCGACATCCACCTGGATGGGAACTATCTCCTGGCGGGTAGACCGGAACCATTTTTCAAACTGACGGTATGGAACACCGTTCATCATGCAGTAGCGCTCAATACTCAAGCCGTTTGGTTCGCCTTCTGATTTGTAGCGGTACCACAGCTTCTCGAAATCTTGTGTTTTGAACATTGCGGTGGGTTTTAAAGTGTGCCGCAAAGGTATTTGATGCGCAGGGGTGTGTCAAGACGTCAAAATTGGACAGTTACATTTATAACGCTCAAGTATGAGAGCCGCAAAAGTTTTTCGTATTCTTCCTGTATGCTCCTCCATATCCCTCAATCTCTCCAAACTGTTGCACCTTCCACTTTTCAAAAGTTCCTTCATGAATCTTCTTTCGAGTGTATTTGATAGAATTCTGCATTGAGGAGTTCTTGTTAGGGAAGTGACGGTGTTCCTCCACATACCCGCGAAGGTTACATATGAAAACATTCCATCTTTCTTCATTTGTCATATTTAAGGCAACAATTTCTTATACTCTTTAATATACTGCCCTGCGGTCCTTTTTACATCATACAAATCTATTGTTCTTTGGTAAGCTAGTTCTAAAAGTTTATAATCATATTCCCCATCCAAGAACATTAGTATGTGGCTTGCCAAGTCATCAACATCCTTGTTTTTGAATGTCAAGCCTAAACGACCGCCATCTATTATTTCAAGAGGTCCTTCATTATCGCTTACGAGAACAGGAATCTTTGCTGCACAAGCCTCTGCAACGGTAAGCCCAAAGCCTTCAAATCTGGAAGCCTGTACAAAGCAGTCAAATTCGCAAAGGTTGTCATAAATCCATCTTCTGTCCTTCAAACCTTCGAACACAATGACATCATCTAATCTTTCGTCTGCAACTAACTGCTTCAAGAAACCTTCATCTGGCCCTTCACCAACCAGATGAACCATAAACTTCTCTGCACCAAGTTTTTGCTTTGCAATAGCTGCTGCTTTGATCAGCAAATCCTGACCTTTTTGAGAAATTAAGAGACGAGAAACCTGAACGAAATGGATTTTGCCATCACAATAAACTCCGGTACGCTTATTTCTAATATTTGACACAACAATACCATTCATCACAACAGTATTCTTTTCACCTAATGCGTTCCATTCTTTGCTTACGGAGTCTGAGATAGCATAAACGGCATCATATATTCCGCGTTCTTTTTCACGGAAAATATTTGTATTATGAATGGTACGAACTATTGGCTTTCTTATGAGCAGCATACGTCTGATGTCTGGATTGTGTACATGCACTATATCCGGATTCAACTTCCACAAGCAGACATTCAACTTTAGAAAGTACCAAGGGTTCTTATTGCCTTCAGGTCTTCCTAGAAGCTTAATACTCACCTTGGGGCTAATCTTTCTGAGTATAGGCTCGTAAATCAAGGAATTGACGACAATAAGACTTACATCATTGTCTTCACTTTGGCAGTTTGCAATATCAACTACCATGGTTTCTATGCCGCCAGTTCCTAAAGCCCATAAAACATGCGCAATCTTCATTTTCTTCCTATTAAACCCTTAACTTGTTCAACCATTACTCTCCATTTATTCCAGATGAGGAATGTAATGGTCTTATCATATCCAGCCACTTTTGCTGCCTCTATGCGTTGTTTCTCCCTATTATTAGCCGATAAACCATCAGCATAATCCATATTACAGATGGCAATATCTACATATTGGAACTTGCCTCCATTCTTATACAAGGAATAGAACATATTGAAGTCTGCTGCAATTCTATAGCTTGTGTCAAACATTGTGTCACCAAGTGTATTCTTATTTACAAAGACAGCTTGGTGAGAGAATCCCATAGACTTACAAAACCTTTTTTGTTCAAAAAATGGGATAGGCTTAACTCCTGGTATGATAGAATCCTCATATTTTCTGTTACATCTTCCATAAATAGCAGCAAAACCCTCGTAGTCTTTGTTCGCAAAAATGGATGATAAAACATTATTGTCAGCAAAAACATCACCTGCATTCATGAATATAATCCAGTCGCCAGTGGCTACTTTTAGAGCCTTGTTCATAGCATCATATATACCCTTGTCTGGTTCCGATATGACATAATTAATGCTTGCCCGATATCTGTTAATAATAGACATCGTGCCATCTTTTGACGCGCCATCAATCACAATATACTCAAGGTTATGATACGATTGCTCTATAACACTTTTTATAGTGTTTTCAACCACATTTTCGCAGTTATAGGTAACGGTTACTACAGATATCTTATTCATATTGTTGCTCTTTAAGTTGAGGAATCATTGACATGAAGAGAAAAGGCATACATAATGCGGCAGGCGATGAAAGCAAACTGCCAGACATTGATCTAATGAAATATCCTATTACTGTTAGTGCTGTCAAAAATACTATTGGGTGGAGACTTCTGTTTTTATACAAATACAGAGCGGAAAAAATCCAAAGCAAAAGGAATATTGATCCGCCTAGATAGCCGAATTGCGTAATGAAATTACCATAAGCGATATCAGGTGTTGACATCATTTGTTTATTTCCTGTTTCTTCATCTATAAGACCAAGATTAAATCTATACATCCTTTGGACGATTTCACTTTGGCTATCGCTAATCATACCCAATCCGAAAAGATTCTCGCCTAATGGTCTTGTTGATAGATATTCTACACGCTCATATATCCAACCAAAGCGATATGTCATAGTGCCTTGACCAGCATAGACACCGGAGTGAGCATAGTCTATATGCTCACCATTCAAAATTGCAGTTATGTCGCTTTGCGCACCTGAATTGCCACTATTGAAACGTGCCATAATAATACCAGACAAAGGTAAAAGCAACAATGAACCTAAAATACCAATCCAAATTAAACGTCCTCTCTGCCCCTTCATCCATAATCCTACAAACACCATCATTGCTACTACAGCTATTTCTGTTCGACCCAATGTACATAACTGGGCTAAACAAAATATATAAGGTGCAAATTTTCTAAATTTAAATTGCTTGAAATATTCAGGATATAAAATTGTAGCATATATGAACAATGCAATGTAGATAGGAGAATTGTAATATCTAAATATACCCGTTTCATTGTCCACCTTCGCTTCTCCATAGGGAAGTACAGGCAAACCGGATAATACCTCTATAATATATAAAACAGATGTAACAAGTGTAATGTAATATAGTGCTTTAAATAACCATTCAGCATCTTCAAGTTTTACTTTCCTTAAAAAGTAATATGACAGGAAGAGGAACAACATTCTACCACCTTGAAGAATTTGATAGAATGTGAATCCATAATGAAGATAGCTAAAACCAACTGAGGCAATAAGAAATATAAATAAGTACTTTACATAACATTTGACCTTAGGGTCTTCCTCGACAATCTGTTTTTCATTAAGAGAAGAATATATACTGATGACCACCGTGTAGAAAAAGGCCAGATCACCGCCCTTCACACCCAAGATATCTTTGGTTAGTACTTGGAATCCACCAGAAACGAACGAAAGAAATATAAGCAGACTCCATCGTTTATTACCACTAACATAGAGAAAAATTGCAAATATTAACAATACATATCCTATCATGATTTTTATCTTTCTTTTAATCCGTACAATATTTTAAACAATGGAGAAAAAGCAAAAGGAATAACATTCCAGATTTTTACATAATGTATTTTGGCGTATTTTATTGAAAAAACACTTCTTTTTAGTGCTGGTATAGTTGTTACCTTTTTATGAAAATCCAAGAAGTTTGCATATTCTTGATCTTTTGTTTTCCTTGCAATATTTAATTTGTAATAGATGGAGATAAGAGGAAGAGTAGTTCTAATTTTGTGAATAAAAGTATCCTTCTCTGTCAAACTCTTATTCTCGGACAAGAAGCGATTCAATACTGTTTCTACATGTTGAATATTCTTTATATATGATGACAAAGAAACCGTCTGTCCTTCTCTTCCTATAAAATACCGGTACAAAACAATATCAGTAAACAATAGATATGTTTTAATTTTATCTATCGTTAAGTAATTTACTTCAACGTCTGTATAAGATATTTTTTCGTCTAAATTAATGTTTCGAAGTATTTCGGTTTTATATGTGGCAGTATGAATAGAATATACGATACCTTCAGGAAGAAAATCTTTTCCTACTAAATGAACCGAGTGATTTGTTTCATAGTTGCATATAACAGTTTTACTAGATCCACCTTTTTCTAAGGAATAGTTGGTAATAATAAGATCTGGATACTCCTGTAGATTATTTAATTTAGTCATGAAGTCTTCTAGGGCTTTGGTAAAAAACCAATCGTCAGCATCTAGGGTTCTTGTGTAGAGCCCCTGAGCTTCGTTAAAACCACGATTAAGGCAACTACCATAATTACCATTTTCTTTATCTATTACTCTAAAAGTATTAGGGTATTTATCTTGGTATCTATGGGCAATCTGACTGGAATTATCCTTAGCTCCATCGATTACGACAAGAACCTCTAATTGTTCAAACAGTATTTTATTATTTATAATCAAAGAGGAAAGACACCGGTCTAAAAGTTCCTCCATATTATATGTTGGTATAACAATCGTAAGTAGTTTTTCCATAACTTATATATTTTCAAGTTTCAGCACCAACTCAATAACAGGAGCCATATCATAATACTTATACTGACCAAGGCGACCACCGAAGATCACATTCTCCTCACGCTCAGCCAGCTTACGATACTCCTCAGCCAATGCATTGTTGCGGTCATCATTTACAGGATAGTATGGTTCCATGCCATCCTTGTACTCTGTAGAATACTCCTCTGACACCACAGTCTTAGGACAATCATAAACTTCCTGACCGAACATTTCAAAGTGCTTATGCTCAATCACGCGAGTATAAGGCTCATCATGACTGGTATAGTTCACCACAGCATTACCCTGATAGTTTGCACAATCCACAACACGAGTCTTGAAGCTGACGGTACGCCAATCAAGTCGGCCTAACGAGAAGTTAAAGTATTCATCAACGGCACCAGTGTATATAAGCTTGTCGGCAATCTGCCTCCAGCTTTGGTTGAGGGTTGAGGGTTGAGGGTTTATGGACTCATCTTCAAAGCCAAGATCTGCAAGTGTAGATGAGAAGAAGTCAACGCCAGTCTTGCACTCCACACCTACAAGCAATCCATCAATCAGCTTATTATAACCACCTACAGGAATGCCCTGGTACTTATCGTTGAAGTAGTTATTATCAAAGATCATGCGCACAGGCAGACGCTTGATGATGAATGCAGGCAACTCCTTGCAGTCACGTCCCCATTGCTTCTCGGTGTATTCCTTGATCAGTTTCTGGAAGATGTCCTTGCCAACGAGAGTCAAAGCCTGCTCCTCCAAGTTCTTAGGCTCGCGACCACCAAGTGCAGCCACTGCCTCAGCCTTCTGCTCATCTATACGTGATTGGGCCTCAGCTGGCGTATGCACATCAGGCCACATCTTGTTGAACGTGTTCATATTGAACGGCAGGTTATACAACTCTCCCTTGTAGTTAGCCACAGGGCAATTGGTATAGCGGTTGAACTCCACAATCGAGTTCACAAAATCCCATACCTCCTTGTTCGAGGTGTGGAAGATGTGCGCACCATATTTGTGCACGTTGATACCTTCCATCTCCTGGCAGTAGATGTTACCACCAAGTTGTGGACGCTTGTCAATAACCAGACACTTCTTGCCCATCTGTTTAGCACGATAGGCGAATGTGGCTCCGAACAGGCCAGAGCCTACTATGAGATAATCGTAATGATTCATATTTTATTCTATTTTTGTTTCTCCCCAAATTTTGTCTGATACCCACAAATTAGCACACTTCTTGATACCTGTATATAGTTTTATATATTTCTTATCATTAATTCCTAGCGCATTAAACATATAGTCAATAATATGTCTATTGCGGTATTTCACCTTCTCACGCCAGCTAAAATACTTAAAGCACATATCTCTTGTAACAAGGTAATCCATCTGGCGCAAACGCCAATTGAACAATCGTGATGTGTGGTTTGAACAGACATTTGCACCACTTATTCGTTGTTTAACAACGGTCTTTGGCATCATATAACATTTGTAGCCATGTTCAAGAAGTTTCATATAAAATGGATGGTCTTCAAGAATACCATACTTCTCATCATAACCTCCCATTTCTCTTACCATGCCCATATTAAAGAAACAAGAGGGAGCTGAGATATAATTTCCCCTTGCCATATACTTTAGTTGCTTTTCAGCATCCCATTCATATCTTTCCATCTTGTTCCACACCTCTGAGTTAAACTCAACGGCATTTTCTTCTTCGAATGTATTTAAGTATTGCTTAATAGGTGAAGCTATCCATTTCTGTTCGGGATGTTCTATGACATAATTAACAAATGATTCTACGCAATCAGGACATAAAGCATCATCACCAGCAACGCCTTTCATCCATTCACCTTTGCATGCATTTGTGCACCTGTTTCCATTTGCACTTGTACCAGTATTGACAGGTGATGTAATTAGAGTCGCATTTACAAAACGGGATTTGTTTTTTTCTATCCACTCCTGAACTATTTGTACAGTATTATCTTTAGAACAGTCGTCTGATACAACAAGTTCTATATTATCATATGTCTGACTCTTGATACTTTCTAAGGCATCAAGAACAAACCGTGCCGAATTATATGTCAATATCCGACAAGAAACCAATGGGTGATAATCTTTGTTAATGTGCATATCTATATTTTGTTTTATTATTTAGAACAGGTTGATGGTATCGAACCATGGACAATGTCCCACCTGTGCAACCTGTTATCCGTTATAGTCTACTTAAACTCGTTAACAAATCGTACAACCTCTGCCACTTCCTCCAATGTGATAGAAGGTCCGATAGGCAAACTTAACTCTTCGTCAGCTAGTCGCTCGGTGATAGGGAGCGAGAGCTGTGGGGTGTTCCATTCTTCCTTACTGTAGCACTCCTGCTTGTGTGGAGCGATAGGATAATGGCATACCGTACCAACACCATTCTGCTCCAGATAGTCGTGCAGACGATCACGATTCTCTTTTCCGCTAACGATGATTGGGAAGAGGTGGTATGCGTTCTGTGCATCTGGCAGGAGGTCAGGAAGTGTGATAAGTGGATTGTTGATGTGCTCATAGTAGTAGTGAGCCACTTCCTTACGATGAGCGTTATCCTCTGTGAGATACTTCAACTTCACATCAAGAACAGCTGCCTGAATCTCATCGAGACGGCTGTTGCGACCTGCATACTTGAAGACATACTTCTTCTGGCTACCATAGTTGGCGAGAGCACGAACGGCTGCTGCCAGTTCTGGGTCGTTGGTAGTAACTGCACCACCATCACCAAGAGCACCAAGGTTTTTGCCTGGGTAGAATGAGTGTCCTGCTGCATCACCAATGTTACCGGTCACGCGACCATCGGTATGCTTACAGCCATGGCTCTGAGCGCAATCCTCAATGAGCTTCAAGTTGTACTTCTTGCAGATCTCGCCAATCTTATCGGTGTATGCAATACGACCATAGAGGTGTACGATAGCGATAGCCTTGGTCTTGGGAGTAATGGCAGCCTCAATGAGGTCGTCATCAATCTCCAGCGTGTTTGGCTTTGGCTCTATGCTTACAGGTACAAGACCGTTCTCTGTGATAGAGAGGGTGGTTGCAATGTAGGTGTTGGCAGGTACGAGTACCTCATCACCAGGCTGCATAACGCCCATCTCAATGTAAGCACGGAAGATCCAGATGAGGGCATCAAGACCGTTAGCCACCCCGATGGTGTACTTACTGCCGATAAACTCAGAGTAGTGCTTCTCAAACTGCTCGTTCTCCTTACCCTGAAGGTACCAACCATTGTTAACTACTCGTGTTACAGCTTCGTTGATCTCGGCTCCATGAAGAGCTGTTACGTCATGGAGTGAAAGGAATGGAATGTTCATATTTATATTGTTATTAATTTATATCTTATGACCAGGGTAGATAGCATACCCTTGGTTCTCATATTCTATTAATGTTTTCAAAGAAATTTCTGCTTGTTGTTTGCAAGCTCTAGGAAATGTTGTTACTGTCTTCACCCCTGGGATATATGCATCACCTGTAAAGAGATTCTTTCCTATGATGAAAGACAAGCAACTTGGTTCGTGACCTGGAGTGAAGATAATTTCAACCGTGAGGTCATCATCAATTTTCAACGTACCTTCTTTATCAATCACCCGTACGTTCTGAGGTGAGGAGATAATGAAATTCTCTACTTCGTCATGATAACGAGAGAAGTTCCATTTAGGGTTCTGCAAGCCTTTCTCACCTTCTGCATTCGTATATATGAGCGCATCAGGAAAGGCTTGAAGTAGTTTGTTTATACCATATATATGGTCTATGTGCGCATGCGTAAGGAGGACTCCGCGAATGTTCCAACTTTGCGCAATGATTTTTTCCACATCCCCACAATCCACCAACCAACAATCTTTCTGATTGCCGACTGGTAGAATGTAGGTTATGGAATTGAAGATTGAATTAACGACATGCTCTATCATGCTTCAAGTGATTTCTGAATGCGACCAATGAGTCCTGTCAGCACCTGACCAGGGCCGCACTCTTGGAACTCATCCATACCATCGCCAATCATGTTGATGACGGTCTGAGTCCAACGGACAGGAGCAGTCAACTGAGCCAAGAGGTTCTTCATAATCTGCTCAGGATCGGTATAAGGCTTTGCATCCACATTCTGGTAGATAGGGCAACGAGGAGTCTTGAACTCTGCCTTCTCGATGGCAGCAGCCAACTCAACAGCAGCAGGCTCCATCAAAGGCGAATGGTATGCACCACCTACAGCCAACGGAAGGGCACGCTTTGCGCCAGCCTCCTTCAGCTTGGTGCAAGCCTCCTTGATAGCCTCCACCTCACCTGAGATCACCACCTGACCGGGGCTATTGTAGTTCACAGGAACCACCACACCCTCAATCTCTGAGCAGACCTTCTCAATGGTTTCGTCCGCCAGATTGATGATGGCAGCCATCGTTCCGGGTACCTTCTCGCAACAAGCCTGCATAGCCATGGCGCGAGCATACACCAGACGAAGACCGTCCTCAAAGCTCAGGCAACCGCAAGCCACCAATGCCGAGAACTCACCCAACGAGTGACCTGCCACCATATCCGGTTTGAACTCATCGCCCAAGCAGAGAGCTGAGATTACAGAATGAAGGAATACAGCAGGCTGGGTTACTTTTGTCTGCTTCAAATCCTCATCCGTTCCGTTGAACATAATGTCAGTAATACTATAGCCAAGAATCTCATTGGCTTTATCAAACAGCTCCTTTGCAAGAGCGTTACTTTCATAAAGGTCTTTGCCCATTCCTACGAACTGAGCTCCTTGACCGGGGAATACGTATGCTTTCATAATTTTCATCGAACAGTATAACCACCATCAACAACAAGATTCTGTCCTATTACCCAACGACTGGCACCACTCAAAAGATATATGCAGGCATTGGAAATATCCGTACATTGACCAATGCCAAGAAGATGCTTTGCTTCAAACTCAGCACGGAGTTCAGGATCTTTCATATATGGCTGGTCTGCATTAATAGGTGTCTCAATAACTCCTGGTGATACGCAATTGAAGCGGATGTTCTTCTTAGCATATTCACAAGCAAGTGAACGCATACCGGAGATAAGTGCTCCCTTTGTAAGAGAATAGCTTGATTTAAGACTCTCACCAACTACACCCATGACAGAAGAGAAGAACACGATTGAGGTCCCTTCCTTATTATAATTCTTTAGCTTGCAGATTTCTTTTGACAAGAGGACTGCAGAATAGACATTTGCCTTAAAGAACTCATCGAGTCGTTCTTGTGATGTTAATTTGAGCGGTTCAGTTGTTGAAATTCCTGCACAATGGAGAACTCCATCAAATGGTCCTACTTTGCTAACTATGTCTTTTACCATAGCAGGCATTCCTGCAAAGTCTGTAAGGTCGTATGCGAAACTAAAATGCCCTTCACCCTCCATCTGAGAGAGAGTCTCTGCAAGACGCTCCTCGTTGCGTGCAACGATTACGACCTTTGCTCCCATCTTGGAGCAGTCGATGGCGCACTGGCGACCGATGCCACTTGAGGCACCGGTCACAAGTATTGTCTTGCCTTCTAATGAGAATGGATTGAACATTATTCTTTAGTTGTTTGATTTAACGTTAATAGTTCTGGAACTACAATGTGGTCAGTATTGAAATATACACTACCCAGAGAAAGACCAACACCAAAGCCACAACCCAGATGATTCAGTTTCTGCTGTTGCAACTGCTCGCGAAGGTTTGTCACCATAAGTAAAGGAATACTTGTGCCTGAGGTATTGCCAAAGTTTTGTATATTAAATGGCGTCTTCTCAGGATCAATCTTCATCTTTTTACGAATACCGTCACACATAAATTTATTGGCTTGGTGGAGCAAGAGATAGTCAACATCTTCTGTTTCAATTTCGTACTCTTTCATGAGAGCCTTGAGTGATTTTGGCACGTTGAAGAATGCAAAAGTGAATACAGCTCCGCCATCCATTTTCTCGTGAAGTCGCGTGCGCTTTATTCCTTCATCGAACTCTTCATAATCAGCAGAGTGCTCATTGTAAGGATTACGACAACCTCCGTCTGGTACTATCAGATTCTCGAATCCCGAACCATCAGTCTGATAATGACACTTGATTTCTTCTGCTTCAGGGTTGTATTCCAATGCAATAGCAGAGCCAGCATCACCAAAGAGTAGTGCTGTTGACTTATCAAGTGGGCTCGCATAGGTTGACTGTGTGTTACCTACAAGTAATAAAGCCTTCTTGATATAGCCATTGCTTACGATATTGCCGGCAATACCAAGGCCATATACAAAGCCAGAGCAGCCAAGTGGCACATCAAAAGCCATGGTTTCTTTTGAAAGCCCTAAGCGATTTTGAAGAACACAGGCAGTAGATGGGAGCTTGTAATCCTGTGTGTGAGAGACAAAGACAAGAAGACCTATTTCCTCTCTATTCCATCCAAGTTCTTCCAGAAGTTTATTTGCTGACTCATAGCAAAGATCGCTTGTGCAAAGGCTGCCATCGTGAATAGCGCAATGACGTTGCTCAACACCTACGGTTGTGATATATTGCTGAATCTGTTCTTCTGTCAGACCCTTAAAATCCTTGTTGTACTCTATGCGATCAGGAACGCATGCTGCAATTCCACGAATACTAACATTATTTATTTTCTGAAAACCCATAAGTATTTGTATTTAAGCAAGGATTGTTATAATCAAATAAAAGTACCTCCTTCCCCTAGAAAAACTAGAGGAAGGAATAGTACATTACGCATTTGCAAGATTATAAAGATCCTGCAATGTCTTACAAGGCTTGATGTCAGTTCCTGCAATCTCCTTACCACACTCCTCATCGAAGAATGCAATGGTGAGCATTACACAAATTGAAGACCACTCTTCGAGTTGACGGAATTCAGTTTCAGGAGTAAGTGCCTCAATGTTTTCAACTTCGATCGCCTCAGCGAACTTCTCGATAAATTCTTTAATTTCCATTGTTGTAAAATTTTAAAAGTTATATATTTATTTAGATATATTGAGCATTTTAAGTACTTTTTCGCGATTGTTCATATAGTTCTGTTTACTCATAGCGAAATAAAAATCGATATCAGATTCCCCTATTTGTTGGGCGCCAAGCATTTTATGAAGTTTCCATACATTTTTATTTGCCTTTCGAACGTCATACACAAGAAGATTCAATTGGAGCACATTGAAATAAATCTCACGAGCACAGAAATAAGTGCGAATAGAATCCAATGGATCATTATCTGGACAACAAAGCCAACTACCAGGTGTTCCATAATATTCAAAGATATTGTATATTCTGTTAACTCCTATAGGCATATTACCCTTATAATATATAAAGTAGTAATCTCGGCCGTCCATTTCACGTTTCTTATATTCACGAAACCATTCCAACTGCTTAAGGTGATCATCTTCAGTTTGATGAATAAACTTTGTAAGATCTTTATTTGTTCGTAGTTTTAGAATAAAGTCTGTATCTTCTTCATTAGCCAATCTGACTTTCAAGTCGAAAGCTTCGTATGTAAAATCAGGAGAGAGTTTGTGTAACATTTTATTAATCCTTTCTATAATTTAAAAATTCATTATAATCGCGTATGTAATCTTCTTTAACATACACATCGCTGGCAAGTACCATACAAACAGCACCTGATGAAAAATCGTCAAGTGTACGCCACATTCCGGGTTTTACATAAAGTCCCTGATACGGGCGATTGAGGAAGAAAGTGCGCTTGCATTTGCCATCATCAAGTGTAACGGTAAAAGAACCAGAAGCAGCAATGATAAGCTGACTAAGGTCTCTGTGGGCATGTGCGCCACGTGATTCGCCACCAGGAACATCATAAAGATAGTATGCACGCTTCACATCAAATGGAAGTGTCTTGCCATTCTCCACAACGCAAAGGTTGCCCTTACGGTCACTATGATGCTTGTCAAGCTCAATCATAGTGCAGTCGAATACATTATATTTCGCCATCGTTCTTCAATTTTAAGAATTCACCATAATCGCGCACATAGTCGTTCGGATCATATCCCGTGGATGCGAATTCAAGCGCGAGAGAGTTGGAAGAGAAATTCTCCATCTCACGCCACATGCCCTTGGGAATGTAAAGTGCATAATATGATCGATTAAGGGTAAACTTCTGCTTTGTTTTACCGTCATCAACCACAACATCAAAAGAGCCCGACATCGCGATAATGACCTCTTCTGTGTTTCTATACGCATGTCCACCTCGGCATTCGCCACCTGGGACATCATAGAGCCAATAAGTTCGCTTAATCTCAAAAGGAATCTGTGTGTTGTTTTCTGCGAACGAGAGGTTTCCTCTTTGGTCAAGAAACTTAGGTAGCTCTATGATTCTTGGTTTATTGTCCATATCTATTTCTTTTTAATTATTTGCATTACTTCTTTAAGTTCTGATAGTTTGAAGATATATGAGAGACCTATGTAATAGAAAACTCCAATGACGACATCTGCAATAAGCAATATTACATTGTTGAGCTGAATGAAATGATTGAATGTAAACAAGATTCCCCACATGGATACTGACAGAAGAAAAGATGGCATTAAATCTTTCAATTGAGTCATTAATCCAACATTAATAAATCGTTTGACGTAATAAACATTAAGGTATAGTGCAATGTAGGAATATACAACTCGACCGAGGCACATTGCAAGAACACCATAATGCAAAGTCACAAGAAGAATTGATACGGATATGATTTTCTTGATTATTTCTACTCTTAAGAATAAATCTGACCGTCCCTTAACTATCAATACATTTAGATTCAAGGAATGTATAGGATACAACATCAGGCAAAAACATAGAACCTGAAGGTATATTATACATTCCTCCCATTGAGGGCCAATCGTTACAAGAATAATTGGTGTAGCACATGCAGAGAGACCCATCATAACAGGAAATACTATATAGCCAGAAGTGGAGATAAATCTGCGGTAAATAGCAGAGAAACGTTCATTCTGATTCTGGATGTCTGCTAATACAGGCATCGTCACACGCGATAGAATGCCAGTAATAGTTTGTGATGGCAGTTCTGCATAATGCGATCCGCGAGAGTAAAGTCCAAGATCGCGAGCAGGGAAGAATTTGCCGATAATTATTGGATAAAGGTTATTATATATTGCATCTACAGAGAAGATGACGAGCATCTTTGAACCAAAGTTAAAGAGATATTTGAATGACTCTTTTGAAAATACAGCGATGGGGCGCCACTTTGCCAGAATCCAAAGAAGGATTAATCGAAGAAAGCCACTTGCCACCTGTTGTATTGCAAGTGCCCATACACCCCATCCCGTATATGCGAGATAAAGACCTACACATCCTGATACAATAGCAGTAACTATAGCAACCTGAGCCTGAGTTTTGAAGTCAATCTTAATGGTAAGAATAGCCTGCTGAACTATACAGAATGATGAGAATACTACATTTAGACCTACAACACGAAGGATAGGGGTGAGAATAGGTTTATCATAGAAATTAGAAACAAGAGGAGCTATCGCAAACAAAATACCATATGCTACGATGCCAACAACAATATTGAAGTAGAAGCATGTAGAAAAATCTTCTGGTTTCTTTTCCACCTTGCGAATAAGTCCTGTTGAGAATCCACTATCTATGAACACCTGTGCAACCGCAAGGAACACCATAAGCATAGCTATGATGCCGTAATCGTCCGGAGATAGAAGTCGAGCGAGGAGGATACCAAAAACAAACTGTATGCCTTGGGATGCAAACCTCTCAACGGCTCCCCAAAAGAAGCCTTTGGTTGTCTTGCCTTTTAAAGATTGTTCTGCCATATCTTAGAAGTTTGGATCATCTGCTGGTAGTTCGTATGCATTCTTAATCTCATAGATTGTCCAAGCAACCAACGCTATGAAGAAAACTACACCACCTATGATTAAGATTGATTTCATTCTGTTATTCTCTCTTTATTTTGCACCATGGCACTGCTCCCAAATTTTACCAGAACCACAAGGACACTTCTTGTTTCCATGCTTTATCCATGTCTGATGAATTTTCTCAAATTTCTTGATTTCATCTTCAAAATCATAGACATGGGTAGATGGCGTTTGAAACGAAAATACAGTTTTACCATCCTTGTTGGTGACCGCAAAATCTCCTAAAGAGATAATATCCATTCCGATTAGTATGTCTGGAATCATATTATTACAAGAAACTTGTATTGATGAAAATCCAACATTGGAAGGCAGTAAGATATTAACTGAATATGTAAGAACTTCTACTTTACCTGCTGCAGTATTTGAAAAACCACGTCCAGTTGGAATCAAGCCTAATGCATCAACCACCTTCTGGGAAATAGCTGATGCAGAAGCTCCTGTATCCCAAACAGCAGTAAAATCACCAACTGGAGGATGTGGCACTCCCGCCTTTAATTCTGCAATTGATATTGCTTGACTAATGCCGCATTCTGTTGTTAGCACACGTTCTAATCCAACCGATTTTTTTGTAAAAGCTGTTATCTTATTCATTTTTGAAAATCACATTGGAATGAAACGTATACGTGTATGCACTATTACCCTCGGTACAGTGTTGTATAAGGAATGTGCCTAAAGCATATTTTTTCTTGGATTCAAATAAAGCAATTTCATTTGATCTATAAGAACCGACAATTTCTTCTCCTACTATTACAATGAATTTATCTCGGTATTGCCTTAGTAGAGATTCCTGTTGTGAGAGATAATATGAGAATTCTTTTTCTAACATGGTTGTTCGTGTTTATTTTAATTTTGGGACAGGATGGCAGTATCGAACTGCAATGCTGTTTGCATTCACCTGTGCATCCTGCCTGTATTGCATCAGAAGGATTCGTTAGAACTCCGTCTGCTTGAAGTTCATCTCCTTCTCAGCGGTCTGACCTTCACGGTTGGCATTGATATCGCCCCACGAGATTCCCTCGTACTTGCCGTTGTAATCAACTTCCTTCCACTGACGGACAAGGTCGATGACAGTCTTGCCTGGGTACTTAGCCAATACCTCTGCAAAGTCCTTCTCTTTGTTGGTAACTACGAGGACGTCTGAATTCTTGCAAACATCGTCCAAATCTGCGGTTACAAAATGCTGCAGGTGAGGAATCTTGGCCATGATGAAGTCTTTGTTGGTGCCGGTGAGCTCTGATACCTTGACGTTGCGGTCGTAGATGCGAATCTCGAAGCCTTTGCCAAGGAGGGACTCTACGACATCTACGATTGGTGAGCAGCGGAGGTCATCGGTGCCTGCCTTGAACGAGAGGCCCAGGATGCCGACCTTGCGCTGACCTTGGTTCATGATGAGCTGGACGGCACGCTTCTTCTGGTTCTCGTTGCTCTGGAAGATGCTCTCGATGACGGGTACCTCGATGTAGTTGTCGTGGGCAAGGGTCTTGAGGGCTTTCATGTCCTTAGGCAGGCAGGAGCCTCCGTAGGCAAAGCCTGGCTTGAAGTAGTATGGCGAGATGTTGAGCTGCTTGTCCTTGCAGAAGATTTCCATGACCTTGTGCGAGTCGATGTCGAGGCTCTTGCAGATGTTGCCTACTTCGTTACCGAAGACAATCTTCAATGCGTGATAGGTGTTGTTGACATACTTCATCATCTCGGCTACCTTGATGTCTGTGCAGATGAACTCGGCATCGATCTCTTTGTACATCTCACGGAACTTCTCCTCTGCGAATGGGATGTTGGTGCCAATGAGGGTGAGTGGTGGGTTGAAGTAGTCTTCAACTGAGGTGCCTTCGCGCAGGAACTCAGGGTTGCTGACGATGGTGAAATCAACATCGCGTTTCAGGCCGCTCTCCTGCTCAATGATCTCGCCTACCTTCTGGTTGGTGCCAGGGAGTACGGTGGAGCGGATGGCAATGAGGTGCATATCCTTCATGTCACCACGTTCCTTCTTCTCCTTGAGGGCGCGACCGATGCGTCCGGCTACAGTGTATATGTAGTTGAGGTTGAGGTGACCCTGTGGGCTGGATGGGGTACCGACCACGATGAAGGAGATTTCGGTGCGTGCGATAGCCTCGGCAGCAACAGTGGTGGCAGACATGAGGCCCTTGTCGTGTGCCTCCTGACAGAGTTCGGCAATGCCTTCCTCGATGATGGTTGGTTTACCGGCATTCATGAGGTCAACCTTATTCTGGTTGACGTCAACGCCTACTACATTGTGTCCTAACTTGGCCAAACAGGCTGCACCCACGCAACCTACATAACCAAGACCAAAAATTGAAATGTTCATTTTGAAATTATATCTTATTATTATCTTCTATGTTTTAAACGAAAGGAAAAATGCTTTATATTAGCAAGTGAATTACTTTACAACACCCTTCTCCAAATACTCGGCTAGGTTGGTGCGCATTGTAGCAGCCACATGATCAGCAGCAACCTTCTGCATATCATGTGTCACCATGATGCGAACGAGCTCCTCAAATGATGTTGTCTGTGGGTTCCAGCCAAGTTCCTTCTTTGCCTTTGTTGGGTCGCCCCAAAGGTTGACAACGTCTGTCGGACGGTAGAAGTCCTCTGATACCTTGACCAGTTCCTTGCCTATCAGGTGCTGGTTCTCTGGGTTGCTTACGGCAACGCAAACGCCTACCTCATTCATGCCCTGGCCCTTGAACTCAAGGGTGATGCCAGCAGTCTTGAATGCAAGGTCTGTGAACTCACGTACTGAGTGCTGTACGCCAGTGGCAATGACAAAGTCCTCTGGCTTCTTGTTCTGCAGGATGAGCCACATGCACTCTACGTAGTCCTTGGCATAGCCCCAGTCACGCAGGGAGTCCAGGTTACCTAGGTAGAGACAGTCCTGCTTGCCCTGGGCAATACGTGCTGCAGCAAGGGTAATCTTACGTGTTACGAAGGTCTCACCTCTGCGCTCTGATTCATGGTTGAAGAGGATGCCGCTGCAGCAGAACATGTCATAAGCCTCACGATACTCCTTCACAATCCAGAAGCCGTAGAGCTTAGCTACTGCGTATGGGGAATATGGGTGGAATGGAGTCTTCTCATTCTGTGGAACCTCTTCTACCTTGCCATAGAGCTCTGATGTTGAAGCCTGGTATATGCGGCAGGTCTTCTCAAGGTGGTTGGTGCGGACAGCCTCAAGGACACGCAGAACACCTACAGCGTCAACATCAGCTGTAAACTCTGGGGCATCGAACGACACCTGTACGTGAGACTGTGCTGCCAGGTTGTAGATCTCTGTTGGCTGTACCTTACCAACCAGCTTGACCAGTGACATGGAGTCACTGAGGTCTGCATAGTGCAGGTGGAAGTTTGGTGTGCCTTCAAGGTGAGCTATACGCTCGCGGAAGTCAACTGATGAACGGCGGATAATGCCGTGTACTTCATATCCCTTTGCAAGAAGGAATTCTGAAAGGTAGGAACCATCCTGGCCTGTTACGCCAGTAATAAGTGCAATGTTCTTGTTACTCATAATTTTATTCTCGTATTTAATTATTTACTTTCTTGTTATGTGAAAGAAGCGTGTTCCCTTGCGGATCAGGCTTCTGTCTTTGTTGTCTATGAATGCGTCTAGTAATAATGAGTGTTCACCCATCGGTTCAATATCATAATCCGCAATGGCGGCTGGAATGAGGCAACTGTTGCCTTCGTGCAGTACCACCTCATCCTGAGTGGAGCGAATCTTGATGTGGCAGCTGCCCTTCAGGCACATGGTGATGATGAATGAATCATACTTTACCAGGTTGCGGTGGAAGCGTTGGTCTATATCCACTATGCGGACATTGAAGAATTCAGAGTCTATAACATGGCTTGCTGATTCTTCCTTGACTGCATAGTCGGTGCGGTATTCGTCATATACCTTGTAGTCAAGTACCTGTGCTGCCAGTTCGGTATGCAGTTCACGTGGGTTGCCGTCAAGTCCCGGGCGGTTGTAGTCATATATGCGGTAGGTCACGTCACTGGTCTGCTGGACCTCGGCCAAGAGAATGCCTCCACAGATGGCATGCACACGTCCGGCTGGGAGATAGAATACATCACCGGCATGAACCTCATGTTTGGCAAGTGCGTCTGTGATTGTTCCATCGGCCACCTTTCTTGCATACTCATCTGGGGTCAGCTCTTCCTTGAAGCCGGCATAGAGGTATGCTCCCGGTTTGGCATCAATGACGTACCACATTTCTGTCTTGCCCATCTTGCCATGTTCACGCATGGCCATCTTGTCATCAGGATGAACCTGAATGCTCAGGTCTTTTTCTGCATCAATGAACTTGACCAGCAGCGGCAGCTTACCGCCGAACTTCTTGACATTGGCGCGTCCAAGAATCTCATTCGGCATCTGGTTTATAACATCAATGAGTGACATGCCTGTCCAATGACCGTTGTCAACGATTGATGGTGATGATGGTACGGCACTTACTTCCCAGGATTCACCAATAGGTTCGCCTTCTTCTGGCATCTGTTTCCAGGGCTTCAAGCGGTTGCCGCCCCAGACTACTGAGTGCAGGTTGGGCTTGAAGACCATAGGGTAGAGAAGTGATTTCTTTTCCTTGATCTCACAGCCTATTGTCATGACGCGAACGTCTGTAATGGCACGCAACTCATGAGCGGTTCCGTACTCCACATAGACAAAATCATCTTTGTGGCAGTGGGTGGTTTCATCATTGAGTGTTACGTCAAGGTCACCTTCAAGCACATAGAATCCTTCCTGCATATCGGGGTGGATATGCGCAAGGGCAACCTCGCCGGCAGACAGGTCCGTAACGGCTATCTGGGTGAGTCCGCATCCGGCTTCATCCTTGGACAGCAGCACTCGCTTCTGGCCGACGGCATGCGACGTGATGATGGGTTGTATGTCTTGCAGGGACTTTTTCATTGATCAAGCCAGACTTTGTTTGTACCAGTCAAAGAGTTTTGCAACGCCGTCTTCAATCTCTACCTTGTGGGTCCAGCCAAGAGAGTGGAGCTTGCTCACGTCAATCAGCTTGCGCATGGTGCCGTCCGGCTTGGTGGAGTCAAACTGTACGGTTCCTGTGAAGCCCACTGCCTTGACAACAAGTTCTGAGAGTTCACGAATGGTGAGTTCCTTGCCGGTGCCGACATTGATGTGGCAGTTGCGGATCTCGCCAAGGCTTGGGATGGCACCTCCACGGCCAGTTGAGTGATTGCGGTCAACTACGCCATCGGCCTTTACGCCATAGTGTACTGAGGAGTATTTCTCTATGCCTATGATGTCACTGAAGTTGACGTTCAGGAGGACGTGAACTGAGGCATCGGCCATGTCTTCTGACCAGAGGAACTCACGCAGTGGCTTGCCTGTGCCCCACAGGGTGACCTTGTTGTTCTCTATACCGTAGAAGGCAAGTATTTTCAGGATTTCAGCTTCATCGGAGTTGCCGTCAATGACGTATCGGGTTGGTTCTGCAGCACCGTTTTCCTTGATGTTGGCGCCTACCGGACGGATGCTGAGGTCCTTGCGGATCATGTCCCAGTTGCCATCGGCAATGAGCTTTGCCAGATAGACCTTACGCATCATGGCTGGCATGACGTGACTGTTCTCCAAGTGGAAGTTGTCATTAGGGCCATAGAGGTTGGTAGGCATGACGGCAATGTAGTTGGTACCGTACTGCAGGTTGTAGGACTCGCACATCTTGAGGCCGGCTATCTTGGCTATGGCGTATTCCTCATTGGTGTACTCAAGTTCGCTGGTCAGCAGGCAGTCTTCCTTCATGGGCTGTGGTGCGTTCTTTGGGTAGATGCAGGTTGAGCCCAGGAAGAGGAGCTTTTCTACGCCATGGGCGTATGCCTCACTTATGACGTTGCACTGGATCTTCATGTTCATCATCATGAAGTCAGCACGGTACAGGCTGTTGGCCATAATGCCGCCCACGAAGGCTGCGGCCAGGACAACTGCATCGGGGCGCTCTTCATCAAAGAACTTCTTGACAGCGTACTGGTCGGTCAGGTCAAGCTCCTTGTGGCTTCGGCCAATCAGGTTGTTGTAGCCGCGTGACTTCAGGTTGTTCCATATGGCAGAGCCCACAAGTCCGTTGTGGCCTGCGATGTAGATTTTTGAATCTTTGTTCATTCCTTTTTTGAATCTATGTTTGATAGAATGTGTTTGTTTACTCTCTTCTGATATGCAGGTCAAAGGCCTCTGCATGTTCCTTTACGAACTGCTGGCTGTCCCTGACGACAAGGGCCAGGTAGCCGCCTCCGCCTGCTCCCGGCATCTTCCAAGCCAGGACGTCCGGCATCTGGCTGTAGGTGTCTATGTTCTTCTGCACGTAGGTGTTGTCCTGCTCTTCATGGCCTATGTAGGTTGGGGTGACCATGCCAGGGAACATGGCTATCTGTGCGTTGAAACTGGCCTTGTAGGCTGTGGCAAAGGCGTTGAGGTCCTTGGCGATGATGGCGTTCCAGCAGGCTTCTGCTGCACGGGCCAGGGCTTTTACCTTCTGCGGGGTGATGTCTTTGCCTTCTACAACTGAGCATCCGGGCTTGCGGGGCTCCATTGGTATCATGACCAGGTGCTGCTCTAGGAAGCGCAGGGTCATCTCATCATTGGTGTATTCTACCTTGGTTGGCCAGAAGGTGTTGTCGTAGTAGTGGCGGCACAGGCCGGGAATGCAGATGCCTATTGAGTCTTGGGCTCCGCTGATGTGGCTGTCCTCACGCTCGGGGTTGTTCTCAAAGCAGAAGACAAGGCGCGCCAGCATCTCAGGGTCCATCTTGGGCAGCTTGACGGGCCAGATTTTCTGGATCATCTTGCGGGTGCTGGTTGACAGGCCGCAACGGTCACGCACCACAAAGGTGGGCTCAAGGCTGATGGTGATGGCCCAGCCCGGGTGGTACTGGCTGACGTACGGCTGGTCTATCCAGGTGCCGGCCAGGTCAAGGCGCGTCGGTATCGGGCCGGATGGGTATTTTGAAGCGTCATCTGTTCCGGTTGCTCCGGTTAATCCGTCTGTTCCGTTTGTTCCTCTGATTCCGATAGTTTCGTCTGTACTCAGCTGGGACTTCAGGCTTGACGAGCTTCTTGCCTGCAACCCCTCTGCCGGGGTGCGCTGGAGCTCAATGTACTCTATGCCCCGTTCTGCACAAAGTTGGCGCTTCTCTTGGGAACCGCCCTCGGCATTGACCACGAAGACGTCTGGCTTGACAATGTCAAGTGTCGGGATGAAGTCTATCACACCCGTACCTTTATTTATATAGGCCTCCTTGACATACCGCACGCTCTGCACCATGAAGAGGCGCTCCTCCTCAGGGAACATGGGCTTTCGGTGCTTATACTCCAGGTATGTAGCATCGGACCCTATGCCCACGTACAGATCTCCATACAGCGCTGCCTGCCTGAAGAACTCCACGTGCCCGCTATGCAGCAGGTCATAACAGCCGGATACGAATACTTTCTTTGTCATGATTGAACGGTTTTGGGGACAGGTCCTCGAACGTTTCAGGGACAGGTCCCACTTTGTGCGAATGCCAGAATAAAAAACAGATGTAACGGATGTGTTATTTGAACTCTGGATATAGGTTGACGTCAATTGAGAATGGGCTGTCAAAGTCTTTGAGTAGGGCGTGCTTGGTGTCCTTCTCACTCAGTATGGCCTTCTCGATCGGTATGCGCCAGTCTATTCCAAGAGAGTCGTCTTTTATGCTTATGCCACCATCGTTTGCCGGAGCATAGTAGTTGTCACACTTGTACTGGAAGACGGCGGTGTCGGACAGGACTGCAAAGCCATGGGCAAAGCCCCGTTCAATAAACACAGCTAGTTTGTTGTCTTCGGTCAGCTCTACTGCTACATGCTGTCCGTAAGTCGGAGAACCCTTGCGGATGTCAACGGCTACATCAAGAACGGCACCGCGGACGCATCGGACTAGCTTGGACTGCGTGAATGGAGGTGTCTGGAAGTGCAGGCCTCGCATTACGCCATAAGAGCTCATGCTCTCATTGTCCTGTACGAACTTTATGCCGTGGCCCAGGATGGGTGTAATGGCGTCGTTGAAGTCTCGCTCGGAGAAACTCTCAAAGAAGTAACCACGAGCATCGCCAAAGACTTTTGGCTCTACTATCACTACGCCAGGTATGGCGGTCTTTATTATGTTGATCATATCTCTAACTGGTACTATTTTGGTACTATCTTAATCTGTAACGCCGCTGCGCAGGCTGATTATCAACACCTTGCGCTTCATTCGATAATCTGGCGCAGATTATCGAACGGAGTGGGGACAGGTCATCGCCTGGCGAGGGACAGGTCCCGTTTTGGCGAACGCCTTGTTCCTGCCGCAATACCGGCCCCATTCTGTTGTTATATTCTTCTTTTGCTTAACTTTCTGCTTACACAGACATCTCTATCAATGTATAGTTGCTATCATAACCCCCATACCAATCCGTACTCAACAGTCATTCCAACAGCTATGGCCATTCCAAAACTTAGCAGTGTTCCTGCCAGAACATATTCTGTTTTCTCTGTCTGCGAGTCTTTAAACCTCAACACAGACTTCGCAGTCACTAACTATCTCATGAAGTTTGTGTTCTGACTATCTCTTTTTTATAATTAAACTGTAGGCTTCCCAAACTTCAACACACATAGTTTTCATAGTTTAGATTTTCAAATACACTCAATGTTTTCTTTATTCTATTCCATCCGCCAAGGTTTGCCCTCAGATTAATGGCAGGCTGGCTCAGTCCAAGTTCTCTGGCAATAATCTTTTCTGGTGCACCTAAGATCTTGTAATATATTACTATTGCCTGCTTTGCAGACATTTCATTGACGATTGAATCCACAAGATTCATGCTTAGATCAAGTAGATTCACAAAATCGTCATTCTTTGTATCACAGTCAAATGCAGCATAACTACCATCACGCATTGAATCAAGATTTCTGCCAGAGAGATAAATGGCTGGACCATCAATAAAGTTATCTCCTTCACGGAAGTACCTCATGGTTCCAATCCCAATGGAGTACCGCAGTACAAACTCTTTTGATTCTGCTGACGCTCCAGATGCAGAAAACCAGTACTTCATATAACATTTCAAAGCCAATGCAACTCTTAATATTGATCCGGGATACTCTGTAAGACATTCAACAGTATCACCACGAACAATTCTCCACCACAAATGTCTGGACGTGCCTTCTATTTTGTGTAGAACAATCTGCATTTCTTCTTGCATCTGTTTTAGTTCATATACAGGAAGAGAGGTTGAATCTACAATATCTGCAGATAGGGCTCCATATATCTTAGTGCTACGTACCATCGCGAAATATAAGTTTATTTGCTAATATCTGGCAAATATAAGTAATATTACTAATAATCTATCATTATAAGCAAAATAACCTATAACGCCAGGGTGGGGACAGGTCATCGCCTGGCGAGGGACAGGTCCCGTTTTGGCGAAATGGAACGCATTGGGGACAGGTCCCTGATTGTTCGAACTTTGTTTGCTATATTGTTTATTCGTTACTCAAATTGTTTCTCTGTGTTTGTTTGAAACGTATCAAGTTCTATCCCAGACCGTTTATTACGCTTCAACTAAACTACATTATATCTATTATTGGATCAAACCTACGAATTCACTATCACCGGCCGTATTATTCTTTCACTTAATTACTCCAGGAACATTTTTGTTCCACACAATATCTTTTGAAAAAACAGCCTCCAATGTTGGATTGGATTTAATAATCCAATACTTAAATCCAAGTGCCGGTTTGTTGACGGACAAACTTAAGCGAACAGCTTCCTCCGAAATTATTGTAGGTTTGTCAAGATAGGCTTTGACAAGCTGCATGAAATCGTTGACAGATGATAATATACCTTCAAAGAAACGCTCTTCCTTAATTTTCCTACAGAAAGGGTGGCCATTATGAATCCTCTGAAGCAATTGAATGGTTCTGTCAATTTCTGCAGAATCAATGAGTGGTGTGAAGACTGCCTTTTTAGTACTGTAATCGATTTCTTGTTTTATTGCTAATTCAACATCTGTTTGCGCAGGATCAACTATATTATCAAAATTTGCCAGTTTCTTACCATTGCAATAACCACATGCAAGAAATAGGTTATTCCAATTCTGTCTGTCTTCCTTACTGTGCTCTTGGCTTCTAAGATGCTCTATCTGAAAATCGGTAGAAAGTATCCTTTCACAGAGATAGCATTTATCATGCTGGTCACTGAGAAGCTGCTGCTTGACATCCTCACCATCATACGCTCGGGTTGTAGCAAGCGATTCTGGTGCATGGTCGCTCTTTTGAACTCTAATCATTTCAGCAACTCTCCTCTGTTTATTATAAGCTGTCGATATTCACCTACATACCGTGGAGAAATTACCTCTGGAATTGCATCAAAATCACGGGCTATCTGCTGTGCTGTTGCTTTTTCGTCAGATTGCAAAGTGCCCTTAGATAAAAGGTCTTTAAGTTTTTCCAGTTTCTGGCCAATGTAGCTGGATTCGGTATGAACGCCAAAATATCCCTCAGTGAGTGCTTCGTAAGAGTATTCTGTGAGATCTTCAATAGCTTCCTGATGTTCAAGATCAAACACCGTAACATTCTTCAATGAGTTGAGGACAAACGGTGAATGGCTGGTTACAATAAATTGTATCTGAGGAAAGACGCTTGTGAGTATAGGAAGTATCTGCTTTTGTAACTGAAGATGGAGATGAGTCTCAATCTCGTCTATCAACACAATTCCAGGCATATCATAAACGCGACGAAGTGTGTTGACCTGTTGCATCTTGAGCATGAGGTCCACAACAATATCCAAAGCGGCTGCATAACCAGCAGATAGTTGGGTGAACTTAAATTCTTTGCCATTGTTACAGATCAGGAATGAATAATCCTTGTAGTTGAACTTAAGTTGCAGAGTAGGATCGTTGAAGATCTGCTTGAGAATATCCTCAAAAGTTACAAACCAGTCTTCTATCTGATTAGCATCAGTGGTAAGGCCTTCATTTTTTGCCAACGCCTGCTGAATCTTTAAGTCGGCCATGAAGCGGAGGAACTGATCAACTTTTGTGTCATCTATGTTTTTGTTTGACAGATCTGGTTTCTCCGGATTCTTGATTTCAACAAAATTTGGTAGCCGGGAATCGCTATAGTAAGCAAGAATGAAGTTGCCCTGACGAACGTCATCCCATAGCTTTGTGTAGTTGAGGCCTTCTAAAACAACCTGTCCATAGACTTTGTTAAAGAGCGTTTGTTGGAATTTGAGGTTATCGGTGTCTTGAGTCAAAAATTTGTCATTCTTTTGCTCTTCCCAACGCTTTATTCTTTTTTTTGTCTCTTCTATTGTCTTTTCAATGTCCACAAACAACATCTGTTTATCATCGGCCATAGCATTCCAAGACGACAATATTGCCTTCAACAAAGATGTCTTACCAGAGCCATTGGCTCCTGTAATAATCAAATGACGGAGATTATCATCTGTTGCAACTTGAATGTTGAGGTTAGTGAACTTCAACAAGCGCTTTATATTGATTGATTTTATGAAGTTAATCATATCTAATTAATTTAACTTTCCAACAAGAGCTATTTATGTTACCACGTGAGCCAAACGATACCTGCATCTATCTACTCTCAGCGTTACTTGCCCATCAGATTGGCAATGCACTTCTTCAGGCTGTCTGTCCAGTATGGGACGGTTATGCCGAATGTTTCCTTGATCTTGGTCTTGTCAAGCACTGAGTAGCTTGGGCGGGTCACCGGGCTTGGGAACTCGTTGCTGTGGCATGGCTGTATGTCACAGCTGGTCTGACCGCTGTATTCGGCAATCATCTTGGTAAAGTCAAACCATGAGCAGACGCCTTCATTGCTGTAGTGGTAAATGCCTGAATAGTTGTGAGTTGTGGGTTGTGAGTTTTGAGAAGGCTCATCACTTATAACTCGTGACCCAAAACACGTTTCCAAAATGGAAACTATGGCAGCTGCCAAATCCCAGGCGTATGTTGGAGTGCCGCACTGGTCAAAGACCACGTTGAGTCTAGGCTTGGTGGCGGTCAGGTTGAGCATGGTCTTGCAGAAGTTCTTGCCGAACTCACTGTATAGCCAGGCTGTCCTTATTATAATATACTTGCATCCGGTGGCAATAATCTTCTGCTCACCCAGCAGCTTAGTTGCGCCATAGACTCCGGTTGGGGTTCCCTGCTGGTCCTCCTTGCATGGGGTGTTGTACGGCTCCTTACCAAATACGTAGTCGGTCGATATCTGTACCAGCCAGCCGCCGACCTCTTTCATTGCCTTGGCCAGGTTCTCTGGAGCGGTTGCGTTGAGTTTCTCAACCAGTGCGTACTTCTCAGGATCCTCTGCACCATCAACGTTGGTCCATGCAGCACAGTTCACAATGGCATCGACACTGTTGTCCTTGACCATCTGACGAATTGCATCAAGGTCTGTTATATCTAAATAGGTGGTCTCCAGGCCCTCTACCTGATTTACATCGGTAAAAATGTACTTGTCAGTACTTTGCTGGCTGATGATTCTCATCTCATTGCCCAGCTGGCCGTTTGCGCCTGTAACTAGAATTGTCATAATCAGTCAAGGTTTGGATTACCGGTCTCCTTCAACTCATCAATAACCTTCAGCAGATACTGACCGTACTGGTTCTTCAGCATCGGCTTTGCCAGTTCACGCATGCGCTCTTCTGTGATCCATCCTTGACGGTAGGCGATGCCCTCAAGGCAGCCTACTTTGAGTCCGGTACGCTTTTCCAACACCTCTATATATGTAGAGGCCTCAGACAGGGAGTCATGGGTGCCGGTGTCAAGCCATGCAAAGCCTCGCCCCAGGGTCTGCACCTTCAGTTCGCCGTCCTCAAGGAACTGCTGGTTGACGGTGGTAATCTCATACTCGCCACGAGCACTTGGCTTGATCTCACTTGCCACTTTGACTACCTTGTTCGGGTAGAAGTAGAGGCCTACAACGGCATAGTTGGATTTTGGATGCTCTGGCTTTTCCTCGATGGAAAGGCAATTTCCGTCCTTGTCGAACTCTGCAACGCCGTAACGCTCGGGGTCCGATACCCAGTAGCCAAAGACGGTTGCCTTCTTCTCTTCATCGGCAGTACGGACAGCCTCCTTCAGCATCTTGGTGAAGCCTGCGCCATGGAAGATGTTATCGCCCAGCACCAGGCAGGCGCTGTCGTTGCCGATGAAATCCTTGCCTATGGTGAAAGCCTGGGCCAGTCCGTCCGGACTTGGCTGCTCAGCGTATGTGAATTCTACTCCGTAGTCGCTGCCATCACCAAGCAGGCGCTTGAATCCCGGCAGGTCATGTGGGGTAGAAATGATCAGTATCTCACGTATTCCAGCCAGCATGAGCACGCTGATTGGGTAATACACCATCGGTTTGTCATATATTGGCATCAGCTGCTTGCTTATGCCCTTGGTTATTGGGTAGAGGCGCGTGCCGCTACCGCCAGCTAATACTATTCCTTTCATAAATGGGTTGTGGGTTATGGGTTGTGGGTTATGGGTTATGGGTTGTGGGTTATGGGTTATGGGTTATGGGTTATGGGTATTATCACCCTTCCAGTTTTTTCTGGAAGTTGATGATTTTTCTTCTTGTACTCACAACCTGGTCTGTTAACGTATTAAATAATGTTTCACTAATGTAGCCAAGATCTTTGGCTAACAAAATTTGATATTCTACTTCTGAGCATGAGCCTATAGCCATTTGCAGGAAATGAGAAAAGTCAGCATTTGTTTTACGCCCACAGCCTTCAGCAATATTACATGCGATAGAACTTGACGCTCTTCTAATCTGTGATGTAAGCGCAAACAACTCTTCTTTAGGGAATTGTTGCTTAGTTACGTTGTATATATGAAGCGTCAGCTCATGGCTTTGCTGCCAAATTTGTAATGTGTGGAAATCCTGCATAACTCAAAACTCACTACTCAAAACTCAAAACTATACAGTCTTTCCCTTGTACATATCTGAGTAGTACTTCTCGTATTCGCCAGAGGTGATGTTATCCATCCAGGCCTCGTTCTCCAGGTACCACTTTACGGTCTTCTCGATGCCCTCTTCAAACTGAAGGCTTGGCTCCCAACCCAGTTCCTTCTGCAGCTTGGTTGAGTCAATGGCATAGCGTGCATCATGGCCCAGACGGTCGGTAACGTAGGTAATCAGGTCAAGGTCAGCACCTTCTGGACGACCCAGCAGGCGGTCAACGGTCTTGATGACAGTTTTGATAATATCGATGTTCTTCCACTCGTTAAAACCACCTATATTATAAGTCTCGGCAATGGTTCCGTTGTGGAAGATGGTGTCAATTGCGCGGGCGTGGTCAACCACATAGAGCCAGTCACGCACGTTCTCACCCTTGCCATAGACTGGCAGCGGCTTGCGGTGACGGATGTTGTTGATGAACAGCGGAATCAGTTTCTCAGGGAACTGGTAAGGTCCGTAGTTATTCGAGCAGTTAGTCACGATGGTCGGCATTCCGTATGTGTCGTGGAATGCACGTACAAAGTGATCGCTACTTGCCTTGCTGGCGCTGTATGGTGAGTGCGGATTGTACTTTGTAGTCTCGTAGAAGAAATCCTTACCGTATGCCAAATGATGCTCTGAAGAGCTGGCTGTTGTTGTGAACGGAGGCTCGATGCCCTCTGGATTGGTCATCTCAAGTGCACCATAAACCTCATCGGTACTGATGTGGTAGAAACGACATGGAACGATGAGTTCTGGGTTATGAGTATTGAGTTCTGAGTTCTGAGTATTGAGTTCTGAGTTATGAGTATTGAGTTCTGGGTTGTGAGTATTGAGTTCTGGGTTATGAGTATTGAGTTCTGGGTTGTGATCAATAACGTATGGTGTTGGCTGTGACTCCCAATACAGTTTAGCTGCCTGAAGCAAACTCAGTGTACCCATTACGTTTGTGCGGGCGAAAGTGAATGGATCCTTGATTGAACGGTCAACATGGCTCTCTGCTGCCAGGTGGATGATGCCATCAATCTTTTCGTCCTGCATCAGCTTGTAGAAGGCATCAAAGTCACAGATGTCCATCTTCACAAACTTGTAGTTCGGTTTGTCCTCAATGTCCTTCAGGTTAGCCAGGTTACCTGCGTAGGTAAGCTTGTCCAGGTTTATAATGTTGTACTCAGGGTACTTGTTCACGAACAACCTAACAACGTGGCTGCCTATAAACCCGGCACCACCGGTAATAACAATGTTTCTCTTCATATTCTTGTTTGGGTTTTTATTTGCTTGTTGTTATTGACTACGGCCTTCAACAATCGGCCCGCCGCCTTCGCCGCCTCGGAGAATGCGTAGGTAATGGTATTTCTTTTCTTCTAATTTCTCATAAAGAGTTAATCTGTCTTTGTACATAGCATTAAATGAATTGTTAGCTTCTGTGAGTAATTAGGACGGTTGTCTTCAAAGGCCAATTGGTTTATTTCATCAGACATACCCCTTGATTTTGCACATGTTGTTGAATGATTGCAATTCATCAATAAATTCCTTCGCATTGAGGAAATAACTTGGGTAGGCTTCGCGCAATTCTTGTATGTCAGTTACTGATACCAGTACGACAGCACCGTCTTTTTTGTCAATTCTTGATTCTATGCTGGCGTATTGGGTATTAGCCTGGTCACGGTCTTTAGAATTAAAGTGACGGACATTGATTGTTTTGTTGTTATAGTCTATGTAAACCAAAGCATAACCTTTGTTGAATGAATGCTTTTCGGTGAGATTAACAACACCTACAAGGGCTTTGAGTTGGTCTATGTACTTGTGCTGGGTAATTAGATTTGAATAATTTGTGCAATAATCTTTTTCGGTGTATCCGGCAAACATCGGGTTTACGGCTTGTCCTTCGCGAAGGGCAAATATGGCACTGACTATCTGAAAGAACTTCTGCCATTGAGGGTCACCCATGCTGGCTTTCAGCGGAGATTGTGATATCAGTTCGGCCGTTTCGACGGCTGTTGCCCAGTCATGCTGCAGCTTTGTCCTTATTTGAAGTTCTACGCGCATGTCGTGGTAGTCCGGATTGTCAGACACATATTTATATACGTAGTGAATGCTTCGGTAGCCACTCTCTTTTGGCGTGTTTATGTAATCATACGGAGCATGCGACAGTGTGAATGACTTCAGGTTTGAAGTTGAAAGGCATTCTTTGGCTTTGGTCAGCTCTTCCATGTTATGGAATACGCATCGGGCTCCGCCTATATCTTGAACTCCACCTAATCCCATGCCGTCAGATCTCATTAGTTTCTCACGTATTGAGGTCATTCGTTTGAGCCTTTGTGATGAGAATGCTGGGGTTATATGGTTTTCGGCGAAGAGTTGGTCTATTTCTTTGGTTAGTTCTTCAAGTACAGGAAGGTGCAGTTTTCTCCATTCGTCAATCATTGTCATGGCATCGTTATATTCGAATACGTTTCCTTGATTCGAAATAATAATGTTGCCAGCCTTGTTGATTTGTGATCGGGAATACTTCATGTTTTTTGTAACTGTATGTTATATTTTGATTAATATGCCTGCTTGTCACCGCCCAGGGCGTTGGTGACGGTCTTTAACATGATTCGTATGTCAAGCCACAGGCTCCAGTTCTCTATGTACCAGATGTCTTTCTTGATGCGGTCTTCCATCTGCCACAGTTCGTGGGTCTCGCCTCGGGCTCCCATGACCTGGGCCCAGCCGGTGATGCCCGGCTTTACCCAGTGGCGTACCATGTATTTGTTTATGAGTTCGCTGTACTCTTCAGTGTGCTTGACCATGTGCGGACGCGGGCCTACTATTGACATGTCACCCATGAAAACGTTCAGGAACTGTGGCAGTTCGTCTATGCTGGTCTTGCGCATTATATTGCCCCACTTGGTCTTGCGAGGATCATCTTTGGTAGCCTGCAGGCGGTCTGCATCGGCATTGACTTTCATGCTGCGGAATTTCAGGCAGGTGAATTCGTCGCCCAGCAGGCCGTTGCGCTTCTGCTTGAACAGGACAGGGCCCGGCATGGTGATTTTGGTGATGATGGCTACTATGATGTAGATCCACCAGAAGAAGAATACTATGAAGGTGCCTGACACTACAATGTCAAATAGTCGTTTATTGAAACGGTTGTAGGCATAGCTGAGGGGTTCTTTTCTGAGGGTGAGTACTGGCATTTCATCGACGAAATCGACCTGCATGGCGCGGTGCACATAGTTGCGTACGTTTGGCACTGAGTAGAAGCGTATGAAGTGGTTGTCGCAGTAGTTGATGATCTGGACGATTTCTTCTGAGCGCGATGACGGCAGGTTGCAGTACAGCTGGTCAACGTGGTGCTTTTCAAGCCAGTCTATGACCTGGCTGATGGCGCCCAGGCGGGGGAGTTCTTCGGGCAGATGGCGGCTGGGCTGGTCTTCAAAGTAGCCCATTACGCGGTAACCGGTGCTGGGGTCAACGCCCATGCACTGGTACAGGTAGGCCAGGTTGTGGCCGGCGCCTACGAATACCACGCGGCTGCTGTTGCGGCCGCTGCGGCGTTTGCTTTTGATGAAGCCTCGGGCTGAGATTCGTCCAATGAACATGGCGAAGTAGCAGGCTACGGTGACCAGGCCTACGTGCCACATTACTATTTCCCTGCCTTTCAGTGTGAGGATGAGCAGGAAGAATGCTGCCTGCATGAGCAGTGTGGTCTGTGTGGTACGGGCGGCAATCTGCTCAATTCTGGTGGTTCTGAGCTGGGCGTAGGGTTTGAAGACGAGTACGCTCAGTGCATAGCAGATGTTCCACAGCATGTACATGAAGGGGTCACAGTTCAGCCAACCGAATCCGGCGGTGATGATTGTGAAGATCAGGTTCAGCAGCAGGATGTCTGCCAGTACGACAATAATGACGGGAATCATATGGGTTTGGTTTTTTTTGTTTGCTCTCTTGGTTTGGCGCTTTCGGTTGGCGCTTTTGGTTCTTTCGGTTGGTTTGGCCGGCGCTTTCGGTTGGTTTGGCCGGCGCGGGGTTATTTGAAGAGTTTGCGCAGGTCGGCGGCCTGGGTGCCCAGTTCCATGATGGATTCGGCGAATTCTTCATAGGTGGGGCCGTTTTTCAGTTTGTTGTCCATCTGTTCAAGCAGCTTGTGATGGGCCTTTTTCAGGCTGTTCAGGGCGCTTACGCATTTTGACTGTATTTTGCGGGCATCGGTCACGTTCTGGCGCATGGTCAGGTAGGTGGCATCGAACTCCGTGTTGACGGGGCGGCCCTGGTTGCTCATGGCGTTCAGGTAGCTGCGGTAGTCTTGGCGCAGGCCCTGTTCTTCTATGCTGATGAGCTGGTTGATTTGTTCTTTTTTGACTATTTCGGCCAGGCGGTCGCAGCAGGTGGCTACCAGGGTGTCGCCTTCGCTGAGGAATTTTTTCATGAGTCGGCGCTGTACGCGGCGGCCGGTTTCGCTGGCCATGTAGCCGGTGCTTTTGCCTATCTGCTTGGCTATGCCTATGTTTTCCTTGGCTATGAGTCGGTCTTCATGGTCAAGGGCGGTTTCGAGTGCGTTGTAGGCTATGAAGAGCGAGTCTACATTACGTCCGATGCCACGCAGGGTGGTGCCGTACTGGCTGTAGCGGGTGGGGGCGGCCAGGCTTTTCAGGGCTTTTATGTAGCTGTTGAGTATGCTTACGTAGGCATCGGCCTGGCTGATGATTTCCTGGTCGGACTGGATGGCGCTGTACAGGTTGTCCAGTTCGGTCAGGCGGGTTTCGGTGCCTTCAAGGCTGGCGGCGTATATGAGTCCGCGCTGGCGGCGGGTTTCGCTCAGCTTGGTGAATATGGCGCTGGGGGCCAGGGCTACGCTGTCGCTGGTGATGGCCAGACTGTTGACTTTGGCCAGCTGCGATTTTGTCATGGCACAACTGGTGGGGAGAGTGGTGCAAATGATTGCAATGAGCCCTACGCCCAGCAGGCTGGATATGCTGCGCGCGAATGCGACTGCAAGGGTGCTTGCTGCGAGGAAGTATGCCCCCAATAGGCTGGCGATGGCCTTGAGGGTCTTGACGGTTTCCTTGATTACGTCTTGGGCGCCGTTCATGATTTTATTGACTTTGTTGAGCTTGGTCACGGTTTCGCGTATTTTCTTGGCCTGAAGGTTGACGTCTTCGGCTGTGGTCTTGAATTCCTTGACCATCTCTTTCTGTTCGGCCTTGATGGCGGCGCGCTGGGCCTGGCGCAGTGTGACGCAGGCTTCTTCCAGCACCTGGCGCTGCTCCGGGTCGGTGGTTAGTACACGCTGCTGTTCGGTTGCCTGCAGTGAGTCGCTGATTTCCTGAAGCGTCAGGTTCTTGAGTGCGGTTGCTGATTTCTTCGGTGTTGCCATGGGGGGGTGGGTTTGGTTTTTGCACTGCTTGCAAGGGCTATTGGCCCTGCTTTCGATAGCTTTTGAGCGCGCTCCGCGGTCGCGTGCTACATGTAGCGCGCGGACCATTTGATACGAAATTATGCAAAATTAGGCCTTTTTGTTGAATTAACCGACATCATTGGGGCGGAAAACTCAATTTATAGAACATAAAAATCGTATAGGTGTAGTTTTCCCTCGCAAATACCGGGGTATATGTATTTTTTACGCTATCTTTGTTTTTTGTAGTTGCGGCTGGTGCGGCATCGGACTCCAGGCGGGTTCTCGCGGGGGTAGAGCTGGTCGCGACGGTTGTGCAGAATTGTATTATTTGAGTGATGGACAAGGCGGATTCTTTCTGGTATGTTGCGCGTACCGGGTCGTGTATGGAGAAGCGGATGGCGGCTATTCTTGAGGGGATGGGCGTGACGTTTTATTTGCCTGTCCAGGTGGATGAGAAGCAGTACAAGGACCGCAAGAAAAAAGTTGAGAAATTGGTTATTCCGCGCGTGGTTTTCGTGTGCTCGACCGAGCTGATGCGGCGCCAGCTGCTGCGCGATATTCCGAATTTCATTTTCCCGTCGTGCATGTGCCGCGACTGCCGGCCTCTGCGCATTCCGCAGGTTCAGATTGAGCAGTTCCGCCAGATGGTCGAGGGCGGTTTCAGCGACGAGGTTGTGCCCATAACCCGCGAACAGTTCGTGGCCGGCCAGACGGTGCGCATAATTGACGGCCCGTTCAAGGACCGCATGGTGCAGATTACGCAGGTCGATGGCAAGCACTGCATGGCGGTGAACCTGGACGGCCTGGGCGCCTTCGCCATGACCATTCCCACCGAGTATTTGAGCGCCGAGTAAATTTTGGCCCAAAGTAGTGCAAATAATTTGGACCAAAATGGCCGAATTGTCCTAACTTTGTCCCAAAATTAGTTGCACTATTTTGGGCGAAACGGAAATGAATTTGGTACGTGATCTGGCTGTGATTCTTGTGTCGGCCGGTGTTTTCACGATTATATCAAGGGCGCTGAAGCAGCCTTTGATTCTGGGGTATATTATTGCCGGTTTTCTGGTAGGTCCGAACATTAGCTTTTTCCCTGGCATAAGCAGCAGCGAGGCGGTTGACCAGTGGTCCGAGATTGGCATAATCTTTCTTATGTTCGGTCTGGGCCTGGAGTTCAGCTTTAAAAAATTGCTGAAGGTGGGCAGTTCGGCGCTGGTGACGGCGGGGTGCAAGTTCCTGGGTGTGTTCATTCTGGGATTCATGGTGGGCCAGGCGCTTGACTGGTCGCTCATGGAGAGTGTGTTCCTGGCGGGTTTGCTGTCCATGTCATCGACCACCGTAGTCATAAAATCGTACGATGAAATGGGTCTGAAGAACAAGCCGCAGGCGGGGCTGGTATTTGGCACGCTGGTGGTTGAAGACCTGATTGCAATTTTGCTGATGGTGCTGCTTTCGACCATGGCGGTGAGCAACAAGTTTGCCGGCGGCGAGATGCTTTTCAACCTGGGCAAGCTGGCATTTTTCCTTATACTTTGGTTCCTGGTTGGCATTTACGTGGTGCCGACCGCGCTGAAAAAGGCTAGACCTTATATAAATAATGAGATACTCTTGATTGTCTGCATCGGACTCTGTTTCGGCATGGTTTCGGTGGCCGAGAAGGTGGGCTTTTCAAGTGCGCTGGGCGCGTTTGTGATGGGTTCAATACTGGCCGAGACGTTCGAGAGCGAGCATATTGAGCACTTGGTTTCGCCCATCAAGGACCTGTTCGGCGCAATTTTCTTCGTGTCGGTGGGCATGATGATTTCACCCGCGGTCATAGCGCAGCACTGGGGCGTGATAATTCTGCTGGTAATTCTTGTTTACATTAGCCATATAGTTTTCTCGGCGGCCGGAGCGGTGCTTACTGGCAAGGGGCTCGAGTTGGGCTTGCACACCGGTTTCAGCCTGGCGCAGTTGGGCGAATTCGGTTTCATTCTGGCGGGCGTGGGCGTTTCGCTGGGCGTGATGCGCGATTTCATCTATCCTGTCATCATTGCGGTATCGGTCATCACGACCTTCACGACACCTTATATGATTAGGCTAGCGCAGCCGTGCTATGTGCTGATGTGCCGATACATGCCGGCCAAGTGGCTTGAGCATCTGGGACCGACTGACAGTGCCGCCGCCCAGGATCACGGCAGCGCCGAGCGTTACGAATGGAAGAATCTGATAAAGGCTTACGTGCTGCGAATTGTGCTGTACGGCGTTGTGCTGCTGGCAATTAGCATAGGTTCACGCATATATCTGGAGCCGCTGGTTGACCGCCTGCTTTACGGCAGCGCCACGGTGGCCGAGACCATCGGAATGTTGGGCGCTGACACTCTGGCGCAGACCGCGCACCACGGCACTTTCCTTCACAATTTGCTTACAGTTGTGTTCACGCTGCTCATCATGGCGCCGTTCCTTTACGGCATGGGCGTGACGGGCGGGTCCATCAACAAGAGCACCGCGCGCCTGCTCGAGCTGAACGACATGAACAAGTGGCCTATCCTGGGCCTCATTCTGGTGCGCTCCATGCTGACCGTGGGCATTGTGGCGGGCGTAATTGCCGGCCATTTTACGCTGGCGGGCTGGACCCTGGTGCTCATCATCGCCGCCGGCGTGGTCTTCGTAATCATTGCGCGCTACTTCATTCACAGTGACAGTTTCCTGGAAAGCCGATTCCTGGCCAATCTGAACGAGAAGGAGATCGATGCCATGCGCCGCGCTCCTGTGACTGGCGCGGTGAACCGCTCTATGGCGGGGTACGATGTAAAGCTGCAGACGGTGATTGTCCCGGCCGATTCCATGTACGTGGGCATGCGCCTATGCGATGCTGACCTTCGCGCGCTCACGGGCGCGAACATTCTTAAAGTGACTCGCGGCAAGCGCCAGGTTATAATTCCCCCGGCCGATTTCCTGATTTGCCCCTACGACCAGCTCCTTGCCGTCGGCACCGTAGAACAGCTGGAAAAGTTCGGTGAAATGGTCAAAAGAGAACTCCCGGATGATGGGGGTGTTTTTGCTGGTGTGGCTGGCGGTTCAAGTGTGGCTGGCGGTTCAAGCGTTGCGGGTGGTTCGGGTGTGGCTGGCGGTGCTTCGGGCATTGGTGCCGGTTCTGGTACCGCTGCGAGTGGAGCGACCGCGACGCAGGACTACTGTTTTGACGTAGTTCCAATAGTTCTGACCGAGAACTCCTTCATGACCGGCAAATCGTTGAAAAACTGTCGCCTGAGAGAATTCAATTGCATGCTGGTGAGCGTATTCCACAACGGCGCCTTCATTCTGAACCCCGCGCCAACCTTCACCTTCAGCGCCGGCGACACCGTCTGGATAGCCGGCGAAAAGCAAAGCTGCGAGTACTTCCGGTAACACCTCCCTGCAAGCTGCAATCCTCCCTGTATCAAACGGTTTTTAGTGCATATGCATTGAGGAGTCTCGCCACCCGCCGCGTGATGGGCGGGGGGACCATGAGAGGAGATGGTGAACGGAAAACTTGTTTTCGGGACACCATCGGAACGAATGGTGGGACGGAGCGAAGCGGAGCCTCCGAAATGCTATATGCACTAAAGAGAAGTGTTACTGCGGCGCAAGCGGAGTGGCATCGGACTACTTGAAGAGCAGCTGGGCGAAGGTGTTCAGGTAGAGACGCCAGTTGGCCCAAACGTGGCCGCCCTCCGATTCGTAGAACTTGAAGTTGTCCATGTTGTTCCTTTCGAGCGTCTCCTTCAGGCGCATGTTGCCGTCCCACAGGAAGTCGGTGTTGCCGCAAGCTACCCAGTAGAGCTTCACGCCGGCGGCCTTCAGGTTCTTGGCCTGCTCGTCGGTGAGTGAACCGGCGGCTGAGAGCGGGCAGATGTAGTCGAACATTTTTGGATAGAGGGCCGATGCGGTGATGGTGTGGCCGCCACCCATGGAGAGTCCGGCAATTGCGCGGGCCTCGGGCTTAGCGTTGACGCGGAAATTTTTCTCGATGAATGGGACGATTTCTTCACACAGGCTGCGTACGTATGCGTTGGCCATGCCTGGGTCGCGCTGGTTCAGGTTGCTGGTTGGAAGGCCCAGTGTTTGAGCGGCCTGCTGGTTGGGGTTGCCGTTCGGCATGACTACGATCATTGGCTTGGCCAGGCCCTTTTCAATAAGGTTGTCCAGGATCTGGGCGGTGCGGCCCATTGATGACCATGCCTCTTCATCGCCGCCTGCGCCGTGCAGCAGGTAGAGAACGGGGTACTTCTGCTTGGTGTTCTTTTCGTAGCCGTAAGGGGTGTAGACGGTCACGCGGCGGTTTATGCCAAGGATTTCGCTATCGTACCAGCGGTATGAAACGGTGCCGCGCTGGTTTGCCTCGAAGTAGTTTTCGGTGCGCTCGCCCGGAATCATGAGCATGTTCAGGTATCGGGTTCCGTCGCGCTGTACCATGAAGTTCTGAGGGTCGTTGACCGATACGCCGTCGACCACGAAATTGTAAGTATAGATTTCAGGTGATGGGGTGTCGATAGTGACTTCCCAGATGCCGTTGGCGCCTTTCTGCATGGGTATGCCGTTCTGGTTGTCCATCCAGTTGCCCACAAGGTTGACTACTGTGGCGTAGTTGGCGTTGAGGCGGAATGTTACTTTTTCTCCGTTCAAATCGGGAGATTTTGTCTGAGCTGAGCCGCTTCTGAAGTTGGCCAGTTCCTGTGCGTTTGCAGCGCCGAATGCAATAATTGCGGCGGCGGCCAGTGTGAAGAGTTTTTTCATATTTTGCTTGATTTGATTAGAATCCCAGGGAGTCGACGTCTTTTTGCGGGCGGGCAATCATTTGGGTAGGAACGCGCTGTTTTTCAATGAAGTAGGCGTGTGTCAGGTTGATGATTACTACGCATGGCGAATACATGAAGGTGTACATGATGTTGCCGCGCATTTCGTTCATGGAGAATCCGATGTAGAGGACGGCGTAGGCTATGAGCAGTACCATGACAATGTATATCCATCGGAGTGAGTAGGCCGATTTGTGCCCGAAAAACTTACTCATTTGGCGTTCGTAGGTCATGATCATGCCGTGCAGTATGATGCCGCAGGCAAGTGTGTAGCCCAGGGCAAACCAGTAGACTAGCAGGGTGACCATGGGGCCGGGCCACATGAAGGCCATGACCATGAGGACGATGAACGGTATTTCGTGGGCTAAGAGTTTTTTGAATCTTTCGGACCAGGGGTATTTCTGCAGGTCCTGGCGTACCAATGATTCTACTTCGATGTAGCAGAGCGGTATGAGTGCCAGGTCTTTTACTATGAGGAATACGCTGAGGTCTTTGCCGCCCAGGTACATGCTGACGGTCGGTTCGAACAGGTTGATGGTGTCTTGCAGGACCATCATGAAGCATTCAAGCGCGAAGAAGAGTCTGAATGGCTTGGTTGAGAATCCTGAGAAGATGAAAAAGAGTCCGAGCGCCAGGTTGAACCCTATGAGAAGCGCTGACAGAATGAAAAATGATAGTTCTCCCTGCATGCTTTTTGTGTTATTGGAATGATTAGGTTGCTAATATAGCGATTTATGCGTGTTTTTCACGTAGCCCACCTTTTTTTTAAGGAAATATTGCAAAGTGAGCCCTTCGCAGCTGGACTGTGGGGGGGGATCACTCTATGTATGAGGCGAGGTTGCAGCGGATGGCGCCGAGGGTGAAGACCAGGTCCATCTGGACGGGCATGTGGCGGCTGTCGTTGGTTACGCAGGCGCGCAAAGTCTCGCGTTCATCGCCGTATTTGAAGTCGTGGATTGATATTTCAATGCAGTTGTAGGTCTTGCCGTCATCGGCCTTGACTTTCTTGCTGCCCTCGTATTTTATGTACTGGGTGACGGTGGTGAGGCCGTTTACCATGGGGACTTCGATGGTTTTGCCGGGCCTGAGCTGGCTGGAGTTGAGCGCGCGGAGCATGCTTATCATGCTGAGCAGGTCGTAGATTTCCTGCGATTCCACCACGCGTTTTTGCCCCAGAAGCTTGCCGTCGCTGCTCACTGCCTTGAGGTCAGCGGCATAGGTCCCGGCTGTAGTGCCCTTGCCGTTAGTTGGAGTGGTAGCGGGGGCCGATGAAGTGTTCCCGGTTGTAGTGCCGGATGTTGCGCGGGTAAATATTGCAGTTTCAACATCATGGCGCTTGTTTTCGTGCGTGGCCTTGCGGTAATATAGGCCCTTTCCATCGGTTGTTTGGAACGATGTGAGGGTGTCGTTTATCTGGTAGAACATGCTGGCGCCGCTGCCGGAACTCATGGTGAGGTCCACCCGGCGCAGATGGTCTGGAATGGAGTTCTGACTGTTCATAGCAGCTCCATTTCCCGAAGTTCCGTTCCCCGCCGAAGCACTTCCCGTAGCCCCAGTTCCCGCCGAAGCACTTCCCGTAGCCCCAGTTCCTGCCGGAGCAGGGGTTTGCAGTACATTTGCAACGTCCTTTGGCAGCGCGTTGCTGCTGACGTTGCGCTCGGTGTACTGGCCGGTTCCTATTTTCAGGCTGATTATGCCGCTCTTTACATAGAGGTTGTAGCTCACCGTTTGGGCCGAAATCTGGGAAGATGTCCCAAATCTTGCATTTTGGCCCAAATTAGTTGCATTACTTTGGGCCAAAATAAGCAAACTGAGGGCGATGGCGCGTTTCATGGGGGTTACTGCTGGCGGAATTTGGTGGGGGTGCAGTTGTATTTCTCCTGGAAGGTGCGGTAGAAGGTGCTCTTGTTGCTGAAGCCGCACTGCGCGAATATGGAGTCGATCTTGGCATCGGATTCCTTGAGCAGGCGGGCGGCTTCCTGGAGGCGCAGGTCGTTTATGTAGGTGTTGAAATTTTGCCCGGTGAATTCTTTGAGTTTGCGCGAGAAGTAGGTGCGGTTGGTGCCCATTTCGCGGACTACGTCGTCGCGGTTCAGGTCTTCCTTGAGGTAGAGCTGCTTGCCGCGGCAGATTTCATCGAGCTGCTTCAGGAATTCGTCTTTGCCGGGCTGTTTGCCGCTGGGGAGCGGTTCATCGGGATCCTGGTTACTGTCCTGCATTTTCTGGGCGTTCTTCATGTAGAGAATCTTGTGCGCGAATATGGCCCAGAAGCCCATCTCGAGCAGGTAATACAGGTTTTGGGTCCAGTAGTTGTTCCAAATGAGCCTGAATGCAATGAAGAGCACGTATATGAGCAGCACCAGCCCCATGAGTCGGTAGAGCCAGTCAATTGAGTAGTTTTCCGATGACGAGTAGAAGTCGACTACGTTGCGGTTGTACTTTTCTATCTGGGCGACCAGCGATACTATGTAGTAGATTGAGTAGACGCCCACTATTACCATGAAAATGTAGTAGAAGGCCTTTGCGACCGGCTGGTATCCCCAGTTGGAGAAGAGTATGTAGAGTATGAACGGTATGATGAAGGCCGATACGTGTCGCGCGGCGTAGGTGAGTGTAACTTTCTTGTAGTAAGAGAGTTCCATAAGCACGAAGATGACGGGCGGAACTATGAGCAGGTTTATCATGGTGCTGAGTTCCGGCTGGCCCACTCCTATGCGGAGCAGCCACAGCAGTGACTGTATGCCCAGGCCTGCATACATTATGCCGGAGACGCGCTTTACCCTGATGGAGGCGTACGAATTGGACTTCTCCAGGAAGAACATAAGTGCTCTGTCGAAGAACAACATGAGCATTATTCCGTGCATTATGTATGGTATGTACTCTATCATTATTGTCGAATTACTTGAAATGAGACTCTTGGCAAAAAGCGTGGGGCCGATGCCGTGAAACTTTTATAACCACAATAAAGTCGTGAATATTGATGCGAAATTAGTAAAAACCTTAAATTTGCAAGTGCAAATACCTATCAAAATTATGAAAAATTCTGTTTTTTTTGATTCTCGCCGTTCTTCTGATGGCATCATGTAAGCCGGCGTAGCAGGTAAAGTCATGGGTCCCCAAGGGGTATGCGCTGGTGTGCCAGAAACAGTGAGAAAACTCATGAGCAACAGTCTGTGCCGGGTTCACCGGGAGGACTGGCGGAGTTGGAACTGAAGAATAATTGGAAAATATATCGATGAAACTGACGAAAAGCCGATGGCTGACTGATCACGGGTTTGGGGTGCATTCGCCCTGGGCTTATGACTTGATTGAGAATGTCATAAACGAGAGGAATCCGTATTACGCGTATGATGACCTCTATCCGTTTTGGGTGAAGGCGCCCGATTATTTGCCGCAATACCCCGAGAACCGCGACCAGCTGCTGTTCCGCCTGGTGAACTTCACGGGGGCAAAAAATATCGTTGAAATGGGAACTGCTGCGGGTGTGAGCACTGGCTATCTGGCAAGCGTGAGCAGCCAGTCGCACGTGTGGACCATTGACCAGAAGCATGCTGCCAACGGACCGGTGCGAAAGAATTTGTCGCGCTTGCCCAACATAACCTATCTGACTGGCAACCCGCTTGACAAGCTGAAGGAACTGATTGAGGGCATGGATGCCCCGATTGATTTCCTGCACGTGGCCCATACGGCCGATTTCCGCCAGACGGTCCAGATGGCCTTGCCGCACATGAATCCCAACGGAATTATTGTGATTGAGGATATTCACTTGAAGGCCCGCAAGGAGTTCTGGGCCAGCATTATAGAGGACCCGCGCGTGGGCAACACCTTCCACAAGAAGAGCATAGGACTGCTGTTCTTCGACATGACAAAGCCGAAGCAGCACTATCTTTTGGGCGCAATGAAAGAACAGAATAACAAATAAATATTATGAACAAATTTAAGACTATTCTTGCGGCAATGGCAGTGTCAGTTGCTGCACAGGCCGGAGCTCAGACTCTGAAAATGACTAATCAGGTGGTACGCATTACCGCTTATGAGGCATCGACCTCAGTGAATCTTGTGGTGGTTAAGCCCGAGCAGAAGCTCGATGCGATTGATGCATCGGTTTTCTCGGTACAGACTAACGGCGTGGAGCGTAATGTTAAGATTGTTTACACTTGTGATGACCGCGGCGAGTGGGCCGATAATGGCGATTATCTGGCATTCGGCCTGGAATACAGCAATGCCCGTGGCGCTGCTCCGCTGGTATCGACTGGCATGGGAACATGGAGCAAGGCTTATCCGGTAAAGATTTCTCTCAAGAAGGGCAAGAGTGTAAAGGCTGGCGGCAAGAAGTACACCGCTGTTGATTGTGAGACCGCGCACGCGCTGCGCAACTTTGTATCGGAATCGGACTTCTTCAGCCGCGGCACATTTACTGGCGCAGCTACCGGCCGTCCGGGCGACGAGACTCTGACCTACGGCGCTTATGAGCCTGATGCCCTGCGTTTTGACGGCAAGAAGAACCCGCTGATTATTTGGCTGCACGGCATGGGTGAAGGTGGTACCGATGTTTCCATAGAACTCATGGGTAACGAGGTTGTTTCGCTGATTCGCAGCGATATTCAGTCACATTTCACTACCGAGGGCGGTGAAAGTGGCGCTTATGTACTTGCTGTTCAGTGTCCTACCATGTGGATGGGCACCGCTAAGGGCGGCATGACCACTGGCGATTATCCTTCGCTCTATTCTGACGTGCTGAAGTCTTGCATTGACAATTACGTTGAGAACGTGAACCCCGACGTGGACCGCAACCGTATTTATATAGGTGGTTGCTCAAACGGCGGTTACATGACTATGAACATGCTTATTCGCAACCCGAATTTCTTTGCGGCTGCTTATCCGACTTGTGAGGCGTATGCCGATGCAAATATTTCTGACCTGCAGATTAAGCAGCTTGCCAGCGAGAACATATGGATTGTCCAGTCGGCCGATGATACTACTGTCAACCCGAAGGATTACGCTATTCCAACTTACCAGCGCCTGATTGCTGCCGGTGCGAAGAACGTTTGGTTCGCTCTGTTCGAGACTGTTCAGGGGTCCGATATGGGTCAGCGCCTGATGGGTCATTTCTCATGGGCATATGTTTTCAATGATGAGGTTACTGCTTCACAGGAGCAGACTTCAGGTGATCTGAATCCATCAAATAACGGTGGCGGCACTGTTGCTCCACAGGGTTACAGCAACCTGTTCGAGTGGATGAACGCTCAGGTTCTGCAGGCTCCGCAGGCTGCTCAGCAGCAGTGGGGTGGCGGCAACGGCGGTGCACAGCGCGGCAACGGTGCCCCTCAGGGTAGCGGTCGTGTTGGCAATGGTCGTGTTGGCAATGGTAACGGCCAGCCTCAGGGCGGTTTCGGCCGCTTTGACGAGAACGGCAATCCAAGGTACTAAGAATATTTATAAATGAGCAGAATATCAACAAAGACAGGCGACAAGGGTATGACCAGCCTGATAGGCGGAACCCGTGTGAGCAAGAGCAGCGACAGGCTTGAGGCGTACGGCACCGTGGACGAACTGAATTCTTACATCGGACTGCTTCAGGCAACGGTTTACAGGCCCGATTCAACTATCAGCACCAGCGTTGAAACGGTCGAAAATTTCACTTTCCTGCAGAGCATGCTCTTCAAGATTGGCGGTTCGCTGGCCACCGATGTCAGCAAAATGCCTATTCCAGAATCGTGCCAGGTCCTGCAGTCCGATGTTGAGCGCGTGGAGCAGATGACTGATCAGGCCGAAGCGGGCATTCCCGAGCAACGTTTCTTTATTCTGCCTGGCGGTACCGAGGCTGCATCAATTGCTCATGTAGCCCGGTGCGTGTGCCGCCGTGCCGAACGCGATATTCTGCGCGTTCATGCCGTTGAGCCGGTTCCGATGGAGCTTTTAAGTTTCATGAACCGGTTATCGGATTACCTTTTTGTATTGGCAAGGCGTATTAACCACTTGTCCGGACTTGAGGAAAAACCTTGGTGAAATGGGCAAATCCTGAAGTTCGCTTGTGAGGCGGAAATTCCAAATTCTTTGTGAAAACCAAAAATCTTTGAATGGTCATAAAAAATGTTAGATTTTTGCGTTTCACTATTGAACTTAATTGTTATTTTTGCGCGCTTTAATTAAAAATCTTCAAACATAAAATACTATGTACTGGACACTCGAGTTGGCGTCAAAGCTTGAAGACGCTCCATGGCCTGCTACAAAAGATGAACTGATTGACTATGCAGTTCGTTCAGGCGCTCCCCTTGAATTGATTGAGAACCTTCAGGAAATTGAAGACGAAGGTGATGTTTACGAAAGTATAGAAGACATCTGGCCCGATTACCCCTCAAAGGAAGACTTCTTCTTCAACGAGGAGGAGTATTAACAGATTGATAGTAGGTAAATAACTGAAAAATCAATAGAATAAGAAAAGAGACCGGCTAAAATACTTTTTAGTCGGCCTCTTTTTTGTGCTCGAAACGGGACTCGAACCCGTACAGCCGATAAAGGCCAAGGGATTTTAAGTCCCTCGTGTCTACCATTCCACCATTCGAGCTGCCAGTCAGTGTAAACTTCGTGGCAAAAGTACTGCTTTTGAGGTATAAGCGCAAAAAAAGATGATTTTTTTTATGACTTGATAACACACCTTAAATATAATAATATACATTTGCATCGGACTCGGTGAAGAGTGCTGTTACCGCCGGCAAAACCCACGGCGCGCTCCCCGGAGTGATCTGGTGAAATCCACGGATCGACCTGGTGAACCTACGTGTAAACCCCCATTCCCCGTTTCCGAACGATAGAAACAACATTTTCAATTTTATCAATATGAAGAAATTACTGTTTTTCGCAGGTCTTCTTGCACTTGTTTCATGCAATTGCGAGAAGTCAAGTCCTATCCTCAGCATTGAGGGTGGTCAGATTCAGGGTACAACCGCTGAACTGAAGGGTGTGTATGTTTACCGTGGTATTCCTTACGCAGCTGCTCCTATCAGGGAGAACCGCTGGAAGGCTCCACAGCCTGTTACTCCATGGGAGGGCGTACGCGAGTGCACCCGTTTTGAGCACCCAAGCTATCAGCACATTCAGTTCAAGGGCGGTTACTATACAGAGTGGGGCTACGGTGACGAGGCTCCTTTCTCAGAGGACTGTCTGTATGCTAACGTTTGGACCAAGAAGCCAGGCGATGTCAACGCTAAGCTGCCTGTAGCTCTGTGGATTCATGGTGGCGGTTATCGCGAAGGTTGGGGTTCAGAACCGGAGTTCGATGCTCAGGAGTGGGCAGCTAAGGACGTTGTTCTGGTTTCAATCAACTATCGTCTCGGCGTATTCGGATTCCTGACTCACCCAGAACTTTCTGAAGAGAGCGAGCACGGTGTATCGGGCAACTACGGTATTCTGGACCAGATTGAGGCTCTGAAGTGGATCAAGAAGAATATTGCTCAGTTCGGTGGCGATCCTGACAACGTTATGATTTTCGGCCAGTCAGCAGGTGGCGGCAGCGTAAGAACTCTGTGTGAGTCTCCGCTGGCTCGTGGTCTGTTCCACAAGGCTGTAATCATGTCAGCAGGTGGTCTGACTGTTCCACAGAATGGCGGCGGCATGGGTATGGGCATGGGCGGCATGCGTATGCCTGCTGGTGGTTTCCCAGGTTTCGGCGGCTTTGGCGGTGCTCAGGCACAGGCTCCAAAGATTGCTGCTTACACTGCTCCTACAGCTCCTGAAGGCCTGAATTCACTGCAGCGCGCTGAGTTCAACACTAAGGTTATCATGGATTGGGCTGGTTACAACACTCTTGCAAAGATGCGTAACGCTGACACTGAGGTTATGCACTCAGTTGCTACTATCTACAGCAACGCTACTGGCAACATGGGTAGCATTACCGGTCAGCCAATCGTTGACGGTTATGTTTCTCTGAAGAGTTTCGATGCTGCTGCTCTTGACGGTACCCTGGCTGACGTTCCTTACATGGTTGGTTACACCATGAACGATATGGGCAACATGTCATCAGGCATCGGTGCTTTCTGTCTGAACCGTGAGGAGGTTGGCAACAAGGCTTGGGCTTATGAGTTTGCACGTCCTCTGCCAGATGATGGCTCACATCCTGAGGTAACTCAGAGACTGAAGGGTGCTTTCCATTCATCAGACCTGTGGTATGTATTCAAGTCACTTCAGCACTGCTGGAGACCTTGGACAAAGGGTGACTGGGATCTGTCAGAGAAGATGCTGACTGCTTGGACCAACTTCGCTAAGTACAGCGATCCTAACGGTGCAAATGGTGGCGACTGGAAGCCTTACACAAAGGAGAACCCACAGTTCATGGTATTCAAGCTCGATGCCCAGGACAATGAGGCTTCTGAGATTGGCGACCCTGTAACTGAACTCGGTTACTAATTTGATTCTTAAATAATTCTATCAGTCCGATGCTAACCAAACCGCGGTCACAGGGGTGGCCGTAAGTGGTGGCATCGGATTGCTTTTTAACCTAATTAATTATGAGAAAGAACTTTTTGATGGCTGTTGCTGCCTTGGCAATGGTTTCAGGCAATGCTGTGGCTCAGAATGCAAAGTCACGCATTCTTGAAAATGGTGGCACAGGTGCTTACAAGGCAATTATGATGGAGGAGTCTTCACTGGCTACTCACACTATTTTCCGTCCACAGGATTTGAGCAAGTTCGGCAAGAATAACCTGCTTCCTGTTGTTGTATGGGGTAACGGCGGTTGCGCTAATTCTCCAAGCGGTCACGTGAATTTCCTGAATGAGGTTGCTTCACAGGGTTTCCTCATTGTGGCTATAGGTCCAACCAACTACCAGGTTCTTGAGGGTCCTCAGCCGGGTCAGACCGGTGCAGGCATGGGTGCTCCAATGGGCGGCCAGCGTCCTCAGGGTGCTCCACAGGGTATGGGCCAGATGGGCGGTCAGCGTCCACAGGGTGCTCTACAGGGTATGGGCCAGATGGGTGGTCAGCGTCCTCAGGGTGCTCCTCAGGGAATGCCTCAGATGGGTGGCCAGCGTCCACAGGGCCAGATGGGTGGCGGCATGCCTCAGGGCGGCGGTCAGGCCATGGGCGGCGGTATGGGTTCTATGGGTGACCCAACCGGTCTGCAGCAGGCTCTTGCATGGGTTCTTGCCCAGAATGCCGATAAGAACAGCCCTTACTATCAGAAGCTCGATGTAGAGAACATTGCTGCTGCAGGTATGTCTTGCGGCGGTCTGCAGGCTCTGCACATGTCAGACAATGACAAGATCAAGACTATTCTGGTAATGAACAGCGGTTACTTTGGCGATGATGAAAAGAAGACTCTTGATTCAATGAAGGCCAATTCAGTTATCTGGATTCTCGGTGGTCCAACTGATATTGCTTATGATAATGGCATGAACGACTTCAAGGTTATCACCAAGAAGCAGGCTCTGGTCTGCAGCCTTGACGGTGTAGGCCACGGCGGTACATACATGCAGCCAAACGGCGGTGAATACGCTATTGTTGCAACAGCATGGCTCAAGTGGCAGCTCCAGGGCAACAAGGAGGCTGGCACAATGTTCACCGGTTCTGAGTGCGCTCTGTCAACCCGTCCAGGTTGGACTGTTGACCGCAAGAACATAAAGTGATCCACCCACAGCTGGACTGTGAAGGGCTCACTTTGGTGAAAAAGATAACCCCTCGGATGCACCAGCACCCGAGGGGTTGTATTTTGCGCTGGGCCGAAGGGGATTAGTCCTTCAGCTTAGCGCAGATATATTCGCGGTTCAGACGTGCAATGTTGCTGATAGATTCGCACTTTGGGCATACTGCCTCACAGGCACGGGTGTTGGTGCAGTTACCAAAACCAAGTTCATCCATCTTGGCAACCATTGCCTTGGCACGCTTGGCAGCCTCAACCTTACCCTGTGGAAGCAGAGCCAGCTGGCTTACCTTTGAAGATACAAAGAGCATTGCAGAACCGTTCTTGCAAGCTGCTACGCAAGCACCGCAACCAATACATGTAGCGCAGTCCATTGCTTCATCGGCAGCCTCCTTGGAAATCAGGATTGAGTTAGCATCCTGAGCCTGTCCTGCACGTACTGATGTGTAGCCACCAGCCTGGATGATCTTGTCAAATGCGTTACGGTCAACCATACAGTCCTTGATTACAGGGAAACCTGCTGAACGCCATGGCTCAACGGTGATTGTTTCACCGTCCTTGAAGTTACGCATGTAAAGCTGGCAGGTTGTAGCACCGCGCAGTGTCTTTCCATGTGGAGTACCGTTGATGTAGAGAGAGCACATACCACAGATACCCTCACGACAGTCATGATCAAATACGAATGGTTCCTTACCCTCATTGATAAGTTCTTCGTTCATGATGTCAAGAGCCTCAAGGAATGAGGTATCGTCTGGAATATTCTTCAGATTATGGGTATCAAAGTGACCTTTGTCCTTTGGACCATTCTGCTTCCAGAACTTGATTGTTACTGAAATATTTTTTGCCATAATTGTAGTTCTTATTAGTTCTTGTAGTTACGTGTCTGTACCTTGATGATCTCATAGTTCAGAGGTTCCTTGATGAGTTCAGGAGCCTTTTCATCAGAACCCTGGTAATCCCAGCAGCCAACGTAGAAGAAGTTCTCATCATCACGCTTTGCTTCACCTTCTTCGGTCTGGTGTTCCTCACGGAAGTGACCGCCGCAAGATTCTTCACGGTGCAGTGCATCATAAGCGACAAGCTCACCCATCAGGATGAAGTCACGCAGGTGGATAGCCTTGTCAAGTTCAACGTTCAGACCTTCCTTTGAACCTGGGATGAACAGGTTTGTATCGAACTCCTTACGGATGTTCTTCAGAAGCTTGAGACCCTCCTCAAGACCTTCCTTGGTACGACCCATACCAACGTGCTCCCACATGATGTGGCCAAGTTCCTTGTGGAGTGAGTCAACAGAACGCTTACCCTTGATGTTCATGAGACGGTCAATTTCTGAGCTGACAGCCTTTTCAGCAGCATCGAACTCAGGAGCATCTGTTGGAACCTTTGGCCAGATTGCCTGGTCAGCAAGGTAGTTCTGGATGGTGTAAGGCAGTACGAAGTAACCGTCGGCCAGACCCTGCATGAGGGCCGATGCACCCAGACGGTTTGCACCGTGGTCAGAGAAGTTGCACTCACCGATGGCGAACAGGCCAGGAACTGATGTCTGGAGTTCGTAGTCAACCCAGATACCACCCATTGTGTAGTGGATAGCAGGGAAGATCATCATTGGGTAGTAGTAGTCTGTGCCGTTAACGGTCTTGGCAAGCTGGCCAGGGTTAACGTCAGTGATCTCTTCGTACATGTCGAACAGGTTACCGTAGCGCTGGCGGATTTCGTTGATGCCCAGGCGCTGGATTGATTCTGAGAAGTCCAGGAATACTGCAAGGCCGGTGTTGTTTACGCCGAAGCCCTTGTCGCAGCGCTCCTTGGCAGCACGGCTGGCTACGTCACGTGGAACCAGGTTACCGAATGCAGGGTAACGGCGCTCCAGGTAGTAGTCACGGTCCTCTTCAGGAATTTCATAGCCCTGCTTTGTACCTGCCTGCAGTGCCTTGGCATCTTCAAGCTTCTTTGGTACCCAGATACGGCCATCGTTACGCAGAGACTCTGACATGAGGGTTAGCTTTGACTGCTTGTCACCGTGAACAGGGATACATGTTGGGTGAATCTGAACGTATGAAGGGTTAGCCATCATGGCACCTTTGCGGTAGCACTGGATAGCTGCTGTGCAGTTACAGCCCATAGCGTTGGTTGACAGGAAGTATGCGTTACCGTAACCGCCGGTAGCGATGACAACTGCGTTGGCGCTGAAACGCTCAAGCTTACCGGTTACAAGGTTCTTTGCAATGATACCGCGGGCACGGCCGTCAATGATTACAACGTCTTCCATTTCATAACGTGTGAAGAGCTTTACCTTGCCCTTCTGAACCTCCTTGCTCAGTGAAGAGTAGGCACCCAGCAGCAGCTGCTGGCCTGTCTGGCCCTTTGCATAGAAGGTACGGCTTACCTGGGCACCACCGAATGAACGGTTGGCAAGCATGCCGCCGTATTCGCGTGCGAAAGGTACACCCTGTGCAACGCACTGGTCAATGATGTTGTTTGATACTTCAGCCAGACGGTAAACGTTGGCCTCACGTGCGCGGTAGTCACCGCCCTTTACTGTATCGTAGAACAGACGGTAAACTGAGTCACCGTCATTCTGGTAGTTCTTTGCAGCGTTGATACCACCCTGTGCAGCAATTGAGTGAGCACGGCGTGGTGAATCCTGGATGCAGAAATTATATACGTTGAAACCCATTTCAGCAAGTGTTGATGCAGCGCTGGCACCAGCCAGACCTGTACCTACAACAATTACGTCAAGCTTCAGCTTGTTCTTTGGGTTTACCAGTCTCTGATGAGCCTTATAGTTAGTCCATTTTTCAGCTATTGGGCCCTCTGGGATTTTTGAATCTATTGTCTTTGCCATAATTATGCTGTTTTGTCGTTATGACTGTTTTTAAAGATCACTCGGAGCGTAGCCAAGACAGAATGAAACTGCAACTGCTACAAACATCAGGATAACTACTGTAGCGTAGATTGTACCGATGATACGCCAGCGGTTGTGCCAGATCTTGCCACTCACACCCAGAGTCTGTACTGAGCTCCAGATACCATGGTTCAGATGCAGCCACAGGGCAGCCAGCCAGATCATGTAGAGGCAGGTGTAAAGGATACCCAGACCGCTTGGAGCCTGACCAGGACCATGACCGTTGAATGTGTTGATGATCTGACGTACGCCGTCAGCAGCACCAATGCCGTTACCGTCTGTGATTCCAAGATCAGTAGCCATCATGTTGAACCAGAAGTTGTACAGATGGAGAACCATACCCAGAATTACGATGACACCAAGAAGGAGCATGTTCTGGCTTGCCCATTCTACCTTCTCAGGCTTGCTTGTTACTGCATAGCGGCTGTTGCCACGAGCCTTGCGGTTCTGGATGGTAAGCACGAATGCAAAGATGAAGTGAATAGCAACCAGGGCGGCCAGTCCTGCAGTAGCAACTACTGCGTACCAGTTGGCTCCCAGGAACTCACAGATCATGTTGTAACCCTCAGCACTGATAAGGGCAACAACGTTCATTGACGCATGAAAGGTCAAGAACAGGATGAGGGCGATGCCTGTTACAGACATAATCACCTTCCTTCCGATTGATGAATTAGTTAACCACATAGTTTTTGAATTTGTTTATTAATTATTGTTGTTTTGTTGCTATAGACGCATTTTGCGCAAAGATACGACAAACAAATAAGAAAACGCCCACACTCGCGCACGAAATGCGCATGCGCGTGCGAAAGTTCTTTAAAGTGAGCTGCGCACAGTCTGACTGTGAAGGGTTCACTGAGCCACGCACAGCTGGACTGTGAAGGGTTCACTTGTCAGTTCGCAATGGTGACGGTGGTGCCGTAGGTGTTGACGGGGTAGCGGTAGAGTGGGCGCGGGGACTGGGACTGTGAGCTCAGCACCATTCCGCTGTTGTTGAGGTCGAAGGTGCTCTTGCAGGCGGCGCATTCGGCATGGCCGTCCCATGTGAGTGAAAGGCGGGCGCTTTCGCGGTCGCAGATGGGGCAGCCCAGGTCAAAGGCCCAGATTTGCTGCGGGTCGTTGCCAAGGGTTGGGGTGCCGATGATGAAGCCGCTCAGTCCCATGCAGAAACTGTTTGCTTCGGTCTGGCTGAGGGCCCGGCTGTATGAGTTTCCGTCAAGGTCATACATGACCAGTGCGCCGGTGCCGCGGTTTATGCGTACGCTGACGAACCTGCCGGGTGATGATATCTGGCTGAAGGGCGCGACAGCCTGGTCGCAGCTGAAGTAGGCGCGGTATTTGCGTGAGAAGGTTGAGTATCTGTTCTCCTTGTTGCAGCCGCATAGCAATACTCCAGCCGCCAGTGATAGAAAGACTGCGATTATCGTCCTTTTCATCGGACTATTTTACTTCTTCGTCAGGGACTCTATGGCGCTGTCTATCTGGCTGAAGGGGAATTCGGCAAGGAGGTTTTCCATGCGGGCCGTTATGCGGTCGTTGCACAGGTTGCCTATGCTGCCTTCGTGGGTGTGGTGTATGTTCTTGTCGGCTACGAATGTGCCGGCTTCGATGGCAGCGCCTACCTGGCGGTATGCATCGCGGAACGGAACGCTTTCACGGGCAAGGCGGTTAACCTCTTCAACGCTGAAGATGGCATTGTACTTGGGGTCATCAAGAATGTCGCGCTTTACCTGTATGTGGTCAAGCATGTATGATGTCATTGTGATGATTTCGTCAAGCTGGTCGAATGCGGGCAGGAAGACCTCTTTTACCAGCTGCATGTCGCGGAAGTAGCCGCTTGGCAGGTTGTTGGTCATGAGGGTGATTTCCTGCGGGATGGCCTGGATGCGGTTGCAGCGTGCGCGGGTCAGTTCGAATACATCGGGGTTCTTCTTGTGCGGCATGATGCTTGAACCGGTGGTGCAGTCATCGGGCAGCTTTATGAATCCGAAGTTCTGGCTGTTGTACATGCAGGCGTCGAATGCCAGGCGGCTTATGGTGGCGGCGACCGATGCAAGTGCGTAGGCTACGTTGCGCTCCAGCTTGCCGCGGGTCATCTGGGCGTAGACTACGTTGTAGTTCATTGATTCGAATCCCAGGAGGTCAGTTGTCATCTGGCGGTTCAGGGGGAATGATGAACCGTAGCCGGCGGCCGATCCGAGAGGGTTGCGGTTGCTCTGGTCAAAGGCGGCGCGCAGTACCAGCATGTCATCGGTCAGTGCCTCGGCATATGCTCCGAACCAGAGTCCGAATGATGACGGCATGGCTATCTGCAGGTGGGTGTAGCCCGGCAGCAGCACGTCCTTGAAGTTGTCGCTCTGGCGTACCAGTATGTCAAACAGTGCCTTGACGTTGCTGATGGTCTGGCGCAGGCGGGCACGGGTGAACAGCTTGAGGTCAACCAGCACCTGGTCGTTGCGTGAACGGCCGCTGTGGATTTTCTTGCCCATGTCGCCCAGCTGGCGTGTCAGCATGAGCTCAATCTGGGAGTGTACGTCTTCAACGCCCTCTTCAATGACGAACTTACCCTCCTGAATGGCTGGCAGCAGGTCCTTGAGTCCGGCTGACAGGCTTTTCCACTCTTCGGTGGTGAGCAGTCCTATTGATTCAAGCATTTGTATGTGTGCAAGTGAGCCCTGCACGTCATATTCGGCAAGCAGCAGGTCCAGTTCCCTGTCGCGGCCTACCGTGTAGCTTTGTATAAGTTCGTTTACGGGTTTCCCCTTGTCCCAGATTGGTCTCATAGTATTCGGGTTAAAAATTAAAAATCAATATGGCAGTGCTGCCAGCATTTCGGCAATCTTCTCGACGGCATCGGCAAGCGGCTTTTCAACCATCTTGGCGATGAAGATGTTCAGGTCAGCATCGACCGTAATCTTTATCTTGCAGGCCTGTTCGGTCACGGGTACAATCTGGATCCAGACGGTCATCTTGACGGGTGACTTGTCAGTTCCAAGCTTGACGCACTTGCTGGGCTGGCGCTCAATTATGCTGACCGATATGGTTCCCAGGGGCGATACGTCGCAGCTTACGTTGTCACGTGTGCATGAAATCCTTGATACCTTGTATTCGGCCTTCTTGTCTTCAGGCAGCATGTCAATGAATGCCTGAAGATTGTTCAGGTCCGATACCTTGGCGTAGACCGATTCCTGACTGTGCGGAACCTGCTTTACCTGGCTTTCAAATCTTTTCATATGTGGCGGGCAGGATTACTTCATCCACTCAGAAGGGTTCTTTCTCCACTCTTCAAGGGTACCCAGGCTTTCGGCCTTGATGTAGCCTGACTTGACTGCGGTGTCAAGCATGGTTGAGTAGTCGGTGAGTGTAATTAACTTTACATTGGCGTTGGCGAATGCTTCTTCGGCTACGGGGAATCCGTAGGTGAATGATGCTACCATGCCGACTACTTCACAGCCTGCATCGCGTATGGCCTGAACGGCCTTGAGTGAGCTGCCGCCGGTTGAGACGAGGTCTTCAATTACGACTACCTTGCTGCCTGGTTCCAGATTTCCCTCGATCAAATTGGCCAATCCGTGGTCCTTGGCTGCTGAACGTATGTAAACGAAAGGCTTTTCCATCATATCGGCAACCAGGGCACCCTGTGCAATTGCGCCGGTGGCAACGCCTGCAATCACATCGAACTCGGGGAAGTTTTCCTTGACTTCGGCAACGAGTGATTCCTTTACAAGAGTTCTTACACTTGCGTATGACAGTGCCTTGCGGTTGTCACAGTAGAACGGTGACTTCCAGCCAGAAGCCCATGTGAATGGTGCATCGGGCTGAACCTTGACTGCACAGATTCTGAGGAGTTCCTGTGCTACCTTTACTTTTCTGTTTTCCATATTGAGTGTTGTGTTTATTTGTTTGCTTCTTTCGGGTGAATGGTGCCGTGGCGGCGCGTGCTGATGGCGCAGGCGGGGCACTGTTTCCACGCTGCAAATTTAGGAAATAATAGTATAAAGAGAGATTCTTTATTGCAAAAAGACGCCTGCAATGGGCCTGAAGTTGGTTTTTTGTTATTAAATTTGCGCGCTACTATTAATCAAGCGCACGAGCACACGCGTGAAAGGCTGTCCGCCACTGGCGGGCCGGAGGGTGTGAGGGGTGCGCGGTTCAAGAGAAAACAGAGACGCAATGAAGAATAGATTTTGTTTGAGAATGGCTCTGGCCCTGCTGTCGTGTTCGCCGGTTCTGATGGTTTCGTGCCTTGAGACCACCAAGTCAGAAACCGATTCAAAGGCTGCCATTACCAAGGTTAGCCTGGGCAATTTTAAGGTCAAGATACATGACATCAATGCTGACCGCAGGGATACTGTCATTTATGAGACTTATGGCGGCGCCATGTACCCGATGACGATTGACCAGTACAGCAATACCATCTATAATCTTGATTCACTGCCTAAGGGTTCTTTGCTTGAGAGGGTTCCTGCCAATACCATTTCGGCTACCGGCTATGTCTATTTCAAGGACAAGAGCCGTGATTCCTTTGTGCAGTGGCAGTCTGCCGACTCTATTGATTTTACCGACACGGTCTTCTTCAAGGTGATGTCGACCGACAAGTCGTTCACCAGGGACTATGTCATGAAGGTGAATGTCCATACCTACTATCCTGATTCAATGACATGGAAGAAGGCCGATGATTACGGCTGGAGCGGCATGTATGCGGTTGCATCGGCCTTGAAGGACGGCAAGGTGTATGTGTTCGGACGTGACTTTGACAATGTGACTGTGATGGCCAATGACCTGAAGACTGGCGCACGCGTGCTGGAGAGCCCTGTGACGGGCCTGTCGGGATACCGCTGGAGCGGCAAGGTGGCTGTATGGGGCGGCAGGTTCTATACTGTCTGCTCGGGCAACCTGTGCGTTTCTGATGACGGCATTGACTGGACGGTTGCGGTGAGCGGCATGAAGTCGCTGCTCAATCCGGGTTCTGGACTGAGCCGCATGTGGGCCGTGGGCAGTGACGGCATGCTGAAGTGGTCTGCTGACATGCAGGACTGGAATGATTTCCAGGCTGTTCCCAAGAATTTCCCCGATTCGGTTGCCAGCGTGGTTGAGTATGGACTTGCATCGAACCCCGGCAAGTCAAGGCTGGTGGCAATGGGCTACGGCGCTGATGCCGCCAAGGTTCAGGTGTGGACCTGCATTTCAACCGATACCTGCTGGACCCGCATTGAGCCGGGCTACCGCTCTAAGCTGATGCCGGCAAGGAAATCGCTGAACATGTTCATGTATGACGGCAGCCTGTTTGCGTGCGGCGATGTGCTGGACGGTTTCTACCAGAGCCAGGACAACGGCATAAACTGGCGCTATTGTGACTCTTATGTCGAGGAGTATGATTCATGGAACCAGTACATGCAGGTGCCTGCCTCAATGAAGGATGAGATGGGAGCCGTGAGCTGCGTGGTTGATTCCGACAATTATATTTGGATTGTCAATGCATATGGTGCCCTGTGGAAGGGCATAATTAACCGCAAGGTCAGGTAAGTAAATGAACAGGTTCCTGCGTTTTTCAATGGCTTGTGCGCTGCTGTCGCTGACGGCGGTCTGCCAGGTGCGTGCGCAGGAGTCCGATTATATGCTTGAGGTTGGCGTAGGGGGCGGTCCCTGTTTCTACATGGGCGACGTGAACAGCCGGCTTTATGCCAATAGCAATGCCATGGCCGGACTGGTGTTAAGGTACAACCAGAACCGCAGGGTGGCATGGAAGGCTGGCCTGAACATGGGAGGAATTTCGGGCAGTTCGCAGGGTGCGTACGGGGTTCTTCCGGGCAATGAGGTGAGTTTCAGCAGGACTGTCTATGACTTGAGCGGCCAGGTTGAGTGGGGCTTTGATTCATACGGCATGCCTTCATGGAGCGGCAGTCACCGCCTGCAGCCTTACTGCCTGATGGGCCTGGGCCTGACTTATGCGGCCAAGCCTGCCAGGAATGACTTTGCAGTGAACATTCCTTTGGGCGCGGGGCTCAGGTACAAGCTGGCCGAAAGGGTGAATGTGGGCCTTGAGTGGAGCATGCATTTCAGCACCAGCGACAGGCTTGATGTTTCAGAGAGCGGAAACGGGTTGGAAGATCCGTTCCAGATAAAGGGAAAGGGAATAAAGAATAAGGACAGTTACGGTTTTACCATGTTCTATCTGACTTTTGATGTGTTCAGGAGACCGTGCAACTGCAATAATGACTGAAAAATTGAGTATTATGACATACAGGGAACAGTTGGACAAGAGCAGGATGCCCAGGCATGTTGCAATCATAATGGATGGAAACGGCAGGTGGGCACAGCGCCAGGGACTGGAGCGTTCGGCAGGACACATCAAGGGTGTTGAGGTGGTCCGGAAGATTATGGAGAATGCTGTTGAACTGGGACTGGAGTACCTGACTCTGTATACATTCTCGACCGAGAACTGGAACAGGCCCGAGGCCGAGGTGGCTGCCCTGATGGGCCTTCTCTTTGACAATATTGAGGAGGAGATATTCATGAAGAACAATGTGCGCCTGAGGGTCATAGGTGACCTGGAGCGCATACCGGCATCGGTCCGCAGCAAGCTGAACGAATGCATTGAGCATACCAGGAACAATACCCGTTCATGCATGGTGCTGGCGCTGAGCTATTCATCGCGCTGGGAAATTACCGAGGCGGTAAGGCAGATTTCAGCCAAGGTTGCCAACGGTTCGCTCAGCGAGGCCCAGATTGATGAAGAGACGGTGAGCAGCCATCTGGCTACATCGTTCATGCCCGATCCCGAGCTGCTGATACGTACCGGCGGCGAAGTCAGGCTGAGCAACTACCTGATGTGGCAGGCATCGTACTCCGAACTCTATTTTTGTGATACATACTGGCCCGACTTCAATATGGAGGAGCTTTGCAAGGCCATCTATACATACCAGCAGCGTGAGCGCCGTTTTGGCAAGACCAGCGCACAGGTTGCAGGAGAGCAGATAAAATAACTATGATGAAGAACAGAATTGGATATGTGTTGCTGGCGCTGGCCCTGCTGGGCAGTGTGCCGGCATTTGCCCAGGAAGAGGTGCAGGAAAACCCGGTGATTCTCTACTCCGGAACGCCTAAGCGATATGAGATTGCCGACATCCAGGTGGTGGGCATTGAGGATTATGACCCTCAGGTGCTCATTAATCTGTCGGGACTGTCGGTGGGACAGCGCGTCAATGTGCCGGGTGTTGACATTACCGATGCCATGAAGAAACTGTGGAAGAACGGCCTGTTTTCAAATGTAAGGATATCGGCCACCAAGATTCAGGGTGACAAGATATGGCTGGAGATAGGCATAGAGCAGCGCCCGAAAATCAAGGATGTGGTGTTCCACGGCGTGAAGAAGGGCGAAATAAGCGACCTTGAGGAGAAGATTGGCCTGATTCGCGGAAACCAGATTTCACCGAACATTATAAACCGTTCAACGCGTCTCATAAAGCGCTATTATGACGACAAGGGCTTCAAGGAGGCCGATGTCAGGATACAGCAGCGCGATGAGGCCGATGAAAACGGACTGGTATACGTTGATGTCTATATTGACAAGAAGGTGAAGGCCAAGGTGAACCAGATTCACCTGGAGGGCAACAGCGTGCTTTCTGACCTTGACATAAGGAGGGTCATGAAGAAGACCAACGAGAAGGGCAAGTGGATTGACTTCTTCAGGATGAAAAAGTTTGTCCAGGACTATTTCGAGGCCGATAAGGAGGCTCTGCTTTCCAAGTACCTGGAGATGGGCTACCGTGACGCATGTATTGTTCGCGACAGCATTTCTACCAATGCCGACAATACCGTTGACGTATGGCTGACCATTGAAGAGGGTGACAAGTATTACATAAGGAATATTGACTGGGTGGGCAATACCGTCTATACCAGCGACCAGCTGAGCGAAATGCTGAAGATGGAGCCGGGCGATGTGTATGACAGCAAGAAGCTGGAGGCCCGTACCAAGGGTGATGAAGATGCCGTGGGCCGCAGGTACTACAACAATGGTTACGTGCTGTTCCAGCTTGAGCCTATTGAGCGCAGCGTGGTGGGCGATTCAGTTGACCTGGAGATGCGCATGATGGAGGGTCCGCAGGCTACCATACGCCGCGTGGGCATTTACGGAAACGACCGCCTGTATGAGAATGTGGTACGCCGTGAGCTGTATACGCGTCCGGGCGAGACCTTCTCTTATGATGCCGTTGAGCGTTCGTACCGCCAGATTGCCAACATGGGCCATTTTGAGCCGACCACCATAAATCCGGACATCCAGCCGAACCCGACAGACGGTACCGTCGACATAGACTGGCAGCTTGAATCAAAGCCAAATGACCAGATTGAGCTGTCAGCAGGCTACGGTCAGACGGGTGTGATAGGACGCGTGGCCCTGAAGTTCACCAACTTCTCAATGTACAATCTGTTCCACAAGAGCGACAATTACCGTATGTTCATTCCGCAGGGCGATGGCCAGACCTTCTCGATAAGTGGCCAGACCAACGGACAGTACTACCATTCATACAGCGTATCGTTCCTTGAGCCGTGGCTGGGCGGCAAGCGCCCGAACTCACTGTCGGTTTCAATGTTCTATTCAAAGCAGTCCGATATAAGCAGCAACTACTACAACCAGGCTGCCATGATGAACGCATACAGCTATATGTACGGCAACTACGGCTATGGCAACTATGGCTACAACAACGGTTATGGCGGTTATTACAACTATGATTCGTACTATGACCCTGACAAGTACATTACACTGCTGGGTGCATCGGTCGGATGGGGTAAACGACTGCACTGGCCAGATGACTATTTCTCACTGTACGGTGAATTGTCATATACCCGCTACAAGCTGAAGCAGTGGTCATACTTCCTCATTAACAACGGTACCTGCAACAACATTGCGCTTAACCTGTCACTGAGCCGTGGTTCCAGCATGAACCAGATATTCCCGACCTTCGGTTCGGACTTCTCGTTCACGGTCAGCCTGACTCCTCCGTACTCTCTGTTTGACGGTGTTGACTATGAGCACCTGGCAGCCGATCCGAATTCATCGACCTACCAGAGCGAGCTTGAGCAGAAGCACAAGTGGATTGAGTACAACAAGTGGAAGTTCAAGAGCCGTACCTACACTCCTCTGACAAACGGTGAGAAGCGCCGCCTGGTGCTGATGACACGTGTTGACTTTGGATTGCTGGGCCACTACAACAAGTACAAGAGGTCACCGTTTGAGACCTTTGCCGTGGGTGGTGACGGCATGACCGGCGGATCATATACCTATGCGACTGAAATAATAGGCCTGCGCGGTTATGACAACATGGCACTTACTCCTTACGGAGATGGCTATGCCTATTCAAGGATGACCGCCGAACTGAGGTTCCCTCTGCTTATGGAGAATTCAACTACCATTTATGCGCTGGCATTCCTTGAGGGCGGTAATGCATGGAACAAGATTTCCAAGTTCAACCCGTTTGACATGAAGCGTTCGGCCGGCGTGGGTGCACGCGTGTTCCTGCCTATGGTGGGCATGATGGGTATTGACTGGGGATACGGTTTTGACCCTGTCTACGGCTCACGCCAGTACTCAGGAAGCCAGATACACTTCGTGCTGGGACAGGAGTTCTGATTTTAACATGAAAGAGGATTACTTATAATAAAGGTATATAACGCTAATTTAAATAAAAGAAATGATCATGAAAAAGTTGTTTTTTGGAGTAGTGCTGGCGCTTTGCAGCACATTTGCCGGTGCCCAGAAGTATGCATTGGTTGACATGGAGTACATTTTGAACAGAATACCTGCCTATGAGCGTGCCAATGAGCAGCTGAACCAGCTTTCAAAGCGCTGGCAGGCCGAAATCGATGCAGTTTCACTGGAGGCCCAGAACCTGTACAAGACTTACCAGAGTGAGTCGGTTTTCCTTTCCGAGGAGCAGAAGACCCGCAAGGAGAATGAAATAATTGAGAAGGATAAGAAGGCCAGTGAACTGAAGAAGCAGTATTTCGGCCCCGAGGGCGAGTACTACAAGAAGCGCGAGAGCCTGATGGCCCCAATCCAGGATGAGATTTATGAATCGGTGAAGAAAATTTCTGAAACTGCGGGGTACCAGATGGTCATTGACCGTTCATCGGCCTCAAGCATTGTGTTTGCCTCACCAAAGATTGATATAAGCAACGAAGTGCTCAGAAGTCTGGGTTATTCAGATTAAAGAGTTAAATTTGCATAGTATAACATCGTAAACAAATAAAAGAAAGAATATGAAAAAGACTTTAGCAATTATCCTTGTGGCCATGTTCCCAATCCTTGCATTCGGACAGAAGTTCGGCCACGTGAATTCATCAGACCTCATGCCAATCATGCCAGAGTACAAGGCTGCACAGAACGAACTTGAAACTCTTCAGCAGCAGTATCAGGAAGAGCTCAAGTACCTGGAGACCGAATACACCAAGAAGGTTGAAGATTACGAGAAGCAGCGCGAGACTCTGCCGGAGAACATACGCCAGCGCCGTGAGCAGGAAATCATGGAGAATCGCAGCCGTGCCGAGCAGTTTCTGCGTGACTGTGACATGAACCTGCAGAACAAGTCAAATGAACTGATGGAGAATATCCAGACCAAGTTGCTGAAGGCTATCCAGTCTGTAGGTGAAGAGGGTGGATATGTATGTATTTTCGATATGGCAGGCGGTGTTGTTCCTTTTGTAAACTCAACACTGACAACCGATGTTACCGAGGCTGTCAAGGCTAAGCTTGGCATTAAGTAATTAGTTGTCGTTCCATTTTTAAATCCCATGAAAACCAGTCGGTTATTGACTTTTATACTGTTGGCGCTCATGCCGGCAGCACAGATAGTGGCTGAAGGAGTCCCAGGCTCCTTCGGCTATCTTGACTTTAATTCAACCCTGAAAATGATGCCTGAGTATGCTGAGGCCCAGTTGAGGATGCAGCAGATCCAGGCGGACTTTGACAGTGAGATTGAGAGGTCAAAGCGTGAGTTTGAGAGAAAGTACGTTGAATTCATTCTTGAGCAGGATGAGATGGCTCCGTCAATTGTGGCCAAGCGCCAGAAGGAACTTCAGCTTCTCATGGACAATAATGTGCAGTTCCGCGACAAGGTCCAGAAGGACATTGAGAATAGCAGGAAGGAACTGCTTGCTCCAATCCAGCAGAAGCTGCTGACTGTAATTGAGAATGTGAGCAATGAGTATGACCTGGATTATGTGATTGACACTGCTACCCATACCTACCTGTTCATAAACCAGCGCCGTGGCATTGACATTACCAATGCGGTCCTGGTCATGCTGGGAGTTGCTGTCAATGATGATGAACTGAACACGATTGAGGTGGCCGAGGGTGCACAGCAGCCTGCCCGCCAGGGACAGAGGTGAAAATTGGCCCAAAGTAGTGCAACTAATTTGGGCCAAAATGGAATAGTTTCAGAAGTAATGTCAGAAGTGATGTCAGGAGGTGGTTCCGCTTTTCCTGCAGGTGCAGGGCCTATCGGGGTTTTTGACTCCGGTTACGGCGGTCTGACCATACTGAAGCAGATGCGTGCCCAGTTGCCCGGTTATGATTTCCTCTATTACGGTGACAATGCCAGGACTCCCTATGGTACCCGTTCGTTTGAGGTTGTATATGAGTATACGCTGGAGTGTGTAACCCGTCTTTTTGAGAAGGGTTGCCACCTGGTGATACTGGCCTGCAACACTGCATCGGCCAAGGCCCTGCGTAGCATTCAGCAGATTGACCTGCCTAAGCTTGACCCTTCACGCCGCGTGCTGGGCATAATACGCCCGACGGTTGAATGCCTTGGTTCTGTTACCAGCACCCGCCACATAGGCCTGCTGGCTACTCCGGGTACAGTGAAGTCACTTTCATACAAGCTTGAAATAGAGAAGCTTTTCCCCGACATTGTGGTTACGGCCGAGGCCTGTCCCATATGGGTGCCGCTAATTGAGACCGGTGATTTTGCCACTGAAGGGGCTGATTTTTTCGTGAAGAAGCATGTCGATGCCCTGCTGGCCAGGGACGGCCGGATTGATACGATTATTCTGGGATGTACCCATTATCCGCTGCTTCTTGACAAGATTCGCAGGTATGTTCCCGACCACATTACAATTCTTTCGCAGGGAGAGTATGTTGCAAGCGCTCTTAAGGATTACCTGATGCGCCACAGCGAGATTGATGCCATGTGTACCCGCGGCGGTTCGTGCCGTTACATTACCACGGAATCACCGGAGATTTTCCTGCCCAATGCCCAGCGTTTCCTGGACACCCCGATAGAGCCTGGTTTCCTTCTTTGATTGTTTTGCCAGTTCTGCCGGCTTAGGCTGGCAGGTGCATGAACGCCTATGGTTTCAACATGGGGCGTGCTGTCTGGCTTACTGCCTGCTGTTGCGGGGGTGGTGCAGCACTATCTCTTCACGCAGGCGCGAGCGGTCAATGTGCGTGTATATTTCGGTGGTGGCAATCTTTTCATGTCCCAGCATGCACTGTATGGCGCGCAGGTTGGCTCCGCCTTCAAGCAGGTGTGTGGCGAATGAGTGGCGCAGTGTGTGTGGGCTGACTGTCTTCTTTATGCCGGCGCGTTCTGCCAGATCCTTCACAATGTTGAATACCATGACTCTCGATATGGGCTGGCCGCGGCGTATGCTCAGGAACACGTATGCATCGGCCCCCGGCTTGGTTTCTATGTGGCATCTGTCCTGGAACCACAGGCCGAGTTCGTGAATGGCGCTGTCCGATATGGGAACCAGGCGCTGCTTGCTGCCCTTGCCGGTCACTTTTACGAATCCTTCTTCAAGGAAAAGGTCGGTCATTTGGAGGGTGCACAGTTCCGATACGCGCAGTCCGCAGCTGTACATGACTTCAATGATGGCGCGGTTGCGCTGACCTTCGGGGGCGGTGCGGTCTATGGCTTCCATCATGTTGTCTATTTCGGGAACTGACAGGACATCGGGCAGGTGGCGGCCAGTCTTGGGGGCCTCGAGCAGTTCGCTGGGGTCTTCTTCAATGTATCCGTCCAGGCATAGGTACCTGAAGAATGACTTTATGCCCGATATGATGCGGCTCTGCGAACGGGGCGCAATGCCCAGGTCGGCCATGGTGGCGGCAAATCCGTGCAGTACCTCTATGGTTACGCCGTGCAGGCCCGTGCCGTTGTCGCTCAGGTAGGTGGTGAGTTTCTCAACATCGGTCAGGTATGCCTGGGCCGTGTTGTCAGAGAGCGATTTTTCAAGCAGCAGGTGGCGGCGGTATCCTTTCAGAATACGGGCCAGTTCGTCATTTTCAGTCTGTTCCGTCATTTTTACACTTCCGACTTAATGGAAAATCAGTTAACTTTGCGCAAAAGTATGCCATGTGCACATAAGCCGGCTGTTGTGCAAAATTAGTGGTGACTGAGATAAAAAGCAAGACGCCGGGAGCAAAAAAAGGTTTTTATGGCGAATGGTCAGGGAATAGGTTATACGGGCGAGGATTTGCTTGAGGAGTACATTCAGGCCCATATTGATGAGGAGGGTGAGCTTCTTCATGACCTGTACCGTCAGACTAACCTGAAGTTGCTGAATCCGCGCATGGCATCGGGCCACATTCAGGGCAGGCTGCTCAGGATGCTGGTTACCATGATACGGCCGAAGCGCGTGCTTGAGATTGGAACTTTTACCGGATATGCAACCATCTGCATGGCCCAGGGCTTGCCCGAGGGGGGAATGATTGATACCATTGAGGTCGATGATGAGCTGGAAAATTTCATTCGCGGATGGCTTGACAGGTCGGGGCTGGCCCATAGGGTGAACCTGCACATAGGCAGTGCGCTTGACCTGGTTCCCAGGCTTGGGGTGAAGTATGACATGGTTTTCATGGATGGTGAAAAGAGACAGTACCCCGATTACTACTCCATGCTGATGGAGTGGGTAAGGCCGGGGGGATATATTCTGGCAGACAATACGCTGTGGGACGGGCATGTGGTGGACAGTGCCTATGACCGTGACCCGCAGACAGTGGCAATACGCCGTTTCAATGACATGGTTCATGCCGATCCGCGTGTGGAGGTGAGCATGATTCCCATTCGCGACGGCATAACGATTATAAGAGTAAAATGAATAGTACAAGACAACAGAAAATTTCGAGGCTCATTCAGAAGGAACTGAGCGAGCTTATCTTGATGCAGACCAAGCTGACACGCGGCCTGATGGTTACCGTGAGCGGGGTGAAGGTGAGCAGTGACTTGAGCATTGCTACCGTCTACCTGAGTGTGTTCCCGTCAGAGAAGGGTGCCGAGACGGTGAAGAACATCAATGACAATGTGAAGGATATCCGCTTTGACTTGGGTCAGCGCGTGCGTCACCAGTTGCGCATTATTCCTGAGTTGAGGTTCTTCCTTGATGAGACGATTGAGTACATGGAGCATATTGACGAGCTCCTGAAAAAGTGAGAGTACAAAAGGGCAACTGAATAATAATTGTTGTTTTTTAATATCTCCTGAGAGGGGTCTCGCCACCCGCCGCGTGATGGGCGGGGGGACCATGAGTGGAGATGATGTGCGGAAAACTTGTTTTCAGTACAGCATCGGAAGGAATGGTGGGACGAAGCGAAGCGGAGCCCCCGGGAAGGAGATATGAAAAAACAGAAAAGAGTTAATCTTGAATTTCCCGTTTTTCATAGCACGCAGGTACCTGTTCGCCCGCAAGAGCCAGAACGTCATCAACACGATTACCGCCATATCGATGGCCGGAATCATGCTGGCATCATTTGCGCTCATATGCACCCTGTCGGTATTCAACGGATTCCATGAACTGGTAGCTACGCTGTTCACCGAGTTCGATCCCGAAATCAAGGTAGTGAGCAACACCGCCAAGGTGTTCCATGAAGGTGACAGCCGCATTCAGGAAGCCGTGAAGAGCCCGCTCATTGAAGGCTATGCATTCTCGCTTGAAGAACAGGCACTGCTGCAGTACAAGAGCCGTCAGCAGATAGCCATTGTGAAGGGTGTCGAAACATCGTTCCACGACATGACGGGAATAGAGGGAATACTGCGCGGAAGCGGCATTTTCATGCTTGAAGATGACGTTTGCGACTACATAATACTGGGCGTGGGGCTGATGGGACGCATGGACTGCGGCATTCAGCCGGCCTATCCGCTGAAGGTCTACATACCCCGCCGCGGCGGCAAGGTAAGCACCGTAAACCCGGCGGCATCATTCAATTCGGCCGACGTCTTTTCGCCGGGCGTGATTTTCCAGGTGAACCAGCAGAAGTACGATGATACCTATGCCCTGATATCACTTGACCTGGCGCGTGAACTGACCGGATATGCGGACGGAGCATCGGCCCTCGAAATAAAGCTGGCGCCGGGAGTGAGCATACGCAAGGCCAAGAAGGAGCTGCGCAGCCTGCTGGGACCGGAATTTGATGTGCTGGACCGTTATGAGCAGCAGGCCGATGTGTTCAAGGTGGTACGGATAGAGAAGCTGATTTCATACCTGTTCCTTTCGTTCATTCTGCTGATTGCATGCTTCAACATAATAGGTTCGCTCATTATGCTCATGATTGAGAAGAGGGGCGACATAGGCATACTGCGCAGCCTGGGTGCAACCGAAAAGACAGTGACCCGCATATTTGTAACCAACGGCGTGCTCATTTCGGTAATTGGCGCCGTAACCGGCCTGGTGCTGGGTGTGATTATGGCTTTCCTGCAGCAGAAATTCGGCTTTATCTCGCTGGGAACACAGGGCGCTTTTGTTGTGAATTCTTATCCTGTGAAGGTTGAGATTGCCGATATACTGACAGTCCTGGTGACCGTCTGCTGCGTGAGCTACGTTACCGTCAGCCCGGTTTCAAGGCTGGCACGCAGGCTTTTCCACTGATTTCTACGGCCTGAGATTTCTGTTTTTTGCCAGACAACCGCGGCAAAAGGCCCGATTTGGGGGTATGTCACTGAAAAAAAGCCTTTTATTATATTTATATGGATTTAATTTCATATTTTTGCCGTAACCATACACATTATGTATAGGAACAACTTTAAATTATTAAACAATATGTCAAAAACATTTCGTTTTGCGCTTCTTGGCGCAGGTATCCTGCTGATGGCTTCATGTAAGTCAGGTATGGATATGACTTCTGAGTACTTCAAGGTTACTCCTCAGGTACTTGAAGCAGTTGGTGGCCAGGTTCCAGTTACAATTGACGGTACCTTCCCAGCAAAGTTCTTCCCAAAGAGAGTTGAATGCACTGCAATTCCTGTTCTTGTTTGGGATGGTGGTTCTATGAAGGGTGATGCCATTTCATTCCAGGGCGAGAAGGTTAAGGGTAACAACCAGACCGTAAGCTACAAGGAAGGCGGCAGCTACACTCTGAAGACAAGCTTCCCTTATCAGCCAGAGATGGCAAAGTCAGAGCTGATGATGACTTTCGTTGCATCAAAGAAGGGCAAGTCAATTGAAATTCCTGCAGTCAGGATTGCTGACGGTGTAATTGCTACTGCTGAAATGTATGCAGCTACTGCACAGGGCGCTAACACAACTCCTTCAGAGGATGGTTTCCAGCGCATTATCAAGCAGGCTCAGGAGGCTAACATCATGTTCGTTATCCAGCAGGCCAACGTACGTTCTTCAGAAACAAAGAGCGATGCTATCAAGGCTCTGAAGGAATCAGTAAAGAACTACGCTGCTGACACAAAGAACTACGGTATTGAAAACATTGAGGTTTCAGCATATGCTTCACCTGATGGTGGTCTTGACCTGAACGACAAGCTGGCCAGCCAGCGTGAGAACAGCGCCAAGAAGTACATGCAGAGCGAACTCAAGAAGGGTAAGCTGAACGTTGACGTTGACTCAAAGTACACAGCTCAGGACTGGGATGGCTTCAAGACTCTCGTTGAGCAGTCAAACATCCAGGACAAGGAACTGATCCTGCGCGTCCTTTCAATGTACAGCGATCCAGAGCGCCGCGAGTCAGAAATCAAGAACCTCTCTTCAGTTTACAAGGATCTTGCTGATGACATTCTGCCACAGCTCCGTCGTGCACGCCTGACCCTGAACTATCAGCTGATTGGCCGTTCAGACGACGAAATCAAGGAGGCTTACAAGAACGATGCAAAGGTTCTCTCAGTTGAAGAGCTCCTCTACGCTGCCACACTGACTGACAACGCAGCTGAGAAGAAGGCTATCTACACAACTGCTTCACAGAACTATCCATCAGACTACCGCGCATTCAACAACCTGGGTGAGCTTGCATTTGCTGCAGGTGACTTCAAGACTGCTGAGGCTAACTACAAGAAGGCTCTCTCAATCAAGGATGCTCCTGAAGTAAACACCAACATGGGTCTTCTCTGCCTTGCACAGAACAACCCGAATGAGGCTGCAAAGTACTTCGCAAAGGGTGGTGAGTCACAGGAGAACAAGGAAGCCCTTGGCAACATGTACATTGCTCTTGGCCAGTACGAGCGCGCTCTGACCAACCTGAAGGGCAGCAACACCAATGCTGAGGCTCTTGCAATGATCATGACTAACGACTACACTGGTGCAAAGCGTGTTCTTTCAGCTGTTAAGAATGCCGATGCAAACACTTCATATCTGGCTGCTGTAGCTGCTGCACGTACAAACGATGCTGCTGCTGTTGCCCAGAACTTGAAGAAGGCTATCAGCCAGGATGCTTCAATGAAGGCAAAGGCTCTGAAGGATCTTGAGTTCGTTAAGTTCGCTTCAGCTCTTGCAGGTCTCTGATTCTAAACAGAAACAGATAACTCAAACCTGGGCAATTCGGGCATTCCTGAATGCCCAGGTTTTTTATTAATAATATAAATAAGGTAAAACAATGCCGGAAGATGAATTGACGGCATTGCTCTTACTGAACAGAATTGAAGGACTCGGATGTGTGGGAGCACGTCTCCTGTACGACGAGTTGGGCAGTGCGCTGGCTGTTTTTGAGCAGCGTGAGAAACTGCCGGAATTGATGCCCGGAGTCAACCCTGACGTAGTCGATGCGTTGGGCAATGCCTCGGGGTATCTTCGTTTTGTCCATGAAGAACAGGATTTCATGCAGGAGCATGGGGTCAGGTGCGTAACCATTCAGGACTACGATTATCCGGCAAGGCTCAGGGATTGCCATGACGCCCCGCTTGTACTGTTCAGTCTGGGCAATGCAGACTTGAATGCCCAAAAGATTGTGGGCATAGTGGGAACCCGTAAGATTACTCAGTACGGGCAGAAAATGTGCCGTTCCCTGGTTGAGGAACTGCACCAGTTGTGTCCAGATGCCATTATAGTAAGCGGTATGGCGTATGGAACTGACATTGAGGCGCACAGGGCCTCGGTTGAGTGCGGAGCGCCTACCGTGGGCGTACTGGCGCACGGGCTGGATATGATTTACCCGCAGACACACCGTGACGTGGCCAAGAGGATGGTGCGTACCAACGGCTTGCTGCTGACTGAATTTACCAGCCGTACTCAGCCGCTCAAACCGAATTTCGTGCGCAGGAACCGCATAATTGCAGCTCTTTCCGATGCTGTGGTAGTGGTTGAATCGGCCGCGAAGGGCGGTTCGCTCATAACTGCTGAATATGCCGATGGCTATAACCGCGAATGCTTTGCATTTCCCGGCAGTGTGGGTGACCCCTATTCTGTCGGGTGCAATGAGCTGATACGCGACAACAGGGCGTCGCTCATTACATGTGCCATGGACTTGGTATCGGCCATGAACTGGCTGACCGTGAAGCCCTCGGACAGGCCCATACAGACCCAGGTTTTCATGGATGACATACTGAATGCCATGACTCCCGATGAGCGTGCCGTGTATGAGCGCATATACATGAAGGCACAGGGCGTGCATGTGAATCAGCTTATTGTTGACTGCAACATTCCCTATTCACGCATTATGTCCATTCTGCTGAACCTGGAACTGCGCGGACTGGTGCGCAACACCGCCGGTTCATTCTACAAGCGGGTGCAGTGAAAAAGGTGAGCCCTTCACAGCTGGACTGTGAAGGGCTCACTTTCTCTATTTGAGGTGTTTTGTTATCAGAGATTTGGGTTCATTGTAGCCCAGTCAGCAACTGCCGGGATAATGCCAAGGCTGATAATTTCATCACGCATCTTGCCAAGGTGCTCAACAGAAGCCTGAAGTGCAGCCATCTCTTCAGCTGTACCTGTAGGAGCTGTGAAGTGAACGCCGGTAGCATCAATAGTGGTAGGCATAGCCATCATTACGTTCTTGTAACCGCACTTGTCGCAGTTTACATAGCAACCTGCAGGCCATGTGAAAGGAGCACCGCCCATAGCGCCTTCGATCATCTTTACAGCCTGGTATGATGGGCTCTGGAATGATGAGCGGCCACGCAGCTTGATGATCTTTGAACCACCCTGGATAGTATCGTGCTTGATCTCTTCCCAACGCTCAGCTGAGATATTGTATTCAGCAAGTGGCTTGCCGTCAACAAGTGCCTTTGAAGCGAATACGGCCATCTGCTCGCCGTGACCGCCGTATGTGTAGCAGTTTGTAACCTTGTCCTGCTGAACGCCGCACTCAGCAGCGATAGCCTGCTGCAGACGTGTTGAGTCAAGGGCAGCAAGTGATGTCAGCTGGTTTGGCTTCAGGCCCGAGTGAATCAGGGCTGTAAGGGCTGTAACATCGGCTGGGTTGAATATAACTACAACGTGCTTTACATCGGGGCAGTACTTCTTGATGTAGTCACCGAATTCGGCAGCAATCTGGCAGTTGCCCTTGAGCAGGTCCTCACGGGTCATGCCCTCCTTACGTGGAGCACCACCTGATGAGATAATGTACTTTGCACCAGTGAATGCCTCTTCAGCATTGACTGTATATGAAAGGTTTGCACCTGGGAATGCGCAGTGGCACATCTCTTCATAAACACCATGTACACCTGGCTCGAAAATATCATAGAGGCAGATGTTTGGAGTAAGACCAAGCATGAGAGCGCTCTGAACCATGTTTGAACCGATAGCACCACCGGCACCTACGATGAGGAGTTTTTCGTCTGTTAAAAAGCTCATTTCTATAAAATATTAATTGTTATTGATTTTTGTCAACTTTACCATTGGCGGCGGAAAACCGCTACCAAAGGCAAATATATACAATAGAGTGATATATTATCCGTGAATAGGAAAATAATTTTTATTCGTTTTCAGAATACCAGCTTGCGTACATGTGATAGTCGCGGGCTATGCGCTGGTTCAGTTCGGCGCTCTGTGCAGGATCGACCTTCTTGATGAACTTGGCTGGTACGCCGGCCCAGAGTTCTCCGTCGCCTATGATTGTGCCGGTCTTTACCATGCTGCCGGCAGCAACGATTGCACCTGCGCCTACGACTGCGTGGTCAAGCACGACGCTGCCCATTCCAACAAGGGCGTTGTCCCTGATTTCGGCGCCGTGTATGGTAACATTGTGGCCTATGCTTACGTTGTCACCAATGACAGTGACTGAGCGCTGGTAGAGCGTGTGGATGACTGAACCGTCCTGTATGTTGGTTCCCTTGCCTACGCGTATGGAATTGACATCGCCGCGCAGTACGGTACCGAACCATATGCTGCAGCCTTCGCCAATTTCAACATCGCCTATGATGGTTGCATTTTCTGCCAGGAAGCAATCCTGTGCGATTTTAGGGGTAAATCCCCTGACTGACTTGATGAGTGCCATTGTTATCAGGTTTTAAAGATTCAGGCTCTTGACTATGAGTTCCGATGTGCCCTTGCTGAACTGTACGTAGTCACCGGCAGCCTTGCCGCTCTCCTTCAGGTATACAGGGTCACTGAGGAACCTGTCAAGAATGGTCTTCAGTGAATTGAAATCGTTTATTTCGAATCCGCCGCCGCGCATGATAAGCTGGCGCGCCTCGCGGAAACGCTGGTTGTTGGGGCCGAATACCACAGGTATGCCGTAGACTGCAGCCTCGAGAGTGTTGTGTATGCCCACACCGAATCCGCCGCCTATATATGCAATCTGGCCGTAGCGGTAGATCGATGAAAGGAGTCCGAAGCAGTCAATTATGAGTACCTGGGCGCTGACAATGTTTTCAGGTGTGACCTTGCTGTAGCGAAGTGACCTGAATCCTTCAAGTTTCTGCTCAATTTCTGCAAGATGGCTTTCGGCAATGACGTGAGGTGCTATGATGAGCTTCCAGTCGGCGTGTTCCCTGAAGTACTGAATGAACAGGCTTTCATCGGCCGGCCATGAGCTGCCTGCAATGAAGACGCGCGAATTGCTGCTGAATTTCTCAATCAGTGGCAGTTCCTTTGATTCGGCGGCTATCTGCAGCACGCGGTCAGCGCGGGTGTCGCCTACTATGGTGACGTTGGCTATGCCTATTCCGGCAAGCAGCTCTCGTGAATTCTCATCCTGCACATACAGGTGCTCAATGTTCCTGAGCGCGCGGCGGAACAGGCCGCCGTACCACTTGAAGAAGTGCTGCTCCTTGCGGAAGATTGATGAAACGCTGTAGGTCTTTACGCCGTTTCTGTGCAGTACGCGCAGGAAATTGGGCCAGAACTCATACTTGATGAAGAATGCACGCTCAATGTTGACAAGACGGAGCATATTCCTGGCGTTGGCTGCGGTATCGAATGGCATGTAGCATACAATATCGGCCTGATTATAGTCCTTGCGCACTTCATAGCCCGAGGGCGAGAAGAATGTGAGCAGAATCTTGTATTCCGGATTGTTGCGGCGGATGGCCTCAATGATGGGCCTGCCCTGTTCGAATTCGCCCAGTGATGCCGCATGGAACCACAGGTAGCGTGCCGAAGGGTCAGCCTTTTGCCGCAGTGTGTTGAAGATTTCGGAATGTCCCTTTATTTTCTGGCATGCCTTCTTGTTGAAGACCGATGCCAGGTAGAACCCGGCAGCCATGAGGACTATTCCGATTGAATATAGAACCATTATCGGTGTTTTAAAGTTCTGAAATTGCCTTGCGGGCACGTCTGAGAGTCTCTTCCTTGCCGATGAAATCGGTGATTTCGAAAATGTGCGGACCTACGGCTGCACCTACCAGGGTGACGCGCAGTGCGTTCATGACCTGGCCGGTCTTGTAGCCCTTGCCGGCAATCCATTCCATGACCTTGGGCTCGAGTGCGGCGCCGTTGAATTCCGGCTGTGCCTCAATGAAGTCGCACAGTTCGGCAGTGGTCTGGGCAGCACCCTCCTTCCACCATTTCTTGAGTGACTTCTCATCGAACTCGGTGGGAGCCTGGAACAGGTACTTGCTGTTTTCCCACAGCTCACCTACAAAGTTCACGCGGTTCTTGACCAGGCTGACGGCCTTTTCAATCTGGGCGTCAGTGGCATTGACTCCGTGTGATTCAAGGATAGGCTTGAACATCTGTGCTATTTCGGCACTCTCTTTCTGCATGATGTATTCGTGGTTGAACCATACAAGCTTCTGGTAATTGAAGCGGGCACCGGCCTTGCTGCACTTTTCCAGGTTGAAGAGTGATATCATTTCGTCCATGGTCATCATCTCCTGGTCATTGCCCGGGTTCCAGCCAAGCAGCGCAAGGAAATTGATTACGGCTTCGGGCAGGTAGTCCTTTTCGCGGTAGCCCGATGATATTTCGCCTGACTTGGGGTCATGCCATTCCAGGGGGAATACGGGGAATCCCAGGCGGTCACCGTCACGCTTGCTCAGCTTGCCGTTTCCTTCAGGCTTGAGCAGCAGGGGCAGGTGGGCAAAGCGCGGCATGGTATCTTCCCATCCGAATGCGCGGTACAGCAGTACGTGAAGCGGGGCCGATGGCAGCCACTCTTCACCGCGGATAACATGGGTGACCTCCATGAGGTGGTCGTCGACGATGTTTGCCAGGTGGTAGGTTGGCAGCTGGTCAGCTGACTTGTAGAGTACCTTGTCATCAAGTACTGATGAGTTGATGTTGACTTCGCCGCGGATAAGGTCATTGACAATGACTTCCTGGCCCGGCTCTATGAGGAACCTGACTACGTACTGGTTGCCGGCAGCTATGAGTGCATCGACCTCTTCGCGTGGAAGGGAGAGCGAGTTGCGCATGAGCATGCGGGTGCTGGCATCGTACTGGAAGTTGGGTATTTCGGCGCGCTTGGCCTCGAGTTCGGCAGGGGTGTCAAACGCAATGTAGGCCTTGCCGTTGTCCAGCAGTACCTGAACCCACTTCTTGTATATGTCACGGCGTTCGGACTGACGGTACGGGCCGTAGTTGCCGCCGAATGAGACGCCTTCATCGAACTTTATTCCAAGCCAGCTGAATGCTTCGAGAATGTATTCTTCGGCACCCGGAACGAAGCGTCCGGAGTCAGTATCTTCAATTCTGAATATGAGGTCGCCGCCGTGCTGGCGGGCAAACAGGTAGTTGTAGAGCGCGGTGCGTACGCCTCCAATGTGGAGCGGACCGGTTGGACTGGGTGCGAAACGGACCCTTACGCGGCGGTTATTGTTCTGTTCTGACATTATTTCCATTATTAATGAGGTACAAAAATACTCAATTTTTCGTGTATAATGAAATTGTTGTACTTTTACATGGTCTTAAAAGAGATGTCATTATGGAGAACAAGTTCAAACTCTACACCAATAACCGTCAGTTGCTTGTAATGCTGACTGCGCTGGCCATAGTTGCCACGGTCTATTTCATGCCGAAAACCAAGACCGACCACTACATCTATTCGGTGGGCAAGCCATGGACATACGGCATGCTGATTGCCCCATTCAATTTCCAGGTTGAGAAGTCCGATGCCCAGTATCAGGCCGAACTGGACAGCGTGGAACAGGCTTTTGAGCCATGTTTCGTGTTCGATGCCAATGCCGGCAGCGATGCCCGCAGGATGTTCGAGCAGAACATAAACAGCGGTGTTGCACTGTCAGCCCAGGCTGTGATTGCACTGGGAGAGAGGCTTGAGACGGTCTATTCAGAGGGCATTGTCCAGGCTGCCGACGAGAGGCTGCTGGGCTCACGCCCCATGGTCAGGCTGTACCGTAACAGCATTCCTACCCGCAGGGCTGCTGATTCTTTCCGAAGCGAAAGAGACGCCCTGAACTATGTTGCACAGGCTGATCTGTCGGCCGAAGACCAGTACATTCTGGCCGGCAAGGACCTGACAGGGTTCATAAAGGCCAATGTGAAGCATGACAGCGAAATGTCAGACCGCGAACTGGCTGCGCAGAAGGAGAAGGTATCACGTTTCAGCGGTGAGGTTTATGCTGACCAGAAGATTATTGGCCAGGGCGAGATTGTTGACCCTGACAGGTTGCAGATGATTGAGTCATACCTGAAGAACATGAACGAGAGGGGCGCTACCATAAGGTTCCTGGTCCTGACATGGATTGGCCAGGCCATCTACGCCACCCTTTGCTTTGCCATTCTGCTGGTATACCTGCTGCTGTACAGGCTGGACTATGTGGAATCGGCCAAGATCCAGATTTTCCTGCTGGGCTCAATAACCCTGTTTACGGTGCTGACCGGCATTTATACCCAGTACACCAACTGGAACATTATGATTATTCCGGCAACCATGCTGGCAATCATACTGCGCACGTTCCTTGACTCAAGGACTTCATTCATGGGATTCATAACATACATTACGGTAAGCTCAGTCATGACCTCCATGCAGTCCGAGTATCTGATTCTGCAGATAGTGGCAGGCCTGACCGGCATATTCAGCCTGAAGGAACTGAGCCAGCGCTCGCAGATTCTGCGCACCTGCCTGTTCATATTCCTGGCATACTCGGTCGTATGGTTCTCCATACAGCTTATACGCCTGGAGTTCATAGCCGACCTTGACCTGAAGACTCTGGCATTATTTGCCACTAACTGCCTGCTCCTGCTTATGGTTTACCCGCTGCTGTTCGTCATTGAGAAGATGTTCGGGTTTACATCGAACGTGACCATGATGGAGCTTTCGAATTTCAACCAGCCACTGCTGAAGATGCTGGCCGAAAATGCTCCGGGCACTTTCCAGCACTCCATCCAGGTGTCATCGCTTGCATCGGAGGCGGCATCGAAGATTCGTGCCAACTCAATGCTGGTGCGTACTGCTGCGCTCTACCATGATATAGGCAAGCTGGAAAATCCTCCGTTCTTTACCGAGAACCAGAATGGCGTGAATCCGCACGAACCGCTTACTCCGCAGGAGAGCGCCACCATAATAACCGGACATGTGACCGACGGTGTGAGGCTGGCTGAAAAGTACGGCCTGCCAAATGTCATAAAGGAGATGATCCTGACTCACCACGGATTGGGCGTGGCCCGTTTCTTCTGGTATAAGTTCAGGCAGGACAATCCTGATGTCGCCGAATGCCCCAAGGAGTTCTGCTACCCGGGTCCTGACCCCAATACCAAGGAGGCCGCCGTACTGATGATGGCCGATGCAGTCGAGGCAGCATCGAGAAGCCTGAAGGAGTATACCGAGGAGAGCATAGGGTCACTGGTTGACAAGATTGTCGATACCCAGGTTTCCGAGGGACATTTCAATGCCTGCGCAATCAATTACCAGGAGATTGTGAAGGTGAAGAGTGTCTTCAAGGAGAGGCTGAAGACCATGTACCACACCCGTATAAGCTATCCGGAGTTTACTGTGGGTCAACATCAAACGAAAGAGTAACCCCTTTCATGCCCTGCTCGGTTTCCAGGGCACGGCATGCTGACATGAGAAGTTCGCGGGTACGGGCTACCGGAATGTTCAGCGGTGTCTTTATGAGTACCTTCCTTATGTAGAGCATCTGTATGCGCGATACGGCTGGGGCATCGGGTCCCAGTATGCATTCGCGCCCGAAGTGCTGCGCCAGCCTGTCGGCCAGGAACAGCGATGCACGGTCGGCAGCAGTGGCATCGCGGTGACGCACGCTCACCGAAATGAGGCGGCTGAACGGAGGGTATCCGAACAGCTTCCTTTCGTTCAGGGTGCTCTTTGCGAATCCGGCGTAGTCATTGGTCCGTATCATCTGCAGCAGTGGTTCCTGTGGCCTGAGAGTCTGCAGCATGACCTTTCCGCGTGTGTCGCGCCTGCCGGCACGGCCTGCAACCTGGGTCATAAGTTGGAATGCCCTTTCCGATGAACGGAAGTCGGGGTAGCTCATAATGCTGTCGGCCTGGACTACGCCAACCAGGTTGACTCCGCCGAAATCGAGTCCCTTCGATACCATTTGCGTACCTATGAGTATGTCGGTCTTCTGGTCCTGGAAGTCCGATATGATCTCTTCGAAAGAACCCTTGGCGGCATCGAGGTCAAGGCGTGCTATTCTTGCCTGCGGGAACAGGCGGCTTACGGTCTCTTCAAGCTTTTCGGTTCCGTAGCCGTTGCCCTTCAGTTCCTGGCATCCGCATTCGGGACACTGTGCAGGCACGGTGAAGCGGTTTCCGCAGTAGTGGCAAACGCCCCTGCCGTTGCTCTTGTGGTAGGTCAGGCTGACATCGCAGCAGTTGCATTTCTGAACCCATCCGCATGAGGGGCAGCTGACCATGTTGGAGTAGCCGCGGCGGTTGTGGAACAGTATGACCTGCCGGTGGTTGCCTATGGTCTCTTCAATGCCCTGCATGAGAGGGGGCGAAATTATGCCCTTCATGTATTTCCGCTTGCGAAGGTCGGCCACGTCAATGGTCTGTATGTCGGGCTGCTCTATCTTGCTGAAGCGTTCGCTCAGGGTGACCAGTCCGTATTTGCCTGTGATGGCGTTGTAGTAGCTCTCTATTGACGGGGTGGCGCTGCCAAGCAGGGTCTTGGCGCCGCACAGGGCTGCCAGCATGATGGCGGTGTTGCGCCCGTGGTAGCGTGGCGACGGGTCATCCTGCTTGTAGCTGGGCTCATGTTCCTCATCGACAATTACCAGTCCCAGGTTCTGGAACGGCAGCATGACCGATGAACGGGCACCCAGTACCAGCTTGTAGGGGTTGCTGCTGCACTGACGGTTCCATACTTCAACCCTGATATTGTCATTGCACTGCGAATGGTACACGCACATGTCATTGCCGAATACGCGCTGCAGGCGGTGCTTGATTTGGGTGGTAAGGGCTATTTCGGGCAGCATGAACAGCACCTGGCGGCCCTGCTCAATCTGCTCTTTGATAAGGTGGATGTATATTTCGGTCTTGCCGCATGCCGTAACGCCGTGCAGCAGCGTTACGTTTTTCTGCTGGAACTGCTCTCTTATCTGGTCAAGTGCGTTCTGCTGCAGCGGGCTCAGGCTGGATGGCTGGACCACGTTGCCGCTGAAATGGGGCAGACGGCCGGTCTCAATGCTGTAGAATTCAAGAATGCCGTTCTCTTCAAGTGCCTTCAGGGCCGATGCCGTGCCTACCTGGGCCGACAGCGTACGCCTGGGAACGGGACAGGGCAGGGTATTGGTTTCAGTGAGTCCTGCCAGTTCCATGTACTTTTCAACCGCAAGTCTCTGTTTAGTGGCGCTCTTGGAGAGGTTCTGGCATATCTCTTCAAGGCTTTTGCCCTCATAGGCGCATGCCAGCTTTACAAATGTCTCCATTCTGGGCTTGAAGGGGACTTCGTTGCCTGAACTGTCGGGGCGCAGTCCCGACGGCAGCATGGCCTTGATGGTGTCACCCGGGGCCGATATGTAGTAGTCGCTTATCCATTTGGCCAGTTTCATGCCCATGGGCAGTATGGAGGGCCTGCCTTCCTGGTCAAGCAGCGAGTAGATTTCCTTTATGGTACCCTTGCCTTCGGGCTCATCGGAATGTACGCGCACTACAATTGCCGTGACCTTCCTGGATTTTCCGAAAGGAACATAGACACGGCATCCGGGAACAATCTTATGTTCCAGAAAAGCCGGTACCCTGTATGTGAAGTACTGATACAGCGGCACCGGCAATATTACATCGGCGTACGTTTCCAAGTTGCGTTACTTTCCGGACTTGAAGTAGTAGGTGAGGCTCAGCTGAAGGGTCTTGGTCTTGAAACCATACTTGACGCGTGCCTTGGCATCTTCAATGGTTTCGGCCTTGTCAACCAGGTTTCCGGCCTCGGCCTCACTCAGGTTGTCCTGAACCTTGACGGTACCGCTCTGGGTGATGGGGATGTTGTAGTTGGCGGTCAGCTGCAGGCGCTGCAGTATGCGTGCGCCGGCACCCAGGTTGATGCTCCAGCTGCTCTTGTCCATGATGAACTGGGTGACCTCATACTTGGTTTCATCGGTAAATGATGTGTTCTTGATGAATGTCTCAAGGTCACCTATGTTGTAGTTGAACTGTACGCCTCCCTGTGCAAAGACGCTCAGGTTGGTCATGCCTACTCCGTACTTGAGGGTGAATGGGAATGCCAGGGCGCGTTCGCGTACGTTTTCATCGGACATTACGGCAAGTCCCTTCTGTGAGAAGAGTGATGCCAGTTCAATGCTTACACCGCCCTCTTCGAAGTGGTATTCAGCGCTCGGGCCAATGAAGAATCCCTTGTAGCGGTCGGGGCTGATGGCATTGCCGCGGTTTATGTTGGTGATGTTGTTGTCAACAAGGTTGAGTCCTCCCTTAAATCCATAGAAGAACTGTGCGTTGGCCTGAACTGATGCAATCAGGGCAAGGCCGATTACGAATAGTGCTTTTTTCATGTTCCTTGGGTGTTTTATTGTAGTGCTGTCTTATCGGCGTACCGAGATTCTCTCACTGCTCTGTGCGCGTGGCTGACGCTCGGCCTTGGCAGCCTTCTGGCGAGGTTCCTTTTCGGCCTTCTCCTTCTTGGCAGTGGTCTTTGAGGCGCTTCCAGAATTGTTGCCCTCACTCTTCTGTTCCTGTGCGGCCGGCTGCTCACGTTCATTCCACAGGCCCTTCCTGAAGTCAGAGAGCTGCTTCTCTATGCGTGCGCGCTCGGCCTGCAGGGCAGAGTCGGTAGGGCAGTAGTCAGCGAGCGGCTGGTTCCTCAGGTTTGAGGTCTTGTATATGTCTCCTTCGTAGCGGTTCATTACGAAGTAGTCATCGAGCGACATGTTGGTGGTGTTGTTGAAGCTGCTGGTCATGACAAGGGCCTGGCCCAGGTATGGGCTGATTTCATCATAGTCAAGCCAGAACATAGGGTAGGCCGTCTTGGCATCGCCGAAATCACTCTGCATGAGAACCGGGCAGATGGCAGCCACCTTGGTGTGGTAGTTGGAGAGCTGGTCCAGGTAGTGGGTCTCCTTTATGTAGTATTTCTCGATTTCGCGGCTTGGAATGGTTGACTGGACTGCTGCGTAGCGTGAGCCCTTCTTCTCGAATTCAATGTAGAACTTGTTGAGCATGTTCTCTATGTCAAGCTCATTGTCGGCCGTGAAGAGCTCGTTTCCGTCCAAACGGTATTCATATGCCTTGACCTTGCCGTCAAGGACCAGGTTCAGAATCAGTGTGAAAAAGTTCACGCGGTCACCTAACGGCTCTTCCGGGTAGTACAGGGCTGCATTTTTCTCCTTGCGAAGGTCCAGTTCGCGGTATATGTCACGCTTCCAGGTCACTTCGGCAGGCACTGATGTCTGGGCGGTGTACTGGGTACGGGCCCTTTGTGAGAGAGTCACTGCGGCGGCACCCTTGCTTTCGGCTGTCTGCTGCTGCGATTCCTGCAATCTTCTCTGTGGCTGTGCCATCAGCATGGCTGGCATGAGCGCTGTGGCAAGTATAACGACGAATCTTTTCATATTACTTTCTCTTTTGGTATTATGTTACGCCCGTCAGTTGAGTATGACCTCAAGTGATGTAGGCAACTGTCTCTCAATGTTGTCGGGGCCGATGGCCTTGACGCGCTGTATGTAGAAGCGCTTTCCCCTGGTAAGGCTCTGGAATGCCTTCTTCTGCCTGTCTGAGAACTTTGCTCCGTTGGAGAGTTCCGATACGGCATTGCCCATATTGTCGAAGAAGGTGGTTTCGAAGCTTATCACGCGGAATCCTATGTTGAGCAGTCCGTCATCGATGGCTGCCACTATTCCGTCGGCAGCAAGGAGTGACTTCTTGGCAAGGGGCTGTCCACCGCGGAAGCGCTGGGTGTTGCCGTTTTCATCGGCATACTCAATGAACGGTGTAGGGTCAGGCAGCTGGCGTACGCGGAATGTGTAGTCGCCCATGCTCTGGCGGCGTCCCTCCTGGTTTGCCACGACTGATATGATGACATCCTGGCCAACCTTGCCCGGAGTGGCAATGAAGCCGCCGTTGCCGCTGGCCCTGAGGGTTCCGTTTCCGTTCTTGATTGATGCGCTTATCATGTTGTTGGGAACTCCAGGCACAGATATGCTGATTGGGTTGTCATATCCGGCGTAGAGCACGTTCATCATGGTTGCCGATACTGTTGCCAGAGGTGAAACCACGGTGTAGTTCTGCGAGAAGTTGCGGCGTACGGTTCCGTTGGCTGAACTGAGTTCCATGTATCCGTCCAGGGTGAAGTCGCCGGTCTTGGTGGCCGGTACCTGGTACCATCCGTCTTCGGAATCAATTTTCTTTCCGTCAATGTAGATTGATGGCTTGGCAGTGGTGTCGACTGCGGCCATGATGATGCGGGCACTGAATGAGTTGCCCAGCACTACGTTCTGGGTGGTGGGGATTACGTATGCGTCAAGTGAGTTTACGCGCAGGTCACCCTCGTCAATGTTCTTGACCAGTGTGTGCAGCACTTCGCCCTCGGCATAGCGCACGTCGTTCTGGATCTTGGAGAGCAGGGTGATGGCTGCTGCCACCGGCATGTTCTCAAAGTTGTACTGCTGCCAGTTCTTTCCCAGTGAGTTCTTGTTCAGCGGTACTTCGGTGCTGAAGTTGGCGTTAATGATTTCACGCTGGGCTTCGTCACGTACCATGTCGAGAATCTGTCCGCGATAGCTGTTTATGGCGTTGTAGAGCTTTTCGCCCTTGCCGCGGGTAGGGTGCAGCATAACCTGGGTGGCTGCCTCGAGGTCCTCCTTGTTGTGAATGTTGTCAGGATTGGCATCCTTTCCATCGGCCTCAATGGCAATGAGCTGCTTCAGTTCTTCGGTGAAGTTGAAGAGCGAGTCGGAAATCTCCTTTACGAAGAGTGCCTTGGCGTACCATTCACCAACCTTCTCGTGGTTGATTGAGTCCTGTGCCGAAAACTCGCGGTAGATGTTTTCATTCTGCAGGGTGGCATTGGCGGTACTCTTGGAGAGACTGTCCTGTACTATGGAGAAGCCGTTGAGCACGTCTGATGATACATTCATGGCTAGCATCGCCAGAAGGACGATGTACATGAGGTTGATCATTTTCTGACGGGCCGATGGCGGTCTTTCTATTATCTTCCTTTTCATACCCGGAATGTATTATCCAATTTTTGAGTTAGCCTTCATGGCCTCAACCATGCGGGTGTATGCGCGGTTCAGCTCTTCAATCTGCTCAACCATGCGGGTGGTCTGTTCCTGAACCCTCTCTATGTTCTGCATCTGGGTGCTGGCTGACTTGAGGTGCATTTCATAGAAGGTGTTGATGGCAATCAGGTTGCGTGACAGGGTTTCAATCTCGTCGGTGCTGTTGCTTATGCGGTCAGTATGGAGGCTGATGTCATGCATCTTGGCTGTCAGTTCGCGTATCTGGTTAAGGTATGCCACGGTATCGGAATCGAGTCCGGTGGTGTCAATGCTGCTGCCTGCAGGAATGAAGGCAGGTGCTGACGGCTGGGCTGTGCCCTGGATGGTTACAGGAGCAACTGACGGTTCAGACTGGGCTGCAGCCTGTGAATGGCGTGATGCGCGCGGTGATGGCTCGTAGTCTTCGGCGGCATCGGCATCGGATTCGCCAGGAATGAACGGTCTTTCAAAACCGGAAATGAAGAATACCAGCACTTCGGTGCCCATACCTACGAAAAGCATGAGGTCAGCGCCCTTGATGTGGGTGAGCTTGAACAGGGCACCCAGGATTACTACTGCGGCACCCCAGCTGTAGAGGTAGTTAAGAAGGATTCTTCCCTTCGCTGAATCGAGGAATGACTGTATCTTGTCAAGCAGACCTTTCTTTTTGTTGTCCATTGCTTTGTCTCTTTTTGGGGTTAATAATGTCAGCGGCGGCTCTTGCTCTTCGATGTTGCAGTGCCAACCTGTGTGCGTACGCACCTGAATCCGATGTATGAACGCTGTTCGTTCTGGTACTCATATGTGCGCCATGATGATTCGATGAATTTCTCTGGGTCTTTCCATGAACCGCCGCGTACGGCCTTGCGCTTCATGTAGTAGGGGTCTTCGGCGGCAGCGTTGTAGTAGAGTTCCGGATTCATGTCGTTCATCTGGAGTATGCCGGCCTCGGTGTATACGGTGCTGGTCCATTCGGCCACGTTGCCGGCCATGTCATACAGGCCGTTTGAGTTGGCCTTGTAGGAACCGACCTTGGTGGTAATAAGGCTTCCGTCCTTGGTGTAGTTGCCGTTTTCTGGCTTGAAGTTTGCATAATAGCAGCCGTCACCGTCCTTTGAGTTGCCGTTCTTCCACGGGAAGACGTTGTTTTCACGTCCGCGTGCTGCAAATTCCCATTCGGCTTCGGTAGGCAGGCGGTAGCGCTGCACGTACTTGGCCTGGTCGCCCAGTCCCTTGAGCAGGTACTCGGTGCGCCATGCGCAGAACGCATTGGCCTGCTCCCAGCTGACGCCTACTACAGGGAAATCGTTGTAGTTGGGGTGTGAGAAGTAGAGCTGGCTGTATGTTTCGTTGTTGCTGTTGGGGAAGTCGTTTACCCAGCAGGTGGTGTCGGGGAATATGTTGACTATGTATGTGTTCACAAAGTCATGCATGCCCGAAAGGTTCCTGTTGATTGTGCGGCGTACTATGTTTCCGCTCTCGTCAATGTATGCGGTATCCTTTGAAATGAGGACAGCCTCGTTTTCATTGACCTTCACATCGGTGTTCCTGGTGCGGTCGGCCGGGTTCAGGCGGTTCTTGCGCAGGGCTGCCTGGTTGTAGTCGAATATTTCGTAACGGTAATTGAGCTGGCTCACATCAAGTATTTTCCTGCCGCTGATGGGGTGGGTCAGGTACATGCTCTCAATGGCACGCTGCTGGTCTTCATTGGCCTTCTTCCATGGAATGGGCTTTGACCAGTTGAGAATGGTGCTGCCGTCTTCGTTCTCAATGATGAATGAATCATCACCGCCGTAGTTGGGGTCAGCCAGACGGGTCCTGATGATGGAGTCACGTACCCAGTTGACGAACTGGCGGTACTTGGCATTGGAAACCTCTTTTTCATCCATCCAGAATGACTCTATGGAGATGTCTTTTCCCGGCACCTGGGTTCCCCAGAGTGAATCTTCTTCTTCATATCCCATGTGAAGTGATCCTCTCTTGACCAGAACCATGCCGTATGGAACAGGTTCTCTCAGTTCCTGGGCCGATGTGCCCATGAGTTCACCTCCGGCCGATGAAGAATAACCGCTGCTGGTGCATGCCTGTGCCGTAAGCAGGAGCGCTGCAGTCGCAGCCATTGCGATTTTTGATAACTTCATATATTACTATACCTTATAAATATCTAATGCTCTTGTGGGCGTTTCTTCCCCGCTTGAAGAAATCAACCTCTTTGCCGTAACTGACCAGTAGGTCGTGGCTTCCGTTCAGGTAACCTGCTCCCTGCGTGTTCAGCTCATATGCGTAACCTATCAGGACGGTCTTGTACTTGCCTCCTAAAAGGAAGGTTACCGATGTGCCCGGTGAGTATGTGAGTCCTGCGTAGTACAGTGACTGCTCATATTCATACTTGCCCCTGACGGTCATGTCAACCCTGGTCTGCGCCAGGTCACTCATGCAGAATATACCCGGCTGTACCGATAATAACGGATTTTCAAGTTGAATATTGTATTGTCCGCTTAAAATGAACATGGGGCTTATGTCCATCTCTGATCTTTTGCCCCCTGACTTGCCGAACTCCAGATGGGGTGAATTAAGGTGCATGGCGCCGAATCCAAGCTGAAGCGGACCGCGGTCGTACATGATTCCGGCACCCAGGTCAGCTGCGGTTCCCTTCTCTTTCTGACCGGGAAAGGCGGGGTCATTGCCCTGCTCGGCATGGACGCCTCCGCCGTTGAATTCCTGCGAAATGAGTCCGGCCTTCATGCCTATGTTGAGCCTGCCCTTGCCCAGGAAGAACATGTACGATACATTGGCCGCCATGTTGCTGCTGGTGAAGAGTCCGATGCTTTCGTTGAAGAGTGACATGCCGGCGGCAACCTCCTTCCTTGAGGTGGGCAGCGCGGCATCGGCCCCGAAATACATTGAGGTGGGGGCGTGTTCGTATCCGGTCATGTGGGCGGCGAATGAGCCTGTCAGGTTGAGCAGGCCGTTGCGGTTCATTGCGGCAGGGTTGTAGAAACTCTCGACACTCCACCAGTGGGTGAAATGCACATCGTACTGTGCCGCTGCCGTCAGGCTGAGCAGTGACAGCAGCAATGTGAGTGCCAGGTTGCGTGTAATGCCGTTGAGTGTACCCAAATGTCCAGTGTTTTGTATTGGTTTGCTTATTCTGTCTTCTTTGCAGTGTATCCTACCTTTTCAAGCGGGCCGTTCTTGATGAATTTTGCGAATTCCCTTGGCTTGATTGTGACCGGTTCAATCATGAATGCGCCTATGTTGAATGCGTTCAGGAACTCCCTGTTGAAGTCGGGGTTGCGCTGAGGCAGTGCGAATGGCTTGTCAAAGGTGCCGTCTCCGTTGAAGTGGGCTATGTAGAAGCGGGTGCGGCATCCGTCTTCACGCCTTGTGCTGAACAGTACCCACTTGCCGGTGCTTGACCAGTCGTGGTAGCTCTCTGATTCGCTGCTGCTTATGGTGGCAGCCACGCTCAGCGAGTCATTGCTCAGGTCTATCAGGCACAGGTCGGCATCGGACTGGTTGATGGGGAATACCGAATGCTGGCTTATGCAGGCAAGCAGCCAGCGTCCGTCAGGCGATACGCGCGGCCATGTTACGCTCTTGTTGTGGGCCACGGCATTGTAGACCAGCTGTGATTCGCCCCAGGCCTCGGTGTCGGGGTTGAACGGCTTGCGGTACAGGTTGTACTGGATGGAATCCTTGTCAAGGAATATGCGGTCCCTGCGGCGGCTGTCGAAGGGGGCAATGTACTTGGCCGATGAATAGTAGAGGGTCTTGCCGTCGGGGCTCCATGCCGGGTAGGTCTCCATGTAGTTGGAATCGTTCTCGACTACGCTTACCTGGTTGGTCCTGATGTTGTAGAGAATAATGTCGCTCTCTTCATCGAGCACCTCAATCCTGTTGTGGTCAAGGGTGTGCAGTGACTGGTGAACCTTGTCATTCGAGTAGGCTATGTAGTCATGGGTGGGGTGCCAGCACGGGTAGAAGGCTGCGGTTATGGTTGAATCGGTCTTGGTGTTCAGCTTGCGCAGCTTGCCGTTGTCAACAAGGATGGTGGCGCCCAGGTAGTGGCGTACGTGGAACTGCATGTTGTCGGTGCGCCAGTTCTTGTAGCTGTGGCAGTTTATGCACTGGCCGCTGCTTTCGGTCTGGAGCATCAGGTTTGAGTAGATCACCTTCTCCTTGTAGCTGGTAAGGTCACGCTGGTTGATGGTGAGCTTTTCGTATGATTCAACCGATGCTGACGGGATTATGCGGTATGAAATGTACTGGTCAATGGGGTCAGGCGATACGTTGATGCGGAATGGCTTCAGGGCACTCCACTTGCCGCCGTTCTTCGTGTAGACGGTTACGTCAATGCTGCTGCCCTGGGTCAGTTTGTGCCATTTCTTTTCAGGTATGATTACCTTCTTGCCGCCTATGACTACCTGATTGTCACCCTGGGAGAGCACGGTGACGTAGTCATCGGCCTTGGTGTCAATGGTGAAGTTGGTCGGGGCAATGTTGCAGGGAACGGTCGAACCGGCATAGTCGGGGAATATGGCGGGGGCCGATTCCGATGCGGTGAACTGGGTTGGAATGCTCTTGCCGCATGATGCCAGCAGCATGAGTGCCAGGTATATGGTTGTCTTTTTCATCTTTTAGTATGTGTCAATGTCACGAATGAAGTAATAGTAGTAGAAGAATGTGTTTCCGAATGCCGGATAGTATGTCTGCTTTGATTCGTGAATTGATTCCACCGGGTGGGTCTGCACGAATTTCATGAAGTTCTGGTAGGAGAGCGTTATGTTCTTGTCGACCGGTATGTTCAGGCCGTTGCCGGGCTCAAGCTGTGAGTACAGCTGGATGGCCTCCTGGTAGTGGCGCGGTATGGTCTTGACCTGGTTCGAATTGATGTAGAAGTAGAAGTATCTCCAGAACAGGTCGATGTCCTGTGAGCGGGCAGCCCAGAAGAGTGCGGCCCTGTCATATTCAGGTGATGCGTTTGACGGATGCCTGGCCGTGAAGTGGTTTATGAGGAATTTCTCGGCCATGGCCTCATCATTCGTCATGGAGTTCTCGAACTTCATGAGCGGAAGTATGCTGCGGTACGGTTCGGCCTGGGCGACTGCCTGGGCATTGCCGCACATGTCAAGCTGACTCTTGGCCCATTTCCTGTAGAAGAGGGTCTTGGAGAGTATGTTCAGGTACATCCTTGCTGTTTCCCATTCGCCCGATGCCATGGCTGCCATGGAGATGTTGCGCAGCACTTCATAGTTCCAGCCATATTCTACGGCAGTCTCGACACACCATCGGTGGCAGTAGTTGGGCAATCCCCAGTTAAGGTAGATAAGCTGGCCGGCCTGGTATGTGATTGGCAGGAAGAATTCCCTTTCCTGCATGCGGCCGCCTTCGGGGTATGAGAAGGCAATGTCGCCCTCCTTGCCAAGCTTGAACAGTGCAAGGTCCTTGAAGAGTACTACTATTCGGGTGGGTTCGTACACGCTGCCGTCGGAACCGTATCTTGATTCGGCATCCTTGACTATTGCGGGTATGCTCTTCCAGTCGTCATGGGCTGCGGCGGCCTCGACCTTGAGTTCTGTCACGAATCCCTGGTCATTGTTCCAGGCCTTGAGTGTAACGACGGCACATACCGCAATGGCTGCGGCGTGCATGAGCATGTCCTTGCGGGTGCACTCCCTCTCCTTCAGCAATTTGCCGGCAACAGGAAGCAGTGCGGTTGCAATGCCGGCGGCAATGAACGGCAGCCTGAAGCGCATTACCTGTCCGGTTTCCGATACGCTGGGCAGTCCGGACAGCCAGCAGCGGTCCATCCTGACGGTGGTGTATGACATGGACATGAGGAATGGCAGGGCTGCGGCACAGATAACTGCAAGTGCTGCCAGAATGTATTTTTCTCTTGGATTCCTGTCGCTTACGGCCAGGTCAGCTGCAACTGCAGCCAGTGCGGCTATTGCGTAGTATCCGGCAATGGCGTATCCTGCCGTTGCGGTGACGATAATCAGTGCAGCCACGCCTGCGGCCGGCCTGGTCTTGCGGACTGCCCATACCAGCAGGAGCGATGCCAGCAGTCCAAGTACGGGTGCAAAGAAATAGTCCTGTGCCCTTGACACGAAGATGAGATAGCCCATTGAGGTTACGGCCCAGAGCAGGATGAGTGCAGGCATGTAGCCAAGGACAAGCAGCCTGCGCGGAATGCTGAACAGCCTGACGCATGCCCTTCCTGACAGGTACAGCATGGAAGTCCACAGCAGCGCTCCCAGCCATGGAATGTGCAGGAACTGCCTGAGGAACTGTCCGGCCAGGCCTATGAAACCGCCCGGAGTGCCGAACGGATCGGCCAGGAACTGCCGGTCAAAAAGGAAGAGTGACCGTATTTCAATCTTCTGCAGCAGGCTGTTTCCCGGTATGGCAAGTGCTACGGATAATCCGGCTGCTGCGAGCAGCGGAAACAGGGTTGCCAGGGTCTTTCCCCAGGCTTTGACGCTTATGCTTTTTTTCTGTTCTTTCATAATAGTGCAATGATGCTCCCGGCAGGAGCGCATAATTTGGTGTAAAGTTAGCACATATTTTATAATATACAGCCGGTTGCTGCCTCAATTATTGTTGGCGGCACTACAAAATAGGGTACAATGCCTAAAAATAGACCGTAATTTTTTTGTCTTGATGAAATTTTGTCTAATTTTGCGCCGCTTATTCTCCCGGATAGTGTACTTATGGCTCTTCTGAGTGGTTAAGCGCTTATTACTGAAGATAATAGTAAAATTTAAAATAATTAGAACCAAAAATGATCATTGTTCCAGTAAAGGAGGGCGAAAACATTGAACGCGCTCTCAAGAAGTTCAAGAGAAAGTACGAGAAGACAGGTGTGGTTAAGGAACTCAGACGTCGTCAGCAGTTCGACAAGCCATCAGAACTGAAGCGTCTCAAGATGGAGCACGCCATCTACGTACAGAAGCTGCAGCAGACTGAAGAGTAATTCACTCGTTGCGGCATTTGCATTGAAAAAGACAAATCCGTATATTCGTCACTGGAATTCCGGTGGCGAATATTTGTTTTAATACCGCCCGGCTTTGCTGACGGAAGTTCCGGAGCTGGGATTCCTGAGGCGGAGTCCGGATGTGTAATATTAGTAATTGCAATGGGCCTGATTGAGAACTTTGCCAGATATCTCTCCAATGAGCGCAACTACTCGGTGCGCACTGTCGAGAGCTACACCAGCGACCTGGTGCAGTTCCGCGATTTCATAAAGTCACTCGATGCGGAAAACGTCCTGGAGAGTGCCGACCGCGACATGGTGCGCGACTGGATGGTCACGCTCATGGATACCGGTTCGGGAGCCGCTTCGGTCAACCGCAAGCTGAGCACTCTGCGCACCTTTTACAAATACCTGCGCAAGATTGGGGTAACGCAGAATTCTCCCGCCGCGCTGGTGAAGGGCCCAAAGAAGTCAAAGCCGCTGCCCAGTTTTGTCAGGGAGTCTGAAATGGATGCCATCATTGACGAACATGATTTCGGCCAGGGCTACATTGCCGCAAGGGACCGTGCAATCATGGCCGTGTTCTACGAGGCCGGCCTGCGACTGGCCGAGCTTGTGTCGCTTGACGTGCCTGACGTTGACATGGGCTCCCGCCTGATAAAGGTGACCGGCAAGCGCAACAAGGAGCGCATAGTCCCGTTCGGGCCCGACCTTGAGGCAATCCTCTCTGAATACCTGCCGCAGCGCGGACAGTTTGCCGGAACTCCCGACGGCCCGTTCTTCCTGGGGACCCGGGGTGGGAGAGTGCCCCGCCACCAGGTATACAGAATGGTCCGCCAGGTTCTCTCGCAGGAGTCCGATGTCGCGAAAAAGAGCCCGCACGTACTGCGCCACACCTTCGCCACTTCCATGCTCAACCACGATGCCGGCCTTGAAACGGTGCGCGAGTTGCTGGGGCATGATTCCGTATCAACTACAGAAATTTATACTCATACCACTTTCAAGGAACTGCAGGATGTCTACAAAAAAACGCACCCAAGGGCTGACAAGCGCTGATTTGGCCTGTTTTGGGGCGAAAAAAACATCTTGAAACGAAAAAATAGGCCGATTTATTTGCGGGTGTAAAAATTAGAGGTATCTTTGCACCCGCTTCGGATAACGCCGAGCATGTTCTTTGAAACATTGCCTCTTTAGCTCAGTTGGCCAGAGCACGTGATTTGTAATCTCGGGGTCGTTGGTTCGAATCCGACAAGAGGCTCAAATGTACGAAGTCTGATAACAGATTTCAGACGGAGCACAAAAGGGAGCTTGCTCACTTTTGGGATTCGGATGAAAGATGTAAGCAGCCGTCAGGCTGCGAGACTCGCCGGAGGATGGCGCTTCAGCGCCAATCCGACAAGAGGCTCAAATGAAACAAGGAAGGGTGAATTCCAGAGTGGCCAAATGGGGCAGACTGTAAATCTGCTGTCTTTCGACTTCGGTGGTTCGAATCCATCTTCCCCCACAATGCAAGGAGAGCGATACCGGTATTCCGGTTCCCTGCGGTTCACGAAGGAACCATTCCAATTCCTGGAAAAGGCCTTTATGGACTGAATCGTGACGAAATAAAGACTGCGGTAATAACTCAATTGGTAGAGCGTCAGCCCTCCAAGCTGAAAGTTGCGAGTTCGAGTCTCGTTTACCGCTCTCGTTTTTGTCGCTGTTATAGCTCAGCTGGTAGAGCGCATCCTTGGTAAGGATGAGGTCCCCGGTTCAAATCCGGGTAACAGCTCGAAATTAACTTTCTTAGGAGGAGACCGCCTTGGCGGTAACCCCTTTTGTGGTTGAAATCAAGTTCATAATCAATAAATAAAGTAGTTCAAACTATGGCAAAAGAAACTTTTGTGCGCACGAAACCGCACGTAAACATCGGTACCATTGGTCACGTTGACCACGGTAAGACAACCCTGACTGCTGCTATCACCAAGGTTCTGGCTGAGAAGGTATCAGGTAACGCTGACAAGATCAAGTCATTCGACCAGATCGATAACGCACCTGAAGAGAAGGAGCGTGGTATTACCATCAACACTGCACACGTTGAGTACGAGACAGAAAACCGTCACTATGCTCACGTTGACTGCCCGGGTCACGCTGACTATGTAAAGAACATGGTTACAGGTGCCGCTCAAATGGATGGTGCAATCCTTGTAGTTGCCGCTACTGATGGTCCTATGCCTCAAACACGTGAGCACATCCTTTTGGCTCGTCAGGTAAACGTTCCAAGAATCGTTGTTTTCTTGAACAAAGTTGACTTGGTTGATGACCCTGAATTGTTAGACCTTGTAGAAATGGAAATTAGAGATTTGTTGTCATTCTACAACTTTGATGGTGACAATACTCCTATCATCCGTGGTTCTGCTTTAGGTGGTTTGAATGGTGAACCAAGTTGGGAAGAAAAAGTTGTTGAACTTATGGACGCAGTTGACACTTGGATTCCACTTCCTCAAAGAGATAAAGATAAAGATTTCTTGATGCCTGTTGAAGACGTATTCTCTATCACTGGTCGTGGTACAGTTGCTACAGGCAGAATTGAAACTGGTATCATCAAAGTTGGTGATCCTGTTGATATCATCGGTATGGGAGCTGAAAAACTTAAATCAACTTGTACGGGTGTTGAAATGTTCCGTAAACTTCTTGACGAAGGTGAAGCTGGTGATAACGTAGGTTTGTTGCTTAGAGGTATAGATAAAGATGAAATCCGTCGTGGTATGGTTATCGCTAAACCAGGTAGCATCACTCCTCATAAGAAATTCCAAGCTGAGGTTTATATCCTTAAGAAAGAAGAAGGTGGTCGTCACACTCCATTCCAAAACAAATATCGTCCACAATTCTATTTCAGAACTACTGACGTAACAGGTGAAATATCTCTTCCAGAAGGTCGTGATATGGTTATGCCAGGTGACAACTTGACAATCACAGTTGATTTGATTTCTGAAATCGCTCTTAACCTTAACCTACGTTTCGCTATCCGTGAAGGTGGTAGAACAGTTGGTGCAGGTCAGGTAACAAAGATTATGGACTAATTCCAAAATAAATTAGAGTAGGTGTTAAAGCCTACTCTATTCTAGGGGCATAGTTTAATGGCAGAATAACGGTCTCCAAAACCGCTGATGGGAGTTCGATTCTCTCTGCCCCTGCTATTAAAGATAAAAATTAAAACCGGATAATAAAAATACATATATATGTCAGTAGTAAGTTATGTTAAGAGTTGCTATGATGAATTGATTCACAAAGTATCATGGCCAACAATGTCAGAGTTGCAAAACAGCACAATAGTTGTTTTCGTTGCATCTCTTATTATAGCTTTGATAGTTTTCATTATGGATATCCTGTTTGGTGTTCATCCAACTATGTTTTGGAAAGGACTGCTAGGCTATCTATATCAAATGATGGCATAATTATTAAAGGAAATAAACAACAATCATAATATTTTCAATATCTTGCTTCCCATAAACCTTTGATGAGGTCTTGAGGTGTTGAGAGTATTTTTTTATGTTTTTATTATTTGGATTAACTAACATTCAAATTTATTTCAATCGCAGATGAGTGGACAGACAAAAAAGTGGTATGTTGTAAAAGCTATAGCTGGAAAAGAAAAGAAGGCTAAAGAATATATTGATAACGAAATCGCTCGTTTAGAGCTTACAGAATTTGTATCTAATGTATTGATACCAACAGAGAAAGTTTACTCAGTTCGCAATGGTAAAAAGGTTAGTAAGGATAGAACATTATTCCCAGGTTACATCTTTGTAGAGGCAGCATTGGAAGCAGGTTCTTCTAAACACAAAGAAGGCGAAATTATTCACATCATCAGAAACATTCCTAACGTTCTTGATTTTATCACAGAAAAGAGTGGTAAGCCAATTCCTATGAAGGACGTTGACGTAGAAAGAATGTTGGGTAGAGTTGATGCATCAATGGGTAATGGAGAAGAACTTCTTGAACCTTTTATTGTTGGCGAAACTATTAAGATTATCGACGGACCTTTTGTGAATTTTACAGGTGTAATTGAAGAGCTTAATGAAGAAAAGAAAAAGCTTAAAGTTATTGTTAAGATTCTAGGTAGAAAGACTCCTGTTGAATTATCTTTTATGCAGGTTGAAAAATAGAAAGTATTGTTAATCGTCATTATTAATTTCTAAACGCACAAATTAGTAAGAAAATGGCTAAAGAAGTTGCAGGATTAATCAAATTGCAGATCAAAGGTGGAGCTGCAAACCCTTCACCACCAGTTGGACCAGCATTGGGTGCCAAAGGTGTTAATATAATGGAGTTTTGCAAACAGTTTAATGCTAGAACACAGAAACAAGCTGGAAAGATAGTTCCTGTTATCATTACTGTTTATTCAGACAAAAGCTTTGATTTCGTTGTTAAAACCCCTCCTGTTGTTGTGCAAATAAAAGAAGCTGTAAAGATTGAAACCGCTTCAGGCGAACCTAATCGTAAAAAAGTTGCTTCTTTGACAAAAGACCAAGTTAGAACTATAGCAGAAGCTAAGATGGTGGACCTTAACTGCTTCACAATAGAAAGCGCTATGAGCATGGTTGCAGGTACAGCACGTAGTATGGG
>JAZQQQ010000067.1:0-1944 GCA_045629165.1 Bacteroidaceae bacterium
TCACCGTAAAAGTCCGGCATGTCCAGTCCCATGTAGCCTCCCTGTTCTGTCAGCAGCTTGAGCTGGCTGATGCTGGAATCCGGCAGCATGTAGTTGACATTCATAGGAATGCTGTCAATGCCCAGACCGCTTTTCCTGTCCTTAACCCAGGCATTGTAGGTGAGACCGTTCTCAAGACGTTTCGTCTCTTTGAACTCCACTACTCCGGCCATCTGCTTCCAGTCGTAGCGTTCCCAGCCCTGCACCATACACAGCAGGTCCAGAGCTTCATTATGTTCCGCATCATCTGATTCAAAGTAGTATTCGGGCTTCCATACCAGTCCGCGCAGGTCAGATGACAGCAGAAGATCAGTACGCAGGTCACTGTAATACGGCCCCTGGTGTCCGTCATCATCACGGACCGACAGGCAGATGTTGTCGCTGAAGGGATGTCCCTTGTACGTTACATTAACGTCAAGTCTTACTTTGTCAAGCGGATGATAGCCAGTCTTGTCAAAACTCACATCTATCTGCGGGATTTCCTGCTTGCTCCTGTGGTAGAACATTCTTGTGGAGACTGGACTGCCTGTCCTGTCATACAGGCATATCTGGCATACGCCTTCTGGGATACCGGAAAGATTTATCTCCAACTGGGTGTCCGCCTGCTGTACGGGAATCGTGGAAAAATGCAGCAGCCTTCCGCGGCACATGATGGCAAGACCAAGAGAATCCTGCAGGTTGGCGGGGGCTGTTGAGGAAATGACTTTCAGCTTCAGGCTGTCAGCTGTCTGCCCAATTATGTTCAGCGTATGGCCGTACTGGACAGCTTCTGGAAGGTCAAAAGTGCCGGTGATACCGTCTTTCGTTACGAACTTCACACGACCACGTTTCCCGGATGGGGTGAACACGAAACTGCCCATTCCGTCATGGACAGTACTTATTTGAATACTGTCGCCAAGAACGCCTGAGGCATCCAGTCCCAGGCCGTCCTTACCTGTGACCTTGAACGCGACACAGCACGGTCTGCCTGTTATCATATTGCCCCCTTCAGGATAGAAGGCAACGTCCATGTCATGTGTCTTGGCCATAAGCGGCCTTTTCTGGTATTTGAAGCTATTGTATGTGGGCATCTTCCAGACATTCTCGCCCGTTGTTTCGTCTTGCGTTATCTCCATTACGGGAAAGACTCTGGAAAAGACGGCAGCATCCTGAAAGTTCAGCATGTAGGCCGTGTAGGCACGGATCTCATAATAGCCGCTCAAAAGATTCGCTTCACCTCTCCATTTCCTGCCAGTTTCCGTATTTGCATTAGTAAGACAGATATATCCGTTGGCCTGGCCGTCAACAATCTTGAACTTCTGCTGCTTCATCTCGCTGCCTGCCGCATTAAGAAGGTCAACGTAAAGCACCCCACTCTTTGAGGCCGTAAGGTCTGACGCATTGACGACATAGGCCTTGAACCATACGGTGTCGCCTGTCAGGTATGACGTGTTGTCAAAATGCAGATAGACCTTCTCCTGAGGGTATTCCTTTTCAAAACGGTATGCGTTGGCGGCATAGTGCGAAAGAGGCACACCGGCATAGGCGAAAACCTTACTGATACAGAACAATAGTATGAATGTGGATTTTTTCATTTGCGGCAATAATGATAATCACTTGTCCATTGAATATGGCACTCCGCCGTTCAGGCCGCTGGCACTGACCTTGAAGCGGGTGCTGTATGAGTTGTTGTAGAACTCTATCCCGGCATGCCCGTCCTTGTCGGTCTCAAGATTGGGGTTCCAGTACAGGGTGCGGCGGTAGTCAACGTCATAATACTGCGGGCCATCAGGGTATTGTGGGGAGTAGAACTGGGCGGGTTGGGTATAGCCGTGTAATGGCAGTCTGACTTGATGTATGTTGTCCAGATTATATGTATCAATGACTTTACTCTTTTTGTCTTCAAGATAGACTATGCAAAAAGTG
>JAZQQQ010000068.1:0-267559 GCA_045629165.1 Bacteroidaceae bacterium
CCCTCCCCCAGCAATAACCCAAGATCAAAAACCCCGCTTTTTCCTTGCGACCGCACACCTTCACCTTAGTCAACCTATCAAAGTAATTACTTCCAATTTGTTGAATAGTTCCGTATTAACAAACAGGCGCACAGCCCGTAAGGAGCAATGCGCCTGCATCAGTGATTTATAAAACTAACGTAATATTGGTTTATTACTTAGTACGTTTTTCGATGTAGTCGTAAGGGATAGTGCTCAGGACTGCCAGATTCTGCTCTGAGTCAAGAACGTAGCTGAACTTGTCGGCATACTCTTCCTTGATGTTCTCGATCTTTGCGGTCTTCTTTTCTTCGCCCATATTTTCCTGACGGCTTACGTTCTCAATCTGTGAAAGCATCTTCTGGTACATTGGCAGGAAAAGCTGTGCATCATTGAGGTTGAGTTCTGCTACGATGTCGTTTACTGTGATCTCCTGTACTTCCTGAGCCTTTGCGTTGTTAACTGTGAAGAACATTGCTACGATTGCTGCTGTGAAGATTGACTTTTTCATAATTGTATTTGTTTTAATTGTTATTTTATCAAGTTGTTTGTTTGACTGTTGTCGTATGTACTATCCGAAAACGGGGTAAAAGTTAAGTGGAAAAAGTGCAGAATTAGCACATATTAACAACGAGAGAATATTAGAAATCATTAGTTCTACAAATTTATAATATTGTAGAACAATGTGTTATGCGCACGCAAAAGCTCTCAATCCCTAATCGTGATTAAGAATTGATAACACTAAAAAGAGTGTTAACGATTTTGTTAATTAGTTATGTTAACGAGATTTCTAATTAACAATTGAAACGGTTCAGTTTCCGGCAAGTGTTATAACAGTAACTTCGGGGTTTGCACCAATGCGGAACGGAGCGGTGCATCCAAGTCCAATGTTGACATACAGCGACTGTCCTTCTCTTTCGTAAAGTCCGCAAGTCTCCTTGAATGTAAGGGCGGCGGGCGTCCAGCCCAGCAAGCGCACCTGGGCAGCATGAGTATGTCCGCTCAGAGTCAGCTGAATATCGGTTTCGGGAATAACCTCATCGGACCAGTGTGAAGGATCATGTGACAGCAGTATTCTGAAACCCGATGTTCCGGCCATGGCCTTCTTGAGGTCACCTCGCGAAATTGTGTGGAATCCCTGATTTGAGCAGTTCTGGTTGTCTACACCTATTATGGTAATAGAATCATCTCCCCTCGATATGACCGAATGGCTGTTCCTGAGCAGATTCCACCCAAGTGAATCACGCTGCATAGAGGCAATCCTCTCAATATTTTCCTCACGCACGGATTGGTTGGGATATGGCGTATAAATTAGGAAATCATGGTTGCCCAGAACGCTCATAATACCATCTTTCGGGCTCAATCCCTGCAGCACTTTTATATAAGGTGCTATTTCGGCCGGATTGCCATTGACCATATCACCCGTGAAGCATATCAGGTCGGGGTTCTGGTTATTGATCTTTTTGACAAACTTTTCAAGCTGGCCAGGAGAATCATCAAATGTAGACAGATGCATGTCGCTTATATGAACAATCCTGTAACCGTGGAACGATGCCGGTATGTCAGGGTGGCTGTATGCAACTTCAGTCACGGCAACTCTCCACCTGCCTATGAAATAACCGTACGCAAAGCATGCGGTCAGTATTGCAACAATTGACAGTGTGGTCCATCCGAATGGAGCATAGTGAACCTGGAAATGCCCGAACTTTCCGATTACCCACAAAACCAGCCAGACAATTCCGATTGCAACCGTGATAAGGAAATCCAGTATCAGGGCCAGCACAAGCAACATTCCCGATGACGACATATCAATACCCCATTTTTCTACCTGCGAAGATAATGAAAGTATGTGAAAACGGAAGACATAAGTCCTTGGCATTTTTTGATGATTTCTCCTTACGCTCCGCAGTGGAATTCCAAGCACAAAAGCGGCTTTTTTGATCTTGGGTTATCGCTAGGTGAGGGTGACTTCTGTGGCAGGTGGTAATCGCAAGGACAAAAGCGGGGTTTTTGATCTTGGGTTGTACGGGGGTATTCAATCCTAGGGACGTATAAGGCGTTTTTGTACTTGGGGGAAAATGGGATTTCAAATCCCAGGGGCAAAAAGGCCTGTTTTGTGTTTAGGACGGCGAAAAAAAACGGTCGCAAGGACAAAAGGCGGCATTTTACCCCCAGGATTGGTGACCTGAAAAAAGTCCAAGTGCAAAACCCGGCAAAATGTCCCTAGGATTACCTCAAAACACGATTCGACAAAATATTCAAGTACAAAACCGGCCATTTTGACCCTAGGACGGTCATAGACAATACCACCGCACGTCACCCACTGAAATCCCAAGTACAACACCGGCCATTTTGACCCTAGGACGGTCATAGACAATACTGCAGCACATCACCCACTGAAATCACAAGTACAAAACCGGCCATTTTGACCCTAGGACGGCCGTAAACAAATGTAGCACTTTCAGCCAGGACCGATACATTGAATACGCCTGTGCGCTCAATCATTCCATGCGTATAGTTTCCCTTGTTGACAGCAAGAGATATGCGGTTCGGTGAAGTTGTTACCTGCATAACGGTATTTGTAATGCAGCCATTGTCCTTCACACCTTCACGTGCTGTCACTACGAAAAGGCCGTATGAGAGCTCATAAAATGCAGTATTATCTATATAACAGTATTATCTATATAACAGTATTTTTAGGTGAAAGGTTGGTTATTGTCTTAGAAATTGTCAACGTGTACTTCAAAGTATGCCTGTGGGTGAGCACATGTCGGACATACTTCAGGAGCATTTGTGCCTACTACAATGTGACCGCAGTTACGGCATTCCCAAACCTTGACTTCAGACTTTGCGAAAACCTGTGCGGTTTCGATGTTCTTCAGCAGGGCGCGGTAACGCTCTTCGTGACGCTTTTCAATAGCTGCTACCAGACGGAACTTCGCTGCCAGTTCAGTGAAGCCCTCTGCCTCGGCAGTCTTTGCAAAGCCCTCATACATATCTGTCCACTCATAGTTTTCACCTTCGGCTGCTGCAAGCAGATTCTCGGTTGTTGAAGGCATACCACCGTGCAGTTCCTTAAACCACAGCTTTGCATGCTCCTTCTCATTGTCAGCAGTCTGCTGGAAAATTGCAGCAATCTGCTCATAGCCATCCTTCTTTGCGCGTGAAGCGAAATATGTGTACTTGTTACGTGCCTGGCTCTCACCTGCAAATGCAGCCTCCAGGTTCTTCTCTGTCTGTGTTCCAGAATACTTGTTTGCCATAGTAAATGTTTTAAGTGTTTAATAAAGTTTTCTTGAAATACAAAGAAACAAAAAAAATGGGTAAGATGTTCACAAAACATACGTTCATGGGCCCTCGGCCAATCGATTTTACGTAATGATAACAAAAACAAGATTTATTTAAAAATATTGATTACTTTTGATGGTCAACTTATTAAACTGGTCAGATATGTTAGGCAAGAGATGGCTGATAGCCGCCAACGCCCTGTTGTGGATGCTGGCAGGATTTAACATAGCAAGAATTGGAATAAAGTGTGCACTCCATGCAAGCATGGCAATATGGATATGGGCCGTACCTGTATTTGCGGCATTTTTCATGATGTTCCGCAGGATAATCGAAAAGAATGCTGAAAGGATAAGGAACTTTGAAACCGACAAGGCCCCACTCTACAGGTTCCTCACCCTGAAGGGATATCTGATCATTGCATTCATGATGACACTTGGAATTACGCTCCGCAGCCTGGGGACCATACCCGACTGCTTCTTTGCCTTTTTCTACTCCGGTCTTGGAACCGCACTCATGGTTGCAGGACTGACAGGACTGGCAGGAATCCGGGACATATAACCGTACTCCTGATTTGCTAAATAAAGCAAAAAAACATACATGATGGCAATTGGTTATTATATTTGCGGAAAATAACAGAACCAACCGACTATGAAGATAACAAGAAGAACCGCTCTCAAGAGAATGGGCGCAGCTGCGGCAGGTCTTGCCGTATTCGGAGAAATACCATCGCTTGCCGAAGTACTTTCACGGCCTTCAGGACAGGCACAGCCAACCGCGCCTCAGGCCAATGCTGACCCATCGAAGGTTCTGTCCATCAACATGCCCGACTATCCGTTGGTCTATGAGGGGCCCGATGTGGTATTCCATCGCATAAACGACCATCTCTGGGTAGGAAACGGACATCAGATGTACAATGAATCAGTATATATTATAGAAGGTAACAGCAGTTCACTCCTGATTGACACAGGTACCAGGATTGACCATCTTGATGAGATTGTGGCAGGAATCACGAAGAAGCCGGTCAAGTGCCTTCTCACCCACAACCACGGTGACCATGCTGGTTCCGTCAAGTGGTTCAGTGAAATATGGGTAATGCGCGGTGAAGGAGTAAGGACTCCAAACGGATACAACGGTAAGGTCAACTACATTGAAAACCACCAGATATTTGACCTTGGAGGCATGAAGATAGAGGCATTCTTTACCCCTGGCCACACCACCGATTCCGTATCATTCATCAACGAAGCCTACCACTACGCAATCAGCGGTGATGCATTCGGAAGCACGAACCTTCTGATGACCCTCCCATTGTCAACCTTCATCAAGACTGCGAAAGATACCCTTGAAATGATGAACGCCAAGCAGATATACTACATGCTTCCGGGGCATTTCGACGGTGAGAACGCTGAAACTTCAAAGAGGGTATTTGACCTGCTGACAATAGCCGAAGGCGTACTTGCAGGCAAAATCGAGGGTGAACAGACATCACCGGGACTTGGTGGCATAAACCGCCGCGTAACCTGGCAGGGAGTCCGATTCAACTACAGCGACAAGTTGTTAAGATAATGTCACGGGCAAAACCCTGACCAAATTAGTGGCCGCGACGGTAATAAGCAGATAAACAAGCAGTTTTGCATTCATCTTTCAGTTCATTTTCCCGAGTCCCCATCAGGCTGAGACTCTATTTTTACAGGTTTTATCAAGGCCATTGCCATTGATAATAGCCCAGACCAATAGGGAAGTCCGTCACGCATTCCATTCAGTAATATGCAGGAACTCTTGCCATGTACATTATTTGCCATTGGCCTGCTCATGCAATGGTACAACCCGTTGATTATCGGCTTATTGCCCTGCCTGACGTTATTGCACGAATCTGCCTCTTCATGACCTCATGGGCCGGCTTGGGCATTGAGCCATGGTCAAACCCATCGAACTCATACAGGTAGCACTGCTCATTTCCAAGCAGTTTCATCATGCGCCAGAAATAGGCCTGTTCCTCATATCTTCCGTAAAGTTCGGTTTCACGGTCACCTGACAGAACGAAGAGCGGGAACGGCACCTTGCGCATATGGTAGAGAGGAGCCGTCTCGTCAATTCGCGGCGAGAGAGCGTCAACATCGTACTCCTTTCTTACGTTGTAATGCGTGATAACCTGGGCGCTGTATGGAAATGCTCCGGCAATCCTGTCAGCATCAATGCCATACTTTTCCAGATAGCTCTTGTCAAGTGCAACCATGTCAGTCAGGTAGCCTCCGGCAGAGTGGCCTGCAACGAAAATCTTCGATGTTGAACCGCCGTATTCCTCAATATGCTTGAAGGCCCATGCAACCGCTGCGGCCGCATCATCGATTGATTCCTGAACCTTTGCCTTTGGCAGCAGGCGGTAGTTCACGCCTATGACTGCCAGGCCGCTGTTCCTGAGTTCGGCAGGTATTTCCTTGTTTCCCTCAATAATTCCACCGCCGTGGAACCATACTACAGTGGCAAAATCCTTCCTGTTTTCCGGATAATATATGTCCAGCTTGCATCGTTCTGCAGCATAGGCACCAGCATCGGCATGGTAGGAAATATCAGTTATTGTCTTGTAAGTGGTCTGTCCTTTTGAAGGCATGCATGCTGCCAGGACAAGCAGCAGTGAAAGTATTTTCTTCATAATCCATTACTTTGATTTTGAGTATGCTTCGGCCTGGGCCTTGTTCCATACAATGATTGCGTTTCCATTCCTGAAATAGGTGTCAAGGTCTGCCCTGCCCAGGTCTGAGGGTTCACTCTGTGCCGTGCCCGCCATTATCTGGTTTATCAGTTCCTGCATCTGGTTTATGTACTCCATGCCTATTTCCCTCTTGGCCGGCAGTGTCAGCCAGTCCTTCTGCCAGTAGTGACCGCCGTATATCTGCAGTTTCTTCTTGTTTATGCCATTCTTGTTGATGTACTCGACAAGATGCGGAACAGCCTTGACGTAATTGTCAAAACCGGCTGTGTTGAAAATCCATACGCCATGGCCTGAGCCTATGGCATCACCCGAGAACAGCAGGTTCTTGCCCTTCAGGAAGAATACCACAGAACCGTCAGTATGGCCTGGAACGAGTACCGTATTGACGGTCATGCCGCCCAGCTCAAAATCATAGCCCTCATCAATCATGGTAACCTGATTCTGGGGGAAGCGTGACTTCATTGCCGCAAAATCAACTGACGGCAGTGCAAACTCTACATCGGGATCCTTCACATACGCCTGAAGCATGCCGGTGTGGTCGCCATGATTATGGGTGAAGGTAATGGTAAGGGGCTTGCCGGCTGCGCGTTCTGAAACAAGCTTGCGCAGTGACTTGTCGGCATCAGGGGCCCATCTCACATTGTTGGAAAGGTCTATAAGAAGCGCTTTCTGCTTTCCCACAAGCAGATACATGTCAGAGCAATTGTTGAAATGAGTCTTCTCACCACTCTCATTGAAAGTCTCACCGGAAGGATTCTCACTGTTGAAATCCTGAATATGCCATACTCCCTTGGTGATTTCCGATACTGTGTATGGACCTACCTCAACGTCATTCCTGGCACTGCCGCTCATTGCAATGGCAACGGCCGCAAACAATAAAAGTAACTTTTTCATACGGGCAAATATAGCAATAACATATGCTCGGATTGCTCTTTTTGGTTATAAAACCTTATCTTTGAACCATTATTAACAATAGAACAGGCCTTAGCCATAACAATGAAGACGAATAGCATGTCACTCAAGGTGTTCAATCTGTTTTTATGCATGTCAATACTGACGGAACTGACTGCATGTGACAAATCAGACAACGGCAGTAGCCAAAACAATGGTTCCAGCAGCAATATTGAAGGAGTGTATTCCATGACGTCACTTGCCCAGCCAAAGGCATTCCAGGAGATAGGCCAGTTCTATTCCAACTCAAGCCAGACATTAGGCAACATCCTGATGAAGGCTACCGATACGGAACTCACCCTGTTCCTGCCAGGCGGCGGATACCGTACAGTCCAGTACACCATAGACATGAAGAGCAGAAAGATAAAGTTCAGCGCACCTATCCTGTATGTATCGGACTACTTCAATGAAAACGGTGAGAAAGATGTGACAGAATGCAGTTTTGTATTTGAGACATTCACATACAAGAATATGACCGACAAGAGCCTGCAATTGTACAGGACCGGCGCTGATCCTGGACACATAAACTCCAAGAATGGCGAATGGAGCCTCTCTTTCAAGAGTCTGGACAAATACTCACTGCCTGAAAGCGCAATCGCAGTTGACGGAGAGTACGGAACTTCATTCAAGCCGGTTGACCTGGGACTTGCATCGGGTGCCGTATGGTCAGCAAAATGCGTTGACGGCAACCGCCTCTTCACATTCAATGACAAGGGTGACATGGCATCGGCATGGTTTGGTCCCAAATACCAGTTGCCATCCAGGACCCATGCCGAAGAACTTGTCAGCCAGGCACATTTCATGGCTCTTGAAACAACAAGCGGCCCAATAGTTTCAATCGTCACCAATGACCTCAACAAGCGGATTGACCTGCCTTATCCGGGAACAGTTCCCGGTGAAATAGGCTTCTGGCTGTCTGACGGAAGTGCGCTTGTACTTACCCTGAACAGCAAGACCGATGCCGAGCTCGGTGCCGAAATCGTTGAGAATCCCGAGAAGCAGTATATGGTTCTTCCAGTTATGAAATAACAAATCATCTATCATATGAAAAAGACACTTTTAGGAATTGCAGCAGCCATCCTTACCGGTTGCGCACCGAAGACAGAGCCCCTCAAGGCAGTGATATTCCCAGGAGACTATCCTGACCCGACAATCATGCGTGACGGCAAAGACTTCTACATGACCCACTCATGCTTCACCTACTACCCTGGCCTTCTGGTCTGGCATTCAACAGACCTTGTCAACTGGGAACCCATCTCACGTGCTGTGCAGGACCAGAGCTACTCCATATTTGCTCCTGACATGTGCAAGGTTGGCGACAAGTACTACATATACTATCCATCAAGTGACGGACGCAACTTCGTAGTGACTGCCGACAAGCCTGAGGGACCTTGGAGCGAGCCTATACAGATTCGCGTCAGCGGCATTGACCCAGGCCATGTCGTTGCCGAAAACGGCAAGCGTTACCTTTATACAAACAATGGACACGTTGTTGAGCTGACCGATGACGGCCTGGCAGCAGCCGGCCGCAACCAGAAAGTATATGACGGTTGGGAGTTCCCATCGGACTGGGAGACTGAAGGCATGTGGCTGGAATCACCCAAACTTGTCAAGCGCGGCGATTATTACTACCTGATAAGCGCTGAAGGCGGTACTGCAGGCCCTGTTACAAGCCACATGTGCGTGGTTGCACGCAGCAAGTCGGCACTGGGCCCATGGGAAAACAGTCCGTACAACCCTATGGTTCACACATACAGCGGTACTGAAGAGTGGTGGTCAAAGGGACACGGCACACTCATTGACGATGCCGACGGCAACTGGTACATTGTCTACCACGCATACCGCAACAGTTTCCACACCCTTGGACGAAGCACAATCGTTGAAAGCGTTGAATGGACCAAGGACGGTTGGCCTGTACTTGCAGAAAAGGATGGCGCCAAGTGGGACAACAGCGGTTTCGTTACCGACCTGAACTACCTGCGCGACTTCAGCAACCCAATCATGTGGGCAAAATGGGAACCGGGCTTCCAGGACGGAACACTCTGGACTACCACTGCAATTGACAAGTCATATGAAATCCAGGCAGAATTCAGTCTGGCTGAAGGTTCAAAGGCCGGTCTCTACCTTTTCTATAATGAGGAGGCCCATGCTGGAGTAACTGCAGAGGGTGCAACCAGGTATCTCAGGATTGTAAACAAGGAGAACCGCATGTCAGCATGGACAAGCGCCAACGGTACAGACTGGACTGAGCAGATCAGTGACCTTGATGTAAGCAGCTGGCATCACAACACATACCAGGGATTCTTTGCACTGCGTCCAGCATACCTGCTGACTGACGGCGCAACACTGCGCAACTTCACCTACAAACCTCTCTGACATTCAATTTCCAAATGAAATACAATTTCGATGAAATAATTGAAAGACGCGGTACTGACACCTACAAGTACGGATACATGAAAGATGTATGCGGACGTGACGATGTCATTCCCATGTGGGTTGCCGACATGGATTTTGCAACCCCTCCGTTCGTCATTGACACTATCAGGAAACGCCTGTCGCAGAACATCCTGGGCTACACGCTTCCGTCTGATGAATACAGGAACAGCATAGTCCGATGGTGCGCTGGCCATTATGGCTGGAACATCAGTCCTGAACACATCAATTATGTACCCGGAGTAGTCTGCGGCATATATCTGGCCATGCAGGCATTCACACAGAAAGGAGACAAGATTCTCATTCAGGAGCCCGTTTACCACCCGTTCCGCATAGTTCCCCAGGGAAACGGACGCCAGATTGTATTCAACCATCTGGTACGCGATGAAGAGAACGGCACCTTCAGAATGGATCTCGATGCACTCAGGAACGACATAAAAGGCTGCTCCATGATGATTCTGTGCAATCCCCACAATCCAGCCGGAATCTGCTGGGACAGGGAGACACTGCAGCAGGTAGCCCATATATGCAAACAGGAGGGCGTGATTGTAGTCAGTGATGAAATACACTGCGACATGATTCTTGACCAAAGGCGGCACATACCGTTTGCAAGCGTCAGTGATGAGGCACGTCAGATAACCATAACCCTGCAGGCACCTTCAAAGACCTACAACATGCCGGGCGTAGTCTGCTCACACGCCATTGTTCCCGATGACACCCTCCGCCAGAAATACTTCAGCTACATAAGCGAGAGTGACATGGACCTGGGCAACATATTCGCATTCAGCTGTTCAGTTGCATGCTACAGCGATGAAGGTGATGAGTGGCGCCGACAGATGCTTGATTACGTAAGGGAAAACATAAGGCTCCTGACCGAAGGACTGAGTGATTATTCCGACAAGATCAAGGTCATACAGCCACAGGCGTCATTCCTGGTCTTCCTGGACTGCCGCGGCATGAATTTCAGCACCCAGAAGGAGTGTACGGACTTCTTCGCAAACGAATGCCTGCTCTGCCTGAATCCAGGTGAAATGTTCGGTCCTGGAGGCACACATTACATGCGCCTCAATGTGGGCTGTCCCCGCCAGACCATAGAAAAGGCCATAGCCCAGATCAGGACTGCATTGAAGAAACTTTGAATATTTTCCTGTAAATATGACACTAAACAGAAAGATATTCTCATTTTGGGTACTGACTTTATAGTGTCAGCATTATATGGTAAATTTGCAACAACAATAAACAACTACAGCAATGAAAAAACTGAAAATGCTCTGTATGGCAGCTGCACTCATGGCAGGCTATACAACCTACGCACAAGAGAACGTGAAGGTATCAGGTTTCGTTCAGTCCGGATATACAGCCGATGACAACGAAAACGTGAACAACACCTTTTATATCAAGAGAGCACGTATGTCCCTGTCAGGCAATCTCCTTAAAGAGGGTGAAAAGAAGGTAGACTGGAAAATGCAGGTCGATTTCGCATCATCTCCAAAGCTCATTGACCTGTTTGTAAAGTATGCATTCAATGACCACATTGGAATCCAGCTTGGCCAGGCAAAGACACCGCTCTCATACGAGAACTCAGAGTACAGCCCAGTTAAGCTTGAGATGATTGACTACTCACTGGTAGTTCGCAACCTGGCCATGTCATACGGTTGCACAGGCCGTGACCTTGGCGTCCAGCTCTTCGGTAAGTTCCTTCCACAGGATGGCTACAGCCTCATTACCTACCAGGCAGGCCTCTTCAACGGCAACGGCATCAACAGCATCAACAATAGCGATGACAATCAGGGCAAGGACTTCATTGGCCGAATCATGGTCAACCCATTCAAGGAACTGACACTCAGTGCATACAACCTTTCAAGGATGGGCGAATCAAAGAACCCGTACAACTTTGCACGCACCGGTTTCGGAGCCAACTATGACACTGAAAGCCTGTACGGCCGCGTAGAATACATGAGCGGTTACGCAAACGGTCTCCAGCAGACCGGTGCATACGCACTTGCCGGATACAAGTTCAATGAAAGCCTCAATGCAGGCATCAGGTACGACTACTACACAGCCAATGTTGACGGCAAGGCCAAGAGTGACCACATCACTGCAGGCGTAAGTTACTACCCTGTCAAGAACCTCCGCCTCCAGGCCAACTACATCTTCAAGATGGAGACCGATGCAACCAGCAAGACAACCAACACAAACGGTGTAAGCTTCCTGGCAACCATCGTATATTGACAATAGCCCTACCCAATAACAAAGTGAGCCCTTCACAGCTGGACTGTGAAGGGCTCAACTTTATGCTTTGATTTTACTTTGTTCCAAAAATCCTGTCACCTGCATCACCCAGGCCAGGCAGAATGTAGCACTTGTCATTAAGGCCACGGTCAAGTGAAGCCACATAGATGTCAACATCAGGGTGTCTTTCCTGAACGACCTTCACACCTTCCGGAGCTGCAACCAGGCACATCAGGCGGATATCCTGACAACCCGACTTCTTCAGCAGGTCAATAGCGTCACTGGCGCTTCCACCTGTGGCAAGCATCGGGTCAGTAAGTATGACCATGCGCTTGTCAATTCCTTCAGGGAACTTGCTGTAATATGGAACAGGCTGATGAGTCTCCTCGTCACGGTATAGGCCAATAAAACCTACACGTGCAACAGGAATAAGGTCACGCAGACCGTCAATCATGCCCAAGCCTGCACGAAGTATTGGAACAATGGCAACCTTCTTGCCTGCAATTCTCTTGAGTGTAGCCTTCTCCAGCGGAGTTTCAACTTCAACATCTTCAAGAGGGAAATCACGTGTAATTTCATAACCCATGAGAAGAGAGATTTCGTAGAGAAGTTCTCTGAACAGATTAGACGGGGTCTCCTTGTCACGCATGATTGTCAGCTTGTGCTGGATCATAGGATGATCAACAATATGCAACTTGCTCATTTTTGTACTATTTAGAATGGTTAATTATCAAATTTTCCCAAAAATACAAAAATTATGGAATCAGTGTACTTGCATGGAAAAATTGAAAGTTATCTTTGCGAATCGACTGACTGAAAAGAAATACAACAACTTAACATCTCATAAATATGAAAAAACAACTCTCTGGACGAATCAGAAGGCTCTCCCGGATAGGCATGACGCTCTCCCTGATTTCTGTTTCGTCAATCCTGTCAAGCCAGGCCACTGCCCAGGTTGCCCAGACCCGCCGCACTTTTGCGAATCCTTTAGACGTAGTAGTCGGAAACGAACGTGCTATCCGTGGAGGAGAACCGGTCGTACTAATCTTCGAAGACGATTACTACCTGTTCGTATCACACCGTAAGGGATACTGGTACTCACCTGATTTCAAGAACTGGACCTATGTCGATGCCCCGAACTACCCGGGCGGCGTAGTTTCAGTAGTAGAAATGGACGGACAGCTCATAGGTTGCTCCATGAACAACAAGAATGTCTACAAGTGTACTGCCCCCAAGGGAGGAGTCTGGGAAAAGTGCGGAGAACTGTCAAGTGACCGTTACGGCGATGCCAACATGTTCGTCGATGATGACGGCCGCCTCTACATGTACTTCGGATGGTCACAGATAATGCCATTCAAGGTTGTCGAGCTTGACAAGACCACATTCAAGGAGATAGGCGAACCCAAGGAACTCTTCTGGAGTGACATAAAGAACCACGGTTTTGAAGTCAGGAAACCGGAAGATGTCATCTATTCAATCTTCAACGGCCGGCGCGACTACGGACCCGAAGAACTGCCATGGATTGAGGGACCATATGTAATCAAGCACAATGGCAAGTACTACCTTCAGTATGCGGCCATCGGACTTGAGTTCATATCATACTCACACGGCGTATACGTAGCCGACAACCCAATGGGACCATTCAAGTACAGCGAACACAATCCGCTTACCTTCAAGACCAGCGGATTCCAGGTAGGTGCCGGACACGGAAGCACATTCCATGACAAGAAGGGTAACCTGTGGACCATCTGCATGATACCGGCACAGTACGGTGAAGGCGGACGCGGTTCCGAACTGGCCATCTACCCTACTGCCGTTGACAAGGACGGAGTCATGTACTCCAACACTGCCCTGGGCGACTATCCGCAGTACTATCCTGAAGAGCGTCCAGAAGGAGGCGTTGACAACTACGTTGACTGGAAGCTCTTGTCAGTCGGCAAGAAGGCAATCGTATCATCAACATTTGAAAACTATTCACCGCAGCAGGCTCTCGATGAAGACTTCACCACATGCTGGGCAGCACAGACCGGCAATCCTGGAGAATACTTCACCGTGGACCTTGGCGACAAGGCTACCATCAACGCAATCCAGCTCAACTGGGACCACATTGGCGCAACACGTGCTGCTACCGGACGCACAACACCTGCAAACGGTTCATCGGCAAGCACAGCCAAGGAACAGCTCTATCAGTGCTATGAAGTCTTTGCATCGGATGACAACTCAAAGTGGGAAAAGATCATAAGCAAGCCTAACAACAAGATGGAGCTCAAGCACGACTACATTGAGTTTGCCCAGCCAGTCAAGGCACGTTATATAAAGGTGGTCAATGTTGCCACTTATGATGATGCCAAGTTCTCCATCAAGGATCTCAGGATATTCGGTACCACCAAGAAGTCAAAAACCAAGAGTGTGAAAAACGTACTAGCCGTACGCAATCCTGATGACAAGCGTGAGGCTAATCTCCTGTGGAAGCCGGTCAAGGGGGCCGATGGATACATAGTCCGATACGGTATTGAGAAGAAGAAGCTCTACAACAGCTACATAGTATATGACAAGAACAGCCTGTACATGCATAGCCTGAATACTGCACCCAAGAAGTACTACTTCAAGGTAGAAGCATTTGACAGCGGCCTTGACTATTACCGTGAAAGCCCGCTTGAGACTGTAGGCATGGGAGCAGAAATCCAGCTTGCAAAGGGATCGGGCAGCTACGCTTACCGTACAACTGCAGGTACCGTATATCATATGCTTAAAGAGGGACAGACTGAATACAAGTTTGAGAACCTTGACCCGGGAACCTATGTACTGAACCACTCATACGGGCCTGTACTCTGGGCCGGTGAGCTGACCGAGAAAGACCTCATATCAACCAAGGATAATCCATCACCGACAGTAACGGCATTCCTGACTGACATGGGCGAAGGAACCAATCAGACTGGCACACTTGAAATGAAGGTCATTCCTGGTCCAAACGGCGGTACCATGATTGTTGAATGGAAGCAAAAAGCAAAACGAACAGGATTGTTCAAGCGTTGATTCATCTATAGAATAATCCATAACAAAACCGTCCGCGTAACAACTGTTGCGTGGACGGTTTCCTTTCAATTGATTCTTAGCGTTGCCGCTATCCTGTTTTTCATGGTAAATAGTATGCATTAGTACTCTCAATGAAGAGCAGTATATTTACCCAGCTCATTATTGTCAGCGAATTTGAACACTGCAAATATCATCATATCCAACGGAATGCACATACCAAAATCTTGCAATTTACATATGTAATATCTTGCAATAGATATATGTAATAAAACAGGCTACCATGAAAAATGTTCCATTTCTCCAGTATATTTGTTCCATAAATACGTACTCTCACACAATATTCTGAAGAATAATTTCAAAAACGCAAAAAACAATGCTGGGTGACCCTATTGGATCACCCAGCATTTTATTCAGTTTGACTTAAGTCGGTTCTGAGATTGGATGATATGATTAGAACATCATGCCGCCACCAAAGCCGCCCATGCCGCCGCCGAAGCCGCCCATACCACCACGCATGCCGCCCATGCCGCCGCCGAAGCCGCCCATGCCACCACGGCCGCCACGTGCGCCACGGTCACCGAACATTGAGAGACGGTAAATCAGGGTTACCTGGAAGTAACTTGTAATGTTGGTGTTCTGGGTATCAGTACGTGATGTTGTAGACATGTTACGGGTTACAGTACTACGCTGGTGGAGTATATCATACAATGCCAACTGGAGTGTGGCCTTGTTGCCCTTCAGGAATGAGAATGAACCTGAAGCGTTCCAGATGAGCTCATCGGTATCCATTGATGCTGAGTAACCGCGACGGCTCTGCATCTGGATATCTGATGCCAGACGGGCATTCCTCCATGGGAACATTGCTGTAAAGTTTGTACCGTAATTGAAGTCATAAGTATCCATGTTACGGTCTGGCTGAAGGTCATTTACAGAGTGGTTGTAAGTGATATTACCAAGCAGCTGAACCTGAAGGATGTCACCACGGTATTCACCGGTCAGTCTACCGGTAGCGCCTGTTGTATTGGTCTTTCTAAGCTGAGCATCCTGACCCTGGATTGAAGCCCAACCTTCCTGATGACGGTATGAACCCTGTGCATCGGTGTTGATAGAGAATCGGTCATCTGGAAGAGTAACATTAAGGCCACCGTTCAATGATGTATTCCAGTTGGCAGCAAAGCCTTCCATATTGACTGGCTGTGAAGTAGTACCATAGTTGGCGTTCAGGGTAGTCTTGTTCTGGATGCTTCTCATGGTGTTGCCAATTGAGAATCTAGCATTGTAGCTAGTCATTGTTGCAGGAATGTAGTTGTTGTAGTTAACCTGGAATGTATTTGAGAAGGTTGGCTTCAGACCTGGGTTACCCTTGCTGATTGACAGAGGGTTGCTGTCATCGGTAATATCAAGCAGCTGGTTCATCTGTGGCTGGCTTGAACGTCCGTTATAGCTTACATTGATCTGCTGCTGACGGTTCCAGCGGTAACGGTACTGCAGTGTAGGAGTAAAGTTGAATACGGTACGTGTAAGCAGGGTATCAACAAGACCCATACCTGTGTAGTTCATCTTTGAGTACTGTGGCAGGATAGAGAGACCTACTGTGAAGTTGTACTTTGAGTCAGTAGCGTTCTTTCTGTACTGCAACTGCAGTGTCTGGTCAAGGTTGTAGTAATATGAGTTGGTTGTCAACTGAGTGTTGAGCATCTTCTCATTGTCTTCAAATACCCATTCAGGATTACCATATGCAGTATTGCTGATATCGTAGGTTGAACGGTCGCTGTTCTGCTTGCTGTATGAGAACTCATAGCTTGCCTGCAGATATTCACCTGTTGCAATTGGCTCTGAGTAGGTCAACTGGGTGCTCCAGCCAATGTTGTTGCTTGGTGATGGAGCGTAACGCAGTAGAAGTGTTTCAGTAAGCGGGCCACCTGGTATCAGGCTTGCAGTCTCCTGCTCGTTACGAGAATAGTTGGTGCTTTCGCTCTTTGACAGTCTGTAAGTACCACGGAAAGTCAGGTTACGACCACGGTTACCGAATCTTCTGGTGAACTGCAGTGTACCGTTTGTTGAATAGCTCTGGCTGTTGCTTAAACTTTTACTGAACTGACGGTTTCTAAGTGCATCGTTCAGAGAGTCAATATATGCAGCTACACCATCAACTACATAGTTTGAAGGATCAAAACTTGCATTTAATCTTGTAGTATCATTATAATAAGCTATAGGATCAAAAACAAACTGATAAGGATTTTTTACAAAAGTAACATTATCGTTGTGGTTTGAACTTTCTGACTTGCTGTATGAAACAGAAGGAGTGAAGATCATACTGGTATATCTGTCCTTGTTCCATTCAATACGCATCTGACCGCTCAGGCTGCTGCTACCGTTTTCATTGCCACCTTCTCTGGTTGACCAAGTGTGGGTGTTACCTGTGTACCAAGTCTCGCTGTTGCTCTTTGATTCTGACTCAGAAGAGTTGTGGCTCCAGTTGATGCTACCACCAACTTCCCACAGATAGTTGTCCTGAGTTGTCTCTTCACCAAGGTTCATAGCAAAGTTGGCACCACCGTTGAAACGGGTTGACAGGCCACCGCCGCCACCCATGCCGCCGCCGCCACGTCCGCCAAAGCCGACGCCGCCGCCCATACCCATGCCACCACCTGACATACCGCCAGCGGTCTGAGCTGCAGAACCAGTCAGTGTAAACTGCTTCTGCTCATCGAAACGGTTCAAGGTTGCCTGAGCCTGATAGAGGTTTGCTTCTTCATATACAGTCTCCTGCATTGGCTGGCCATAACCGAGACGGAAGTCACCGAACCAACCCTTGGCCATACCCTTCTTAACGGTAAGGTCAAGAACTGTCTCTTCGTTACCATCGTCAATACCGGTCTGGCGGGCCAGGTCAGACTGCTTGTCATAAGCCTTGACCTTCTCAATCATATCGGCTGTGAGCTGCTGGAGAGCCACTGAATTGTCACCGTTGAAGAACTCCTTACCATTTACAAGGATACGTGAGATGTTCTTGCCGTTTACGGTAATCTGACCGTCACTGGTAATCTGGACACCTGGCAGCTTGCGTACGAGGTCTTCAACAGAAGAACCGTCAGGAAGACGGAATGCCTCACTGTTGAACTCAACGGTGTCATTCTTGATTACTACCTTCTCAAGGGCTGCTGTTACGTTAACCTGTGACAGGGTAATAGCATCCTGCTTCATAGTTACCTTACCAAGGTCAGTTGTCTGGCCTGCCTTTACGGTGAAGGTCTTTTCAGTGTTCAGGTAACCCATGTAAGATGCACGCAGAAGGTATGTACCAGCCTTCATTGTCATCTTGAAGCTACCGTTCTCCTCGGTGGAAGTACCTGTTACATAGGTTGTATCCTTACCGGAAACTGTGTAAACCTGCAATGCTGCAGGGAAAAGTGGTTCTGCGCTTTCGTAGTCGTACACAAAACCCTTCACTTCATTGTCCTGTGCAAATGCTGCTGTAGCAGTCGTAGCCAGGAATGCAAGTAGAATTGCGATTCTTTTCATTGGTGAATTATTTGTAGTTTATCGTTTTATTCCATTAAATCACTCCCTTACTATATAATAAGGTTGCGATTGTTAAATCAGAAAAGCAATAAATTGTGCTTCCTTAACAAAAAAACAAGTTGGCGTTGCCAAAAACGATAGCAAAACCAACTCTCAAAGGGTCAAATAGTTTATACTTTAACATTTCGAAGAAGCCTGGCAAAGTACTCAGGACTCCTCCTGGTAATAGAGCTTGTAGAACTTTCCATGCTCATCTTCACCCTGCTCAATCATGTTGCGGTTGCCGTGGACATACACATGGAAATTCTTGTCCAGCTTAATGACGCTCTTGTATTGCCTGTTCTGCTTCTTGACAGCCTGGGCATTCACGTCAAACTGGTTCTGAATCTCCATTCCGCGCTCTTCCTGGAAACGCTGGCGATAGTCATCGAACATGCCAGCAACCTCGGCCTGCCCCATTATCTGGTTTGCAAAACCGTCCATGTCGAACTTTTCATTCTTCTTGAAATAGTTCATTGTGCGGTTCAGCAGGTCTGCCTGGTCAGCACGGCTCACCTCGAACTGCTTGGGCAGCTCTTCGGCCACGAAATTACGGGTCATGGTCATGACATTCTCCGTATTGAAATATGAGTCACGACGGCAGTTCAGGTGCAGGAAATCATCAACCCAGTAGGTTGCTTCCTGACCGTTGGTCTTGTCTACTACTGCCACGTAGTAACCCTTTTCGCGCTCATAGTCAAAAATAAGACAGCCCTTGTCGAGTTTCTTCAGGCTTACGCCCTGGACTGTACTTATATCGAACCCATCCTCATCATGTTCCACGGTAATGAATGTATCCTTGTTCTCAATTTTGAAGAGGCCTATGCCGTTGCATGACTCCTGTCCTACTCCAAGTCCCGAGAAATAGACCACGTAGAAGTCACCACCCTTTATCTTGGGGTGCTCACAGTTCTCATAAAGGTGTGTAGCCAGGTCAACCGACTTGTCAAACAGGTCACCGGGATTATCGAACACATTGGAAACCAACCTGTAGACCAGATTGTTCTCAATGCCCATGTCATCATGGAAATTGAAACGTTCCTCACTCTTGAATGCACCGAGGAAATAATCGGTCAGAAGAGAATTCATGTCTTCTGTCAGTGCAAAGAGCTTTCTAGAGAGCACGAACGGCTCATCATTTGCCTGGTTGCCTACATAGTGCAGTGCCAGGCCTTCTATTCTTGGATCGGCCATATTCAATCGTTTTGAGCGCTGCCGGCCAGGTCAAGCAATTCATTGGTAATTGCCTGCTGTCGCAGCTTGTTGTAAAGGAGAGTCAGCTCTCCAATCAGAGTATCGGCATTCTCGGTAGCAGCCTGCATGGCTATCACCCTGGCGGCCTGTTCCGATGTATACGAATCAAGCATTACGCGGAAAAGCTTCATGCGTACGCTCTTGGGCAGCAGTTCTGCCAGAAGCTCACCTGCCGAAGGCTCAAGTATGTAGTCAAGTTCGCCGTCCTGGCCCGATGCCGGAACGGTAACCGGAAGCAGAACCTCCTGCGTAATGCGCTGGCATCCCGGACTGACGAAATGAGTGTAGGCCAGAACAACCTTGTCAATGTCGCCATTACGGTATAAATCCATCAGTTCATCGGCCATTTTTTCAGCATCGGCATAGAGTCTCTTTCCCAGGATTGCCGAATAGCAGGTATTCGGTTTCAGTCCCTCCTTGGCCAGCGAATCGGTAATCTTCAGTCCCACAGTATAAAGCAGCGGACTATTGCCCGTCTCCTTCGCAAAGTCCTGGACAAGTCCCTTGGTATACCTTATTATATTGGCATTGAAACCGCCGCACAGGCTGGAGTCCGATGAAAAACTAACCACAGCTACCCTGCCAACCTCACGCTGCTGCACCAGATCCGATACAGACTGTACCGACGGATGCGTTGAAAGCCTCTGCAGAATGCTGTCCAGCATTTCAGAGTACGGCAGTGCATACTGAATGGCCTGCTGTGCCTTGCGCAGTTTCACCGATGAGACCATCTTCATGGCCGAAGTGGTCTTGCGGGTATTGCCAACCGATGCAATTCTTGTCTTAATCTCTTTTAGAGCCATATCAGAGCCAGAGGGTTATCACATGTTCAAACCAAGTTCTGACAACGCCTGGGCTGCTGCCTTCTCAATCTGTGCGCCTATGTTGTCATCCATCTTGCCGGCTGTCAGCTGGGCAATAGTATCATCATACTGTGAACTTACCAAAGCCACGAAATGCTCCTGGAATTCCTGAACCCTTTCAAGGGGAACGTTCTTGAGCAGACCGTGAATGCCGCAATAGAGTACTGCTATCTGCAGGCCTACCGGCATTGGGCTGTACTGCGGCTGAACCAGCAGCTTGTTGTTCTTGCGGCCCTTGTCAAGCACCATGGCCGTAACAGGGTCCATATCGCTGCTGAACTTTGAGAATGCCTCAAGTTCACGGTACTGTGCCTGGTCAATCTTGAGCGTACCTGCAACCTTCTTCATTGACTTTATCTGGGCATTGCCACCCACACGTGATACTGATATACCCACATTGATAGCCGGTCGGAAGCCCTGGTTGAACAGGCTTGTCTCAAGGTAAATCTGTCCGTCGGTAATTGAAATCACGTTGGTAGGAATGTAGGCCGATACGTCGCCAGCCTGTGTCTCAATGATAGGCAGCGCAGTAAGCGAACCTCCACCCTTGACATGGCCGACCAGTGAAGGTGGCAGGTCATTCATCTTTTCAGCAACCTCCTGCTGGCTTATAATCTTGGCAGCACGCTCCAGAAGACGTGAGTGCAGGTAGAAAATATCGCCCGGATAGGCCTCACGTCCTGAAGGGCGCCTCAGGATAAGCGAAACCTCACGGTATGCAACCGCCTGCTTGGAGAGGTCATCATACACCACAAGGGCGTGACGGCCGGTATCACGGAAATACTCGCCTATGGCAGCACCTGCAAGCGGAGCATAGTACTGAAGGGCTGCCGGGTCAGCAGCAGTTGCAGTAACTACTATGGTATAGTCAAGTGCACCATGCTGACGCAGTGTATTTACTATGGTAGCAACGGTTGAACCCTTCTGGCCAACTGCCACGTAGATGCAGTAAACCGGATTGCCTGCCTCATAATTTGCACGCTGGTTAATGATAGTGTCAATGGCAATGGCTGTCTTGCCTGTCTGGCGGTCACCAATGATAAGCTCACGCTGGCCTCGGCCTATTGGAATCATGGCGTCAATTGCCCTCAAGCCAGTCTGCAGCGGCTGGTGTACCGGCTCACGGAACACTACGCCCGGTGCCTTGCGCTCAAGCGGCATTTCAAAGAAAGGACCGTCAATCTCGCCCTTTCCGTCCATGGGAACGCCCAGAGGGTTCACCACCCTGCCCAGCATGTTCTCACTGACATTAATTGATGCAATATGGCCTGTACGGCGTACAGTCATATCCTCCTTGATCCTGTCAGTAGGGCCAAGCAGGATTGCACCCACATTATCTTCTTCAAGGTTCATTACGATAGCCTTGACGCCATTGTCAAACTCAATAAGTTCATCGGCTCCGACATTCTTCAGTCCGTAAATACGTGCCACACCGTCACTGACCTGCAGCACGGTACCCACTTCCTGGAACTTTTCGGTGGTATCAATACCCTTCAGCTGTTCCAGAAGGACTTCAGAAACTTCACTTGCCTTAATTCCGTTTGCCATTATATGATTCTGTTGTTCTTTTCAATCAATTCTTTTCTGATCTTGCGGATCTGCGATGCCGTACTTGCATCGAGCCTGTATCCGTCAATCTGCAGTATGAACCCGCCGATTATGGACGGGTCAACCTTTTCAACCCACTCAAGTGTTGATTCTGTAATGACCGTGTCAACAATCTCACGAATCTGTCTCTTCCTCTCTTCGTCAAGAGGAACAACCGATGTCAGGTGCACAGTCGTTATGCCTTTTGATTTCCTGTACTGCTGCACATAGCTCTGCGCCATGAACAGCAGAAACTCCTCACGTGATGCATTGACAACCATCGCCAGGAAATCACGCGTAGCCTGGGTAAGACTTTCAGGATTGTCGGAAATGACGGTCTGGAGCAGCTTGATCTTGTCAAGCCGCCCTACCGTAGGATTATTTATCATCTCGGTCACCTTCGGTATGCTGCGCAACCTGTCATAAAGAAGCTGCATTTCCGAATAAACCTTATCATCGGCACCGCAATCAACCGCATGGGCAAGCAGTGCCTTGGCGTATCTGACCGAAACTGTTCCTGTGTTCATATCAATGCAAATCCGGGATTTCCTGATTAATCCCTGTTCGTTTTTTGTTCATCAATCAGACGGTCAATCATCTGAAGCTGGTTCTCCTTGCCCTCAAGTTCCTTGCGGATAACCTTCTCGGCAATTCCGACCGTCAATTCAGCCACCTGGGACCTGATGCTGCGCAACACCTCCTCTTTCTCAAGCTGAATCTGCTCACGGGCCTGGGTAATTATTCTTTCACCCTGCTCCTTTGCAGCAGTTTCGGCCACGGCGATGATTTCATCACGCCTGTCTGTAGCATCCTTCAGTATACGCGCCTTCTCGGCCTTGGTTTCCTGAAGAATCCTGTCACACTCATTCTGAATGTCAGCAAGCCTTGCATTGGCCTGCTTTGCCGATTCCAGTGACTTGTCAATAAAGTCATTGCGCTTGTCAACCATTCCGGTAATGACGGGAAATCCCCACTTTACCAGAATGAAGAAGACAATGCCGGCTGCCAGAAGCATCCAGATAACTGTTCCAATTTCAGGAATCAGCAGGTCCATTTATGCGTAGAGTGCTAAAAGACAAACAATTACACCAAGCAGTGATACACCCTCAAGGAATGCACCGATCAGGATCATAGAGCTACGGATATCACCTGCAGCCTCAGGCTGACGGGCAATTGATTCCATTGCAGACTGACCGATCTTGCCAAGTCCGAAAGCTGCGCCAATAACAGCGATACCTGCACCAATTGCAATACCTGCATTACCTAATGCTGCACCAGCTGCAGCCTGTAAAAATGATGTCAACATAACTTTAGTCGTTTTAAAATATTTATTATCAGTTTATTAAATTCATTTCTCATGTTCTTCCTCAGGTCTTGACAATCCTATGAAGGCCGATGATAACATTGTGAATACATATGCCTGGATATATGCCACCAGCAATTCCAGGAAATTCATGAACACCATCAGGAATATGGAAAGGACAGTCATTGGGGTACCTATGAACGGGCCCATCTTGGCCGTTATGAAAATCACACATGTAAGTGACAGTATGATTGCGTGGCCGGCAGTCATGTTGGCAAACAGTCGGACCGTCAGTGCGAAAGGCTTGGTGAACATGCCAATGATCTCAATCAGCGGCATCATAGGAATAGGTGCCTTCAGGAATATGGGAACATTGGGCCACAGTATTTCCTTCCAGTATTCACGGTTACCGAATATGTTCACCGTGAAGAATGTCACCAGCGCCAGCGACAGGGTCACTGCTATATTGCCTGTTACGTTTGCACCGCCAGGGAACAGCGGAACAAGTCCCATAAGGTTGCTCAGGAAAATAAAGAAGAACAGGGTCAGCAACAGCGGAGTGTACTGCCTGTAGTGCTTACCGACCGCCGGCTTGATAACCTCATCGACAATCATGGCTATCACCAGTTCCATCAATCCCACAAAGCCACCCGGGGCTGGGTCTGTTTCAGAATGCCTGCGGTACCATCTTGCCGTTGACATGACAATCACCAGCAGCAACAGGGAATTTATGATTATTCCAAGCGCCACCTTGGTCAGTGAAAGGTCTAGCGGTTTAAGTTCACTGCCGTCGGGCATTGTTTCAACCAGTTTTCCGGCATAGGCACCACCTTGGGCAATATGGAATCCGTCATAGCTGCCACCGTGCAGATGACTTGACATGAAGACGTGCCAACCGGAAACCTTGCTGTGAAGTATGACTGGAAGGTATATTACGACATCTTTCCCCTCGCCTACGCTAATGACATGCCACTCATATGAATCCTTCAGGTGTCCGAAAATGATTTCACGGACATCGACTGATTCATCTTCCTGAGCCCTGACATCAGCCATGAAGATTGGGAAAACTGCCAAAAGTATTATCAGGAACCTTTTCATTTCTTCAACTTTCTTAAATAGAATGCCGTTTCAACCATTGTCAGCACAATGTAGAACAGCATAAACATACAAGCAGTGGTCAGGAGTGATGGGGCGTCCGTCTGGAACATGGTTACCAGCAATGCCAATCCAAGCAATATCTTGGCCATCCTGTAGGCAAGCATCTGGACCGATGCGTTTTTCCTGACCATTGATTCCAACGCCAGCTTCATGAAAGGCATCAGGGCAAAGAAGACAGGGATTGCGTACCATATGGGCGAATATGCGTACGGCACTGCCCCACGCATAACCCATGCAATGACTGCCATTACTGCAGTCACGGCTATTGACACGGCTATTTCCTTGATTTCACCCTTCATGTTTCCTTATTCTATACAGACCTGAACCACGTTTGCTGAGACCTCAACAAAACCGCCCCTGACATTGTACTCCGTGACGCCGTCAGTACCCTTGCAGACAATCTTGCCCTTCACCAGGGATGATATTATTGGGGCATGTCCCGTCAGTACCGTGAAACTACCAGCCTTTCCAGGCAACGTCACGCTTTCAGCCTTCCCATCGAAAAGCATCTGCTGCGGAGTAATAATCTTCAGATCCAGCATTTTCAAACCTTATTTATCTGATACTTCACCAAGCAGTTTGCGGCCCTTTTCAATAGCCTCTTCAATTGTTCCTACATTCAGGAACACCTGCTCAGGCAGATTGTCGGTCTCGCCGTCAAGAATCATGTTGAATCCCTTGATGGTATCCTCAATGCTTACCATAACACCCTTCACACCGGTAAACTGTTCGGCCACCGAGAATGGCTGCGACAGGAATCGCTGAACCTTGCGCGCACGCGAAACGGTCAGCTTGTCCTCATCGGAAAGCTCATCCATACCAAGGATTGAAATGATATCCTGCAGTTCGTTGTAGCGCTGCAGAATCTGTACAACCCTCTGTGCTGTATCATAGTGCTCCTTGCCCACAATGTTCGGGTCAAGTATCCTGGAGGTTGATTCCAGCGGGTCAACTGCCGGGTATATGCCAAGCTCGGCTATCTTTCTTGAAAGCACTGTGGTAGCATCAAGGTGCGAGAAGGTTGTTGCCGGGGCCGGGTCAGTCAGGTCATCGGCAGGAACATAAACGGCCTGAACCGATGTAATTGAACCGTGTATGGTCGATGTGATGCGCTCCTGCATGGCACCCATTTCCGATGCCAGAGTCGGCTGATATCCTACGGCCGAAGGCATACGTCCCAGCAGGGCCGATACCTCAGAGCCAGCCTGGGTAAAACGGAATATATTGTCAATGAAGAACAGGATGTCACTGTACTGGCCGTCACTGCCTGCACCGTCACGGAATGATTCGGCAACGGTCAGACCTGACAGGGCAACTGAAGAACGTGCTCCAGGCGGCTCATTCATCTGGCCATACACAAGTGTGGCCTGTGATTTTGCCACCTCATCATAGTCGACCTTTGACAAATCCCATTCGCCCTTGGCCATGCTCTCCTTGAAAGCCTCTCCGTATCGGACTACGCCCGATTCAATCATTTCACGCAGCAGGTCATTGCCTTCACGGGTACGCTCTCCCACTCCGGCAAAGACCGAGAAGCCGTTATTCTTCTTGGCAATGTTGTTGATGAGCTCCATAATAAGCACGGTCTTGCCTACACCGGCACCGCCGAAAAGGCCAATCTTGCCACCTTTGCAATATGGTTCCAGCAGGTCAATAACCTTGATTCCGGTAAAGAGGACCTCTTCAACCGTTGACAATTCGTCAAACTTTGGCGGCTCACGGTGAATTGGAAATGCGCCCTGCCTGTCAAGCGGCTTCAGGTCATCAATAGGTTCGCCAATGACGTTCATCATGCGGCCCTTGATCTGCTTTCCCACAGGCATGGTGATTGGACTGCCCATCGAAACGGCTTCCATGCCACGGCGCAGGCCTGTCGTCAGGTCCATGGCTACGCAACGGACCATATCTTCACCGATATGCTGCTGTACTTCTATTATAAGTTTCCTGCCATCGTCCCTGATTACTTCAAGCGCGTCATGAATGGAAGGAAGCTCTGTTCCGGCTCCTTCAAACGCTACGTCAACTACAGGTCCGATAATCTGGGCTATGCGCCCCTTCATTTCACTCATATCTTAATATTGTTCTAATCTGTTTTTCCAACCACAAAAGTACTAAATAATAGTAGGTGAGTCAATATGAACAAAGACAAAAAAGAGTTCAATTCGACCAAAAGATTATCTTTGCAGCCAATTATTCAAAAATGGCCCATGATTCTTTCTAGTTCCATAATAGTACTGGTTCAGATTATTGCCGGATTCCTGCTGTTGTTTTACGGAGGAGACTGGCTTGTAGACGGTGGCATTGCAGTTGCACGCAAGTTCAACATGTCACCCATAGTCATTGGAATGACAATCGTTGCATTCGGAACATCGGCCCCCGAACTGCTTGTAAGCGTAACTTCATCAATCCAGGGAAGTGCCGGCATAGCACTGGGCAACGTGATTGGGTCAAACATTGCCAATATTGGACTGATTCTTGGCCTGACAGCAGCCATCACACCTATCGTGGTCGGCAAGTCTTCAGTCATGAAGAATGGGCTCATAATGATTCTGGCATCATTCCTGTTCATCCTGTTTGCGATTGACGGGAAACTGTCACGGACAGAAGGCCTCATAATGGCAGCATGCCTTGTAGCCTTCGTTGTCTACTCAATACGTTCCAGCAAAGAAGATACTCAGTCCGAAGAGATTGGGAAAACCATGAAATTCGGAATGGCAGTCCTGCTGGTCATCATTTCATGTGCCATGCTTGCAATCGGTGCTGACCTTCTGGTCAAGGGGGCATCGGCAGCCGCATCAATGCTTGGAGTGAGCGAACAGGTTATCGGTCTCACGGTGGTCGCAGTCGGAACCAGCCTGCCCGAACTCGCAGCCTCAGTCGCAGCGGCAATCAAGAAGCAGATGGACATATCAATAGGAAATGTCATAGGTTCGAACATCTTCAACATTCTGTGCGTGATTGGCGTTTCGTCATCAATCAGTCCTTTTGAATTTGCGTTCACCGAATACGCCATGAACCTGCAGATTATGGTTGCTTTCTCTGCAGCCCTGATACTCCTGATATTCCCCTGGAAATCACTTAAATCACAGACTTGCCGCCTGGGAAGAATTTCTGCGCTGATCCTGCTCGCCTGCTACATTTTATACGCTATCACACTGCTTAACAGCTAATTGAGCAAAATATTACGTATATCTTTTGCAATGTATTACATATGTACATTGCAATAAATCGTTATGTCCGGGAACACAGACAGCTGTACCTTTGCGTCAGAAACAAATAAGTATTTGACTCCAAAAACAGTTGTATTGGTAGATTTTTACAACGAAGGGGCCTCCGGTCTGTGAAGATAGGAGGCCCCAACTCTTTTTTATGTATTAATGTGTCAATCACTTCTCGGGGGCTCGGCTTCGCCTCGTCCCTCCCACTTCGTGGGCCCCTCCCGCGCACCTATCCGCGGGTGGATAGGCCCCTCGAAGTAATGACACATTAATTCATAACGCTAAAGAAAGATCAATCCTTCTTCTTTAGCACTGTGCGGATGCAGTAGAAAATGATTACCAAATACATTACCAGTGACAGCACTTCGGCCATGGTTCCTTCGGCCCATGATGCATCCATCATAAGGTCAAGACCGGCAAATCGGAGTGCAGCACTGACAACCCCCATCAAGGCACCGCCGGCAATGAAGCCCGATGCAAGCAGGGTTCCAAGTTCAACGCGTGAATTATTCAGATTCTGATCCTTTGAACGGCTTCCTACATACCAGTTAATGAAACCGCCGACAACCAGAGGAATATTCAGGCTGAACGGAATAAACATGCCAAGCGCAAATGCCAGTGCTGGAATCTTGCAGAAGTTCAGAATCAGTGCAATAGCGGCACCCACGGCATACAGCCACCAAGGAGCACCTGTACCAGACATCAGAGGATCAATGACAGCTGCCATTGCATTGGCCTGCGGAGCAACCAAGGCATTCTCGCCCACGAAGCCATAGGTCTTGTTCAGAATAATCAGCACACCGCCCACAGTCAGCGCAGACACCAGAGTTCCCAGGAACTTCCAGCCCTGCTGCACTGCAGGTGTAGATCCCAGCCAGTAGCCAATCTTCAAGTCGGTAATAAAACCTCCTGCCATTGAAAGGGCTGTACATACAACACCGCCCATTATCAAGGCCGATACAATTCCGGCAGGACCGTTAAGTCCAACAGCCACCATGATAACCGATGCAAGGATCAGGGTCATCAGAGTCATTCCCGAAACCGGATTAGAACCTACAATCGCAATTGCGTTAGCAGCAACAGTTGTAAACAGGAATGCAATGACGCCAACTACCAGGATACCTACTACAGCGTGAAGCAGATTGAAATCCATGACACCGAAATAGAAGAATGCCAGAACTGCCAACAGTGCAACTGCAATTCCAATGAGAACAATCTTCATCGGAAGGTCACGCTGCGTGCGCTCAACACTCTGTGCAGCACCACTCTTACCCTTCAGTTCGCGTCCAGCCAGTGAGGCAGCCCCCTTGATTACAGGCCATGACTTAACAATGCCAATCACACCAGCCATGGCAATGCCACCTATACCTATATGTCTTGCATAGCTTGAGAAAATCTGTTCCGGCTCCATTGATGCAATTGAAGCAGTGACTGCAGGATTAAGTGACTGCAGCAGTGAATCTCCAAGGAAAGGCAGCAGCGGCACAATCACAAACCAAACCAGTGCGGAACCGGCAGCAATGATGCACGCATATTTCAGACCAACAATATATCCCAAACCCAGCACAGCGGCACCGGTATTGATGCTGAACACCAGTTTTGCCTTAGTTGCCAAAGCTGAGCCCCAGGCACAAACTCTTGAAGAGAAAGTCTCGGTCCACAATCCGAATGTTGAAACGATGAAATCATACAGACCACCAATCAGACCAGAAATCAGCAAAGGCTTGGCCTGACCGGCACCCTTCTCGCCCGAAATCAGCACCTGAGTAGTAGCTGTGGCCTCAGGGAAAGGATACTTGCCATGCATATCCTTAACAAAATACTTACGGAAAGGTATCAGGAACAGAATACCCAGCACACCGCCAAGCAGTGAACTCAGGAACACCTGCATGAAATTGACAGTCATTTCCGGATACTTTGCCTGCAGAATATAAAGCGCAGGCAATGTGAATATTGCACCGGCAACAATCACACCTGAGCAAGCACCAATTGACTGAATAATCACATTTTCACCAAGAGCATTCTTTCTCTTGGAGACCGATGACACACCAACCGCAATGATCGCAATTGGAATAGCAGCTTCAAAAACCTGACCAACCTTAAGACCCAGATAGGCAGCAGCTGCCGAGAACAGGACAGCCATGAGCAATCCCCAGCACACCGACCACAGATTGGCCTCGGGGTAAGTCTTACCAGCCTGCATTATAGGCTCATACTTTTCGCCCTCCTTCAATTCACGGTAGGCGTTTTCCGGCAATTCAACCGGTTTCTTTTCCATGTCACTCATATTACAGTTATTGTTTGATTGCGTATTAACGAGGCGAATTTAACAAAAACTTGCCATTAATAAAGTATCTTTGCAGCATGAAAGTGTGCATAGGTCTCTCTGGAGGTGTTGATTCAAGCGTAGCCGCCCTGCTTCTCAAGCAGCAGGGGTACGATGTATTTGCCATGTTCATGCAGAACTGGCATGACACTGAAGGCACCCTGCACGGCGACTGTGAATGGGAAGAAGACCGCATAGTAGCCGAAATGGTAGCACGCAAGATAGGCATACCGTTCCATTTCGTAGACCTGAGCGACGAATACCGCAAGCGCGTGGTCGATTACATGTTCAGCGAATACGAAAAGGGACGCACACCTAACCCCGATGTACTGTGCAACCGCGAAATCAAGTTCGACGCATTCCTCAAGGCTGCCCGTGAACTGGGGGCCGATATGGTGGCCACCGGACACTATTGCCGAGGCGGACATGTGGAAAACCCTGACGGAACTGCCACATACCAGATATTCGAGGGCACAGACCCTGGCAAGGACCAGAGCTATTTCCTGTGTCAGCTCAATCAGGAACAGCTCTCTGTTGCCATGTTCCCCATAGGACACCTGTTGAAAAAAGAGGTTCGCCAGATAGCTGCCCAGGCTGGACTCCCATCGGCCTCCAAGAAAGACTCACAGGGAATATGCTTTGTTGGAAAAGTTGACATGCCGGTATTCCTGCAGCAGAAACTCAGGAGCGTAAAGGGCCAGGTAATTGAAGTATTCGCCCCTTACTTTGAAAGCAATGAGCACTACCAGTTCATGTGCCGTACCCTGTCATCTATAACGACCGGCGGAGTACAGGCACAGATGGTCACTTCATACATATCAGAAGACAAGTGCACCATAGCGGCAAGCACCAACAGCTATGATGACGGCAAGATAGCCGGACTGAGCGACGAAACCCTTTACAGCCTGTCACAGCCGGTAAAATACGAACTTGAATTCAAGACTGAGACATACCGTTCCGGACGCCATCACACCAAGAAGGTCCGCTACAGGGAGAACCCTTGCGGCAAAATCATAGGCGAGCATGACGGTGCGCAGTTCTATACGATAGGACAGCGTCACGGGCTGAACATAGGCGGACACAAGGACTCCATATTCGTTATCGGAACCGATATTGAGAAAAACATCATCTATGTTGGAGAAGGACACTCGCACCTTGGATTGTCGCGCAGTTGTCTTAGAATTTCAAGTGATGAAATCCATTGGATAAGGCCCGACATGAAGATGGAAGTTGGCCAGATACGCGACTACCGCGTAAGAATACGCTACCGCCAGCCCCTGCAGAATGCAAAGCTCATCATGCGCACGAACGGCCTGTACATACTTTTCAGCGAGCCACAGCGAGGCATCACTCCCGGCCAGTTTGCCGTCTGGTACAACCCCGATGACGAAATGATTGGTTCAGGGGTAATCTGTGCCGATTAACCCGTCATTTTGAGTATAATCCGGAAGATTATACAACAGTTTCGCCTGTTGAAAACTATATATAAGGTGAACTCTTTTCCCGGGCATTTTTTTTCGTACTTTTGCGTCCAATATTCAGGACCCACCTGAATGCCCCAAAAGATTGCAAGCATTTTGAATATATGGAAACAAAACTCAAGAAAGTCCTTGTCCTGGGTTCAGGCGCGCTGAAGATAGGCCAGGCAGGCGAATTCGACTATTCAGGTAGCCAGGCGCTCAAGGCCCTGCGCGAAGAGGGCATCCGCAGCGTGCTCATCAACCCGAACATTGCTACCATTCAGACATCTGAAGGTATTGCAGACAAAGTTTATTATCTTCCTATCACACCGTACTTCGTTACTGAAGTCATCAAGAAGGAACGTCCTGACGGCATAATGCTGGCTTGGGGCGGACAGACCGGTCTTAACGTCGGTACTAACCTCTATCAGTCAGGTGTTCTCAAGGAATACGGAGTACAGGTTCTCGGCACCAGTGTTGAAGCTATCATGAACACTGAAGACCGAGACCTTTTTGTAAAGGAGCTCAACAAGGTTGACCTGAAGGTTCCGGTAAGCCAGGCTTGCGAGACCATGGAAGACGCTATCGCAGCTGCACGCAGAATTGGTTACCCTATCATGATCCGTTCAGCATACGCTCTTGGCGGACTTGGTTCAGGCGTATGCCCTACAGAAGAGAAGTTCATTGAAATCGCAGAATCAGCATTCACATTTGCTCCACAGGTCCTTGTTGAAGAGTCACTGAAGGGCTGGAAGGAGATTGAATTTGAGTGCATCCGCGATGCCAACGACCACTGCTTCACTGTTGCATCAATGGAAAATTTTGACCCACTGGGTATTCACACCGGTGAATCAATCGTAGTTGCTCCAACCTGCTCTCTCACCGACGAACAGGTAAAGATGCTCCAGGAAATCACAATCAAGTGCGTACGTCACCTGAACATTGTCGGTGAGTGCAACATTCAGTTCGCATTCAACGCAGTTACTAACGACTACCGCATCATTGAAATCAATGCCCGTCTGAGCCGTTCATCAGCTCTTGCTTCAAAGGCTACCGGCTATCCTCTGGCATTCGTTGCTGCCAAGATTGCTCTTGGTTACACACTTGACCAGATCGGTGAGATGGGTACCACAAATTCAGCATACGTTGCTCCATCACTGGACTACATGATCTGCAAGATCCCACGCTGGGACCTTACCAAGTTCGTAGGCGTAAGCCACAAGCTGGGTTCAAGCATGAAGTCTGTAGGTGAGATCATGTCAATTGGCCGTTCATTTGAAGAGATGCTCCAGAAGGGTCTCCGTATGATTGGTCAGGGCATGCACGGTTTCGTAGGCAATGACCACATCAAGTTCGATAACCTTGACGAAGAACTGGCCAACCCGACCGACCTGCGTATCTTCGCAATTGCCCAGGCTCTTGAGGATGGTTACTCAATTGAGCGTATTGAGGAACTGACAAAGATTGACCCATGGTTCATTGAGCGCATGAAGAACATTGTTGACTACCAGCATGTTCTTGAAGGTTACTCTTCAATTGAGGAGATTCCTGCCGATGTAATGCGCAAGGCCAAGGTAATGGGCTTCTCTGACTTCCAGGTTGCACGTTTCGTCCTGAACAAGCACGAAGGAAACATGGAGAAAGATGTACTTGCAGTACGCGCACAGCGCAAGAAGCAGGGAATCCTGCCGGCTGTTAAGCGCATCCCGACAGTTGCAAGCGAGCATCCTGACCTGACCAACTACCTGTACATGACATACGCAGTTGAGGGTTACGACATCAACTATTATAATAATGAGAAGTCTGTAATCGTACTCGGTTCAGGCGCATACCGCATCGGTTCTTCTGTTGAGTTTGACTGGTGTTCTGTCAACGCCATCAACACAGCACGCAAGCTGGGCTACAAGTCAATCATGATCAACTACAACCCTGAGACAGTATCAACTGACTACGACATGTGCGACCGTCTCTACTTTGACGAGCTGTCATTCGAGCGCGTTCTTGACGTAATTGACCTGGAGCAGCCACGTGGCGTAATCGTTTCAGTAGGTGGTCAGATTCCAAACAACCTGGCCATGAAGCTCTACCGTCAGAGTGTGCCAATCCTTGGTACCAGCCCAATCAGCATTGACCGTGCAGAGAACCGCGGCAAGTTCAGCGCCATGCTTGACCAGCTGGGCATTGACCAGCCTAAGTGGAGCGCACTTACATCAATGGAAGACGTAAAGAAGTTCATTGATGAGGTTGGCTATCCTGTACTGGTACGTCCTTCATACGTACTTTCAGGTGCTGCCATGAACGTATGCTACAGCGATGAGGAACTCGGACGTTTCCTGGCTGCCGCATCAGAAGTCAGCAAGGAGTATCCGGTTGTTATCTCACAGTTCATGCAGGAGACCAATGAAGTTGAGTTTGACGGTGTAGCACACAACGGCGAGGTTGTTGAGTACGGTATCTCTGAGCACGTTGAATACGCAGGTGTTCACTCTGGCGATGCTACAATGGTATTCCCAGCCCAGCAGATCTCATTCGCAACAATCCGTCAGATCAAGAAGGTCAGCCGCGCTATTGCCAAGGAGCTGAACATTTCCGGTCCATTCAACATACAGTACCTGGCCAAGGGCCGTGACATAAAGGTTATTGAGTGTAACCTGCGTGCTTCACGTTCATTCCCATTCGTCAGCAAGGTGCTGAAGCGCAACTTCATTGAGACAGCTACCAGAATCATGCTCGATGCTCCTTACCAGAAGCCTGACAAGAGCGCATTTGACATTGACCGCATGGGCGTCAAGGCCAGCCAGTTCTCATTTGCACGTCTGCAGAACGCTGACCCTGTGCTTGGCGTAGATATGTCATCAACCGGTGAGGTTGGCTGTATGGGTGATTCATTCGAGGAGGCTCTGCTCAACTCAATGATTGCTACAGGTTACAACATTCCATCAAAGGAGAAGGGAATCATGCTCTCAAGCGGTGGCGCCAAGGAGAAGGCCCTGTTGCTTGACTCAGCAATAGCTCTGACCAAGAACGGCTACACCGTATATGCATCGAAGGGTACTGCTGATTACCTGAACGCAAACGGTGCAAAGGCAATTGCAGTAGCATGGCCTGATGAAGAGCATCCTGAACTCGAGAATGTAATGTCAATGATTCACGACCACAAGTTCGACCTTATTGTAAACATTCCTAAGAACCACACAAAGCGTGAACTTACCAATGGTTACAAGATTCGCCGTGGCGCTATTGACCACAACATTCCACTGATTACCAACGCCCGCCTGGCAAGTGCCTTCATTGAGGCATTCTGCATGAAGGGCATTGAAGGTCTCCAGATCAAGAGCTGGCAGGATTACGAATAATCGTACTCAATACAAAATGGAAAAGCCGGATGCTACAAATTTGCATCCGGCTTTTTTATATCAAAAACATAACTGGTTCGCCGCTGGCAAACTGACGGGTCGCGAGTTCGAGTGGACACATAACAAAAAAGGTCTTCATTTCTGAAGACCTTTGGAGCGGCAAACGAGACTCGAACTCGCGACCCTAACCTTGGCAAGGTTATGCTCTACCAACTGAGCTATTGCCGCATTTTAAATTCCTCGATTGAATTTAAAATGCGCGGTTTTCTTTCTCGTTTCGGCATAACAAGTAAACTTGTTCTGCTCTCAACTCGGCGAAAACTGCCGCAGATATAATCCATCAATTTGTGAAGAGAATGAGACTCGAACTCACACGACATTTCTGCCACTACCCCCTCAAAGTAGCGTGTCTACCAATTCCACCATCTCTCCAAAATGAGTGCCCAGCACAGGACTCGAACCTGCACACCTCTCGGCACACGCACCTGAAACGTGCGCGTCTACCAATTCCGCCAGCTGGGCAATCAGTAATTCAAAGAACTTGAGCGGCAAACGAGACTCGAACTCGCGACCCTAACCTTGGCAAGGTTATGCTCTACCAACTGAGCTATTGCCGCATGTGCTTTCCGTTGAAAGCGGTGCAAAGGTAAGCATTTTCCAGAAAGGACAAAAGAAAGAGAGCGTTTTTTTCGAAAAATCTTCAAAAAATTTGCTTCAAACTATATTGCAGTGAGTTTTTGCAGGTAACGAGTAATTATGTTTTTTGCGTAAACAGGAGGTATTGAATTCGAAAAGGTCTGAAAATCAACGTGTGCCGTGCCATCAGCCTTGTCAGAAATGCATCGGACTACTGCAAATGGAATTTTGCACTCAACACAGACCTGACCAACTGCTGCGCCCTCCATTTCTGCACAAAGAACTGACGGAAGTGCCGATACAATCTCATTTTTCTGGTCAAGACCGCTTATGAACTGATCGCCACTCACAATATCACCCTCAAAGCACTTTGGTGAAGTCATACCGAAAGATTCAAGCATTGCATACTCGAATACCTTAGAAAGGTTCTCCTTCTCAAGAGTCTCAGAAACGGCTTCCAGGGCAATTTTGTGAAGCATTGGATCACACTCAGTCCAAATGCTCCTGATTGAAGGGACAAAGAACCTTGGGTGAAGCGGACGGCTGTCATAGTCATGCTGGGCCAATCGGTTAGCAACCACAATGTCACCTACGTTCACAGAACCGGCCAATGCACCGGCAGTGCCGAAGAACAGCACATTGTCAACATGGAACTCCGTGATCAGTACAGAAGCGGTAAGTGTCGCTGATACCTTTCCCCACTGGGAAAGGACCAGAACGACACTGTTGCCACCATAGGATCCTTGATAAAAAGTGCGTCCTGCTACCCTTCTCTCTTCAACATGACCGAGATGAGGCAGTAAACTCATCACCTCCTTGTCAAAAGCTCCTATTATTCCTATTGTCATAATTTCAATTACTTTACAGGAACCAGACGGATTACACCTATTGAATTTTCCGGAAGAGTCATTGTGAACTGCTTCTTTATCTTGCCAAGTTCCTTGGTGTGAGGAACCACGGCCTCATTGTAGCTTACACGATTACCTCCGCCAAAGCCGCCAAATCCACCACGGCGCTGGCCTGGAGCAGGTTCTGGTGCAGGAGCACCGGCGTATGTGTTCTGGTCGCCCTGGTTCTTTACCTTGGTATCGTGCGACGAGATGAATTCTACCGTTGCTGTGTACTTTTTACGTTTCTGTCCCTTGCCCATGTTTATGGTAAGGTTCTTGTCTACAGCCTCAGAGTTGACAAACTTGATGAATATCTCACCAGTCTTGGTATCAACGGTAGGAGATGTGTAGACGGTTGCATCGGCCTCAGTGCCATTCATCACATCAGACATTTCAAAAGCCTTGTTGCCAGCTACTGAGAAGAGTGACTGATAGTAGTAGTTGCAGGTGCGCCACATGCCGCGGTTGTCAAACCAGATGAGGTTTGAATTCCACTTGTTGAAGCCCTTCTTGCAGAACAGAGGAGCGTATGCAGCCATTACGACCATGTCAGAATTGCGTTCCAGGCTTGTCCAGTAGGCTGCCTCGGCCATTGCACTGGCGTAGTCATTGTTGCTGCTGTTGTTTGCGAACTCTCCTACGAATACGCGTGTTGGGCGTGTGCGGTCGTATGTAAGTCCGTCGGCTCCACGTACCTTGTCGGCATTGTAACGGTCACCGTTGGTGTAGAACCACTGGTTGTTGCGGTAGTAGTGTTCGTCAACTATGGTATTCTGGTACTTGGTGTCAATCTCATGCATGTTTTCGTTGAACTCACGTCCGTCGGCAGCAGAACCGGCTGTGGTAACAATCATGATTTCCGGATACTTGGCTACCACCTCTTTATAGATAATGTCAAAGCGCTCCCAGAACTCAGGACCCTTGTTCTCGTTACCTATGCTCAGGTACTTCAGGTTGAATGGTTCCGGATGACCCATCTCTGCACGTTTCTTACCCCACTCTGTATCAGTGCCGCCGTTGCAGAACTCAATGAAATCAAGAGCGTCTTTGACAAAAATATCATGGAAGCGCTTGCGGTCAGCAGCTGTCTCCAGAGGAGCAATGTACTGATGTCCGGCAAACTGGCAGGTAACGCCATTGTTAAGTACCGGCAGTGGTTCTGCACCAAGTGCCTCGGCCATGAGCAGGTACTCATAGAAACCTACGTACTGTGATGTCCAGTAGCCCCAGTGGTTACGGAATCCCACGCGCTCCTTTACTGGGCCTATTGAGTTCTTCCAGAATGGCTGGCCAAAATAGTTTGTACCCTCACTTGCGCAACCGCCAGGGAAACGCATGAACTTAGGATGAAGGTCAGCAAGAGCCTGCATCAGGTCCTTGCGGAACGGGCCGTTCTTACCATCGTTCCATAGCTGTGATGCCTCAGGCATAAGTGTGACCTCATCAAGATAGAATGTACCTGGTGCATCGGCATAGATAGCCAGACGGCTGTCAACCGTGCGCTTTGCTGTGAGCTTGAATGAAATCTCAGTCCATGAGTTTGTACTCAGGCTGATACCGGTCTCATCAGAGTTGGCATTGCCTGAAGCATCTTCAAGAAGAACCCTGATGCGGCCCTTGTAGCTGTTGCCCTTAAGATTCAGCTTCAGGTCATAGCTGACACCCTGCTGTGCAGGAATTGAAGCGGTCTGGGTATTGTTTGAATAGTAGTTGCCCTGACGTTCGTTTCCGTAAGGAGCTATGCCATAGCCATTTGCGGCAATACCGAATCCCTGGCCCGGATCCTCAATGTCAAAGCGTACGCTGTACTGCTTGTAGCGCAGTTCATCGTCATACTTGTCATTTGGGTCAAAGTCATAGTAACGCTTCAGGTTTGGAACCAATGGCATTTCATCAGTTACGACTGCAGTACCTACAGCCCCCTCATTCTTGATGACTGTCCAACCGAAAATAACTGTATCAGACTTTGAAAACTCCTTGGCATTCGGGGCATCAGGAACATTGTAAGCCTGGAATGAGAAATTCTGGATAAGCTGGGCGCATATTCCGCCGTCAAGTGAGTTGTTTATATCCTCAAAGAATATACCTGCCAATGTTGGACTGATGTCAATACCCTTCTTTTTCAGATTCAGAGTGAGAGTACGATTCTCCGGCTGCTTGAAACCCTGGAGTTCAAGCATCTTGTCTGCCATGCGGTAACCCATCAGACGCATGCCTTCTGTGTTAAAGTGGAACTGGTCGCCCTGGCTTTCGCAGCCAAGTGATGAAATTACATAACCGTTCTTCATTACTTCCGGAAGATGAGCCAGAACCTCATGGTTGAATGCAGCACAAGCACCACCCTGCTCGGCCTGCTTAAGTTCACCTGCAAGGATTGGAACCTCATCAGGATTGATGCCCAGATCATGGCAAAGGTCATCATGGATCTTCTTCAGACGGCCGCACCACAGTGAGTCATTTGGATTTGATTCGCCCTGGTGAACCAGCATACCCTTGATCACACCGCTCTTCTGGGCAATCTTAGCCATGTCAAGCAGGCGCTGATACGGACTCATATCGTACTCCTTGGCCATGTTTACCAGCCAGCTACGGCTTGGGTCAGCGGCTTCCATGGCAAGATACTCTTCACATGCATCCTTATCCCACAGTTCAAGCTTGGCACCTGCAACAGAAACATTGATCACACCTACCCTGTACTTTTCCGGCAAGACCTCAATCATTTTGCGACCGAAGAAATCGACCGGACCAAGGTTGTTACTCTGACGGCAGATTGGCGGAACTGCGGTGTACCACTGTCCCATCTTTCGGTCATAACGTGGCATATCTACTGCTGCAACGAACTGGAAACGCGGATCATTGAAATCCTTATCCTGCTCAGCAGGAACCGCACCAGCCTCCATGTTGGACTGGCCAAAACAGAGATAGATAAAGAAGTTAGGATCCTGCTGCGCAGAAGCAGGAATTGCCAGCATGAACAATGCCAGCAATGCAATAAACATTCTCTTCATTTTTGATTATTAATTAGTTAGTTGTTATCTTCTATTCTGAAGCAATTACTTCAGCACCTTGTATTTCGCAAATTTAAGCAACAATGTCTTTTCGCCAAAGTTCAGGAACTTGATTTTTGCCTTCATGTCTCCACCTTGTCCCTCAACGGCAAGAACACTGCCTATTCCGAAACGTTCATGTTCAATAACATTGCCTTCATGAAGGGCTCCGGCTGCTGATTTCGGAGCCGTATTCCTTAGCATATCTTCCGTAACTACCTGTAGTGATGACCGACTGCTTCGTCCCGGGAATGCCGGCTTTTGGCTGCCACCGGTATTATTATAGGCCTGGCGCGAACCACTGTTTGGCGTATAGCCCTGTTTCTGGCGGAACTGTGGGGCATTAGCTGATTCGCTGCGACGCTGGAATTGAGGGACTCCGTCCTCACTGCTGTTGCGGTGCATGTATGGTGACGGATTGAAACCTGTTCCGCGGAATGTCATCCTCTGTGCTGGCGCAGGAAAATCAAGATACTGAGAATCAATATCTTTCAAGAATCGGCTAGGAACACCCGGTTCACTTGACCCATACTTAAAACGCTGCATGGCATAGGCAAGGAACAGTCTTTTCTCTGCCCTGGTCATTGCAACATACATCAGGCGTCTCTCCTCTTCAAGTCCCCTTTCACTTTCCGAACACTTTGCGCTGGGGAAAAGGTCCTCTTCAAGTCCTACTATGAAGACTGTGTCGAACTCAAGTCCCTTGGCCGAATGGACCGTCATAAGGGTAACCTTCTCAATATCCTCTACAGTTTCATTATCCTGGTCTGTCATGAGCGAAACCTCGCTCAGGTAGTCTGTAAGATGTATCCTGTCATCGCCCTCTTCAATCTTCTGGTCGCAGAAACTCTTTATGCCTGACAGCAGTTCCTGCACATTATCACGCCTGCCCTCGCCTTCGACAGTATGGTCACTAGCCAGGTCACGGTCTATTCCGGCATCCCTGATTACGGCCTGGACCATATGGAAAGCATCGGCCTGAATGGCCTGGTTGCGGAACGAAGTGATCATTGATACATAGCCGGCTATCTTCGATGCCGTGCCACTATTTATTTCCACTCCGAACCCATGGGGGTCATTTGCGACATCCCAGAGCGGCTGGCCTGACTGTGCAGCGGCTTCTATGAGTTTGGTCAGGGTTGTCTGGCCAATTCCACGTGCCGGATAGTTTATGGTACGCTTGAATGCCTCATCATCCTTGGGATTGATGGCAAGTCGCAGATATGCAATCACATCCTTGATTTCCTTTCGGCTGTAGAATGACATGCCGCCATATATCTTGTAAGGCAATCCTCTTTCACGGAGTGCCTCTTCAAGCAGCCTGGACTGGGCATTGGTTCTGTAAAGAATGGCCATGCCTTTCCAGTCGACATCACTGAAAGTGTGCAGGTCAACCATCTTGTTGACGACTATCTTGCTCTCTTCAAGGTCCGATGTAGCCCTGAGGACCTTTATGGAATCACCATCTTCTTTCTCCGAGAAGACGTTTTTCTTTATCTGGCGGCTGTTCTTGGCAATCAGGCTGCTTGCTGCCTGTACTATGGTCTTGGTTGAACGGTAATTCTGCTCAAGCTTGAACACTTTGGCATCGGGAAAGTCTTTTGTGAACTGAAGCATATTCTCAATGTTTGCTCCACGGAATGAATAGATGCTCTGGGCATCGTCGCCCACTACGCACACGACTGCACCCCCCGTAGCCAGAAGCCTGACGATGAAGTGCTGGACGGAGTTAGTATCCTGGTACTCATCGACCATAATCTGCCTGAACTGCCTGCTGTACTTTTCACGTACCTCCTTATGATTGAAGAACAGGCTGTAGGTCTGAAGCAGCAGGTCATCGAAGTCCATGGCATTGGCCACACGGCAGCGGTCCTCATATTTCTGGAATATCTTGCCCAGCATATGCATGTTCCTTGCCTTTGCCAGTTCGTTCCATTCCGGGCTGTTCTGGAATTTCTGCGCAGTCACAAGGCGGTTCTTGGCCGATGATATCAGGTTCTGGACTGCCGATGGCTTATATACCTTCTCATCGAGCTGCATTTCACGTATGATGGACTTGATGAGATTCTGCGAATCGGTCTGGTCATAAATGGTAAAGTCATGTGAATAGCCCAGCCAGTCGGCCTCATTCCGGAGTATTCGGCTGAAAATGCTGTGGAAAGTACCCATCCACAGGTACTTGGCGCGATTGCTTCCCACCTTGTCCGATATTCGCTGTTTCATCTCTCCGGCTGCCTTGTTGGTAAAGGTAAGCGCAAGAATTGACCAGGGTTCATAGCCCTCTTCAAGCAGGTGGGCTATCCTGTATGTAAGTACACGGGTCTTGCCTGAACCGGCACCTGCTATGACCATGCTGTGACCCGATGTATATAGTACGGCATCACACTGGCTGCCGTTGAGTTCGCTCTTATAATCTATTGCCATAATTCAACAGGGAAGTAGTTTGTTACATTCTGAGCATCTTCAGGAAATCACGCTCAGTACGTGCGGAAATCTGTGACGATGTTCCTTTCAGCCCATCGGTTCCCGGATATATTATCATTATGCTGGCATCGGCCTGCATGAAATGGATTCGCTCATATAGGTGAAGGAATGCACGGCCCGCATGGGTATCACTGTCACGCTGGCCTATCAGCAGCAACAGGTGGTCCTTATGGGCATCGGTCATGACCCAGTTCATATCGGCCGATTCACCTACGGCATTGTAGCGGACTCGTCCGCTTGAGAAGTTCAGTCCGGTTGAGCGGACTGCATCGACAGCCTGTTCCTTGCCGTAGAATTCACAGGCACAGCCAATGGTCATTGAAATGTCATAGACGGTTTTCATGGTCTGTTCAAAATAGTCATCCTGGACAACCGGACCGGGCACCAGCACGGTAAGCCTGCGGATTGTATTCAACGGCGTGGTAAACCTCTGGAGTACAATCTGGTGGCGTATGCCATCGGTCAGGCATCGGATTATGCTTTCATAATAACGGGTTGTAATGTCATTTCTCAGCGGCAGTCCCATAAGCATGTGGTCAATGCCGTACTCTTCCGATGCATGTATGATGCTCTCGGTAATATTGTTGCCCAGCCTGTTCTGGCTGACAAAAGGTATTTCGGCCGATGCTGCTATCCTGGCGGCTTCGTCAAGACGGTTGCGGCCGTCAGTCATGTATTTCTGGGCATGGTCGCCATTAACGGTAACATAAAGGCCAACCATACTGCGGTCATCACGGCCATGCAGGGTGGTTGCGGTATCCATGATTGCCTGGAGAGTGTTGGAACCTGTAAGTACTACCAGCAGGCGCCTGTCGCCCGAAGTACTGTTCTGCGACATCTGCCTGTTGTGCAGTTCGCGCGCACCGCGTTCGGTTTCAAGATTGCTCAATATGCATGAGAAGAGTACTATCAGCACGGTTGCACTGAGGGATGAATTGTCAAGTATGCCAGCCGAATATGCCCCCATCGCTATGGCAAGGGCTCCGGCTGCGTGTGATTCGCTGAGTCCGAATATTATGCGCCTGTCATACTTGGTAAGCTTGCAGGCTTTCTGGGTCATGAAAGCGACAAGCCACTTTCCGATTGTCCCGGCCACGAAAAGCAATGCCGCCAGCCACAGGACCGAAAAGTTCCCCGATATGGCGCGCAAGTCTATCATCATGCCGGTATTGACCAGGAATACTGGAATGAACATGGCATTGCCCACAAAATCCAGGCGGTTCATAAGCGGTGACGACTTGGGAATATATCGGTTCAGCACCAGACCGGCAATGAATGCTCCGAGTATTCTTTCCAATCCGGCAAGTTCTGCCAGTCCGCAACTCAGGGCAAGCATTATGAGCACAAACATGAAATGCTGCGAACTGCTCTTGACATTGCTGAAGAACCAGCGGGCTACACGTGGATATGCCAGAATCACCAGCACGGCATATGAAAGTGACAGTGTTGCAAAGAGTCCCATGCTGAATTCGCCATCACCCACCGTCGCCTGGATCATGGTATATGAAACCAGAGCCAGCAATATGGCTATGAGCGCACCTGACACTGATATGGTGACACTCTTGCGGCGTCCCTGTCCGTACCTGCTTATTATGGGGTACGATACAAGTGTATGAGACCCCAGAATGCATGCCATGACTCCGCTCGCCGCATTGCCCATGCCCAGCAGGTAATAACCTGCAAGATAGGTCAGTACCGATGGTACAAGGAATGTCAGGATGCCGAACGATACACCCCACACCTTGTTCTTCTTCATCTCTTCAAGGTCTATTTCAAGTCCGGCAAAGAACATGATGAAAAGAAGTCCTACATTGCTGAAAAAGTCCGTTTCACTGCCTGACTGGAGAACGCCAAGGCATCCGGGACCAACTATGACACCTGCCACGATCAGGCCGGCAATTGCGGGAAAACGCAGCCTGTTTGCAATAATCGGTACAATCAGTACGATTGCCATTACAGCAAGTGCTATCCAGAGTGTGTCATTCATAGGAAACATGCTACAAATATACTATTTTTGCCCACAATTAGAAATAACAGGGAGTGGAAACAAAAGAAATAAAGCAAGGGAAATTGCCAAGACCTTCAGTCGCACTCATTCCAATGGCCGTGCTGGTTGGACTGGTGACCGTGATGGTAAAGCTGTTCGGCAGCGATTCGCTTGGCGGAGGCAATCAGGTAGCCCTGCTTGCAGCCAGCGCAGTCAGCATAGTCATATCAATGACTCTTTACAAAATGCCATGGGAACACTTCACGGAATCTCTGAAGAGTACCATTGGAACAACATCGGAAGCCATAATGATTCTGCTGGTGATAGGCATGATTGGCGGTGCCTGGATGGCAGGAGGCGTGGTCCCCACCCTCATCTGCTATGGTCTTGAGGTCCTGTCTCCACGTTTCTTCCTGGTCTGCACCTGCATAATATGTGCGGTGGTTTCCGTCCTTACCGGAAGTTCATGGAGCACTATTGCCACAATTGGCGTGGCACTTATGGGTATAGGAACCATGCTTGGCATTTCACAGGCATGGACTGCCGGTGCAATAATCAGCGGTGCCTACTTCGGTGACAAGATTTCCCCATTGAGTGATACCACCGTACTGGCTTCATCGGTTAGTGGGACCGACCTGTTCACACATATTAAATATATGCTGGGAACTACAGTTCCTTCATTCCTTATCTCACTTGCAATATTCCTGGTGGCAGGACTGGTTATGAGCGTATCATCAGAAACGGCTGTTGAATCAGGAATTGAAGGATTGCATGCCGCCTACAATATTACGCCATGGACACTCATAGTACCTCTGATAACCGGTATTCTAATAGCCAGGCGCGTACCATCACTGGCCACGCTCTTCATATCGGCACTTGCCGGCGTGGCATCGGCCCTTATACTTCAGCCGCATATAGTGACCCAGATAGCTGGAGATTCCGCAATTTCAGGTTACATAAAGGGCAGCTCCATCATATTATTCGGCTCTACTGGAATAGAGACTGGCAATGAAATGCTGAATGACCTGGTATCGACCGGCGGCATGGCAGGCATGATGGATACAGTCTGGCTCATTCTGTGCGCGCTCTGTTTTGGAGCCACCATGGTTGCAGGACGCATGCTTGAGAGCATTACAGGCGCACTGGTCAAGCGAATCCGCAGAACCGGCAGTCTGGTAACATCAACAGTTGCATCGGGCTTGCTCATGAACCTTACCACCAGCGATCAGTACCTTTCTGTGATACTGACAGCAAGCACATTCAAGGATATTTACAGGAAGATGGGATATGAGACACGTTTGCTGTCAAGGACAACTGAAGATTCCGTCACGGTCACATCGGTTCTTATTCCATGGAACACCTGCGGCATGACTCAGAGCACAGTTCTTGGCGTGGCAACCATAGCCTACCTGCCGTACTGTTTCTTCAACCTGATAAGCCCGCTCATGAGCATAATCATGGCGTTCACAGGATTCAAGATCTACAGGAAGAACAAGGAAGACTAGTATATTATTTTCTAGAGATACGGAATCTAATATTATCCAGGAATATCAGAAGTTTCTTGCCCGAATAGAATGGCATGAATATGAAAATGAAGAAGAAAATTGAACCCAGTCCTGAGAAACCCACAACCTGCCTGTAAATTGCGACATTATACTTGATGAGCGAGAACTTATCTCTTGAGACAGACCCCTTACGGACCCGATATATTGCCAAAGGATCTTTTATCCCATAGGCAACACGGCATCTTTTGAGAAGTTCAATATTCAGTCCCCAGTCCTGACGCTTGCGTATTTCAGGCAGCAGCGCATCACCGGTAACCTTACGGTCAAACATCATGGTAAGGAAACCTATGGCATTGTCACACACCATCCTCCAGTAAGGAATTTTCCTTAGACATCTGACAATTCCATCAGGTTCAGAGTCCTCCACACAGGTTAGATAGCTGGAACAGACAACTCCACATTTCTTCTCATTCAGTAAAGCAACCTGCTTCTCCAGTTTCTCTGGAAGCCATGTATCATCACTGTCAAGGAAGGCTATATACTGACCCTCGGACTTAAGTATTGAATTATTTCGGGAAATGCCTGGGCCGCCGTTGGTTTCAAGCTTATAATATTTAATTCTGGGATCCTTAGCTGCATAATCCTCAACTATTGAACGTCCACGGTCCAATGAGCAGTCATCAGTAATAACCATTTCCCAGTTGGTATATGTCTGTGCCTGCACCGACTCAATAGCCTGTGCAATATATTTTTCAGAGTTGAAAATTGTGGTAATGACAGACACCAATCCCTCTTTCATGCCACAAAGATAAGGAGTTTATATCTAATTCTTGTCAGAGTTCAGCAAATTCTCTAGAAACTCTTTTTTGGGGATCATTCCATAATAAGAAATAACTGCTTGAAGCTGAACGTCATTCCTGTTTGCTCCAAGGTTTGCCCCTTTCAAAGATGACTGCTTGTGAAGAAACTGATGTATCAGGTCAATTTCCATGTACATTATTGAACGGCCTAGCACTACTGATTCTGACCCTTTACGGATTCCCATTATCCAGAACCATACATCATCAGCTGCCGGAGAGAGTTTCATGAACACTTCCTCATTGAACACATCCTGGTGAAGTGAACCTGGAGGATAAAGTGTACCAGAGCCTCCTAAAGGAAATATAAGTTTCTCCTCTGAAAATGGTGTGTTCAGGTTCCACTGCTTGTATGGAAGTATTCCCTGAGAACCGAATCTTGGTTCATGGGCATTTGAGCAGACTATAGCATGCGGTTCCGCGCAATGTCTGTTGTACAGAAGTTCTATCAAATGGCGATCATATACCAGATCATCATCAATGGTAACAATCAGGTCAGAAGGAAATGCCTTCAAGGAAGGTATTAGTTTCTTGTATGAGCGTATATTTGGGCAGAAGCACACATCTATGCCATAGTTTCGGATGTATTTCCTGAGATATCCGGGAATAGATTCTTTACAGAACTCTTGTTCATCCAGCCAGACAACAACCCTATCAGGTCTGACTGTCTGATGCAATATGGAAAGAAGAGAATATCTGAGCGTCTTGCTTACCCTGCGCCCATAGCTGGTAAGTGAAACGGTAATCTTTTCTTCTCTGTCCGTCAGTAAAATAGGTTTGGCAGGTATTATTCTGTATATAGCACACAAAACCAATCCACGGAGCGTGGAGAGTATTATCCTTGTGTACTTGCGAAACTTATCCATAACGTCAGACGCTCTTCTTATATCTGAGATTCCACTGGACTTTCAGCATGTAACATGTCTTCATAAGCACAAATCTAACCTTTCCCATATGGTGGAACTGTCTTGTGGATTCATACTGGCGTGATGTCTTTTCAGATATCTCTTTCAAATGTGCAAATTTTCCAAATACTCTCCTGACCTTCCTGACACCGGTGTGGTTTCCGGAATGCTGTCTGTACAATATCGTAGGAGTATCAACAAAACCCACCTTTCCACCATTCCATAAAACAGATACCATGATCCACCAGTCGTGCATGACTGCACGCTTCGGATATGGAAGGCTTATCTGACGGGCAACATTGTTCAGCATCATGGTGCAACCGGGGATATCATCATAGAACAGATGCCATCTCCTGTCATTCAGTTGTTCCAAAGAGTAATGTGTTCTGCTGTGACGGTACGAATAATTGATAATGTTCAGGTTTTCATCAACGATTGAAAGGTCGGTTCCTACCACAACCGGAGTGGAACCACTTCCATTTTCAATCTTCTGCATCTCCCTGAGTGTCTGTTCCACCTTCTCAGGAATCCATACGTCATCATGGTCACAGAACATGAAATAGTCAGCATTGGCCTGTTCAAGAAGCCACATGAAACCATCAAGAGGACCTCGTTTCACACCTGTCTCAACCAATCTGATACGGCTGTCCTTTGCAGAATATGACTTGACTATATCTACCGTAGAGTCAGTTGAGCAGTCATCCCTGATCAGAAGAGACCAATCGGGACATGACTGGGCGATAATGGAATCCAGCTGATGGGCCAGATAGTTTTCACCGTTATATGCTGTTAGCAGAATTGCAATATTCATTGTACATATGTGGCAGCATGTCTACTTTACAAGTTTTTCTCTTATACTGTTCAACGACTGGGCCAGTAGTTCATTCCTCTGGAGTTTCAAATTTATGAACAGAAAGAGCACACATGTCACACCACACCCCAAAATTAGTGAAAGCATGGGATATCCACAAATAGTTTTTACCATAATCAGGGTTATCACATAGAGTAAACCCATAAGTATGCTTTTGAATAGTTCACGGAAACTTATGCAAATACCCATTTTCCTATAGAGCATGATACTACCAGAAACCAAGACAGCCAGTTCAGAGCAGCCCCACGCTATGGCAGAACCAACAGAGGCAATTCTTGGAGTAAGTATGAAATTCATGGAAAGGCCCACTACAGCACCTACTGTTGACACCAGCGCAATTGACCTGGTATCAACTGATGCCATGAGAAACTGCTGTATGACAATCTGTTCCAGACCAATAACGAGAATCAGGAATATCACTATCCTGAAAGGAGTGACAGCTCCTTCAAATCCGGCACCTGCTATCAATCTGATTATCTCTGGGGCAAATATCACACCAAACACAATAACCGGCACTGAAGCAATGTAGATTAGCGAGAAAGTCTTGTCAGCAATCTCTCTGAGCCTGACATCATCTCTATCATCTATGAGTTGGGCCACCTTTGGAACAAGGACAGTGGTGAGAGCTGTGAAGACTGCCATGATCAGAGTATTGATTTTGGCTGCAGTTGCAAAACAGCCGACCTCAGCATCGCCCTGGACATAACCGAGAAAGAATGTATTGAATGTCGTATAGAGTGAGGTCAGTATCCTGTAGTAACCAAAAACAAGGATTGGAGTCAGGAACAGATCCAATCTGATCCTACGGAATCTGAATTTACAGAATCTGTAGGAATATGACCAATTGCAGACAGCATTGAAGAACGTGATCAGGCAGGTCAGCATATAGTATTTCAAAGTATCTGTCTCTGAATGGACAAACAGGAAGATCGCTATGACGTATATGCATCGGATTGCTATAGACCTGATAGTGATGTAGCGGAATTCCTGAAGACCCTGATAGAACCAGTCAACCACAAATACCTGGAAAAGCAATTTGCTGATTCCCACCATCAGGAAGGGCTTGTACGGAAAAAACCTTGGGACATGATTGGCGCACAGGACCAACACCGCAATACTGGCAAGTGTCAGAATTGAATTGACTGTGATAAGTGTGGAAAAAACCGTACTGCGCCTCTCCAGATCATCCTTGCATCGGGCAATCTCACGGACTCCAAGAGACCCCACGCCAAGCATGGAAAACAGAATGAAATACTGGATTATACTATCAACGTAATCACATATTCCAATGTTTGACAGTCCCAGTACTCTGGTAACGTACGGGAATATGATCAGCGGAAATATGTAATTGCAGGCCGTCAGCAATAAATTGTAGCCGAAATTCTTTCTGATACTACCCATCAATCCCAGATTTTATATTCAGCCTTATGCTTATTCCTGCTATCACGGTCAGGAAGATCCATGAATGGTCCGAATTCCTCCTCAAGATACTTGTCAGGTACTATTGGGGCCGGATATTGTTTACCTTCGAACTCAACGCTTCCCAGCGGAAAAATAAATTTCTTGGAAAAGGTCATGTGCCATGATGAACCCAACGGATACATGATCTTATCACCTTTGCCAAAGAGCCTGCACAAGAATCGGACTGCAGGGAATAGCAGTCTGACAACCAGGTAATAGAACAGGTTGGCACATACTCTACTCCTACCGATGAATGGTGCAACAAGTTTTACATATAGAGCACAGCATACCCAATGCAGACTCCTTGAAGACATCTCTTCCATTGTGAATATATCTATCTGGAGTCCACGGAATTTCCTGACCTTATGGACTATATCATCCTGGATATATTCACTCTTGGTATCACGTAGCACAGGCCATATCCCCCAGAATCCGTCATCGGTATTACGGGTCTGTATCTTGAATTGGTCATGAGGGTGTTTCTCCAGGAAATCACACAGCCTAGCCATGTCTTCCCGCCTGATACTGACATCAACATCATCATCCCACGGAATAAATCCTCCATGACGGAGAGCTCCAATAACATTTCCACACGACAGGAAATACTCAATTCCCAGTTCCTTCATGACGGAATCAAGATACCCAAGCATTTCAAGCATGCGTATCTGGGCTTTACGAAGCGTTGAACCGTCAGGGTTATACATTGCCCTGAGGTCATCCTGAGTCTCTCCTGTGTTGAAAACCTTATTCATCGCTCCTCCAAAGTTACTATATCTTTCCGATAATGCTCGTTAATAACCAATTTCTCGCGTTTTTCCACTACATGTGGGTTGAAAACTGATACATATGGAATATATCTGTCATAGACATGCGTATCTCTGACCTCTGAGTTTTTGCTCTTAGTATAGAAGAATGTAAGGTTGAAGAAATAAACAAACAGTGTTCCCATGACAAACAATGTGGTGTATTGGCTTGAACGGATCTTCTGCCAGTTGTCCATCAGGGTATTTATTATAAACACCATTCCAATAAGCATGAAATAGTTTGCCAGTCTGGCTGGTCCGCGCATGAACATGGAAACAGCATGGATGATGACCACAAAATTCAGCAGTGCACCGAACTGGTTGTCGCTGTGAATATCTAGTCTCTCTCTAAGATAGAAAATCATCAGGAAAGGAACTGCAATGAGGAATGTAAGGATAGCACCTGTCAAGTTTGGTTGCTCTATTGCAAGATATTGCCTCACCAGATTTACCTCGGTTCCGAATACCGATGAAAGTATTATACCTACAATGTCGAATGTAGAAAGTATAGCAGCTATAGCCAGACAGGTCAGGATGCAGAAAATCAGACGGTCTCTCTTGAAAGACATGAAGATTGGTGCAACCAGCATGGCAATGGCCGATGTATGGAAGAACAAAGCCAGTACCATCATTGCAAAGTATGGCAGATAGCGTTTTTCCTCAAGGTAAGGATACGCAATCAGGAAAAGGCATATGCATATGATCTCCCTTAGGATCTCCATGTTGAAATAGAAGTAGTATCCGAAATAGTAGACCAGCACGGCCACGAAAAAGTAGTGACAGTATCGGTAGAAGAAACGGAATATCACTACGTTCACGAATATTGCCTCAGCCAGTTGGAAAAGGAAGAAACTGTTTCCAAAGCTGCGGAATAAGGAATTAAGAACGTACCACATGGGATTATAGTCTGCACCCAGGAAATCAAACCGTCCCAGTTCAGAGACTAACGGATAATCCTTGAATATGTCGTAGTAGTTGAGGGTATCGCCGCCAGTCCTGAACCTGAACGCGGCAAGGAGTATCAACGACCAAAGCGTCACCTGGTACCAGATTCCTTCTCCACCCTTCTTTGCACAGATATCATATCTGATGCAGGGGAAGAGCAAAATCAAGAATACTGCCAGGTAAATGATCATATGGAAAGATTGAATATCTTCTTCCAGGTTTCTATCACCCAATCCCAGGTCAGCACATAGGTTGAACCTATGAATGCTCCCATGAACAGGAACATGAACATCACTTTCAGTTTCCTTGCTGATGATGCTTTGGCTGGAATAGCTGCAGGAGTCAGTATGGTGAAGGCTGGAGTGTTCTGCTGAACCTTGGCACGGGATAGTTCCAGTTGCTGTGCCCACTGGGTATACAATGTGTTCTTCAGTTCCATATCGGCCTCCAGCCTGGTCCTTTCAACCATTGCCTTTTCCTGAATGATGTTACGGTTGCGGTCACAGAACTCTGCATAATCCATCTGTGCCTTCAGGTAACTCTCCTTATACTCATTGTAGAGTTTCTCCACATATTCATAATCAAGCATGACCTTCTGTGTACGGTACTCGGTAATTGCCTGCTGCAGTTTCTTGCGGACCTCATCGACCATGATAGCTGCCACCTTAGGATCTTGTTCCGTAAATGACAGATAGATCACATCGGTCTTCTTGTCAATTGATACAGAGAAGTCATTCTTGACATTATTGACAAAAACAAGCTGTGACTCTGAAAGATAGTAAGGGTCAAAGACTGAAGCATCACCGCTCCATTTATCACCTCCCATAATCTTCTTTATCACCTTCTTCAATTGCTTCTTTGGGTATTTCACGACTTTGGAGAGCCAGAATTCCTTGTGGATGTTCTGCCTATAGTAAAGGTAGGTTGAGTCTACGCTACCATCAATTGTCTGCACACGCACGTCAAACAGGGATGTAATGAATGGCAGGGATTCTATGATGTCAGGATAGAGCGTTGGATAGATTGCATCACCTCCACCACCAAGGGCATTCAGGTTGATTCCCGCCATGGCAGCCAACGATCCCAGGCTTCCCATTGATGAAGATTCACCTGATTCCGGGGCCATTGAAACTGAGGAAGTGTATTTCTTGTGTCCCGTAAACGCGACAATAATACCGAACAGGAAGAAGGCCGATGCCCATTTGGCTATAGTCTTCCATTGACCAACCAACTTGTGCAGAAGGTCGAATATTTCTTCTTCCTTGATGAAAGGAATTCTCTTTTCGTTAGCTGAATCCTCCATAGTTGTTACTTTATCAGGTTGATAAGTGCAAGTACGACAGTTGCCAGTGAAGCCGATGTTGAGCTCAGGCTGAGAATCTCAGATGCCTTCAGGCCGTCACGTTCCTGGCGTTTTGGAACGATAATCTCACAACCCGGCTGGACAAGTTTTGAAGAATGCTTCTTGGCCTTGGCTACGGTACCATTCATGTAAACCACGTATGCCTTGTTCTTCTTGGCTCCCTGACCATAGCCACCAGCCTTGTCTATGTAATACTTCAGGTTCTTTCCCCTCATGTAGGAAACCGTATTCGAATACATGACCTCGCCGTTCATCTTTACGGTATTGCTGAACTTGGGGACAATCAGACGGTCACCGTCACGGAGCTCTATGTTTGCAGGTCCGTCAGGATCATCGACAGCCGCCTGAAGGTCTATACCAACATAGAAAGTTGTCTCCAGGTCAATGTTTTCAAGCATGATGGAGTCATTGTTTGAAAGCAGCTTGGTTATATCCTTTACCCTGAGTCTCTCATCCTCGGTCATGGTTCTCTGCAGACGGGCGCCTGAAGGGTATGCCTCGCTGGTGAAATTTCCGGAACGCAGGACTATGTCGCTCAGTCTTTCACCCTTCTCTGACATTGAATAGTATCCGGGGAAAAGCACCTCACCCTCAATCATGACACGCTGATTCTCAATATATGCCGGACTCTTGCGTATATATACATCGTCAAATGGCTGCAGCCTGAAATCACCGTCATTTATGGTCAATCCTTCGGATATGCTGAACGAGAATGTTTCTGAAATCTCCTTGCTGTCTTCAAGTGATGACTTGTCGCGCTTGCGGCGGACTACATCGACCTTTGATACTGAAGCCGACTCCTTCAGACCACCGGCCTGTATGATAAGGTCCTCAATCTGGGTATTGTCGGCATATGTATATGTACCTGGGAACTGAACCTCGCCGAATATGCTGAATGTCTGTTTTTCCTGAATGTCGAAAATGGTCGGAACAAAGAATACATCTCCGTTTCGCAGTTCTACATCAGCAGCTGTACCCTTTACAATACCGTCAAGGTCTATTGAAAGGTTGGTAAGGGTCTTGTCAGGATTGGTTCTGTTCAGCAATGCGCGGTTTAGGAAAGCCTCTTCACGCAGGCCACCTGCTGCCTGAATAAGGTCACGTACCGTCTTGACAGATTCACCGACCTGGAACATACCCGGACGGTAGAAGGCTCCGCGGGCTTCAGCCATATTTGAGTATGTTGCCATGATTGAGTCAACATACACAGAGTCACCGTCAGCCATCAGGAAAGACTTCTGCTTACTGTCGTCAAGTGTATAGATTTCACGCTGTACACCGCCCATACGTATCAGTCTTACGTCCTTGCGGTATGCATCGGACTCCATTCCACCTGCATATTTAATAAGGTCAGCCACATTTTCAGTGCTCTTCATTTCATAGTACATAGGACGTCTTATGCGTCCGTCAATTGTTACCAGGCAGCTTATTGCCGGAACCATGACCACATCATTGTCTTCAAGACGTATGTCACCGGTAACCTTGCCGTTCATCAGGTAATCGTAGAGGTCAAAGCTTGACACCTCCTTGTTCTGGCGGTATACCTTTATGTCACGCAGGGTACCTACATCACTTACGCCGCCTGCCATGTAGAGGGCATTCAGTATAGTTGCGAATGATGATACGGTGTATGTTCCGGGGTAAACAACGTCACCCATCACGTTTATCTGGATAGAGCGGTTCTGGCCAAGTGAAAGCTTTATGCTGGAATCGCCATTGTCATCATCAAGTCCGGCACATATTTCACTGAAGACCTTCTTCAGGTACTTGTCGGCCTGCTGGACGGTCAGGCCGTTCAGATAGACCGGGCCGATGTTCTCGACCACAATGTTTCCGTCAGGTGATATAATCTGCTGGACAGTCATCTGCGAAGAACCCCATACGTCAATAATGACCTCATCACCAGGGCCAAGTTTGTAGTTCTGAGGCGTTGCCAGGTTCAGGCTGGGCTGGAATGTGGCATTTTCTGATTTGAAAAGGTCATGGCCATATATCTGCTTGCGAGGCTTCAGCGACTCCAGGAGCATGTAGATTGAATCAGTGAACATGAACATTGATTCACTGTACATAACCTGCAGGCGTTCCTGTTCAGTCATGGTGCGTTCTGCCTGCTGTTCATCAAGTGAGCTTACCATGTTCAGGCTGTTCTTCTGCTGCAGCTCATTCTGCAGTGTGCGCGAACGGACAGTGGTACCGTTCTGGTTTGTCTGGATGGTATTTCCAATAATGCCGCTTGACTGTGATGCCTCATACTTCTGTCGCATCTGCTGCAACTGCTGCATGGTTACGCCGCGGCGGTTCAGATTCATGACAATCTGTTCCTGTGATGTTCCCTTGGCCTGTTCTTCCAGGACATAGTCTCTTATCTGGCTCTCTGTCATCTGTGCCATGGCAGGCATGGCCAGTGACAACAATGCCACAATTATCGTTAGTGCTCTTTTCATATTCCGAAATAAAAGAAGATTGCCGTCAGAACTTCTTTCCGCCGGCAACTGATACAAATGTAGTAAGAATTATCTTCAAGTCAAGCATCAGGCTTCGGTTATCCAGATAATCCAGGTCATATTCAAGGCGCTTCAGCATCTTTTCCATTGTATCGGTATAACCATTGTATAATGTTGCATGTGATGTCACTCCAGGACGCATCAGGTAGATGTACTTGTAATCATCGGTCTCCCGGTTGATCTGGTCAATGAAGAATTGTCTTTCCGGTCTTGGGCCTACGAACGACATGTCGCCTGTGAAGACGTTCCACAACTGGGGAAGTTCGTCCAGATGATGAGCCCTCAGGAACTTGCCGACCGGAGTGATGAACTTGTCCCTCTCTTCGGCGAGGCGCGGTATGCCGTCATTTTCACAGTCAGTCCTCATTGTGCGGAACTTGTATATCCTAAAAGGACGTCCCTTGTAGCCTATTCTTTCCTGGCTGAAGATAACCGGTCCCTTGTCAAATGCCAGTACTATGAAAAGAACCAGGAATACCGGTGATAAGAGAATGAGTCCCAGAAGCGAAAAGACTATGTCAAACAATCTCTTGATGGCTCTCTGGAACCCACCCATTGCATCAGAGTGTTCTGTCTTTTCCGCATTGTCAGTTGTCTGGTCTATATGTCTTGCAGTCATGCCTGTTTATCTTTGTTTTTCATATAAACGCGCAATGTGCGCAAAAATTGTGCTGTCCGTGCAAAAAAGTGAGATTTCATCAATGTTATTGGTTACTTTTGCGGTCAAATCATAAAAAATCTAAAATTAACGAATTCATTATGAAAGCATTAGTATTTCCGGGACAAGGTGCCCAATTTTCAGGAATGGGCAAGGATTTATTTGATCAGTATGACTGGGCAAGAGAATTGTTCGCCCAGGCTGATGAAACTCTCGGATTCAGAATCTCAGAAATCATGTTCAGCGGCACAGACGAAGAGCTGCGCCGTACAGATATAACACAGCCTGCAGTATTCATTCATTCAGTTGCTGTAGCCAAGTCGCTGGGTGACGTAAACCCAGACATGGTTGCAGGTCACTCACTTGGAGAATTCTCAGCACTGGTAGCGTGCGGTGCCATTTCATTCGAAGATGGTCTCAAGCTTGTCTCAAAGCGCGCCAATGCCATGCAGAAGTGCTGCGAAAAGGTTCCTGGCACAATGGCTGCCATCATCAACCTGGCCGATGAAAAGATTGAAGAGATCTGTGCAGGTCTCATGGCCGAAGGCCTTGTAGTGGTTCCTGCCAACTACAACAGCCCAGGACAGGTAGTCATTTCAGGTTCAAGCGAGGCAATTGCCAAGGCATGTCCGCTCATGACCGAGGCCGGAGCAAAGCGTGCACTCCCGCTGACCGTAGGCGGCGCTTTCCACTCTCCTCTCATGACTCCTGCCAAGGATGAGCTTGCACAGGCCATCGCACAGACTCCTTTCAACACTCCAAAGTGCCCAATCTACCAGAATTTCGATGCAAAGCCACACACTGATCCCGAAGAGATTAAGGCGAACCTGGTAAGCCAGCTGAATTCTCCGGTGAAATGGACACAGAGCGTAATTAACATGATTGCAGACGGCGCAACCGAATTCACAGAATGCGGACCTGGCACCGTTCTTACGAACCTTATCAAGAGAATACAGAAATAACATTGCTCCAAGCATGAAAAAGAGGGTCATTTATCAGATTTTCACCCGATTGTACTGCAATCCTGCAAAGGAGCAGGTTCCTGGAGGTTCAATTGAGCAGAACGGCTGTGGCAAAATGAACAGCTTCACTCCGGAAATCCTCGCTGGAATCCGGGAAAACGGATATACCGACATATGGTTTACGGGACTTATCGCACATGCCAGCGTGACCGACTATTCAAAATATGGAATACCGGTTTCACATGCCGCTACGGTAAAGGGCATAGCAGGTTCCCCGTATGCCATAAGGGACTATTATGACATTGACCCAGACCTGGCAGTATCAGTACCGGACAGGCTTGATGAATTCAAGTCACTGGTAAAGCGCGTACATGATGCCGGACTTGGTTTCATCATGGACTTCGTGCCAAACCATGTTGCACGCGAATACAAGTCAGTATGCATGCCCAAGGGGGAAATAGGACTCGGTGAAGCCGATGACTGCACCAAGGCATTTTCACCCGACAACAATTTTTACTACATTCCGGGGCAGCAGCTCTCAGGAGAGATAGACTGGAAGGACTATACGGAAAAGCCTGCGAAGGCTACCGGAAATGACAAGTTCTGTGCAACCCCTTCAGTATGTGACTGGTACGAGACCGTCAAGCTCAACTATGGTGTAGATTACCAGTACAATGGTCTGGGAAAGCAGTTTAACCCAATTCCTTCAACATGGCTGCGCATGCGCAGCATACTGCTCTACTGGGCATCAATGGGAGTCGATGCCTTCCGCTGCGACATGGCAGAGATGGTTCCGGTAGAATTCTGGCACTGGGCCATAGCCGAAGTAAAGAAAAAGTACAAGAAGATTCAATTCATAGCTGAAGTCTACAACCCCGGTTCATACACATCTTATATAGAATGGGGCGGCTTTGACTATCTCTATGACAAAGTCGGCCTTTACGACACCCTTCGCGCTGTAGTTGAAGGACGTGAGTCAGCAACGGCCATTACCGGTTGCTGGCAGCGTACGGGCGGGAATGGTCCGCACATGCTGCATTTCATGGAAAACCATGACGAACAGCGTATAGCCAGCGATTTCTTTGCCGGCAATGCCTGGAAGGCCAGGCCGGCCATGATAGTATCGGCCCTCATGGACACTTGTCCGGTTATGGTATACGCTGGTCAGGAACTTGGTGAAAGGGGAATGGACCATGAAGGCTTCAGTGGCCATGACGGCAGGACCACCATTTTCGATTACTGGGCACCCGATACTCTTTCACGACTGTACAACAACGGAAAGTTCAACACAGAACTTCTGACAGCCAGGGAGAAGGAACTCTACGCGTTCTACTCTGCCCTGCTGAACATAACCAGAAAGGAAAAGGCCGTATCGGGCGGCAAATTCTTTGACCTGATGTATGTCAACCCGTGGTCAGACCATTTCAACCCACACAGGCAGTACGCTTTCCTCAGGGCCGATTCACGCAGCTGCATGCTGGTGGCAGTCAATTTCAGTGACATGGACCTGATGACTGAAACCATCATCCCTGCCCATGCATTTGAATACATGAACCTTCCCGAGAAGGAAAACTGCACAATGACCGAACTATTGTCAGGGCGCAAGTTCAAGGCAGACCTCAAGAAGGACCACCCTGTCCGCTATACCGTACCGGCAAATTCCGGTATTGTCATAAAGTTCAGCACAGGCCATTGAAACGGAAGAGATTGTTCAAAGCCATACCTTTTAAATATATTAAAGCACATCAATCAATCTAAATTACAAATCTGAATCCGCCCCAATCTTTGTGTCTGTCAACTGCATGTCCTATATTTGCAGTATTATAACGTATTTGCAAGCTGAATAGCAAAACCTAACAAACAATACAATGAAGAGAACATTCCTTTTTGCCGCCATCGCAATGGCAGCCATGGCAGCATTCGCAGCCAAGCCACCACAGGCAAAGCTCACCGAGAATGACAAGAAAATCAACAAGATCATCTCACAGATGAGTCTTGAAGAGAAAGTAATGATGCTCCACAGCAAGACCAACATGTCTTCAGAAGGCGTACCAAGACTTGGAATCCCTGCAATTGAATATTCCGATGGTCCTTTCGGTATCCGTGAGGAGTGCGGTGACGGTTTCCGCCCACTCGGCTGGACAACTGACTCATCGACCTACTTCCCGACAGGTTCAGCACTGGCAGCTACATGGTCTGAAGAGATGGCTTACAACTACGGCAAGGGCATGGGTACCGAAGGCCGAATCCGCGGTAAGGATATCATCCTTGGCCCAGCCATCAATATTCAGCGTCTGCCTGTAGGTGGCCGTACATACGAATACCTGTCAGAAGACCCAATCCTTGCTGCTGCTCTTGCAGTTGCATACACCAAGGGTTCACAGGATGTAGGAACAGCTGTCTGCATAAAGCACTTCGCACTGAACAATCAGGAGACCAACCGTGGTAGCGTAAACTCAGTATGTGACGAGCGTACCATGCGTGAAATCTACCTCAAGCCTTTTGAAGATGCCATCGTCAAGGGCGGTGCAATGGCAGTTATGCCAGCTTACAACAAGGTGAACGGCTACTACTGCACAGAAAACAACCATCTGCAGAATGAAATTCTGCGCGGTGAATGGGGATTCAAGGGACTTACAGTATCAGACTGGGGTGCAACACACTCAACAGTTGGTGCCGCAATGGGTGGCCTTGATGTCCAGATGACCGGCAGCAACTACTTCGGTCCTGCTCTCATTGACTCAGTCCGTGCAGGTATCGTTCCTGAAAGCGTTGTCGATGACAAGGTCCGCGACATTCTTCGCGTACGTTTTGCCATTGAGCCAGTTCCTGCTGACAAGGCAAATCCTGAGAAGACCAGTCTTCCAGCACAGCAGCGCATTGCCTACGAAGTAGCTACAAAGTCTGTCGTCCTGCTGAAGAACCAGACAAAACTCCTTCCTATCAAGAAGAGCGTCAAGAAGATTGCTGTCATAGGTCAGAATGCTACTGACTTCACCGCCCGTGGCGGCGTAGGTTCAGGTGTAAAGGCACCTTACGAAATTACCCCTCTCATGGGTATTGAGAAGATGGCTAAGGCCAACGGTGTTCAGGTAACATACGCAAAGGGCTTCAATATTCCTTCAGGCCGTGGCGGTCAGGTTTCACGCTCCATTGATACCGACCTGATGGTCGAGGCAATCAAGGCAGCCCAGAACGCTGATCTTGTGATCTTTGTATGCGGAACCAGCAAGAACATCGAGACCGAAGGCAGCGACCGTTCTGATATTTTCCTGCCACAGGGCCAGGAGGAGGTACTGGCTGCCGTCAGCGCTGTCAATCCTAACGTAGTCAGCGTCATTATCAGCGGTGGTCCATGCGATCTTCAGAAACTGGAAAAGATGTCACCGACAATCGTTCAGGGTTGGTGGAACGGCATGGAGGGCGGTAACGCTCTTGCAGAGATCCTGTTCGGCAAGATTGCTCCTTCAGGCAAGCTGCCTTTCACATTCCCAATCAAGCTTGAAGACTCACCTGCATACGCAATGGGCAATTTCCCACAGAAAGCAAGAACCGAGGGTGACCTCTTCACAAACATGTACCGTCAGGATCTTGGCGGCAATGCAAATGCACGCCGTACCCAGCAGGCACCTGATGCAGAATACACCGAAAAACTGCTCGTAGGCTACCGTTGGTTCGAAACCAAGGAAAAGCCTGTCATGTACGCATTCGGTCATGGACTCTCATACGTTGACTTCAAGTATGATGCCATCAAGGCAAACAAGACCAAGTATTCAACAAAGGATGTCATCAAGGTAACATTCAACTTGACCAACAGCGGTGACATGGAGGCCGATGAGGTTTCACAGCTCTATGTCCGCTACATTGACGGCAAGGTTGAACGTCCTAACAAGGAACTCAAGGCATTCAAGCGCGTTGCTGTCCAGGCAGGACAGACCAAGCAGGTTACACTTGAGATACCTGTATCAGAACTCCGTTACTGGAATGAATCAAAGAATGCATGGGATATTGAAAAGGGCCAGATTGAACTTCAGTTAGGTTCTTCTTCTGATGATATCCGTCTGAAGACAACCGTCACAATCGGCTAATCACATTTAGACTGAACATCATAAAAAAGCCGTCCGGGATAACCCCAGACGGCTTTTTCTTTAATTATGCCTTTTCAGGCAACGCAAGACCCTTGTCTTAAATTCTATAGGGAAGGCAACATACTTCTTGTCAGGGTGCCCCATGTATCCCGTCATAACTCAATATCCTCTACAGGACAGCAGACCGGATTTCCATAAATGCCCAGGAACAGTTTCCTCAGTTCCCCGGGATTGCAGTCTTCAACCTCCTGCAGGCGTTCCATGTTTTTCAGGAACTTAGCCTTCTGTTCTTCGGTGTATCTATCGGAATACTGAGAATTGCCGTTAATCATGTCAGCAGCAATATATGCATTCTCAAACTTGCGGTAGCCTTCGGTTATCCTCTTGTCAATCAGGTTTGCAACACAACGGTGGAACTGTGCATCGGGGACGTCATTGAAGGCCTCAAGGTCAGCAGCAGTAACCGGCTTGCAGAATTCCATGTGCACCCTGCCCTTGTACTGGGTAATACCGGTAATTATGCTGTTCAGGTCTTCCCCGGGTTTCTTTACGTATGGAGTTCCATTCGATGACTTGTACAGTTCAACAGCCTTCAGGACATCGCAGGGTTCCCATTCGTATGAAACGGAAACCGGCACTATATTCAGTTCTGCCAGGGCCTGTACCCTATCCTTTCCGCCGCTCATTCCGAACATCTTGATTATTCCCTGGTCTGTACGGTCAATGCCATCCTTGGTACGGCCGTTCCGCTGGGCTATCCACAAAGGCAGATTCTTCTCCCTTATTGTGTGTCTCATATACTCCGACAGATGTCTTGAGCTGCGATAGAAATCACGCATGTTTCCTCCGCGTTCAACACGGAACATACGGTTGCTCCTGCCCAAATCTATGACCAGCTGCCCCTGCATGAGGTTGGCACCGAACGTTATTTCGCCTACCTTCTTGCCGTTATTGAACAGAAGGTACATCATCATGCATGAGTCAAGCACAATATCCCTGTGGTTGCTTACATACATATAGCTCTTCCCGCTCTCAAGCATATCCACGCCTCCACAGGTAAGTCCGTCGGTAGTACGGGCTATTATCTGCTCATTGGCAGCGTACATGACATTATACTGGAAATCCTGGATTGTACGGAATCCGGCGAACTGTTCACGGACCTGTTCTACGGGAAGTTCCGGATAAACATACTTGGAGAGCAAGGGGAAATAGGGATCTTCCGAAATGCGCTTCATTGCTGCCGGAATCTCCTCATCATAATAGGGACGTATATCGTCAAACTGTGAATCTATTGCCATTTTATTTTCGTTGGTCTATGAATTTGACAGGTTTGCGACCTGTAACCGGATTGTTTATCAATGCTATTTCGGCAACCGGTGCAATCTCAATTTCCGGAGCTACACGTATGCGTGAACGGAAACGGTCCTTGAGTTCCTTTACGACATCGACATCGGGATTGCCCTTCAGTCCTACCCTTACAAGTACGTCATCGGTTCCAGCGTCACTGTTCCTGACAATTATCAGGTAGTTTTCCACATATTCCGTGTTGTCAAGCACATCATTCATGGCCGATGGATATAGCGTGGTACCTTTCAGCTTTATCATGTTGTTCTTGCGGCCAAGCAGAGGAGAGAGCCTGTATGACCACCTGCCGCACTTGCACTGCCCGGTATGGCGGCAAGCTATGTCACCTGTCCGGAACCTCAGCAGTGGCATTCCCTCGACTCCAAGTGTTGTCACGACAACCTCACCCGGCTGACCGTCGGGAACTGGTTTTCCGTCCTCACCAATAATCTCTACGATAATCAGTTCCGGATGCACATGTCCTCCAGTTCCATATTCGCACTCGCTGAAGGTGGCCCCCATTTCTGTCGATGAATATGTTGTAAACAACTGGACTTCCGGCCATTTGTCATGAATGCGGCTACCAAGCAGGTTCAATGAAAAATCCTGGTTACGCAGGCCTTCGCCTATTCCTATAATGCGCCTGATGCTGCTGTTGCGATAATCAATTCCGTGCTGCTGCGCGTACTCAATCAGCTTGAGTATAAATGATGGCACGCACATGACAGTATCAGGGTGAAAGCGGTTGATGGTATCCCACTGAAGCTCCGGAATTCCGTTGCCCACGCGTATGACACCGGTCCCAAGTTCCCTCAGTCCCAGGAAATATGCCATTCCGGCCATGAACCTCTTGTCAAGCGTGGTCATAAGCTGAACTACATTGTTCTCGTTCAGTCCGGCACACCTGAATGACTTGGCTTCATTGAACGCCAGTCTCTGAAGGTCCTTTTCAGTGCATCCGAACAGCACCGGATCACCCAGTGTTCCCGATGTGGTTATATAGTCAATTATCTTTGTCTTGGGTACACAGCAGAAATCATCATTGTAAAGCTGAAGGTCCTTCTTTTCAGTGAATGGTATCACTGTCAGGTCCTCCAGATGACGGATTGAACCGGCGTCAATGCCATTTTCCCTGAACAGTCTCCTGTAATATGGAGAGTTTTCGTTCAGGTATGAAATGTGCCTGACCAGCAGTTCTTCCTGGAACTCCTTGATTCTTTCCGGTGATTCAAACTCAATATCCTGCATTACTTCAATCTTTTAATATGGTTTTCAGCCATGCCAGAAATTCATATTTCCAGTTCTGGTACTCTTCATTCTCAGGCGAACTGCTGACTCCGAATCCGTGTCCGCCTGTCCTGTATCGGATATACTTATGCTCAACGCGCGCCCATGCCAGTGCCTCGTCAAGTATGCTGGAATTCTGCCAGTCCACCACAGGGTCATCTTCGCAGTTGACAAGGAAGACCGGCGGGCAGTCCGATGGAATGTTGTCCTGTATGGACCACTGATGCCGCTTGCGTCCACTGAACCTGCCCCATTCTCCCAGGAGCGCACGCCTTGAGCGCTTGTGGACATATTCCCCTTCCATTGTCACGACCGGATAAACCGGAACAACGAAATCGGGCCTGAGCGATACCCTGGAAGGGGTGGCCAAGGCGGTATAGTCTATTGAATGGTAGACTGCTGCCGTCATAGCCAGATGACCTCCTGCCGAGAATCCCATAACTCCCACCTTTGAAGGATCTATTCCAAGTGACTGAGAGTTTTCGCGTACCCATCGGATTGCCCTCTGGACATCACATATCATATCAGGAGTCTGGTTTCCACGCGCCACAAAGCGGTAATGAGTCAGGTATGCTGCCAGTCCTGCTGTCCTGTACTGCAGTACAAAGGCATTCACCCCATGCGCCTGAAACCATTCAGCCACATCGGTCCCCTCGCCATACAGGTCAAGCCAGCAGTAACTGCCACCTGGACAGACAATTACGGACGGATCACCGGGATTGCCTGTCAGGTATGGGGTTATTGCCACCTTTTGGGCACGACTGTCAAGTTCAGCCCACGGCTGTACCGATTCGGGTGACGGCAGCACGAAACGCACCAGCAGAAACACCAGGAATGCCCTCATCAGTCACCCAGCAGGTTCTTTACCTCATCAGCACTGAGCTGACGGTACTTTTTGGACAACTCAGCATTGAAATCAACCTGGAAAAACTCCTCATCATAGAATGAGAGCTTTGAGTTTGTATTAGGAGTGCACTCCACATATACAATCTCATCAAGGTTCAGCCCCTTGGCCTGACATATCTGGTCAGCAAGCTTCTTGCCGGCGTATGTCACTGAAGTACCAGGGTTCTCCTGATACATTTCGGTCACAACCACGCAGGTCTTGCCTGATACTGTCCTTATCTTGAGTCCGCAGGCCGATGGCATGTCCCATTCGCCCAGGAACTCGAATATTTCATCATAATACTCTTTTGCTACCTTCATTGCATTGTTATTTTATGCCTTCTTGATATTCCTGACTACATCACGGCCAAATGACTTGTTGGCAAGTTTCCTGTCACGCGGACGGTATGTACCCTCTTCCATTTCGCGCAGTGCCACATTGCAGAACAGGCGGAACATCTTCTGTTCCTGGCTCTCGCTTGCATAGAAGCTCTTCCATGCATAGTCATAGAGGTCCTGCAGGCGTTCCGGACTCATGTGCTTAGGCTGGAACACAACCTGACCGGCGTTATAATGGTTCCAGTCAAAGTCAAATATGCGTCCCTGGCGCAGCAGGTCATCGTAACCCTTGGTATGCGGGAACGGAGTCATAACGGTAAACTCGGCCAGGTCAAGGTCAATCTCACCAAGGAAGTCGATGAGTCGCTTTATATCATCCTCGGTCTGGTTGTCAAGGCCCAGCAGAATGGTTCCCTCTACACCTATTCCATAGTCGTGGTAACGCTTGACGCGCTCCTTGATGTAGTCACTTGTGTCATAGACAGCCTGGTATACATACCATGCACCAGCCTTTGCTGCAAGGTCAAGAACCTCGGGATCATCCTCAATGGTATGGCTTATCCATTTCTTCTTCAGCGGAGCAATAGCCGTGAAGAGTTCCTTTTCCCACTCCTTGTTCTGGGCCAGCGAATTGTCAACTATGAACAGGCGGTTGTTCTCAATTGCTGCCATGTCTTCGACCACCTTGTCAATTGGTCTTGGGCGGAACTTGCGGCCGCCCAGATATGAAACTGCGCATGGATAGCAGCTGAAGCGGCATCCACGGCTTGCATGGAACAGGTCAACCATCTGGACACCCTTATGGTTGTAGAGTTCTCTCTTGTACAGGTCGCGGCGGCATGGGCCAACCGATTCAATGGGCGGCATATTGCCCATGTAGTTATATACCTTCTTGAGTTCGCCACGGGTCCAGTCAAGCATGACCTGCTCAGCACGTCCCTCTGATTCGCCCAGGAAAACACTGTCAACGTGGTTAACCATCTCTTCGGCATGAAGCATGGTAGAAATACCGCCGGCTGCAACCAGCTTGCCGCGCTTGTGATATTCATCGGCAATCTCCCAGCCGCGCTTGACCTGGGTACTGAGCATCATTGAGAGAGCCACGCCGTCGCATGGTTCATCAAAATTTATCTCTTCTACATTCTCGTCAGTGAATGAAACATCAACCCATTCCGGAAGAGTAGCCGCAAAAGCCACAGGTCCGTGAGGAGGAAGATTGAACGTTGTCTGTCCCCTCAGTTTCTGCCACTTCGGGTAGATCAGTTTTAATTTGAAAGTTTCCATCTCTATATATTGTTTGCCTTTATTATCTCATTCATTATCACACCTTTACCGCATATAGCCTCAACCGTTTCAACAGCGGTCAGCGGTACACCTCCTATGCCGTGCATGTTCACGCACTGACCCGTCAGAAACAAATTCCTTATCTTGGTCCTTACGGAGAGTTGTGAGCCAGTCAGGTTATCGCAGTCACGTGAAAAGCCATAGATGGCTCCCTTGGGAGAACCGGTCCAGTCCCTGAATGTGAGTGGCGAAGCAGCAAAACTGAACTCCACACAGTCGCTCAGTCCGGGGAACCTGTGCTCAAGCAGTTCCATCATGCTTCCGGCCATCCCGGCCTTCCACTCTTCATAATCACTGCCGCGGTTTCCGCTGTGCGTATTGCTCCACTTCTCAACAAGGCTCCAGTCCATGAGCGCCATAGCGGTCATGTGCGATGCACTGCCATCAGCTGCCTCGGTCATGAAACAGTTCACCATGACAGGCCACTTGGCATCACATTCCGCTGGAGCACTCCATACGCTCTCCATAGAACGGACCACGCATATGGGATGGTTCTCATACGGCAGGCCCCCCTTCTTCAGCTTCAGGAACAGCTTGAAGGCCGATGCCGATGCCGGTATCTCATTTAGCCGGGACACAAAGCCGGGCGTGAATCCCTTTCCGCTTACCATACCTGCAAGCGTACAAGGGTTTATGTCTGATATATACCAGTCTGCGTGGTACTCATTTCCGCGGGAGTCAGCAACTTCCGTTATATTGCAGTTTTCCGATATGACCTTAGTCACTTCGACCGAGGTCAGTATTTCTCCGCCGGCCGATTCAATGACACCGGCAAGTTCATGTGCCAGCTGCATGCTGCCCCCAGCGAAATAGCCTGGAGTATTCATGAACAGTAGTGACACCATGGCATGCAGATAGGCAGGAGTATGGCCTTTCACCCCTGCATAGAGCGGATTCATTATTGCCATTACCTGCTGAAGCTGACGGTTTGCGGTGCAGTTCTCAATCAGTTCGCTTGCCGGCATGAAGAACTCCTGAGAGTGTGAGCCGGCATTGGCTTCAGCCGATTCCATCCAGAACATGGTCTCTTCATGTGATATCCTCTCTATGGCACCAATGTATTTGCCAATATTGTCATGCTCCCCTGGAAAAGCCTGCGAAAGCGCATTTATGAATCCATCCCTGCCCTTCGGTATGTCAATCTGCCTCTGTTCATTGACGAACGTGGCACTCATCATCATATCGGCCTCCCTTATGCTTAGCCTGTCCATGATTCCAAGGTATGAGCATATCCGGTTCAGTGTTCCACCCTTTTCAAAACCGGCAACCACATGCATTCCGGTCTCGAACTGTTCTCCATGCCTGCTGAAGTTCTGAAGTCCGCCACCATAACGGCAAGACCTTTCGAGCAGCATCACCCTGTACCCGTTACGGGCCAGCAACGCACCGCTGAACAGTCCTCCCATTCCGGCACCTATTATGACTATGTCACTTCTCTTCTCCATAGATAATCCCGGTGTTATTCCTTGGTCTCAAGCCTGTTGCACAATTCAGCATACCACTCCCTGTAGAAACGGCGGAACCACTTGGCCTGATCCAGCAGGTCCTTGCCATACTCTTCACTCACGGCCGGCATGCGCCTGCCAATTGTCACGTTCATCTTTCCCTGCCTGAGCATAAAGTCGGTCTTGGGCAGAACCTGCCCCACGCCGTTAAGGCATACAGGCAGTATGTCAAGTCCCAGTTCCTGGGCCATCTTGAACGCTCCCTTGTGGAATCTTGTAATCGAAAGGTCAGCCGAACGCGAACCCTCGGGGAATACAAGTATTGAGTACCCACGCCTTACCAGGTCATGCAGATGGTCCATCTGGTCGCCTATGCCGTCAGCAGCAGGAATATACTCTGCCCTGCGTATCAGGGGGCCGTAAATAGGATTCTTCCATACCCATTCATTGGTCACTACCACAATCTTGGGCGTGAGCATGAGTATGCACATAAGGTCAAGGTGCGACTGATGATTGCTTATTATCAGGGCCGGTTTCTCGAATGTTTCACCAACGCTGTTGTCAAGGGCAAAGCTTGTTCCGGGAACACGCCTGATTACAAATCCGGCAAACCGGTATATTACTCCATGAAGCCAGCGGTCTTTCCACTCTCTCTTTGGTCCTATGAACATGACCAGTGCAACAGGTGTAACCACTATCACCGCCAGCAGCAGTGCCGTCAGGCTGATTACTGAATAGATAATGCGCTTCAAGGTAATAGGCACGGGCCTGTCTGCACCATCCTTGGTTGTCATCCACCGGAAAAGCCATACCGGCAGCAATCCTGCCATAACCACCACAATCATCATGCCGAGAATAGTTATCTCGGCCAGTGACTTCATGGCCGGATGCTTGGCAAATATCAGCGTGCCTATGCCTATGAACATGGTCAGGGCCGATATGATTACGCTCTCAAGGCGGTCCTTCATGATGCGACGCCCCTGCGCATGTTCCTGCATCAGGCCTTCAGTAATGAATATGGTGTAGTCATCACCCTGTCCGAATATGAATGTTGCCAGTATTATGCTCACTATGTTGAACTGGATTCCCAGCATATTCATAATGGCCAGTATCCATATCCAGCCCACGGTCAGCGGCAGGAATGAAATCAGCGCCAGTTCAAGGCTTCTGAACGAAATCCACAGGAATATGAATACTATGAATCCGCACATGAAGAGAACCATGTTGAAGTCCTCGGAAAGCGACTTTACCAGTGAGGCAATCACTTCCGACATGCTCTCTGACTGCAGTTCGTCACGCGAAACCAGTTTCTGCCCTGAGCGTGCCGCATTCAGGAACTGGTCAAATGCCCCCTTTCGGAATCCATGCTCCTGCATTTTGGATTCCAGTTCATCAAGCGCGGCCGAGTGACTGCTCCAGAATGACTCCCATTTACCCTCCATGGCCTCCTGGTCATGGGCCGATGGCAGCATGCCCGCAATTACCGAGAGCTGGCCAGCGCCGTTTATATCGACCCCCTGGGAGAGAATTTCCAAGTCACTGCGCTGGCTGTCAGTCATGTAGTTGATGTGACTCAGGTCAGTGTCAAATTCAGCGCCCTTGCCCCATATCAGCATGGCAGCAGTTATGACCATGACTGTCCATGATGCTACACGGATAAGGTTGCGGCTCCGTTTTCCCGAATAGGCAATCTCCTCATCGGGCTTGCGCTCAATCTCTGCGGGCTTGACAAGCACCGGCAGGAATACCAGCGTGAACAGGATTGTACCAGCCAGCATGAGCGAACCGAACAGGGCCAGGTCATGCATGGCCTGGGCCTTCAGGAAAATCAGGCACAAGAATGCGCTCACAGTAGTGATATTGCCCACCAGCAGCGGTGTCACCATCTCCTGCAGAGTACGGCGGTTGTCGCCGGTATCTCTCAGTGAATGAAGGAAATGCAACGGGTAGTTTGCAGCAATTCCAACAATGATTGAGCCCAGTCCAATAACTATGATTGATATGCTATCCTTGAACAAGCCTATGCATCCAAGCGAGAATACCATGCCGAACAGGAGTGAAACCGCAATCCAGAGCATGTCGCCCACACGGCGGAACGAAAACCACAGCACGCCAATAATGCCTATTACTGCCAGCAGTACGGCCAGCACGCTGTCACGCTTTATCCTGTCAGCGTTTGAAACGGCAATCAGCGGAGCACCGGTTGCTGAAACCCTGATGTCAGAAATGGCCATCACCTGGTCCGATACCGAATTCACCAGACGTACAATCTCGGCGTTCCTGCCCGATTCACTGTTGCCGAACGGGGAATCAAAGAAGAGCACTCCCACCGGCTGGGTTGAATGGATTATGTGGCCGTCAACAATATTGTAGCCCGATTCATTGCCCAGGTCTGCAAGTTTGGAAAGCACGTCCGTGAACAGGTTCAATGGATCGGCCGGAATGGTCATCTTGGCAAACTGACCGGCAAAAGACTGCAGCGTACGCTTGTTGCGGTCAAGGCATCCGTCTATGTAGCCCGGGACAGAAAGCAGTGAGTCCATCCTATCGTAATCACTGATACTCAGGAAACTGGCTATATTTTCCTGAACAAACCCTATAAGTTCCGCAGCGGCAGTTTCATCGGTCATGGCCGAAATATCGGGAACCAGTCCTGCCGTATCGGACTCCAGCCATGTCTCTTCGAACAGGTCCATGGCTTCAATGATTTCACTGACCGAAGCATCATCAGTTCCCTTGCCGTGGAACAGCACGGCAACCTTGTCCTGGTCAGACAGTTTCTCCAGGAAAGCAGCCTGCGTGCTCACCTTCCGGTCAATAGGCAGGAATTCCGCTATGTCCTCCTTGTACTCCATTGTGGAGAGCGATATACCGCAAACGGCCATCAGGACAACGAGAATCAGGATCAGCAATCCTTTTCTCCTTGCCAGGCTGTCATACATTGAAAGGAACAACTTTACCATAACTTCATTATCTCCTGCACAAGGCCTTTCTGATTAATAACTTGGGCAAGGCGTAAAGAATTGCCCCAAAGCAGAGGATGGTATTCAGCACGCTTATCCTGAAGAAGTCCATGAAAGGACGGAAATGTGATACCCTCTCGCCTGCCGGTGCATACCACACACGTACTGGAACGCCCTTCATGCTGACTCCGTTCCATGCTGCGAAGACCATCAGTTCGAGTTCTGCCTCATACCTGGAGGTCACAAGAGCAGTTCCGTGCAGGCTGTTCAGCGGATATATCCTGAAGCCTGACTGGGTATCTTCAAGTTTCTGGCCGGTCTGGAGCCTGAACCAGAAATTCGAGAAACGGTTGGCAAATGTATTCTGCCGGGGCATGTTGTCACTTGTCAGGTTGCGGCAGCCCACAATTATGTCCACCGGATTCTCCATTGATGCACTGATCAGCTCCGGAATATCCTCGGGGAAATGCTGGGCATCGGCATCAAGAGTTACCACATGGGTGAATCCCATCTCCATAGCTGCCCTGAAACCGGTTATCAGTGCACAGCCCTTACCCTTGTTCGCCTTGTGGGTCAAAAGTGTCACAGAGAGGCCGGAAAGCAGTTCTTCGGTACCGTCAGTACTGCCATCATCAACGACAATGACATCAGGACATACCTTCAGGGTACGCCTGACCACATCAGGAACGGTATTGGCGTTCTGATATGTCGGAATCAATGCACAGTACTTTGCTTCACTCATGCCTATATCCTGTTTTCCTGCAGTGTCATGGACATCCTGGCGAAGAGCCTGGCCGGATCGGCACAGTCCGATAAGACCGCCTGAACCTTCATTCCCCCGTCAACAGGATTAATCCCACTCAGTTTCACACATACCTCAGGATTAGCCTGAGGTGACATTATATTTATGAACTTTACGTTCTTTATTTCCTTGATATACAGTTTACAACCCATCAACTCCCCAAGCAGTTCCGCAACAGTCTGGAGCAGGAACACACCCGGAATTATGGGGTTACCCGGGAAATGGCACTCCCTTATCCAATGCTCCTGATTGAGGCCTATGCAGAAAGTGCAGGTCCCCTCTCCCTGAGTCATTGAAATCACTCTGTACAAATCACCATTCAGCTTCATAGTTTCCCCCGGTTTCAACCTTGTCAATTGCAATAAGTGTACTGCCCCCGTCTTCCTGGATCATCTCCATTGAAACAAGCAGTGAAGTCTTTGGGTCAAAAATCAGGACCACCTTGCTGAACATGCGCTTCAGGTCCTTCCTGCGCGGTTCCATGTCAATCACCCACTTGCCGCCTTCCAGCCTTGCCTTGTTGGCAAATGCCTTGTTGTCTGCCAGCTCATCGCCCTTCATCAGTCCCATCATCATTGTGGTTATCCCCTTGGCAATGCGGTTTGCTATCAGGCCCAGCTCATTGTCGCCATCCTTGCCGGACAGGGTCACCTGGCCATCCAGGACCTGGATTGAGTACTTTTCAGGCTCTGTATATTCTATTTTCAGCTTAGAGTCGGAAAAATAGAGTATCCGGCCCTTTGAGACCGATGGGTCGGCAAGCATGGGCGTGGTCAGCGTCTGCGTAAAGGAACACTTCATGGTCTTCATGCTGCGTCCTGCCGAAATAACCTTACCTATGATTTCATCACTGCCAGTCTGGGCATAAGCACAGTCCCATGAAGCCATTGCCAGGACCGAGACCAGCATCAGTATGTCAAACACTCTTCTCATATTGCCTATTTTCCAATAAATGCAGCACCTGCCACTATCAGGAGCACGCCTATCCACCGGTGAAGCGGCACGGGCTCACCCAGGAAAACCTGGGCCCCCAGCACACCGAACACAAAGCTGAGACAGCTAAGCGGATATGCCACGCTGAATGGGAAATGCTTCATTATGTAAAACCATAATACCGTAGCCGAGAGCATGAACACCCCGCATCCAAGCCACCACATGTTGTGCATCTCGGCCCAGATGAATTTCCAGAAACTCTCATATGTGGCACCATTCTTGAGCGCCATCTTCATAAAGAGCTGCCCTGTAGCAAGCAACATGCTCTGTATCAGCGAATAAGGTATTATCTTCCACATAATGGTTCAAGTATAGAAAGTGAATAATGACGTCCGTCAACCACGTTGACAAGCAGTATTCCGTTCTTGCATTCCAGCTGATCTCCACCCGTTAGTGATGCAGGAATGTGTCCCTCGCGCAGAGAACAGGCAGCCGCATAGAAGCCCACGGCCGATGAAGCAAACGTCACGCCGAACAGGTTCTTGTAGCCAACCCTCGGAACTCCGTCAAGAACTCCGTCCAGCAGGCTGTACCAGGAATCATTCTCTGCATTGCCGCTCAGGCCTGTCATGATTGCATCGACCTTACCTGTTCCTGCCTCCTCCATAAGCGAGCTTACGGCACCCTTCAGTGTCTCGGCATCGGGCCTGTTGAGTATCTTGATTCCGTTGAGTGTACAGTAAGGCGCTGCTCCATTGACGGAATCCGAGCCCAGCAGTACTGAAACCGCAGCTTCACTGCATATTTCACCAGCCTTCACATGGCCAGCCTTGCGCATGAAGCCCGAAAAGACGGGTGACATTTCATCATGAGCACCAACAAGCGCCGTTGATATCTTGCCCAGTCGGAACTGTAGCCACGCATCATAAAGCGCACTGTCAAATGACAATCCCTTCTGTGAATAGGTCGAATTGTAGCCGTGTGACTTTGTGTGGATTCCTATTAGCGATGACGCCGTATTGTGGGTTGACTGCATGAACAGGGTTGGCTTGAGCATCTGCTCTCCCTCACGCACCAGGGCATCAAGGAACAGTTCGGTATTCTCTATGCTGCCAAAACCGGTTCCGGTAATGATAGCATCGGGATTCTCGACTCCACCCTCCCTCAGTGCCGACACCGAAGTGGCAACGGCTCTCTTCATGAGCTTGCCCATACGCCGTGCATCGCCTGCCGATACGAACTGCCTGAAATCAGGATCCTTGGCGCGGACGTAGTCTTCAGAATATGCCAAAGGTTCCTCCATCCATCTTTCGGAGAGAGGTTCTTGAATTGTTATCTGCTTTGCTGATAATATATTAACCTTCATACTCTAAAGTCATTCGTTAGTTGGTAATGATATAATCAATGACGAATCATTGCCGCCGAAACCGAAAGAATTGCATACTGCATGCACCGGTTTTCGGTCCGGAACAAGCTGCATGTTCGGAACTATTCCATCGTCCATCGGATTCTTCCAGCCATAATTGACGGGAGTAATTCCGTTCTGCAGGGCCAGCACGCAAATGACTGCCTCAATGGAGCCCGATGCACTCGTGGTATGACCGGTCAGTGACTTGGTCGATGATACCGGAGGCATGTTCTCACCAAAGATTCGCATCATGGCCTGGCTTTCGCTCTGGTCATTGTTGGGAGTTCCCGTTCCGTGGGCATTGATGTAGCCAATGTCCTCAGGCCTGAGTCCCGATGTTTCAAATGCCTTCTTCATGGCCAGGTAGGCACCCTCACCGTCAGGTGATGATGCAGTCTGATGGAAAGCATCACAGGCATTGCCGTACCCTGACAGGATTGCCTTGGTCCTGACACCGCGGCGTGCCGCCGATGCTTCTGATTCAAGAACCAGGTATGCAGCACCCTCGCCCAGGTTCAGTCCTGCCCTGGTTGCATCGAACGGCCTGCAAACCTCATGGTCAAGAATCATCAGCGTATTGAAGCCGTTCAGGTGGAACTTTGTTATGCACTCACTTCCGCCGGCAACAACAATGTCAGCCTCACCCAGCCTTATCATGTCGGCAGCCAGTTCAATGGCGTTGGCAGCCGATGAGCAGGCGGTCGATATTGTCGTAACGAAACTGAAGTCGCCAAAATGGTCAGCTATCATCTCAGAGCAGGAACCACAGTCATGAATGCCTATGTACTCGTTCCTGTCATCATTTTCTATAAAATCCAGATAGAACTGCTCACTCATGTCCATGCCGCCTACCGTCGTACCCGAAACGAAGCCAACCTTCCTCAGGTCATCTCTTTCCAGTCCGGCGCCTTCAAGGGCCTCCTTCAGGGCCAGCATGCCCATCAGCGATGTCCTTGTGGTGGCAGTGCCCGGTGCAATGCCAAGCATTCCTGCCATCTCTTCATCGGACTTCCCTACCTCACCTACAGGAAACTCCCTGTGGTCAGTCTTCAGGTACTTCAGTGGTGCAATACCGCTTCTGTTGGCCATAATCGAGTCGAGGACCTGACCGCAGTCAAGACCTATTGCACTGACTATGCCACAGCCGGTAATAAGTACAGAGTTCCTGTCTGACATTAGCGGGTGCGGTTCTGCTGAATGTACTCAGCCATTACATTGATTGACTTGAATATCTCCTTGCCCTGGGCCGGATCCTGAAGCTTGATGCCATAATTCTTCTCAATCAGCACGATCAGCTCAAGTGCATCGATTGAATCAAGGCCAAGTCCCTCGCCGAAGAGAGGAGCGTCATTGTCAATATCAGCAGGAGTAATGTCTTCAAGGTTGAGAACTTCAATAATTTCCTGCTTGAGTTTCAAAATCATTTCTTCCATAATCGTATAGTTTTTATTATTTATTTAATTCATTTTCATTATATTACCTTAATTTCTCAGCAATGGCTCCAATCTGATTCTCCAGCCATTGCAGGTCTTTGGCCCCAGTCCGGTCCACCATGGTCAGGAACGAGCTGAAGATGTCATTGTCAGTACAGTCTATCCAGCCGGTTATGACATGGTCGGTTACCCTGTCACAGAATACCTGACTGATATGCCTGGCCAACTGTGCCGCATCAAGACTGTCAGTAACATAGAACGATGTTTCGCCGCGGAAGTGATTCCTTATGGCAATCTCGCCAGTCACGATGTTGGGCAGGGTATATACGAACAGCGCCGGACTTGGGAAATAGTTCCCGCTGTCACTGATGGTCGCCTGGTAATTCCTGTCTGCACAAAGTGATGCCGTTGTGCCGAATAGCACCACAGCCACATTGCTGACATACTCTTCGCCAACACTGCGTTCATAGTTTAATTCCTTGAGCAACAATTCTGTAGCACAGAATCCAACCTTGCTGAGGGTATCCATCTTGAAGAACTTTGCCCAGTCCCCTATCCGCGAGCGGTATATTGCAGTCAGAAGTGCGTTTCCGCACTTTTCATGCGCAATCTCACTTCCGTTTACGCTGACGCGGCTGTCAGTCAGCAGCACATAGTTCAATTCTGTTCCGTTCATAGTCTCCATATCAACTCCTCTCTGACAGTCTGAACAACAGTGCGGCATTGCATCCGCCAAAACCGGACAACAGCTTTATGAAACTGCTGCCGCTGCACTCCCTGTACCTGCTGCTTACATTTACCGGGTAAGTAGTACCACACTCCTCATAGCCGCGTGTAGCAATCACGCAGCCCTCTTTCGCCGCATACATTGACATAATGCTCTCCATTACGCCTGCAGCACCCATGGTATGTCCGTAATAGCCCTTAAGGCCGGTAACAGGCACATCAATCAGGCCTGCCCTGTACAGGGCTATAGACTCCATTTCATCATTATATGCCGTTGCAGTGCCGTGGACATTCACGAAAGCCAGGTCACTGGCCTGAACATGCCCAAGCACCTCCATTAGCGCCAGGTAGCTGCCCTCTCCTGTTCTGGACGGGCCCGATATGTGGTTGGCGTCATTCCTGATAGCACCGTGCACAAGCTGCCAGTTTCCGTCAGTCGGCTCATCAACAGCCTTGAGCACCATGGTTGCAGCACACTCTCCCAGGTTCAGTCCAGTACGGTTCCTGTCAAACGGGCGGCATTCTGAATCGGAAAGCGCCTTGAACGACTGGAAACCCGATATTATGAAAGGTGACTGTTCATCGGCACCTATAACGACAGCATAGTCATAACTGCCGCTCCTGAGCGAACGCATGGCCTCAATGAGTGCACACAGTCCGGAAATACACGCGTTGCATATGACCAGCGGTGCATTCTGATTTCCAAAGTACCTTGCCACCATGCGGGCCGATGTTCCCAGCAGCACCCTTTCCGGTTCAAATCCGGCAGGATTGTCGCCCAGGAGAGCAACATTGCCCTTGGTTGTCGAGATGACAAACAGGACCCTGTCACTTGAAGCATCGATTCCGGAATCGGCCAGTGCCTTGCCGGCCGATACCAGCAGCATCTTTTCAAAGAAGGTGTAACTGCCCGGGACTATGCCCATGCTGTCACACTGCTCCTCTATTATATTGCGGTCAATGCGCGAAAGCATGAATGGAGTATGAACATTGCCCATGATCTCATAGAGTCTCAGTCCACTGTGTCCCGACTTCAGGTTGTGGTAGTTCTCCCCCGATGTCAGTCCAAGCGGTGAAACCACATTGTCTGCCAAGCACTCAATTATTCTCTCCATCTTCTTTTCCATTCCTCATAGAATTCTGGTGTGTACCATACCAGCTGGTAGTCCAGATCCATGAAAACCTGTACAGAGTGTCCCGTTGCCAACAAATCACCGGTCTGCGTGTCGGTAATCTCATAGTCAAATACTATCTTGGCAGCATCGGTCTCCCTGTATGTTATTGTAATTTCGGGCCTCATACCATAGGTAATCGGCTTCTTATATTTGAATGAAAGGTCAACCAGCGGTGCATAGAAGCCGTTGCCGTATATATCCATGTATTCCAGTCCGAACTTCTTGCCGAACGCCTCGCGGGCATCTTCGAAATAGAGCGGATAGGAACCATGCCATACAATCTTCATTGAGTCAACCTCACTGAAACGTATGTCTATCACCTTTGATGTCTTCAACTCTTTCATTACTTTAATCTGCCAGGGCAATCTTCAGGTCAGTTTCGGCAATCAGTTCCTGTCCACAGTGAACAGTCACATGTGCCAGGGTAACGTTGAAAACCTCTTCAATCAAATCAAACTGGGTGGTGACAACTTCACCCACAGCAGGAGTACGCTCTACCCTGAAATTGGTGATGGCACCTATGTACCCTACCCTGATTTTTCCCTTCTGGCTGTAACTGAGGTAGCCCATCCTGACTGCACAGGTCTGGGCAATGTTCTCGTTGAGTCCGGGAACCGTAAGGCGTCCCTCATCAACGAAAATATTATCCTCTCTTATATCGAGCTCCGTCAGAACCTTCTCAGGCGTAAAGTAAACCAGGCGGCTTACCATCACGAACGGATCACGCTGGGGCAACAGCTCATGGACGTCAGGATATTGTGTCATCTTTCCAGAAATCATAGAAATTAAACCATTGGTCCGGATACTTCCTGACCATATCTTCAAGCAGCATGGCAAAGTTCCTTGCCATTGCGGCCATTCTCTCACGGGATTTCAGTGTGGCATCGGGCTCCACGGAATTGATGTATACGGTGTAGCCGCTGACTGATTCCTTCATTACGAATATGGCCAGGACAGGAACATTCTTCTGTACTGCCAGCGCGAACGGCCCCAGCGGGAATTCGGCACTCTTGCCCAGGAAATCAACCTGAACAGACTTGCCGGAACCGAAAACACGGTCACCCGTCATGGTGATTATCTCTCCGCGGTCAAGTACGGCATTCATTTCAAACAGGTGGGACATGGTTCCGTCTACTGCAATCAGCGAAATGTTGTGGCGTGCCAGTATCTTTCTGCGGAAATCTATCATCACCTGACTCTCGCCCCCGTAATAGAGTCCATACATGCGCTTGTCGGCCGATGTCAGTCCATACCCGGCCATCTCGAAATTGCCTATGTGCGAACTCACCTGTATGAATCCGCTATCGCCATGCGCCAGGGTCAGGTAATTCTCATTGCCTATCAGGTTATAGTTGAATTTCTTGCCTGCGTATGCGGCATATCGGTCAACAATCACCTTGCCGAACATGAAGTGGCTCTTATAGACATTCAGGAACGCCTTTGCAGGCCCCATTCCAAAACGGAGACGGTAGAACCTGTAGATTGCCAGGTACCCCTTGTGGCCGAACAGCATGTAGAAAGGAACTACCAGCGCCATTATGCAGTATATGATACGCCTGTCCACCACCTTCATGATGAAGACCAGCGAACGTATCATCCATGGAAGTCCGTCTGTCCTTCCACTCCACTGCTTCTTTTCTGCCACTTCTGCCAAGACCGTCAGATTTACAGTTTACCCCTTTGAGAGACTGTTCTTAAAGTTTTGTCTCCAGATAGTCACAGAACTTGCTGAATGTATCAACACCAGCCATCTCCTCACTCTTGATCCTGACTCCGAATGTCTTCTCAACAAGTACAACTATGTCAACATAATCAAGGCTGTCTATTCCGAGATCCTTCTTCAGGTTAGCCTGTGGCACAATCTTTTCCTCATCAATCTCAAGGTCTTCAATCATGAAGTTTCTTACCTTAGCTTCAAGTACGCTTCTTTCCATTATTTGTGTTATCCAATTGTTATCTGTTTCAGTCCAGTACACACACCATTATGCTGTGGCCCTGGCCAAGTCCGTCATATATCTTCTCAACCTTCATTCCTGCCTTCTCAACAAGACGCTCCATGCACTCTGAATGATACATCTTGCTGTTGCCGTTGGCAATAGCCGTGAAGTACAGGCTTGTCATGGTCAGGCACAGGGTGGCCGGCTCAAATCTCTGGCGGTCCCAGAATGTCTCCATTATGTACAGTCTGGTACCCTTGTCCATTGCACCGGTGGCACGCTTGAGAATGCTCAGAATCTCCTCCTCCGAGAAGCAATCCAGGAACTGGCTCATCCAGATTGCATCGAAATGCCTGTCCGACGGGAACTTCTGGTTATCATCGAGCAGGTTAATGCCGTAACCGTCAATTCTGTCGGCGCCAGGCTTGCCGGCAGTCTGCTCACGCATCATGCCCAGCTGCTGAGGCAGGTCCATTATTGTAACCTTCACATCCTTGCTGTAGTCAACGCAGCGCATTGCCCATCGGCCGGTATTTCCGCCCACATCGACCAGAGACCTGGTATCATGCTCGTCAAATACAATCTTCAAGGCCTCATCAAATGAATGGTCTGAATAGAAATGGTCAAAACCGAACCAGCTCTTCTGCACCTGTTCAGGCAGTTCAGACAAACCTTCATAGACCGTTGGCCAGTCGCCGAAATGCTTCAGGCCCGCAGGCTTGCCCTCAAGGAGTGACTCCTCCAGACGGAACCAGCCTTCGTAGTTGACATCATGGTTGAAGTCAATGTTTGCACGCGTAGCAGGGTCATTCAGCAGGAACCATCCGGTCTTGGAGAGCGTAAAACGGTCGGTTTCAGGGTCAAGCAGGACTGAGCCTATTGACAGTGACGCTTCGGTCAGAACCTTGACGGCATAGAGTGACAGCTTGGTATGGTCTGCTATCTCCTGTTGGGTCTTGCCCTCGACATTGTCTCTCAGATAGTCCAGAATTCCGAACTTTATCATTAGTCGTGATGCCTGGAAAACCACCGGTCCCCAGGCTATGAACTCAGCCAGTCGCTGTGCCTCGCGGGCGCTCAGCTTCTCTTCTGTATATGCTTTCTTTAAAGCAGGTGAAAGGTTCATTGTATAGTAGTTATTTAATCTTCTTCAGTACCAGGGCGCTGTTGGTTCCACCGAATCCGAATGAATTCGAAAGAACCGTATTCAGTTCCAGTTGCTTGGTCTGTGCAGCAATATTCAGCTTTGCCGAATACTCGTCAGGATTCTCGAAATTGATGTTCGGTGCCACGAATCCGTTCTGCATCATCAGAGTACAGTAGACAATCTCACTCGCACCTGCCATCCAGCACTCATGACCGGTCATTGACTTGGTCGAGCTTATCAGTGCCTTGCGGCCCTCGAACAGCCTGGCCAGCGCCATTGCCTCATACATATCTCCCTGGGGGGTCGATGTTGCATGCGCGTTTATGTAGTCTATGTCATCGGGCTGCACGCCGGCAGCCTTCATTGCACGCGTCATTGCCAGATATGATGCTTCAGAATTTGGCTGAGATATGCCTCCTGTGCCGTTCGAAGAGAATCCGTATCCGCAAACCTCTGCAATTATGCTTGCACCGCGCTTCACGGCATGGTCATAATCTTCAAGCACCAGGGCAGCAGCTCCACCGCTTGGCACAAGTCCGTCACGGTCACGGTCAAACGGACGTGAAGCCCTTGCAGGCTCATCCATCCTTACCGAAAAGGCTGACAGGGCATCAAACGAAGCCATTGAAAGGTAATTGGTCTCCTGTGCACCACCGCACAGCACCATCTCCTGCAACCCCTGCTGAATCATCATGTAGCCCAGGCCTATCGCATGGGAACCGCTGGCACACGCCGCACTGACAGTAAAGTTTATTCCACGCAGATGGAAAATGGTACTCATGTTCATGTTCACGGTTGAATTCATGGACTGGAAAATCAATCCCGACCCCACCATGGCGGAATCATGGTATTCACGCATGCGCTGGTCTGTCTCGATTACCGGCTTGGCCGATGAATCATTGCCGAATATAACGCCAACCTCATTGGCCAGAAGGTAGTCATCATCAACACCGGCATTGCGGAATGCCTCCGATGATGCCATGAATGCATACTCGGCCTCCTGTGACATGCCGGCACGCAGCCTTCTGTCAAGCACGCCCTTCAGGACCGGCTGGCTTACCAGTCCCGTCAGCGTTGACCTGTAACCATACTCCTTCCTTTCCGGATCAATTCCTATACCGGACTTTCCGGCAAAAAGAGAATCACGGACCTGGTCAATATCCTGACCCAGGCAACCCCAGATTCCTGTACCTGTTATGACAACTCTGCCCATCTGCTTTTTTCAGGTTTCAAGAAATTACCATTCAATTCCCATTCTGATGGAAATGCTTGTCGGATCATATGTGACAGACCTTTCAACATAGTTGTTATTAACGCTGTCATAATATGAATCAGTGCTCTTATACGGGTTGTAATATGAACCTGCAACCAGTATTGAGAACGCGAAATCGCGGTTCGATGCAAATCTCAGGCCAATTGCGGCATCAATATACGGCTTTGCCCTTTCGTTGTTGAAGTATGAACCCATTCGCATCTGGAAGGTAGGTGAAACCTTGGCTTCCGGCTGGAACAGATACTTGCATGAGGCATAGAACGGAGCAACAACCTCCCCATCACCAAGGAAGTTCAGCCCAAAGCCAAGTCCCACAAAGGTATTGTCCGTGTAGTAGAAACCATGAGTCGTGGCAAAGCCTGTGCCGGTATTGCCGTCCTTCATGAATATGTTTGACTGCTCAAGATGGCCCTGATAGCCCTCGGGAGCCTTGATGTTGTTCTCCGCCCTTACTTCGGTAAACGAAACTCCCATGAGTGCAAGCACTGCAATAATCATTGATTTTTTCATAGCTGTTTTATTTAAAGTTAAGTATAAAGTCCTCCATTTATTGAAATGACCTCTCCGGTAATGTAGGCGGCACCGTCCGATGCCAGGAACCCTACAGCAGTGGCAACCTCTTCAGGCTTGCCGAACCTGCCCATTGGAACCAGCTTCTTCAGTTCTGTCTCATCAAGGTCCTTTGTCATGTCAGTAGCGATGAAGCCCGGAGCCACCGCATTGACAGTCACCTTGCGCGGAGCCACCTCCTGCGCGAGTGCCTTGGTAGCTGCAATGACCGCACCCTTGGCTGCCGAATAGTTTGTCTGTCCCGGCAGTCCCTTTATTCCGGAGAGCGATGCAACGTTGATGATTCTTCCCCAGCGCTTGGTCATCATGTACTTCACCAGCCTGCGGGTGACATAGAAAAAGCTGTTCAGGTTTGTGTTGAGAACACTCTCCCATTCAGCGTCCTGCATGAAAACCATCAGGTTGTCACGGCGTATTCCCGCATTGTTCACCAGCACGGCAATATAGTCATCAGGATGCGCATCCTGCCACGAAGAGAGAGCTGCATCGGACTCCTCCTGGACAGAAACGTCGAAAGGCAGCAGTTCTGCAGAACCGCCAGCGGCAGTTATCTCCTCAAGGGTCTGCATGGCAGCCTCGCGGTTTGACTTGTAGTTTATGATTACGGGATATCCCTGGGCTGCCAGCTGAATTGCTATGGCCTTTCCCAATCCTCTTGAAGCTCCCGTTACTAAAGCGTATTTCATTTTGTACTAATCAGTTTGTGCATACGCGTGTTCGTGCGCGCATAAATAGGGTTGCAAAAATACAAAAAAAATATGCTTTAAGCAAATATATGGTGCAAGCCTGTCCATCTTATCGAAGATAGTTATACATTTGCATACATAAAATTAACCAAAACAAACAATTATGAAGAAAACATTTCGTTTGATGGCCATTGCCTCAATGGCACTTTCACTGGTTGGATGCGGTGATTTGCTCGAGGGACTGATCGAAGATACAGAAGCCCTGGCCCAGGAAATTGAAGACATCAGCAATGGAAAGCTTTTCCAGGTAGAACAGGCAACCGTAGAATTTGAGAACATGGGCAAGATTGCATTCCGCAACTACGGCAGGGATTTCTACCTTGAAGATGTAACATTGAACAATTCTGATGCAGAATACTACGGTGCCGGCAAGATTGTCGTGACCGATGGAGTTGCATACATGATCGATGACGAAAATAAAGTATACACAAAGATTGATTACAAGAACAATGAAGAACTCGGAGAAGTATCGGAAAGTCTGGCATATTCATACGCCAGAATATTCGTATACATGAACGAAACTTACAAGAACGCCGTAAAGCTCGGCAAGATTGAAGCATCAACAGCAGCCGTAAACCTCAAGTCAGGCACCATGACAGTAGCCGGCAAGACATGCGACTACATTTCATATGAAGAAGGAAAGGCATTTGTCAAGATGGCTGGTTACAAGCGCGTTATAATGTATATTGAAGATACTTCAAGCAGCGAGGGCTCAACAGTCATCAAGGCCAAGTCATTTGTTGAGACAGCCGATGCAAACCTGTTCAAGGTTCCGGAAGACTATCGCGAAATCACAGAAGAATAATCAACAATCGCTGCGGACACAATTCCGCGGACACAAAATAAAAAATGCGTGCCAGAGTGACACGCATTTTTTTATTAACCGAGCCGAGAGCGGGACTCGAACCCGCGCATGCAAGCATGCGCTTGACCTTGTTTTAGTTTTCTAACGAAAACGCGACCTCCGGTCGTTGGTAGGTCGCGTGTCCGAGTGCAAGATTTGCTCATTCTTGAGCCGAGAGCGGGACTCGAACCCGCGACCTACTCATTACGAATGAGTTGCTCTACCAACTGAGCTATTTCGGCGAAGACGGCGCGAAGGTAGTGATTTTGACGCAATGCACCACGCTTTCGCACCGTATTTTTTCAACGGGGGACTACCCCATTACTTCTGGATCTCTGATTTCATCCAGTGAGCCAGTTCGTCACGCCACTGCTGAGCGTACTTGAAACGAGGCATTACACCCCAGCCGTGACCGCCGTTAGGATAGATGTGCATGGTGCACTTAACGCGGTTCTTGGCAAGAGCCTGATAATAGCGAATACTGTTCTCAACAGGAACGAGTCCGTCATCAGTGCAATGTACAATGAATGCAGGACATGTCTCGCGTGTTACCTGAAGGTCATTGCTGAAGAGCTTTACATCGTCATCTGAAGGGTTCTTGCCCAGAAGGAGTTCTTTTGAACTTGCATGGGTAATGGCATCATCCATGGAAATTACAGGATAGAACAGAATCTGGAAGTCTGGCTTGGTAGCCTCATCAACATAGTGGGTAGCAACGGTAGAAGCCAGATGTCCACCTGCCGAGGCACCCTGAACGCCAACCAGTGTATAACCCAGTTCAGCAGCACGCTCACGCATTATTCTCATGGCCTGCTGGGCATCACTCAGTGGAACATCCTTGTGTCCGCCAGGCATTCTGTAATCAAGGCAGGCAAATGTCACGCCCAGTTCATTGTAATAAGTATTAAACTGCTTACACTCGTGTGAATTTGAAAGAACTGAGTAGCCGCCGCCAGGAAGACCAAGAACAGCAAGTCCATTTGGATTTTCGGCAGGATAGATTGTGAGGATTGGCTCAAAATCCCATGCCTGGTTGTTCGATGCAGGCTTCTCCTTGGTTCCGCCATTGCTGTTAGGCGCACCGTTTGGCCAAATCTTGATAACGATAGGCTCAGCGGCCTGAATCTGTGCTACAGCCATGAACGCTGCGGCAACAATCATAAGAAACGTCTTTCTCATAAGTATAAATGTTTAATAAATTGATAACAATTCAAATCGTGCATACCATTAATATGGTCCGATTTTACGAATGGTTAAAAACAGAAAGCCCTTTTTATTTCTGTTTTGCCTTGGCAATTATCTCCAATGATTCGGCACACTTGTCAGCCACATACTTCCAATCCTGTGCCTTCACCTTGTCTGACGGAAACAGTTTTGAACCCATTCCAACGGCATATACGCCAGCCTTGAACCATGCTGTCAGATTCTCCTCGGTAGGCTCTACGCCACCAGTAACCATGAGCTTTGTCCATGGCATCGGAGCCAGAAGACCCTTCACGAATTTTGGACCAAGAACGTCACCCGGGAACACCTTGCAGAGTTCACAGCCCGATTCCTGAGCGAATCCAACTTCGCTTATAGTGCCACATCCCGGTGAGTAAGGTACCTGACGGCGGTTGCAAACCTTTGATACCTCTGGATTGAACAGTGGTCCTACAACGAAGCATGCTCCAAGCTGGAGATACATTGCTGCTGTAGCCGGGTCAATTACAGAACCAATACCCATTGCCATTTCAGGGCACTCCTTCGCAGCGAACTTAACCACCTGTCCGAACACCTCCTGCGCGAAATCACCGCGGTTGGTAAATTCGAAGGCACGTACGCCTCCGTCATAGCAGGCCTTTACAACACTCTTTGCAACCTCAACGTCAGAATTGTAGAAAACCGGAACCATGCCGGTCTGACCTATCTTCTGCATGACCTGCTGCTTGTCAAATCTTGCCATATTTCAAGTTTTATTCAGTTCAACACCTATTATCTCTGTACACGGCCGTTGGCATTGCCACCTGCTAGTGATTCTACCTCATCAGCTGAAACCAGGTTGAAATCACCCGGGATAGTATGCTTCAAGGCCGATGCCGCTACGGCAAATTCCAGTGCCTCACCCTGGCTGCCCTTGGTAAGCAGGCCGTGAATGATACCACCGCTGAATGAATCGCCGCCACCCACGCGGTCAACGATCGGCAGTATGTCATAGTGCTTTGAAACATAGAACTCCTCCCCATTGTAGATCATGGCCTTCCATCCGTTATGGCTGGCCGAAATTGACTCACGCAGTGTGGAAATAACATACTTGAATCCGAACTCCTTCATCATGGCCTGGAAAATGCCCTTGTATCCTTCAGCACCGGTATTGCCGGCATTAACGTCAGCATCAGGCTTGAAACCAAGACAGAGTTCAGCATCCTCTTCATTGCCGATGCAGACATCAACGTACTGCATGAGAGGACGCATTATTGACTGGGCCTTGGCCGAAGTCCAGAGCTTCTTGCGGAAATTCAGGTCCACGCTTACAGTCACGCCATGACGCTTGGCAGCCTCACAGGCAAGACGTGTCAGTTCAGCAGCCTTGTCACTGATGGCAGGTGTTATGCCGCTCCAATGGAACCAGTCTGCACCTTCCATTATTGCATCGAAATCAAAGTCGCATGGCTCAGCTTCAGAAATAGCTGAGTGTGCGCGGTCATATATAACCTTGCTTGGACGCATGGCTGAACCCGACTCAAGGTAGTAAATACCCACGCGGTCACCGCCACGGCTGATATAGTCTGTCCTTACACCATACTTGCGGAGTGAATTGACGGCACTCTGGCCGATTTCATGTTTTGGCAGTTTTGACACGAAGTAGGCATCATGGCCATAGTTGGCACAACTGACTGCCACATTGGCTTCACCACCGCCATAGCATACATCAAAGCTGTCGCACTGTACAAAGCGGCTGTTGCCTGGTGAAGATAATCTGAGCATGATTTCGCCCAGTGTTACTATTTTGCTCATATCTGATAAATAATTTATTCGGTCTATTATTCGAGAGTATATTCAGGAAGCACGTCCAAGGCCGGAGTCTCGTAGTTCGAGATTCTCAGGCGGAACCTGCGCAGCTCGTCAAGAGTGTGCTGAGGCTGTGTGCAGTCTGCAGGGATTGGCATCTCAGAGTACTGCTGGAAGTACAGCATCAGGGCATCGCGCCACCATATTGCATCCTTGGCCTGGCGGACCAGCTTGTCATAAACCTGCTGGTAACGGTATTCGTCAACATACTTGCCAACCTTCTCCCATGTCTTGATGAATCCTGCAGCCTGGTCAATACCATCCTGGAACGTATAGCAAAGCTCATCCCAGACTGTACGGCCGCTCTTCATCTTGTAGTCCCATGGAACATGGTGGAACCACAGAATCAGGTTTTCTGGACATGTCTCAATATTGTTGTATATTGACTTCAACGGCTCATTATACTGTGAAACGTTATTGCTGCCGCTGGTAGTACGGTCAAATCCGATACCGTCCTTGGCTGCCTTGTGGTAGTACATAGGTGACCAGTCTGGACGTGAAGATGTCTCCCATGGGCCAGGTCCGTAGTGGCCTGCACCTGCAAATGCGTGATGTATGCCCATAGGCATCTCATAGCTTACCGATGCCTCATGTGAAGCCATCATCATCTTGCTAACCGGACCTACGAAGCCCTTCTCTGAAGTAAATGTCTGCTTGATCCACTCATCGAGAATCTGTTCCGATGAGAGCTCCGGATTCCATGCCATACGGCCGAATGCATACCAGTTTGCCTGAGCCATCTGGTGTCCGCACCAGTTGGTACTGTCGCCAATGTTGGTAACACCTGCAATGGCTGTATACTTATAAGGAAGAACCTTACCCTCGGTAATTGCAGCAACAGTACTGCCCTCTCCCTTCATGTATGTATCGGAATCAAGGCATTCCTTCCACATTGGGTGCAGATAGACCATGTGATTACTGTGGCCCATGTACTCCTGGGTAATCTGCATTTCTGCCATGACCTGGGTCTTCTGCAGCTGGCCGAACAGCGGGCTGAACGGTTCGCGCGGCTGGAAGTCAATAGGTCCGTTCTTAATCTGGATTATCACATTGTCACGGAAATCACCGTCAAACGGCATGAACTCCTCAACAGCCGTGTTGGCACGGTCAGGTGATGTTGACTGATAAACGAATGCCCTCCACATTACAATACCGCCAAAAGGCTTTACTGCATCGGCCAGCATGTTTGCACCGTCAGCATGAGTACGGCCGTAGTCCTGAGGACCAGACTGGCCTTCTGAATTTGCCTTTACCAGGAATCCGCCGAAATCAGGAATGATGCTGTATATTTCGGCAGCCTTGGCATTCCACCATGCAATTACCTCAGGATCAAGAGGATCAGATGTCTTCAGATTTGCCAGATGCTTTGGAGCAGCAAAGTTCAGTGACAGGCAAACCTTGATTCCATATGGGCGGAAAATGTCAGCCAGTACCTTAACCTTCTGCAGGTACTCCTCGGTAAGCATGCATGGATCTGCATTTACATTGTTGAGGACAGTGTAGTTTATGCCGATTGATGCATTTGCGCGCGCATACTCTTCATATTCCGGACGGATGGTGCCAGGCAGTTCCTTCCACTTCCAGAGTGACTGGCCTGCAAAGCCGCGCTCTACGGTCAGGTTCGGATTGTCCCAGTGGTTAAGCACACGGTACTCATATGCAGGAACTTCAGTGACAGTACCCTCAGGAAGAAGGTTTCCGCTCTGCTGTCTCCTTATAAGGTCGAAAGCGCCATACATGAGTCCTACCTCAGTGTTCGCCTTGATGTCAATCTGATTCTTTCCAAAAGTAATTGAATAACCCTCCTTGCCCAGAGACTTGTCTGACTGGTCAAGAGACATGTTGACCTGCTGCTTGCCGTTCCAGTACTGGAGTTCGTTTGCAGCAATCGCAAGAGTTGTCTTCTCACTTGAGAGAACCGGCTTGCTCTCCACCTGAGAATGGAACCACAAGTTGTGACCGCTTTCAGTTTCCGGGCGTGACTGGCCCCCGCAGGCTACGCAGCCAAGCAGTGCTGCAGCAGCAATCCATTTAGTAGTAATTTTCATATTTCAAATTATTAGTTATCAAATTCTTGGTACATCCTGACAATCCGGCTCAAAAGAGATTTCGGGGTCAGGCATGGGCTCTATCATCTTGTTCAGTTTCTCCTTTGCTGACTCAACAGCACTCATACGGTTCCTTAGTACCATACAGCATTCAAATAGCAGGTTTTCCCCGCCTCCCTTCGGGTCAGGGCCCTCAAAAACGCCGTATTCCTGCGAAACAATCGTCATCTCCAGGTCCTTTACAATCTTCATCATCTCATTCATCATGCCGAAATTGAAGAAGACCTTCAGGTCCTGCTGAACATGGCAAGTTACGGTCTCTGATTCCTGGATGGCCATCTGGGCCCCCAGCCTGTATGCCTCAATCAGTCCGCTGGTTCCCAGCTTGACACCTCCGAAATACCGTACTACGGCTATCAGTATGTCTGTCAGGCCGGCACTGTTTATCTGACCGAGAATAGGTTTTCCTGCAGTTCCCGACGGTTCTCCGTTGTCATTGGCCCTGAATTCTGTCCGGTCCGGTCCAAGCATATAGGCATAACAAATATGACGGGCATCATAGTATTCCTTCTGAAGAGCCGCCATGCAATCCTTAACCTGGTCAGTATCAGTCACGTGAAACGCAAATGACAGGAAACGGCTGCGCTGTTCCACAAACTGTGCCCTGGCATTGCCGCGGATTGTCTGATATGCATCTGAAAACTCTGCCATATTCAGGCCCAAAGATAACCAATTTTCACTAATTTTGCACCAAATGACAAAAGATACACATAATACCATCATCAGCCTGATGCGCAGCCGCATCCTGATTCTCGACGGTGCTACTGGAACATACCTGCAGAAGCTCGGTCTGACAGAAGATGATTTCAGGGGCAGCATATTCAGGGAACACACTACACCCTTGAAAGGATGTAACGACGTTCTGTGCCTGACACAGCCCGATGCCATAAGGAACATGCACCTTGACTACATTGGTGCTGGAGCTGACATCATAGAGACAAATTCATTCAACTGCAACTGCTTCTCCCTGGCGGACTACGGTCTGCAGGACAGAGTATATGAAATTTCAAAAGCTGCAGCGGGCGTAGCCAGCAGCGCCGCACGTGCAACAACCGCACGCCGCATCTTCGTTGCCGGTTCCATGGGACCTACCAACCGCACGGCCTCCATGTCGGCCGATGTAAACAATCCCGCCCAGCGCAGCGTCACCTTCAGCCAGTTGGTTGAAACATACACGGACTGCGTCAACGGACTGCTTGACGGCGGTGCCGACATCATTCTGGTAGAGACAATCTTTGACACCCTGAATGCAAAGGCTGCACTCAAGGCCATTGATGAGGTTGCAGCAGAACGCGGCACGGACATCCCCGTAATGTGCAGCGGCACACTTGCCGATGCATCGGGCCGCACACTCTCAGGCCAGACGGTCGAGGCATACGTGGCATCGCTCACACATGCCAGGCTTATCAGCATAGGACTTAACTGCGCATTCGGCGCACGCCAGCTCAGGCCATGGCTTGAAAGACTGGCCATGGCTGCCCCATGCCCTGTAAGCGTCCATCCTAACGCCGGACTGCCCAATGTCATGGGCGGATATGACGAGACACCCAATACCTTTGCACAGGCTGCGCGTGACTTCATGTCAGCTGGCCTTGTAAATATATATGGTGGTTGCTGCGGCACCACCCCAGCCCACATCAGGGCTGTGGCAGAAATTGCAGGAGAATACGCTCCACGCCCAATTCCGGAACTTCCCGAGTGCGGCTACCGCCACACTGTCCTGTCCGGACTTGAGCCACTCACAATAACGCCCGAATCAGGCTTCATAAATGTGGGCGAGCGTACCAACGTTGCCGGATCGGCCAAGTTCCGCAAGCTCATTCAGGAGGGCAACTATGAAGACGCCCTCTCAATAGCCCGCGCCCAGGTAGAATCGGGCGCCCAGATCATTGACGTATGCATGGATGACGGCATGATTGACGGTGTCCAGGCCATGACCCATTTCCTGAACCTGGTGGCATCGGAACCCCAGATTGCCAGCGTGCCAGTCATGATTGACTCGTCAAAGTGGGAAATCCTGCAGGCCGGACTCCAGTGCGTCCAGGGAAAGAGCATAGTCAATTCCATAAGCCTGAAGGAGGGTGAAGAGAAATTCCTCCAGAAAGCCCGTTACATACACGCCATGGGAGCAGCCACCGTGGTCATGCTCTTCGATGAAGAGGGTCAGGCCGATACATACGAGCGCAAGGTACAGGTAGCACGCCGTGCCTTCAAACTGCTCCAGTCCATAGGATTCCCTCCGGAAGACATCATATTTGACCCGAATGTCCTGGCTGTCGCAACCGGCATGCCAGAACATGACGACTATGGCCGCGCCTTCATTGAGGCCTGCCGCACCATCCGTCAGGAGATGCCTATGGTACACCTGTCAGGCGGCATAAGCAACCTGTCATTCTCGTTCCGAGGCAACAACCCGGTCCGTCAGGCCATGCACTCGGTATTCCTGTACCATGCCATGAACGCCGGTCTTGACATGAGCATTGTCAACCCAGCCATGCTGCAGATATACAGCGACATACCGGCTGACCTGCTCAAGGCCACCGAAGATGTCATACTCAACACCGACCCCGAGGCTTCGGAGAGGCTCATAGGCTTTGCCCAGAAGCTCAAGGAGGAGTCCGATGCCCTCAAGGCCGCCCAGGCCGGAGGCGCTGCAGCCCCCGCCGCTGCCAATACGGCAGCATGGCGAACCGAAGACACCAAAGGCCGCATAGCACACGCTATGCTCAATGGCATAACCGACTTCATTGAGGAGGACTCAATGACCGCATACCACGAAGCCGGCACCCCGCTTGCCGTCATAGACAACTACCTGATGCCGGCCATGGAGAATGTGGGCAAGCTGTTCGGCGAAGGAAAGATGTTCCTGCCGCAGGTTGTCAAGAGCGCCCGCGTCATGAAAAAGGCCGTGGCAGTACTTGAACCGTACATGCAGGCACAGCAGGCCATTGGCAATGAAGACTCTGACCAGGGACGCATACTCATGGCAACCGTCAAGGGCGATGTACATGACATAGGAAAGAACATAGTATCAGTCGTTACCCAGTGCAACGGCTATCAGGTACGTGACCTTGGCGTAATGGTTGACCCTATTACAATCGTAGAGTCTGCACAGCAGTGGAATGCATCGGTCATCGGACTCTCAGGCCTGATAACACCTTCACTCGATGAGATGATTCACGTGGTCCGTGAACTGCAGAAGCGCGGCATGACCACCCCCGTAATAGTAGGCGGTGCAACCACATCTGCCCTCCATACTGCGGTCAAGATGGCCCCGGAATACCCGTCAGGAGTAGTACTGCACTCCATGTCAGCAGCTGACAACTCATCAATCATACGACGCCTGCTTGCCCAGGACTCAAAGGAATACATTGCTGAAATGAAGTCACAGCAGAAAATACTGCGTGACACCTTCAACAGCCGTGAAAAGGACAAGAACCTGCTCACCATTGAAGAGAGCCGCGAACGCCGTTTCGTCAAGGAGCAGGAACTGGTTGCCGTACCACGCAGCACCGAGCAGGTAATAATGAGCTCCCAGCAGCCTGCCGGACACAGCAGCTATGTAAAGGTAAGCATAAGTGACCTGGCCGGGCGCATGGACTGGACCATGTTCCTGAGCGCGTGGGGACTCAAGGGACACTTCCCCGAAATTCTCTCTGACCCAGAGCGCGGGGCCGAGGCAACCAAAGTCTACAACGATGCACAGGCACTGCTCCTGCAGATGGAACAGCAGAACCTTATAACACTCCAGGCCACAGCCCGCATACTGCCCGCCCGCTCAAACGACAGCGACTGCATTGTCATCACAGCCGACGGCAAGGAGTACACCCTGCCCTTCCCCCGTTCACTCAAGCCCGAAGAGCAGACCCATTGCCTGGCCGACCACATAATGCGCGGTTACCGTGCCCGCAAGCTCACTGCCTGCCCATGCTGCCAGAACCAGCACGCCACAGACTTCATCTGTCCGTTCGTGGTAACTGCAGGTCCTGGCGTAAGAAAGCTTCAGGAACAGTTCAGGGCCGATGCCGATGAATACCACGCAATCATGGCCAAGCTTCTGGCGGACCGTCTTGCCGAAGCACTTGCCCAGCACCTGCAGGAACACATGCAGACACACCTGTTCTGGGGAACCAGCGGCATACGCATGGCGTTCGGATACGGCGCCTGCCCAGACCACTCCCTGAAGATTCCTGTACTTGACATGCTCAGGGCAAGAGACTTCATGGACATAGAACTGACAGAAACCAACATGATAAACCCTGGCGAGAGCATCTGCGGACTGATTTTCGCCAACACACCACTCAATTATTTCAACGTATAAAACACTTTCAATATGAAGGTAATAGATATCATAGCACAGGCTCAGGCTTCAGGAAAGCCACGTTTCTCATTCGAACTCCTGCCACCGCTCAAGGGTGACGGACTGGAAAAGATCTTCGGCGCCATTGACTCACTCGTCCCATACGGTCCGGCATTCATCAATGTAACATGCCACCGTGAAGAAATGAAGTACACCGAGCGTCCCGACGGCCTCATTGAGAAGCACATCGTACGCCGCCGTCCCGGAACCGTAGGTGTTTCAGCCGCCATCCAGCAGAAATACGGCATCGACGTAGTTCCCCACGTAATCTGCGGCGGACAGTCACGCTATGACATTGAGGACACCCTGATTGACCTTGATTTCCTTGGCATAAACAACGTACTTGCCCTGCGCGGTGATGCCATGCATGGCGACAGCCGCTTCCGTGCCAATCCAAACGGCCATGAGCATGCCGATGCCCTTGTAGCACAGATCATGGACATGAACCAGGGACGCTTCATTGACGGAGAACCCGATACCAGCCACAACACGGACTTCTGCATCGGCGTGGCCGGTTATCCGGAAAAGCATGTCGAATCACCAAACCAGCTGACTGACCTGGGCTACCTCAAGCAGAAGGTCGATGCCGGTGCAAGCTACATAGCAACCCAGATCTGCTATGACGCCGATACCATCATCAAGTTCCGCGACGACTGCCACAATGCAGGAATCAATGTACCTATCCTGCCGGGCCTTAAGCCATTTGCCACAAAGACCCAGCTTACCGTACTGCCCCAGACCTTTGCCGTTGACCTGCCTCAGGAACTTGTAGTAAAGGTAATGGCATGCAAGAACAACAATGAAGTCAAGAAGGTAGGCGTTGACTGGGCAATCTCACAGGGAGAAAAACTGCTTGCAGCCGGATTCCCTATCCTGCACTTCTACACAATGACCAAGACAGAACAGGTCCAGCAGATTGTAAGCTCACTGTTCTGATCAGATAATTGTATTCACAACCAACGCCACCACAATATGACACAGACTGACAGAGAACTGATCATCGCCCTTACTGACGACTACCAGTATGTATTCCGTGTAAAGCCTGATGAAGACACCCTTGATTTCATAAAGATCAATGGCAATACCATCAACCAGGCCGTCGATGGCGTCACCCATGAACGTCGCTACACATCACTTATTGAATACTACATCAACACACGCGTCCATCCTGATGACAGGAATAAAATCCTGAACAGGTGCAGTAGCAGCAATCTGATATCAGTCCTGTCACAGAAAAAAATATATGCAGGCAAATACCGGGTACTTGCAAATGGTGAAATCCACTATTTCAAATACAAGTTCGTAAAGATATCGGCTCCCGGAGAACCAATCAAGGCCGTAGGTGCGGTAAACAACATTGACGAAACTGAAGCAGAGGGCCAGAAAAGGATGGCCGAACTTGAACGCATCCGAAGCATTCTGGCTGCATCAGAAATGGGAATCTGGCAACTGACCCTGAAAAACGGTGAACCCGCCCGCCTGTCAGCCGATGCCAAGATGAAGGAACTGTTGGGAATACCGGAGAATACCCAACTGACAGATGAAGAAACATTCACATACTTCCGCAAAAAGGTAGATCCTGCTGATGAAGAAGCATTCAACCAGTACGACAGACGCATGATTGAAAACAAGCGCGCGGAAATCACATACCGTTGGCTTCACCCGGTACTTGGACAGCGTTATGTCCGATGCGGGGGAACATGCGTTGACATGCCCGACGGATATGTTTTCCGTGGATACCACTATGACATAACCGAACAGAAGAAGAATGAAATCAGGACTCAGCAAATGCTTGAGGACAACATTGCCGCCAACAAGTCAAAGACCAAGTTCCTTCAGAACATGAGTCATGAAATACGCACCCCACTAAATGCAATGTTTGGCTTTGCCCAATTGCTCAGCATGCCTGAAGGTTCGTGGTCCGAAGAAGAGAGACAGGAATACTCATCACATATCTTCAACAGCTACAACATGCTGGACATGCTCATTGGAGATATCATCGACATTGCTGATTCAGAACACGGCAACTACAGAATTGAAATTTCTGATGTAGCCGTCAATGAAGTTTGCCGCAATGCAATCATGTCAGTCGAATACAGAAAGCCTTTTGATGTCAATATGTATTTTACGTCAGAAATCTCTGATGACCATACAATCAAATCAGATAGCCGCAGAATACAGCAGGTTCTCATCAATTACCTGACCAATGCATGCAAATACACCCAGGAGGGTGAAATACATCTTCATTGCTCTACCACAGAGCGCCCCGGAAAACTGACTTTTTCAGTAACCGATACGGGTATGGGTGTACCCGCAGACAAATCCGATGAAATATTCCATAGGTTCACCAAGCTCAACCAATTCGTCCAGGGTTCCGGACTTGGCCTGAACATATGCCAGATGGTTGCAAGTAAGCTTGGCGGTGATGTATATCTGGACAAGACATATAAGAAAGGAGCCCGATTCGTATTCGTCATTGATGACAAGCAATAAGAATAAGGGGCGGTAACAAGAATGCACCGCCCTTTACTTATTTACGCTCAAAAAAATCAATCCAACTTGTGAATAATCAGGCCTGACCTGAGCTTTGGTTCAAACCATGTGGTCTTAGGTGGCATAATGTTACCGCTGTCAGCAATATCCATGAGCTGCTTCATTGAAACAGGATACAGGGCAAGAGCCATCTTCATTTCACCGCTGTCAACACGCTTCTTCAGTTCTCCAAGTCCACGTATGCCGCCAACAAAGTCAATCCTCTTGTCACGGCGCAGGTCCTTTATGCCAAGAAGCTGGTCCAGAATAAGGTTTGAAGAGATGGTAACATCAAGAACGCCAATAGGATCATTGTCGTCAAATGTACCTGGCTTGGCTGTCAGTTCATACCACATTCCTTCAAGATAGAGTGAGAATGTATGCAATGCCTGAGGCTTGAATATTTCTGCGCCTTTCTTTTCAACAGTAAAATTCTGTTCAAGAGCCTTCAGGAACTCTTCTGCGCTCATGCCATTAAGGTCCTTGACAACACGATTATAATCAATGATTGTCAGCTGGCTTGCAGGGAAACAAACTGCCATGAAGTAGTTATATTCCTCATCACCCTTATGATTTGGATTCAGTCTGGCCTTCTCTGCACCAACAAGTGCAGCAGCTGCTGATCTGTGGTGACCGTCAGCAATGTACATTGAAGGAATAGCTGCAAAACGCTCAGTAATCTTTGCTATGTCAGCATCCTGGTCAATAACCCACAGCTGATGACGGAACTTGTCATCCTTAGCGGTGTAGTCATATTCCGGAGTACCGGCAGCATACTTTGCAACAATTGCATCGAGTTCAGCATCATCTGGATATGCAAAGAAAACCGGTTCAATGTTTGCGTTATTCACGCGAACATGCTTCATACGGTCTTCTTCCTTGTCCGGACGAGTCAATTCATGCTTCTTTATATTGCCCTTCAGATAGTCATCGACATATGCACCAACAACAAGACCATACTGAGTCTTGCCATTCATTGTCTGTGCATAGATATAGTACTGTTCCTTGGAATCCTGAACCAGCCAACCATTCTTCTGGAATTTCTCAAAGTTACTTGCAGCCTGTGCATATACCTTTGGATCTGATTCGTCAGCTATCGGGTCAAAATCGATTTCCGGCTTGATGATGTGATAGAGAGACATCTCATTGCCGGCACATTCTGCCTTGGCCTCTTCAGAATTCAGGACATCATATGGACGGCTCTGGACCATCTCAACCAGAGACTTTGGTGGTCGTACGCCTTTGAAAGGTTTTACTACTGCCATGTCTCTATATTATTTGTTCACCTGGAACTTGGTGCAACCATCCTTGAAGAAACCTGCAATCTGGTTTGCAGCAGCAATACCTGCATTGATGTTTGCCTCAGCTGTCTGGGCACCCATCTTCTTAGGTGTTGAGAAGAAACGGTCTGGGAACAGTTCCTGGAACTTTGCGTATGCTGATGGCTGGATATCGGTGATGAACTTGATGTCTTCACGCTTCTGCATGAGTTCAATCAGCTGATCCTCATCGATGATTTCCTTACGGGCTGAGTTGACCAGCAGAGCACCCTTTGGCATCATGTCAACAATCTTCGCATTGATAGACTTCTTGGTCTCATCAGTAGCAGGCATGTGCAGTGAAATAACCTGGCAGGTCTTGTACATCTCCTCAACAGAGTCACAGGCCTTTACGCCGGCTGCTTCAATAACCTCCTTTGGACAGTAGGCATCATATGCATATACATCCATGCCAAAGCCCTTGGCAATGCGTGCAACATTGCGGCCTACATTACCGAAAGCGTGGATACCCAGCTTCTTGCCCATGAGCTCAGAACCTGATGTTCCGTTGTAGAAGTTACGTACTGCGTAAACCATCATGCCGAGAACGAGTTCTGCAACTGCATTGGCATTCTGGCCAGGAGTATTCATGACGCAAACACCGTGAGCAGTAGCACTCTCAAGGTCAACGTTGTCATAACCGGCACCGGCACGTACAACTATCTTGAGGTTCTTTGCGGCATCGAGTACTTCTGCATCGACAATGTCACTGCGGATGATGATTGCGTCAACATCGGCAACTGCAGCAAGCAGGGCGCTCTTTTCTGTATATTTCTCAAGAAGTACAAGTTCATAACCTGCACCTTCTATTACCTTTCTGATTCCATCAACAGCAACCTTTGCAAAAGGCTTTGTTGTAGCTACTAATACCTTCATTTTTTCGTTATGATGAAAAATCTGATTATCAATTAGTGTTTTGACTCGAATTCCTTCATGCAGGCAATAAGAGCATCAACGCTTTCCATTGGAAGAGCATTGTAGCATGATGCACGGAAACCGCCTACTGAACGGTGACCCTTGATACCTACCATGCCCTGACCCTGGGCAAACTTCATGAAGTCAGCCTCAAGATCCTTGTACTCTTCATTCATTACCCAGCAGATGTTCATGTATGAGCGGTCCTCGGCAGCAGCAGTACCCTTGAAGAGCCTGTTGCGGTCAATCTCATCATAGAGCTTGGTTGCGCGGGCCTCAGCACGCTTGGCCATCTCCTTAACACCACCCTGAGCCTTGAGCCAGCGGAGTGACTCCAGGGCTGAGTACATTGTGAATGTAGGAGGAGTATTGAACATAGAACCGTTGTCAATGTGAGTTCTGTAGTCAAGCATTGTAGGAATCTGACGCTCTACCTTGCCAAGAGCCTCGTCCTTGATGATTACGAATGCCATACCTGCAGGAGCCAGGTTCTTCTGGGCACCGCCGTAGATACAGTTGTACTTGCTTACATCAATTGGACGTGAGAAGATGTCAGATGACATATCTGAAATCAGTGGAACAGGGCTGTCCAGGTCCTTGCGGATTTCAGTACCGTAAATGGTATTGTTTGTAGTGAAGTGGAAATAGTCAGCATCAGCCGGAATCTCATAGTTCTTTGGAATGTATGAGTAGATAGCCTCTGCAGAAGATGCAACTTCAACAACTTCACCGAAAGCCTTTGCCTCCTTCATGGCCTTCTTTGCCCAAACACCAGTGTTCAGGTAAGCAGCCTTCTTATTGAGGAAGTTATAAGGAATACGGCAGAATTCCATGCTGGCACCACCAGCCACGAAGATTACTGAATAACCCTCTGGAACATCAAGGATCTCCTTTACCAGGGCAACTGACTCGTCAACAACTGGCTGGAACTCCTTTGAACGGTGACTGATTGAAAGAATTGAAATGCCTGTACCGGCAAAATCATAAACAGCCTGAGCTGACTTTTCAATTACCTCCTGTGGCAGTACCGCAGGACCTGCGCAAAAATTATGCTTCATGACTTCTATTTAATTACTGTTATTTTTAGAATGGACTGCAAATTTATTCCCTTTATTTGTATAAAACAACTTTTCCTGATAGAAAAAACGCCACATGTTGATAATTCACCAACTTTTTGTCAGCCATACAGCAAACATAGTTGTCAATATGATAGCAAACAAAAGCAAAACCGGTGCAAAACGTCAAATTTCGCACCGGCCAATAACAAAATGATGGTCAAACACCACGCTTCGAAGCAGATTCACGGTCGTGACGCCATATCTGCCAACTGTTGAAAATGTTCTGCCAGATTGAATAAAATGCCGTAAAGACCGATGCAAGCGGCATAAGGTATGAATTGGCAAGCCATATGCCCATGCAACTGTTCTTCTGGCCCAGCAACTGGCCGCCGGCCACGCGGTCTCCGTACTTTTCTCCAATCTTCTTGCCTGTCCAGAACTGTATAAGGCAGTAAACGGCCGATGACACTGCCATGAAAATAATGTTACCCTTCTGCCCTTCCCCATGAAGAATCATGAAATCAATGGTCTGTCCAAGCGAAAGGAACAGGGCCGTCGCCCACAGGTAGAATGAATATCCCTTTACCCTGCAAAGTGCAGTATTGGCCTTTGGAAACCATTTCTGAAGTACCAGTGCTATGAAGAATGGCAGTGCAATGGTTGGAGCAATCTTCCTGAACACCATCCACATGGACAGGAACAGAGGCATATCCTGGTTGATTCCAATGAAGGAAAAATATATTGGACCTACCACCGCAACCATCAGGTTGCCAACTATGGTGTATGTCGTTACCGTTTCCCTGTTGGCTCCAAGCAGGCATGATACCACTACAGACGATGCCGCCACCGGACACAGGACGCCGGCAAGGACACTCTGTGCCACAACATCATCAGTCCTGAAAACATGCAGGAACAGATAATATGAACCCAGGCTTACCACAACCTGGAAAATCACGAACCACCAATCCATCATTGTGACCTTCAGGCTTTTCATGTCCACGGCCGAATAGTTCAGCAGCAGAATGGTAAAAATCAGGTATGGAATAATAAAACCAGCCATCGGGCAGAACTGATGAAACATCAGTCCAAACACGATGGCTATGGGCAGTACAAAACTTCTTAATTTATCCACTAATATTACAGATAATCAAAAGCCAAATCCAAGGCTGATTGAAATAGGATAAAGTTCAGCTTGTGCTGTAGGAACATTAGCAACTGAATTGTAGCCAAGATCTTTCACAAGTGGAGTCAAAGCGTAACGGGCTATCACACTGAAATCGCCGTATCCAACCTGAACAAGAGCATTGGCACCCAAAGTCTCAAGGTTAAGATCGTTAGTTTCCTTGTGCTTCTTTCCGTCAGCATCCTTATACTTTGAAACACCACCGAAACGATATTCCAGTTCTGCACCTACACTTACAAAAATATCTTTCTGGACAAACGACTGAAATTCCAGGCTTACAGGACATCTCAGGCTCCAGTAACGCATGATACCCTTTTCAATATCCTGAGAAGAAACTGCAAGACATGGATCGCCAGCAGGAGTAGTTGTCCAATAGTTATTCCTGTTGAACTGGAAACGGTTTCTTGTTATCTGAAGTCCCAATGATAATCCGACAGTATTGGCCTCGTTGAAGGCAATGCCTTTGTCACAAAGTGTGAATCCCAGTTCCATACCCTTTCCTTCCATCTGTGGAATACCGCTGAATGCATTGACAGATCCCTTTTCTGCAAGGAAATTTGGGCCAATGTAAAAAGCAGGAAGGTGTGAACGGAAACCAGCATCCTCATCATCAACATCAACGAAAGGTACAGTTAAATCAACGATATTTGATGAAAAGGAATCCAGGAGCTGTGCCTTGGCAGCACCTGAGAAAACAACCAGCATAATGGCTGCAAGAATGTTTTTTTTCATTGAAGTAGTATTAATTAAAAAGAACAAGAACCGGCCGCTAACGTTGCCGGTTCAGTAAGATTCAGATACTCAGTAGATCAACCGCCAAAGTTATCAAACATAATATCCTTGGATTCAACACCAAGTGAATCAAGCAGATCAAGAACGGTCTTTGCCATCATAGGAGGTCCGCACAGATAGTATTCAATATCTTCTGGAGCTTCGTGCTGCTTCAGGTAGGTATCACCGAGAACCGGAGCGATGAAGCCTGCGGTATACTTGACACCCATAGCATCGGCCTTTGGATCAGGACGGTCCAGAGCCAGGTGGAAATGGAAGTTAGGATACTCCTGCTCAAGAGCCAGGAAGTCCTCCATAAAGAATACCTCATCAATAGCACGTGCGCCATAGAAGTAATGCATCTCGCGGTCGCGTGTATGCAGAGTCTTGAGCATGTGCATGATCTGAGCACGCAGAGGAGCCATACCGGCACCACCACCTACCCATATCATCTCCTTCTTTGAGTCGAAGCGTGGGTGGAAGTCGCCATAAGGGCCGCTCATTACAACCTTGTCACCTGGCTTCAGGTTGAAGATGTAAGTTGAAGCGATACCGCAAGGAACATCCATGAAGCCAGGACCCTGGTCTTTTGGCTTGAAAGGAGGAGTTGCAATACGTACAGTAAGGGTAATGATATCACCCTCATCCGGATAGTTGGCCATTGAATATGCACGGATGGTAGGCTCAGTGTTTTTCTGCTTAAGGTTAAACAGACCAAACTTTTCCCATGCCGGTACATAGAGGTCACCTATGAGTGAACGGTCGAAATCAGCATAGTTGATATCGTATGCAGGAATCTTGATCTGTGCATATGAACCAGGAACAAAGTTCATGTGTTCACCTGCAGGCAGCTTAACCTTGAACTCCTTGATGAATGTAGCGACGTTCTTGTTTGAAATAACTTCGCACTCCCACTCCTTAACACCCATTACACTTTCTGGAACCTTGATAGAGATATCGCCCTTTACCTTGCACTGGCAGCCAAGTCTCCAATTTTCCTTGATCTGCTTGCGTGTAAAGTGACCCTTCTCAGAATCAAGAATTTCACCACCACCTTCAGGTACCTGGCACTTGCACTGGCCGCATGAACCCTTACCACCACAAGCTGATGGAAGGAACACGCCGTTTTCAGCAAGTGTACTCAGAAGGCTTGCACCGGAATTTACTTCCAGTTCCTTTTCTCCATTGAGCGTAACCTTTACCTTGCCTGATGGAACCAGGTAAGCCTTTGCTACCAGCAGGATCACTACCAGCAGCATGATTACGACAAGAAATACTACAATACTAGAAATATAGAGATTATCCATAGTATACCTTATTTATTAAATGTTCAAGCCTGAGAAGCACTGGAAAGCCAGAGCCATGAGACCTACAGTGATAAATGTGATACCAATACCCTTCAGTGGCTTAGGTACATCGGCATACTCGAGCTTCTCGCGGATTGCTGCAAGGCAGACAATTGCAAGAGCCCAGCCAATACCTGAACCCAGAGCGAAAGCGATTGAATCACCGAAGCATGAGATTGCCTGTGAATCACCCTCTGCCATACCGATTCTCTGCTGCATGAACAGTGAACCACCCATGATGGCACAGTTAACGGCAATCAGTGGAAGGAATATACCGAGAGCACCATAGAGTGATGGTGAGAACTTCTCGACAATCATTTCAACCAGCTGAACAATACCGGCAATAACGGCGATGAACAGGATGAAGCTCAGGAATCCAAGATTCATTGGGTCAAGAACCTTGGTCTGGAGCAGATAGTTTACAGGGAGAGTGATAAGCTGTACGAATATTACAGCAGCACCAAGTCCCAGAGCGGTCTTTACATTCTTTGATACGGCAAGGAATGAACACATGCCCAGGAAGAATGCAAATATCATGTTGTCGACAAAAATCGACCTAACTAACAGACTGAAAAAATGTTCCATAGTAGTTTTCTCTTTTTAAGGGATTACTTTTCCTGCAAATCAGGGTTCTTTGCACGCTGGAACCATATTACACAGCCTACCAGTATGAGAGCCATAGGAGCCATGATCATGAAACCATTATTGAGATAACCGTGGTCATACATGAACTGAGGAACAACCTGGAATCCGAAAAGCTTGCCGCTTCCGAACAGTTCACGGATGAATGCTACGATGATCAGGATAAGTGCATAACCCAGACCGTTGCCAATACCGTCAAGCAGAGAAGCCCAAGGACCATTCTGCATTGCAAATGCCTCAAGGCGACCCATGAGGATACAGTTGGTAATGATAAGTCCGATATATACAGACAGCTGAACACTCACGTCATAGGCGAAAGCCTTGAGAACCTCACTTACGATTGTAACCAGTGCAGCAACTACTACAAGCTGGACAATAATACGGATACGGTTAGGTATGGTATTGCGCAGAAGTGAGATGATTACGTTTGCCATAGCTACGATGATGGTAACTGAGAGACCCATTACGATTGCAGGCTTCAGCTGTGAAGTTACTGCCAGTGCTGAACAGATACCCAGAACCTGAACTACGACCGGGTTGTTAACCCAGATAGGCTGCTTGAAAGCCTCATTATTGTTATTTGCCATAATTCTTCTGTATCAATTAATCATTCTTCTACATGCTCGTGTTCGTGCTCACACTCACCTTCACCGCAGCACTCGCCGTTGCAGGCGTGGGCAGCTCCGTTCAGGAATGGAAGGTAAACTGAAAGAACATCGTTCATCATTTTGTTCACACCGTTTGAAGTCATTGTAGCACCTGATACGCCGTCAACCTCGAAGTTTGATGACTTGTCAGCTGTACCGAACTTCTTGAGATTCAGCTTAATCTCATTTCCATCGGTAATCTTCTTACCCTGGAAGCTCTGCTGGAATGACTTGTTCTCCTTGATTTCTGCACCCAGACCCGGAGTCTCGGAAGCATGTGAGAAGTACACGCCATAAACTGTATTCCTGTCTTCGTTCAGGGCAACATAACCCCAGATAGAACCCCAGAGGCCCTGGCCGTTCATTGGAATGACATACTTTACGGCACCGTCAATCTCAGCAACGAAGACATGGTAGTTTCCGTTCTTGAATTCTGAAGAATAGCTTGTCTGGAATTCACCTTCAAAAGCTGCAAGTGAGCCATCGGCTGACATGAGGGCATCATTTTTGATGACCTTGTCATACTCTGCTGCAACATCAGAAAGCTTGTCATAGTTCAGTGAGAAGAGAATCTGCTGCTTTGTGTCATTGATGACATTGGCAGTCTGTCTATCCTTGAGTGAAGATGATACGAATACCAGAAGGAATGCTACGAGCACAACCATGATTGCAGCGTATACAATTGTGTATACATTACTGCTAGTATTTATTTTCTTAGCCATATCCTTATATTATTTAGCAATTCGTTTTGCACGCTTGTTTACGTTTCTCTGAACTACGCAGTAGTCAATCAGCGGAGCGAAGCAGTTCATCAGCAGGATTGCCAGCATCATGCCCTCTGGGAAACCTGGGTTCATCACACGGATTGTGATGGCCATGAAACCAATGAGGAGACCGTATACATACTTGCCGCATTCTGTACGGCATGATGTTACAGGGTCAGTTGCCATGAATACTGCACCGAAGCAGAATCCGCCGACAGCCAGATGCTCATACCATGGCATTGCAGCCATTGCATTGTCCGGACCTACCTTATTATATAAGATAGCTGTCAGTGCACCACCAACGAATACAGAAAGCATTGTCTTCCAGCTTGCGATTCCGGTATAGAGAAGGAGAATAGCGCCCAGGGCAATTGCAATTACGCTGGTCTCACCTACTGAACCCGGGATAAGGCCCCATACCATGTTCATGCTGAATTCAGGGGTCGATGCTGTTGCTGCTGTACCCAGGGCAGTTGCTGCTGAGAAACCATCTACAGCGTCAGCGCCAAGGCCACAGATTGCATGGTCAACAACCCATACTGAATCACCAGAGATTACTGATGGATATGCGAAGAAGATGAATGCACGTGTAATCAGGGCAACATTGAGGAAGTTCATGCCGGTACCGCCGAAGATCTCCTTTGCAAAGATTACAGAGAATGCAACCGCAATTGCAAGGATCCAAAGTGGGGTTGTTGCAGGAACAATCAGTGGAATGATGATACCTGATACCAGGAATCCTTCCTGAATCTCCTCACGCTTCCACTGGGCAACAGTGAACTCAATGCCCAGACCGACTGCGTATGAGACAATCAGTCTTGGAAGAACAGCCAGGAAACCGAAGAAGAACATCTGCCAGAAAGACATGGCTCCACCGGCAACCAGCAGATTGTGCTGATAACCTACGTTGTACATACCAAACAGCATAGCAGGAACCAGGGCGATTACCACCATGATCATCATACGCTTGCTGTCAAATGCGTCATGAATGTTTGAACCATTCTTGGCTGTAGCGTTAGGAACGTACAGGAATGACTCGAAACCTTCATAGAGTGAGCGGAAAGCATGAAGCTTGCCCTCATCCTCGAACTGAGGCTTGATATTATCAAGAAAATTTCTTAAACTCATAGTCTATCAAGTTTTTAGGCCATTTCGGCACGTAATTTGTCAAGGCCTTCGCGAACAATGCGCTGCAGCTCAAGCTTTGATGAATCAACAAACTCGCACAGAGCGAAATCTTCAGGAGCAACCTCATAGATACCGTAAGCCTCCATCTTGTCAATGTTACCTGTAATGATAGCCTTTACAAGATACTCAGGGAAGATATCCATTGGGAACACGCTGTCATATTCGCCTGACATGATCATATGGCGCTCACTGCCCTTGATACGGGCATCAAAGCTGAACTCCTTCTTGCCGCAGAGCCATGCAAAGAATGTACGGCTTACGCTGAATGTATTGAAGCGTGGAGCTATCCAGCCCATGAATTCATTTATATCATCACCCTCAGGAATTACGTTGACGGTGTTTGCATATGCTGCGAGGTAGTCATCCTTGGTAGCCTTTACACCTGTCAGTACATTACCGTTGATAATGCGGATGTGCTCGCTCTTTGAGAGGCGGCCATTCAGGATTGATGCAAGTGAAGCACCGACCTTGACCTTTGCATAAGAAGGATTTGAAACCTCCTCACCGGCTACGGTGATGATTCTTGTCATGTCAACGCAGCCCTTGTTGAACAGGCGGCCTATGAAGATTACTGCTTCCGGTTCAATTGTCCATACTACCTCACCCTTGTTTACAGGCTTGATATTGTTGATCTGAACACCAACATTGCCTGCAGGATGTGCGCCGCTGAAAGCGTACACATCAACATTCTTGGCCTGAGTGAGAGTTGCATCGGACTGACTGGTGCTGATGCCGAGGGTTGTAGGAGCGATCTTTGCCAGAGCGCTCAGACCTGTCTGGAAGTCCAGTTCATTACCCTTCAGGATGAACTCGAAATCAGGAGCCAGAGGCTTTGAGTCAAATGCTGATACAAAGATTCCGCGTGGGGAATCATTCAGGTTTGCCACAACATCATAAGGACGCTGACGGAAGAAAGCGAAGAGGCCTGACTCTGCAAGAGCGGCCTTGATCTGGTCACCTGAGAGAGACTGAACGCTCTTGGTACCGAACTCGATGTACTTCTGTTCAGCATCTGGTTTTACAACGATGCTCAACACCTTACGCCTGGCACCTCGGTTGACTGCCACGACCTGTCCGCTGACTGGTGAAACGAACTTCACCTCAGGACAGTTCTTGTCAACGAAGAGGGCCTCACCTGCCATTACAGTCTGCTGTTCCTTGACTGCCAGCTTTGGGGTAACGCCTGTGAAGTCAGCAGGACATACAGCGTATGATTCTGCCATTCCCAGATCTTTCACCTCCTTGGCCGGAGTACCCAGCAACTTAATGTCCAGACCTTTTCGTAAACGGATTATTTCTGCCATTTTGTTGTTAGTTAATATATTAATTGAATTGTTTTATCACTTTTTTCCTGGCAGGCGAGCACAGCGAACCCACGCGTGCGCGCACGACTCAGAAATTGTGCGCAAAGGTACGAATAATATACCGATATAAGAAATCAAATACACCTTTGTTATAAATTAATTAATCATTATCTTTGTGGTTTATATACGCGCACGCGAACCGAAACTAGCAGAACCCGACATGAAGACAGGCAAGATACTGCACATACTCATACTGTTCCTGACAGGCATATACCTGGCAGCCCATGTCATTCTGCACAACAGCCAGATACAGGAAAAGAGCGCCCGTCACATAGCCGGAATCATCAGTTCTGCCACCGAAACCGAAATATCGGCTGGCAAGATGCAGTTCACGTTCCCCTTCGGGTTCCAGGTAGACAACCTGACCGTCTACGATCTCAGCGGAGACACCCTCGCCCACATCGGTTCGGCCACATTCCGCCTCAAGCCGCTCAACCTGCTGGAAAGACGCATCTCAATCACCAGCATCGGCATATACAACCCCGACATCAGGCTTAAGACCGACAGTGCCGGACAGTACAGGAACTGGTCATTCCTGATAAAGGAGAAAGTGAAGGACAACAGTCATCTCAAGCTGGCCCTCAACGCAAACTCCATCTTCATAAAGAACGGTTCGCTTGAGTTCGATGCTGCCGACATACCCGAAACTCCGGGCCTGTTCAACAAGAACCATATTGGAATACATAGCCTTACGGCCAGCATCTCACTGAAGGAACTGAAGTCCGATACAGTTTCCGTCTATATCCGCAAGGCAGGATTCCGCGAAAAATCAGGATTCGCCCTTACCAAGAGCCGCGGAAGCATCTTCGCAGGCCCGTCAGGAACACGTGCCATAGGCCTTACCGTCAAGACGCCTGAAAGCGCCGTCAATTTTGACAGGATTGAAATAGGAGCCGGACTGGGCTCATCATTCAGCAGCACGTCACGCATATGCACCGATTTTTCATCATATGTGACATGTGCCGATTTCAAGGCTTTCCTGCCCCAGCTGGCAACCATGACAGAAAAGGTCAGGATAGATGTTTCGTGCGACGGTTCACTGGAAGAGATGGAAATATCAGACATGTGCATCCAGGACAGCCGGGGCACATTCCGCATAAGGTTGCACGGAACCGCAAGGAACCCCATGGAGCCGGAACGGATTGAACTGTCGGGCGGCCGGCTCAAGGCCTCGCTTTCAGACAACTTCTGCCCGTGGCTGGAAAAGCAGCTGGCCGGATTCGGCCTCAGGCAGTTGCCCAGACAGGCCCACACAGGCAACACAGAACTTGAAATGACACTTGACAGAACAGTCAGTGACCTGGTCGCCAAGGCTGCGCTCAAGACAGAACAGGGTTCAGTCATGGCCGATGTTGACGGAAAAAGCGGCAAGTACTTCACCCGGATGAACATACAGCGTGCCAACCTTGGTTTTTTCACAGGCAATCACGAACTGGGAAACTTTACGGGTGCCATCCAGTGGAACACCTTCATGAACGACAGCACTATCACTCTTGATGATGTCCGTGCCGACATAGCATCGGCCACATTCCGCAAATTCACATACCGCAATGCAGTTCTCAAGGCACGCTCAGAACTGAGTCGCAACGGCAGGGGCGTAGAGACGCTTGAAGGTTCCGTGGCATATGGCGACAGCGTGGGCTCACTCAACGCCAAGGCATCATACATGGCCGGCAACGGAAGCGGCCCGTCAGTATGGGCCGACATTGCATGCGAAAAGCTCAGGTTATCGGACCTCAACCTGTACAACAAGGCCGAGAAGGCCGAAATATCGGCCCATGCGGTGGCCAGGCTCTCAGGAACAGGCATTGACGACATGATCGGAAAGGTCAGCATTGACAGCCTAAGCTACTCTGACAATCTGGGTCGCTATTTCATGGAGAACCTCACCACCACTATTGCCGAGGTCAGCGGAAACCACAGGATGACTTCAGTCACGAGTGATTTCATGAACCTGTCGCTGATAGGCGACTACAGGCTTACTACCCTGCCGTCAACTTTCATGACGGTATTCAGCGAACTCATGCCGTCACTCAGCGAGATGGCCTTTGACAAGGCCGGAATCAAGCCTGAAAAAGGTTTCCAGCCAAACAGCTTCGTGCTGAGTGCGACCATCGGATATACCGACATATTCCGCAGCCTTTTCCATATTCCGCTTGACATAAGCGATTATTCTACAGTAAACTGCATTGCTGACGGACATTCCGGAAGCCTCTCGGCAAGCATCGGCATACCAGGTCTTGCATACGCCGGCAACAGCGTAGAAAACGGAAAGATTTCAGTTGACATAAACAATGGTGCATGCCACTCGACCGTAAACGGAACTGCACGTGTAAAGGGGCTTGAGCCCACAGACCTGAGCGTAATGCTGACAGCATTCGATGACAATGCAACAAGTCTCATAAGCATCAGCAACAGGAAAGAGGGACTGTTCGACGGCTCATTCCTTGTATCATCGAATTTCGTGGAATACAGGAAAAATGAAGGATGGCTCCAATGGAACTGCATGATTGACACCACGACAGTCACATTCAGCAATGCCCAGTGGAACATATCACCGCTGAGCCTTGAACTCGATTCAAGCCATGTCCACATAAACCACCTCATGGTCAACAACAGCCGCAACCAGTACATTACTGCTGACGGAATAGTAGGACGTGACTCGACGGAAGTGCTGAACGTAGCCCTCAAGGGCATGGACATTGACAAGCTCTCCCAGATGCTGGGCGCCTCGGGGCTCGATGCACACGGTATCATAAACGGAAACATATCCCTGGTTTCGCTGCTTGAAACCCCGGTATTTTACGGAAACATTGACATTGATGATTTCGGAATACTCAATTCATACCATGGAAACGTCAAGGCAGACTGCAAGTGGAACCCAGAATTGAGCCGCATTGAAATCTCTGCAAAGGCCAATGATCCCGGCATATCGTCAACGATTGTAGACGGATGGTTCGTTCCGGCCGACAAATACATAGACACCCATATCAGCGCAAACAGAACTGACCTGAATTTCCTTAACAAATGGCTGGATCCGGTCTTCACGGAACTCAGTGGACGTGCCAGCGGAAACATTCACCTGCTTGGAAAGGTTCCGTCACTTGACATAATAGGAGAAGCCATCGTAGAGGAGGGCTATTTCAACCTCAGAAGCACCAGCACCGCCTATCTGGTAGAAAATGATACCATCTGGTTCAAGGACAACCTCATGGATTTCCATTCACTGGAACTTACCGACGAATATGGGCATCCAGGCCTGCTGAACTGCCAGATCAGGCATGACAATCTCAGCAATTTCGAGGTGGACATCAACGCCACGGCAAACGGCATCCAGGCATTCTACATGCCGCGCACAGAAGACTCCAACATTGACGCAAAGGTTTTTGCCGACGGATCAGTCACCCTGACATACACCCCGGCCGACGGAATCTTCATTTCCGCCGATGCATCGACTGCCCCCGGCACCCGAGTCAACATTGACCTTTCCAAGTCATCGGCCACAAATTACAATTTCCTGACAATCGTTGACCGCAGCGAAATCCGTTCCGGCATCAGTCCGGCAGTATCGGGAAACATGACCGGCAACAAGGTCAGCCGCTCACGCCTTGGTATTGATTTCAATATACAGTGCAATGACAACACCAGGATTGAGGTCTCGGGAGGTTCACTCACCGGTTCCCTTTCAGGAAGCGGACTCATTTCGGCAAAGTATGACTGGAAGAACCCCAACGTAATACTGAACGGCCAGTACAATGTCGGCCAGGGACAGTGCATGCTTACCCTGGAGAATCTCATCAGGATAGACTTCGCGCTGCTTCAGACAAGCAACGTAAGGTTCAACGGAGCCCCGCTTGAGACCGAGCTTGACCTTCACGCCTACCATAATGTAACAGGCGCGTCACTGAGCATGCTTGACCCGAGCTACACCGGCCACAAGAACACCAAGGTCAGATGCCTGCTTGACATTTCAGGAGGTGTACAGGAACCATCTCTTGCATTTGACGTCGATGCCCCTGACGGCACTGCCGATGAGAAGTCAATACTGTCAACAGCGCTTGCAACTGAAGAGCAGCGCAACACCCAGTTCCTCTACCTGCTGGCAACCGGCAATTTCTACACATTCGACTATGCCGATTCCGAAACAATGAACGGTGGCCAGAGCACCATGGAATCAATCCTTAACTCCACAATCAACGGCCAGATAAACAATCTGATTTCCAATGTCCTGGACTCCGATATATTCTCGTTCTCAAGTGCTTTCAACGCCAGCAGCTACCTGCCCGGATATGAAACGAGCATGACCGGACGAGAACTTGAAGGCATGCTTGAAGCCCGCCTGCTTGACAACCGCCTGCTCATAAACGGCAACTTCGGCTACCGCGAAGATCTCTACAGCGACAACACGAACTTCATAGGTGACTTCGAAGTTGAGTGGCTGCTTGTTCCGCAGTACGGAATCAGCGTCATGGGCTATAGCAAAAACAATGACCGCTACTTCTCAAAGACCACGCTCACCACACAGGGCGTAGGACTGAAATTCGAAAAGGATTTCGATTCCATATTCCGCCGCAGGAAATAACGCCCTCCCACTCACCCAGAATGGCAGAGATGCATGTTTGGTGGTATCAAGCCGAACCGGAGCTCACAAAAAAAATAGAAGGCTGGTCGCAATGACCAGCCTTCATTATTCATCAGTATAACCCCGGAATCAATATGAGCGGGCGAACAGTACGCGGCGGCTTGAAGGCTTGCCGGTATAGACGCAAACGCCATCCTCGGTTGTATCGAAATCCATAGGGATGCATCGGATTGTTGCCTTGGTCTCTTCCTTGATCTTGGCCTCGGTTTCAGGAGTACCGTCCCAGTGTGCAAGCACGAAGTTGCCGGCCTCAATCTGGGCCTTGAAATCATCATATGAGTCAACCTTGACCATACGCTCGTCACGCCATGCCTTTGCCTTTGCAAATATGGCCTTCTGTATATCATCGAGCAATACCGGAATTGTATTCTCAAGTCCCTCAAATGCAACTGTCTCCTTCTCAAGGGTATCACGGCGCATAATTTCAACAGTACCGTTCTCCAGGTCACGCATGCCCAGGGCAAGTCTTACAGGAACACCCTTGACCTCATAATCGGCAAACTTGAAGCCCGGACGCTTGTTGTCAGCATCATCATACTTCACGCTTATGCCCTTTGCACGGAGCTGGTCAACCAGGACATTTACCTTTTCTGAAATCTTGGCCAGGTCCTCCTCGCTCTTGTAGATAGGAACGATTACAACCTGGATAGGAGCAAGCTTTGGAGGCAGCACAAGACCATTGTCATCTGAGTGCGCCATGATGAGAGCACCCATCAGACGTGTTGAGACGCCCCATGAAGTAGCCCATACATAGTCAAGCTTGTTCTCCTTGTCAACGAACTGTACATCGAATGCCTTGGCAAAGTTCTGGCCAAGGAAGTGTGATGTACCGCACTGGAGAGCCTTGCCATCCTGTGTCATCGACTCAATTGTATAGGTATCAAGTGCTCCTGCGAAACGTTCGGTCTCCGACTTTACGCCACGTACAACCGGAACAGCCATGTAACCCTCAACGAAATCGCGGTAAACTGTCTGCATGCGGCGAGCCTCATCTTCGGCCTCCTGGCGTGTTGCATGAGCGGTATGTCCCTCCTGCCACAGGAATTCGGCAGTACGCAGGAACAGGCGCGGACGCATTTCCCAGCGCATTACGTTGGCCCACTGGTTGTACAGGAGCGGCAGGTCGCGGTATGACTTGATCCAGTTCTTGTATGTGCTCCAGATGATTGTCTCTGAAGTAGGACGGATAATGAGTTCCTCCTCAAGCTTTGCTGCCGGGTCAACAATAACGCCGGAACCGTCTTCGGCATTCTTCAGGCGGTAGTGTGTTACTACTGCGCACTCTTTGGCGAAGCCCTCAACGTGGTCGGCCTCACGGCTCAGGAAAGACTTTGGAATGAGCAGGGGGAAATATGCGTTCATGTGTCCAGTCTCCTTGAACTTGTCATCAAGAACTCTCTGTATCTTCTCCCATATTGCATAGCCATAAGGCTTGATAACCATGCAGCCGCGGACAGGTGCCTGCTCTGCCAGATCAGCCTTAACTACCAATTCATTGTACCACTGTGAGTAATTTTCACTCCTCTTGGTAAGTCCCTTTAGTTCCTTTGCCATAATATTTTTCTTTTCAGCTTGCAAAATTACTCAAAAAACCATCATGATGATTATTTTTGCAGAAATAACTGAAAGTTACATGCGCAACAAGCTCAAGGTTTTTGCTGTCACCATACTGTGCCAGGTACTGTTCCCCACCCTGTCACTCTCATGGGACTGCCGTTCACTCTCACCGGAAATCCACACGGTGCAGGTAGTAAGGAACGGAGAATGGCAGGAACCGCCGTTGCTCATACTGGAGTCCGATGACATTCTGGAGATATCATTTGACGCCCTTGGGCATGAATACCGCCGCTACACCTATTCCATTGAACACTGCAGCGCAGAATGGAAAAAATCCGACCTGTTTGAATCGGACTACATGGAAGGATTCAACAACCGGCCCATCGAAGATTATGAAAACTCGCTGGGTGCGACCGTGCAGTACTGCCACTACAGTCTCAGCATACCCAACGATGACCTGAAGCCCAGGCTGTCAGGCAATTACCTTCTCAGCATAAGGGATGACCGTGACGGAAGCACAGTTGCCCAGGTCCGCTTCATGGTAGCCGAACCGTTGGCAGGCATACAGGGTTCCGTTTCCGGCAACACCGATATTGACACGAACCGGGAACATCAGCAAGTATCGGTAAACGTCAGTTATGGCAATCTCAGGGTATCGGACCCCAACAGGGAAATCATTGTGGCAGTCAGCCAGAATTCCGATGACAGGACTACCGCATACCTGTACAGGCCCACATACATTTCAGGAAAGACGCTTCAGTACGAACATCAGGATGAGTTGATTTTTAGCGGTGGCAATGAGTTCCGCCGGTTTGAAATCATCAACATGTATGACTACACGCAGGGAGTTGACCATATTGACTATGTGGCCCCATATTTCCATGCGCGCCTGCTGCCTGATGGCCAGGCACACGGCTACCGCTACGACAACGACCACAACGGCCGCTTCTTCATACGCAACCACGAAGCCCGCGACAGCAATACCGAAGCCGACTACATGTATGTGCACTTCTCACTCAAGTCTCCCAGGCTTACGGGCGGGGACATCTACATTGACGGCACTTTCTGCGGCGAGAAGATGGACAATGACAACATGATGATTTACAACCCCGGAACCCAGTGCTACGAAGGGCAGATGCTGCTCAAGCAAGGGTCATATGATTTCCGTTACCTGTGGCTGCCCACCGGTTCCATCAAGCCCGAAATGTCAAGGATTGAGTATGACAGCTTTGAGACAGAAAACGAATACCGCGTCCTTGTATACTACAGGGAACGCGGTTCAAGGTACGACCGCCTGATTGGCCAGTCAGTCATCAAGAGCCAAAAGTAACTCCGTCAGAACTTCTTGTCTCCCCAGAGAGAATCCATGCGCTCCTTCAGGCGTGCCTCCTGGGCATTATCCTGAGCCTGCCAGAAGCGGGTATTCTTCAGTTCGTCGGGAAGGAACTGCTGTTTTACGAAATGTCCCGGGTAATCATGCGAATACTTGTACTCCTTGCCATACCCAAGTTCCTTCATGAGTGATGTCGGAGCATTCCTCAAATGCAGCGGAACTGGAAGATTTCCGGTTTGGGCCACATTCTGCAGGGCTGCACCTATGCCCAGATAAGCAGAATTGCTCTTGGGGCTTGTTGCAAGGTATACCGTAGCCTCGGCCAGCGGAATACGGCCTTCGGGCCATCCTATCTTCTGGACGGCATCAAAGGCGGCATTGGCCAGAAGCAGGGCGTTCGGATTGGCCAGGCCTACATCTTCGGCTGCTGAAATGACAAGCCTGCGCGCAATGAATGCCGGATCTTCACCGGCCTGAACCATGCGGGCCAGCCAGTAAAGGGCTGCATCGGGATCACTGCCCCTTATGGATTTAATGAAGGCCGATATTATGTCATAGTGCATTTCGCCATCCTTGTCATATGCAAGAGGGTTCTGCTGCAGTCTCTGATTGACCATCTCATCGGTGATGACAACCGTCTCATCGCTCGATGATTCGACCACCAGTTCAAGAATATTCAGCAACTTCCTGGCATCGCCGCCCGAAAATCGCAGCAGTGCAGTGCTCTCCTTCAGCTCAATCTTTCTCTCCTTCAGGAGCGTGTCTGTACTGAGGGCCCTGTCAATAAGTTTCAGCAAGTCATCCTTTCCCAGTGAGTTCAGCGTATAGACCTGCATTCTTGAGAGCAGCGGACGTATCACCTCAAATGAAGGATTTTCGGTCGTGGCACCAATCAGGGTTATGTCACCACGCTCAACTGCGCCGAGCAGGGAATCCTGCTGAGCCTTGTTGAACCTGTGTATTTCGTCAATGAAGAGTATTGGGCTGTTATTCCCGCGGAACAGTGGATTCATGCGTGACTTGTCAATGACTTCACGCACATCCTTCACACCGGCAGTCACTGCACTCAGCGTGCTGAACGGTATTTCCAGCCTGTTGGCAACAATCTGCGCCAGGGTGGTCTTGCCCGTCCCCGGAGGTCCCCACAGTATAAAAGAGCTTATCCTGCCGGAATCAATCATACGCCTGAGTACGGCACCCTCGCCTACAAGGTGTTCCTGTCCGACATAGTCGTCAAGCGACCTTGGTCTCATTCTTTCTGCCAGTGGTTTCATAGGATTATTTGTCAGCCAGGGAACAAAGGTAGCAAAGTTTATACAATGAGAAAATTTTCAGGGAAGGTTTGGAGCCGCAGAGATTTTGTTCCATACAGTTCGCCCACATTTTCCACACAAGCCTGAACGGCCATGACATGTGTATTTTTTTTAGTTTGGAATAGCAGTTCAGCAATGCCGATCCCTCACCCACGGATTTACGGTGCTCCCATGCATTTTCTATGGCCTGCCGGCTTTTCTCAAGGAACACGCGGTTGCTTTCAAGCCCTAAGTGCATAAGGGGTGTATCAATGTGCAAGACAGATATTCCTCTCTCTTTCAGTTCCATGCCAAAGAGCACATCCTCATAGCCATACCCTGCAAATGACTCGTCAAAGCGGATTGACTCAAACAATTCCCTGTCTATCAGGAATGAAAAAGGCGTAAAGCGGTCATACGGATGTTTGCTCCTGACTGATGCCCAGCGCTGTGCATCGGCCCTTTTTTCATAGTTGTAACGCAGTTCCACGCCCCTTTCCGGCAAACAGTCAGGGTGCACTATCCTTCCGCAGACAACACTTGCCTGTTCCGATGCCGAAACGAACTCTTTCAGGAAATTTTCACTGACCATGCCTGAATCACAGTCCAGGAAAAGCAGTTTGGAGAAACGGCTCTCGGCTGCAAGCATGTTCCTGACGGCAGCCCTGCCAAGGTTTTCACCCAGTTCAATGAGCCTGCAGCCCGCAAGTCTTTCAGCCACACCCCTCAGCTTCCCAATGTGTGACCGGTCTGGCGAACAGTCATCAGCCACGACTATCTCAAATGGAATGCCCAGCGACACGCCCTGTTCATGCAGTGCTGCCAGCAAGTCCGAACAATCCCAGTTGTACACTGGTATCAGGACTGAGAGTGATGCCGAGTCTTTTTCCATTGCGAAAGCATTTTTCTTCAGAACTCCAAAGTTAGTCAATAATCTGCAACATACACCCGGCATCGTGAATAATTGGCCAGGTATGCCCCGACATCTATTTTAGATTTAGTTTTTTCGCTGCGGGTAACGGAAAAACCATATAAATAAGGTAACTTTGCGCATCAAATACAAAACATAAACAAACAAATCTATGGCTGAGAACATCGTAGCAGAAAACAGCGAGAAGAAGAGTCTGAACTTCATTGAGGAGATGGTTGAAAAAGACCTCGCAGAGGGCAAGAACTCCGGACGTGTACAGACACGTTTCCCGCCAGAACCGAACGGCTACCTGCACATTGGACATGCAAAGGCAATCTGCATGGACTTTGGAATGGCTGAAAAGCACGGAGGTATCTGCAACTTGCGTTTTGATGACACAAACCCTACGAAGGAAGACACTGAGTATGTCGATGCAATCAAGGAAGACATCAACTGGCTGGGCTTCCACTGGGAAAACGAATTCTATGCATCGGACTACTTCCAGCAACTGTGGGACTTTGCAATAGACCTCATCAAGGAGGGCAAGGCGTATGTCGATGAACAGGACCAGGAGACCATTCTCTCACAGAAGGGTACCCCTACCCAGCCAGGCCTAGACAGCCCATACCGCAACCGTCCGGTTCAGGAGAGCCTTGACCTGTTCAACAAGATGAACAGCGGCGAGCTTGAGGAGGGTTCAATGGTTCTGCGTGCCAAGATTGACATGGCTCACAACAACATGCTGTTCCGTGACCCTATCATCTACAGAATTGTAAAGACTCCGCACCATAGGACAGGAACCACATGGAAGGCATACCCTATGTATGACTTTGCACATGGCCAGAGCGACTACTTTGAGGGTGTCACCCACTCACTGTGTACACTTGAGTTCGTACCTCACCGTCCACTCTACGACCTGTTCATTGACTGGCTCAAGAAGGGTCAGGATCTTGATGACAACCGCCCACGCCAGACCGAGTTCAACAAGCTGAACCTGAACTACACCCTGCTGAGCAAGCGCAACTTGCTCGCACTGGTTCAGAATGAGATGGTTTCAGGCTGGGATGACCCACGGATGCCGACTATCTGCGGTTACCGCCGCCGCGGCTACACCCCGCAGTCAATCCGCATGTTCGTTGACCGCATTGGCTACACCAAGTTCGATGCCCTGAATGACATGGCACTCATGGAATCGGCCATACGTGAAGACCTGAACAAGCGCGCCAACCGCGTATCGGCCGTCATTGACCCGGTCAAGCTGATTGTAACCAACTATCCTGAAGGAAAGACCGAGGAACTTGAGGCCATCAACAACCCAGAAGACGATCAGGCAGGTTCACACAAAATCACGTTCAGCCGCGAACTCTGGATTGAGCGCGAAGACTTCATGGAAGATGCTCCAGCCAAGTACTTCCGCCTGACACAGGGTCGTGAAGTCCGCCTGAAGAACGCCTACATTGTACTCTGCACAGGTTGCAAGAAAGCTGAAGACGGAACAATCCAGGAAATCTACTGCGAATACATCCCGAATACCAAGACCGGTGAATCTGATTCAAACCGCCGCGTAAAGGGCACCATACACTGGGTAAGCGCTGCACATGCCATCCAGGCCGAAGTACGTCTGTACGACCGTCTGTGGAGCGTTGAGAACCCGCGTGACGAACTGGCACGCCTCCGCGAAGAGGGCCTGTCACCAGTTGAGGCAATGAAGCAGATGAAGAACCCCAACTCACTTGAGGTCCGCACGAACTGCTATGTTGAGCAGTTCCTTGCCGATACCAAGCCGCTTGACCACTTCCAGTTCCAGCGCATTGGCTATTTCTGCACGGACAAGGATTCTACACCTGAGCATCTTGTATTCAACAGGACCGTATCACTGAAGGATACCTGGAGCAAGGTCAAGGGCAAGTAACAGAGACGGGAAACAGGGAGACTTACAATGAAGGATGATTCCGCATCATACTACGAAAGCAAGGAATTCAGGGAGCTTCTGAGCGAATTCGAGAAAATGGTTGAGAACGGTGAAGAGAGCAACCATTACTACGATAGTGTAGATATTGCGGACATTGCTGAATACTACAATCTCTCCGGAGAATTTGACAAGGCCACAGCCACTATTGACTATGGCCTTGTATTGCATCCCGACAGCACGGAAATCCTCATTGCAAAGGCCAGCAACCTGCTTCAGCGCGGCCAGCGGTGTGAAGCGCGCGTCATAGCGGAATCACTGGACTCACGCGACAACCAGGAACTGCAGTACCTGCTGGGCGAAATTGACCTTTATGATGAATTCCCCGATACAGCCAACGAGCACTTTGAAAGGGCTGTCCAGCTGAGCAATGAAGATCCGGGCATGATCAATGACATAATTGTCCGGCTCATGGACAACCGCCAGTACGAACTTGCGCAGAACTGGCTGACACGTGCCCAGACAATATCACCCGACAGCCGGAATTTCATTGAGCTGCAGGCCGACCTCTATTTCGACACCGGCAGCAGCGACGTTGCCATTGAGTGGTACAACCGCCTGCTTGATGATTTCCCGTATGACACATACTACTGGGAACAACTGGGGCGCATATACTACGAACAGGCTGATTACCAGAAATCCTGCGAATGCTTCGAATTCATTGAGGCAATCGATTCAGGAAACCGTTCCGCACAGATGATGCGTGCCGGATGCCTGGTACAGCTTGGTCTTTGGGAAGCGGCCCTCCCACTCTATGAGAACATGCATGCCGATGACCCCGAATCGCCAGCCATACTCTACTACTGCGGCAGGTGCCATTTCGAGACCGGCAGTTCAGAGAGGGCACAGGAATACCTGATGCAGGGATTGCCGTATCTCGATTCCGATGAATTCCAGGACATGCTCGTCGAATACTACCTGCTTCTGGCCAAGGTATACTCAAGCCTTGACAACACCGATGAGGCGCGCATGTACATACACCTGGCACTCTCCATTGAGAATGCCGACCCCGAGATAAACCGCTTTGCATCGCTCCTTCTCTCTGCCGATGAGATTGTGCAGATAACCGGGCGCTCACAGGAGTCCGATGAACAAGAAAATGATTTTTAAGACGTTATGGAAACAATATCAATACTGCAATGGTGTCTTGAGCACCTGAACTACTGGACCATCACCCTGCTGATGACAATTGAGAGCTCATTCATTCCTTTCCCATCGGAAATCGTAATCCCACCCGCAGCATACCACGCTGCAGCAAATGGCGAAATGAATGTGGTAATGATTGTACTGGTATCGACCATCGGAGCCTGCATGGGTGCACTCATCAACTATTTCCTGGCACTCTGGATAGGCAAGCCACTGGTCTACAGGTTTGCCGACAGCAAGATTGGACACTTGTGCCTGCTTGACATTGAAAAGGTCAAGACAGCCGAAGATTTCTTCAACAAGCATGGTTCCATTTCAACATTCATAGGCCGACTTGTACCTGTGGTAAGGCAGCTCATATCAATACCGGCAGGCCTTGCACGCGTCAACCTGGCAAAGTTCGTGGTCTACACGGCACTCGGAGCCGGCATATGGAACATGGTACTCACATTCCTGGGCTACTACCTTGAAAAGGTTGTAAGCGAAGAAGACCTCATTGAGACTGTTACCCATTACAGCCACGAAATAGGCTACTCCATCGCAGCGATAGTTGCTGTAGTAATTGCGGTCCTGATTTTCAAGGCATTGCGCAAGCCCAAAAAGTAAGAGAACTATTTTACAATAACACAATATTTTAAAACTATGTCATTTTTACAAGCAACCCCTGAAGAGGTAATCAATGTAAATGATTCATTGAAAGCCGTAGCAGAGACAATGTTAACCCAAGTAAAGGAAGACCCTAACGAATTCCTGAACAACCTGCTTCAGAGCGCCATTGATTTCGGACTGAAGCTTCTTGCCGCTATCGCCATTTATGTAGTAGGTGCATGGATTATCAAGAAAATCAAGACAGCACTTGTCAAGCTGTTTGAGAAGCGTGAGACTGAAGGAACACTTGCAACCTTCATTACATCACTTGTTTCAATCACTCTCACAGTTCTGCTGATCATCATCACAATCGGAACTCTTGGCATTAACACCACATCACTCGCTGCCCTGCTGGCTGCCGGTGGCATGGCCATAGGCATGGCACTGAGCGGAACAGTTTCAAACTTTGCCGGCGGACTCATGATTCTGGTCTTCAAGCCATTCAAGGCAGGTGACTTCATCACTGCCCAGGGTTACACCGGAACAGTAGTATCAGTAAGCATTGTAACAACCAAGCTGCTCACCGTTGACAACCGCATCATTGTAATTCCTAACGGTGCACTCTCAAACGGAAACATTGACAACTATTCAGCTCTCCCACTCCGCCGTGTTGATTTCGATGTTTGCGTAGCATACAACTCTGATGCAGACAAGTGCATTGAAACCATCCTGGAACTCGTCAAGGAAGACAGCCGAATTCTTGATTCCAAGACCGAAGGCGCAGCCGATCCATTTGTTGCACTTAGCTCACTCAATTCAAGCGACATTACATTCACAGTACGTGTATGGACAAATGCTGCTGACTACTGGGGTGTCAAGTTTGACAACAACAAGAAGTTCTACACAGAACTTCCAAAGCATGGATTCAAGTTCGCATATCCACACATGGATGTTACAATCAAGAGCTGATTTCGGAATTACGCGAATCCACACTAACAGAAAAGCCCCGGAAATCCGGGGCTTTTTCTTTATTATCGGGTCTTCCCTGAATTGTCATCAGGCTTCACGAAGATACATGTCAAGTATCTTCTTCCACCTTGAATATGCCTCTTCGTACTGAGCCGTCTTATTGGTATCAGGCTCTATGACATTAATCTTTTCCAGGGTTGAGAATGCCTCATTATGATCCCTGTATACTCCGGCTCCAATACCTGCACCCTTTGCTGCACCTACCGAGCCATCGGTGTCATACAGTTCAATCGTAGCTCCGGTTATTCCCGCAAGAGTCTCACGGAATACTGGATTCAGGAACATGTTGGCATTTCCAGCGTGAATCCTGGATATCTCCATTCCCATCTCAACCATGATGTCCATGCCATACTTGAAGGAGAAGACAATTCCCTCCTGAACGGCACGTGCCATATGGTTGCGGTTGTGGGTATTGAAATTGAAGCCATGCACGCTGCACCCTATATTCCTGTTCTGAAGTACACGCTCAGCTCCATTGCCGAACGGGAGTACAGAAACTCCGTCACTTCCTATGTTAACAGACTGTGCAATTGCATTCATGTCACCGTAGGAAAGGCCTTCAAGCATGATATTCCTGCGGGTCCATGCATTGAGAATACCAGTTCCGTTTATGCACAGCAGCACACCCAGTCGAGTGGACTTTGCTGTATGATTCACATGAGCAAACGTATTGACACGTGACTGCGGGTCAAAATTGACAGAACCGTTCACGCCATATACAACGCCCGATGTTCCTGCAGTCGCAGCAATCTCACCCGGATTGAACACGTTCAGTGAAAGGGCATTGTTAGGCTGGTCACCGGCACGGTATGTGACAGGCGTGCCAATGGCAAGGCCTAGTTCCTGGGCAGCCGATAGTGACAGGCGTCCCTGCTCAGAGAATGTTGACCTTATCTCAGGAATGACAGACTTTGAGAATCCATAATAGTCAAGAAGGAAATCGGCGACATCGTTCTCCTTGAAATTCCACATCATTCCTTCTGAAAGACCCGAAACCGTCGTACAGGTTGTACCTGTCAGGCGCATTGCAATATAGTCACCCGGAAGCATTATCTTGTCAATCTTCTCATAGATGGCCGGTTCATTTTCCTTGACCCATGCAAGTTTCGATGCGGTGAAGTTGCCCGGAGAATTGAGAAGGTTTGTCAGGCACTGACCCTTGCCCAGTTCGCGGAAAGCTGTTTCACCATAAGGTACGGCACGTGAATCACACCATATGATTGCTGGCCTGAGAATCTGTCCGTTCCTGTCTACGCAAACAAGTCCATGCATCTGGTATGATATACCTATTGCCTCAATGTCATCACCCTTGGCACCAGACATTTCAAGGACCTTAGCTGTTACATTTTTCAGATATGACCACCAATCCTCGGGTTCCTGCTCAGCCCATCCTGGCCTTACGGCCTTGATAGGTGCTTCGGAATCAGGATAGAAGGCCTGAGCCACGCTCTTTCCTGTTTCAATAGAGACCAGACTGGCTTTCACTGAGGAACTGCCAATGTCATAGCCCAACAAATAGCGTTTCATAATAATTGAATATTTGGTTATAAATCTATCTTGACTTCTATTCTGTCACCAGAATAATCAATCTCTTTTTCACAAGTACCCAGCTGGGTATGAAGCCTTATCTTGAATTTGCGTTTCACCGGCATGCCCTCAAATGAGCCGACTCTTGGACCGGCAACAAAGAAATTGCCATCAGAATTCTCATAGTACTGGAAGGTAATCATAGAGTATGCACCCTTCTCGTAATCATATGTGCTGCCGTCATCCTCATAGAAATGGAACACGCCGTTATTTCCTCCATAGACATCAATGAGAAGGTTGTCTGACGGCTTCTCATCGACATACTCCTGGTCAGGTCCTGATATTATCATGGAACCGGAAGGAACGAACAGCGGTATGCGGTCATATGGGGCATCGGCCATAATGTACTGGCCTCCGTTATAGGTCTTGGTATCGTCATAGAAATCGAACCATAGATTTCCCAAAGGCAGATATACTTTCCTCTCTCGCTCACCATACCTGTAGACAGGACATACCATGATTGATGATCCCAGCATGAACTGGTCATCTACATTGATGGCAATCTGGTCATCGGGCCACTCCATGACAAGGCCGCGCATTATTACCCTACCCCTGAGCCATGCACGTCCGGCAAGCGAATAGATATAAGGCATGAGCCTGTATCTCAGCTTGTTGTAATAAAGCATGGAATTGTATGCGGGATGACCTTCAGGGGCAATGTTCCACATTTCCCTCAACGGGAACTGGCCATGCGCCCTGAACAGAGGAGCAAATGCACCGAACTGATACCAGCGGGTCTGAAGTTCCCTCCACTCCTTCAGGTCTTCGTTCTCAACACCTGTACGGTCATACGCTCTCTGAGCATTGGCATATCTGTTCTCTACGCAGAAACCGCCTATATCCATGGTCCAGTACGGGTCACCGCAGAGCGAATAGTTCAGGCCTGCAGTTATCTGTGAACGCATATCTTCCCATCGGGTTCCTATGTCACCACTCCATGAAGCGGTGGCATATCTCTGAAGACCGGCAAAGCCGGAACGGGTCAGCTGGAATATTCTCTTGTCAGGGTTCTCCTCCTTCAGGCCCTCATAAATAGCCTGGGCATTCATCAGGGCATAGGCTGTCAGGTATTCCGTTGACGGACCCAATTCCGTTGGTCCGCACAATTCTTTCCAGTAGTCCATTGGGACACAGTCTCTAATGTTCGGTTCGCTGGCATCCATCCACCAGGCATCGAAGCCGTATCCGTAAAGATGATCCTTCAACTGGTTCCAGAACAGTTTGCGGGCACCGCTGGAATAAGCATCATAGAACGAACCTATGTAGCCCGGACCTACCCAGTCCTTGAGGCTGTCCTGAACTGCACGCGTATACATCCAGCCCTTGGAATCGAACTCCTTGTAATGCTCGGTAGTACTGTAGAACTTTGGCCATACCGATATCATAATGTGGCCATTCATGGCATGCACGCTGTCAACCATGGCCTTTGGGTCAGGATATCTCTTGGCATCGAACTCATGGGTTCCCCATGCATCATCCTCCCAATAGTTCCAGTCCTGGACTATATTGTCAATGCCAATGCCACGCTTCCTGAATTCGGCCAGTGTCGATACCAGCTCATCCTGGGTGTTGTAGCGCTCGCGGCTCTGCCAGTAACCGAATGCCCATTTTGGCATGATTGCAGGCTTGCCCACAATTTCGTGAAGTCCCCTTGTAACATCGTCAATATTATCACCTGCAATGAAATAGTAGTCCGATTCCGGAACCATTTCGTTCCACATGGTCAGGTATTCCGATTCTTCCCTGCTGACAGGTGCATAGGCCGACAGTCCGCAATATGAAGTTGTTCCATCGGGCTTCCAGTCTATCTTCAGGTAATAACGGTGGCCTGCCTCCATGTCATACTGGAACTTCCATGAATTCGGATTCCACGCGGTTCTCCACCTTTCCTGCACAACGGTATCGCCGTCAATTGAGACTGTCACATAACCAGCATAGTAGAGAAGGAAACGGTAAGTACCACTGTCTGGAGCCTCAAGATATCCCTCATAGCATACCTCATTACCCAACTGAGGCAGAAGCTTTATCATTTCTGAATTGACAAAGCAGATGGAATCCTCGCGCCTGGTCTCGACCGTTCTTTCCTGTTGGCCTGAACCACGGCGTCCAAATCCGCCCCATCCCATACGTGTCCTGTAATACTGACCAGTCAAGCCTCCTGGATGACCGTCCTTGTCTAACAGCCTGAATACATCGCCCAACTGGCTGTACTTCTCCGGATTGCCGAACCTGGCCTGCGAGTATGAATCCCAGAATATTCCATAGCCCTTTGAAGAGACAACATAAGGAATGCTTATCTTGGTATTGTACTGGTACAGCTCTTCATTCTCACCCTTGTAATTCCACTGGTCCGACTGGTGCTGACCCAATCCGTAAAGGCCCTCCGACGGATCTGTATCAAACCTGTTCAGAGTAGAATAGCCCGAATGTCCGTCAACCGTTATCGGAGCAAAACTTGCAGGTTCAAGCTCTCTTGTAATCTCATTGCCTCCGGCATCCATGAAACGGACCAGTCCGTCACTTATGCGGACCGATGCCCTCATGCCGTTCGTCTGCACTTCAACTGTTGAATCGGTTTCAACTACAACGAAATTCGGGGTCTGGATACCTTTTATTACCGCAAGACTGGGACGATTGCGGAACTCTTTTTCAGGTGTTGAAGTTACCCTGATTATCTTGTCAGAAACGACCTGAAGACGCACACGTGACGGCGAGTTCTGTCCTATCTGTTCAAGCTGGACGGTTACACCATTGCTTTCGGCCTTATAATGTTTTGTTCCACAAGCTGTTACAAACAGCAACAGCATGAATGGAATTGCTCTTGAAAAATTCATCAATCCAGATTTGTACTTTATAGCACAAACTTAAACCAATTTTTTTAAATTAGGTGCTAAAAAAGTTTCAAAGCACAAAAAAAAGTCGGAGAATTGATATCCTCCGACTTTCAATTATAATAGATTGTAAAAAATTACTTGTTCAGGAGCTTGTTGTCTGAACCGAGAACGTTGACAATCTTGTGGATGTACATCTTCTTCATGTTCTCGCGGGCTGGCTTCAGGTACTGACGTGGGTCAAAGTGTGAAGGATTCTCAGCAAGATACTGACGGATAGCAGCAGTCATTGCAAGACGTGAGTCAGAGTCAATGTTGATCTTGCATACAGCGCTCTGTGAAGCCTTGCGCAGCTGCTCCTCTGGAATACCGATTGCAGCCTCAAGCTTGCCACCGAACTTGTTGATTGTAGCAACCTCGTCCTGTGGAACTGAAGAAGAACCGTGCAGTACGATTGGGAAGCCTGGGAGCTTCTGCTCAATCTCAGCAAGGATATCGAATGCCAGTGGTGGTGGAACGAGTACGCCGTTTACCAGTGTGCACTGTGCAGGAGTGAACTTGTGTGCACCGTGTGAAGTACCGATTGAGATAGCAAGTGAATCGCAACCTGTGCGGGTAGCAAAGACAATTACCTCTTCTGGCTTTGTGTAGTGTGATTCAGCAGCAGAAACCTCATCCTCAACACCGGCAAGAACGCCAAGCTCAGCCTCAACGGTTACATCGAACTGATGAGCGTACTCAACAACCTTCTTTGCAAGAGCAACGTTCTCTTCGTATGGAAGATGTGAACCATCGATCATGACTGATGAGAAACCGTTGTCGATGCAGTCCTTGCAGAGTTCGAAGCTGTCACCGTGGTCAAGGTGAAGAACGATTTCAGGCTTCTCGCAACCGAGTTCCTTTGCATACTCTACAGCACCCTTTGCAAGGTTGCGCAGGATTGTGCCGTTAGCATAGTTGCGTGCACCCTTTGATACCTGCATGATAACTGGAGACTTTGTCTCAACTGCAGCCATAACGATTGCCTGCATCTGCTCCATTGTGTTGAAGTTGAAGGCAGGGATTGCATAACCGCCCTTAACGGCAGCAGCAAACATTTCACGGGTATTTACAAGACCCAGATCTTTGTAGTTAACCATTTTGTCTTATTGTTTGATTAATGTGTTTCCCAACAATTGCCATGCCTGTCGGCAAGACGGGTGCAAAAGTACCCTTTTATTGCGAAATATAATAATCATATATGTAGAAAGTTATCAACCGAAGCACATTTTTGGCCAAATTGTCACAATGTCCACCTTGCAAAGCTCCTTTTTGCTACATTTGCACCATACACAAAGTTTTCAGCAGTCCAACCATATTGCCACATGACAAACAGCAAGCGATATTCAGTCCTTACTTTCATATTCGGAGGATATGAGAAAGTGCGCGAAATTTCAGTCATTGACCCCGATGCCGAGTACATACTCGTTACCGATGATCCCGGACTCAAGTCATCCACATGGGAAGTCATCTGCGACAGCAGGCTTGAGAACATGGGCATAATTGACCGCTGCTATTACGTCAGGTACCACCCGTTCGAATATTGCCACACCGATATCTGCTTCAAGATAGACGGTTCCATCCAGGTAAAGGAATCACTTTCCGGAATCATCGATTCATTCGAGGAAAAAAGGGCTGACATGATGGTCATGCTCAACCCCATGCACACACGCCTGCATGAAGACTACAGGAGATGGGTGAAGACGCGCGGCTACGGGCAGGACGATGCCGGCAGGGCCATGAAAATGCTGAAGAGGCTGGGCTATTCACGGTTCTACCGCGGCTACTACCAGATATGCGTCAGCATTGAAAGGAAAAACAAGCACACAAGCGACTTTGATTCAATAACATACAATCTGCTCAGGTATATGGGTAAAGATGGTGCCATTGAACGTTTCGACCAACCGGTATATTCATTCGTACTCAATTCGCTTTTCAGTGACCGAATGAATGTCATGCCGGTACAGGAAACCCTCATAACCAACTCAAAGTACCTGCAGTGGTGCATACACAACTCTGACGAGGCCATTCCCATGAAGAAAAAGATGAAAAGACCGTTCCTTTTCAACAGACTGGCAGATTGCGTGGACTTTTCCCTTAAATAACAGGCCTTTTGCCGGAAAACAGCGCAAACATTCCCTCTTTTTTGTTTGTGAATCAGAAAAAAGCACTATCTTTGCACCCCAGTAACCCCCATAGAAGTAAGCCCGCTTATCAGAACGGTGGGATATTATGGAGAAATTTTAAAACATAAAGACAATATGAAAAAAGGTATTCATCCAGAGAACTACCGCGAAGTAGTTTTCAAGGACATGTCAAACGGTGATTGCTTCCTTTCACGTTCAACATGTGCAACAAAAGAGACAATTGAGTTCGAAGGCCAGACCTATCCGGTAATCAAGCTTGAAATTTCAAACACTTCACACCCGTTCTTTACTGGTAAGTCCAAGCTCGTTGATACTGCAGGTCGCGTAGACAAGTTCATGAGCCGCTACGCAAAGAGCCGCGGAAACAAGTAATAATCTCCGGATTATCATAAAAGACAGAGAGTAACCCAAAAGGTTGCTCTCTTTTCTTTTAATCAGTCTGGGAACACAATTACTTTCCTACCCTCTTGAACCTTTTCCCATTCCACTTGTACTCCAGCGATTCGCGGAAAAATGACCGGAACCTGTCTGCGTCATCTCCTATATAATCAAGCGAAGTGTAGCAGAACACAAGAGAGCCATCGCGGTATTCTGCTGTAGACAGTCTCAGCAGCGACTGGTCAAACAGCACTTCAAGAGAATCACTCTTGAGAGCCTCCTTCGTCATGAAGTCGCCCAGCGTAGGCCTCTCCAGCAATCCACTGCCGTCTATACTGTTCCAGTTTTCATCAAAGAATCTTATCCTTGAATCGGCATACTGAGGCATAACGGTATTTATCACGCACAGCAGGCTTGACCCATCCTTCTTTTCAAGCATTATCAGGTCAAAACGGGAATCATCGGTAACCTTCACAGAAAGATGGTCATCAGTCATCAGTGTAAGAACGCTTTCACCGCCAAGCTTGTTACTGGCCTTTGGAGTCATGCCACTTTCCATATAGTCAAGAAAATCCATCCTGTCATTGACTGTCAGCAGCGGCAGAATTGAGTCCGGCATCTGAACAAACAGGTTTTTTATATTTGAAGACCACGATATCTCACTGGATATCAGAGCAAGAAAAGCAGCAGCCAATAAAAATTTCTTCATATCATAAAATCATAATATCAAACAGAAAAGATATCTCCAGGATACTCAATCTCCTCAAGGAACAATCCGCATGCGGGAGCAGAATCACCGGCACTGCATCGGTCTTTCTTGAGAATAATCTGTCGGAATTCATCAACAGTGATCTGATGGCGGCCCACCTTCATGAGAGTACCTACGATGGCACGGACCATGTTCCTGAGAAAGCGGTCAGCAGTTATGGTAAAGACCCATATTCCATCATCGCGCCTTTCCCAACGGGCATGGGTAACCTTGCAGTCATTGGTTTTCGTATCAGTATGGAGCTTGCTGAAACTGGTAAAATCAGTAAATTCAGGCAGCATGGCAGCCGCTTCATTCATCAGTTCATAATCAGGCACGTTAATAGTGTACCAAACATAGCCCTTCAGGAAAGAGCTCTTCTCATTGCTCATATAGTAACGGTAAGTGCGCTTGCGGGCATCGAACCTGGCATGCGCAACGGACCGGACCGGAACTATGCTGTGGACAGCTATGTCCGTGGGAAGTATTCCATTCAGTTTCTGCTTCATCCAATTGCAGTCCTGAGGTTCGTCCAGGTCAAAATGAGCAGCCATGTTGCGGGCATGCACACCCGTATCGGTGCGTCCGGCAGCAGTAACCTTGACTTCAACCCTAAGGAACATGTGGAATGCCTCCTGGATTTTCTGCTGGACCGAAACAAACCTGGGCTGAACCTGCCAGCCATGGTAGGCTGTACCGTCATACTCGAAAAACATGAAATACCTCATAGTCAAAGCTGTGCATTCAGGTTCATCATATGGACTGCGGCAAGTGCAGCGGTCTCGGTTCTCAGCCTGGAAGGTCCAAGGGTTACCACCCTGTATCCAGCCGCCATGGCATAATCAACCTCCTCGCGGCTGAAATCACCTTCCGGGCCAATCAGCACCACGGTATCGCCATCGGTAGGAAGCGCCACATCCTTCAGGTGAACCTTCTCCACGGGACCACAATATGCTATGAACAGGTTTCCATTCCTGTGAGTATCTATGAAGCGCCTGAAACCGACCATTCCTTCCAATTCGGGCAGTGTTGCCTTCTGTGACTGTTTCATGGCCGAAACCGCAATCTTCTCTACCCTCTCCATCTTTATTACATCCCTTTCGCTGTGGGCAGTCTTGACAAACGTAATTGAATCGACGCCTATCTCGACAGCCTTCTCAACGAACCACTCATTGCGGTCCATCAGCTTAGTGGGAGCTACGGCTATATGAAGACGGCCTTTCCAGAGAGGTGCAACGCCAATCTTCTCCTCAACGCGTACCATACACCTTTTTCCCGAAACGGCACTTATCACTCCGTTGTAGAAAAAGCCCTTTCCATCGGTAATCCTTATCTCATCGCCCTCCTTCATGCGGAGAACGCGTATGCAATGTCCCGACTCTTCCTGCGGAAGTTCCGGATTCACGTCAATATCGGGAGCGTAGAAGCAGAAATCATTCATAGCCTTATCTCTTCCTGTTGTTTATTTCATCACGCAGGCGTGCAGCGAATTCATAATCCTCATTCTGGACTGCCTTGGCCAGCGCTTCCTGAAGGACTGACATGCTGACCGTAGAGATCGGCATTGAAAAGGAACCGTTTCCTTCGGCCTTCATGCAATGGTCACTGAAAAGCTGGTCCTCAATATAAATAGGTGCACCTGCAGTAATGGCCAGTGTCATGGCATCCGATGTCCGGCTCTCCACAAACGAAGTGCAGCCATCCTTCTCCAGGTATATGCGGGAATAGAAAATGCCTCCCTCAATCTTGTATATCTCAACACGGTCCACCGTGCAGTCCATCATTTCCAGCGTATTCATGAACAGGTCAAAAATACATGGGCGTACAGCCTTGAACCTTCCCATTGCGGCAGCCACGCCCTGAGCCTCAACCGGTCCCATAAGGACAGGCAGAGACCTTTGTCCGCCCTTCTCCCTGAGAAGAGCCATCAATGCAATATCGGTTGCCGATTTCCTGTTGAGTATGTCAATCAGTTCAAGTTCTATCATTTCCCCTTTGGTTCCGATGAACTGTCTCCACCCTTGAAGAAAAGTATTACAAGAGCAGACAGCACAACTGCAAAGATAGCAAAAACAAGCCATGTTGTTCTCCAATCGCCCAAAGTATAGAAACGGTTGCCTATCTTTTCAGAATAGGTAAAGGCATTTACAACTGACTGCACGCCCACCATTCCCATAGACGCACCTATTCCGTTGGTCATCATCAGTAGCAGTCCCTGAGCACTTGAACGCATAGAACCCGAAGTATTCCTGTCAACGAAGACCGATGCAGTAATGTTGAAGAAGTCAAAAGCCAGACCATACAGGACCATTGCAAGCAACAGCATCCAGGCCCTGTCACCCGGATTGCCGAAAGCAAGCAGCAGATACCTTCCTGCCCATGCCAGTGCAGAGAGCACAAAGACCCTTTTCACTCCGGCAAGCTTCAGTGACATTGGTATGAGAAGCACAAACAGCGCCTCGGAAATCTGTGACAATGAGATAACCAGGATGGAGTTCGATACGAAACGGGAATCACTATAGCTGCTGTCTGCCGTAAAGCTGTCAAGGAACGGACTGGTGAAGCCGTTGGAAATGTGAAGGCATATTCCAAAGAGAACCGCCAACAGGAAAAAGACCAGCATGTTCTTTTCACGGAAGAGAGAAAAGGCACCTTCACCCAACCTCTGCCTCAGGGTAACTTCCCTGTTACCTTCGGGAACGGGACAATCAGGAATGAAGAGTGTCAGCGCAGCAAAGACGAATCCCAGGACCGAGCGCTGAACCAACTGTCCCCAACTGGAAGAGAGGCCCAGGAAGTTCACCGACATCATGGCACAGACAAAACCGACCGTCCCCCATACCCTAAGTTTAGGGAACAGGTCCGATGAATCCATTCCATTCCTGGAAAGCTGTATGAAACAGACGGAATTTGCCAGTGAAATGGTAGGTATGAAAAACATCACGCTGAGCGAATAGGGAACAAACACATGGACAAAGCCTGCATTGCCCGTACTGCACATGAATGCCGCAACTGACATGAAAGCAGCCGACAGCAAGTGACATATGCCCAGCAGACGCTGCGGCATGACCAGCCTGTCAGCAACCATTCCGCAAATGGCAGGCATAAACAATGCTGCCAATCCCTGGACGGAGAAGAACCATCCAATTCTTGAACCAAGCCCTATACTGGCAAGAAACATTCCTATCGACATGAGGTATGACCCCCATACGGCATACTCAAGAAAGAAAACCGAAGCCAGCTTGAATTTCAGAAGTTTTGCATTTTCCATATTAAAGTATCTAAAAAAAAGAATGGAGGTATCTCCCGACAACTCCATTCAAAATTAAATCTAATACCATGAAAAACACGTTGCAAATATATAGCATTTATTTATATACAGAAAAAATTCATGCTGATAAATGCTAAATTAACATATTTTAACTGTTTTCCCGTATTTTATAGTTAATCCACTGCTACCACAAGTCCTTTCAGGTACTCTCCCTCGGGATGGAAAATATTGATTGGGTGGTCAGCAGGCTGATGCAGCTGGTACAATATGCGCACACTTCGTCCAGCCTGCGCTGCGGCTGTGAATACAGCCATTCGGAACTGGTCCTTGGTTACCACCTGTGAACAGGAGAAGGTAAACAGCAGTCCGCCCGGCCTTATTTTCTCAAAAGCCTTCTGGTTAAGCCTCCTGTAACCGGTAAGGGCATGCTTAAGGGCATCCTTGTGCTTGGCAAATGCAGGAGGGTCAAGTACAATAAGGTCATATATCGGTTCCATTGTATCAAGGAACTTGAATGCATCTTCGGCAAATGCCTTGTGACGATTATCACCCGGGAAATTGTCAGCTACTCCATTATCAGTCAATTCAACGGCACGGGCAGAACTGTCAACCGAATGGACCAGGTTTGCTCCTCCCCTTAGGGCCGCCAGTGAAAAGCCTCCGGTATAGCAGAACATGTTCAGCACATTCCTGCCCCTAGCGTACTTTTCAAGAAGTGCACGGTTCTCGCGCTGGTCAATGAACAGTCCGGTCTTCTGTCCGCTTATCCAGTCAACCGGCATTTTCATGCCGTATTCCAGTGGTACATCGTCCTTTACGGGACCACCAAACAGATAGCCGTTTTCCCTTTCAACATTGGCCTTGTATGGAAGAGTGGTTTCTGACTTATAGTAAATGCTTGATATCATGTCGCCCATGACCTCCTTCAGGGCTTGTGCAATTTCCATTCTGCAGCAGTGCATGCCCACAGAATGAGCCTGCATTACAGCTGTATGTCCGTAGACATCAATCACCAGGCCGGGTAGATTGTCACCCTCGCCATGTACCAGTCTGAATATATTATGGTCCTCCCTTCCGGTCAGTCCAAGAGTCCTCCTTACATTGAGTGCTATTGAAAGCTGCTTTTTCCAGAATGATTCATCGACAGGTTCATTGACGAACGTGAGAACACGAACGGCAATGCTTCCTACCTGAATATGGCCTGCGGCTATCCATTCTCCCTTCGAAGTGTAGACATCTACCAGATTACCCTCCTCGGGTGCGCCTTCAATCCGGTCAATGGCACCCGAAAAAATCCATGGATGAAACCTCAGGAGAGACTCCTCCTTACCTTTCTTCAGTATTACTCTCTTCATTATTTATCTTGATAATCCTGTATTCACCGTTCTTTTTCAGTTCTTCCAGATAGTCGTATATCCTGACGCATGCCCACGCGTCAATCGATGCGTATGAGCACTGGCTCTCTGACAGGGTTTCTGCCTCCCAGTTGCTGCACTGCTGGCTCTTGGAAATCTTCTCACCAAACAGCAATGCATAGATCTTCTGAAGTCCCTTCTCTTCTATGCCCATTTCACCGCACAAAGCCTGTATTTCAACAAAGCCCGATGGCGTGACATCGGTCCTCGCCCTGAGCGCATGGAAGTCATCCTTTACTGACAAGCCTATCTTTTTCACGGATTCATCGGCAAGTAAGGCGGCCAGGCTGTCAGGTATTCCTATTCTGTTAAGCCTGAAAAGGTATGATTCATTATGGGTTGAGAGCTGAAGGAGCGAAACCTTGTGCACAATCCCTTTCCTGAAGCTGGGACGTGTCTCGGTATCAAAACCTACCACGCTCTCCTTCCTTAGTGAGGCTACTGCGGCATCGACCCTCTCCGGCACATCAATTACCTCGATGGTTCCTGGGAAAACCACCACCGGCATCTCATTGATTACAGACTTCTCAATCTTGCTGGATATCTCTACCATAACTCCTCTTCTCCTTCATCATCAGACTGTCCATACCTTACGCAATGGACTGCCCTGAGCGTATTTGCAAGGACCTGTCCCCAGTAGTTGCGGAACTCCTCAGAACAGACAGCAACGGCTTCCTCCATTAAATCGGACAATCCGCTGCGGTAATTCTCTATGAAATTCCTCAGGGCCTGGTAAATATCGCACAGGTCTTCGGAAATGGTTTTCGTAACCGGAGTATCACTGTACTTCATGTCCTCGACGAATACCTCCAGATAATCATCGTATTCACCGAGCTTTCTGCTGAGCATTTCCCTGATTGATTCGTATTCGTTTTCCGTCACGCTCTCCTCAAGATATAGTTCCTGGGGCTGGACTTCGGGTATCATGGAAGCCTTCAGGTATAGCAGTGACAGCAGTTTGGGAAGTACTTCCAGGAACTGACTGCGGTTCTTGTCTGCGCAATCAGCAATAAACGAACAGTATTCGGCAGCAACCGTCACAAATTCAACCGTATTCTTGTCAAATACAACCTTTGATTCCATTGTATACCCTTTTTTATTTTGCGCAAAGTTACTCAAAAAACGGCTATAATCTTCCTTTTTTCACTATCTTTGGAGTGCAATTGAACAAGAATATGGCCACAAGCAGGAAAATTAAGGATAAGTCAGTAAAGACAGGCAAGCAGCAGCCTGAAAAAATGCCCTTCTACAAGCAGATAAACGATTCACTGAACAGCAATGCAATATCGTTCATAACGGGTGCCATGCTGCTTACGGTGTCATTATACTTCATCATAGCCTACTTCTCGTTCCTGTTCAAGGGAGGAGCTGACCAGAGCGCACTCGCCAGCAGCATGCAGGAGGTCGCCAACAGTTCGGGCAGGCTGGGAGCATCGGTTTCTGAAAAGATTGTGAACGGCTGGTTCGGACTCACGTCTATACTTATGCCTGTATTCCTGATTTTCTGCAGCATAAACCTGATGAAGATATACCATTTCAAGTTGCTGAAACAGTTCATCAGTTGCGCATTCCTGACAGTGTGGGGGTCAGTTTTCCTCCATTTCATACTGTCCCCTGTCATGTCCGGCTCATTCATTCTGCCGGGCGGATGCCATGGTGCCACCATCGTGGAGCTGGCAAGGGTAAACATAGGCATACCCGGACTCATGCTGATTCTTGCATTCACCATGCTTCTCTACTGCATTTTCCTGACCCGCAGGACCATAGAGCTCATCCAGGGCTGGGGCATCGGTCTCAAGAGCAGCCTGTCTGAGACAATCCATTCGGCAAAACATTCAACAGAATCCGATGACGTGGAGGGACAGCCCGGAGAGGAACCCGGGAATGCGCCTGTTTCAGGCCTGCAGACTCCTGAGCCAGTGGCCGATGACATTGAAAAAAAGCCTAAGAAGAAAAAGTTCAGCCTGCTTGACTCACTCATGGAATATATGTCCGACAACAAGCCGGAAGCAACGGAAGAAAGCACTGACGGAGCCACAGCTGACCCTATAGTCACCCCGGCACCAATAACAGGACAGGAAGAGCTGGCACCTGCCATTATTGAGGCTGGCACTGATGATTTCACAGAACCAATTCAAGACGACGTAGCAGGAACAGCTGAAACCGATGAAACCGTTATTGAAAACGTGCAGGAAGGAACAGCTGACACAAGCAGCGTAGACAAGGAAGAAAAACCGGCAGCCAAGACGGCCGAAAACATTGACATGTCCATAAAAGTGGCCAATGATGTCGAGAAGGCCGAGGGCAAGCTTCAGGAACCTTACGACCCAAGGCTTGACCTTTCACACTACAAATTCCCGGAACTGTCGCTGCTCAAGCACTATGACAACATTGACCTCTCCGTCAATGAAGCCGAACAGAACAGCAACAAGCAGAGAATCATACAGGTTCTCAGCAACTTCGGAATAGGCATTGACACCATCAACGCCACAGTCGGCCCGACAATCACACTTTACGAAATCACTCCTGCCCCAGGCGTTAGGATTTCAAAGATCAGGAACCTTGAGGCCGACATAGCACTCAGCCTTTCTGCACTTGGCATACGTATCATCGCGCCGATACCTGGCAAGGGAACCATCGGTATTGAGGTACCGAACGCACATCCGGCAATGGTATCGATGGAATCAATCCTGAACAGCAAGAAATTCGCCGAAAGCAAGATGGAACTGCCTGTAGCCATAGGAAAGACCATCACCAATGACGTATACATGTTTGACCTTGCCAAGACTCCTCACCTGCTCGTTGCCGGTGCCACCGGCCAGGGTAAGTCAGTAGGCCTGAACGCACTGCTCACCTCGCTTCTCTACAAGAAGCATCCTGCCGAAATGAAGCTGGTAATGGTCGACCCGAAGATGGTTGAATTCAGCATCTACGCTCCTATCATCAGGCACTTCCTGGCAAAATTGCCCGATGAAGAGGAGGCAATCATAACCGATACCACCAAGGTAATCCACACCCTCAAGTCACTCTGTATTGAAATGGACACCCGTTACGAACTTCTAAAGAACGCCAATGTCCGTTCAATCATCGAGTACAACAACATGTTCAAGGAGCGCCGCCTGAACCCGGAAAAGGGTCACAGGTTCCTTCCATACATCGTAGTAATCATCGATGAGTTCGGTGATCTCATAATGACCGCCGGCAAGGACATTGAGACTCCAATAGCACGTATTGCCCAGAAGGCACGCGCGGTAGGCATACACATGGTAATTGCAACCCAGAGACCTACCACAAACATCATTACCGGTACCATCAAGGCCAACTTCCCAGCCCGAATGGCGTTCAGGGTAAGCTCCATGATGGACTCACGAACCATTCTTGACAGACCTGGTGCAAACCAGCTGATAGGACGCGGTGACATGCTCTACCTGCAGGGCAATGACCCTGAGCGCGTACAGTGCGCGTTCGTCGATACCCCGGAAGTCAACCGCATTTGCGAGTACATAAGCAAGCAGCAGGGTTATACCGATGCATATCCTCTGCCAGAATATGTCGATGAAACCGAAGGTGAAGGCGGAACAGGCAGCGTTGACGTAGGCAAGTTCGATGCACTGTTCACCGATGCGGCACGCCTTGTTGTTGTATCACAGTCCGGCTCGACGTCACTCATCCAGAGAAAGTTCTCCATTGGATACAACCGCGCAGGCAGGATTATGGACCAGCTTGAGCGTGCAGGTGTTGTAGGAAAGGCCGACGGCAGCAAGCCACGCGCAGTGCTCTATGCCGATGAAACCGCCCTTGAGCGCCTGTTTGAATCACTGAACGTATTCTAAAATTCCATACTATGAAGAAACTGTTTACCACACTGGGACTTGTGCTCTTCTGCTCATCCGTCATGGCACAGGGCACCACCCTGCTTGACAAAGTCAACAAGAGAATAGAATCAGACAAGGACATAACCGTCACCGGCAGCACGCGCATCACGGCTTTCGGTGAAACCACCGAATCAGAAACCGCAATAATGATCTCCGGCGACCGTTTCAGGTTCGATTCTGATGACATGACAGTCTGGTTTGACGGCAAGACCATGTGGCGCAGCACTGGTCCCGCCGATGATGCTGAAGAGATAACGGTAACCATACCCGAAACGTCGGACATAGCCCTGCTCAACCCCGTGATATTCCTGAAAAACCACGATGGATTCAAGGTAAGCCAGTCAGGTTCAGTCATAACTTTCACGGCCGAAAAGGAGACCTATGCAGGAATTGGGAAGATGACATTCCATGTTGACAGTGCCACCCAGCACCCTGACAAGATAACAATCATTGCCGGTGCCGAAGGCCGCAACGCCACCGAGATAGTCTTCACCATAACTTCATACAAGACTAAATGCAATCTGGACCGCAGCCTCTTCACATGCCCGGAATCAGATTACCAGGATATTGAAATAATAGATTTACGATAATATGGAACAGACAAAGTGCCTAATCATTGGCTCAGGTCCTGCCGGTTTCACCGCAGCAATTTATGCATGCCGCGCCAACCTGAACCCTATCGTGCTTGAAGGTCCGCAGTCAGGCGGACAGTTGATAACCACAACCACCGTGGAAAACTTTCCCGGATATCCTCAGGGAGTAAGCGGATACGACCTTATGGATGACATACGCCAGCAGGCCGAACATTTCGGTGCCGACATCAGGACCGGCCTGGTTACCGACGTTGATTTCAGCAAGGCACCATACGTTGTCACGGTTGACGGCACCACACAGATTGAGGCACAGACAGTCATCATTTCGACCGGTGCATCGGCAAAATACCTTGGTCTTGACGACGAAAAGAAGTATGCCGGCCGCGGAGTAAGCGCCTGCGCAACATGTGACGGATTCTTCTTCCGCAAGAAGGTTGTTGCCGTAGTTGGTGGCGGAGACACTGCCTGCGAAGAGGCCTCATACCTGTCAACACTCGCCCAGAAGGTTTACCTTATAGTCCGCAAGGACCACCTGCGTGCCAGCGAAATCATGCAGAAGCGGGTACTTGAAAATCCGAAGATCGAAGTTCTTTTCAAGCACAATACCCTTGGACTTTCTGGCGATCCCAAGCTCCAGGCTGCCCAGTTGGTAAAAAACCTTGGTGAACCCGATGAAACCCGCTACGAGATTGCCATTGACGGATTCTTCCTGGCGATTGGCCACAACCCGAATTCGGAGGTCTTCAGGAAGTACATAAATACCGATGAAGCCGGCTATATCATAACAGAAGGAGCAACTCCGTGCACGAATGTTCCAGGTGTGTTTGCTGCAGGCGATGTGGCTGATCCCCGCTACCGCCAGGCCATCACGGCTGCTGCATCGGGCTGCAAGGCTGCCATCGAGGCTGAGCGCTATCTCAACACGCTCTAGCCTGAAATATTATCAATAATCAATTTTTGGATTATGTTCTTTGAGGGGCCTTTTCACCCGCGAAACGGTGCGCGTCTGTCAGCGTAATTTGTTCTGCTCGAAGTGAGAGCGGATCTTGAGGAAGTAAAAACAGACCCCGAATGCATTCACAATCCACGCGGCCCAGAATGCACTGTGATACCCCAGGAACTCAGCGCAGACACCGCCAATGAGCACACCCAGGCCCACGCCTGCATCCCACGAAGTGAGGATCGAGGAATTTGCGGTACCACGCTGGTTATGCTCAGCAAGATTGATGAACATGGTCTGGAAAGCCGGGTACATATGTCCGTTGCCCAGGCCTATGATCAGCGCCGCACCGTAATAGCCGAAAGGATTATTGACCGCCGCGAACAGCAGATAGCCGAATATTGAAACACACATGCCCAGCGATGCATTGTGCGACACCTTATTATCACGCAACGCACGCGCGCCCGTAAGGCGTGACATAATAAGGCCGGCTGCGCACAATCCGAAGAAAAGTCCCGTTCCACCGGTAATTCCCAGTTCCTCCTTGCCATAAATAGCCACATAGGTAGAAAGCACACCGTAACTGAATGCAAAGCTTGCTATGCCTATGGCCTCAGGCCAGCCCTTCAGCAAAAAGAAACGGTCAAATGACATAATTTTCCTATCGGCAACCGGCCCCCTGCTCTCCAGCTTGACTGACATTTCAAGCACAAGTCCCACCAGCGAAGCAGCCAGGGAAACATAGAACAGCGCCTTGTAGTTATTGTTCAGGGCCTGCAGAAGTATGACCGCAAGCGCCGGTCCCAATGCCATTGCCAGATTATTGCTCAGGCCATAATAGCCTATGCCCTCTCCCCTTCTCGACGCGGGAAGCACGTCAATGGCTACAGTGCTCGCTGCAACGGTAGTGGCGCCGAAAGGTGCACCGTGGAGAGTCCTGAACAGGGCAAAGGCCGCCAGCGAACCGCTGACAATATAACCCACAAACAGAGAAAAGAAAAGGAAACCGCAAATTACCAGCACCAGTTTCCTTGGAAACGAATCTACCAGATACCCGCTGAAAGGCCTTATCATAAGAGCCATTATGGTATATCCGGTAAGCACCATGCCTATGGTATCCTTGGTCGCGCCGAAAGTTTCACTCAGATAGAGCGGCAGCAGCGGCACAATCAGCATGAATGAAAAATGGACCAGGAAATTGACTGTCCATATTTTCAGGTAATTGGCGTTCCAGAGTCTATCTTTTTCCATAACCTGTACCTATCGTGGAATCTGTTCTTGTTTTGCGGTGCAAAGTTCTTAAAAAAATAGCACCCATTATATTGTCTGTTACGATTTTATTTTCTACTTTTGTGCCCGATTAGTGCCGGATAGGTTTGAAGAAGTGCTGGCGATGTTTGCCAACCACCTGACGGACAGGAATTTAAAGCAAAAATTAAAAATGTACGTTATTGCTGAAATTCAGGGACAGCAGTTCAAGATTGAACAGGGTATGAAGCTGTTCGTACACCACATTCAGGAAGCTGAGGCTGGTGCAACATTAGAGTTCGACAAGGTCCTTCTGGCTGACAAGGATGGTCAGGTAACCGTAGGTGCTCCTACAATTGAAGGTGCCAAGGTCGTATGTGAGGTAAAGAGCAATCTGGTTAAGGGTGACAAGGTTCTGGTTTTCCACAAGCGCAGAAGAAAAGGTTACCGCAAGCTGAACGGTCATCGTCAGCAGTTCACCGAGCTCGTAGTTAAGGAAGTTATTGCATAACCCAAAAAAGACAAGAAGATATGGCACATAAAAAAGGTGTTGGTAGTTCTAAGAACGGCCGTGAATCAGCAAGTCAGCGTCTGGGCGTAAAGATCTGGGGTGGCCAGTTCTGCAAGGCAGGTAACATTATTGTTCGCCAGCGTGGCACAGTTCACAATCCAGGTGAAAACATCGGCATGGGTAAGGATCACACTCTCTTCGCTCTCGTTGATGGTATAGTATGTTTCAAGAAGGGTCGCAGAGACAGAAGCTATGTATCTGTAATCCCTCAGTCAACTGAAGCTGAAGCTTAAATTTCAAGAGTTATAAAGAAAGGCTCACTGATATGTGGGCCTTTTTTATTAAAAGAATCAATAAGAATTACGTAACAATGCTCACTCTAAAACAGATTACCGAACAGACCGAGCAGGTAATTGCAGGTCTCAACAAGAAGCATTTCAAGAATGCAGAACAGGTAATTGCTCAGGCTATCGAGCTGAACGATGCCAGAAAGAAGGCTCAGGCCCAGCTTGACAACAACCTGGCAGAAAGCAAGATTCTTGCAGGCAAGATTGGACAGGCCATGAAGGCAGGCAACAAGGAGGAAGCTGAACAGGCTAAGGCTCAGGTTGCTGAACTCAAGTCGAAGGTTGCAGAACTTGAAGCAAAGAAGGAACAGGCAGAAAAGGACCTGACTTCACTTCTGTGCACAATTCCTAACCTTCCATACGCAGAAGTTCCAGAAGGGAAATGCGCTGAGGACAACTGGGTGGTAAAATCAAACCTCAAAGAGTGCGTAATTGGCCAGGACACAGTAGGCAACTGGACATGCAATCCAGAAAATTCAGAAGCGAAGGTTCCACATTGGGAACTTGCCAAGAAATACAACCTTATTGACTTTGACCTGGGCGTAAAGATTACCGGTGCCGGATTCCCTGTATACATTGGCAAGGGTGCACAGCTGCAGAGAGCACTCATAAACTTCTTCCTTGCTGAAGCCAACAAGGCTGGTTACACTGAAATCATGCCTCCTACCGTTGTCAATTCAGCTTCAGGCTACGGAACTGGCCAGCTGCCTGACAAGGAGGGACAGATGTACCACTGTGAAGTTGATGACCTCTACCTTATCCCAACTGCCGAGGTACCTGTCACAAACATCTACCGCGATGTAATACTTGACGAAAAGCAGCTTCCAATCAAGAACTGCGCATACACACAGTGTTTCCGCCGCGAAGCCGGTTCATACGGCAAGGATGTCCGTGGACTGAACCGTCTGCATGAATTCTCAAAGATTGAGATTGTACGTATTGATACTCCTGAGCATTCAGCTCAGAGCCACAAGGAGATGCTTGAACACGTTGAAGGCCTGCTGCAGAAGCTGGAACTTCCGTACAGGATCCTGCGTCTCTGCGGTGGTGACCAGAGTTTCACATCGGCAATCTGCTATGACTTCGAAGTCTACTCTGAAGCACAGGGACGCTGGCTGGAAGTATCATCAGTTTCAAACTTCGACACATATCAGGCAAACCGCCTGAAGTGCCGTTACCGCAACAGCGAAACCAAGAAGACCGAGCTTTGCCACACACTGAACGGTTCAGCACTGGCTCTCCCAAGAATAGTTGCATCAATCCTTGAAAACAACCAGACACCTGAAGGAATCCGTATTCCTAAGGCACTGGTTCCGTACACAGGCTTTGATATCATAGACTAAAGATATCACAAGACCTCCCTCTCTCCCACCTCTAAAGAGCGTAGACAGTAAGCACAATAACCTACATCTGCGCTCTTTCTTTTTAAACTTTAACGAAAAACACTCGAAAAACACTCGAAAAACACACTGTATTCTAATGTTCACAAAACAATTGACTTTAACAGTATTGCTGGTAATCTCATTCTGGGGAAACATTCTGCATGCTGCTGTGCCAGAAAAGATAACAGGAAAAGTACTTGATTCTAACGGAGAGCCAGTCATTGGTGCTTACGTGTTAGAGAAAGACAACAGGTCAAACGGAGCAATTACCGACATTGCAGGCAACTTTTCCCTGACTTTTGCCGGACAATCCAGAATCATTGAAATTTCATGCATCGGCTATGAAACGATAGTAATGACCGTAACATCTACACCGGTATCAATAGAGTTATCCGAGGACAATGTACTGATTGAAGAGACTGTAATCGTTGCATTCGGAAAACAGAAAAAAGAGTCATTCACTGGTTCCAGCACCACAATCAAGAGCGAAGCAATACAGCAGCGACAGATTGCAAATCCGCTGAGCGCCATCAACGGCCAGGTTGCCGGTATCCAGATGATTGAAAGCAACTCTCTTGATGGAGATCCAACAATCCGCATCCGAGGCATTGGTTCCATTAATGCCGGTAAAAGTCCACTCATAGTACTTGACGGAGTACCTTACAGCGGCTACTGGTCAGACATCAACCCTTCTGACGTAGAGAGTATAACGGTTCTCAAGGATGCCGCCTCAAACGCACTGTACGGAGCACGCGGAGCAAACGGCGTAATCATGATTACCACAAAAGCTGCAGGAAGAGGAAAGGCAACTATTACTTTTGACTCAAAAATCGGCATAAACCAGGATGCACTCATTGACTATGAGACAATCTCAGATCCGGCAGAGTACTACACCACACACCTTCAGGCCCTTTTCAACTACTACAAGAATGCAAAGGGAGAAGTTTCAACCACGGCTTTTGACCATGCATACAGCGCAATGCTTGGAAACAGCGACGTTGGAGGTCTTGGATATATGGTATTCACAGCTCCTGCCGGACAAAACATATTTGCCCTTCAGGGAGGTGTCCCGACCATCAATCCAAATGCCAAACTTGGATCCTATGTAACGGACAAGAATGGCGTAGTACATCTCATAACACCTGACAACTGGAGAAAAGAGGGTCTGAGAAACGGAGCCCGAAAGGAATTCAATCTGAACATCAATGGAGGAGATGACCAGTTCCAGACCTACGCAAGCATTGGATACATATCCAACCAAGGTCTCTCATTTGGTTCTGATTATACCCGAATTACATCCAGGGTAAAAATGGACTATCAGGCACGTAAGTGGCTGAAGATTGGAGCAACATCAAGCTATTCCAGGAACAAGGGCAATTACAGTTCCGGTGCATTTGGGGTAGCCCACAGCATAGCTCCTATATACCCACTCTATATCCGCGACAAGGATGGCAATATCATGCAGGACAAACATGGTGTAATGTATGACTGGGGCGATGATTTCGGTGCCAACCGTGCACAGAAAGCTGGAGGACTGGTACGCCCTACCTACATTCAGGACAACCCTGTCAACTCTGACATCATTGACGTCAACGTGAATGACTCACACGCATTTGGAGTGCAAGGCTACGCCGACATATCATTCCTCAAGCACTTCAAGTTTACCGTAAACGGAAGTGTATCAGACACCGAGAACAGACAGATATACGCCCCTAACCCATTCTATGGTTACTACGCCCTGACAGGTGCATATACACAGACATATCATTACAGAACTTATGCCCTGAACACGCAGCAACTTCTGAACTACAGCCGTTCATTCGGCAGACATGAAGTTTCTGCCCTTCTTGGACATGAATACACCAGGAATGATGCGACCACACTGGGAGCTTCAAAATCAAAATTCTATTCTTTTGACAGAAATGTCGAACTTGACGGTGCATTGGTCAAGACCTCAATAGAAGGTAACACTTCAATGTACAACGTAGAGGGATTCTTCTTCAGGGGACAATATGAATATGACAACAGATACTATGCATCAGCATCATACAGACGTGACGGATCATCCCGTTTTGCAACGGACTATCGCTGGGGAAATTTCTGGAGTGTGGGCGGCGCATGGATAATAAGCAAGGAGAACTGGTTTGATATTCCTTGGATAAACATGCTGAAGTTCAAGACATCATATGGTTCCCAGGGAAATGACGAAATCGGCAATTTCAGATATACCGATTACTACAAATATGATCTTGTAAACGGTAACCCGGTCATATCATTCTCAACCAAGGGAAAGAAAGACATTACGTGGGAAACCAACGGAAACTTCAACACCGGTTTTGAATTTGAATTACTCAGGAACCGGATAAGCGGTGGAATTGAATACTACCACAGAAAGACCACAGATATGCTGCTCTGGGTCAGCGCACCTATTTCAATCGGTTACAGCGGATATTATGACAATGTGGGTGACATGATGAACCAGGGTATTGAACTGGAACTGAACGTCACACCGGTCAGGAGGAAGAACATGACATGGAATGCCAATTTCAACATTTCACACAACCAGAACCTTATTCTGAGCCTGAACGAGGACAACAAGGGAACAGTATATGACGGACATGCCGGCTATACCAGCAGCTACAAGTTCATTGGAGAGGACCTGCCACTCAACACATGGAGGCTGAAGAAGTATGCCGGAGTTGACGCTGCCACAGGAAAGTCATTGTGGTACAAGAAGAAGTCTGACGGAACTCTTACCACGACAGACTCATTCGATGATGCAACATATATGCTTGCAGGATCATCAGATCCATCCTTCTATGGTGGATTCGGAACAAGTATGAGCACACATGGTTTTGACGTCAACATCAGTTTCCTCTACTCCATTGGCGGCAAGTCACTTGACCAGGGATACGCTTCACTTATGGCAAGTCCGTATTCAGGTTACTCCGGTTCCCGATACCACAAGGACCTGAAGAACGCCTGGACTTCAGAGAACCCTGATACAGACATTCCGCGCTTTCAGTACGGAGACCTTTCTGTAGCAGGTATATCTGACAGATGGCTCACCGATGCCTCATCACTCACATTCAAGAGTATCAGTGCCGGTTACACCCTGCCAGACAAACTTTGCCGTCGCATCGGATTCTCCAAGGTACGATTCTATGCTGGTTGTGACAATGTATGGTACTGGTCCAGAAGAAAGGGTTTTGACCCACGTACATCGCTCTCCGGATATGCCCAGTATGGCGATTATGCCCCAACAAGATCAATCTCAGGAGGCATCAATGTTCAATTCTAAAAAAGGAAAAACATGAAAAGTACCATCAAGAATACAGCACTGATCTTATTTGCAGCAGCATCTTTCTCATCATGTCTCCAGGAAGCGCTACCTTCATCAGGAGCCATAGCAGAACAGATCCAGGGCGATGCATCGTCTGTACAGGCCCAGGTCAACAGCATTCCTGCAGCAATGTTCCGCTTTGGAAGTTCATACGCATCATGTGGATATCCAGGCATCATGCTCATGCGCGATGCAATGACTGCCGATTTCCCTGTATATGACAACACCTATGATTATTACGGTTATTACGTTGGAGCCACTCAGTACCTGGGAGACTATGACGTGCAGAGTGACCAATGGACACTTTATGTAAAACTGATTGCATCATGCAACAATGTAATCAGTATGTGCGACCCGGACAATCTTACGGAATCTCTTGCCGGATTCCTGGGCAATGCTCTGACATATAGGGCATTTGCATATCTTGACATGACCAGGATGTATGAATACCGGAAAACCGGGGTAACATCCCTTGATTCAAGGGCCCAGGAAAACAAAATCTACGGTTTAACCGTACCTATCGTTACTGAAAAGACTACTTTGACAGCGTCAAGAAATAATCCAAGAGCAGAATTCTGGAAAATGTACAGATTCATTCTCACAGACCTAAACGACGCTGTTGATTATCTGTCAAGCTACAAACCTTCAGAAATCATTTATGCCGATGCAACGGTTGCACATGGACTGCTGGCACGTCTCTGGCTTGAAATGGGTACCAGGTTTGACAACTATCCATCAGATCTTGCAGAAGCACTCTCACATGAGGGTGACCCAAATGTAACCTATGACAAACTAGGTATCAATTCTGCCAAGGAGGCCTTTGCAAAAGCTGCAGAACACGCAAAACTTGCCCAGGCAGGACACTCTCCACTGACTCAGGATGAGTGGATGAACCCTGAAACAGGTTTCAATACTGCCCCGAAGACATCTTCCGCCTGGCTGTGGGGAATGTCAATAGGCACAGATGACAGTGCAGTTCACAGTTGGAAAAGCTGGATACCGGAAATCAGTCCGGAAGTCAGCTACGGAGTAGTATTCCCGCTGAATGCATACAGAATGATTGATGCCAGACTCTATTCAGGCATTCCGGATTCAGACTGGCGCAAGCTTACATGGATAAACCCCGATGATGCCGGAAAAGAGAGTGCCTACTCAAAGTACAAGACCAACCTCAGTACAGAGGCCTGGGTAACAATTCCAGCATACACCGGATTCAAGTTCCGTCCTGCTCAAGGAGATATTGACACCTACACAACAGGAACTGCCGTCTCAATTCCGCTGATGCGTGTCGAAGAGATGATGCTAATCGAGGCTGAAGCCCTTGGACGCAGCGTTGATGTCGGTACCGGCAAATCTGCACTCATAGATTTTGTAAAAACATACAGAGATCCAGATTACACCTTCGGAGGTGCAACTGTCTCTGATCTGGTCGATGAGATCTTCAGACAGAAAAGAATTGAACTTTGGGGAGAAGGTATCATAATGTTTGAATACAAGAGACTTCAGAAAGCCGTAATCAGAAAGTATTCCGGAACGAATTTCCTTGAGTCACACCAGCTCAATTCACCTGATGATGTAGTAGCACGTTGGCTGAACTTCTACATCACGTCAAGTGAGTACCAGTACAACAATGCATTAAGAAACACCCTGAATCCAGATCCATCATTCGTATCCGATTATGAGTATTAAATACTGGCCTCTTGCAATACTGACCGTAGCATTCTGGGCATGTACGGATTCCAAGCCATACATGCCGGAACTTCCAAAAATTCCAGCAGAGGAATCATCTGACACGATACCTTCTGCCGGATATGTGGAATATGACGGACTGGTTGAGCAGTTGATGAAGGCATCAGTCGGCAAAGGATTGGATATAGTTCTGATGGGAGATGGTTTTCCTGTTGAACTGCATGCTGACGGCACTTACCGATCTGTCATGGAACAGGCCTGCAAGTATCTTTTCTCGGTAGAACCGACAGCCAGTCTGAAAGACCGATTCAACGTTTACTATGTCGGTGTAGTAAGCCATGACTCGAATCTTGACGGAACAAGTGGAATATACTGCAAGAAAACAGTGCCTACTTACAGAAGCGAGAAAGCCATAAACACCTATGCAAAAAATGTTTCATCTCTTGAACATGCAGACAGCACGGTATTCTGTGTGATTATAAATACCCGAGAAAGCGGAGGTATATGTTATCACCAGTCATACACTACCCAGAAAGCATATGCTTACTGTCCCCGTATCAGACCGTCAAATCCAACAAGTCAGGATTACAGATTTGCCCTGGTTCATGAAGTGATAGGACATGGATTTGCAAAGATGTCTGATGAATACGTAATGTCAGGATATGAGTCCACCACTCCATCAAGAAAAGAACGGACCCAACTGATTGAGCATCAGAAATCCGGATATGACAGAAACATCACCTTCTCAACTGATACAGCCAGCTGTCCATGGAAGGAATTTCTTACTGACGAACGCTATGCTTCAGAAAAGATTGGCTTTTACGAAGGGGTCGGCTATTACGGAAAAGGTGCATACAGGTCAACAAAAACCAACCTGATGAATGTTACATGGGGAAAAGACATGGCATTCAGTGCCCCGGACAGAAAAATAATATATGACAGAATAATAGTCAGGTCCGAAAACCGGAAACCAGACTATGAAGAGTTTGTTGAATTTGACTTAAACCTTAATTAATAACACTTTACCAACATGAAAAAAACACTTCTTTTCAGAGTTAAGACTGCAGCGCTCGCAGTCATGTCTGTTTTGGCATTTGCAAGCTGCCAGGACGACGAGAAAAAATCCGGTGGTGATAACGAAGGAGGAGAAAAGATTGAATGCCAGCAGGTTTACTTCTCAGAAGAAAACCAGGATCTGATCTTTGCTAATCCATCAGAATCTTCAAACACAGTAGTACTGACAGTTTGCCGTCAGAAGGCAGACGGAGCCATCAGCGTACCTGTTACAATCAACAAGAATACAAGCGAAGAGCTTACTATCCCTGCTACCGTAGATTTTTCCGATACAGCAAAAACAGCCCAGCTTGTAATCAGCTATCCTGCCAATGCTGAAATCGGATCACTCTACACCTATGATCTGGAACTTACAGGTAAGCATGTCGATGCTTATGCCACTGTCGGCAAGAGTGTCATTGCCGGACGTATCTCAATTCCTGAGATAATCAAAGCCAAGACATATCTGCAGGACAGCAAGTATGAAACCAGACAGGACTTTGGATTCTGGGCTACAGAAGTTTGGAAGGTGTCAGAAAGCCACATGATACTCAAGAACATCTGCGGTTCAGACTTTGACGTCACCCTGAAGGGAAGCCTGTATGATGAAGAGTACAATCTCTGGCACATGACTGTAGAATCAGAAGTAGGCTATAACGAGTTTTATGAGGAGTATGGAGATTATACTTGGTATTTCACAGACAATGATTCAAACTGGGTCAGCATGTATCCATTTGGTGAGGATGCTTGGTTCTACATTGCATCACTCTCATTCCTGCACTATGGCGACAATCCAGACGGCAGCAGTTATGGTATCTACTACTATCCTGAGAGCGGTTTCCTGAACATCACATGTACAATGAACTGGTACTCTACAAGCACAAAGTACGCATACTATGACAACCTTATCGTCAATCTTGCTGTTACTGACTTTGAACCAACCCTTCCAGAATATGTTGAACCAGTAATCAATGACGATGGTAACATCAATGCATATTTCTATGATGACAATGATGGATATGGTGAATTCCAGATGAACGGAACATGGGAGGGCAACACACTTGTCATTGAAGATTTCATGAACACAGGAATGTCACTGTCACTTGTTCTTGACGCAGAGACCGGCAGAGTAAGCATTCTGGACAGTGAGATTGGCTACAACACAGAGACAGATGGTGGCCTGAACTTCTTGTTCTATTCTGTCAACAACTATGTTGAACTCTGTCCTGACCCAGAAGATTACGGTATCTATGGATATGCGTATATCGACAACGACCTTAAGTACACAACATACTATCCAGATTATGGAATGATCTATATCTGCATGTATGCATATGTAGGCAACGAATGGGTATGGTATGACACTCTGGTAATTGAAGTTCCAGACAAGGAATAACACCCTTATCCAGACAACAGATAAGTCCGATGCTCCTTTATGGAACACCGGACTTATTTATTTTGACGGGATGTCGCCTACCGCGACATTGACGGTAGAATCTGATCAGAGAATAGCCTGGCGGATTCTGACAAGCTTTTCCAGGAGAGGTTCCAGCAGGTCAAGCTGCAGCATATTGGCGCCGTCACTCTTGGCAACCGCAGGATTCTGATGTGTTTCAAGGAACAGGCCGTCAGCACCGGTAGCTATGGCCGCCTTGCATATAGTCTCAATCATCTGAGGCATGCCACCGGTTACACCCTCGGTCTGATTCGGTTTCTGAAGGGAATGAGTACAATCCACGACCACCGGGAATCCAAACTGACGCATGGTTGGAATACCACGGAAATCAACAATCAGGTCCTGATAGCCGAATGTAGTACCTCTCTCTGTCAGCATCACATTTCCGTTTCCGGCATCGACCACCTTCTGTGCGGCAAACTTCATAGCCTCTGCAGAAAGGAACTGGCCCTTCTTAATATTTACGGTCTTGCCAGTCTTTGCAGCTGCGACCAGCAGGTCAGTCTGACGGCACAGGAATGCAGGAATCTGCAGGATGTCAACATATTCCGCAGCCATCTCAGCATCGGATTCGCTGTGAATGTCAGTCACGACAGGGATTCCGAATTCCCTGCGCACCTTGGCCAGAATTTCCAGAGCTTTTATATCACCTATTCCAGTAAAGGAGTCCAGACGGGAACGGTTGGCTTTCTTGAAAGATCCCTTGAAGGCGTATGGAATACCCAGACGTGAGGTTACGGCAACACACTTTTCTGCTATGTCCATGGCCATCTCTTCACCTTCTATTACACATGGTCCGGCCAACAGGAAGAAATTATCGGATTGATCAAACGGTTTCATCGTGTTATTATAATAATGTATAGTCAGAGAACTATTTCTTGGTAGGGATAATGAAGTTAACAGTTTCGGTTTCAAGTGATACCGTCAGCGGGAATGTGTGGTTCAGGGTCCTGCCGTCAATGCAGGTCAGTGCACTGTCTGACTCAATAATCTCAATCTTCTTGGAACGGTAAGGACGGACGTCTTCATGATTGAGTACCTGATTGTGAAGCAGCATGTACAATCCCCTTATGGTTTCCCACAATTTCGGGCGGTTCACTATTGTCACATCCAGCCATCCGCTGTATGGGAAAGCGCTCGGGGTGAGTCCGTAACCACGCGAATTGCCAATGCACAGGGTCATAATCTTCTCACTTATCTCTTCATTGTTAAGTTTCAGCCTCATCTTGTACTGCTTGCGCTCCTTGAAGAGCGAGATAAGTGCCAGAATATAGGTAGGATTGATTTTTCCCCAGCGCCTGCACTTGTCAGACAAGCGTATGGCCTGGGCTCCAAGACCCACATTGACAGACATGAGGAAGTATCGGACTTTCTCTTCGCCGTCCTGTGAGAAGGAGCAGTACCCCACGTCAATGGGACGTACCCTATGCTCAATTATGTTCTGGATTGACTTCTTGTATGAATCAACATCGAGTCCCCAGAAATCGGCAAAGTCATTTCCAATTCCGTTCGGCACTACTGCCAGCGAAATCTTTGAGCGGATCTCCCTTGGAGTGAACATTATGGCGTTGATTGCGTCATTAAGGGCCTCATCACCTCCTACGACCACAATTGTCTGGTGACCGGTATCAATCAGCATGCGGGTCTGCCTTTCAACCGAGTCTTCACCCTCGGACTGGACATAGTCAAACTTTACCTTGCGAAATTCCAGGTACTCTCTGATCTGAAACCACCGTTTCTGGGAATTGCTAACGCCCGCACGTGGGACATACACAATACCCCACCTATCCTCATTATCAATCATATTCCGTTTCTGTATAATTCTTCAATACGAGCAACCTTATCCTGAACCTGCCATTCATACGGAATCCATTCCACATGAATGCCACGCTTTTCCATTCCGCGGAACCAGGTCATCTGCCTTTTCGCAAACTGATGGATTGCCACTTCGAGTTCCTTTTCCATGTACCTGTACTCCAGCTGACCCGTCAGATACAGGGTTACATATTTGTATTCAAGCCCATAGTAAATCAGGTCTTCTGCAGGTATTCCACTATCAAGCAGCGATTTGACTTCATCAATCATACCCTCCTGAAGTCTCTGGTGAAGCCTTTTCGTTATGCGCTCTCGCCTAAGGTCACGGTCTATGTCAATACCTACCACCAACGACTTTATATTGGGGAATTCCGATGCTTCGACAGGCGTATTCCTGTAACACTCCTCAATTTCAATTGCCCTGATGGCCCGCTTGGCAGTGTCAACATCAGTAGTATTGTGAAGAGTCTTGTAACCCTTGAGGATTTCTGTAAGTTCTGACAACGATTTACCACTGAGGGCGTTCCTCAGTTCCGGATTTTCCGGTACAGGTATAAGTCTGTAACTCTTCAGTATGGATTCCAGGTACAAACCGGTACCACCGCACATAATAGGAAATCTGCCACGTGAAACCACATTTTTATAAGCTTTCAGGAAATCACCCTGGAATTCATACACGTTATACTTGCTCCCGGCATCGGCTATATCAATAAGGTGGTAAGGTATGGTTCTGCCGTTGATGACATAGTCACACAGGTCCTTGCCGGTTCCTATGTCCATACCACGGTACACCTGACGGCTGTCGGCACTAAGGATTTCGCCATCCAGCCTGTCTGCAAGGGCTACCGCCAGCTGTGTCTTTCCACATGCCGTAGGGCCCAGAACCGTAATCATGTCATAACTGTTCATATGCAGGGATAAAGTTAAAAAAAAATCCCCGCATTTCTGCGAGGATTTTGAATATTCAATAAGTATGGAATTACTTAGTGATAACGCGAGCCATTTCGCAAACCTTGTTTGAATAACCCCACTCGTTGTCATACCAAGCGCAAACCTTAACGAAAGTAGGATCGAGCTGGATACCTGCCTTAACGTCGAAGATTGAAGTACGAGCGTCGTTACGGAAGTCTGTTGAAACAACAGCCTCGTCAGTGTAACCGAGGATACCCTACAGTTCGCCTTCTGAAGCAGCCTTCATAGCAGCGCAGATCTCTTCGTAAGTAGCTGGCTTAGCGAGTTCGCAAGTCAGGTCAACGAAAGAAACGTCTGAAGTAGGAACGCGGAGTGACATACCTGTCAGCTTGCCGTTCAGTTCAGGAAGAACCTTACCTACAGCCTTAGCAGCACCTGTTGAAGATGGGATGATGTTCTCGAGGATACCACGACCACCTCTCCAGTCCTTCTTTGAAGGGCCGTCAACTGTCTTCTGAGTAGCAGTTGCAGCGTGTACAGTTGTCATAAGACCACGTACGATACCGAACTTGTCGTTCAGAACCTTTGACATAGGAGCAAGACAGTTAGTTGTGCAAGATGCGTTAGAGATGATTGTCTGACCAGCGTAAGTTGTGTGGTTTACACCATAAACGAACATTGGAGTAGCATCCTTTGAAGGAGCTGACATGATAACCTTCTTTGCACCAGCCTTGATGTGAGCCTCAGCGAGTTCAGCTGTCAGGAAGAAACCAGTTGATTCAACAACTACGTCAACACCGAGAGCACCCCATGTGATGTTTACTGGATCCTTCTCAGCGAAGATCTGGATCTTGTTGCCGTCAACGATCAGGTAGTTACCTTCTACCTTGATGTCGTGGTTGAACTGACCATGAACTGAATCATACTTCAGCATGTAAGCCAGATAGTCAGCATCCAGAAGGTCGTTGATACCTACAACCTGAATGTCGTTACCAAAGTTCTCAACTGCTGCACGGAAAACCATACGTCCGATGCGGCCGAAACCGTTAATACCAAGTTTAATCATTGTGTTTGTTTTAAAACGTTATGTTTATTAAGTTCACTTTGTTCTTCAAAAGCGGTGCAAAATTAAGATTTTCTTTTTACTTTCGCGCAACTTTACGTTAATAATAGACATAAAACTTTTTAATTTATATATATGGGATTTCTAAAGAAACTGTTTGGAAAGAAAGAACAGCTTGAAAATCTGGGCGGTATGGAAGATTTCATGACCCTTATAAGGGTTTACTTCCAGGCTGAGATGGCTGGCAACATGGGTATTACCAATATAAATATGCTGCCTGACCTCGCCACCTTCAAGCGCGGCCTGAAAATACAGACCCAGGGCAACAAGCTCGGAATAGCAGAAAAGGCACGTTGCAGGAAAATGCTCACCCAGATGTATGACATGAGCGAGTCCTTTTTCAAGGAGATCGACTCATCCATCCGCAAGAACTGCCGCAATGCCAACTCAATGCAGTCATATATGTTCCAGTTCCAGGGATTCAGTTCTGACCTGATGATGCAGGTAGGCACAATAATGAAGTGGAAGTTCCGCGTACCTTCATTCCTGAAGAACGCCCTTCACACCCTGACAGCCGATGCCGTGCATCAGATCATGACCAGCAATTCATGGAAGGACGAATCGAGCTACAAGACCGTGTACAGCCTTCGCCAGTACCAGCAGCACCTGGGCTTTTCTGAAAACTGGATGACTGAATATGCATTCAAGATGATATGCCTGGCCAAGAAGGAGCCAAGGAAAAAGGAGAATCTTGAGGCCGCAAGAGAATTGCTCAAGAGATAATTTCATATTTTTATAATTTGGTCAAATCTTTTCCTTATATTTGTATCTGTTTAACGGAATACGGAATATTAGGTAAACCATACTGATATGACAGAGACTGACAGCCTTATAATACAGCAGTTTGAAGAGAAGATCCACAAGTTGGTAAGTCTCTATCAGACAGTCAGACAGGACAACCTGGAGTTGCAGCAGGTCATTGAATCGAAAGACCGTGAGATTGAGGCGCTCAAGGCAACTGTGGCATCTCAGGAAGAAACCTACCGTAACCTGAAACAGTCAAAGGTACTTGAAGTATCGGGCTATGACCTTGATGATACGAAGAAGAGAGTATCAAGACTGATTGGAGAGATTGACCATTGCATAGAAATGCTGAACTATTAAAGAAACGGAGCAATGGAAGATGAATTTGAGATAAAGCTGATGGTTGGCAGTACCTACTATCCACTTAAGATAAAGAGAAAGGACGAACGCATTTACCGCGAGGCTGCCCGACGCATCAATGACAAGCTGAACAGGTACCGCAAGAAATACCCTCAGCTGAGCGAAGAGAAATACTACGTGATGTCGGCCATTCATATTGCAATGGTCAATGTCATGCTTGAAGACTATAACGACACGACACCATATCAGGATAAGATCAGGGAACTTGACAAGGAACTTGACGGAATCCTCGGATCAGAATCAGAAAAGGTCTCAGAGTAAGGGCACTCCTCGCAGCTCACTATCCCACATTCATCTATTTTGGACACAAAGTCGGCCAAGACTGTAAACGGAAGGCACTCCCACCCTTTCGCGAAAGCTGGCAGACATCATTATACACAATATAGATGGGAGATTCAGTACAATTATGGTAATATTATATGTGGCTATTGGCCTTGTCATAGGTGCCGTTGCCGCTTATCTGCTGTCAAACAGCAAGCTTAACAAGCAGGTCCAGAAACGTCTGGCCGAAGCTGAAAGCCAGGCAGAAGCAATCAAGAGAGACAAACTCCTTGAAGTAAAGGAGAAGTTCCTCAACAAGAAGGCAGAACTCGAAAAAGAGGTCCAGAGCAGGGAACAGAAGTTCCAGCAGAGCGAAAACCGTCTCCGCCAGAAGGAGATGCAGCTGAACCAGAAGCACGAAGACCTTCAGAGAAAGCTCCAGGAAGCCGATGCAGTACGCGACAATCTGGAAATACAGCTCCAGGTACTCGACGAGAAGAGAGAGGAACTTGAAAAGCTTCAGATGAAGGAGAGGGAAAAGCTTGAAGTCATCAGTGGACTTTCAGCCGATGAAGCCAAGAACAGGCTTGTTGAATCACTCAAGGAAGAGGCCAAGACCGAAGCAGCATCATACATCAATGACATTATTGAAGATGCCAAGATGACTGCCAACAAGGAGGCCAAGAAGATAGTTATCCAGACCATCCAGAGAGTCGGCGCCGAAACTGCAATTGAGAATTCAGTTACGGTATTCCACATTGAAAGCGATGAAATGAAGGGCCGCATCATTGGACGTGAGGGACGCAACATACGCGCTATCGAGGCAGCCTGCGGTGTTGAAATAGTAGTCGACGATACTCCAGAAGCAATCGTTATTTCTGCCTTTGACCCAGTACGCCGTGAAATTGCGCGTCTGGCACTTCACCAGCTGGTAACCGACGGCCGCATACATCCGGCCCGTATTGAAGAGGTTGTTGCCAAGGTTCAGAAGCAGGTTGAGGAAGAAATCATCGAAACCGGCAAGAGAACTACAATTGACCTGGGCATACATGGCCTGCATCCTGACCTGATAAGGATTATCGGTAAGATGAAGTACCGTTCATCATATGGCCAGAACCTGTTGCAGCATGCACGTGAAACAGCAAACCTCTGCGCCGTAATGGCCGCTGAGCTTGGACTCAACCCAAAGAAGGCAAAGCGCGCAGGTCTTCTGCATGATATAGGTAAGGTACCCGATGAGGAGACCGAGATGCCACACGCACAGTATGGTATGATACTGGCAGAACGCTACAAGGAAAAACCGGATATCTGCAATGCCATCGGTGCTCACCATGACGAATGCGAAATGACCAGCCTCATTGCTCCGATTGTCCAGATCTGCGATGCCATCTCAGGTGCACGTCCAGGTGCCCGCCGTGAAATTGTCGAGGCATACATCAAGCGTCTGAATGACCTTGAGAAGATTGCCCTCTCATATCCAGGCGTTACCAAGACCTATGCAATCCAGGCAGGCCGCGAACTGCGCGTAATTGTAGGCGCAGACAAGATTGACGACAAGCAGACCGAGCTCCTGTCAGCCGAGATAGCCCAGAAGATTCAGAACGAAATGACCTATCCAGGTCAGGTCAAGATTACGGTTATCCGCGAAACCCGAGCTGTCAACTACGCACGTTGACAATACACACCTTATTATATAATGTCACCGCGCAGATTAATTCCGCGCGGTGATTTTGCAAAAAACAATATCGTTACAGAATATGCCATTAACTCTTCCCGACAAACTACCGGCAATAGAATTACTGAAGAAGGAAAACATCTTCGTAATGAACACATCAAGAGCTGCTACCCAGGACATCCGTCCCCTGAAGATAGCAGTCCTGAACCTCATGCCCATAAAGATAACAACCGAAACAGACCTTATCAGGCTGTTGTCGAATACCCCACTGCAGATTGAGCTGAAACTGATGAAGGTCAAGAGCCACACATCAAAGAACACCCCGATTGAGCATATGCAGGTTTTCTACGAATCATTCGAAGATATGCGTCATGAGAAGTTCGATGGATTCATTGTGACCGGAGCACCTGTCGAGCAGATGGAATTTGAAGACGTAGCCTATTGGGAGGAACTGCAGGAAATATTCAACTGGGCCCAGACACATGTCACTTCAACCATGTACATATGCTGGGCAGCCCAGGCCGCACTCTACCATTTCTTCAAGGTTCCCAAATATCCGCTTGACAAGAAGATGTTCGGCATATTCAAGCACACCACATGCGGCGATCCCATTCCCCTGTTCCGAGGATTCGATGATGAATTCTACGCACCGCACAGCCGTCATTCAGAAGTACGCCGGGAAGACATCCTCAAGGTTCCCGGGCTGTCACTGCTGGCAGAATCAGATGAGGCTGGAGTCTTCATGGCATCGGCCCGCAACGGACGTGAAATATTCATAACCGGACACCTGGAATACTCTCCATACACACTTGACGGAGAGTACAGGCGCGACCTTGACAAGGGACTTCCAATTGAAATGCCTAAACACTACTATAGGAATGATGATCCTAACCAGGGACCAGTAGACCGATGGCGTTCACATGCCCACCTGCTCTACTCCAACTGGCTGAATTACTATGTATATCAGGCAACCCCTTTCAATCTTTCTGAAATTATGTAAAACTATGGAATCAATGGAAAACACCAGAAACTATCAATACATCATAAAGCCGGAACACCTGGATTTCACGAGAAGGGTTTCCATGAAATCACTCTTTGACATACTTCTTGATGTTGCATGTGTCGATGCCGCCAAGAACGGATTCGGTTCACAGGACATCATGGACCAGTACAACGTCACATGGGTACTCATCAGAATGAGAATAGACTATATGGAACAACCTGTTGAAGGTGACCTTATAACCGTTTACACATGGGTAGGCGAACTCTCCAAACTGTCAACCACCCGAAACTTCAGGGTTATTGACCAGAACGGAAAGCTCATAGCAGCAGCAACTACCCTATGGACACTCATAGACCTTGACTCAAGGCGAATGGCTCCAATTGATACCATTCCCATGTACAAGAACATAGCCCAGCCGGAACTTGGACAGGCAACCGAATCACCGGCACGACTTAAGTCACCGGAACCCGAAAAGACCTTCAGCCACACGGTACTATACAGTGACATAGACATAAACAGGCATGCCCACTCAACCAACTACCTCAGGTGGTCGGCCGATACTCTTCCCATTGAAACCTTTGAGCAGACCAAGCCAATCTGCATTGAACTGAACTTCATGCGTGAGGCTTACCTGGGAGACAGTATTGACATAATCAGGAACGATTCAAATCCGTATCTGTTTGAGCTCAAGAGCGGCACAGAACCCGCCTGCCGCATTCAGATTTCCTACGGTGAATAACAAAAGTTATCCCTTCACAGCTGGACTGTGAAGGGATAACTTTTTATTTACCAATCAGGTTTTTCAGAACTTGTAGGAGATACCTGCGCGAATCTCAGGAGAGAGATATGCGTAACCAACCTCGGCAGTTACTGCAAAGTTGTCATTGAAAAAGAAACGGCAACCAGCCATTTCAGTATGACCTGTCCTAAGTTCATGCTTGCGGGTATCATTGAACTTGTAATTGTAGTTTGACAGGCCTATGCCGGCTACAGCATGTACCTCAAACTGATCTGTAATATTCAGGCCATAGGTACAGCGTGGCATGAGTCCAACAGTGTTGTAATGATCAGCAAAGTCACAGATATTGATTTCACCACCTACAGTGAAATGTCCCTGCCACCATTCATCAACAAGCACATAATCAAGAGAAACTGCAGCACCGGTCGGCTCAACGCCAACATGTGCATTACCAATCATAGTACCCTTGGACCACTGTGGTTCCAGGGCTGAAGCGTTCATTGAAACGAGCGCCATGGCAGCAACTGCCAGAAACTTGATAGACTTTTTCATAATAGTAATGTAGTGTAACTGGAGGGAATCGCCTGCGGCCCATAAAAAGGTCTGGGGTCGACGACCGACAGCAAAATGTTGTGGAGCTGGAGGGAGTCGAACCCTCGTCCAAACAGGGAAACCATATGCTTTCTACAAGCTTATCTTCGCTTTGGTTTTCGTGGCAGTACTTGGCCGAAGATACCTGGTCCTACCCTTAGTTCCTTAAGTTTCGCCAATGCATCGGAACCTGCATTGACTATCTCCGATTTAACTGCACCACCGTATCGACGAGCTTCAGAGCAGTAGCTTCCGGGTGATGTTTCGTCTCCAGCACCTTGTGCAGAGATTAAGCTGATTTACTATTATTCAATCAAGCAGCGAAAGCAAAGTTATTTTCGCCAAATAATTTTTGTCCATCGTTTTATAGTGCTGACAAACAGCGCACTGCTTGCTTACATACCATTTCTACCCGCTGTCAAAGCCAGACAGCCCCATAGAGTATCCAAGCACGGATCTCAATATTTGAATGCAAAGATAAGACATAATTGTCGATACTGATACATAATGCCGTTCAAAAAGTAATACTGCGATAGAGTAAATACATTATCTTTGCCAAGTAGCGCCAGTTTTATAACGAATCATTGATTGAATAAGATGTTTAAAAATATAAAAATGTACTTTCTATTTACAGTATCCTTGCTATTTTTAAGCAATTGCTCCGTGAATAGAACTATCCAGAAAGAAAGAATTGATGTTTCAGAGATATATCTCCATGAAAAATATGAGAAAGGTGGGACACATGGAAATTGGAAAGCTATTTTCTCAAAGGTTGAAAAGGAGTACAATGTACAGAGAAAGATAGAAGGGCAAGAATTAAATATGATTCGACAAATATTGTTATCCTCAGAAATACGCAAAATACCCGATGTCGCAGTAAAGACTGGAGTGTATCTGTTGTATTTTGAAATGATAGACTCTTCAAATGAAAAACATAGACTGATTCTTGTGTACGATAATTGTTTTATAGATGTTGATAATTCAATACAGTATTGCATTTCAAGAGAATCATCAACAATGTCAGATTACATTTCATGGCTTAGATATTTCCAGGAAACGCACCGAGGGGAAAAACTTGAGTGGTATGACTAATCAATCTTACACCTACACTCCGTTCGGCAAGGCATCGCTGATACTTGAGACACGTGAATATGCCCCTGACGGCACACCATTGGCACGCCCTGACACCATCAGTTCACGCCGCATAATCTACGGCCCGGACCACCAGCGCTGGCAAACAGTGCTGACAGATTCCACGGGCGTAGCTACCACCATTTCGTACGCACCTGGCTGTGACGTGGTGCAGCGTGGAAGCGTCAAGACCACAAGTTACTACCTTGAAGCCGATGGCGCTCTGGTGGCAATTCTTATGGGAGGAGATTTTATGGATGGTGCTCTCGCTGGTATGGCTTCTGGAGCAATTACAGGTGCTGTCATCGGTGGCTTACGTGGATATTCAAATGCAGAAACACTTGGAGTGAATAAAATTACAGGAGGAACACTGGAAGAGCGTGGACAAGCCTGGGCAAATTATTATGGATTTGAAGATGTAACAATAAAACCCATTAACAATTCAACGATAGAAGAATACAATGAACACTCAACAACATACACATTAAGTAATAATATGGGGGAAATACAGGCAACGAATAAGACTACAGGGGTGGAATTTATTATAGATGGAGTAACCAAGATTAATAGTAAAACAATCTATCTAACAAAATCAACCATTAGACATGCGTCTTTCAATTCCGGATGGGGTAAAGGTACATTTTTCCACGAATATACTCATGTCATCAACAAGTCTACTGATGAATATCTACCATACTTAGTGGGATATAAACATGGTGGTGCTTCTTATTACCGGAGGAATGAGATGATGATGAAAGCACAAGGTATAAACCGTTATTAGTAAAATTGTTTATGAATTTTTTAAAATTTATTATTCTGACATTCTTTTTAAACGATTGTCTTCTTGCTTTTTCTCAAATCTCATTTAACGAACCAATGACGATTCCTGGACGACCAACTCCTTATTTCAAGAATTTCACATCACAATATGTTGTTAAAGCTGAAATTATAGATACAGCTGTCTATAAGACTTATCCTAATTTTGATGCTTGTTGTATAACGATCAAGGTCCTGGATGATTTTGGTTGTGGTCTAAGTGATACGATCGCTTTATACCCTGATATCGAACTGTATGAAAGCGGTTCTTACTCTTGGATATTTGAACTAAACAATCCAATTCGAAACACAGAATTCTATTGTGACTTTCATAAAAATGACGAGAATCAATATTGCTATTGTCGTTTTTATTGTATTGTTGATAATAAGGTATTGGGTATGTTCACGGGATTCCAATATGCAATGGGAAGATGGTTGCATATTCACAAGGATGGAATAAAAACTACACGATTTGAAAGAAGGGTGTCTTCACTATTGGAAAAAAACTGTACCCAAGGACATGATACAAGATAGAGTGGACATTTCCCTGAGGATAAAGATTTGAATGAACATGAAAAAGAATGGTATGAAACACAGGCTAACAGATTGGCGAACCGAAAATATAGTGATGTAGAGTGGGACGAAAAACATCCACTAACTTACTCATACTCTTGGTACTGGGTTTTAGCGCATCCTTCGTTAATATATTCGTGGTGGCTTCTATTTTAACTGACTTAAAACTAACTGTTTATGAAAAAACTAATTTTGGCATCATTACTAATGCTCATAACTGGATGCGAAGGTTTTCTCGCGATGGACTCTGAACCTTTGTATAGAATAGTAAATAATTCTCAAGACACCATTGCATGTGTGAATGGTGTTTCAACTCCGAATATGGACGTTCTGAAACTTGTTGTAAGAATTCTTCCTCCAGGGAAGAGTCTTGTAGAGAATCCTCGCGGTGCTGTGTCATTCCCATGCCCATTTTATTTCATCTCCCCAGATGTAATAATGACCCATACAATAACAGAAATCATTTCAGATTCACTGTTTCTGGAATGCAAAGTATTGAAAGCAGAAAAACCATCATCATCTCGAACAATAACTTATGAGGGCAATTAAATATAAAAGATTACTTTCTTTTTCATCGGTATGTAGCTTGCTTCTGTTCTGTGGTTGCAGGCCAGAGGAAAGCACGGACTATCACTGGTTCCGTGTAAATAACAATAGTAATGATACAATAATCTGCGCAAATTTCAATGGCCTATGGAAGGACATCTGTGATAAAGAATCATTGATGGTTGAATATAAGTTACTATTGCCAGGAGATAAATCCAGTTTTCCTTTTGATGATACCAAAATAATGGAATTCATATTCTTCAAAACAGAAGTAGCAAGAAATCATACAATATTTGAAATTGTAAATGATAGTTTATACAGCAAGAGAGTAACGGGTATGGGAGTAGAATTAGCAAAGAATACTATAACCTTTCCATAATAGTAAATCAAAAATGAAAACAACAAAGATTTTTGCCATGTCTTTCATGGCATACTCTGTGTTGCCTGCAAGGATTCAGAAACATCAGTGAGCTATGAGAACGAGAATGAAGTAGCCATCACCAAGAGTATCTATTACAATGCAAACGGCAAGGTCTATGAAGGCATTGACTCTGAGGGCCGTTACCGTATGACGGTATTCTCCTACAATGATATGGGCAAGGTCCTTAAGAAGGAAATCAGTGACATGGTTGACGGCAAATGGGTTTTCATTTCAAAGGTGTAAGATCTGGAACTTAGCCAGTATGGAGAAGAAGGAGGATGGGTCAGTTTGACTTGTCCTCCTTTGGTTTTCATCTGCTTACCCCATTCCTCTGCTCGAATCTCTCGATCCGCCAGTCGTAATTTCCATCGGCAATGTCATAGACTTCCCTGTCTGCCTGAATTGCAAAGAAAGAAGGGAAAAACCAATCAATTATATAATACCCTGCAAATGGTCATTTGTGACCTTCATAATATTCACACGCTGCCTGGACGTTCTTCATTACAGCCTTGCTGCTGAAAGTGGCGCCGGAAATGCCATCAACTGATTCAATATCAGATATGTGCTTTCCGCTGAAATCCTTGGTCATTCTCTTGCCAACCTGGTCAAAATACTGAGGAGTCTCGCTGTTGGGCAGAGCTACGACTTTCTGTATTACATCATTCTTGATGGTCACAACCAAAGGCGTTGAGCCACGGAAACCTTTTGCATCACAGATTGATGATGTATTGATTTCATAGGTTTTCCCTTTGACTGTCATCACACCATCAGAATAGCTGTCACCCTTAAGCGTAACTGCTGCCCATATGCAGGCAACAATTACTATGAACGCTGCAGCAGCAATCTTTATGATAGTTTTCTTGCTCATACACTTGAAAAAAAAGAAGCAACGGTCCATGACATGCACGGCACCGTTGCTTTTGTTATTATGAATAATGGATAGTGATCAATTAGAAACCACCGAAGCCACCGAACTGTGACATATCCATCTCTTCAATCTTAACACCTGCAGGAACAGTGAACATGTCAGCCTTGATCTCAACGTTCTCCTGGAACTTTGTTGCGGTCTGGCCGAATGAACCCATATCGCTGTCCATAGCGGTCTTCAGAGTGATGCCTTTGTAAATCCAGATGTTCTGAACCATCTGGTTGCCCATCATGTCCATAGTCATGCTGTACTTTGTGCACTCCTTGCCGGCGATAGTCTCCTTACCGAGCTCCTTGATGTTGTTCTCCTTCTTAACCTGGTCTGTCAGCTTGTTCCAGTTGATCTGTGGACGACCCATGCCGCCACCCATCATGCCACCGAATGAAGGCATCTTGGTAGCTGTCTTTGCAGCATCGTCAATTCTTACCTGAGCACCGTCAACAGTGATAGTTCTTGACTTCTGGCCGCCGAAATCAGAAACCTGAGCGGTCTTCTTGCCATAATCATCAAAATAGGTCTCAGTAACGATTTCCTGACCCATCATGTCCATTGACATTGTGATGATACCTGACTTTACGCCATAGATAGCGTCTGCTGGGGCCTGAGCCTTAGCAACTGAAACTGCGCATACGAGAGCAGCTGCAAAAAATAACTTCTTCATTTTAATTAGTTGTTTTAGAGTTAATTAGTATCAAATTCGCTTGTACAGGCCGCCTTTCGGCCAGTCGAGTACATATAGATGTATATTGATTGAAAAAAAAGGTTAAATTAAAAAAGATTATTTTTCTTCAAAATCAACCTCTATATAGTCTTCTTCATCAAAATCATCATCGTCTTCAATATCTTCATACTCATATTCAAAGTCTTCACCCATTGCCAGGAGTTCACTTTGAAGCAGTCCTACATCTTTTGAACGGTGAACCAGCTTTTCAGTTGACCAGTTATTCTCCAGCTTGTTGCTTTCACTGTTGAGGGCAGTCCACAGTACATCCTTGAGCGCCTGTATGCCCAGTCCGCTCACACCCGAAATGAAGACATGGGGAATTCCTTCCGGTAGATTCGGTTCCAGCATGGACATGAGTTCTTCATCAATGAGGTCACATTTCGTTATGGCCAGCACCTTCTGCTTGTCCAGCATATCCGGATTGAACCTTGTCAGCTCATTCAGCAGAATTGAATACTCCTTTGCAATGTCATCGACATCCGATGGTACCATGAACAGGAGAAGCGAGTTGCGTTCAATGTGGCGCAGGAAACGCAGTCCCAGTCCCTTTCCTTCACTGGCACCTTCTATAATACCCGGAATGTCGGCCATTACGAACGACTTTCCCTCACGGTATGAGACAATGCCCAGGTTCGGCTCCAGTGTAGTAAACGGATAGTTGGCAATCTTTGGATTGGCGGCCGATACAGCTGACAGCAGCGTTGACTTGCCTGCATTAGGGAAACCCACAAGACCTACATCGGCAAGGAGCTTCAGTTCAAGAATAACCATCATCTCCTGAGCGGGTTCACCCGGCTGGGCAAATCGCGGAGCCTGGCGTGTAGCGGTCCTGAAATGCCAGTTGCCCAGTCCGCCGCGTCCGCCTTTCAGAAGGATTTCCTGCTGTCCGTCATCGGTTATGTCACACAGGTACTCACCTGTTTCGGCATTGTAGGCAACGGTTCCGCACGGTACATCTATAATGATGTCTGCACCGTCTTTGCCAAAGCACTTGCTGCTTCCGCCATTTCCACCGTTTTCGGCAAAGGCATGACGTTCATAGCGCAGGTGCAGAAGCGTCCAGTAGTTCCTGCATCCGCGCAGTATGACACTTCCGCCCTTACCGCCGTCACCGCCGTCAGGACCTCCGTTTGGAATGTACTTGTCATGACGGAGATGGGCCGAGCCCCTGCCGCCCTTACCCGAGCGGCAGAATATCTTAACGTAGTCTACGAAATTCGATTCCGGCATACTGTTTTTCTATGGATTCTTACTGTATATTGCCCCCACGGGTCAGATTGATTCAATATGGCCAATAATGTCAGCAACCATCTGGTCGGCTGAGCCGGCAAAGGTAAACTCCTTGAGAAGTCCCTCGTTGCGGAACCATTCTACCAGTGGCTTGGTCTGGTTGTGGTATACGTTGAAGCGCTTCTTGATGGTCTCCTCGTTGTCATCGGCCCTACCCTCAATGACAGCCCTGCGGAGCAGTCTTCTCATGAGTTCATCCTCTTCAACGACAAGATTGATGGTAACCTTGATCTTTTCTCCACGGCTGGCAAGCATGTCCTTCAGTGCCTGAGCCTGTGGAAGAGTTCTTGGGAAACCGTCAAAGATTACACCCTTGCCCTCTTTGAGCAGTTCGTCGTACTTGCTGGCCAGAATGCCAATCATCAGTTCATCAGGAATGAGCTGTCCCTGTGAAATATAGCCTTCGGCAACCTTGCCAAGTTCTGAACCTGCCTTGATTTCTGCACGGAGCACGTCGCCTGTAGAGATGTGTCCGTAACCGAAGTGCTTGACAAGTGATGCACTGTAGGTGCCCTTTCCTGAACCAGGAGCACCGAAAATAACTATGTTATCCATATTCTACCTTATTATTTTACAATTGTATAAATATCCTTGTAATTGCGGCCAAATCCGTCATAGTCAAGGCCATAGCCTACTATGAAGTCATCGGGAATCTCCATGGCCACATATTTCAGGTTAAGATTGACCTGCAGCTTGCCCGGCTTGACCAGCAGGGTACACACCTGTATTGATGCAGGATTGCGGGTTCCCAGGGTCTCTATCATTTTCTCCATAGTATAGCCCGTATCGACAATGTCCTCTACAATAATGACATGCCTTCCCTGAATAGACTCATTGATTCCAATCAGTTCGCGTACCTTGCCCGTAGTTGTTGTGCCCTCGTATGAGGCCAGCTTGACGAATGATATATTGCTGGGCACGCTTACACTCTTCATGAGGTCCGATGCAAACATGAACGAACCGTTCAGCACACACAGAAACAGCGGATTCTTACCCTCATAGTCACGGTTGATTTCCGATGCAACCCTCCTTACCTGCTCAAGAATCTGCTCTTCGGTCAGAAGCGTGGTAAACTTCTTGTCCTTAACCTGTATAATTCCCATATCCGGCTTTTTTTATTTAAGTATCAAAGGTAGAAAAGAATTGAATACAATTCGAATAAAATGGTGTTTTTCGGCAAATAAATGTACTTTTGCCGATAGTAAGCACTCCAAGGCACCAGGTTCATGACACAGGAATCAGTATTGCAGACCATAGAGAGACTAGCAGAAACAGTCCCGCCTGCCCATGTTTCCGCGTTTAGCGCTGACATGGCAAAAGCTTTGGCTGCGCCCCGCCAGACAGGTGCCCACAAGGGTGATTTTGGCCACGCACTGCTCATTTCGGGCAGTTACGGCATGGCCGGAGCAACGGTCCTTGCGGCAAGGGCATGCATGCGTTGCGGCACGGGACTGCTCACAATTGCAGCACCGGGATGCAACAACACTATCCTTCAGGTATCGGTACCGTCGGCCATGACAATACCCGACTCTTGCCAGTCACACATAACAGAGATTCCCCTTATTGACAAGTACACCGCCATCGGCATCGGACCAGGACTTGGAAAGCATACCGAAACAGCAAGGGCCGTGGCCATATTGTTCAAGGTTGCCGGCAGGCCAATTGTCATTGACGCCGATGCCATAAACATCATTGCAGCCAACAGTCCGCTGGCAGGACTAATCCCGGAAGACTCCATACTGACACCTCACATTGGGGAACTGCGCAGATTGACAGGATGCAGCGGAGAATGGAGTGACCTGGCCAGGGCTGCAGTCAGGTTTGCAAGCGAACACCGGTGCAACGTGGTAATGAAGGGTGCCCCTACCCTGACAATCTCCAAGGAAGGCATGATAACCGTCAACACCACAGGCAATCCGGGCATGGCAACGGCAGGTTCGGGCGATGTCCTGACCGGCATAATAACCGCACTGCTTGCCCAGGGAGCCAATCCGTACATGGCCGCCTCGTGCGGTGTCTACATACACGGTCTTGCAGGTGACATTGCCGCCGCAGAACTGACAGAAATTGCAATGAATTCATCGGATATTGCAGACATGCTGCCCAAGGCATGGAAAACCATATTACACAAATAAGAGTTATGAAGAGAAGCACTATAGCACTTTCAGTTGCAGCACTTATCGGAACAGTTCCGGCACTTGCACAGCAGGAGTTTACCGCTGACACTCCAGGCATCAATGGAAATTCACTCTGCTACTACCTGCCACGCACAGTCCTCACTGCCACTGTCACCGTAAAGCATACCACCTACACTCCGGGCGAGTTCGGCAAATATGCTGAAAGGTACCTGCGCATAGACCCGCCGGCACAGTCTGCAAGCGATACATGGGAGATCACCCAGATTTCACTCATTGCCTCAGGTCAGCCGGACATGTCACATATGGTTGTGACCAACCTGCCAAAGAAGGGCTCAATTCCAATGATTAACATTGACAGCAATGGTATTATTTCATCTGTCGGAGTAATTGAGACCCAAGCTGTGCCATCAGCACCAGCAGTAGCACTGCCCCAGCCCACCGCAAGGAAGAAAAGCGGCAACGACTACCTGACCGAAGAGATTCTGCAAGCCAGTTCAACCACCAAGATGGCCGAACTTACCGCAAGGGATATCATGGAAATTCGCGAGAGCCGCAACGCCATCTCACGCGGCCAGGCCGAATTTATGCCTGATGACGGTGAGACCATGAGATATATGATAGAGTTCCTGAACGAACAGGAAGAGGCACTGGTGTCACTATTCACCGGAACGACTGAGGTATCAGAAAAGACATACCGTATTGAAGTGATCCCTGGCAGCGACATATCAAAGAGTGTTTTGTTCCGATTCTCCACCAAGCTGGGACTTCTGGCCGCTGACAACCTGGCCGGAGCGCCTGTATGGATTGACATTGAACAGAAGCAGGAGGAAATCCAGTCACCTGACCTGGAGAGCAATGGCGCTGTCAAGGAGAAGAGCAAATCAGGCATTGGCAAGAAAGAGACCCCATTCCTCTATTACAGAATTCCGGGCAAGGCCAGAATCCGCATCTACGACAATACTCAGGAATTCGTAAAGACTGAGGAGAGCATAGCCCAGTTCGGCATTCTAGAATCAATTCCGGAATCAGTCTTCACCAAAGGCGAAGGCGTACGAATCACCTTCAACCGTACCACTGGCGGAATCAGTTCATTTGAACGCTGACCTGTCACGCCCCGGATTCACAGGACAAAAAAAGAGAGCGATTCAAAGAATCACTCTCATTCCCTTTTGGGGTGCCCGGTGGGACTCGAACCCACGACATTCAGAACCACAATCTGACGCTCTAACCAACTGAACTACGGGCACCATATAAGGTGCTTTGCCGTGAAAGCGGTGCAAAGGTATGACAGAATATTGGAATCTGCAAATCCTAGACCGCTTTTTTCAGCAATTTTATTTTTGTTTTTCCAGGCTGCTGGAAATTTGGACCAGCAGCCGTTCTACTGCAGATTACTTGTAGATGGCCTTCTTGCCTGCCAGAAGCGTATTCTTCATGAGCGAGCATATGGTCATCGGACCTACGCCACCAGGAACCGGTGTAATGTAACTGCACTTCGGAGCAACCTCATCATAACGGACATCACCGCTGAGACGGAATCCGCTCTTCTTGCTTGAATCAGGAACGCGTGTCGTGCCAACGTCAACAATTACGGCACCATCCTTGACCATGTCGGCAGTTACGAATCCAGGCTGGCCAAGTGCTGCAATTATGATATCGGCCTGACGGCACTCTTCCGCAATATTCTTGGTATGGCTGTGACAGACAGTTACAGTACAATCTCCGGGATATGCCTTCTGCATGAGCAGGTTGGCCATGGGCTTGCCTACAATATTGCTTCGGCCCAGCACAACGCATTTCTTTCCGGAAGTCTCTATGTTGTAGTGCTTGAGCAGGTCAAGTATTCCGCTTGGAGTAGCTGAAACGAAACATGGAAGCCCAATGTTCATGCGGCCCACATTTATTGGATGGAATCCATCGACATCCTTGCGGTAATCAATGGCCTCAATCACATGCTGTTCGTTTATGTGCTTAGGCAGGGGCAACTGTACTATGAAACCGTCAACATCGGCATCATCGTTGAGCTCGGCAACCTTGGCAAGGAGCTCCTCCTCGGTAATGTCACTCTCAAAACGGATAAGAGTTGACTTGAATCCACACTCAGCGCAGGCTTTCACCTTTGCTGCTACATAAGTTTCACTGCCACCGTCATGGCCCACCAGGATTGCTGCCAAGTGAGGCCTTTTCAAGCCTGCAGCTACCATTTCTTCAACTTCAGCGGCTATTTCGCCCTTGATTTTCTGGCTGACTGCCTTTCCGTCAATTATCATATTGCGTGCTTTTATTTTTGGTATATCCTTATCTTCTCATTCCTCTCATCATGCCCGCCATATCGGGCAGCTTGGCACCTGCAACGCTCTTCATGACCTTGCGGGTCTGGTCAAACTGCTTGAGCATACGGTTAACTTCCTGGAGTGACTGGCCACTGCCCTTTGCTATGCGCTCGCGGCGTGAAGGGCTCTTTTCAAACAGGTCCGGATTTGCCCTCTCCTTGGGAGTCATTGAATAAATCATGGCCTCGATGCCCTTGAATGCATCGTCGTTGATATCAAGATCCTTGACAGCCTTGCCAATTCCAGGAATCATGCCCATGATATCCTTCAGGTTACCCATCTTCTTGATTTGTGCAATCTGGTCCAGGAAATCGTTGTAGTCGAACTTGTTGCGGGCCATCTTCTTCTGGAGTCGCTTTGCCTCTTCTACATCGAACTGCTCCTGGGCACGTTCAACGAACGATACAATGTCACCCATGCCCAGAATTCGGTCGGCCATGCGGTCCGGATGGAATACATCGAACGCATCCATCTTTTCACCGGTACCAACGAACTTGATAGGCTTGGTTACGACTGTCCTGATAGAGAGAGCGGCACCGCCACGGGTATCGCCGTCGAGTTTGGTCAGTATAACACCGGTGAAATCGAGTCTTTCATTGAATTCCCTTGCTGTATTGACTGCATCCTGACCGGTCATTGAGTCAACCACGAACAGGATTTCGTTAGGATTGACGGCCTCCTTGATTGCAGCGATTTCCTGCATCATCATTTCATCAACTGCAAGACGGCCTGCCGTATCGATGATAACTACGTCATATCCCTTGGCGCGGGCCTCCCTGATTGCATTCTGGGCAATCTCGACAGGATTGTTGTTTCCGGGTTCGGTATATACTGTCACACCTATCTGCTGGCCCAGCACGTTCAGCTGGTCAATGGCTGCCGGACGGTAAACGTCACACGCTGCCAGCAATGGCTTCTTTGCCCTCTTGTTCTTGAGCAGGTTTGCAAGCTTGGCACTGAAGGTTGTCTTACCGGAACCCTGCAGACCGGCCATCAGGATGACTGCCGGATGTCCCTTTACATCAATATCAACAGCCTGGCCACCCATCAGCTGGGCAAGCTCATCATGGACAACCTTTACCATCAACTGGCCCGGGCGGACCGACGTGAGCACGTTCATGCCGAGCGCCTTTTCCTTGACGGTATCGGTAAACTGCTTGGCTACCTTATAGTTGACATCGGCATCAAGAAGCGCTTTCCTGACATCTTTCAATGTTTCCGCAACATTGACTTCAGTAATCTTACCTTCTCCCTTGAGTATCTTCAGGGATCGTTCCAGTCTTTCAGACAGATTTTCGAACATTTTCGGACCTTTTTTATTTAGAAACGCAAAAGTAGTCAAAAATTTCGGTAAGACATAGCCGTATATCAGAAAATCAGGCTGTTGAAAACTTAAATCATCCAGTACGCGGATTTTTCTTAAAAAACCTTTATCGTTCTACAAAGAAGAGTAACTTTGCACGTTAGACAAACAACAAATAACAGTAATATGAAAGATTCAATTTCAGAAAAAGGCATTTATGATGCCCGCACCTTGGGAACCCCTAAGATGCTTGTACTGGGTGTTCAGCACCTCTTTGCCATGTTTGGCGCAACTATTCTCGTTCCAATCATTACTGGACTTGATGTTTCAACAACCCTCATGATGGCTGGTTTGGGAACATTGCTGTTCCACGTATTCACCAAGTTCCAGGTTCCGGCTTTCCTGGGGTCATCATTCGCATTCCTTGGCGGCTATGCAACCATTGCCCCACGTCTTGCCGACGGTGCAGCAAACTCTGAACTGCTTCCGTACGCATGCCTTGGTGTTGCATGCGCAGGTCTTATCTATCTGATTCTTGCCGCCATCATCAAGGCTGTAGGCATCAAGAAGGTCATGAAGTTCTTCCCACCTGTCGTAACCGGTCCTATCATCATTGCAATCGGTCTGGGTCTGGCTCCATCAGCTATCAACAACTGCTCAACAAACTGGGTTGTTGCCCTGATTGCTCTTGCACTCGTGATTGTCTTCAATATCTTCGGTAAGGGCATGATTAAGATCATTCCAATCCTGCTGGGTATTCTGGGTACATATTTTGTGTGCCTGGTAGTTGGTAACCTGTGCGGTGTTGACAGTTATGCAGTTGACTTCTCTTCGGTCAAAGAGGCTGCATGGATTGGCTTCCCTATCAAGTGGGGACAGACAGTATTCGGCGGTGTGCGTGATTCAAGCATTGCCGTTTCAGCAATCATCGCAATCATGCCTATCGCCCTTGCTACCATCATGGAGCACATTGGTGACATGTCAGCTATCGGAGCAACCTGCGGCAAGAACTTCATTGCCAACCCGGGTCTGCACCGCTCACTCACAGGTGACGGTCTTGCTACAATGCTGGCATCACTGTTCGGCGCACCTGCAAATACAACCTATGGCGAAAACACTGGTGTGCTTGCACTTTCAAAGGTATATGACCCACGCGTAGTACGCCTGGCAGCATATTTTGCAATCTTCTTCTCATTCTGCCCAAAGTTCGCTGCTGTCATCAACTCAATGCCAGCCGCACTTGTAGGTGGTATTTCATTCGTACTCTACGGTATGATTTCAGCAGTCGGTGTACGCAACATGGTTGAGAACAAGGTTGACTTCTCAAAGCCACGCAACACTATCACTGCTGCCGTAATCCTGGTTTGCGCACTGGGTCTGGGCAGTGGCGTATCATTCGCAATCGGACAGTTCAGCATTACCCTGTCAGCCCTTGCTGTTGCAGCTCTGGCCGGTATCATACTGAACGCAATCTTCCCAGGCAAGGACTATGTATTTGCCGAAGATGAGGCTGCAGAATAAAAAAGGATTATTTTCTAAACAATACTTTATTAACTAAATCAACTAAAAAATGAAAAAGGTATTTATGATGGCAGGCATGGCCCTGCTCTCAGCTGGTGCATTTGCACAGACAAACATTCAGTTGTTCTATGATCTCGGAGAAAACCGCAAGATGGTTACCACAACACTTGAAATGTTCAAGAGCGATGATTGGGGTAGCACATTCTTCTTTGTAGATTACGATTATTTTTCAAACAAGTTCCGCAACGAAGAATATCTGGGTGTTAAGCCAAACAAGAACATCTATGGTGCAAGAGGCAGCTATTTTGAGATTGCACGTGCCCTGAACTTCTGGCAGGATTCACAGCTGGGCGCACTGAGCGCACATGTTGAGTTCAATGCAGGTGTAGGTTTCACCACACGTAACTGGCTGCTTGGTGCAGAATATTTCCTCCACTCAGCTGATTTCGCTAACACTCTTACTCTTGAGCTTCTGTACAAGACATTCAGCCCTAACACAGAGAGCCACCTGCCACTTCAGTTCACAGCTGTTTGGGGTATGAACAACATCTTCGGTGTTGAAGGTCTGAACTTCTCAGGTTTCGCTGATCTCTGGGGTGAGGATGGTCCTTACGCTGACAAGAGCAAGAGCGAGAAGTCTCTTACCTTCATTTCTGAGCCACAGCTCTGGTACAACGTAGGTTCACTCTTCAACTGCCCTAACTTCAATGTTGGTGGTGAGGTTGAAATCAGCAGCAACTTTGCAGGCAACCAGGGTCTGATGGTTAACCCATGCCTTGGTGTTAAGTGGGCTTTCTAATCTGATTCCACAATACTATAATAATAGGTATCATGGCATTTTTAGAAAAGGCATTTGGTTTTGACTCTGCCAAGCACAGCGTCAAGACCGAAATCATTGCAGGTATCACTACCTTCCTGACAATGGCCTACATCCTGGCTGTAAACCCTGACATCTTCAGCAATCTGGAGGCAATGGGTATGCCAAAGGGTGCTGTATTCACAGCTACCGCCCTTGCAGCTATCGTAGGTACACTGGTCATGTCAATCTATGCGAAGAAGCCTTTCGCCCTGGCTCCAGGCCTTGGTCTGAATGCATTCTTCGTTTACACCGTATGCCTTACCATGGGTTACAGCTGGTCATTCGCACTGACCGCAGTATTCATTGAAGGTATCATCTTCATTCTGCTTACTGTAACCAACGTACGCGAGGCTATCATCAATGCCATCCCTGCTTCCCTGAAGAATGCAATCAGCGCCGGCATCGGCTTGTTCATTGCTTTCATCGGACTTGTGAATGCAGGTATCATTGTAGATGACGGTGGAACAATCGTAAACCTGGGAACCATCACAAGCGGTTCTGCACTGCTGGCTATCATAGGCCTGATTATCACATCAGTATTGCTGGTATTCAATGTTACAGGCGCCATGCTGATTGGTATCATTGCAACTGCAGTCATTGGCATTCCTTTCGGTCTGACCAACTTTGGCAGCGTAGTAAGCTCAGCTCCGTCAATTGCTCCAATCTTCTGCAAGTTCGAATGGTCCAACATTCTGTCACTTGACATGGTGGTTGTAGTGCTGACATTCCTGTTCATTGATATGTTTGATACCATCGGCACCGTCATCGGTGTTTCAAAGAAGGCAAACATGATGAACGCTGACGGTACAATTCCAGGCGTTAAGAAGGTTCTGATGGCCGATGCAGTTGCTACTGTCGCAGGTGCAGCATTCGGTACAAGCACAACCACAACATATGTTGAAAGCGCATCAGGTGTTGCCGCAGGTGGTCGTACAGGTCTGACATCATTCACCACAGCTATCTGCTTTGCAATCGCCATGTTCTTTGCTCCGGTATTCCTGGGCATTCCAAGCGCAGCAACATCACCAGCCCTGATTCTTGTAGGTGTAATGATGATGGGATCAATCAAGGAAGTTGACTTCAATGACTTCTCAGAAGCAATCCCGGCTTACATCACAATGATCATGATGCCTCTTGCATACAGCATCTCAGATGGTATCATGCTGGGTATCATTGCATACGTGGTTATCAATGCCATCAGCGCAAAGTTCAGCAAGATCTCCATCATGCTGTGGATCTTGGCCGCTGCATTCCTTGCCAAGTACATACTTCTCTAAGGATTGCGCAAAATATATTATAAGGAGTCCGATGCCGGGGTGGTATCGGACTCCTTTCATTCCATGGAACAACTTTTCAACAAGGCCGGAAATTTGCGTGTTTCAGGCATAGTTGCCATATGGAATTTGCACTATTTTTACCACAGTAAAACCATTGCAATGAACGAAGTCGAACTCTTTTCAGCTGACCTTACAGGCAGCCTTACCCTACCATACGCAAACGGAGGAATCCGTGCCGGTTTCCCCAGCCCCGCCCAGGACTATCTGGAAGAGGCGCTTGACCTGAACAAGGAGTTGATACAGAACCCCATGGCCACATTCTACGGACGGGTCAAGGGCGACTCCATGGTTGACGCCGGGATAGATGACGGCGACATACTGGTCATAGACCGCTCCATAGAGGCACAGGACGGCGACATGATAGTAGGTTACCTGGATGGCGAATTTACCCTGAAATACATTGATCTGTCCCTGCGTGACAGCGGAGTCATATGGCTTGTTCCGGCCAACGAAAGCTATCCGCGCATAAAGATTACCCCCGAGCGCGATTTCCGCATATGGGGAGTGGTCAGCTATACCATAAAGAAAAGGGTCTCACGTTAAGCATACGGGCCCAGGCAACGCTGCCGGCCATGCCCTGTTTCAAAAATGTTCGCACTTGTTGACTGTGACAACTGTTTTGTCAGTTGTGAGCGTGTTTTCCGTCCTGACCTGGAGGGGAAACCGGTTGTCGTGCTCAGCAATAACGACGGATGTGTGGTCGCACGCAGCAATGAGGCCAAGGCGCTGGGAATCAAGGAGGGTACGCCCTACTTCAAACTGGCCAGTGAATTTCCCGGCGTGAAGATTGAGGCGTTGTCAAGCAACTACACGCTTTACGGTGACATATCGGCCCGCATAATGGCCATACTGCGCATGTACGCGCCTGTGGTCGAGGTCTATTCCATTGACGAAGCTTTCTGCGACCTTACCGGCATGGAGACCTATACCGACCTGAAGAAATGGGGCGAAGACCTGTCTGCCAGGATCAAGCAGTGGACCGGCATGCCTGTCAGCATAGGCATAGCCCCTACCCGCACCCTGGCCAAGGTTGCAAGCAAATACGCCAAGCAGTACGCCGGCTACAGGAAATGCTGTGTAATTGACTCCGATGCAAAGCGCCGCAAGGCATTGGCCGGAATTGAGATAGGCAAGATCTGGGGCATAGGACCACGCCTTCAGGCCAGGCTCATGGAATACGGATGCCGCACCGCACTTGATTTTGCAGACCGGCACCAGGGCTGGATACGGCTGACCTTTGCCAAGCCTGTTGAACAGACATGGAACGAACTGAACGGAGTGAGCTGCATAAGCACCATTGAACAGACCAGCAAGAAAAGCATCTGCACCAGCCGCAGTTTTCCCGGCATGATTACCGACGTTGAATCACTGCGCACGCATGTATCGAACTACGCATCGCGCTGTGCCGAAAAACTGCGCAGGCAGCACAGCGTGTGCAGCATACTCACCCTTTTCCTGGCAACCAACTGGTTCCGCGAAGACCTTGAATGGTACAGCGGCATATTCAACATAAACCTGCACACCCCGTCAAGTTCTACTCCTGACCTGGTCGCAGCTGCAGCCAAGGCACTTGAAAAGATTTACCGCCCCGGACTCTACTACAAGCGTGCCGGAGTAATCGTATCGGGAATATCGCCTGACAACGCCATACAGGCCGACATATTCAATACCGATATAGAAAAGTACAGGAAGACTTCCAGAATATCACAGGCGGCCGATTCCATAAACCGCCGCATGGGCACCGAAACGGTTGTACTGGCTGCCCAGCAATATCCTGCCGACCCGCAGACCGGCAAGGCGCCCCACTTCAAGGATGCCATACTGCACAACCTGCGCACCCCGTGCTACACCACGAACCTGCACGACATCATAAAGGTCAAATAGCAGTACTGTCCGGTACGAGAATACCGTACCAGAGAGCATTCATGCAGAAAAAGCATTATCTTTGCATTCTACTCAAACAAAAATGAAATGAATGTACTGAAAGAACGATGCTCAAAGTACACCCTCACGGAAGAGGGAAAGAAAGCGGGCATCTATCCATATCACCGTGCCATTTCAAGCAAGCAGGGCACTGAAGTAATCATGGAAGGACGCAACGTCCTGATGTTCGGTTCCAATTCATACCTTGGACTGACCAACCACCCGAAAGTCATAGAAGCTGCCGTCAAGGCCACTGAAAAATACGGTTCCGGATGCGCCGGTTCACGATACCTGAACGGCACGCTTGACATACACAGGGATTTCGAGGCAGAACTTGCCGAATTCGTCGGCAAGGAAGACGCCATAATCTACTCCACCGGTTTCCAGACAAACCTTGGAGTCATATCCAGCCTGACAGGACGTGATGACTATATAGTATGTGACGAACTTGACCATGCCTCAATCGTTGACGGCCGCCGCCTGTCATTCTCAAAGCCGCTCAAGTTCAAGCACAATGACATGGCCTCGCTTGAAAAGACACTGGGCCGATGCGAACCCGAATCATTCAAGCTGGTTGTCGTGGACGGCGTATTCAGCATGGAAGGCGACATTGCAGACCTGCCGGGCATTGCAGCCCTCAAGGAGAAGCACAACTGTGCAATCATGGTCGATGAGGCCCACGGACTGGGAGTCCTGGGCAACAACGGACGCGGCACATGCAGCCACTTCGGCCTGACTGACCAGGTTGACATAATAATGGGTACATTCAGCAAGTCACTGGCATCAATCGGCGGTTTCGCTGCCGGTGACAAAGAGGTAATAAACTGGATTCGCCATCATTCACGCGCCTACATATTCAGTGCCAGCAATACCCCTGGAGCCACGGCTGCAGCCCGCCAGGCACTCCACATAATGAAGGAAGAGCCCGAAAGGATAGAGAAACTCTGGGACAACACCAACTATGCCCTGAAGATTTTCCGCGAGCTCGGATTCGAAATCGGAAAGACCCAGACTCCAATCATACCTTTATATATAAGGGACTTCTACAAGACATTCTACGTAACCAGGATGCTCTTTGACGAGGGTATTTTCATTAATCCGGTAGTGCCTCCAGCATGCTCACCCGAAGACACTCTCATCAGGTTCTCGCTCATGGCAACCCATACAAGGGAACAGATAGACATTGCAGCCGAAAAGCTGGTCAAGTGCTTCAAGGCCTTTGACCTTCTCTAAAAACATAAGACCGACATGTACGTATCACTAGTACAGACAGCCCCGGAAAAGGGACAGACCCAGCAGAACCTCCAGGCCCTGGACGCACTCATTGGAACCGGCAATGGTTCCGACCTCTATGTCATGCCCGAGATGTTCGCTCAGGGACAGTACATTGACCCGACGGGAATTGCCGAAACCATGAATGGCCCTGCCGTCAGCTGGCTCAAGGCAAAGGCCGTCCAGCTGAATGCCGCCCTGATTGGCAGCGTTGCCATAATTGAGGACGGCAAATATTTCAACAGATTGTGCATGGCCCACCCCGACGGCAGCCTGACCACCTACGACAAGCATCACCTTTTCGGATATTCAGGTGAAAGCGAGCACTTTTCCCCTGGAACTGACAAGGTAATTGTAAACTATAAGGGAATCCGATTCCTGCTGCTCGTGTGCTACGACCTGCGTTTCCCCATCTTCAGCCGTTGCCGCAACGACTATGACGTAGCCGTATACGTGGCCAACTGGCCTGTCAAGCGTCAGTTTGCATGGGATACCCTGCTGCGTGCCAGGGCCATTGAGAACCAGGCATACGTCATTGGCGTGAACCGTACCGGAACCGATGACTTTGGCGAATATGACGGCCATTCCGTACTCATCGGCCCCTATGGAGATTGCCGCGAACAGGCCCCTGACAGGACAGAATCAGTCACGAAATGCTTCATAGACATGGAAATGCTGAATCATTTTCGCGATAAATTCCCGGTTCTTTTTGATGCCGATTGATAAAAACATATCTTTACGGACTGAAAGGTTATTGAAAGAGAATCAAAAACACATAAACAACAACAACTAACTTTATTAAACAATGAGAAAGACAATTTTGTTTTCAGCTTTTGCACTCGCAGCTTTGTGTGCAACAGCACAGAACCCGGTTGTTCCATCAAACACCAAGGCTAAGGAAGATTTCAAGCCAATGTCAACAAACCAGGCAGGCAAGCAGTACCCAATGGTTAACTCAGAAGGTGCCGTACGCGCTCAGCTCACAGCCCCTGATGCAAAGGCCGTAAGACTTGACCTTGCAGGCAAGAAGTATGAAATGTCAAAGGATGCCAACGGCGTATGGACTGGTACATCAGACCCACAGGATGTTGGTTTCCACTACTATCAGCTTGAAGTTGACGGAGCTTCAGTTCCTGATCCAAACAGCCTCTATTTCTACGGTGCAAGCCGTTGGGGAAGCGGTCTTGAGGTTCCTTCAGCTGACCAGGATTTCTGGCAGGTAAAGAACGTTCCACAGGGTTCAATGAACGAAGTATACTATTGGTCAACTGTGACAGAAGCTATGCGTCACTGCTATATCTATCTGCCAAATGACTACTACAAGAATCCAACCAAGAAGTACCCAGTACTCTACCTGATGCACGGCATGGGTGAAAACGAGCACGGTTGGGCTGAGCAGGGCCACACTGGCCAGATCATGGACAACCTGATTGCTGAAGGCAAGGCTGTTCCATTCATCGTTGTAATTGACTGTCTTGATGCACGTGCTGCCAATGCAGCAGCTGCTCCTCAGGGTATGGGCGGCTTTGGCGGTGGCATGATGGGTGCTGCTCCTCAGGGCCAGCGGCCACAGGGCCAGGCTCCACAGGCAGGTCAGCGTCCACAGGGTGCTCCTCAGGCAGGTGCTGCTCCTCAGGGCCAGGGTCAGCGTCGCGCAGGCGGCTTTGGCGGTGGCATGATGATGGGTGGTGCATTCCAGGATGTTCTGCTTAAGGATATCATCCCTTACGTAGAGAAGAACTACCGCGTAATTGCTGATCCTCAGCATCGCGCTATGGCAGGCCTGTCAATGGGTGGCATGACTACCCGTTCAGTAACACTTGCCAACCCAACCACATTCGCATACGTTGGCATGTTCAGCGGCGGTACAATCTCTGCTGAGCAGGTTCAGGGTGCTGAAGGTTATGTAAAGACCAACAAGGTTCTCTTCATGAGCTGCGGTGGTAAGGAAAACCAGGGTGTAATGGAGGCTGCCGAGGCTCTGAAGAAGATCGGTGTAAATGCTACCGGCTATATCTCAGAGGGTACAGCTCACGAATGGCACACATGGCGTCGTAGCCTTTATCAGTTCGCTCAGCTGATCTTCAAATAATCAGTATTGTGACATAACAGTTGAAAGGGAATGGTTTTTACCGTTCCCTTTTCTTTTTTAGAACATTATTTCAAAAAAAACACCCCAAAAGTTTGCACAGTCAAACTAAAACCGTACCTTTGCACCGCTTTCGAAACAAAGAAGCATTCGGGATGTAGTTCAGTCCGGTTAGAATACCTGGTTTGGGACCAGGGGGTCGAAGGTTCGAATCCTTTCATCCCGACGGATTTTTAAGCACTTGCACAGAAATTTGCAAGTGCTTTTTTTACAAATAACGGCATACGTCAATACTGACCATACGAAAAATGCAGAAACTGAAGGCAGCGTACATAATCAACCCAATTTCTGGAGGTTTCCACCCCATCCCTCTCAAATCCATTCTGGAGCGGTACATTGACTACGGAAAATTTGACTGGTCAATTACAGAGACGAAGTATGCCGGACACGCCGAAGAACTGGCCAGGCAATACGCATCACAGGGGTTTGACGTTGTATTCGCAGTAGGCGGTGACGGAACGGTCAACGAAATAGGCCGTGGGCTTTCAGGTTCAGAAACAGCACTCGGTATTATTCCCTGCGGATCGGGCAACGGACTGGCCAGGCACCTTGGCATATCCACGAACCCAATCAAGGCCGTCAGGAACATGAATGACTACCGGATAGAAACCATCGACTATGGAGTCATGAACGGGCATCCATTCTTCTGCACATGCGGAATCGGATTCGATGCCCAGATCAGCTACAGTTTTGCGGGTTCAAAGTCGAGAGGGCTCATTACCTACATAGAAAAAATCATAAAGGAGGCCATAAGCTACAAACCGGAAGGATACACCCTTGAGATTGACGGCCAGAAGGTTGAAACACGCGCATACATTGTTACCGGTGCCAATGCCGCACAGTGGGGAAACAATGTCTACATAGCTCCGCTGGCATCGGTCCAGGACGGAAAGCTTGACATTACGGTCATAACGGACCTCAATACCATAGAACTGCCTATTCTGGCCGCGCAGCTGATTGACGGACGCCTTGCTGTCAACAGGAATGTCAAGATGTACAAGTGCAGTCAGGCAGTCGTAAGGCGTTCCAGGGAGGGAGTTGCCCATTGCGACGGTGATCCTTACGTAATGGGTGAAGAACTGAACATCAGCATTGTCAGGAACGGCTTGAAAGTCTTGGTCCCCAACAGAAACAGGAATATCTGACCAAAGGGCAAAGTTTTTTTCAGATTTGCGATTCCTGAGGGGGAATAATTCGGAAAAATCATGTCAAATACATACTTCGACTTCAAGCAGTTCAGGATTAACCAGGACCGGTGTGCCATGAAAGTCGGAACTGACGGCGTACTGCTGGGAGCCTGGTTCGGACTTGAAAAAGGCAACAGCGTGCTTGACATCGGAACAGGAACCGGACTGGTGTCACTGATGGCTGCGCAGCGCGGAGCCGGTCATGTGACAGGCATTGAAATTGACGCAAGCGCCGCTGCCCAAGCCGGCGACAATGTAAGCAATTCTCCCTACTCCGGCATTATTGACATTATTGAATCTGACATAAATTCCTTCACCCCCAGCCACAAGTTTGACAGGATTGTGTGCAACCCGCCCTTCTTCCGGAACTCGCTGAGATGTCCCGACGGAAGCAGGAACACTGCACGCCACAACGACAGCCTGAGTTACGAGCAGCTTGTTGCCGCAGCAGTCCGCATGATTGCACCCGAAGGAGAACTGACCGTAATACTTCCGGCCGAAACATGCGATGAATTCACAAGAATTGCAACATTGGCAGGACTTTATGCCATACGCGTATGCAATGTAGTTACCGTAACTGGCAAGATGCCCAAGCGCACCATGCTGACATTCAGCCCGCTTAGTGCGCCCATCAGGGTTTCCACACTTGCCATGTGCAATGCCGACGGTTCAAAAACGCCAGAATTCACCGATATGATTTCACCCTTCTACATCAGGTACTGACAGCGCACCTCGTACACGCGCGCCATTAATTATGTGTGTACCTATGGAAAAGTGCCGCAAATTCCGTAACTTTGCGTTCTATTACGAATTTTACGAAAAATGGCAAAGAGAAGAATTAAAGACACATTGGAAAATGATCCATTCGAACAGAATCCATCATTCTCTATGATTGCCGATTTTGAAGGCAATGAGCAGAGCCTGTTCGAAACGGCCATTGAAGAATCTATACCTGTCCTACCATTGAGAAACATGGTACTCTTCCCCACCGTGGTACTGCCGGTATCAGTAGGAAGGGAGAAGTCACTTGAACTGGTCAAATACGCTACCCGGAACAACAGGAACATAGCTGTTTTCTCACAGATTGATGCATCAGTTGAGGAACCTGAACTCAAGGATCTGTACAAGATTGGCACACTTGCCAAGATTGTCAAGGTATTTGAAATGCCTGACCACACCACTACAATCGTACTGCAGGGCATTCAGCGCATTGTACTCAGCAGCATACACCAGACCAGTCCTTTCTATACTGGACACGCCGAAATCTTCAAGGAGACCTTGCCTTTCAAGGAGAAGGAATTCAGCGTTCTGGCAAAGTCATGCAAGGATGCAGCCGTCAAGCTGACAAAGCTATCTGAAAACATATCGCCCGATGCCGGTTTTGCACTGAAGAACATATCGAACTACTTGTTCCTCATAAATTTCATCTGCGCAAATTACCCATTCTCCGTTGAGGATAAGATGAAACTGCTCAGTGAAGAGTATATTGAGGGACGCGCCGAGAAGCTGCTGAAAGTTCTTGACCGTGAACTGGAATTGGCAAAAATCAGGCAGAGCATAATCAGGAGAACTCACGAAGACCTGGAAAAGCAGCAGAGGGAATATTTCCTGCAGCAGGAAATCAAGAACATCCAGGAGGAACTTGGAGGCAATACGCCTGACCATGATGCCGATGAGCTGCGCGCCAAGGCTGCATCAAAGAAATGGAGCCAGTCCGTGGCCGAGCAGTTCGAAAAGGAACTGGCCAAGCTGGAACGTACAAGCATACAGTCACCCGACTACAATGTCCAGCTGTCTTACCTGCAGACCATCATAGGACTGCCCTGGAACGAATACACCACCGACAACACCGACCTGCAGAACGCCAAGAAGGTTCTTGACCGCGACCACTACGGTCTGGAGAAGGTAAAGGAGAGAATAATTGAGCACCTTGCAGTAATGAAACTGCGCGGTGACCTGAAATCACCGATTATCTGCCTGGTTGGCCCTCCGGGTGTGGGCAAGACATCACTTGGACAGTCTATCGCCAACGCTCTTAACAGGAAATATGTACGCATATCGCTGGGAGGCCTGCATGACGAATCGGAAATCAGGGGTCACCGCAAGACCTACATCGGTGCCATGCCGGGAAGAATCATAAAGGGAATGTCACGCGCCGGTTCATCGAACCCCGTATTTATTCTCGATGAAATCGACAAGATAAGCCAGATGACACATCAGGGCGATCCTGCATCGGCATTGCTTGAGGTACTTGACCCTGAGCAGAACAGCGCATTCCATGACAATTATCTCGATATTGACTACGACCTTTCAAATGTCATGTTCATTGCTACCGCGAACAGCCTGGGCAGCATTCCCGGACCGCTCCTGGACAGAATGGAAATAATTGAGGTCAACGGATATCTTACAGAAGAGAAGATTGAGATTGCCAAGCGCCACCTCATACCGAAGGAATTCCGTGAGAATGGCCTGGAAAAGGGATGCGCCACTATAACGCCAAAGGCTATTGAAACCATCATTGAAGACTACACGCGCGAATCAGGCGTGAGGACTCTTGAAAAGAACATTGCAAAGATTTGCAGGAAACTGGCATGCCAGATAGCAATCAGCGGAAGCATTGAGAACCCGAGCATCAAGCCTGCCGCACTGAAGGAACTGCTTGGGAAGAAGAGATATTCGCGTGACAAGTATCAGGGCAATGAATATGCCGGTGTTGTGACCGGTCTTGCATGGACTTCGGTTGGCGGTGAGATACTCTTCATAGAGACCAGTCTGAGCCGTGGCAAGGAGGGACGCCTGACACTTACCGGCAACCTTGGCGATGTCATGAAGGAATCAGCCATGCTGGCAATGGAATACATCAGGGCCCATGCTGATAAACTGAACCTTTCTACCGAGATTATAAGTTCATGGAACGTTCACATTCATGTTCCCGAGGGAGCTGTCCCCAAGGATGGCCCATCGGCCGGTATAACCATGGCCACATCAATTGCCAGTGCCTTCACACAGCGAAAGGTCAAGGCGGGTATTGCCATGACCGGTGAGATTACACTTCGCGGAAAGGTTCTTCCTGTCGGTGGAATCAGGGAAAAGATACTGGCTGCCAAGCGCGCAGGCATAAAGGAACTTGTCATGTGTTCCGAAAACCAGCGCGACATTGAGGAGATTCCGCAGGAGTATATTGAGGGACTGACCTTCCATTACGTTGACACTATTGCCGATGTATGGAACATTGCCCTGCTTGACGAAAAGGTAAAGAATCCAATTGAGATAACTGCCACACCAGCTCCTGCTGACAAGAAATAACCGGACAGAATTATGAGCGACATCAGGATAAACAGGAAAGGAATGACTTTTGAGCTGCAGCACACTGACGCATCAAGTGCTGCCCGCGCCGGCAGGATTACAACCGGACATGGCGTTATTGAGACCCCCATATTCATGCCTGTAGGAACCGTCGGTTCTGTCAAGGCCGTACATGCCAGGGAACTGAAGGAAGAAGTCAAGGCACAGATAATACTGGGCAACACCTACCACCTGTACCTGAGACCGGGGACCGATATTCTGGAAAAAGCCGGTGGATTGCACAAATTCAATGGGTTTGACCGCCCGATGCTGACTGACAGCGGAGGCTTTCAGGTATTCTCCCTGACCGGACTGAGAAAAATGAAGGAAGAGGGAGTGACATTCCAGTCGCACATTGACGGTTCGCGCCACCTGTTCACTCCGGAACGCGTAATGGACATTGAGCGTTCCATTGGAGCCGATATCATCATGGCCTTTGACGAATGTTGCCCCGGCGATGCCGACTTCAACTATGCAAAGGCTTCCATGGAACGTACTCACCGCTGGCTGGACCGATGCATAGAAAGGTTCAATGAAACGGAACCGAAATACGGATATCACCAGGCCCTGTTCCCTATCGTACAGGGATGTGTCTACCCTGACCTGCGCAGGAAATCGGCCGAATTCATCGCATCGAAAGAGAGTGAAGGCTGTGCAATCGGAGGTCTTGCAGTTGGTGAGCCTACCGAGAAGATGTATGAAATGATTGAGCTTACCAACGCCATTCTTCCAAAGGACAGGCCAAGGTATCTCATGGGAGTAGGAACTCCGGCCAACATACTGGAGGGCATTGCCCTGGGCGTTGACATGTTTGACTGCGTAATGCCTACCCGAAACGGCAGAAACGCCATGCTGTTCACCAAGAACGGCATAATCAACATAAGAAACAAGAAATGGGAAGACTGCTTTGAGCCTGTCGAGGCGGACGGAGCAGCCGAAGTTGACCGTCAGTACACAAAAGCGTACCTTCACCACCTGTTCAAGGCCCAGGAATACCTGGCGCTTCAGATTGCATCGGTCCACAACCTGTCATTCTACCTGTGGCTGGTCGGTGAAGCGCGCAAGCACATACTTGCCGATGACTACATGGCATGGAAGAACATTATGGTAAAACAAGTTATGCAAAGACTGTAAGACCTATGAGCAGACCTTTCAAGAAAAGAATACTGACCACTCTGGACTGGTATATCATAAAGAAGTTCCTGGGAACATACTTCTTTTCGATAGCACTCATCATATCCATCTCGGTCGTATTTGACTTCAACGAACATATTGACAAGCTGAAAGAGGCATCGGCAATGGAAGTCATTTTTGACTATTACATGAACTTCATACCATATTTCGCCAATCTTTTCAGCCCCCTGTTCGTCTTTATTGCGGTCATTTTCTTCACCTCAAAACTGGCGGAGAACTCTGAGATTATTGCAATGTTCTCAACCGGAATGAGCTTCCGCAGAATGATGATACCCTACCTGCTATCGGCCGCATTCATTGCAGGACTTACGCTCTTCCTGGGATCGTTCGTTATCCCAAGGGGCAATGTCACAAGGCTTGACTTTGAGATAAAATACATGAACCAGTCCCCCAGGAGCAACGGTTCACGCAATATACAGCTTGAGGTCGAAGATGGAATAATTGCCTACATTGACAGGTTTGAGACATACAACATGACGGGATACCGTTTCTCACTGGACAAGTTTGAAGGCAAGAAACTAATGTCACACATGACATCAAGGACGGTATCATATGACACCACTTCAACGGAGAAATACCACTGGATTGTCAAGAATTTCACAATCAGGGACCTCTCATCGAATGTCGAAGCCATAAGCCAGGGAGCAGAGCTTGACACCATCATAAGGTTTGAGCCGTCAGACTTCCTTATAGAGTACGGCCAGCAGGAAACCATGACAACCGGAGAACTCAAGGAGTACATAGACAGGCAGAAGTCAAGGGGCATTGGCAACATACAGGACTTTGAAATTGAATACCACAAGAGATTTGCCATGTCCTTTGCATCATTCATCCTGACCATAATTGGCGTCTCGCTTGCCAGCAGGAAAAGGAAGGGCGGAATGGGACTTTACCTGGGAATAGGACTTGGACTTAGCTTCGGCTACATATTGTTCCAGTCCATTTCATCGACATTTGCAGTCACGGGAGTCATGTCGGCATTCTGGGCGGAATGGCTGCCAAACCTGGTATTCATACTGATAGCAATAGTTTTATACATAAAAGCACCGAAATAATACAGTGAGATTTGACGAACTGAATTTCCAGGACTCTCTCCTGGATGCAATAGACGCAATGAATTTCAAGGATTGTACACCAATCCAGGAACAGGCCATACCCCCGCTTCTTGAAGGACGCGACCTTATTGGCGTTGCCCAGACAGGAACCGGAAAAACCGCGGCATACCTGCTGCCAGTACTGGACCGTCTCTCCACGGGTGAATACCCTGAGGGTTCAATCAATTGTGTAATCATGGTTCCGACCCGTGAACTGGCCCAGCAGATAGACCAACAGGTTTCAGGCTTCTCATACTTCATGCCGGTTTCCAGCGTTGCCGTTTACGGCGGAAATGACGGAATCCGATACGAACAGGAGAAACGCGGACTCGCACTGGGAGCCGACATTGTCATAGCCACTCCCGGACGTCTGATAAGCCACATAAGCCTTGGAAACATAGACCTTTCAAAGGTTTCATTCTTCATACTTGATGAGGCTGACCGCATGCTTGACATGGGATTTTTCGATGATATCAAGCAGATTGTCAAGCAGCTCCCTTCCGAGCGTCAGACCATGCTCTTTTCGGCCACCATGCCGACTGAAATACAGAACATGGCAAACAACATCCTGACAAATCCGGTTGAAATAAAGATTGCCGTGTCAAGACCTGCCGACAAAATCATGCAGGCGGCATACATCTGCTACGAAATACAGAAGCTTGCCATCATAAAGGATCTTTTCAAGCGTACCATACCCAAGCGAGTCATCATATTCGCATCATCAAAAGTCAAGGTCAAGGACATCACGCGCTCATTCAGGCAGATGGGTCTGAATGTAGGAGAAATGCATTCTGACCTTGAGCAGGCCGAGCGTGATGAGATAATGCACAGGTTCAGGAACAACCACATAAATTTCCTCGTTGCTACCGACATTGTTTCACGCGGTATTGACATTGATGACATTGACCTGGTAATCAACTACGATGTGCCTCATGACAGCGAGGACTACGTTCACCGTATAGGAAGAACAGCCCGTGCAGGTGCCGAAGGCTGCGCATTGACTCTTGTCAGCGTTGAGGACCAGAAATCATTCCATTCCATCGAATCATTCCTGGGCAATTCTATCTACAAGCTGCAGCTTCCTGAAGGAATAGGCGAACCGCCTGTTTATGATGAAGAAGCATTTACCCGCAAGAGTTCCAGGAAAGGAGGCCACTCCAACAGGGGCAAGGGAGGAAATCACCGCCACCACCGCCAGGGCAACAACCAGGGAAACAACAAGGGAAACCGCCAGGGCAACAAGGGGAATTAAGCCGCTCTCTTCAGAATTTTGTCAATAATCCTGCAGACCGGTTCTGATATGCGGAACCAGTAGACAAGCAGTCCGCCTGCGGCAGCAGTAATGCCGCTGCGCACGATTGCATCGAGCCACGGTGATACTGAAGTCATCGATGGAATCAGCATGTTCATGCCCAGCAGAAGAGCCAGAACCATAAGCATTACCAGCGTTTTCAGGGTAAACGGATTGCCGTGAATCTTCCTCTGGACAATGTACTGCTGGAAGCTGTAGCTGAGTATGCTTGTAAGAAGTGTTGCCAGTGCAGCACCTGACAGTCCGAACAGCGGGATGAACAGCAGGTTCGTAAAGATTGTCAGTACGGTCAGGACAACTGACATGGTAAGGGTCCAGTAATAGTACTTGGAGAACTGAATCATAATGTTTCCAAAGTTCACGGTTCCGTACAATACGCGCGAAAGTCCAAGGAACAGTATGGCATACTTGCCCTGGCTGTACAGCTCGCCATTGGGAATTATGCTGAAGATATTGTCCATGTTAATCCATATGAACAGCAGTATCATGGATGATGCCATGAACTGATGTATTGACACCTGCTTGTACAGGTCATTGGCCTTCACGAAATCACCATTCTTCAGGGCATCGGCCGCAAGTGGCGTTGAAATGGCTGAAATTGAGCGTGTAGGCATATCGGAAACCGATGCTATGTACAGGGCAATCGTATACACGCCAGCCTCATACATGCCCTTTACGGAAGAGAGCATGAACATGTCAAGCTGGGCCATGATATTGACGCTGACAACCGAAAGCAGCAGGAAACCGGTGTACCTGAAATAGTTCCTCTTCAATTCAGGTGTAAGGAATGATGAATCATGCTTTAATGACACCGGGGCTATGCGGCTGACATATACAAGCACCATGAGCATGCACAAGCCATACGCGGCAACCATTGAGTTCATCAGTCCGTCAAGTGACAGAATCTTCCTGGCAAAAAGCAGATAGCATACCAGCAGAAGCAGTCTCAGTACAATTTCACGTATTCCCTTTGGAAATGCTATCCTCATGTTTATGTTGGAATAGTTCTCCAGGGCTGACCAGAATGCCAGTATTATCATTAAAGGTATTACCAGGTAGAAATAGTCAGAAAACTCCGGTGATTCGCGAGAAAAGAAGGTATCAATGGGTCCCTTGCACAATATGTAGAGAGTACTGATCAGTATTGAACCGACCACGGGAATCATCATGTAATAGAAGAAGAATCCGTTATTGTTGTTCTCCTTGTTCCTGAAGAAAGGGAAGAACCTCATTCCGGCAGCCGATACTCCCAGTAATGCAAAGCAAGAGCACAAATGTGAGGCCTCATAGAAGACTTTGGTCAGTCCAAGTGTTTCAGGTAACAGGAATTCGGTCACGACGAACAGCTGGATGATTGCACCCAGCGCCACTCCTATTAGATTAAGAATTGTTCCCTTCAGGGATTGTCTGATTACTACGCCCAAGACTTTCTCCTTCTTTTCGGGCAAAGGTAACCATAGTTGTTCAATAATTGAAAGAAAGTACCTACATTTGCTGAACATATATCGAAGCGCATTATGGAGGAAGATTTTTCAAAATACAACGGAGAAGGAACTGTCAGAAGGAAAACCCAGCTCAGGGAGTTGGAAATACTCGTTGAAATTGACAAAATCTGCCGCAGGCACAACATAAGGTACTGGATAGATTTCGGAACCATGCTGGGTGCCGTGCGCCACGGAGGGTTCATTCCATGGGACGATGACCTGGACATATCAATGTACCGCCCCGATTACGAGAAATTCATGGAAATTGCCCCTAAGGAACTGCCCGACTGGCTGTTCCTCCAGAACAAGAAGACTGACCCCACATATACCCGCAAGTTGTGCAAGGTCAGGGACATGAACTCACTCTTCATTGAAAGGCACGAAGATTTCATGCTGCCTTACAAAAAAGGCATTTTCATTGATATTTTTGAGCTTGTCGATTACCCGAAATGGATTTCAGGCAAGTTCGCAAAATTCCTGACCAAGTGGGGCCGCAAGTCAACCATGTTCTTCATGGTTCCCCAGTACATAACCCCCAAGACCATTATTTCTGGATTTATTTTCCCGCTCATAACTCTTGCCATCAGAATAGTATGGTATCTGGGATTCATCACCGGAAAGAGCGGCAAGATTGGCTATCACATTGAGCAGTGCAGGTACAGTTTTGACATGGATGAAGTATTCCCCCTTACAACAATAAAGTTCGAAGGAATGGATTTTCCTGTACCAAAGGAGTACATAAAGATGCTCAAGGCGTACTACGGAGACTACATGCGGATGCCTAAGGAAGAGGACCGATGGATGCACTCGCAGTTCATTCACTTCTTCAAGTGATGACTGACAGCATCGGCAAGAACCGACATCACCTTTTCACCGATGGTTTCGGGTGACAGGCGCCTGATTATGGAGTTGCTTATCTCTTTACCGTCAAACCACCCCACCGACTCTCTCATTCTTGTCAGCGCACTGCTGAGAGCTTCAAGGTCATCAACAGGAATAAGGAATCCATTGAATTCATCGACGAAATCCGATGGTCCGCCACACGCCGTCGCAATTACAGGAAGACCTGTTGCCATTGCTTCGGCATAGACCAGTCCGAAAGTCTCGGTCGATGATGCCAGGACAAAGGCATCGGCCATATACATGGCTTGCCGGACCTGCTCACGGGGAACCGCACCGGTAAGGACTACCCTCTCAGAAAGTCCCTTTTCACCGGCCAGTCTGCGCAGGCTGTCATATTCCGGACCACCTCCCACAATGGTAAGGCTTACATTGCTGTCATTGCGGAAAGCAAGTGCAAACGCTTCAATCAGCAGGTCAAAACGCTTCAACGGAATAAGATTGCCAACCGAAACGAAAGAAAAAGGCCGTGCGCCGCCTGCCGTAATATCTTTTCTCAGTCCTCTTGACCTGAATACGAAGTTCGATACATCGGCCACATTGCTGATTACCGAAGGTGATACGCCAAAATTCTCCCTCATGTGACCGGCCAGCGCGCCCGACACGGCAATCAGCCTGTCAGCGCAACCGTATGCCTTCTTTGCAATAGCCCTATCCAACGGAGAAATTGACTCCAGCGCACAGTTCATCTTGCTGCTGTGTTCAGTCAGGACCACCGGAATATTGAATCTTTTAAGTCCCTGGGCAATCGCTCCGAGAAAATAGAAATGAGCATGAATGACATCGGGCCTTCCATATCTTGAAACTGCCCTCCGGTACATTGTGCGGAGCAGGAACTGAAGGACCGGCATGCCTTTCCTGTATGCGCCAGTAGGCAGTGAAAGCCGTACCACGTGAATGCCGTGTTCTGTATCAAAACATGCCATGCCATGCCTTCTCGGCACGTTCCATGGACGCATGTCAAGTGCAAGCACCGTCACCTCAGCACCGGCCATGGCCAGTGCTCTTGCCTGGTCATACTCAAAAATACCGTTCTGCGGATATTCAGCATCAGGAATGCCTCTTGCTATGGTGAAGACTTTCATATGCGCAAAACTACAAAAAAGGCGGCATGTAATGAAACGACCATGAATTTATATTAACTTTGTACCTATACATAAAGAAAGGAAAATGAGCGAGAACCAAATGAAGCGACTTCTGATCATCTCATACTACTGGCCGCCAACCGGAGGATCGGGCGTACAGAGATGGCTGAAATTCACCAAATACTTTCCAAAATACGGCATTCAACCGGTAGTTTTCACTCCTGAGAATCCAGAACAGGCTGCTGTCGATGCAACATTGCTCAATGACATCCCGGCCCAGGCCGAGGTAATAAAGAACCCAATCATCGAGCCCTACTCCCTGTTCCGCAAGTTCACCGGCAACGGAAAGAAGGGCAGCAACTACCTGAACCCGCTCAACGATTCAGGCAACAAGTCACTCAAGTTGAAGATTTCGCTCTGGATAAGGGCCAACTTCTTCGTGCCCGACCCAAGAATATTCTGGAAAAGGTCATCACTCAGGTATCTGAAGAAATACCTGGTTGACCACCCCGTTGATGCAATAGTCAGCACCGGCCCACCCCAGTCCATGCACCTGCTGGCACGTGACCTTCACAGGGCTACAGGTATCAGTTGGATTGCTGATTTCCGCGACCCATGGACACGCGATTTCGCTTTCAAGCACCTCCCGATGATTGGTCCTGTACACCGCCTGCACAAGAGACAGGAACTCTCCGTGCTTCGTGAATCGACAGCAATCACATCAGTCACAGCAAATATGGCCGATGAATTCAGGGAAATGCTGGAAGCCTCAGGTCTTTCACACCAGGAGGCAACAAGGAAGATCCATGTAATCTACAACGGATTCGACCTTGCAGACTATGACATGACCGAGAAGAAGTTGGACAGCGAATTCACCATGCTTTTCAGCGGCATATTCAACCGCGAGGGAAGTCCTGACAACCTTTGGCGTGTACTTGGCGAGATAGCGCGTGAAAATGAAGAATTCAAAAGAGACCTGAAAATCCGTTTCATAGGCCGTGTTGATACGGACATAACCGACCTTATCACGGAAGAGGGACTGTCCGCCAACCTTGACCTGAAAGGATATCTGCCACACCGGCAGACCACTGTATTCCAGCAGACAGCCAGGGTTCTGATTCTTCCTTTGAGGAAACAGCCCGAAGCCATGGCCATACTCCCAGGCAAGCTGTATGAATACCTGGCAACACGCCGTCCTATCCTCTCGTTCGGTCCCGAAGGATGTGAGCTGGGAACCATGCTTGAGCGTGCAGGCGCAGGACAGGTATTTGACTGGAATGAAATGGAAAGGCTCAAGGCAAAGGTACTGGAACTCTACCAGGACTTCTGCAGCCACCGCGACCAGCCGGCCAATACCGGAGAACTTGAAGAGAGAATTTTACGTTACACAAGAGAATCAGAAACCATACAGATGTCTGAACTCGTCAAAGAAATAATCAAGAAATGAAACCTATTCTGAAAAAGCTCATCCCCTACATTGCCGTAATTGCAGGATTCCTTGTCCTGTCATACGCATACGCACCTGAAGTGCTCCAGGGCAAGATTGTCAACCAGTCCGATATCTCATCATGGAGGGGTATGGCCAACGAGACCATAACATACAATGAAGCCCACCCCGATGACAAGACCCTGTGGACAGGCTCAATGTTCAGTGGAATGCCTACATTCTCAATCAGTACCAAGTACGAAGGAAACATGCTGGACCCACTCTACAAATACATGTTCTGGGGACACAGGCCTCCAAGCTACCTTTTCATTTCACTGGTAGGCGCGTTCCTTCTCATGTTGGCGTTCGGGGCGAACATATGGCTTGCCGTGGCCGGAGCGGTTGCGGTGACATTCTGTTCGTACAACATGGAAATCATACAGGTAGGCCACAACTCCAAGATGGTTGCAATAGCGTTCATGCCATGGGCATTGGCAGCTTTCGTTTTCGCATACCGCAGCAAGGCACTTCTCGGTTCTGCCCTGTTCGCCATTGCAATTGCATTCCAGATAAGGGCCAATCACCCGCAGATAACCTATTACCTGGCAATCATGATAATAGGCTTCGCCATTGCCCAATTCTGCGGTGCCATCAGGAACAAGACAGTTCCAGGTTTCATAAAGACATCGGCCATGCTGCTCATAGGCGGCCTGCTTGGAATTGCGACCAATGCAAACCAGCTTATTCCTACATACGAGTACTCAAAGTACACCATGCGCGGCGGTTCTGAACTGAGCAGCAGTGACGGAAACAAGACCGGAGGCCTTGACCTGAGCTACGCCACACAATGGTCATACGGCATCAATGAAATGCCTAACCTGATGATTCCCAACTACAACGGCGGTTCATCAAGCGGTTCACTCGACAGGAACAGCAACACCTACAAGGTTCTGAAAGGCAGGTATCAGGGTGCCGAACAACTTATACGCCAGATGCCTCTCTACTGGGGCCCACAGCCATTTACCGCAGGCCCAATGTACATGGGTGCAGTAAGCGTTTTCCTGTTCGTCCTGGGCCTGATTCTTGTAAAGGGCCCATACAAATGGTGGATTGTAGGCGTTTCGGCAATTGCTGCCATGCTCTCATGGGGCAATCACTTCATGTGGTTCTCTGAACTCTGGTTCAAATATGTCCCCATGTACAACAAGTTCAGGACAGTATCAATGATACTTGTCATACTTCAGCTGACCATTCCAATCATGGGCATTCTTGGCCTGAACGAACTGTTCTCAACCGAAATGACCAATGAGAACAAGAAGAGAATGCAGAAAGGACTGTTCATTGCGGCAGGCATCACGGCAGGTTTCTGCCTGATAGTTGGAGTTGCTCCGTCACTTGCCGGCAGTTTCGTATCTTCATCTGATGCATCACTCCCCGGCGACATCACCAGCGCCCTGCAGCAGGACCGCCAGGCACTGCTCAGCAGCGATGCATTCCGTTCTATGGCACTCATCCTGGTTGCCGCTGCCGCACTCTGGCTCTCTGCCATTTACGGAAAGCTGAAGCCAATCCTTGCCTACGCGGCTATCATAGTACTGGTGCTTGGTGACCTGTGGGCAATTGACCGCCGTTACCTGAACAAGTCACATTTCTACAACCAGAAAGAGTTCGACAGCCAGTATGCAGAACGCCCGGTAGACAAGCTTATACATGCCGATACTGATCCTTCATACCGCGTTCTCGACGTAAGCGTCAACACATTCAATGATGCAATCGTAAGCTACCATCACAAGACCATCGGAGGATACAGTCCTGCCAAGCTGCAGAGATACCAGGACCTCATTGACTACTACATTGCACCCGAAATGAGCCAGCTCACCAAGGACCTCAACAGTGCCATCAAGGGAGCCGAGACCATTTCCGACATTGAAAAGGGATTCGGTTACTACCCTGTTCTCTCAATGCTCAACATGCGTTATGTAGTATTTGACGGAAACAACCCACCAGCAAGATATGACAAGGCCCTGGGCAATGCATGGTTCGTATCAGAAAGCATCCCTGCCGCCAATGCCAAGGAAGAAATTGGCCTGCTGTCAACCATCGACCCGGCTGAGACTGCCGTAATTTACACCGGCGGCGGTGCCCAGGCAAAAGCCAGGCCGGTATCGGAAACTGACAGGATTGAACTTACATCATACGCTCCGAACAAGCTTGAATACAGCTACAGTTCTGCTAATGGAGGCCTGGCCGTATTCAGTGAAATATACTATCCTGCAGGCTGGACAGCAACAATTGACGGTAAGGACGAACTGGAAATACTGCGTGCCAACTGGACACTGCGCGCACTTGACCTTCCCGCAGGAAGCCACAAGGTGACATTCGCATTCCACCCGGAATCATACTACACAGGCAAGAACATTTCACTGTGCACCTCACTTGCAATCTGGGTAGCGCTTCTGGCAGCCATTGCAGGCCAAGTACTGACCGGCAGGAAGAAAAAGGAAGAAGAATAATTATTGCTGAACCTTCTTAACGGAAGCATTACGGACAAAACGCGCAAGCCGTCTGGCAGAGAGCCGGACTGGCGTGCGTGTCAGTTCCGGAACATTGTATGAAGTCAGCAACTCCGTATTTGACCACGGGTTCCTCTGGGGAAGCGTAAAAGCTTTTGAAAAGCTCCCGTCAGCATTGGCATGGCTTATATAAAGGCGTGTAAATCCACCATCTTCACGCCTGGTTCCAAATATCACCCATTCCCCGTTGCTGGACCATGAATGATAGCTCTCGGTATCACTTGAATTGATTTCCCTGAGATTCCTTGCACTGAAACCGTCAAGGTCAAGAATCCACAAATCGGCATCATTGTGCCAAATATGAAACACCCCATACTCGCCCATAGTGAACATCAGCCTCTTTCCATCGGGAGATATCCTTGGCAAAGTAGCACTCTTTCCCTGGGCCGATGCACTATAGACCAATTCTGATTCCCCCCAAGTTGCCGACTCCGGTTCAAACGGAATACGGTAAATATCATACTTCAGCTGGTCATACACCCTTGTAAGGTATTCCGAACGTTTCTCACCCTTGGGTATTTCAGGAAAGTCAGCTGCAACATAATACAGCATGCGGCCATCGGGCGACCAGGCAGGGAAACACTCCAGTCTATTGGGAGTTGACAGTATGGTGCTTACCTTATTGCCGTTTATGTCATATAAGATAAGGTCACTCTCCGAATCAAACACCTCAATGTGGTTGTCACTGACGGTGTGGAAAGCCTGCAGCGTGTTGTTGGTCGAATACGCAATGAAATCATGTGTGGGATGCCATGCCGGATAAACACCCGGTGAAACCATGCCATCAGCCTTCATGTCAACCATCTGCAGCTCGCCATTATGGTAAAGCAGCGTTCCACCCTTGTACTGGCGTGTGTGGAACTGCATTTCATCAGCATTGTAATTCCTGAAACTGTGACAATTCACACATTGTCCCTGTCCATTGAACGAACGCTGAACCATTGAATTCGAATAGAAAACCCTGTCCCGGAAAGTGCTGATGTCACGCTGGCGCAGCCTTATGCTTTCATACTGCTTGAACGAAGGAGGAATCTGCCTGTAACTGACATACCTGTCAATCGAGGCCGATGCCTTTATGCTGAACGGCCTGCACGCCGTCCACTTCTTGTCAGCACTTTTCAGAAAAACCTGAACCTTTATCTCACGGTCCGCCAGCAGGGTTCTCCACCTTCTCAGGGGAACGCATACTGTCCTGCCCCTTCTTGCATACTTACTGTTTGCAGTACTGAACACGGTAATGTAGTCCGATGCATCAGTTACAATGTAGAAGTTCAGCGGCGCTATGTTTTCAGGGACAACCACGTCAGTGTAGTCAGGCATAATCCTGAGCTGTCCCTTTTCATCGGAGTAATCTGCCGGCACCTTGGCACATGATGCCAGGTAAAGCAGCGCAATGCTAATTATATATGGTATTCCTCTCTTCATTCTGATAGTAGACTAAACTTTGTGCATCGCGGAACAGATAGTAGTAATAGTAAGTTCCCCTGAACCTCCTGTACTGCCGCTGTGCCTTCTGCATATTTTCCCTGCTTATGGGATGACTCTCAAAAAATCCGATGAAATCATTGAATTCCCTCAACACACCCGGATCAAAAGGAATACGGTTAATGTCAGCATCGGGCGAAACATAATACATCAACAACATGGCCTGCTGGTACTGAACAGGAATTGATGTAACATAATTTTTATCAACGTAATTGTTGAACAGGGGCCAGAAATAGGTGTTTCGCTGCGACAGGGCAGCCCACAGCAGTGCTACCCGGCTCTGCTCGGGAGTATTATTGAGTCCTGTCAGAAACCGTGTATTCAGGCTGACAACAAGCATGGAAGCATCATTTCCAAGCTCATTGTCACTGGCAAGCAGGGAAACGACAAGTCCATATTCACTTGACTGCTTCAGCAATTCCGGCTGAGACAGGTATTTCCATTGCCTATTGGCCCACCTGCCGTAAAAAAGTGTCTTCTGAAGTATATCCAGATACTTTGTTGCTGTTTCAAGCTCACCCTTCACAATACAGCACATAGCCATGTACCTGAGGTCCGATACAGACCATCCGGTCTCAGCCTGATTCTCAAAACACCAGCGGTAACTGTTGTTGGGTATTCCAAAATGGAAGAACAACTGCCTTCCGGCCTGCTGGGAATCAGAAATCATCGCAGCCATCTTCTGGTCCTTTGAACCGTCACGGTATGAGAAACATTCATCACCCTCAATATTCAGGCGGACAAGAGCCAGGTTACGGTAAAGCCCCATTATTGAAGTAGGTTCAGCCAACATTTGTGCAAACCTGTATGCCCTCAGCGATTTTTCCCACTTCATGCGGTCGGTTGCAATTGTCATGCGCATCTGCGCATTGAAATTCGGGTCTTTCACCCAGAATACAAGGACAACCAGAGCAACTGAAGCCATCTCGGCCACACGTCCATGCCTGAACCTGACGGGAACATGCAGCAACTGTCCGAATATTATATAGGCAAACAAGAGCAAATACGGAATATAGCAAACGAATCCGCAAGACTTTGGCAGCACCGGCACAAGGGAAAGGAAAACCCTGTCAGGCCTGGCAGTCAGGTAAAACTGTCCCAGTATGGCTGGTACAGCAAGAGCTGCCACAACCATCAGACCCGCATATATCCAGTTAGGCTTCTTCTGCCTTGATTCCCATACCGCCGACGCCATTGCAGCAACCAGCGCATAAAAGCCAATAAAGTGAAAACTCAACGCAATAACAGCCAGGCATGCTTTTTTGTACCTGGTTCTTGAATACCAGCACGCCATGGCCATTGATATAATTGCCCCAAGCAAGGTAGTAAAGGCGTGAGCCGGCAATTTCATCTTGAAAATCAGATACCCCAGTCCCATTGCAGCAGCCGTTGAACAGGCTGCCGGGAAAAGAGACAGTATTGCGTCATGCCCCGTCAATTTGCCTGCCACACGGACCGACCATGCGCACAACAGCACCCAGATGAGTGCCCCCAGCCATGGCAGATAGAAGAACTGAGTCAGGAAAGAAGCTGCCCACGACAGTAAGCCGCCGGGAGCCAATAGGTTCTGAGTGAAGAAATCCCATGAAAAAATGAACAGGTCCTCAGCCTCAAGCTGGGACAGATATCCTGCGCCGAACGTTGACATCAGCACCCACAGCAATGCCAAAGGCAAAACTGTACAGGTTATCTTCCTTTTATCCACAGGCAACATAATGATTATAGGTTTCCACCGCAAAGATACTCATTCGCAGCCACTATTCAAAAACCAATCTGTAGTGCGAACCACTTCTATCAATCCTCATTACAGTTGCATTGGGTGGCACCACATGCAGGTCATACAGCCTTCGGGCCAGCCAACCCATGGTATGCCTGAAATTCAGTTCCACGGCAGGGTTCACGCAAAACTTTCCGTTTTTACGGTAAATGAACATATCGACCCCAACTATGCCCGAATACCTGCCGGCCACATAAGAATTGAGGAAACCGGCCATTTCAACGGCAATATCCCTAAGAAAGGAGCGGCTGGTATATTTCACCAACTCTTCCTCAATGGCACTGTCTGACATAAGAAGGTTGCAAGAATATGAAAACTTCTCCGTCTGGAAGAGCGAGTACCCGCAGAACTGCACACTGCCCTCACGGCATTCAAACTCCATGGCAAAATCCTGAACCACATCATAGCAGGGTTCAGCCATAACCGACCCGAACCGTGCCAGCTGCTTGCGGCACTGCTCCCTGGCAGGCAGTGACATCCAGTTCTTTAGCTGATTCCCGGGAATCAGTACTATGCCCGTACCGTTGCTTGAATAGGGCCATTTCAGCAGCATGGGCCCCTGAGCATTCAGCACAAGAACATCGGCCTGCTCAATGCTCTCAATTTCCATTGCCGGTTCAGCATCAAGAACCATCCGTTCCTTCAGCCATTTCATGGCGTAGGCCGATGTCCTTCTGTGCGCCAAATCCCTTATATCGCCCAGCTGGCGGTCCGATGGCATCAATTCCATGGGTACGCCCTGCCTGTGCAGCTGCTTGCGCACGGCACGGTTCCACCCCCATGCCTCAACCCTGGTGACTGACTCATCAAAATCAGTCACCGACCCTGGGAAAGCCATGGAAAGCACATCGCGGCAATCCCTTGCAAAACAGACAGCACTGGCAGGTGAAACGAAATTCTCGTCACCATTGGCCAAGGCATAATCATGGTCCGGATTAAAGTGGCAGTATAAAGACATGCGGCCCGAATCTCTGAATTGTTGTCATTTCCGCGAAGGTAGTGATTTTCGGGATTAGAATAAATTACCTCATCTTTTATTAAAGGAACAACACCTTTTGACATAACACAAAAACATCAAAAGTGTGCAGTATTTTGTATCTATTAGTCTATCAGATATTCCTTTTGGTCGAATAGAATCTACTTTTGCGGCAAAATTCAATACACTAATTATTCAAATCATGATTAAAAGAAACACATTTCTCGCAATTGCCATGACTTCAGCAATGCCTGTTTTTGCAGGTGGATTCGTGACAAACACAAACCAGAGCGTAGGTTATTTCAGAATGCCTGCCCAGGAAGCCGTGGTTAGCGTTGATGCTGCCTATTTCAACCCTGCATCAATCGGATTCCTTGACAATGGCTTTCAGCTTGGATTCAACTGGCAGGTTGCAAGCCAGACACGTGAATCAAAGACAGAATATGCACCCCTGGCATACGGCGTAAAGAACGGCGGAAGCAGTTCAAAGCTCTATAAGGGTGAGGCTTTCGCACCGATTGTTCCTTCACTTGACCTTGCTTATGTAAAGGACCGTTGGTTTGTATCGGACCACTTCGGCGTTACAGGTGGCGGTGGAAAGGCTGAATATGCAAACGGTCTCGGTTCATTCGAGTCACAGGTTGCCGGACTGGCTGCCCTGCTCAACACCTACCCTATTCCGGGAGCCCCATTCCTTTATGATGTAGACATGTTCCTGAACGGTACCCAGTACAGTTTCTCAAACCAGATTACCGGCGGTTTCAAGCTGACCGATAACCTGAGCGTATCAGCCGGTGTCAGAATGACTTACGTACAGGCATCATATGAGGCAGAAATCAAGAACATCACCATTAACGGAACTCCTGCAGGTGCGTTCCTGACAGCTATCGGACAGGGTGCCATGGCTCCAATGGTAGCTGACCGCCAGCTGGACTGCCAGCAAACAGGCATGGGCTTCGCTCCTATCCTGAGTGCTGACTTCAACACCGACAAGCTCAACATAGCCGTCAAGTATGAGTTCAAGACCAAGATCATGCTTGAGAACTCAACCAAGGTCAACACTTCGGGTCTTGCACAGTTCGATGACAAGGCCAAGACTGCTGCCGATGTTCCTGCAATGCTGGCAGTTGGCGTTGGATACACTCCCATTGAGAAGCTGCACCTCTATGCATCATACCATCTTTTCGATGACAAGAACGCTGAAACATACAACTCGGCAACCGGAAAGAATGACAAGCAGGACCTGCTCAGTGGCAACACTTCAGAATATCTGGCAGGTATTGAGTATGACCTGTGCGACCGTCTCGTTGTAAGCTGCGGTGCCCAGAAGACTGTATTCCAGACTGGTCCTGACCACAAGTTCCTGAGCGACATGTCTTTCTCAACCAACGCTACTTCATTAGGTGCAGGCCTGAAGTTCCTTGTAACTGACAACCTTGACCTGAATGTTGGCTACTTCCACTCATTCTTTGATCATGTGGAGAAGACTACTGCTTCAACACCTGAAACCAAGGAGGATTTCTTCAGAACCAGCAAGGCCTTCGGTGCAGGCATCAACTTCAGGTTCTAAGAATGAACTGAAATTGATTCTGTCCTGAGGATATAACGAAACTAATAGTGCGGCGAAAGGTTATGGTTTTCATAGCCTTTCGCCGCAGTGCTTACAGTAGTTGGCATTAAGGTCAGTCTTCTCATTACAGCGTGGACAGCGGCCGTTCTGCCCCTTTTTCTTGGTTGTATCAATCATTGTGGCCGATACAATACCGGTAGGAACGGCAATGATGGTATAGCCAAGAATCATTACTATACCCGAGAAGAACTGTCCCAGTCCGGTAGTTGGGGTAATGTCACCATATCCTACCGTAGTCAAGGTTACTATTGCCCAGTAAATGCTGGTAGGTATGCTGGTAAACTGCGTACCCAGGGTGCCGCTCTCTACAATGAACATGAGAGTACCCAGGATGCACACCAGTACTACCACAAACAGGAAATATACCAGTATTTTGGTAAGGCTGCGGCGTATGCTCTCAAGCAGCAGGTATCCTTCATTTATGAAAGAGAACAACTTGAGCACCCTGAATATCCTGATCAGCCTGAAGGTTCTCATTATTGACAGATAGCGCAGCGGCGGGAAGAATATGCTGAGCAGCTGTGGCAATGTTGCCAGCAGGTCAATAATGCCGAAGAAACTCAGGATGTATTCGCGCCTGACTGGTGAACAGTACACCCTTAGCACATATTCCACTGTAAACAGCAGGCTAAGCGCATACTCCAGAAATATAATTGCCATTTTCACTATTCCGCCAGCAGTAAGTTCCTGGTTAATCATGGCATGGAATGAAAAGTCATCGACCTTCACTACGCTTTCAATTGATGCCATCAGTATGCCCAGCACAATGGCTATCATTATGCATATTTCCACAGGCCTTGCCAGAGGGTCATCGCCACCGAAAAGAATGTTGTAGAGCCTGTTCTTGTCCTTGATTATTGCTATGAGTTTCTTCATGATTCATTGGTTAAGCACCCCAAAGATAAAAAAAAGAAGCTTTCGCGGTACTTTGACTTCTCATGATTCCAGTCCATTTTACAGTTAGGTTATATTTTCCGCGCGATATATCTTTCTAATATTCCAATTTTCGGCAAAAATGGCACTTTTAGGAGTGACGTCATAGGTGTAATTTTGCAAGAGAATAATCCAATTCTATGAAGCAATTTATTCCGACTACACTAGCGGACCTGTTCAATTACTCAACAGCCACATTCCCACAGAAACTGGTCACAAGTTTTGTTGACGGCAAAAGCAGTTATACATACGGCCAGTTCGGTGAAAAGGTTGCCTATACATCGGACCTCTTGACAAGACACGGCATATGTGCCGGTGACAAGGTAATAATCCTGTCAGAGAACATGCCGAACTATTCAGTTGCAATATTCGCGGCAACAGCTTTCGGCAGGGTTATGGTTCCAGTACTGCCCGACAGTTCAGCAAATGAAGTCAACAACATTATTGTGCATTCCCAGGCCAAGGCAATATTTGCATCGGCCCCGCAACTGGCAAAAATATCACAGGAGAACCTGGACAAGCTGTCACTGGCAGTCAACATTACCACGTTCGAAACATTTAAAGAAGAGCCGTGCCAGCAGGAAGGTCGCGTAAAAGTTCCGCAGCCCGATGACCTGGCAGCCATACTATACACATCGGGCACTTCAGGCCATGCCAAAGGCGTCATGCTGAGTCACAGAAACCTGTGCCACAACCTGGTAGGCATACCCGACCTGTTTGAATGCTCGGAAGGTTTCAGGTTCCTGTCCATACTCCCGATTGCCCATACCTACGAAATGAGCATAGGCCTGCTGTTCCCTATGACAACTGGCGCATGCATATATTACCTAGGCAAGGTTCCTACCCCGTCACTCCTGATTTCAGCACTCGGGACAGTCCGTCCGAACGGAATGTGCTCGGTTCCGCTTGTAATAGAGAAGATATACCGTTCAAGCGTGCTCAAGACCATCAAGGCCAGCAAAGTCCTGACATGGATGCATGCGCATGCTCCAAAACTGCTGTTCCGGATAATCGGGAAGAAACTTATCAAGACCTTTGGCGGGCGGCTTGAAGTTGTTGCCATTGGCGGTGCCAAGCTTGACCCTGAGGTTGAATCGTTCCTTCAGATGGCCCATTTCCCGTACCTGATTGGCTACGGACTTACCGAGACTGCTCCGCTGGTGTGCGCCAACAAGCTTGGCAAGAAGCCCATAGGCCAGACCGGACCTCATGTCAAGGGCGTAGAGATACGGATTGACAACCCCGACCCTGTCACAGGCCGCGGAGAACTTGTCGTGAAAGGTCCGAATGTCATGATGGGATACTACAAAGACCCCGACAGGACCAGGGAGACCTTCACCGAAGACGGATGGTTCCGCACCAAAGACCTGGCCACCATTGACGCTAAGGGCAATGTCTACATAACCGGAAGGCTTGGAAATATGATTTTAGGCTCATCGGGAGAGAATATTTACCCTGAAGAGATTGAGATTGTAATCAATTCAATTGAAGGTGTTGAAGAATCGATAGTCAAATCAGAAAACGGCAAGATAGTTGCCATTGTGAAGCTTGTGAATGTGGAAAACGGCACCCCGGAACTGAGGGAAGCCATAAGGAAAAGAACCAATACGCAGGTCAACAAGGCCTCGCAGATTCAGGAAGTCCGATTCATACAGGAGCCGTTCGTCAAGACCGCAACACAGAAAATAAAAAGATTCCTATACTAATTAAAGAGACAATAAATGAAGAAGTTTTTTACAACAATCGCACTTGGCCTTCTCTGCATGGCCACAATGACAGCCCAGGAAAAGAAGAGCAACAAGACTGCCGATGCCATAGTCGGCAATTACGAGTCAGTTCAGGGTGGCGAGCCGTTCAAGGTAAGCATCACCAAGAATTCCAACGGTTCATACAAGGCCCAGATTTACTGGATTGCCGATTCAATTGACAAGAGCACAGGCAAGATTAAGCTTGATGCCAAGAACCCCGAGAAGTCACTCAGGAACACTCCATCAAACAAGATAGTCCTTTTTGACGGCTTGAAGTACAATGCCGAAAAGCAGCAGTGGGACGGTACCAAAATCTATGATCCGCAGAGAGGCCTGAAGGCAAATGTCACCGGTTCATTTCAGAGCGACGGCCGCCTTATGCTCAAGGGAACCATCATGGGAATAGGCGAAAAGGTCTACTGGAAGCCCATAAAGAAATAAAAGGCCGCCTGTAACGGCCATTTGGGGGAACCATAAAAAAGCATTGCATATACTTGGTTTCTCAAATATAATGCTTAAATTTGCAGTCGCTTAAAACAAAGGCTGGTTCGGTAGCTCAGCTGGATAGAGCAACTGCCTTCTAAGCAGTAGGTCTTGGGTTCGAATCCCAACCGAATCACCATAAAACCCCTCCAGGAGTGTCCTGAAGGGGTTTTTCTTATCCTGTGGCAAGAAATTGGCAAGTTTCAGAGGAAAAGCAGAATGGGCAGCGGAACCCAGTAGACAAGGAATGACAGTATACGTATAGTACTGTCAGCCAGCCCAATGACATGGAACATGCCAGTGTAGTCAAGAGTCTGCAAAAGCTGTGAAGCTATCAGGACTGTCAGCAGGAATGATGCACCGGCCTTTATTGATTCGGTCATGATGTTTATGCAGTCGGCCATCGTCTTGAGCTTTCCGGCAGAAAATCCGAAAACGAATGAAGGCAAAAGTGTTACCAGCAATATGAACAGGGTCGGATTTTCAGCTATGGGACCACCCCTGAAAGTTCCTACCAGGCTGAGGAACGGACGGTTTCCAAAAAACACACCAGCCAGAATCAGTACTATAACTACTGCCAGAATACATGATGCCAGGACAAGTGCGACCCGCTGTTTTGCCGATTCTGGCCTGAGAACAGCCTTGAACAGGCCACTCCTCAATGGAACGCCTATGGAGAGCAGCAGCATGAGAGCCTGTCCGAATGGAGCATGGCCAAGCGCTCCGGCAGCAGTACGCCCCATCCAGCGAAGTCCCTGAGAATTAAGCACACTTCGCACAATCTGATCATCATTTCCATTGACAGAGCGAATCTCATATACACTGCCTATCCATGAAACAAAAATCACGATTGCCAGCAGAATCATATAAATGACTGCCGGATGCCAGATTCCCAACGGACGCTTATTCATCGGCCTCAAGCTTGCTTGGATCAATAATGTGCAGTTCTATTGCGCGTACAACCAGTCGTGTTACGTTTACACCGCGCTGTTCATCATCCTTGAACAGGCGTGATATCAAGTCGGCCTGCCTCTTTTCAAGCGACTTGCTGCTGAATGGCATGGTTCGCAGGTCACTTATCATATCCTTTGTATAGCCCAAGGCCAGATGACGCAGGAAACGTTCGTCATATTCGTCAATGTCATACTGAATGTGGGCACTGCGCTTCATTCCCTCGTCAAGAACCGACTTGCGGAAACGGTCTACCATCTTCTCAAGGATAGGCTGATTAAACACAAAACGCTTGCCCGACATAACATCGACAACCTCATTGCGGGTCAGCAGTTCCCCACTCTTCAGCACAATACCATCGGCACCGGCATCAAGGACATCGACCCACAGTTTCTCATTCTGCAGTTCACCAGTAAATATGAGCACTTTTACTGACTTGTTCCCGCTCTTCAGCTTGCGGCAAATGTCAACTCCGATGGTAGTCGAACCGCCCAGGCCCAAATCAAGCAGCACCATATCGGGCATAAGGCCCTTTTCAATAAGGTCCCAGAAATCACGTTCTGTCTGAGCAGTGCCAATCACCTCCATTTCTGGAATGTCATTCCGTATGATAGACAGTGTGCCTTTCAATTCAAGTGACACATCTTCAACTACTATTGCTTTAATATTCTCCATATATCATTATTATTCCTCGGTTCTACATAGCCGGAAGTGTAAACCAAATTACAATTCCTCCATCAATATTCTCTGCATTTATCCTACAGCCGGAATGGCCGGTCTGTTCATCATGTTCGCGTATAACCTGGCGGCACAGCACAAATGCCATGTCACCGTTCTGCCAGACCGGAGCAAACAGGTTATCCAGCCTCTCACGGCTCTCGTCAACTCCTGTAATCTTCAGTTCGAACCTAATGAAATCATGTTCCCTGCATGCACTCAGTTCAACAGACTGACAGCCGTCAAACTGAATTGCCTTTACAAGCAGGTTCTCCAGCAAGACATCAACCAGTGTCTGGTCGGCACGTACAGTGGTACCGTTGTCAATGCATGAAAGAGTGTTCTCAACACCGGCATTCCTGCAGTTCTTGGCGTGGAATGCCTGAGCGCGTTCAAATATGCCAGCCACGGAGAGTTTCTGCAGCGCCACAATAGGTTCACTTGCCTGCATAAGCGCATATCCGCTCAATATTCCATATATTTCCCTGTAATAGCCAACCAGTTCTGACATATCAGAAACCGATACCCCGTCAGGATCTGCAATCATCTGCTGTATACGGTTCGGGTAATATATTGTTTCATGCTTGATAGTTGACAGGCAGTTGTCAAGAATAAGGTTGTTCACATGAAGCCTGTTGTCTTCAAACCTGATTCTTTCTGACTCATCGGCAATCTGCTCAATGTCACGCTGACCCGATTCGTACAGTACTATGCAGTTATAAAGGGTCGATGCCATATAGTCACTGACCATGCCCAATATCATGTGCCAGGTTTCATCGGACTCCGAATTGAAGCGGAATCCAATAGAACCTATCACCTGGTCACCTGATTCAGGGTGAATTACCAACGGTACTGCCACGCAGAGTGAATCATTCGATTCTTCCGCCGAATGGGTATTATAGCACCTGAGGACCTTCTCTTCAAGTCTTTCGTCTACAGGTCCGTTCCAGTGCGATGCCCATTTGAGCGAAGAGTCATCATTGAGTGCAAGTGCAAGACCGTCAATTTCATACAGAAGGTTAACATCAGAATAAATCTCATCGACAATCCTCCGCAGATACTCTTCGGTCCCCATGCGGCTGTCCGGTTTTGATGTAATTGCCGAAATCCGCTCAACAATCTTGAGCACCTGCTTAAGGTCACTGCGATACCTTAATATATTGCGTGACATGAAAACAGCCCACACAAGAATGAGAGTAACCAGCACCAATGACAGCAGTACAAGCGAAATTGAAAGATTGCTGAAGTAACGCTGAAGCCTCCGGCAGTCACTCTCTATCAGATTCTCGCCGTAATAGAGCTTGAACAGTTTAAGGTAGGCATCATCATTATATCGGTATACCGTCCAGTCCTTCAATGCGAGGGCCGATACCGCTATTTCATTTCTCAGCCAGAGAATTGCCTCATAATCAGTCGGATATGATTCGGCCAACCAGGAAAATTCTGCAGGCGATGACATATCCGACATGCACATGAGCCTGGAGGGCTTCTCGCAATTGCTTACGTAATCCTCATTGAATGCATCGATTGACATTTCTGCAAATACAAGAGCGCGCTGGAAATCCTCACGGATATTGCAACGGTATGCGCTGTCGGCATATTCGAAAGCCTTCTCAAGAAGATAATCGCCATTGGAAACTACTATTCCCTGAGCCCATGAAAGACAGGGAACAATCAGCAGAAGCATGATTGAGAGAGTACGCCTTACGCCTTTAGGAAGCCTGAACCAGAAACGGCTTCCCTGCCCCTCGCTGCTCTCCACGCCAAAGCGGCAGACCGAAAACAGCTGGTCGGTATTCCTGTACTTCTCAATAATGCCCTTGCAGTTCATCAGTCCGAATCCGTGTCCCTTGGACTTCCTGGCAGCCTCACCTCCAACCGATTCGGCGGAATAGACCTTCTCTTCAGTAATTATCCTGACATCTTCGGCCGACATTCCTATGCCGGTATCCGCAACTGACAGTTCCACGTATTCAGCAGTCTGCTCAGCCTTCACAGTGACTGACCCACCCTTGGGAGTAAACTTCCGGGCATTGTCAACAAGAGTATTCAGCATGAAAAGAGTCATGACACGGTCGGCACGTACATAACAGCCTGCAGCCGGGAGCACATTAAGAGTAACTCCCTTGGACTGAAGGTTGTTCGATGAACGCGCTACCAGTTCAAACAAGTCTCCCAGGTTGAAACTCTCGACAGTCAGGTGAACGGCGCCCTGCCTTATCCTTATCCACTGAGTCAGCAAGGCATTGTATTCGTTCAGTCTCTCCGCCAGTTCCCCAATGTATTCCAACGCTGCATTGTAGCCGTCAGAACCCTTCTCCAGCATGGATAACCTGCGGATTTCTGCCCTCAGCCTGTCAATATACGGGGCACATTCGGCAACCACGCTGCAACAAGTCTTCCTGACCAGGTTCTCGCGCTTTCCGGCATCGGCGTGCATCATATAGAGGTAATGCTGCTTTACGGCCTGCCTGTAAGTATCGGCCTGGTCCGATATGTGGTCAGCATTGTCAAGTGCTGCATTGACGAACGGTACAAAAGTCTGAAGAACCTCAGTACCGTTCCTGGAACTGCTCTTGTTCTTCCAGTGTGCAACTATGCAGCCACAAGGATTGCCCTCGGAATCGGGCTTCAGCGCAAATACGGTCTCACCCTTGCCTGAAGCACTTTTGACATCCTTCCCATTAACCGAGTCCGATTCAACAGCACCATTCTGGCCGGAACCACAGGATGTTGAATCATCGTCATCCGAATCTTGATTTGCAGCAACATTACTTACAAACTGAACACTTTCGGCCTGCACCAGTCCGGCCAGTTCGGTGGCACATGAGCGGCCTATCTCTTCAAGAGGATCAGCATCGGCAGGCACCGGATTCATTATGGAACCAAGCAGGTCAACGCTGCGCTTCATCAGTTCAGCATACCTGCGGTTGCCAATCTTGGCACGGCGCATCTGCCAGAAGAAGAGCCCGGCAACCAGGACAATCAGCAGGACAAACAATCCAACAAGCGTGGACAATCTTGAATTTGCCTTTTTCAGAACCAGTGCCCTGGCTTCATATTTTCGGTCCAGCCTGATGTTTTTCTGTATTTCCAGATACACATTCCTGTTGTAGTCGCTGGCAAACTTGTTGTCCAAGCCAGAATATGCCTGGCTCATCAGCTGCCTCACATGACTGAGTACCTCAGGATGGGTTGCAAGCGGAACACGTCTCATCCATTCCGACTCAACTATCATTCCATCAACACGATACGGCTCAAGTCGAGGAATATCAGTCACATCGGGATAATCATCGGCACACACCTCATTCAGGATTGACAATGCGTCATTCAGAATTGCAACAGCAATATCATATCTCTGGTTCGCCAGGCAGCACGATGCAAGTAGTGACTCACACTCAATGGTTTCATACACAGCACCGAATCCGGCCACAATATCAAGAGCCCTGCTTGCAATAACCAGCGCCAGACTATCGGGACCGACTCCCTCAACATCAGCAAGTTTCCATATACTCTTGTGGACCGATTCCATTACAGACTGGGCACCGTATTCAACGACTATACCCGCTAATGCGGTCATGGCCAATCCCTGTATTCGCACGTTTCCGCTCTCTATGCCATGCTGCAGGCAATACTCAAGCGCATGCAGCCTGGAATCGACGGCAAACCTGCGGCCCCAGTAATCAAGGCCTATGCCCATACCGTTCAGCAACTCATACTTCAGTCTTAGAGAACCGTCTCCCTGAACTACCGACGGACGGCAATCCATGAACTCACGCATTGCCTGCTCGTGCTGTTCCAGTGCATGGTAATACAGAGCCGACTCCATTCTGAAACTGGTCTCCAAACCATCAAGAAGCTGCTTTTGCCTGTCAGTCAAGCGGTCCCACTCCTGACGCATCTCCATCAGGTCAAGCAGAATATCATTGCGGTACTGGTAGAACGATACGTTGTCCGATACACGCTGGCATATCTTCATCATGCCAGTGCGGGCTTCCAGGACCTTGAACTGATCTGCAGAATTGTCAATGACATACTGAAACATCTTGCTCGCCTCGACATATTCCATACGAAGGAAATAGACACGGCCCAGCAAGTTGGCCGCATGCACTTTCTCATCACTCTTGACCTTGTGACTCACATATGACAGCTGAGCATAATATTCTGCCGAATCAAGGTCAGAAAAGACGTAGCTCTCTGCTATAGAATTAAGGTCAGAAAACAATGGAACTTCTCTGGCCTTCACCGTTACCAGCGGCAAAAGCAACAGAACCAACGCAGCAAACCGGCTCAGGCAGCCAGACAGCCAGCGCATGGCAACAAAAGCATATCCATCAGTCTTTATCATATTCAGTTTCCTGAAAGTCTTTTCCTGTTTTTCCTATTCTTCCGGCCCGTTGCTTTTTCAGCCTCGGCATCATTCTTTCCTGGATTGTTCCCAACCTGGAGAAGAACTGCCAGTTCAAGACCGGTTTCTGTTACGACATTTACCATAGCATCATGTACCTGCCTGACATTGTCGTTCAGAATTGCCATGCAAGCCATTGGTTCAGGTCCGGGAACCAGCCGGACCAGTTCATCATCGGTCCACCACCCCACGAACGTACCATCATCAACACCCTCGACGGTCAGCTTCACCGACTCATCTTTCTGGGTCAGCCTGTAGTCACTTGCCGATATCCTGGCCATTCTTGACATGCCCGGCACCTTGTATACAATATCACCGTGATGCACCTCACGGAAAGAATCGGCTATATCCAGTCCATCCATTTCAATGGTATTTGCATCGGACTCCAGTGAGAACTCCGTGCCGTTCAGGGTAAGCCCCGACACATAATTCCTGTCGCTTTTCCTGATATTCTCAGACCAGCAGAAACCGTCATAACCAATCAGGTAACAGTCAACCATCACAATGTTATTGCCGCTGCCGGCCATGTAAAGCTGTCCGTCGCCATCAGTCCTGAAACAGCAGTTCAGGAAGATTGCTCCGTCTGTCGATTTCAGCACTGGCTTGCCATCGCCAACGAAAATGCAGTCAATGAAGGCCATTGGAAAAGTCGCGGTTATCTGGCCGTGAAAGGTGCGGCCGCGCATCAGCACATTCGGTTCCTTAAACTGCAGGTCAGTCACCTGGGCTGCACAGCATGAAGACTGCAGCGTTGCCTGCAACTGAAACGATTCATTAAACGGCAACAGCACACGCAGCTCCTGTAACGGTAACAGTGACTGCAGCGGCAACAATACCTGCAAAAGCACAAGTACCATCATACGCCTGTAAAACAAACCTTTTCTCTTCATGACTCTACCTTAAATGGCAAAATTAACCATAATTTCATTATTTTTGCCCTACTATGATGGAAATGGACTATATAGCGCACATAAAGACCGATTTTCCCGAAAAATTCGGCATTCCCAGACAGAGCGGTCTCATTGATTCCCTGAAAGGTACCATCACCTTCACGCCAAAATACCGTAATCCCGATGCAGTCCGCGGTCTTGAAGGATTCAGTCACATATGGCTTATATGGGAATTCTCAAAAGCCGTAAGGGAGAACTGGTCTCCAACAGTGCGTCCGCCCAGGCTTGGCGGCAACACCAGGCTTGGAGTATTTGCAACCCGGTCACCATTCCGTCCCAACCCAATAGGCCTTTCCTGCGTCAAGCTCGACAGCATTGAATACAGCACTCCCGAAGGCCCGGTGCTCCATGTAAGCGGCATAGACCTCATGAGCGGTACCCCAATCTTTGACATCAAGCCCTACATTCCGTATGCCGACTGCCAGCCCACAGCCACTGACGGATTTACCGGTACAATTGCCTACAGGAAACTTGAAGTAACGATTGACCCCAAACTGGTACGGGGCATGAACCCCGATACCCTCAAATCACTGACCGATGTCCTTGCCGAAGACCCGCGTCCTCACTACCAGAATGACCCTACGCGTGAATACGGCCTCGACTTCGCCGGCTACAATGTCAGGTTCACGGTCTCAGCCAATGACACAGTAACCGTCACCTCAATAACCCGGCCACCGCAGGCATCGCCATCACAGGGATAAAAAAGAGGTGTACCCTTGCGGATACACCCCAATCATATTTATCACAAATTACTATAACTTCTTACTTCGTTGTTCCCAGCTGCTTGATTTCCTCAATGTCAGTAGGGCGCCCCGGAACCAGCTTTTCCACCATTTCACCGGTAATATAAAGGTATGCTGTCTCTGGGGTTCCGTTCGTCTTTACAACTACATACTTGCGGAAAACACCCGGACGCTTGTCCGTTCCGTCATATGTTACCTTGATGGAATCCTTTGCGCCAGGCAGGATTTCTGTCTTGGTATAAGTAGGAACCGTGCAACCGCATGAACCCATTACTGAAAGAATCTGCAAGTTCTTCTTTCCGGTATTTTCATAAACGAAGTAACAGGTCTGCACTCCGTGTTCCTTGTCAAAAAGACCAAAATTGTGAGTAGTCTCCCCGAAAGTCATTTCAGGTCCATCAGACTGCTTCTTCTCAACAGCCTGCGCAATTGCCTTGCCTGGCATCAGACTAACCAGCGCAAGCATTACAGGTAAAGATTTTATCAATTTTCCAACCATATAACTGAGGTTTTTATTTTTTTGCGAAGATAAACAAAAAACATTTGGGATATGATAATTTATTGACTATTTTTGGTTGTAAATTACATTAAACGATATGTTCAACGATAAGGACTTAGTTCAATTCAGTTCAAAGGGCATTACACCTGAACAGGTTAGCGCCCAGTTAGATATGTTCCGTACCGGTTTCCCATACCTGGAACTTGATTCAGCAGCATCAGTCGGAAACGGCATTGCAGCTCCCACCAAGGAAGAGTGCGACTCCTACATCGGCATATGGGACAAGTACCGCAGTGGCGACCACAAGATTGTGAAGTTCGTGCCGGCTTCGGGTGCTGCAAGCCGCATGTTCAAGGACCTTTTCGGTTTCCTCAGTGCGGACTATGATACTCCCCAGACCGGTTTTGAGAAGAAATTCTTCGAAGAAATTGCAAACTTTGCCTTCTACGGAGACCTTGACGCCGCATGTAAGTCAATTTACGGAAAGGGTATCGATGCCCTTGTCTCTGAGGGTCAGTACAAGAGCGTAGTAGCAGCCCTTATTGAGAAAGAAGGCCTCAAGTATGGCTACATGCCAAAGGGCCTGCTCAAGTTCCACAGCTACAAGCAGGGTTCAAGAACACCTCTGGAAGAGCATCTGGCAGAAGGTGCAATGTATTCAGCCGGAACAGGCGGAAACGTATACATTCATTTCACGGTTTCACCTGAACACAGGGAACTGTTCAGCAAGCTTGTTGCCGATTGCAAGGACGAACTCTCAAAAAGATACAGCGTAAAGTACGATATCAGCTTCTCTGAGCAGAAGAGCAGCACCGACACCGTAGCCGGTGATTCTGAAAACAATCCTTTCCGCAATGAAGACGGTTCTATACTCTTCCGTCCAGGCGGACACGGAGCACTCATTGAGAATCTTAACGAGCTCGATGCCGATGTAGTATTCATCAAGAACATTGACAACGTTGTACCTGATCACCTGAAGCCCGATACAGTAACATACAAGAAACTGCTTGCCGGTATTCTCGTTGCAGTCCAGAGCCGCGTATTCACATATCTGGATATGCTTGAAGGCGGAAAATGCACAAAAGAGCAGATCAGCACAATTGCTGACTATGTAAAGAACACACTCTGCTGCAGCCGCAAGCAACTCCCTGCAATTGAAGGTGAGGAAATGGTTGAATGGCTCAAGTCAAAGCTCAACAGGCCAATCCGCGTGTGCGGTATGGTTAAGAATGTGGGCGAACCTGGTGGCGGTCCGTTCCTTGCATACAACAATGACGGAACCATTTCACTTCAGATTCTTGAAAGCTCACAGATTGACCTGAATGACCAGAAGAAGAAGGAAATGTTTGAAAACGGCACCCACTTCAACCCGGTTGACCTGGTATGTGCCATACGTGACCGCAAGGGCAACAAGTTCAATCTGCCTGAATACGTTGACAAGGCAACAGGCTTCATTTCAAGCAAGTCCAAGAATGGCCGCAGCCTGAAGGCACTTGAACTTCCAGGACTCTGGAATGGTGCCATGAGCGACTGGAATACAATATTCGTTGAAGTACCACTCACAACCTTCAACCCAGTGAAGACCGTTAACGACCTGTTGCGCACACAGCATCAGCCACACTAATACAAAATTCCAATTACGCTGCGACAGTCTTGTTGCTAATTCCAGAAATTACACTAACTTCGCAGCGCATTTGCGGTAATAGCTCAGTTGGTAGAGCATTGGCTTCCCAAGCCGAGGGTCGCGGGTTCGAGTCCCGTTTACCGCTCAAAAAAAAACACAACCATTAGAACCCGCGACCCTCACGACCGGAGGGAGTCAATAGAAAAGGTAAGGCGCATGCCTGCATGCGCGGGTTCGAGTCCCGTTTACCGCTCCAAGAATAAGGCATCAAGCACAAAAAGGTGTGTCCGGAAGAACACACCTTTTTTGTATGGCATCCCTCACAAACTGAAGGGAATTTGCCGCATTACTCAGTCATTACCCGAGTATGACTATTACTCAACTTCGAGAGTTACAATGCTTGCTGCAGGGATTGTCAGAGTGATGGCACCACTCTTCTTGTCAATCTTTGCACCATTGAAAGCTGCAAGCTTAACCTTGTCAGGATTCTCAAATGTGTTGTAGTCAGTAGCCTTGCCGCTGGTCAGGATTGTACCAGAAACCTTCTTGGCTTTCAGGCCGGACAGGTTAACTGTGATTGTCTGCTCCTCATCAAGCTTAACGTTTGAGATTGAAACATGAACCTTGCCTGCTGCATCCTTTGAGGCAGTTGTGCTAACCATTGAGAGTGGACGGGTTGGTCCTTCCTCAGGATTGGCAGCATAGCGCTCGTTTGGAACCAGCATTACATTGGCGCCCTGAACATCAGTAGGAATATAGGTAGCGTCCATGTGAGGCTTGTACATCATAAACAGGTGATAGGTTGGTGTCAGAACCATCTTGTCCTCCTTGGTCAGAATCATGGCCTGAAGCACATTGGCAACCTGGGCAATGTTACACATCTGGATTCTGTCTGAATACCTGTGGAAGATATCGAGTGAGAGTGAAGCAACAAGTGCATCACGCATTGTGTTCTGCTGATAGAGCTGTGTGCCTGGTTCCGGTTCCCACCATGTGCCCCACTCGTCAACGAACAGAGGAATGTTATGCTCAGGATCCTTCTTGTTCATTACAGCCAGGTGCTTCTGAATAACAGGCTCAATACCTGAGCACTTACCCAGACACCAGTAGTAATCCTCATCAGAGAAGCCTGTAGCAGGCTTCTTTGCACCTACCCAACCCGATACGGTATAGTAGTGAAGTGAAACTGCATTCATCATTGAGCCAACCTTATTCATAAGGACATCGGTCCACTCATAGTCATAGTCAGTTGCACCGCTGGCAATCTTGAAAAGTGAAGTACCGTTGTAGTCACGGCAATAGGTCTGATAACGGCGGAATATATCAGAATAGTACTCAGGAAGCATGTTGCCACCGCAACCCCAAGCCTCATTGCCAATACCGATGAACTTTACATGCCAAGGCTCCTCACGGCCATTCTGCTTTCTCAGCTTAGCCATCGGACCATCAGCAGCATTCATGTACTCAATCCACTTGGCAGCCTCTTCAACAGAACCGCTACCTACGTTAAGACTGATATATGGTTCAATATCAAGCATCTCGCACAGATTCAGGAACTCATGAGTACCAAAACTGTTGTCTTCAACAATGCCACCCCAGTTGTTGTTTACCATTACAGGACGGTTTTCCTTTGGGCCTATGCCGTCCATCCAGTGATACTCATCGGCATAACAGCCACCAGGCCAGCGCATTACAGGAACCTGAAGGTCCTTCAAAGCCTGCATAACATCATTCCTGTAACCCTTGGTATTAGGAATTTTTGAATCTTCACCAACCCACAGGCCACCATAGATACATGTACCCAGGTGCTCAGAGAACTGACCGTAGATGTTCTTGTTGATTGTACTTCCAGGATTATCTACATGTACATTTACAGTAACATCCTGTTTTGCGCTTACTGACATTGCAACAGCCAGTGAAAGCAGGAAAAATGTCTTCTTCATATAATTATTTGATTGATATTATTCACTAACGCAAACTTACGCAAAAAATGGGTTAATTTTGCAAATCATGAAGAAAAAGGCAATCATTACCGTGTCTGTGGTCGTTTTGACCCTGGCAGTAGCAGCTGCAGGAACAGCCGCATACATGTACAGGCTTCTCACATCGCCTGTAGGAATAACTGAAGACCAAAGAATATACGTATATCCGTCAGAAACAAGCCAGTCCGTAACAAAACAGATAAAAGGACTCTCGCCAGGCACCCCCATGAAGGGACTTGACCTTATAATGAAACTCAAGGGTAAAGATTTCTCACCAAAGGAGGGCAGTTACATAATCAAGGCTGGCGCTACCCCACGCGAAATTTACAACCTCATCCAGAGCGGCGCACAGACACCTGTCCGCATAGTCATAAACACAGTGAGAAACATAGAGAGAATGTCGCGCCAGATAGGCACCCAGCTCATGACCGATTCGGCCAGCATAGCCACACTGCTGACCGATACGGCATTCATAGGCAAGCTCGGCTTCACACCGGCAACAATCTTCACCATGATCATTCCCAACACATACGAAGTCTACTGGACAGTTTCACCCGAAGAGTTGCTTACCCGCCTTGCCAGGGAACAGGAATCATTCTGGAACGAATCAAGAAAAGCACAGGCCCATGCCATAGGACTTACTCCACTTGAAGTAATGACACTGGCATCGATTGTCGAAGAAGAGACAGCCAAGGCCGATGAAATGCCAATGGTTGCCGGTCTGTACATGAACCGAATCAAGAAAGGAATGAAACTCCAGGCCGATCCTACTGTAATATTTGCTCTTGGCGGAGAACGCCCCAAGCGAGTCCTTAACGTACACCTTGAGGTCGATTCCCCCTATAATACATATAAGGTGGCAGGACTTCCGCCCGCTCCTATCAGGTTCACCGGTCCGACATCAATCAATGCCGTGCTGAACTACACGCGCCACAACTACATATTCATGTGTGCCAAGGAGGACTTCTCGGGTTATCACAACTTTGCAGTCACCTATAGCCAGCACTTGCAGAACGCCCGCCGCTACCAGCGCGAACTCACAAACCGAAACCGATAAAACAACTCTATATTTCCACATAACAGCAATCCCCAGCCAGAATAACTGACTGGGGATTGTCTTATAAAAAGGTGATTAAACTCTGGATTACTTTACCAGGACCTTCTTTCCGCCTACAATGTAGAGACCTGCAGGGAGGCTTTCAACCTCATTCCTTGAGATATTTGAGTAAATCTTCACACCGGCAAGGCTGTAAACATCAACGAATTCCGGTTCTTCAATGAAGGTCTCATCCTCTTCAATATCTTCAACACTGGTTATTCTCATAGCCTCAGACTTGAACTTGTCACGGACAGCTATGTATGATGGCTTTGCCTCATATTCACCAGTGAAGAGCAGAGGCTTCCTTGTCTCAGAGTTCTCCAACCATGAACGGTTGTCAGCAATACCCCATACAACCATTGAAGGAGCGTTGTCATAGCGGCAGATAATCTGTGTCAGACCTGCGTATTTTGTAGCCTGGGTCTTCTGCTCAGCATCAGAGCTTGGGTTTGAACCCGGCATGTCAAGTTCAGTTATGATACACTTCAGACCGATTGCTGCGAACTGCTTAACAGTCTCTTCAATCTGATCAACCTGAAGACCGCTTACAGAAGTATGCATCTGCATACCTACGCCATGGATAGGAATTCCAGCATCTTTCAGTCTCTTTGCAAGATTGTACATAGCGTGAGTCTTACCATTTTCATAGTGTCCATTGCCCCAGTGACCAATGTTATAGTCATTCAGGTAGAGAATTGCATCAGGGTCAGCCTGATGCGCCCATACGAATGCAGAATCAATAAATGCTTCACCACAGCGGCTGTACCATACTGATTCGCTTGCACTTCTCAACTGATAGCCCTGACCAACGCCACGGCCCACATTTTCAGCAAGACACTCATTTACAACGTCCCATTCACGAATCTTACCCTTCCAGTGACCTACTACCTTAAAGATATGGTTCTTCAGAATGGCAAACATCTCTTCCTTTGAATAGTTTGTATTATGAACCCACTGGGATGTCTGTGAATGCCATGCCAGCGTGTGACCACGTACTGCCATATTGTGATTGAGAGCCCAGTTTACAATCTGGTCACCACTTCCAAAATTGAAATTGTTGCGGCTTGGCTCGGTTGCATCGAACTTCATTGCGTTCTCGCCGACTACCAGGTTAAAGTTTCGGTAGATTGTCTGGCCTACGCGTGCTTCATTGAGCTGGTCAGGATTTACGCATACGCCCAGGCTCTTGCCAATCATGTCAGCCCAATAGCGGGCAGTCTCTTCCTGAACGGTATAGTCATAACCGTAATCCTTGGTAACCAGGTAAATGTTGTCAATGTAATAATTGGTCTGGGTTGCGCTGGCAAGACCAATCCTAAGTGTCTTTGCGTAAGGTGAAGAAACCTTTGACTGGGAAACCGTCAATGTGGTTGACTTGCCTTCGGTAAGGGTTACAGAAGCATCGACGGCCTTTTTGGTTCCATAATACACAGCCAACTTCTTTCCAATGCAGTTAGTGCTGCCTTTTGGAACGTTAATCTGGACTGAAATCCTGTCATAATTGTTGGTAGCAGTAGTTCCGGTCATTCCCTCTGGAAGCGGAACCTCAACATAACAACCGGTAGTAGTAGTGAAAACATGTACCATCTTGTTATACCTGTTTCCTGGCATTGTGTCAATAACGGCATAGGCCGATGACAATTCGTTGCCGGTTGAACCGTAAACCTTCAGGGTATCACCAATGTTGTAATCGGTGAAGAGTGATACGGTCACTTTCTTGTCTTTTGCGCTGATAGGTGCTGCAAGCAGCAGGGCAGAAAGAATGAGTAGATATTTCTTCATAGGCATTTTATGTTTGAATACCACAAATTTATGCCTTTTCCGGAGAATTGCCAATAATTATGGAAGAAATGAGAGACAAGAATAAAAAAAACCGCACCAGTGATGTGATGAGAACTCCGAGATAATAGGATTTGAGCGCTCTACCCTCCTTTGTAATCCACCGACCGAAGGTTACCCCCGAAAGGGCGTGGCCCGCCATTGGAAAGTGAAGCTTACCCGGTGTTTCATAAATTTTTGATGAGTCTCCCAATCAAACCGGTGCGGCACTACGAAAGTACACAAAAAAAACGACCCGTGACCGAACACGAGCCGTTTTTTATTGTTAAAAGTAAAAATTTACTTAACCTTGGCAACAATTGCCTTGAATGCTTCTGGATTGTTCATGGCCAGGTCAGCAAGAACCTTGCGGTTGATTTCAATACCTGCCTTGTGAATAGCACCCATCAGCTGTGAATAGTTCATACCTTCAAGACGAGCTGCAGCGTTGATACGCTGAATCCACAGTGCGCGGAACTCTCTCTTCTTGTTCTTACGGTCGCGGTAAGCATATGTAAGACCCTTCTCCCAAGTATTCTTGGCAACGGTCCAAACATTCTTTCTTGCACCAAAGTAACCTCTGGTAAGACCTAAAATTTTCTTTCTCTTTGCTCTGGAAGCAACGTGATTTACTGATCTTGGCATAGTTTTTTCTTTTTTGAATGTCAGCGCCTAAACTGGTCTTCAAGCTGACAAATCGGTTAATTAATTTGACTTGATCTCGTTTTCGGGGTTTATCTCATGCAGAGCAGATCCTTAACCTGCTTTACATTAGCAGAATCCAGAATAGTGAACTGATCCAGATTTCTCTTACGCTTCTTGGTCTTCTTTGTCAGAATGTGGCTGTGATAAGCGTGCTTTCTCTTGATTTTGCCCGATCCGGTAAGAGCGAATCTTTTTTTAGAACCGGAATTAGTCTTTGTCTTCATTGTTTATTAAGGTTTTGTTGTTATTAAACTGCATGCACCATACCAGGCATGCGGGTTATTCTTCATTCTCTTTCTTCGGAGCATCACCGCCCTTCTTTGGGTTGGTTCTCTTCTTTGGTGAAATGAATATTGTCATTCGCTTTCCCTCAAGAATAGGAGCCTGTTCCTGCTTGCCGTACTCTTCAAGATCAGCTGCAAACCTTGCCAGGATCTGCTCACCCTGCTCCTTGAAGAGGATTGAACGTCCGCGGAAGAATACATAGGCCTTGACCTTGTCACCATCTTCCAGGAATCCCTTGGCATGCTTCAGCTTGAAGTTGTAGTCATGATCATCAGTCTGGGGTCCGAAACGGATTTCCTTGACGTCAATCTTGACCTGCTTGGCCTTTGCTTCCTTCTGCTTCTTCTTCATCTGATAAAGGAACTTGGAAAAGTCCACTACCCTACAGACAGGAGGAACTGCATTAGGTGAAATCATTACAAGATCAAGCCCCTGCTCGTCAGCAATTGACAAAGCTTCACGGAGTGATACAACCTTCGGTTCAATTTCGTCACCGACAATACGGACTTCCCTTGCGCGGATCTGTTCATTAACCTGATACTGGTCGCTCAAATTGTCTTTCTTCATTCAGAATAATGCTAAATTTCTTTTCCTTTTTTCAGTTTTTTCTCAAAGCAGGCGCAAATTTACCATTAATTTATCATTGAATTAACTTCATCGGCAATTTTTTTACCGAATTCTTCAATTTTCATTGTTCCAAGGTTTTCGGCACCCTGCTTGCGTACGTTAACCTCGCCGTTTTCGGCCTCCTTTTCTCCAACAACCAGCATGTAAGGAACATGCTTCACTTCGTTGTCACGAATCTTGCGGCCAATCTTCTCGTTGCGGTCATCAACGAATGCACGGACATCGTACTTTGCAAGAGTCTCCTTGACGCTCTGGGCATAGTCATTTGCCTTTTCTGAAATAGGCAGAATGGCAACCTGCTCAGGCATGAGCCACAGTGGGAACTTACCGGCAGTATGCTCAATGAGCACAGCAACGAAACGCTCCATTGAACCGAATGGTGCACGGTGGATCATCACCGGACGCTGCTTTGAGTTATCCTCGGCAGTATACTCCAGCTGGAAGCGCTGTGGCAGCTGATAGTCAACCTGGATAGTTCCAAGCTGCCAGCGGCGGCCAATTGCATCCTTGACCATAAAGTCGAGCTTAGGACCGTAGAATGCAGCCTCGCCGTACTCCACCTTGGCCTTCATGCCCTTCTCGGCGCATGCGTCAATGATAGCCTGCTCAGCTGTTGCCCAGTCCTCATCGGAACCTATGTACTTTTCTGTATTGTTCTTGTCGCGCAGTGAAATCTGAACCTCTACATTCTCGTCAGAGAAATTGAAGATGGTGAACACGCGCTGAATGATTTCCATAACCTTGATAAACTCACCCTTAACCTGGTCGGCGCGGCAGAAAATGTGTGCGTCATCCTGGGTGAAGCAGCGTACGCGTGTCAGGCCGTGCAGCTCACCGCTCTGTTCGTAGCGGTAAACGGTACCGAACTCAGCACAGCGGAACGGCAGTTCCCTGTAGCTGCGCGGACGGTTTGCAAACACTTCACAGTGATGAGGGCAGTTCATTGGCTTGAGCAGATACTCTTCACCCTCTTCCGGAGTCTGGATTGGCTGGAAGCTGTCCTTGCCGTAATGATCCCAGTGGCCCGATGTTACATAAAGGTTCTTTCCGCCAATGTTCGGAGTGATAACCTCCTGGTAACCGTACTTCTTCTGAATCTTGCGGAGCATGTCCTGAAGGCGCAGACGCAGGTCAGTACCCTTTGGCAGCCAGATTGGAAGACCCTTTCCTACTCTCTCAGAGAACATGAAGAGCTCCATCTCCTTGCCAATCTTGCGGTGGTCGCGCTTCTTGGCCTCCTCAATCATAACCAGATACTCATCAAGCATCTTCTTCTTTGGGTATGATACGCCGTAAATGCGCTGCATCTGGTCCTTGGTGGCATCACCGCGCCAGAATGCACCGGCCACGCTCATAAGCTTGACAGCCTTGATTACGCCTGTGCTTACAATGTGCGGACCCTTACAGAGGTCGGTGAACTGTCCCTGAGTGTATGTGGTGATTGAGCCGTCCTCAAGGTCCTGCTCAATGTGCTCGCACTTGTAACCCTGGCCGGCAGCCTTGAACTGTGCCAGACAGTCAGCCTTGCTTACCTCCTTGCGTACAACCGGCTCGTCCTTACGGGCAAGTTCCAGCATCTTGTCCTCAATGGCCTTGAAATCAGACTCACTGATCTGACCGCCGTCTGGCAGCATTACATCATAGAAGAAACCTGTTTCAACGGCAGGACCGAAACCGAACTGGATGCCAGGATAGAGTTCCTGCAGAGCCTCGGCCAGCAGGTGTGCACTGGTGTGCCAGAAAGCATGCTTGGCCTCATCATCGTCCCACTTGTGGAGCTTGATGGTTGAGTCCTGGTTGATTGGCCTGTTCAGTTCAGTAATCTCATCATTGACGCTGCATGCCAGCACGTCCTGTGCCAGTCTCTGGCTTATGCTTTCGGCAATACCGTAACCGGTAATTCCCTCGGCATACTCACGAACGGAACCGTCCGGGAAAGTAATCTTTATCATATCTTCTGTTATAGTTTTATTCTTTTTTTACGCCGCATTTCTGCGAAAGTGCAAAATTATCATTTTCTTTTCATTAAAGCACAATGATTAACGCGAGAAACGCTTGATAATGTTATATGCCTGATACATGCCAAGCTCTCCTGCCTTTCCCAGGTCTGCAAAAGCCTGGTCCATACGGTTCAGCATGGCATTGACCAGTCCGCGGTTGAACCATGCTTCTGAAAGGCTTGCATCGAGTTCCAGCGCCTTGTCGAAATCCACTAATGCTGCATGATAGTCACCGGCCATGGCATACATGGTACCCCGGTTGTAATACGCATAGACAAATTCAGGCTGCAGCTCTATAACCTCGGTCAGGTCTCTGATGACAGACTGATAGCCCTGTGACAACAGGCCCGATGACAATTCCGTCTTGCGGGTCTGGCCATCAGCATTCAGTCCGGAGATATTGGCCTCAGTGCCGCGTGCATTTACATAAGCCCTGCAGAACCAGGCCATCCATTTGGTCGGGTCGGCCTTTATTACGTCATTGAAATCCTGTTCTGCAGAACTGAAATCCTGCAGGAGGGCAAAATCAACGCCGCGCAGCAATTTAAGTTCCAGTACACGTTCATTTCCTGATTCTGAAATCATGGCAGTAAGCCTGTCTATGTCACTGAACAGTGAGCTTATGCCTGTTGAATTCAGCTGTTCATCCCTGACATTGAGTGACAGGCCTCCCGGCATTGTTACGTATGCATTCAGATGGTCCAGCAGTACCGAGTTCCTTATCTGCCGGTCTATGGAGCTGTTGCTCCTGAAATACGAGAAATGGAACAGGCTCAGGAACTGGGCCTCAACATTGCGGTTCTGGACCTTTCCCCTGTACTCGCTGGAATAGCCGGTGGCATTTTCAAGGTCATCATCAACTATGATCTTGCGGTAGTTGGCAACATTCTTGTCAGAACTCTTGCGCGACTTCTCATCAGAATCGGTTTTGTCAGCATATCCGTGGGCAGCATTGAAACGCCTGTTCTGGTCACGCAGGACTACCAGGGCATCGCTCTCGGCGCCCTTACGGTCACCAAGTGCGCTTCTTACCTCGGAACGCAGCTGGTAGCCGGATATGAATTCCGGATACTCTTCAAGAACTCTTGTCAGGTCATTTTCAGCCCCCCGGAAGTCACCTGTGTTGTGGCGGAGTATTGCCCTGTTGAAGATTGCAGGATAGTTGTCGGGCTCAGCTTCAATGACAATGTCAAAATCTTCAATGGCACGGTTGTCATCACCAGTCTGGGCGCGCAGGTTTCCGCGATTGTAGCGTCCTGTCAGGTTTGAAGGTTCCAGGTCAAGTGCAATGTCATAGTCCTGCAGTGCCCCGCGAAGATTGTTCCTGTAATAGCGGACCATTGCGCGGTTTATGTAAAAATCGGCATTGGAACGGTCCAGATATATGGCCCTCTCTATCTCCTCTTCAGCCTGAATCAGCATATCAGCACGCGCCATCATCATTCCCCTCTCATTGATGAGTTCCGGATCGAACCTGTCAATTGAGACCGCGCGTTCCATCCACTCAAGAGCCTTGGCGGTATCACCTTCTGCCCAGACCATTTCAGCCAGCATAGACATGGCTGGCGTATATGACGGGGCTATCTGGAGCAAGGTATCGGCAGCCAGCATGGCCTGTTCCCTCTTTCCATCGCGCATCAGGCTCAGTATAAGGTTATGGCGCATGGGGCGGTTCTCCGGGTCAAGCGCAAGGCCATGGTAGAAGTCGCTTATGGCATCGGAATACTTTTTCTGGTAAACACGGGCCAAGCCCCTGACCTGATACGAATTAACGACAAAAGGATTGCGTTCAATCGATTTTGAGCAATCCTCTTCAGCACCATACCAGTCATCAAGCGAAAGTTTGGCCACAGCCCTATAGAAATAGGGCTCATACAGGTATGGCTTGGCACTTATTACCTGGTTGAAATACTGTATGGAAAGAACGAAGTCGTCATAATAGAGCGCCGTTCTTCCTATAGACATTATGCGGCTGGTATTCAATTGAGCGCACAGGCCCACGGGCAATGTAAGAAACACCGCCATCGCGACAAGCCTGAACGTTCTTCCTGCCATATATTATTTCTTTGGCACCTTAACCTTGTAATCGCAGTTGAACCTGCCAGCGGCAATTGAACCCAGGGCCTTCTTGTTCATCTGCCTGCGCAGTGGAGACATGCGGTCTATGAAGCATTTGCCGTCAAGATGGTCAATTTCATGTTGCATCACGCGTGCAGGGAATCCTTCGAACCATTCGTCATGCTCCTCAAACTTCTCATCAAGCCAGCTTACCCTGACCCTTTCCGGGCGGTTCACCTTCTCGTGAATGCCGGGGAAACTCAGGCATCCCTCTTCATATGAGGTCATAGGACCGTCAAACTCTTCAATGTAAGGGTTTATGTATGTCTTGAAATAGTCCTTGAATTCAGGCTGGTCATCGGAAATTATGTCCAGGTCAACCACAACAAGTCTGATGGGCAGGCCAACCTGCGGAGCTGCCAGGCCCACGCCTTCGGTCTTCCTCAGGGTCTCGTACATATCCTTGATGAGCTGTTCCAGGCCTTCGTAGGTTTCATCAATTTCATCGGTCTCCTTCTTGAGGACAGGCTGACCGTATGTATAAATAGGTAATATCATGTTCTTTTTCGGTTTCTGTATTCGGCAGAGTTCATATATGACTCAAGGATGATGGTAGCGCTTATCTCGTCAACAAGGGCCTTGTTGCGCCTGGCCATTTTTCCAATGCCCGACTCCAGGATTGCCTTCTGGGCAAGCACCGAAGTAAAGCGTTCGTCGACCATTACAATATCCTTGTCCGGATAGAGTTTCTTCAGCTTGTTCACGAACGGGCGTATCTGCTGCATGCTGGCCGATTCCTCACCATTCATGTTGGTTGGATAACCCACCACTACAATATCAACAGGTTCCTTGCTGAAATAGTCAGCAAGGAATGCCTGAAGTTCGTGTGTTGCCACCGTCTTCAATCCTCCTGGAACAATCCGGAGTATGTCAGTGACAGCTATACCGGTACGCTTGAATCCGTAGTCAATTGCAAGTATTCTGCCCACACCTTATTTATATTACTTCTTGTAGAGAATCCAGGACTTCTGGAAATCTTCGTTGTCCTTGTATCGGGCCTTGAAGTCAGAACGCATCTTGACAGCCTCGTCCTTGGTGTCAAAGCTTGCACAAACAACGCGGTACATCTTGGCAGATTCGTTGAGTACGATAACAGCCTTGTAGCCGTCGTCAACCAGGCGCTTGCACACTGCTTCGGCATTGGTCTTCAGGCCAAAGCTGCCGCAAACCACGCCGTAAGCCTTCAGGGTACCGTCGCCTACGACTGTAACTGACTCTTCACGTACAGAAACGGTTGAAGGATCTTCCTTCTGGTTTGATTCCGATGCAATCGGAGTAACATCGGCAGGAGCCTTAACAACGGTTTCGTCATTCTGTACAGCCTTTTCGTAAGCTGACTTATATGCACTCTCTGTGGTCTTGCATGATGCCAGCAGCAACAGCATGGCTGACATTGAAACTAAAGTAATCTTTTTCATATTCATAAATAATTTGTTTTCTAATTGTGTTGGACCGTTGTCAAAGGTCACAGTCCCAAATACCTGTAATCAGTTCTCTTTTCAACTGACAGTTCCGCTCCACGCTCATTGTGCATGAAGAATTCAGTCAGTATGTAATAACGTATATCGGCCTGGGTCGTAACGTTAAGTCTTCTCTGCAATTGTTTTCTGGAAAGGCCCACAGCCTTGTAGAAATCAGAATCGCCACCGCAGTAAGTGAATGAGTTCAGCGAAACACGGTAGTAGTCACCGGGGTTGAATGGCTTTCCGTCAGACATTCCGAATACCGTTACCCTCTTGCCAGGTTCCGCACTGCAGTCTACCTGGTATGATATGCCCGATGCCGTATATATGTCAGACTCATTGTACTCCTTGCTGCCGCCCTGCATTGATATGACTGCCTGGGCAGAATATTCAAGTGCGTTTATTATTTCATGTCCGGACAACGTTATGGAAACCATGTAGTTCTCATACGGATACATGCGGAAGGCATCGCTTATAGTGAATTTTCCCGGCTTGAATGACTCACCTGCATTGCATGGTATGCTAATGGTTACCTGCGCTGCATGGTGGCGTGAAAGCAGGTTATGAATGTAGTCAACCTGTGATGCGCCATCGGTCAGCATGCCGTCAAAGTCAATAGATGTCTCAAGCACACCTACAACCGAATCAAGATAGGCATTGAGTTCACGGCGGCGGCTTTCCAGAAGCCTTTCCAGCCCACGTTCGGGTTTCATTCCACTGACATCAACCAATGAAGCGCTGAACTTCTTCGACATCACGTTTCCTTTCCTGAACGGTATGGAAACCCTGACTACTCCCACATTTTCGCAGTACGCACCCGGATTGACAAGAATAACCTTCTCTCCGGCAGTATTCACGATTGAATCACAGTAGGCTGTATGGTCATGTCCGAAGAAAATCATATCGAAACCAGGAACATTGCGGGCAACGTCAAGAACGGCATCTTCCTCAATTCCTGCATCGGCAAAGCGGCCATCTTCAAGTCCGGAATGGAACAGTCCAACCACCAGGTCGGGATTCTCGGACTCGCGGACTTCATCCATCCAGTATTGGGCCGATTCCACCATATCGGCAAATCCAAGCTCACCGTAAATGTCAGAAGGCACTGAGTATTCCGATGCTGGAGTAGTCAGTCCAATAACGGCTATCCTTACCCCCTGGCGCTCAATTATGGTGTAGGGGTCATAGAAATCGCCGAATGACTCATAGCCCACATTTCCACCAAGTACCGGAAACAGCGCGCCTCGCATAAACCTGTCATAGGGCAGCGCTCCCACATTGATGTCGTGATTTCCGGGGACCGATGCATCACAGCCCATGTACGAAAGGGCCATTGATACCAGTTCGTGCTTCTCCAGGCCCACGGTAACATCGAAGTATACCTCGGGAGAGCCTTCCATATTGTCTCCGGCATCAAGGAACACCACGTTGTCATTCTCCTTCCTGAGTTCCTTTATGTATGAAGCAGCCTTGAGTAGCGCCCCTTTCCTTTCGGAACCGTCCAGAGGATTGTCGGCATAGATATGTCCATGAATATCGGAGGTCTGGACAAATACAATATCGACCACACCCCTTCTTGGAGAACAGGCGGTAACAGCAAGGCACATGGCCAACACCGCCGTACGGAAGATTCTTTTACTGTTCATTTATTGAGTCTGAACCATTAGAGTATTAATAGAATTGCCAGTAGTCCATGCTTGCAGCATCGGAGAACTGGAATGTCAGGGTGTTGTACACGCCTACTGGTGACTTGAGCACCGGTATTGTAACATCGGTGTATGTATCATTTCCAGGAAGTTCAACATATCCAATCACCGTATTCAGCGACTTGTCGGTCTTCTTGGCAATGATCCTGATTACGCCCTTGCCCTTCACTCTTGCGGTAAAGCAGCTTGGTCCGTTCTTGAAGTCAACCTTTGACAGGGTTATCCATGAACCCGGCTGCTTGACTTCGGCCGCTACGGTAACCCTCTTTATGTACTTGCCCATCTCGTATGAAACGGAAACGCCATTCTGCCAGGCCATGGTCTCGCCCTCGACCTTCTGGTAAGGGTCAAGGTTCTCAATCTGGGCAGGGCCCTTTTCATTGGTCTGTGATGCATTGAGCTTTGTAAATGACGGATTTGATTCATTTACAGTAAGTTCGCTTATGCATGTGCTCCTGAGTTCCGATTCACTGAACGTTGAAGAGAGTGCCATGGCCTTCTTCAGGGTCCTGGTGTGATACAGTATGTAGTACTTTCCCTTGAACTTTACTACTGCATGGTGGTTGTTGCCACCGCCGCCTGCCCATCCGGCATCACCCGGATTGTCAAAGAAGGCACCTACATACTTGAATGGTCCAAGCGGATTATCGGAAATCATATATGCAATCTTGGCAACACCAGGATTGCTGTTCGATGTCCAGTTGGAACAGTAGCTGTACAGGTACTTGTTACCTACATGGTTAATACCGGAATCTTCGAAAAGATAAGGCGGATTAATCTGCTGCGGGGTGCCAACAATTGATATCATGTCGTCACCCAGCTGTACGCAGCGCGCCGTACCGGGATCGGCCGACTTGCCGTCAGGAACGCCACCACCAAAATAGAGGTATGCCTTGCCGTCATTGTCAACCATCACTGCGGGGTCAAACAGCCATTCAACGTTTGAGCAGTTTGGAGTGCTCCTTGAAATGAGCTGCTTTCCCAGCGGATCGGTCCATGGGCCATACGGAGTATCAGATGTAACGACACCTATTCCACTGCCGTTGTCGGCAAAATACATGAAGAACTTTTCCTTGCCGTTTATGGTCTTGTGCGCTGCACAGGGTGCCCAGCTGTTGTTGGCCCACCTTGCAGGTCCGTTTGAACCGGCAATCTGGATTGCTCCATGGTCAGTCCAGTTCACCAGGTCAGCCGATGATATGATGCTTATGTTGCGTATGTCGGAATAACCGCTGGTTATGGCATTTCCATTGGAATCGTACATATGGTCATCGGTCATGTAGACATACAGGCGGCCATCGTACTCCATTCCGAACGGGTCAGCTCCGAACTTGTGTCCCATAAGTGGGTTGGTATTGCCCACCTTGCGGTAACTGGTCGAGTTTACCTTAACGCTGCTGAATATATTCTTCAGTTCATCATCGGTCTTCTTGTTGGTGCTCTTAATTGAAGGGACTGAAAAGGTCACGCTGTCAATATCGGCCTGCCTGATGGTATCGACAACACCTGTGGAATTCCAGACCATCACAGTTTCGCTGCTTTTCTGGAATGTCAGGCTGTCCACCTGGTTGACAGGATACGCCTCACTGCCGGACGCCTGCCAGAAAACCACGTTCTGGGTATTCTGGGCACCGGCTCCGGCAAGAGCCATCACCATTGGGACAAGCAAAAGTCTTCTTTTGGTCATAGTAAATGTCGTTGTAAAGAAACTATCAAATTCCCAGATCCTTCTTGAATGCCTCAATCTTGGCCATGGCAGCCTTCTGAGTCTCCAAATATGCACTCTTGTCCTTCATGACAAGCTTTGCCTCCATGTAGAACTTGATCTTTGGCTCAGTACCTGAAGGACGGACAGAAATCTTGTCGCCGGCAGCAGTAAAGTACTGCAGAACGTTTGATGGCTCAGGCATATCCAAATCTGAAACAACACCGTTTGCATCGGTCTGCTTCAGGGTCTTGAAGTCCTTGACCAATACTACAGGTTCACCGCCCAGGCTCTTTGGAGGATTTGCACGGAACTGCTCCATCATAGCCTTGATCTCATCGGCACCGCTCTTGCCAGGCTTAACTACGCTGACAGCGCCCTCCTGTGAGAATCCGTACTCCTGATAAGCATCGAGCAGCAGGTCAAACAGGGTCTTGCCGTTTTCCTTTGCCCATGCGGCAATCTCTGCCATGAGTGAGCAGGCCGATACGGCATCCTTGTCACGTACAAAGTCCTCGGCCAGGAAGCCAAAGCTCTCCTCACCACCACCAATGTACTTCTTGCCCTTAGCGTTCTCATCGGCAATAACCTTGGCAATCCACTTGAAACCGGTGTAGCAGTCAAACATCTCAAGGCCGTTCTTTTCAGCAATGCGGCTGATAACCTCGGTTGTAACGATAGTCTTTACAATATACTCCTTGCCTGTCATCTTACCCAGCTGCTTGTAGGCTGTGATAATGTAGTACAGGAATATCATGGCGGTCTGGTTACCGTTCAGCAGGATCAGTTCGCCCTTGTCGTTGCGGCAAGCCACGCCCAGACGGTCAGCATCGGGGTCCGATGCCATTACAACGTCGGCATTGAGCTGCTTGGCCAGGTTCAGGGCCATGGTCAGGGCCTCTGGATATTCTGGGTTTGGCGATACTACTGTTGGGAAGTTACCGTCCTCAACCATCTGCTCAGGAACGGTGTGCACGTTGGTGAATCCCCACTGAGCCAGTGAACGTGGTATCATAACGCGGCCGCAACCGTGCAGAGGAGTATAGACAATGCACAGGTCATGATTGCGCTTTACAAGGTCCGGATCAATGCAGATGCCCTCAATTGCATCAAGGTATGGCTTGTCAACCTCTTCGCCGATAATCTGGATAAGCTCAGGATTGCCCTGGAACTTGATATCCTGCACCTTAACCTTGTTAACCTCATCAATAATGCCTGTATCATGCGGAGCCAGAACCTGAGCGCCATCGGCCCAGTATGCCTTGTAGCCGTTGTACTCACGTGGATTGTGGCTGGCGGTTACGTTAACACCGCTCTGGCAGCCCAGGTAACGGATTGCAAAAGAAACCTCAGGGGTTGGACGCAGTGCATCAAACAGATAAACCTTTATGCCGTTTGCGCTGAATATGTTTGCAACAGTCTCGGCAAACAGGCGGCCGTTGTTGCGGCAGTCGTGACCAACAACAACAGAAATCTGATCCATATCCTTGAAATTGCGGTTCAGGTAGTTTGCCAGACCCTGGGTAGCCATACCTACTGTGTAGATATTCATGCGGTTTGTACCTGCACCCATAATACCGCGCAGTCCGCCGGTACCAAATTCCAGGTCGCGATAGAATGCATCGACAAGGGCTGACTTGTCCTCGTTCTCAAGCATTGCCTTAACTTCAGCACGTGTCTGTTCGTCAAATGAATCGCCGCACCATTCCTGTGCCTTGGCGATTACCTGTGTCATAAGTTCATCCATTTCTTATTGATTTTTAATTATTTGTCATTCTTGCAGGCCGATGCACAGGTGCGCACCGCTCCATTCTGCGCAAATATACAAAAAACATAAATAATTTCAGCCAGTTCACATTATTTAAAGAAACTGTTTCCAAGCCAGGCCCCATTTTGCAATATCTTTGCCGCCATTATGAAAGATTTCACATATTACGCACCCACTCAGGTGGTATTCGGTAAAAATTCCGAATCAAAGGTAGGCCAGCTGGTAAAGCAGTATGGCGGTACAAAGGTTCTTGTCCACTTTGGCGGACAGAGTGCAACAAAGTCAGGACTCCTGGATGTCGTCTGCAAGTCACTTGAAGAGAACGGCATATCATACGTCAAGCTTGGCGGCGTAGTTCCAAACCCACGTCTCTCACTGGTACGCCAGGGCATTGAGCTGTGCAAGAAAGAGGGAGTTGATTTCCTTCTGGCAGTCGGCGGCGGTTCAGTAATCGACTCAGTCAAGGCAATTTCATGCGGCGTATTCTACAAGGGCGATGTATGGACCCTGTACAAGCACGAAGACAGGATTGAGAAGGCTCTACCGCTTGCATCAGTGCTGACCATCCCGGCAGCAGGTTCTGAAATGAGCGAAGCAAGCGTAATCACCAACGAGGAGGGCTGGCTCAAGAAAGACTACTGCGACTACAGGCTCCGTCCAAAGTTCGCAATCATGAATCCGGAACGCACCTACACCCTGCCGGCATGGCAGACAGCATGCGGCGCTACTGACATAATGATGCACACCATGGAACGATACTTCTCAATTGACGATGACATGGACATTACAGACGCAATCGCCGAGGCCGTCCTGCGTACCATCAAGGAGCATGCCCCCATAGCACTTGCCCAGCCAGACAACTACCACAGCCGTGCACAGATCATGTGGACAGGCAGCCTTGCACACAACGACCTGACAGGCTGCGGCACCAGCGGTGACTGGTCAACCCACAACCTTGAGCACGAACTGAGCGGCATGTTTGACGTTTCACACGGCGCCGGACTTGCCGCCATCTGGCCAAGCTGGGCACGCTATACCTGCAAGAACAACATGAAGAGATTCGCCCGTTTCGCAGTCAACGTAATGGGTGTGACAAACCATTTCCAGTCTGACGAAGAGACTGCTGAGGCCGGCATACAGGCAATGGAAAAATTCTACCATTCAATAGGCATGCCAATCAACATTCACGAACTGATCGGAAAAGAAATAACCGAAGAGGAAATCCAGATCATGGCCGACAAGTGCAGCAACTACGGTAAGAACACTATGGGTGGCCTGATGGAACTGACACGTGAAGACATGGTCAACATCTACCGCATGGCAAAGTAAGGGAACAGGCTTAGTTTTTCTTACTGCATTCTGGACATACGCCCTTGACTACATAGTTGAGGGCGTATATTTTATACCCCTCCGGAAGATTGACCGGTGGAACCGGAAAGTTCTCAAGACATATGGTCCTATGGCATACCTCACAGTGGAAATGCAGGTGCTGGTCATTGTCTTCGCCTTCATCAAGGCAGTGGCACATTTCGTATCGGACCCCTTCACACCCGTCATCAATCCCATGCAGGAGATGGTGCTCCCGGAACAAGGAAAGAGTCCTGAAAATAATTGACTTATCAACCGACTCAAGCACATCCTCAATTTCAGTCATTGTCATGGGAGCACCATTATTCATGAGTGTTCTCATTATTAGAATGCGGTTCGCCGTCGGGCGTATTCCACGCGATCTTAGTATATCTTCAATCTCTTTCATACCGCAAATATAGTCATTATTCCGACACCACGAATCATACCAAGGAATCCGATAATCCAAGCATATCTACCCCATCCCGGTTCTCAACTTTTGCAACCCAGTTGCGAGGTAAGGGCTCTACCTTTGCACTGCAAATCAGAAAACAAGCACGACGAAAATACAAACAAAACATAAATAAAATGGCACACAACTACGAACACACACATGAGCATAACCACGAACATGCCCACAATCACAATCATCACAACCACAACGGTCACCATGGCCACAATCACAGCCATAAAATTGAATCGCTGAACGGAATATACATTCTTTCAATTATTCTGAATCTTGGATTTGTGGCAATTGAAGCCGCAACAGGTTTCATCAGCAATTCACTCGGTCTTGTGTCAGACGCCGGACACAACTTTAGCGACGTATTATCATTGGTTCTGGCTTTGACAGCTTTCAAACTCGCATCTAGCAAGCGAAAAGAAAAATTTACATACGGATATAAGAAAAGCTCAATTCTCATTTCATTGCTCAATGCTATAATTTTACTTGTAGCAGTAATAATCATTGCCAAAGAGAGTATAGAAAAATTCGCGAATCCAGAACCGGTCAACGGAAACATCGTCATGATTACGGCAGGAATCGGCATAGTCATCAATGGTCTGACAGCCTACCTTCTCATGCGTAACCAAAAGCACGATATTAACACCCGTGGCGCATTTCTACACATGGCAGCCGACACTCTGGTATCAATCGGAGTCGTCATTTCCGGACTGATAATCAGATTCACCGGTTTTAATATGATTGACCCTATCATAGGGCTCGCCATTGCAATTATCATTCTCGTCTCAACAGCAGACCTGCTTAAAGAGAGTATCAGAATGAGCATAGACGCTGTTCCGGAATCAATAAACATCGATGAAATCGCCGAAATCATCAAAACCGAACCAGGAGTGGAAAACATGCACCATCTTCACGTTTGGCCAATCAGCACGACAGAAACAGCAATGACCGTACATATTGTGATCTCAGACATTAACGAATCCGGAGCGATACGCACGAGCATTACAGAAAAACTCACACATCAAGGTATCAGTCACTGCACTATCCAAGTCGAAAAAGATGGCGAATTATGTGAGCACGCAGATTGCTAATCAAAAGTGCATGAAGACAGTCTTACACAAGACATAGGACAAAAAAAAAGAGGGTGAGTACTGCGGTACTCACCCCTTTTCTTAATATAAGACATTCAATCAATAAGTGTCTTCTGCAAATCCAGTATAACGGAAACCTGAGAACTTGTATGTGAAATCATATCCGTCATTGTAGAATACATAAGCTATGATGCTGTCTGCCTTCTGGCCTCTAGGGGTAGTAGCTGCACCCTTAAGAACCTGACCATAGCGAATTGTTGCTTCACATCCGGAACCAGTAATTGAAGGAACTGAATCAGCCACAAATGAAAGCTTGGAACTGTTGCAAGAAATCTTGAACTTTTCTCCCCAGAAATTATCATCGTCGAACCAAATAGAATCTGCATCATTGGCTGCGGTATTATATGTTCTAAGGAAAGTCTTGCCTACTCCGTGAAGATCTACCCAGTCATCTGTTGCATCAAGTGCAGCCTTATCTGCAGCAGAAAGATCTACAGTTCCACTATTTTCACCCAAAGAAGCTTCGACTGTAATTACCCATGTTCCGCAAAGGTCCTGAGTGGCAACACCGCCTGGCTCTTCATCAGTATATACGCTACAGCCTGTAACCATAAGAGCTGCAACAAAAGAAAAGAGTGCTATATACTTTTTCATATCCTTATATTATTATTATTGTTTTACAAGCACTGGTGATATAAAAATCTGACCAGCATAAGATGCATCGTACTTAATAGTAGAAGTTACGTCATCGTAAACTGCATTATGAATCCAATCAAGTCCATCAGCCCAACCTGGAATGAAACTGGTGAGAAGAGTCAGAGAATTGTCTGCATTCAGAGTAACGATACCACTCATGTAATACTTGGCACCATAATTACGAATCTGTCCGTACCAACCGGCCAGAAGGTCGTTGCACTGGAAGAAACCTGGAGCAATCTGAGTAAATTTGACCTCTGCATAGTTTGCATAACCCTTGGCTGCAATCCATGCATTGAATGAGCTTCCATTATACATGGTCAAGTCAAGATCTGTGACATAAGTACCCTCAATTGAAGCTGTAACTGCAGGATCATAAACAATTACAGTACGATCAATGCTTGCGGAGAAGCCATCGTTGTTTACTGCGCTGTAATTGATATAATAAAGGCCTGCCGTATTTGTAGGAATGCTTGCAACGGGAGCTCCGTCAGGATCAGTAATTGAAACTACAACCTTGCTCTGGACATCTGCACCATTCTCTGTAGCAGCAACGCCTGGATCAGTAAATGTAGAATTAATTGGCACAAGCATTGTCTCATCACCATTCATCTCGAATGAAACATAATATGTAATGGTTGAAGGATCTTCTGTGGTGACCTTTTTCTCGCAAGAAGCGAACGCCACCAGACCGCAGCAAACCATTAAGCTATATATAATCTTTTTCATATTCATGTATTTAATAGTTTACAACAAATCAGTGAATATCCCACCAAACTGGATCACTACCCTTCTTAACAGCAGGTGTATTCTTGTTCAAATTACGAGCCTTAATAGGATAGAACATACGTTTCATTAAGCCGCCTGCAACAATGCCGTTCTCTGCAGGCTCAATGAGTTCACCAGGAGTATAAATGGTTGCGTCATCAAATATTTCCTTACCAGATTTGGTAGAAAGTTTAGGAACATCTGTACGACGGATTTCACTCCATGATTCCATATTATCCATATAGCAGAGCGCTACCCACTTCTGCATGTAAATCTTGTTCAGCTTTGCATCAGCATCACCTGTCCATGCACCACCAGCAGCGATAAATGCATCGGCGCCGGCAATTCCCTTGGCAGCAAAGTCTGCCTTGATTGCAGCCTCATAAGCAGTCTTGGCAGCAGCATCGTTGTTGTTAAAACGCAGCTCGGCCTCTGCAATCAGGAACTGGAGATTGGCCTGAGTATACATGAATGCAGGACGTGAAACACCCTTGCCATTATGCAGGGCATAGTTGACAGCACTAACGTTCTTGTTCTTCCAATCACCGCCATTCCAAACCTTGGCAAGAGCCTTTGAACCTGGAATCTGACCTACATAGTCATTATCTGCAGCGCTCTTGTTGAAACAATATGCAATACGAGGGTCTGCTGTAGACTGCATGTAGGAAATGATTGGGTAAGAAGCACAGTGGTTAGCAGTTCCAAGAGCATAATAACTTGCATAGAATGCGCTACGGTTGCCATCCTGATCTGCAAAGATATCCACTGTTGCATCGCCAGCAAAGAAAGCATTCTCAGATACCAGATCCTGAATCTTCTGCTTGTACTCTGTCATACCTGCATCATACATACGGAAATACATACGCAGCAGCAATGCATTGGAATAACCCAGCCACTGATTTGCATTCTTTGCAAACATGATATCTGTCATTGTCATTACGTCTGGATTTGCCTTGTAAGCATCAATGGCAGTTGTCAGCTCTGAAATAATGCCAAGATAAACGGTCTTACCGTCGTCCCAACGAGGCTGAGGAATTGCGCTACCCTTAAGGGCTTCGGTATAAGGAGCATCGCTGGTATTATCTACCATTAACTGAAATGCAAAAGCACGCATAGCAGTTGCAGCAAGAATATCTGCCTTTGATGTAACCTGCTCCTTGATTACCTCAATATCCTCGAGAGCGCGGGCATAAAGCTGAAGATAAGCTCGGTCGATAGTCTGATCAGACTCTGTTATTGAATAGTTTGCTAAATCATTAAACTGGTTTGCCTCTGGCATCTGCTCAAAATACTGTGCAAAAAAGCCTGCATAGTTGAACATGATATCACAAGATGTAGCCATGATAGCATTCTGTACAGACGGGAATATCAAGTCTGGGGTAATAGCACCCTTTTCCGGATAATTGGGATTGTCATTGATATCCAGATTACACGAAGTGAGGGTCAGGGCCGCTACACTTATTGTCAAAAGATATTTTTTCATAATAGTTCCCTAATTAAAATTTGAACTTGAGATTGAAGCCAAAATGACGTGAACTTGGGTTGGCTGAATATTCACCATAGTTACCAGCAAGGTCATTACCAAATGAAGTCATTTCCGGATCAATGAATGTATTAGAAGCAGGAGTCCACATGAGCAGGTTGCTACCAAAGGCAGACAGCACTACATCATTAACAAAAAGTTTCTTAGTCCACTGCTTAGGAAGCTCATAGCTGAGTACTACAGAACGCAGTTTAACGTAAGACTTGTCCAGAAGGAAGGAGCTTTCCATTTCGGCGCCACCACCATTCCAATAGTCATAAATCTTGCTGTTTACGCCAGACAGGCCAATAGCTGTTGTATTTTCAACGTAAATAGTATTGCCGCTACCGTCAACTGTCTCTACAACAGAGTTTGGAATTACAAAATCATTACGGTTGTTATAGGCGGTCTGCATTGCGTTACCGGTAAAATACTCAATGTCTTTGGTACGTGAATACATGAGACCGCCCTTGCGGATATCAACATCGGCACTGAGAGAGAAGCCTTTATACTTGATAGCCGATGAGAATCCCATCTGATAATCATAGTTCATATCACCAACAATCTGCAGTTCATCTTCTGCAATAGGAAGACCAGTAGATGAATTAACGATTATCTGACCACTTGGACTTCTCTTTGGAACCTGAGCCTTGAATACGCCGACAGGCTGACCTACGATTGCATACATACCTGTGCTACCTGAGAGTCCATATATGACAGTTTCGCCACCAAGCTCCTCAGGCAAGCTGAGTACCTTACTCCAGTTCTTGGTAAAGTTTGCACTTACAACCCATTCAAAATCCTTGGTACGGATAGGAGTAACAGAGATCATTGCTTCTATACCCTTGTTCTCAACCTCACCAAGGTTGGTATTCTGTGCTGAAAAACCAGTAGAATAATCCATATCAAGAGAGTATATCTGCTTGTCTGTTTTACGATTATACCAAGCTACATCAAACGAAACACGGTTCTCAAGGAATGCCATATTCAGACCGATTTCCTTCTCAGTTGTCATCTCAGGGCTAAGAGTTGTACTACCTAAAACATTTCCAAGAGTGTAGGCGTTATATCCAGCACCTGTATATGGGAAATCATAGCCACCCCAATAACCAGTACCACCAGCCTGAGCATAAGTAGCACTTGTCATATAAGGTGCAGCATCATTACCTGTTTTACCCCAGCTCAGACGAACCTTACCGAGATCCAGCCAATCGCTCTGATCCTTGAGAAGTTCACTGAATACAAAGCTACCGGTAACACCAGGATAGAAGAAACTGCGGTTCTCCTTTGGAAGTGTTGATGACCAGTCGTTACGTGCACTCACTGTCAGGAAGAAAAGTTCCTGATAAGAAGCCTCAACCTGTCCATAGGCGCCCATGAGTCTGCGCATTGAAGAATTCTGTGATACTGATGGAGCCTTGGTTGTATTGCTGAGATTATACCATGTAGGTATAGTCAGACTAGAAATAGCTGCACCTACAGCGTTAGCCTGACGCTGGTTGCCGTTGAAACCGGCAAGTACATTGAATGCAAAATCATCTACCTTGGTATTATATGTCATCATAATATCATGGTTGAGCTCCATTCTACGAGTCATGCTCTGTGAATAGGAACCCTCGTTGCCATCAAAGGTAGAAGCACCATTCAGACCGTTATAGGTATCTGAGAACAGTGCAACAAGGTTTGGCTCTCCAAACTCAGACTGGTTAACCTCTGTATCCAGACCTAAACGATAAGTAAACTTAAGATTTTTCAGTATGTCGTAGTCAACCTGGAACTTTCCATAGAAACGCTCTGAAGAATATGCATTCTTATAGTTTTCAAGAACCCAGTATGGATTGGTAATACCATAAGGTGTATAATAATAACCAGGAGTGTTAAATGGATCGTTGAGATCCTTGAGTCCAATAATACTGATATCACGTGGAGTCTGCATTATTGCATTGTACATTGAACTTTCACCCTGACCAGTCGAAGCAAAGCTGTTTTTCTGGTTTGCATAGTTCAATGATGATGAGAATGTCAGTTTGTCCACTCTATGACTTCCACGTGCAGAGAAAGTATACTTATCGTAAGAGTCGGCCTTGGTAGGTATCATACCATCATCGGAAATCTGAGAGAATGATATGAAATAGTCACTCTTGTCTGTTGCACCATTGAAAGAAAGGCTGTTGTTGTAGCGAACACCTATATCAAAGAAATCCTTGATATTGTCTTCCATTGCACTGTAGGCCTTCATCTTCTGTGAGTTGTTGTAGATGGCACCGTAGATCTGCTGTGTTCCATCAAAGCGAGGACCCCATGAACCGTTTTCATCATCGGTCTTGTCGCCGTACCAACCCATACCCCACTCATTCTGCATCTGTGGCAGGCGGAGAACTGAGCTCCACTGAATACCACCGTTATACTCAATGCCAAGGCCAGAACCCTTCTTACCGGACTTTGTTGTAATCATTACAACACCGTTGGCAGCACGTGAACCGTAAAGAGCGGTTGCGGCTGCACCCTTAAGAATGGTCATACTCTCAACATCGTCAGGGTTAACAGCATTTGCACCGTTACCAAAGTCATAGCCAGAATTAAGACCATCGCTTGAATAATGAGCTGTATTGTTCATTGGTACGCCATCGATGACATACAGAGGCTGGTTGCTTCCACTCAGAGAGCTAACACCACGGATGATTACAGACTGTGATGAACCTGGGTCACTTGATGTTGAAGCAATCTGAACACCTGCAACCTTACCTGCAAGGCTTGACATGATGTCATTTGTGCGCTTGGATGAAATTTCATCACCCTTTACACTCGAAGCAGCATAACCAAGAGCCTTCTCTGAACGCTTAAGGCCCATAGCAGTAATAACAACGTCATCAATCTTGATTGAACCTGGGTTCAAAGAAACATTGATAACCTTTCTTCCGTTTACAGGTACAACGGCATCTTCGTAGCCAATAAACGAAAACACAAGCGTTCCATTAGAAGGAACCGAGATAGAGTAAGCACCATCGAGGTCCGTTGACGTACCTCGGTTTGTGCCCTGTACGGCCACTGATACGGCCGGCATTGGACTGCCATCATCAGCAGATGTGGCAATACCTGTAACCTGAATATTCTGCGCTGTAGCAAATCCAGCACAGAAAATTGCGGTTAGCACTAAAAGAAATTTTCTCATAAAATTTCAGTTTTTGTTGAACAATTATAGTTGATAGTCTCTTTAATCATCTACAACTTTTTTCTCTATCAGATAGGTTAAAGTCATCTCACTACTTTTACCAACAAAAACAAATTCTATACGGTCAAGTCATAGCGCTCAGTTCTTTTACAATCGTATCTTCCAGCACTTCACAATACTTCATAGTAGTCTTGACGCTACTGTGACCAAGCAATTTCTGAACAGTGGTAACGCTTACTCCCTTGTTTAGCAGAAGAGTCGCATTGGTGTGTCTGGCCGAATGAAAGGAAAAATGTTTGGCTACACCTACTTTCTTACCAACTTTTCCAAGATATTTATCAACCAAGGCATTTGATGGCAAACGAAAAAAAGTGTCAGTGGTTCCACTATACATATTCAATATATCCAAAGCCTTTCCTTCAAACAGATATGTCAACGGAATTCTTATAGTCTTACCGGTTTTTCGGGAAATTGAACATAACCACTTCTCATCAGAATCGTAATCAATATTCTTACAAGTAAGTCCACAGAAGTCAGAATAACGCAGCCCTGTATAGCAGCAAAACAAAAAAGAATTAATACAATGATAATCAAGGTTAAATCTATTATTAACCGAGGTCAATGAAGCATAATCTTCCAGCTTCTTCATATCTTCTTCATGCAGGAAGGTTATTCGGGACGGAACACTGCGGACATGAAAGTTGCGAATATCCGAGCGTACGGTATTCATGGGAATTCCAAAAGCCCAATTTATACAGATTTTTATATGATTAACATGTTTAGCGACCGTATTGACCGACAAGCCGGATTTCTTCATCTGACCAGCAATTTCATTCATTACCTCTGTACAGACATCGGAATATTTCAAATCAGGAAAATGATGTTCAAGCCATCTTACAGTTGTCAATCGGTTCTTGAAAGTGCTTCTTTTTAGTGCAGAAACCCCAACATGATACTTCATGAGTTCATAAAGACATACATAGTGCCAATCAAATTCCAAACGCATACTTTTTTCTCTTTTTCCCGTGTCATTACAAAACCATTCTGACATAATAGAGTATTCCTTTATTTCGCCTTCAAAATGAGCTGTTAATACGATTTTAATTTAGCGATTTATTGTTAATTTTCAAATAGGCACGCCAATCACCCTGCTTCACGCCAGACGGCGGCTACTGAATCGGTTTGTCACAAAACAGCAAGATTATCAGCATTTTACCCTCATTCGCAAATCAAACTTATAAACTGTCACTTTTGAAATAAAACATGGCATGTTCTTGTCATAATGACAGTCCCCCCTCAATCCTGCATGACTTTTTTCTTTTTTATTAATAAAAACATTGTTAAAACGAATAATTATCATACCTTTGCAGAAATATAAATAGGTATAACCAAAAAGAAAAGAGGACCTTTTGTCATTTGGGGGAAATTCTATTGTCATTAAACTAACATGTCAGTTTTCCACTGGTAAAAGTAGTGAGATGACTTTAACCCTGAGCAAAGGGCGATAAAGTTTAAGTTTTTTTATAACCACAATAACTCACAATTAACACATTATCAACAACAAATTCAATTGTATGAGAAAGTTTCTCTTAACGATGGCCGCAATTTTCTGCGTAGGACTTGCTTCTGCACAGAATATACAGGTCACAGGCGTTGCAACAGCTGCTGATGACGGAAGTCCAATGCCAGCTGTTACAGTGAAAGTAGAGGGAACCAGCACTGGTACAACAACTGACATTGATGGTGTTTATACCATTTCAGTTCCGTCCAATGGTTCTCTGGTGTTCTCATTTATGGGTTACGATTCAAAGACCGTAGCCGTAAATGGCAGAAAAGTCATCAACGTAACATTGAACCCGGGTTCAATTGAAATTGACGACGTAGTTGTAACTGCTATCGGTATTCAGCGTTCCGAGCGTTCACTGGGTTACTCAGTGACCAAGATTGATGCCGATGAAACCTCACAGAAGGCTGAAACTGATATGCTTCGTGCCCTGGAAGGTAAGGTAGCAGGTATTCAGGTATCAGCTCCTTCAGGTGATGCCGGTGGTGCTACACGTATCACAATCCGTGGTAACTCTTCATTCCTTGGAAACAACCAACCTCTCTATGTAGTTGACGGCGTTCCTTACAGTAACTCAGGTGTTGGCCAGAGCGGACGTGCAGCAAACTTCAGCGGTGCCTACATGAGCGGTATTGCTACTCTTGACCCTAACGACATTGAGTCAATGAACATTCTGAAGGGTGCTGCAGCTGCTGCCCTTTACGGTTCACGTGCTGCAAACGGTGTTATCCTTATCACAACCAAGTCTGGTTCAAAGGGTACAGGCCGCAAGAAGGGTCTTGATGTAACAATCAACACTTCATACGCACTTGAAAGCATTGCTTCTCTCCCAGACTACCAGAACACATATGGTCAGGGTTCTGACTTCAAGGTAGGCGGCGCCAACGGTTCATGGGGTGCTCCTTTCTCTGAAGTAACAACCATTCCAATGTATTCTGCCATCGGGGCAATGTATCCGGACCTTGCACTTGAGATGTACCCAGAGCTCAACGGCGATATTCCTTACCAGGCATATCCTAACAACGTTAAGGACCTGTTCCAGACTGGTCACATTTTTGACACATCAGCCAACGTACAGAGCACCAACGACCGCGGTACATTCAACGTTACCATTTCACGTACAACTCAGGACAGCTACATTCCTGCTTCAGAGTTCAACCGTTATGCATTCAGCATTGGTGGTCACCAGAAGCTTGCAAGCGGTCTGCGCATCGGCGGTAACATGGCATATACACAGAACCAGCAGAACAGCCCTATGTATGGTAACAACCAGTCAAGTTCTGCATCAGGTGGTATGAACTCACTGGCTCGTGCATTCATTATGCCACGTAGCTGGGACATCCAGAACTTCCCATACGAAGGTACTGACGGCAGCAACCTGCTGTTCCAGCTCTCTTCTCAGGCAAACAACCCATACTGGGCATGGGAACATGACAAGATTATAACAACCCAGAAGCGTATGGTTGCCAACATGAACGTAGGCTATGACTTCAACAAGTGGCTGAGCGCTGACTACACTCTCGGTTACAACGACTACACAAGCGACAGAAAGTCAATCGTTGACCTTGGTTCACGCGGTTTCGCCGGTCAGGGCTACATTAGCCGCAGCATTAGCACAAACAGTTCAATTGAGTCAACCCTTATCATTACAGCCGACAAAAAGTTCGGTGATTTCCATGTAAAGGGAACTGCCGGTCACAACTACAACCAGACAACATCTGAAGGTTTCGGTGCAAGTGGTCAGGACATTATCAACAAGAACATCTACGCTATAGACAACACCAAGTCACAGACAGCTTCTGAAAGCTATTCACGCTACAGAAAGTATGGTATCTTCGGTGATATTATGCTGGATTACAAGTCATGGGCATTCTTCGAAGTAACAGGCCGTAACGACTTCTCATCAACCCTGCCTGTTGCCAACAACAGCTTCTTCTACCCATCAGTATCAGCATCTGTAATTTTCACCGATGCTCTCCAGATGGAAAACAGCATACTGAACTTCGGTAAGGTACGTGCCAGCTGGGCTAAGGTTGGTAACGATGCAGGACCTTATTATAATAATGGTACATACACCATTGGCAACCCATACATGGGACATGGCATGATGTTTATCCCAACCACAGTTTATGATGAAAACCTGAAGCCAGAGTTTACCCGTGAGGTTGAGACCGGTATCGAACTCAAGTTCTTCGAGAACAGAATCGGTATTGACGGTACATTCTACAACAGAATCTCTGACAACCAGATTGGTGCAAAGACAACTCCTGCATCATCAGGTTCAAGTTCATTCGTAACAAACTTCGGTTCTATCCGCAACCGCGGTGTTGAACTCGGCGTTGACGTTTATCCAATCTTCCAGGATGACTTCAAGTGGAGCATCTACACAACTTACACAAACAACAAGTCTGAAGTTCTCGAACTTGCTGACGGTGTTGATGAAATCCGTATCGGTGGTGACTTCTCTACTCCAAGCCCAGTACTTATAGTAGGTCAGCCTTACGGTATCCTGAAGGGTGAGAAGATTGCACGTACTGATGACGGCACCCCACTGGTTGACCCAAGCACCGGTATGTACATCAATGACACTGAAGAGGGTATCATTGGTAATCCTAACCCAGACTACAAGCTGGCTATGACCAACACCCTTTCTTACAAGAACTGGACATTCTCATTCATGATGGACTTCCAGAAGGGCGGTTGCGTAAACAGCTCATACCTGACAGACCTTCTCGGCCGTGGTGTTACCAAGGACACTGAGGACCGTCTTGGTTCACGTATCCTCCCTGGTGTATATGGCGATGCCAACACACTTCAGCCAATCCTTGATGGCGAAGGAAAAACCATCAAGAATACTACTGCAATTAGCGAGTCTGACCTCTACTTCTCAGACGGTACTTACTCAACATTCGCTATCAACTCATGTGACGAAGTTGCTACATATGATGCAACAGTTCTCCGTCTGAGAGAAATCTCTCTCGGCTACGAGTTCCCTAAGTCACTTGTTTCAAAGCTGAAGCTGACTGGTCTTGAAGCATCAGTTGTTGGACGTAACCTGTGGTTCTACGCTCCAAACGTACCAAAGCACTCAAACTATGACCCAATTGTCAACTCATATGGTGAAACTAACGTTCAGGGTATTGACTACACCTCTGCACCTTCTACCAGACGTGTTGCCTTCAACCTTAAGTTAACATTCTAATAACAGACAGACTATATGAAAAATAAATTATTCTTTTATGTAGGAATGGGTCTGGCAGCCATGTCACTGAACAGCTGTGATCTTGACATCAACAAAGATCCATACGCTGTTACAGACCTTGACATGTCACAGCTGCTGACCGCTGCTGAATATGACGTTGCATCAACCTTCGCTGAAGGTTACTACCTGAACGCAAACTTCAGCGCATATGTACATCATACTGTTTCAAGAGAAATCGACAACTACGCTCTTGTTAGCGGTTACTCAACTCTTGGCAACACATGGCAGCAGGCATACCTTTACGCTGTAAAGGGAACAGAATCACTGATTTCAATGAATGACGGCAAGAACACAATTTATGCTTCTATCGGCCGTATCCTGCGTGCTCACATCTACATGAACATGGTTGACCTCTGGGGCGACATTCCTTATTCAGAGGCTAATGTTAATGGTATTGAAAACCCAAAGTGTGACAAGAGCAAAGATATCTACAACAACCTTATTACGGAAGTAGAAAGGGCTATTGCAGACCTGAAGAACACTTCAGCACCTAACGCAATCAAGCCATCTGCAAACGATTTGTTCTACAAGGGTGATGTAGAAAAGTGGATCAAGGCAGCCAACACACTTGAACTGAAGATGCTTGTCAATGCACGCAAGGCTTCTACCGATATCGACAATTACTCAACCAGGCTGAATGCACTTCTTGCAGAAGACAACTTTATTGGTGACGGCGAGGACCTCCAGTTCCCTCACACAGCAACAAAGACTCCAAGCGATGAAAGAAAGACTGGCTATGTTGATGAGTATGAAGGCGGTCAGAAGGGTGTATTCATCAGCCCATGGTTCTATGAAATCATGAAGGGTTATTCATATAACTATTCAGCCAACCCTCTGAAGAGCATTGTGGACCCACGTATTCCTTACTACTTCTACAACCAGTCAACAGCATCATCAAGTGCAAGCAATGATACCGACTATCGTGACGGTGCATTCATTTCAATCTTCTTCGGTTCAAATACCGGACTTAGTTCAGGCACTCAGGAATCAGCTATGACAACTCTTGGTATCTATCCTGTAGGCGGACTGTATGACGATGGTTCTGCCCAGAAGGTTGGTGCCGGCAAGGGTAACGGTATTGCTCCAGACAAGATGATCATGGCTTACTCAGTTCCTTTCATGAAGGCCGAGCTCATTCTGGCAGGTCTTACCACCGGTGACGCCAAGGCAGAACTTGAAAAGGGTATCAAGTCTTCAATCGCTCATGTAAATGCTGTTGCCAAGGCTTCAAGCGCTGCAACTCCAGCAATTGCCGATGCTGACATCAACACATTCGTAACTGCTGTAACAGGTAAGTTCGATGCTGCCAGCGCTGACAAGAAGATGGAAATCCTGATGACTGAGAAGTGGATTGCTAACTTCTTCAATCCAGTTGAAGCTTACACCGATGTTCGCAGAACAGGCTATCCTGTATTCGTTGACGAGAACACATCATCAGCTGTATCTCCATACGATCACACAACAGCAGCAACACCTGGTGCTATGGCTAGTATTCCACTGGTTCAGATTCTCAAGTACCCAAGAGTAATGTGGTATCCAAATAATGAGACGGAAGTTAACCCAAACATCACAAACAAGGATCGTGTTGTTAGTGACAAGAATGTATTCTGGGACAAGTAATTAATAATAGATTAATACGAATAATATGAAATTCAATAGAATTATTGCACTGCTCGGTATCTCAGCAGCAATCGTAGGTTGCGAAAACAAGCTGCCTTACGATCTTGCAGGAGTTGAGCATGGAGTAACTATTCATATCGAAAAGAAGGACGGTACTGACACAAAGCTCTCAACCGATATCAATAGTGGAAATTACTCTGTAGTTCTGTCTATTCCAAAGCAGCAGGGTGACTACTCTATGCTTAAGGAAGCACAGCTGACTGCTGTTTACACTGATGGAGCAAAAAACAAGAAGAGTGCCTATGTAAAGACTGGCATTACAGAATTCCCTGCTGACGTGAAATTCACAATGACTGAAGTTTGTGCAGCACTGGGTATCACATCAATCGAAGTAGGTGACCGTATCGAGTTCACTCCAAGTTATACACTGAAGAGCGGAACTCAGGTTGACGGTTGGTCCGCTCTCGGAGGTTTCAACAACACTGCATTTTCTGGATGGTCTGTAAATGGTGGTTCATTCACATACAAGGTTTCATACTCTGCATTTGCTCCATTCTATCCTGCAAAGTTTATCGGTACAGGTATTCTGCAGGATGGCTATGACACACCAGTTACCGTTACCCTTCTTGATGCAGCAGATCTCCCAGGAGCAGAATGGATGCCAAAGGGTATCACCGCTGATGACCTCATGGGTATCCAGTTGGAAGGTGATATCTTCTTCGGTGGAGATGTATTCAAGATGTGGATCAACAAGCAGGACTATACACTTATCATTCCTGACCAGGTTATTTGTCCGGGATTCACATATGGTTCGTATGGCACATATGATGCCCAGGCAACTAGGTGCGAAGGTGAAATTGACACCAAGAACATGACTATTTCATTCTACATGTATAGTATTTGGGGTCCATATTCATTTGGTGATGACGATTTGGTAATCCAGATGCCTATCGACTAATATATCAGTCAGATATTGCAATTCAAAACGGGGGACTAATTCAGTCTCCCGTTTTTATTAACTGACTATTGAGCCAAGCCTCTTGAACAGTGAAGTGTTACGGTTTAGGTAGCGAAATGAAATAAATGAAGAGACGCAGAAGAAAAGAAATGCAACTGCGAGAAGCATATATGAATGACTGCTGCCAAACATAATGCAGCAAATTGAAGCAAGCAGCGCCAGCAGGAACTGAGTGGCAAAACCCTTCACGCAGGCTTTTGAAAGCCCTACCCCATACCTGAACTTTACCAGGCAAAGGAGCACTGCCATATAGAGCAATTCTGTTACGGCGAATGCGGCACCTACAGCGACCAGACCGCCTGTTTTGAAACCGGCCATGACAAGCATGACAAGGAAGGCGTTATAGGCAAACTCCTGAACAATGTAGACCAGTGAATCGGCACGGGAAAGAGCCAGATATGCTACGGGCAGAGTCAGTGACTTGGCAAGAATGCTCAAAACCGCAAGCTGCGCCATTGGTATGGAATCGGCAAAACGGTTACTTAGAATCACCCACACTACAATAGGAAGGAATACCATGAATGCTATTACCAGCGGCCCGGCTATCATACTCATGGCCTGAACCTGGCAGTTGACCAGAAGAGATGTTTTCAACTGGCTGTTGCTAACGGCTGACAAGCGCGGGAAATAGTCAGCATCCATGGCTGCAAAGAGAAATGTATTGAAATATGTAATGAGCAACAGTGCTGCACTGTATTTGCCTGTGATGTCTTCATCGGCATAATTGGTAATGAAATTGGCAATTATTGAGAGTGCGCCAGCCTCAAAGAACGCCGCGAGAGTGAAGAAAATGCCGAAGCGGACCATCTCTGTTCCTTTTTTCAAAACCTCAAGGCGGAAAGGCCTTATGGAATACCGGTAACGTCCCAGCGTATAGAACAGCGATATTGCTGTCGTTACGAGGGCCACAACGGTCATAGAAGGAACAATACCCCTTAGTCCGAGCCAGGCAAAGAGAGGAACTGAGAGCACGAGAGTAGCAACACCGGCCAGCAACTGGCAGACAGCTATCTGGCGAATCATTCCGGTTCCCTTCATAACAGCCATTTCACCGCCGTTTATGGCAGCTGCAGCCACTGCTATGGACAGCACCCTGAAGTACATGGCATAACTGTCATTTCCGCCGAAAGCCCATCGGCCCAGCCATGGAGCCAGCAAAAAAGTCAGTGCAAAACCCAAAAGGGCTGTCAGGAACGCCCAGCTTCGGGTAACCATTATGGTCGATTCAAGTTCAGCCTGAGCCTTTTGCAGGCTTTCCTGAGTGTGTTCCTGAAGTGCTTCGGTTTTCTCAAAATCGACAGAAAGTGAATGAACCGCACTGTAGGCAATACCAAGATTGGTAGAACTCTTCATAAGGTTGAGCGTACGGTTCAGGTTCTCATTTATGCCGAAGCCAACCGTCTTGAGAAAGCCAGTAATCAGCCTGGTGCGCACCAATGAAACCAGAATGACAAGCACCTGAATTCCCCCGAACAGTCCGGTAAACTTCAGAATCCTGTCATTGAGTCTTTCCCTATTGTCAGCTCTTCTGTTATTGTCCACTTTACGATATTGCCTTCGAATATAATCAAAACGAGTTTGTGACTACAAAAGTATAATTAATAAGGAAAAAATAGGTAATATTGCGTTTGTAATGGTAATAGACATACTGATATGCACTATAGGTGATGGCATTTTAAAGGTGCCCTCCATGATTCTGCCCCCAAACGGACAGGTCACCTACACCATATCCCACCAACTGGGCAGCACCGGAACCAAGCCCGATGCAAAGGCGCCCCAATTTGACTATTCAGCCCTTTTCAACGGAAGAAATGACGTTAGGGTTTTCCCCCTTGAAGGCATCGGACTGTCAAGAAACAGGAACAACGCCATAAGCCACAGCACGGGTGACATATGCGTTATTGCCGATGACGACAACCGCTACACTCCGGAATACATACAGAACATAATCACTTCATGGGAACAGAATGTCAATGCCGATATACTGACATTCCAGGCCGTAACCGAGAGCGGAGAATTGCTGCACCCATACCCGGCTCCATGGACCTGTTCCGTTGAGATAACCTTCAGGCGCAGCAGCATATCAGAACGGAATATGCAGTTCGATGAACGGTTCGGAATAGGCGGAACCATGTTCTGTGCCGGTGAAGAGGAGATATTCATGCACAACGCCCGGAAAGCCGGACTTGATTGCAGGTTCATACCAAAGACCATAGTACAGACCAGGGCCATTACGACAAGTGACAATTTTGCCCGCAATCCCATGCTTCAGGCAACAAAGGGAGCCACATTCCGTTATATATACGGATGCGGGAATGCACTGTGGCGCGCCTTGAAGGAATCGGCCTGGTACATGGTCCACAAGGGAGAAAACCCCTTTCCCATAATTAAGAACATGATCCGAGGAATATGGATGTTACGATAGTCATACCGGTACTGAACCGCAGGGAGTACCTGCCACGAACTATGGACAGCATAACCAGCCACCTGCCATGGCCGGCCAGGATTGTCATTGTCGATAACGGCAGCACCGACGGAACCGTTGAATGGATTGAGCAGTTCATATCAGTAAACCCGCAGCTTGACATAAAGCTTATACATGAACCTGAACCAGGCGCCGCCAATGCCCGCAACCGCGGATTGGCCGCAGTCACGACTGAATGGGTCTATTTTTTCGATTCCGATGATCTGTTTGACGGACTGCCTTCTGAATGGTCACCCGAAAATGACATGGTGGCATTCCCCACCCGCATGGATATTGACGGCAAGACCACCATACGCGCCTACAAGCCCACGGCCCAGCCCTGGATTCACATAATGAACAGCATGCTCAACACCATTGGCATGATATTCCGCACGGAATGGCTGCGCGGCATAGGCGGATGGAATGAATACTGCAAGGTATGGGATGACTGGGAACTCGGAACACGTGCACTGCTGGCAAGCCCAAGGTTGCAGTGGATTACCGAAAAGCCATACCACACAGCCATAGTCCATTCAGACAGCATAACCAGCAGCAGTTTCAGCGACACATTCATGCTTCAGCTGCGCACCGTCAACCACGTTCTGCAGGAACTGCCCGACAACAGCACCAAGACAGGCCGCAAATGCCGCAAGGCGCTGATGTTCCGCACATACATACTGAGCGGCATGCTCCGCGCAGAAGGAAACCGCAAGGCTGCCGAACGCGTGAAGGCCTATGCACAGGCAAACTTTACCGAGTGCCGCGGCAAGTCAGTGGCACGCTTTCTTATGAAATATGCTTCACGCGGATGGCGCGGAGCCTGGCGAATAGGACAATTCTTTATTTGACACCCCCATGAAGATACTGTTGCTTGGCGAATACAGCAATGTGCACCACACACTGGCCGAAGGCTTGAAGGCACTGGGCCACGAAGCCGTTGTTGCCAGTGACGGTGACAGTTGGAAAGACTACCCCCGCGACATAGACCTGGCCCGAAACCTTGATTCCCCAATGGGCAAGATTGACTTCATGCTCAGGCTGGCCAAGTCACTCCCCAGGATGCGCGGATTCAACGTAGTCCAGCTGATAAACCCCATATTCTTCGAACTGAAAGCCGAACGCATAATGCCCTTCTACAAGTACCTTCGCAGGAACAACGGCAAAATGGTCATGGGCGCATTCGGAATGGACCATTACTGGGCCCAGGTCAACACCCAGGCTAAGCCGCTGCGCTACAGTGACTTCAATTTTGGCAACACTGTGCGGTCCGATGCCGAAGCCGAGAAATTCAGGAAAGAGTGGATAGGAACTGCCAAGGAGCAGTTGAACCGCAGCATAGCTCTTGACTGCGACGGCATACCGGCAGGACTGTACGAATACTGGGCAACCTACAATGAAGTAACCGAAAAAGGCCGTAACGGCGTGGCCATAAAAGAGAAGATGGAGTTCATTCCATACCCCATCAAGCCCGCCACAAACCCCAACACCACATTCAGCGGCGGTCCCGTCAGGCTGTTCATAGGAATAAGCAAAGACCGTTCCGTCTACAAGGGAACCGATATTATGCTTGCTGCTGCACAGCAGATAGCCAGCGACTACCCAGGCAAGGTGGAATTGCGCATAGCCGAAGGCGTACCGTTTGAGACATACCAGAACATGATAAATGAGAGCGATGCCATTCTGGACCAGCTTTACAGCTACACCCCATCAATGAATGCACTGCTTGCCATGTCAAAAGGCATAATAAACATAGGTGGCGGAGAACCCGAGAACTACACTATTCTTGGAGAGAATGAATTGCGCCCAATAATCAATGTCGAACCCAACTACGAAAGCGTATACTCACAATTGCGTGAACTGGTGCTGAACCCTGGGCGGATAGCTCAACTCAAGCGCGAATCAGTTGAATACATAGCCCGTCACCACGACTACGTTAAAGTTGCCGGAAAGTACATCAGGTTCTATCAGGAAAGACTGCTATAAAGCCTGCACCAGCCATCACGGCCAGCCTGGAAATCATAGCCACAGTGGCAATCACAGACGTGGTGGCAATCACTGTCGCACAAACTATCACAACCAGTTTGGAAATGGAAACAAAAAAAAAGCACCGCAATAGTGCGATGCTCTTGGTAGCGCCTACGGGACTCGAACCCGTGTACCCGGCGTGAGAGGCCGGTATCCTAGACCGCTAGATGAAAGCGCCATGGTCTCTTGCATTAAGGTAGGAATCTGGCGGAAGCTGGGGGATTCGAACCCCCGGTACGGTAACCCGTACGGCAGTTTAGCAAACTGCTGGTTTCAGCCACTCACCCAAACTTCCCTCGGAATAACCGCTCGCTTGCGTTCCTTGCTTATTGCGGGGACAAAGGTAATCCTACTAAACCAAATATGCAACTATTTGGAGAAATATTTTTTCAGATTACTGCAAATGCCCCATTATTTTGAGGCAAAAACCTTATTGTAGTAGTCTATAAATGCCCTGTTGACCATAGTTGTACCACCCGGTGTGGGATAATTGCCGCTGAAATACCAGTCGCCCGGATGGTTCGGACATGCCCTGTGCAGTCCCTCCAGGCTCTGGTATACAATCTCAATAGGCGTAACCACTCCTTCGGGCCTGAGCATATCGACCATCTTGGCCGAAATCTCTTCGGGAGTAAAGCCGCTGTATATAGCCTTGACTGGATTGATTCTCTCCTCAAGAGGTTTCTCCAGCTGAGCCACGCATTCGCGGTAAACCTGATGTATAAGGTCAGCCTGTCCCCTCTCCTTGAGCAGTTCAACGGCTGCGCGGAAAGCAATGAATTCCTCCATGTGCGACATGTCAATTCCATAATAGTCGGGGTATCGGACCTGCGGGCATGAACTTACCAGCACAATCTTGCGTGGGTGCAGGCGGTCCAGAATTCTGAGAATGCTCTCCTTGAGAGTGGTACCGCGTACTATGCTGTCATCAATGACAACCAGGTTATCCTTGCCGGCAACCAGGCTTCCGTAGGTTATGTCATACACATGTGCAGCCAGTTCCTTCTTGGTATTGCCCTCGGCAATGAAGGTTCTGAGCTTTATATCCTTGATTGCAACCTTTTCACTCCTTATATAATTGTGAAGCACATCAAGAATCTCCTGCTTGGTTGGCTTGTGGTCCTGGGTAAGGGCAAACAGGGTATCGGCCTTCTCTTCGTTCAGCCTCTTCTTGAATCCGTCAAGCATGCCGTAGAAAGCCACTTCGGCAGTATTGGGAATGAAACTGAATACCGTGTTCTCAAGGTCGTCACCTATGGCCTTGCTGATTACTGGTGTCAGGTTTTCTCCCAGGGCCTTGCGCTCGCGGTAAATGTCGCAGTCCGATCCGCGACTGAAGTAAATTCTTTCAAAACTGCAGGCGCTGTTGGCGGCCGGCTGGGTAATCTGTGTCAGCGACACCTGTGAATTGTTCCTGACAGTCAGGGCCTGGCCTGGCAGCAGTTCATGAACCTGGTCAGCCTCAAGTTCGAAGGTTGTCTGGATGACCGGGCGTTCCGATGCAACCACGACCACTTCATCATCCTTGTACCAGAAACACGGACGTATGCCCCATGGGTCACGCACGGTGAACATTTCGCCGCTGCCGGTTATACCGCACATGACATAGCCGCCGTCCAGCATAGGCATGGCAGTGCGCAGCACATTGCACACGTCAATATTTTCCTCAATGTAGCGCGTAATGTCACTGTCGGCAAGTCCATTCTGGACAGCCATGTTGAACACCCTCTCGCTTTCGCGGTCCAGGCGGTGTCCCAGCAGTTCCAGCATTATGTAAGTGTCACTGTATATTCTTGGATGCTGTCCTTTCGATACCAGCTGGCTGAATACATCTTCCACATTGGTCAGGTTGAAATTTCCGCACAGACACAGGTTGCGGGCCCTCCAGTTGTTTCGGCGCAGGAACGGATGGACATAAGAAAGGCCACTCTTGCCTGTTGTTGAATAGCGAAGGTGGCCCATGTATATGTCACCGCAGAAGTCGGGGTTCTGAATGACATTTGAAAAGATTTCCGTGATTGCACCGCTGCCCAGGGCGCGTTCGCGGAACATATATTCGTCACCCGGTCCGGCGTTGAGCTTGAGACAGGCTAATCCGGCGCCCTCCTGTCCCCTGTTGTGCTGCTTTTCCATTAGCAGGTACATTTTGTTCAGGGCGTACCTGTCCGTGCCATACTTTTCCCTGTAATAGTCCAATGGTTTGAGCAGACGTATCATAGCGACGCCGCACTCATGTTTCAAAGGTTCCATAAAATTGTGTTTTGGTATTTTCAACTGCAAATATAAATAGTTTACTCAAATAGTTTAACTTTGCAGTATGGGAAAAGCACTGCAGGAACTTGCAAACCAGGCGAATTTGCTGAAAATGGAGTACGATGCCGAAAAAGAGGCATACCGCCAGCAATCACAGACCATGGGCATACCACGCAAAGTAAGGCGCGGTCTGTGCTGGTTCCCCGTGCGCGTAGACCAGAGCTACTACAATTCGCTGAACCAGCTGGTCGTTGAAGTGTACCGCACCCGCGACTTCGACATTGAGCACAGCTTTGAATACGGCAAGCCCGTCTGTTTCTTCACATGGAACGGCGACAGCAGCGACAATTCAAAAGTAAGGTTCCTGCCCTACACCGGCATGATAAGCTATGTCGATGAAGACCGCATGGTAGTTGCGCTGCCACAAGGCAAGGGCTTGACTGACATAACCACAGCGCAGTGCCTGGGCGTACAGCTCTACTTTGACGAAACCAGCTACAGGCTCATGTTTGAGGCACTCAACAAGGTCATCAATGCCGAAAAAGGCCGCGTGTGCGAACTCCGCAGCATACTCTACGGTGACAAGGCTCCTGAAGAGTTCAGGTTCGATGCCGCCAGTTTCCCATGGTTGAACAGTACCCAGCAGGAAGCAGTCAACAAGGTTCTGTGGGCAAAAGATGTCGCTGTAGTTCATGGACCTCCGGGAACTGGCAAGACAACCACGCTGGTTGAAGCAATCTACGAAACCCTGCGCCGCCAGGACCAGGTCATGGTGTGCGCCCAGAGCAACATGGCGGTTGATTGGATAAGCGAGAAACTGGTTGACCACGGGGTAAACGTGCTGCGCATAGGCAACCCTACCCGCGTGAATGACAAGATGCTCTCGTTCACGTATGAACGCCGATTCTCGGACCACCCGGAATACGGCAAGCTGTGGAGCATAAGGAAGACCATTCGCGAACTCTACGCATCAGGCAAGCGTGACGAAAAGGTTCGCACCAAGATAAACAGTCTGAAGGACCGGGCAAACGAACTGGAGATTTCAATCCGCGAAGACCTGTTCAGCCAGGCACGTGTCATAGCGTGCACCCTGACCGGAAGCGCCAACAAGATTCTTACGGGCAAGCACTTCTCTACCCTTTTCATTGACGAGGCGGCCCAGGCGCTGCAGGCTGCCTGCTGGATAGCCATGCGCAAGGCCGACCGCGTAGTGCTGGCAGGTGACCATCAGCAGCTGCCGCCAACCATAAAGAGCATTGAGGCCGCCCAGGGAGGACTTGACAAGACCCTCATGGAGGTCATCGCCAGGAATCACCCGCAGGCTGTGACTCTGCTGAAGGTGCAGTACCGCATGAACGAGGCAATCATGAAGTTCTCATCGGACTGGTTCTACCACGGAGAACTGCAGAGTGCCCCCAATGTCAGGTTCCGCAGCATAGTTGACCTGGACACCCCGATTGTATGGGTCAACACCGAGGGGATGGACTGCAACGAAGAGTTCGTAGGTGAAACTTTCGGCCGCATAAACAAGCCCGAGGCCAGGCTCTCAATAGCCCAGCTGAAGGAATACATTCTGAAGATTGGAAAAGAGCGCTTCCTGCAGGAACGCCTTGACATAGGACTGATAAGCCCCTACCGCGCACAGGTGCAGTACCTGCGCCAGCTGGTCAAGGGTGACCCGTTCTTCAAGCCGTTCCGCAGCGCCATCTCAATAAACACCGTCGACGGATTCCAGGGACAGGAACGTGACATTATTATAATAAGCCTGGTGCGTGCCAATGAAAACGGTGAAATAGGATTCCTGCGTGACCTGCGCCGCATGAACGTGGCCATGACGCGCGCCCGCATGAAGCTGATGATCCTAGGCGATGCTCCGACACTGACGCGTCACCCATTCTACCGCAGGCTCTTTGAATATATTTCAGGACTGTCAGAAAACGCAATTATATGAAAAGGATAACCGCCATATTGCTGCTTTCACTGGCCTTTGCCGCAATCCATGCGGAATTCGTGACCGTGACCAGGCTTATTCCCTGACAAGAACATTACATGACAGATATGAAAAAGCTATTCATCACCGCAGCTTGTGCCATAGTCATGGCCAGTTGCTGCAACAAACAGGAAAACAGCGATATGTCAAACATTACAGAAAAGACGCTTGCCCAAACGATCAGCATGGTTCAGGCACAGAACCCCAATGCCAGCGCAGACCTGATAGGGCGCGGAATAAGCCAGACCGCCGCCCTATGGAGGGAGTCCGATGGCACCGAAGCCGACTTCCAGCAGTTCGTGCAGGACAATTTCCAGGGCACGGAACAGGGAAAGCAGCAACTGTTTGAGAAACTCCAGACCGCATTCGAGCAGTTCAGCTGCTACTATGACCTGCTGACCGTTGACCTTAGCAAGCCAACCATACTGGACGGACCGGAGCCACAGGAAATTGACTATCTGCTGGGCGGATATGATGTAAGTTCACACTTTTCAGACGATATGTTCGAAAACAAGGTGGCATTCATTACCATGCTGAATTTCCCTAACTATACCCTCCCAGAGAAGAACCGGATGGGCAGCAACTGGAACCGGCAGGAGTGGGCATACGCCCGCATGGGTGACATGTTTACCGAACGTATTCCAGCCCGCGTCCAGCAGGCAGTCAGCACCGCCTACAACAACGCCGAAAACTACATTGCCAGCTACAACATCATGATGGGACATGTCCTGACTGAAGACGGCCGCCGCCTGTTCCCCAATGATATGGTGCTGCTGTCCCACTGGAACCTGCGTGATGAACTCAAGAGCAACTATGCCGATGTACCGGATGCCAGCGAGAAGCAGGACATGATTTACCGGATAATGGAACGCATTGTCACCCAGGACATTCCTGCCGACATTGTAAACAACGCAGGATATGACTGGGCTCCATACAGCAACAAGACTTGGAAAGACGGCAAGGAAGTTTCGCTCAAGCCGGAACCATGCACCCGTTACGCCCAGATTCTGGACCAGTTCCACACCTATCAGTTGGAAGATGCCTTCTGCCCAACCATGCCTGACGCCATTACAAGACATTTTGACGGCGGTCTTGAGGTGACCCGCGAAGAGATGGAGCGCCTGTTCATAGAGATCCTGTCATCAGACCAGGTGAAGCAGGTTGGAAAACTGATCAGCCAGCGTCTGGGACGTGAACTCAAGCCTTATGACATTTGGTATGACGGATTCAAGCCACGCTCAGCCATGCCGGAAGACAAACTGACAGCCCAGACCCGTGCGCTATACCCCAATGCCGATGCCTTCCAGAAAGACATGCCGCGCCAGCTCATGAACATTGGATTCTCACAGGCGGAATCAAACTACATAGCAGACCGCATTGTGGTTGAGCCAGCCCGCGGTTCAGGCCATGCATGGGAAACACGCGGCAAGTGGGAACCAGCACGCCTGCGCACGCGCATCGGCAAGGAAGGCATGGACTACAAGGGCTACAACATTGCAGTCCACGAATTCGGACACAACGTAGAGATGGTGCTTGACATGTACCACATTGACCACTACATGCTCAACGGAGTGCCAAACACGGCATTCACTGAAACCATGGCATTCCTGTTCCAGAACCGTGACCTGCAGCTGCTTGGCTACGGCAACCATGAGCTTGATGACAACTCAACGCTTGATATTTTCTGGGGAATGTATGAAATAATGGGTGTCAGCCTGGTTGACATGTACACCTGGCAATGGCTCTATGCAAACCCTGACGCTACCGCAGCTGAACTGCGCGACAACGTGCTGCGCATAGCACGCGAAGTATGGAACAAGTACTATGAGCCTGTCCTGGGAACACATGATTCCCCTATCCTGGCAATATACTCACACATGGTGAACTCACCTATGTACCTGCCAGCGTATCCTTTTGGACACCTCATCCACTATCAGATGGAAGAACACCTTGCCAACTGCAAGGACAACACGGAATTCGCCAACGAACTGATACGCATATACACCCAGGGCCGCCTTACACCGAACGCATGGATGCAGGGCGCCGTAGGTTCACGCGTAAGCACGGCACCAGTGCTCAAGGCCGTAAGCCGGATTCTAGCAAAGTGAACCCGATAAACACGAACTAAGGGAAATAGTAGTCCGCAGATCAGCGGACTACTATTTTTGTTGTGACAGAATCTACTGTTACCAAATAATTTTCATAGGAATATTTATTCCCGGTAGCGTTTGGTCTTCTGCGCATAGCCGCATTTGCGGCACAGTGGCTCTACGGCCTTGTGGGCGCTGAATCCCTCAAACATACGCACGGCACGTTCTGACTTCAGAATCTCGTCAAGCGGCTGTTCAAACAGATTTCCCAGACGGATTGATCCTTCGTGATCCAGGCAGCAAGGGACCACAGTTCCGTCACACAATACACCTATCTGACCACGCAATCCGTAGCAGAACAGATCCTGGCCAAACTCTTCGGCGCGGTCTTCCTGGGGCCACTCAAACATGCGGTCATACTCAAGAAACAACCTGTCAGCCAGCTTGAAGCCGTTCCTGTTTTCGGTCCACGGCCCTGGCACGTACTGGGCAACCATCTGAAGCAATGATCCGTTCTGGCTGTCATACCCATCCTGGTTCCACAATCTGAGCACCACAATTATTCCTGAGGCCGATGCCTTCAGGGCAAATTCCATCACATCAGACATGTAGTCCTGGACAGAACTGATTCCATTGCCCTCCTGCGAGTGAAGTGATATGTTTATTTTATAAGGTGATGCGGCAATCAGCCCATCGGCCTGAGATAACAGGGTTCCGTTTGTGGTCAGCACCGGCACAAACCCTTTCCGGCGTGCCATAGCTATGAACTCCGGCAGGTCCGGGTGCAAAGTAGGCTCACCCATCAGGTGGAAATACAGGAAATGCACATTGTCGCGCAGCCGGTCTGTCAGGGCATGGAACTCCGTCAATGAAAGACGGCGCTTTTCACGTGCATTCTTTGGGCAGAAAACGCAATCCAGGTTGCATATATTAGTGATTTCCAGAAAACAGCGTTCAATCATTGAAAAGATGCAAGTTTTAATAACAATGTGTATTTACAAAAGTAGGTAAAAACAAAACTCTTCGCTAAATTTGCGAAACAAAATGTATTCACAGAATAACGACAAACTTAATAACTGATCAATTAAAATGAAGAAAACAATTCTCGCTGCAGCTGCACTCATTGCAACAACCGCAATGGTAGCTCAGCCAAAGCTCACCAAGGACAACATTGACGAAGTCCTGAAGGCCATGACTCTTGAAGAGAAGGCAACTCTTTCTGTAGGTGGACGTTCTACCAACATGAGTGCCGGTTCAATCACCAATTTTGAAGAGAAGGGCGTACCGGGTGCTGCCGGTGCAACCCGCGCCATTGAGCGTCTGGGCATTCCTTCCACCATTCTTGCCGACGGTCCTGCCGGACTCCGTATCAGCCCGACCCGCCAGGGTGACAACAACACATACTACTGCACAGGTTTCCCTGTAGGTACCGTACTGGCATGTACATGGAACACCCCAATGGTTGAGGAACTGCTTGCCAGCATGGGTAACGAGGTTCTTGAATATGGCGTTGACGTACTTCTGGCTCCAGGTCAGAACATTCACCGCAACCCTCTTTGCGGCCGTAACTTTGAGTATTTCTCAGAAGACCCTCTGCTGAGCGGTAAGATTTCAGCTGCTTTCGTACGCGGCGTACAGAGCCAGAACGTAGGTGTTTCCGTCAAGCATTTCGCAGCCAACAACCAGGAAATCAACCGTAATGAGAATGATGCAACCGCAAACCCACGTGCACTTCGCGAAATCTATCTGAAGAACTTCGAAATTACAGTCCGTGAATCTAACCCTTGGACAATAATGTCATCATACAACAAACTGAACGGTTCATACACCCAGCAGAGCCATGACCTGCTGACCAAAATCCTGCGCGACGAGTGGGGCTACAAGGGTATTGTAATGACCGACTGGGGCAACAAGGCCGGTACAATCACCGCCGTCCACGCAGGCAACGACCTGATGGAACCAGGTTCTGATTCAGAAATCCAGCGCATCATTGAAGGTGTAAGCAGCGGCGCGCTCAGCGAGGCTGACCTGGACCGCAACGTACGCCGCCTGCTGGAATACATTGTCAAGACTCCTGGTTTCAACAAGTACAAGTACAGCAACAAGCCTGACCTGAAGGCCCACGGTGAACTGGTACGCGCAGCTGCCGCTGAAGGTATGGTACTGCTGCAGAACAACGCTTCTACCCTTCCTCTGAAGTCCGATGTCAAGAACATTGCGCTGTTCGGTCTGAACGCCTACAAGATGATTGCCGGCGGTACCGGTTCAGGTAACGTAAACAAGGCTTATATCCGCAACCTTGATGAAGGTCTGAAGGAGGCCGGTTACACCGTTGACCAGCGTCTGGCTGACTACTACGCTTCATACAGAACATTCGCCGGTGCTGACAATGCACTCGCATCAAGCCGTGGCGGCATTCTCCTGGGTGAGGCTGTTCTTCCTGAAGTTGCCGTACGTCAGGCTGCTGTCGACGCAACCGTTAACCGCAATGATGCTGCAATCATAGTTATTGGCCGTAACGCCGGTGAAGGTGACGACCGCCGCATTGACGGTGACTTTGAACTCACTTCAATTGAGCGCGAACTCATTACCAACGTTTCAACAGCATACCACAAGGCTGGCAAGAAGGTTATTGTTGTACTGAACATAGGCGGCGTTATTGAAACCGCATCATGGAAGGGTCTTGCCGATGCTATCCTGCTGGCTTGGACTCCAGGTCAGGAGGCAGGTCTCTCAATTGCTGACGTTCTCTCAGGAAAGGCCAACCCATCAGGTAAGCTTTCAATGACATTCCCTCTGAACTACTTCGACATTCCGTCAGCCAACAACTTCCCATACGCCGGCAACCAGCGCAACAACAACCAGCAGCAGTGGGGCGGCCAGTGGGGCGGTCAGCGTGGCGGTGCTCAGCAGAGAGCTGGCACAAAGGACATTGACTACACCGACTACAAGGAAGGCATCTATGTTGGTTACCGTTACTACGAGACAGTTGGCCAGCCGGTATCATTCCCATTCGGATTCGGTCTGAGCTACACCACATTCGAGTACAGCAAGCCAACCGTCAAGACAACATCAGACGGCATCACCGCTACAATCACAGTCAAGAACACAGGCAAGGTAGCCGGCAAGGAGGCCGTACAGCTTTACATTACCGCTCCTGCAGGTGGTCTGGACAAGCCAGCACTTGAACTGAAGGGCTTTGCAAAGACAAAGGAACTGCAGCCTGGTCAGTCCGAGACCCTGACAATCAAGGTCGATGCATACACTCTGGCTTCATTCAATGAAGAGGCTTCAGAATGGCAGACAGCAGCCGGAACCTACACCGCAAAGTTCGGTGCAAGCGTTGCTGACATCCGTGCTACTTCACAGTTCAAGATTGGCAAGGCCAAGTCATGGAAGGTTGAGCGTGCACTGATTCCTGCACAGCCTGTTCAGGAAATCGCAATCAACAAGTAATCATCATTGATTCTGTTTTTTAGGGAACGCCCTCATATGCCTTGGCATTTTGAGGGCGTTTTTCTTGCCAAAAGGCCTGCAAAATTGAAGAACAGCACATTGGCAAGGTGGAGTTTTTTTATACTTTTGCGAATTATGGAGTACAACCAGAAAATACAGAAGGTGCTTGATTTCCTGCAGGAACATGAAATCAGCTACGAGATTTACACCCACCCGTCACTCTTCACCATTGAAGAGGCGCTGGAATACTGGAGCAAGATTGATGCAGCCCACGTTGACGGCACAGGTCCCATGCACTGCAAGAACCTGTTCGTGCGCAACCACAAGGGCAACCGCCACTACCTTATATCATACGAATGCCACAAACACTTTGCGATGCATGCATTCGAGCATGTGATGCACCAGGGCAAGATGTCATTTGCCAGCCCCGAGCGTATGGAACGATGCCTGGGCGTACAGCCAGGATCAGTCTGCATGTTCGGTCTGATAAACGACATGAACCTGACCGATGCCAACCCAAAGGAGCTCTTTGAGAACGGGCACCGCGTGAAGTTCTTCTTTGACCAGGACCTTCTGAATGCCCCTGCCGTAAGCTTCCACCCATGTGACAACACCGCCACGGTAGTCATCAGCCAGGAAGGATTCCGCCGTTTCCTTGAAATCTGGGGCGGAGAATATGAAGCCATACCAATAACGGCAGAATAATTTGGAATACACAAACTCCTTGTTTTATATGAGAAGAACGACTATCCTGTTCCTGCTGGGAATTCTCATGACAGCCAGCATGACCGCGCAGAATTCTGCCAGCAGTGTTGAAGTAACAATCTCAATGGACAATGCCATCCAGACCAACGGAGGCAGCTGGGAGGGCTGGGGAACCAGTCTGTGCTGGTGGGCAAACCGCATCGGCTACAACAAAACGCTGACCAAGAAATCTGCCCAAGCATTCTTTGACAAATCCAAAGGCCTGGGTCTGAACATAATGCGCTACAATGTGGGTGGCGGCGATGACCCAACCCATGACCACATAACCCGCACCGATTCTGATGTTCCCGGCTGGATGTACATTGACCCGGCAACCGGCCAGCGCCAGTGGGACTACACCGCCGACCAGCGCCAGCTGAACGTGCTGCGCGCCGCAAGCAAGGCCGCCGGACAGGATGCCTACATTGAGATATTCTCAAACTCACCACCCTACTTCATGACCGTCAGCGGCTGTTCAACCGGCAACTTCAAGTCTGATGAGGACAACATCAAGGCTGACGAGTACGGCAACTTTGCCGAATACATGGCCCACGTTGCAAACTATATGACAAAGAACCTGAAGTTCAACGTGAAGAGCGTGTCGCCAATGAACGAGCCAAACACCAACTACTGGCCAGCCATGAACTACAAGCAGGAGGGCTGCCACATTGATGCAGGCCATTCACAGTCTATCCTGCTTGAAGAGACCCGCAAGGCATTTGACCGCTACGGACTGCAGAACATTCTGCTCACTGCCAGCGATGAGACCAACCCGGGCAAGCAGATTGAGGAAATCCAGACACTGTCACCGCTGGCCCGCAAGTCAATTGAGAGAATCAGCGTCCACACCTACGGAACCAACAGCATTCGTGAAATGGGCCAGCTTGCCAAGGATGAGAAGATTAACCTGTGGATGAGTGAAGTCGATGGCAATGGAACCGCCGGACAGAACGCCGGAGAAATGGCTGCCGGCCTGTGGCTTGCCGACAAGATCATATCCGACATTCAGGCACTTGAACCATCGGCCTGGGTACTTTGGCAGGTAATTGACACCCATGTTTCAACAGAAGGCTACAAGGGTCGCGTTGACAAAGGCCCGCTGAATATTGCCGGCGGTTACTGGGGCACGGCATGGGCCGACCATGACCAGAACCAGATTGTACTCACCCAGAAATACTACGCTTTCGGCCAGTTCTCACGCTACATACGGCCGGGCTCAACCCTGATAAACTGCCCTACCGACCGCCGCAGCGGAGTACGATGCCTGGCTGCTCTTGATTCAAAGCGCAAGCACATAACCATAGTTTGCGTAAACCTTACCGCACAGGAAAAACCGATGAACCTGAGCCTTGAAGGTATGGGACTGAACGGAAAGGTTCGCTGTTACCGCACCAGCGGAGACACCGCCACCGGCGAGCACTGGACTGAATCAACAGCAGGCAAAGCCACTGGCAACAGCTTCAGCGCCACCCTGGCACCAAACTCCGTCACCACCTACGTAATCCCCTGCAAGTAAAAGGACCAACCTACTTCCTGAAGCAAATATCATAATGTCATTTGCTTCGAGATTTAAATAGGTTGTTTTTCTTGCAGGAATAAAAACAAAGCATTTACTTTGTGGCGCAAAGTACTTTGAATATGAATACAAGTAATGAAGAAATGACCCCAGGACAGACCCTGAATGAGATCAGAGAGCTGATGAACCGTTCTACACGCTCTTATATGAGTGGATGGACACCGCTATTATGCGGATTAGTTGCATTGGCAGGTGCTGTCATTGCAGGAAAACTGATCAGAAGTGGAGCATCGGTCTGCACAATCAACATTGTTGCCGGTATCACATTGATTCTTGGAGTTCTGATTCCACTGATACAGTATGCATCCTGGACAAAGGAACAGGGTAATACACTGACCTTCAGCACTGTGAGTCAAAGACTTCTAGGAGCAATATTTTTTCCCGTCACGGCAGGCGGAGTACTGAGCATTGCCCTTGAAACAGCCGGACTATACGAATGGATTCCCGCTGCAATGCTGCTTTTCTACGGGCTTGGAGTAATCAATCTGGGCCATTACAGCGAAAAGACACTGCCATGGCCGGGATATCTGTTCCTCATTACAGGAGCATTGGCCTGTTTCCTTCGCGAATATCCTCTGGTACTATGGAGCATCGGATTCTGCGGCGTGCATATAGTTTATGGTATTTACCTAATTACAAGGAACCGTGGCTGAACTTAAACCGCTAAAGATTCTTGACGACGGATACGACAAACTGTTTGAGAACCGTATCCGGCTGAGTATAATGTCAGTGCTGGCTGCCAATGAAAGCTATGACTTTGTCAGTCTGAAACAATTGCTTCAAGTAACCGACGGCAACCTGACCACACACCTGAAAGCTCTTGAGAATGCCGGCTACATCAGTTCATGCAAGCAGTTTATTGGCCGCAAGCCCAATACATCATTTTCTATTACCGATGCAGGCCGATGCTCATTCTCGGCACATATCAATGCCCTTTCAAAACTATTGAATTTTTAACAACAAAAAACATATCGTCATGAAAAGAACTATCTTGGAAAAACTGATTCTTGTCATTGCCTGGACCGGACTTGTATGCGGAATCCTGGCCGGATTCGGTGTTGGCAAAGGAATATTGGAATCCGGAGCAGAAATGTGTGTTCCACAGGCATTATTCACAGTTGCTGCCAGTACATTCATATCTATTGGATGCTGGGCAGTCCTGATGGAAATCATCGCCATCTCAGACAGAATAAGAAAGATTGAGGGCAAAACATCATTGTAACAGACAGCGTCATGTGCTATGCTGGAGCAGCCGGCACCGGCCCCAACGACCTGGTTGGAGTAGTAATCAGCGACAAGCTTAAGAAGAAATTCTCAATAATAAAAAGCTTTGTTCAAAGGTAAGAAGCCTGTAAGCGAAAGGATTCTGAAGCTCGATGCAGAGCGATTCCAGAAAGGAGATCTTCCTCTAACAAATCTACTGAATAAATACTGCTCGTATATCGTCGCAAGCAATTAAGTGGCATACCGCAGATTTGGATCTTTCCAGGTCTCACCCGACTGGTGATACCTGACGAGACCTCCGGCATCCTCGGACTCCCCTACGACATGGTCAGTGGCTATTTCCATGAACAGAACCCAGTTTCTCTGCGCTGTATTCTCAAGAGGATTTGCAAGAGCAACAGTGTTCTTATGTTTCCAGCAATCGGAGAGCCAACCTACTCTCTTGCCGCAATCATGTCAATGACGGGCAAGGGAAGGTCATGGGTTCTGCTCTTCATTGAACGGAATCGCATCCGTTCATGGTGCACCGGAACCCATTACCAGTACTCAAAAAGAGAGGTGGATTCAGCATGGATTTGCAAACGTATCCAATAATGATTGTTTTGACACAATGTTTTCTATATGAATAAGAAGAACATCTAATAAACAAAAATTCTTGTCCCATAAAGAACATAAACTGATATATTCCAAATATGATAAACTCCAACTTCAAACCCTAACTAGGATTGAATCAATAATTATTACTGGATATTTATCACCATATGAAACGAAAAAAAACACTACCGTTTGTCTATGGCATCCAGGACATTCAAATTCAAGATATGATAGTGAATTTCGTGTTGATGCATTTCGGAAGTCACCTTCAAGTTTTATGGACTTGTTTTGAGAATAGCGAAGAAAATCGTTTTCATTAAACGACACCTTATTTTTACATATCGGGCAAGTATATATGGTTCTATAATAGATATGAGGATCC
>JAZQQQ010000069.1:0-1568 GCA_045629165.1 Bacteroidaceae bacterium
TTTCGCACTTACCAGCGAAGCAAAGAAGTATCTGAAAACAAAGGACTTCGACCCTTCGTGGACTGTCCTTGACTTGAACTACAGGAAGGGCAGTGTTGATTTTATCGGCAAATTGACATACTGGGATAATCACGGATATCATTGTTCCGACATCTGGGAAGAGGCGTATATTCCCGGCAAATTATACAGTCAGGAAGGTACTATGGATGTCAGACAACATGCCGGAGGCATTCAGGCTCTATTGGGAATTAACTGGCAGATAAATGAAAACCATTCCGTGGGATTTCAGGTGCAAAACAAAACCCAGCTCTTCGGCAATTATAAGGAAACAGTCGAAGAAGATGTCTTTATGAACAGCCTTTTAACCGACCACCTTACAGCTGTCAATGACTGTAATATGCTGAAGAGCGGCGGCTGGCTGGGAAACATATACTACAACGGCAAGGCGGATAAGCTTGAGATAGAATTCAATACGGATTTCCAAACGAATGACGAATCTAACAGAACCGTCATCGAAGAGTCCAGCCGGCTCGAACCGCGCAATATAAAGAGTGACGTGGACAATTCAAGTGCTATGCTTGCAAGCAAGCTTGTGTTCAAATATCCTGTTTGGAAAGGACAGATCCAGGCCGGCGCAGAGGAAATCTATGCAGAGACCTGGCAGCAGCACAAAATCGACTTTGAGGAAATAGCAGGCTCAGAATCTGAAATCAAGGAGAATACTATAGCTGGTTTTGCCGAATACGCTCTCCCTCTCAAATTCGGACAACTCAGTGCCGGTGTGCGATATGAGCACGTTGATTTCATTTACAACGACATGGCCGGGACGAATGACCTGAGCCGCAAACAAGACAACTGGTTCCCATCAGCGTCGTTCTCCACTAAAATAGGCAAGGTTGGAATTTCGGCAAGCGTATCCGGCAAGACCATGCGTCCCGGATTCTGGAAGCTGTCCAATGAGGTGCAGTACCACAGCCGTTTCACCTATCAGACAGGTGACCCGACATTGAAGAATGAAAAGTATATCGATGCCGCCCTTAACGTCAACTGGAACTGGCTCACGTTCAGCGCTACCTACGAGAACGTCAAGGATGCCATTGAGCAGTCGGGATATCCCTACAATGACGATGGCGTGACAATGCTCAAATACGTCAATCTGGACAGCCCTATCGACATTTACAGTGCATATCTTGTGGCCGCTCCAACCAAGGGCTGCTGGAGCCCCCAGTACACAGTGGGACTCAGAAAGCAGTTCCTTGACCTGGAAGTCAATGACATACGGGAATCAACAGGCGTCAGGACCGTCAGATATGACAAGCCTATGTTCGTTGTCCAAATGAACAACTCTTTCCGCTTCAAGAAGAGCTGGCAGCTCTCAGCAGACTACCGGTTCCAGAGCAAGATGAGCTACGGCGCAGCCGAAGTCACCGCCAATGTCAATCTGCTTGAACTCAGTGCACAGAAATCGTTCCTGAAGGATGATGCGCTGACGGTCAGGCTCTCTGCTTACGACGTGCTGAACTGCACACCGGACAACGTCATCGTGGATTACGGTCAGTTCAAAATAG
>JAZQQQ010000070.1:0-76279 GCA_045629165.1 Bacteroidaceae bacterium
ATTCAATCGTAGGTACAAAACAGGCGTATTTGTGTTTAGCGGAAAACGGTATTTCAAATCCAAGGTACAAAACAGGCGTATTTGTGTTTTGGAGCTCAAAAAAAATCGCTCGAAAGCACAAAACCCGGCTTTTTGTGCTTACGATTCCACACCACCCAAAAGTCAAAGAACAAAACCCTGCATTTTGTACTTTGGATTAACGCCACCCAGAATGACGAAGTACAAAACTTGCCAAATTGTACCTTAGACGCCACTAGACAATACGCCCGCACGTCACCCATGGAAATCGCAGGTACAAAACCCGCCAAATTGTACCTTGGATGCCACTCGACAATACGCCCGCACGTCCCACGGAAATACGCCTGCACGTCCCACGGAAATACGCCCGCACGTCACCCATGGAAATCGCAGGTACAAAACCCGCCAAAATGTCCCTAGGATGGCCCAAAACCCACATCCCCATGACAATACGCCCGCACGTCCCACGGAAATACCCCCGCACGTCACTGGGCGGCGGCCTGGAGGACGGCGCTGGTCATTTTTGACCAGGCGTATTTCTGCTTCTCCTCACGCAGGCCGTTGGTGAATACCTCCTGGCGTGAATTCTGAAAGAAATCGATTATGCCATCAGCAATCTGCTGTGGGTCGGGTTCGACAACAATGCCAGCCTTGCCGTTGGGGACAATCTCGGGAAGTCCTCCCACATTTGTGACCAGCATTGGCTTCTCAAAGTGGTATGCTATCTGCGAAATACCGCTTTGGGTTGCTGACCTGTATGGCTGAACAACAAGGTCAGCGGCACCGAAACAGTATCGGACTTCACAGTTTGGAACAAATTCGTTCTTCCATATGACCAGACCTTCCAGTCCAAGTTGTTTTTCCAGTTCAAAGTACTTATCAGATGAACCGTAAAATTCGCCGGCAACAAGCAGGCGGACGTTCATGTCACGCAGACGGCTGTCAGCATAGGCGCGGAGCAGCAGGTCCAGCCCCTTGTAGTCACGTATCAGTCCGAAGAACAGTATATAGCGGTACTGGCTGTCAAGCTGGAGGAATTCCAATGCCTCCTGGCGTGAGGTCTGAGGGCCGAAATTGTCGTAAAGTGGGTGAGGACAGTAGGTCCTTGGCTTCTTCTGGTCAAAAAGGCTTATATCTGAAAGGACAGATTCAGACAGTGCAACGAACCCGCCAACTGACCTGGTGAAATAACGGGCTAGAATACGGTCTCCTGGTTTGTGCTCATGAGGAATCATGTTGTGGAGCAAGGCCACAGTTTTGATACCATTCCTGACTGCCATGCGTGCCACGGTGCCAAGGCATGGTCCCATGAACGGCATCCAGAATGGCACAATCAGCAGGTCAGGCTTTTCCTGGCAGACATGCTTGCCTACCTTGATCCAGTTGAATGGGTTGACTGAATTAAGGCATCTCTCAATTGAAAGGTCCTGTGGCTCGGGGTCAGGTGAATACTGGGTCTTTCCCGGAAAGAGAAACGAAGGATACTGCAGTGTGAATGTCAGAATCTTCAGTTCATGACCCTCCCTGATGAATTCGTGTGCCAGACGTTCGTTGAAATCGGCCATTCCGCCACGGTATGGCCAGGCAGTTCCCAGAATCACAATTTTCATAATTTAGTTCCGTTTATAACCTTCTACCCAGCCTATCCAGCTGGATAATGTCTCAATCCTTTCTTTCCTGCATGAGAAACCTTATAAGGGGTATATCTTCAGGAAACGTCAGTTTAATGTTGTTGTTGTCACCCGGGACAATTCCCACCTTGGTGTCGGGCAGGTATTTCAGAACCGTGCCGCAGTCATCGGTAGCGGTGAATTCTGGGTCCTGGAGTGCAATCCGGTATGCCTCCTGTATGGTCCTCTGGCGGAATCCCTGTGGGGTTTGCATGCGCCATAACAGTCGGCGGTCGGCTACTGATACCATTTCATGTCCGTCGGCGGTGCACTGCACAATGGTATCGGCCGATGGAATGGCCACGTCAATGCAGTCATATTCCTGCATGGCCTTTATGGAGTCCGATATGATTTTCTGCGTCACCAGGGGGCGGGCTGCGTCATGGAAAAGCATAATGCAGTCGGGGTCATTGCTGAAAGCCCTGACTGCCGAGAGGCTGGAATCATAGCGTTCCCTGCCTCCCTGCAATATGTGGGTCACCTTGGTCCAGCCGTTTGAGCGGACCATCTGCTCTACGCTTTCACGGTAATCGCTTGAAATGACTATGGCTATGCGGTCTATGCCCTGATGCCTGTGGAATGCGTCAACGCTGTGCTCAAGCACGGTCTTTCCGCAAACCTCAAGGAACTGCTTGGGCTTGGACAGACCGGTGCGTGAACCGCTGCCTCCTGCAAGAATCACGGCAATGACCTGGCTCATGGCGATTACGTTTACCTGATCAGCAGACCTCGCTGCCTGGCTTAACCTGCTTTTCAACGGTTGTTACGGCAAGCTTTCCATCGGCATCGAGTGCACTCAGGATCATGCCCTGGCTCTCTATACCGCGTATCTTGCGTGGTGCCAGGTTGGCAATGAAGCAGACCTGCTTGCCAACCAGTTCTTCGGGGTTGTAGTAAGCCGCAATGCCCGAAAGAATGGTGCGTCCACCCAGTCCGTCGTCAATCTTGAACTGAAGCAGCTTGTCGGCCTTAGGAACCTTCTGGCACTCCAGGACGGTACCCACGCGTATGTCAAGCTTCTCAAATTCAGGGAACTCAATGTTAGCCTTTATTGGGTTGGCCGGCTTCTCGGCAGCAGCCTTCTTCTCATTCTCCTCCTTGGACTTGAGCAATTTCTGGATCTGAGCCTCAATGGCATCGTCCTCAATCTTCTCAAACAGCAGTTCAGGCTTGCCAAGCTTATGGCCGGCAGGCAGCAGGTCAATGGCACCAAGACGGTCCCACTGGGCACCTTCAACGTCAATCATCTGGCGCAGTTTCTCGCTGCTGAACGGCAGGAACGGCTCAAATGCAATAGCCAGGTTGGCAACCAACTGCAGGGCAATGTTCAGAATGGTCTCAACACGTGCCATGTCGGTCTTGGCAAGCTTCCATGGCTCGGTGTCGGCCAGGTACTTGTTACCTATGCGGGCCAGGTTCATGGCCTCTTTCTGAGCCTCGCGGAACTTGAAGTTCTCAAGCAGGTTCTCCAGGCTCTGCTTAACGTCGGCAAATTCCTTCAGGGTGTCACGGTCGTAGTCGGTAAGTTCACCGCATGCTGGAACAACGCCGTCAAAGTACTTCTGGGTAAGTACAAGGGCGCGGTTTACAAAGTTTCCGTATATGGCTACCAGCTCATTGTTGTTGCGTGCCTGGAAATCCTTCCAAGTAAAATTGTTATCCTTGGTCTCAGGGGCATTGGCGGTCAGTACGTAACGCATTACATCGGCCTTGCCAGGGAAATCCTCAAGGTATTCATGTACCCATACGGCCCAGTTGCGTGATGTTGAAATCTTGTCATCCTCAAGGTTCAGGAACTCGTTGCTCGGTACATTGTCAGGCAGAATGTAGCTGCCCTCGGCCTTCAGCATTGACGGGAATACTATGCAGTGGAACACAATGTTGTCCTTGCCAATGAAATGAATCAGACGGGTGTCTTCGTCTTTCCACCATGTCTCCCAGCTGCCGCGCTCAGGGTGCTGGTCGCAGAACTCCTTGGTATTGCTTATGTAGCCTATAGGAGCATCGAACCACACGTAGAGAACCTTGCCCTCGGCGCCCTCGACCGGTACAGGAATACCCCAGTCAAGGTCACGGCTTACAGCACGTGGCTGCAGGCCCATGTCAAGCCAGCTCTTGCACTGGCCATATACGTTGGGGCGCCACTCCTTGTGGCCTTCCAGAATCCACTTTTCAAGCCACTCCTGATACTGCTCCAGTGGCAGGTACCAGTGGGTGGTCTCCTTCATGATAGGCTTGCTGCCGCTGACGGTGCTGACCGGGTTGATCAGGTCGGTAGGAGAGAGTGATGTACCGCACTTCTCGCACTGGTCGCCGTATGCCTTCTCGTTGTGGCAGTGAGGGCATTCGCCGGTAATGTATCGGTCTGCCAGGAACATCTTGGCCTCGGGGTCATAGTACTGCTCACTGGTCTTCTGTATGAACTTTCCGTTGTCATAGAGCTTGCGGAAGAAGTCCGATGCCAGCTTCTCGTGTGTCTCTGAACTGGTACGTCCGTAGATGTCGTATGAAATGCCCATACCCTTGAAGGTATCCTTCATCTGGTAGTGGAAACGGTCAATGACATCCTTTGGAGTTACACCCTCCTTCTTGGCGCGGATGGTGATAGGCACTCCGTGTTCGTCGCTGCCACCAATGAACATTACGTCCTTACCCTTGAGTCTGAGGTAACGTACGTAGATGTCTGCCGGAACGTATGCACCGGCAAGATGGCCAATGTGAAGCGGTCCGTTTGCGTATGGCAGGGCCGATGTGACAAGTACTCTCTTGTAATCTTTCATTGCTTATGTTTTTTTTATTTCCGTTCTTTTTCCGAGTGGCACTTAGCCTTTGCGCAGGCATGGTGCGTGCGTGTGAACTACAAAGATACGAAAAATCTCATTCCCCATGCATATACCTTGTCGATGGTGGGGGTAGGAACCTCTTTTTCTTCAGCAAGCTGCTTTATGAAATGGAGTCCGAATGGGAAATCTTCCGTAAAATACCGTGACTGAAAATCGGGGACCCATCCGCCGGGAACCCTTGTCATGGGCGATGTTATGGACTGGAAAGCCGCTATGCTGCTTATTTTCCGGCACAGGCTTTCGGCGTCAGTGCTTTCGTAATATTCAAGCAGGGAAGGTATGGCCCCTTCTGTTACTCCAAGTGCCCTGACCAGGTTCATGAATTCGGCATCCATGTCAATCAGGACCTGGCTTGCTTCGACTGTCCATTCCTTGTAGAACAGAATGTTATGGTCATAGGTCTGTCCGTTCCAGTCTTTCCACATGGAGTAAAGGCGGCCTGTGTGAAGAATTGGGTTGCTGTTTGTCAGGGCTGCTTCGAAATATGAATTCAGCAGTCTTGCCGGGGTTAGCCACAATTTTTCGACTGTCTGGCGGAACTCTTCCCTATCTTCAATGTTCTCACATGCAACTGCCAGTTCGCTTTTGTAGCCCAGCAGATTGGCTGCATGGCCATATCGGGTGGTTCTTGCAATGAATGGGGTACGCTGGAATCCGAACAGGGGAGCGCTGTTTCCAAGAACCCTGTGGGCAAAGAAGAAAAAACCGGTGCTGCTGACTATTGAACCGACAACCGTCTCTTTCCTTAGAAACGGCCTGATTTTATTCAGTTCCTCCTCAATGGCAAAACCGGGCAGGCACATCAGTACTATGTGGGACTGCGGTATTACATTGGCGGGATTGTCACTGACCGTGTCAATAGTGCCCGTAAACAGCCTGCCGTTACAGTCTGTCACGTCTATGTGCTCTCCCCAGTCCCGGGGCTTGCGTGTGAGAATGCATACGTGCACATCCTCCTGGCTGGAAAGCACTCCCGCGCAGACATGTCCCAATGAACCTCCGCCGCAAATTGTAATTACCATTGTTCCGCTGTCGTTTATAGACTGCAAAAATATGGCATTTTTCTGAAAAAACGGGGTGGCGTGACTCTCAATCAGAACCGCAGGGTTATGAATAGTTCGGCGCCCCGCTGGGGCATGGGGTGTGACAGTACGGTCACGTATTCTGACCCAAGCAGGTTGTTTACGGCAAGTTTCACCGAAAAAGGCGAACCTGGACGGAGTTTCCTTTCAATGGTAATGTCGCTGTTGTAGTATGGTATGAGCCGTCCGGTTATGCGGTCAACTTCGTTGCTGGTGGTGGTGAAACGCTCGCTGTAGTACTGCCACTGGTACCATACGGCCCATGCACGCCAGTCGCACCTGACTCCCAGGTTGGCTGAATGCAGGGGCACGTAACACAGTTGCTTGCCGTAGCTGGCATCATTGGAATTGACCTTTTCGCCCAGGTTTTCCGATGGGGTCCATGCATAGTTTCCCGTCAGGGTGAACTTGAGGCCCTGACTGGGCATGAAGCCTGCGCTGAAGCTTGACTCAATTCCGTAGTTGTGGACTTTTTTTACGTTTGAAGGCTGCCAGTAGCCCTTGGCATTAGGGGTCCACAGAATCCAGTCGCTGATGTATGAATTGAATGCCTGGACGCTGGCTTGCAGGCTCCATCGGGGGCGCTTTACTGACATTTCAAGCCCGGCATCGTAAGTGAATCCCTCTTCGGGCTTGAGGTGGGGATTGCCTCCGGGCTGGAAGTACAGGTCATCCATTGATGGGTAGCGGTAGTTCCTGGCGACTGAACTTTTCAGCACCAGGTTGAGCGGCTGGCTCAGAATAACGTCTGCAAACAGTGCCGGTATGGGCTGGGCCACGCTGTTGCCGTGAAACTCCTGCCTGACTACTCCTGACAGGGTGAGCAGCTGGACCGGGCGCCATCTGAGCTGGGCATTCACATCGGCATCAATGCGGCCAGTGTTGAAGTTCTCACCTACATGGTAGGGGCTTTTGTCGCGGCTGTCCACATGGTTGTAGAATATTTGTGCGCCTGTTGTGACCAGCAGCTTTTCCGATATGCTGAAGTCTCCCTGGGCCTGGACGAATGCACTGGCGGTGTTGCTGTGTGACTGTGTTATGCTTGTCTGGGCACCGGGGCGGGTGGTAAAGTAGTTGTACTCCGTGCTGTTGCCTATGTACCCGCTCCTTATGTTTGTAAAGAATCTTTCTCCGGTGTGCCTCCATGAGAGGACCGAGCGCAGTACGTGTATGGTGCTCTCGTTGGTGAAATCGCTGTCATCCTTGTAGTCAACGCTGAGGAATGGCAGTCCGCGCTTTGAATAGTTGTACCAGGCGGTCAGGCTCAGGCGGTCCTGGGGGGTAATGTTGTGGTATATCTCCTGCAGAAGGTGCACGTCATCGAAATAGCCGCTGCGGTTCTTTTCACGCGGATGGTATGAATCAATAATGTTGCCGTCGCCATCACGGACATCGACCTTCTTGTCATAGTTGGTGTAGGTGAAATCGTTCTTTGACGTGCTGTAGACGGCGCGTGTTGACATGTCCCACTTGCCCTTGCCGTATCTCAGCTTGAGGAACTGGTCGAATGTGTGGAATGAGCCTATGCCCTGGACGTACTGCATGTGTTCGCCTGTATCGGCCCCCGGACGGGTCTGCATGTCAATTGCACCGCCCAGTCCGCCGCCTGCAATGTTTATTGATGATGCTCCGTGGTAGAGCGTGGCTTCATCAATGAAGAATGCGGGTATGGTAGAGAAATCGACTGTGCCCAGTATGGGAGAGTTTATTTTCATGCCGTTCCACACTACCTGGGTGTGTGAAGGTGACGTGCCCCTGAATTCCGCGGTCGATTCGGTTGCGCGTCCGTAGCTCTTGACGAACAGCGTTGAGTTCTTTGACAGTACATCGGCCAGTGACTGCGCTATGCTGCCCCTGAGCGCCATGGAGTCAATTCTTGTCTTGACTATGCCGGCTTCCTTCATGGGGCGGTCGCTGACTATGTCGAGTTCGTCCAGTTCTATGTCCCAGTCTGTCTGGGCAAGGGCATTTACAGAACATGCTGCCATCAGCATGGTGGCCGACAGCAGCATGTATGTTCTGGTTCTTCTCCTTTTCGTCACTGGTATACAGTAATCAGGAAAGATTTACTTTGCAGCCTTGATAATCTTGCGGACAGTCTTGAGAAGCTTCTTTGAAGGAACTGCCTTTGATGAATCAAGCGGGGTCATGAACCAGTTGACGGTCCATGAGAGTGATTCGCCCGGAGCAAGTGTCTTGTAGGCACCCTGGCTCTCCAGTTCAATGTAGGTCTTGCCTGCATTTACGTAAATCTGGATTTCTGCCTCGCCCGGAGCCGGCTGGTCAGGTGTGATATCATCGAACTTCTTTACCATGAGCAGGCCGTCGGCAGCGTATGCCAGCCAGCCCTTGCCGTCTGAATTGATCTTGCGGTTAGCGCGGGTCTCTTCAAAGTTGTACCATGATGCGCCAGCTTCGCCCTTGAATGGAATCATGTCACCCTGGGCAGCCTCAATCTGGTCAACCGGAGCATCGAAGAAAATCAGGCCTGTCTCGGTTGAAATGACGCGTGATATTTCCCATGGGGCAACCTTGCGCTCAACATCGCCGCAGTTCTTGATTGAATACTTTACGGTAATGTACTTGCCGTTCTTTGCTGGGGTGTACTCCTTGCGAATTTCAAACGGAAGCTTCCTGGAAATGGCGCTGGTCAGTACCAGGGTGTTGCCTTCAATGCCGCCGGTATAAGCTGCACGGTCGAATTCTGTTACAGGAGGCCAGTTCCATTCGCTCTGGGGGCTGGTCCAGAATGTGCTTCCGTACTGGTTCTGCATGCGCAGCTGTGAAAGCATTTCCTGGTCCTTGTATTTGTATGATGACATCTTGCCACCTTCACCTGCGTTGACGGTCATTGTAACGTCACCGGCAGTGATGATGTACTTTGAATCTTCAGCGGACTTGCTGATGGTCTGTGCACTGACTGCCCCTGCTGAGAGGGTAGCTGCAGCCACGATTGCAATAATTCCTTTTTTCATATTATGCATTTTTTTGGTTATTTGTTCTTGTGACGGTTCGCACGCTGTATGCGGTATTTCTCTTTCTGCTTGGCGCTGGCTGAGAAATGCTGGCCGGTAATGTACTGTTTCTTCTTGGCCTTGGTCTTGACCTTTCCTTCGTTGGGGTCTTTCTTCTCTCCGCCTTTTCCGAAACCGATTCCTGAAATGAGTATCTCTGTATAATCCATATACGGTGTGTATTCCGATGCGAAGTTAATAAATATCAATCCAATATTTGTATTTTTGCGTTGCTAATTCATTTACCAACCATAATTGACCGAATCATCATGACTGATCAATCAATACTTGCTCTAATAAAGAGGGAAGTTGTTCCGGCAATAGGCTGCACGGAACCCATAGCAGTGGCATTGTGCGTGGCACATGCAACCGAAACCCTGGGATGCCGTCCCGAAAGAATAGAAATCAGGCTGAGTGCAAACATACTCAAGAATGCCATGGGTGTGGGTATTCCCGGCACCGGCATGGTTGGATTGCCTATTGCAGTGGCCCTGGGTGCGCTCATAGGCAAGAGCGAGTACGGGCTTGAGGTGCTCAAGGATGTATCGGACTCCAGTCTGGCCAGTGCCAAGGCGTACATGGCCGGGAACCGCATAAGCATAGGCCTCAAGGATGGAATAGCGGAAAAACTGTACATTCAGGTCAAGTGCATGGACGGACAGTCCCAGTCAACTGCAATCATTGCCAGAGAGCATACCCGTCTGGTTTATCTTGAGAAAGACGGGACTGTCATGATTGATGAGCGCTGTGCAAGCTATGAGTCAGAACAGGAGTTGCAACATGATGAGGAACTGACCCTGCGCCGGGTCTATGACTTTGCAATGAATGCCCCGCTTGCCGATATTGAATTCATAAATGAGTCGCGTGTGCTGAACGAAAATGCTTCCAGGCTTGCACTGGAGGGGAATTACGGACATGACCTGGGAAAGACCCTGAGCCGTCCTTTGGGAAAAGGTGTAATGGGCGAATCAATATTCAGCCACATTCTGACTGCCACAAGCTGTGCGTGTGATGCGCGAATGGCAGGTGCCATGATTCCGGTCATGAGCAATTCGGGCAGTGGTAATCAGGGAATAGCAGCAACAATGCCGGTTGTCGTATTCGCCGAGGAGAATCACAATACAGCTGAGGAACTGACCCGCGCCCTGATTCTCAGCCACTTGACAGCCATCTACATAAAGCAGAGCCTGGGCAGGCTGAGTGCCCTGTGCGGCTGTGTGGTCGCAGCAACCGGAAGCAGCTGCGGAATTACTTATCTTATGGGAGGAAAATATGACCAGGTTGCTGCCAGCGTGAAAAATATGATTGCCAATCTTGCCGGCATGGTGTGTGACGGCGCCAAGCCAAGCTGTTCGCTCAAGGTGAGCAGCGGCGTATCGACTGCTGTGCTCAGTGCCATACTGGCCATACAGAATAACGTGGTAAGCAGTGCCGAAGGAATAATTGAGGACGATGTTGACAAATGCATTCACAACCTGACCCGCGTGGGAGCACAGGGAATGAATGAAACGGATCGCCTTGTACTGGACATAATGACCCATAAATCATGAGTTTTGCTGTCGTAATCAGTTGAAATTCATATTTTTTGCATACCTTTGCGTTTTCTTACGGAAAGGATGGGTATGAAAAGAAATATTTTTGTACATTTTTTGCTTCTTGCATTATTGTTCATGCAGTCCGGACAGTTGCCTGTGATGGCGGCTGGGGCACTCTCGGTACAGGCCGATTCACCTGTGAGAACGGTGTCGGGTGTCGTGACTGATGAGACCGGTGACGGACTGCCGGGAGTCCATGTCCAGCAGAAGGGAGGGAAGAGTGCAACCACAACTGATCTGGAAGGCGGCTATTCCATAGAACTCGGTTCTGACGGGCAGCAGGTTCTGCTGTTTTCGTTCATTGGCATGAAGGATGCTGAAATTGCAGTAAGCGGTCCTACTCTTGATGTGACCATGGTTGAAGACCAGAAGGCTATTGAGGAGGTTGTCATAGTTGCGTATGGAACAAGGAAGAAAGGCACTATTACAGGTTCTGTGTCATCTATCCAGGCAGGTGCAATTGCCGATGCCCCGGTGGCCAGTTTCGATCAGGCCCTGCAGGGAAAGGCTTCTGGTCTGATGGTGCTGCAGAATTCCGGTGATCCGTCGGCTGCTGCATCGTTCAGCATACGCGGAACCAACTCTATCAATGCTGATACCGAGCCTCTTTTTGTCGTTGACGGTGTGCCTGTGTCGGCCAGTGAGTTCTCGGCCATAAATCCGGCTGACATTGAGAACATGAGCGTGCTGAAAGATGCCTCTTCAACATCGATCTACGGGGCACGTGCGGCAAACGGCGTGCTTGCAATCACCACCAAGCGTGGACGGATGGGAGAACGTGCCATGGTCAGGCTGCGCAGCCAGTATGGTATATCCAGGCTTGCGTACGGACACTGGACCCAGATGAACACTGCCCAGCGTCTTGATTTTGAGGAACTGGTAGGGATACGCCAGCCGGGAACCTATGACCGTGAAACTCTTGAGAAGACTGACATAAACTGGAGGGATCTGGTCTTCAGGGACAATGCCCCGACCATGAGCCATGACCTGAGTGTGTCAGGTGCATCGGACAAATCCAACTATTATATTTCAGCCGGCATGTTTGACCAGCAGGGTATTGCCCTGAACAGTTCATTCAGGCGTTTTACGCTCAGGACGAATGTTGAGATTCAGGCAAACCGGTGGCTGAGGGTTGGCACCAATACTTCACTTACTTATTCTGATACTGAGGAGACCGATTACGGTTCATACAGCATTATCTCACCGATTTCGGCATCGAAGTTCATGCTTCCGTACTGGGATCCTTTCAAGTCAGACGGTTCTTTCACTTCGCCTTCCGACGGGACATGGCGTGGTTCATACGAGAATCCGCTTGAGTGGGCTCAGGCAAATCCGTTGACCAGGACCAGAATGCATCTGCTTTCAAGTACATTCCTGCAGATTGAACCGGTTGCTGATTTGAAACTGAAAACCCTGTTCGGTCTGGATGGCGGTGATACGCGTGCCAATACCTGGTCTCTGCCAAGCTATGTTTCAAACTATGGTTCGGGAACCGTGGGCAAGTCATACTCCCAGACATACAGCTATACCTGGACCAACACTGCCAATTACGGCTTTGACATTGATTCAGACCATCAGTTCAATCTTTTGCTGGGACATGAAATGACCAGGAATGCGGCCGATGCATTCAGCGTGGTAGCGCGCGGCCAGACAAATGACAGGCTGCTTACACTCTCGACAGGAACGATTGCCAGCAACTGGAGCGATTCACGTGCGGCATCGACCTTCCTCTCTTTCTTTGGAAGGGACGAATACAGTTATAAGGGAAGGTTCTTCGCCGATATCTCCGTGCGTGCCGATGCATCGTCAAAATTCGGACGCAACTCGCGCTGGGCTGCATTCTGGAGCATGGGTGGAATGTGGAATATGTCATCGGAAAGGTGGCTCAGACAGGTGGATTGGGTGAACAGCCTTCAGTTGTCAGCCAGCTATGGTACCAGCGGCAACTCGTCAATACCTAACTATGACCACCTGGCACTCTATTCGGCAGGACCACAGTATGCGGGAATGGCCGGCATAGCCCCATACAGCCTGGGTAACGACAATCTGACGTGGGAGAAACTCTCAACCTTCAACCTGGCATTGAAGGCAGGTCTGTTCGGCAGGCTGGATGTCACGCTTGAGGCATACCACAAGCTGACTCATGATATGCTGATGGAGGTTCCTATCACCCTTGGTAACGGTTTCAGCACACAGTGGGACAATATTGGCTCAATGGTGAACCGTGGTGTGGAGGTTGATTTCAACGTGGCTGTCGTGAAGCAGAAAAGTCTGAATATGAGCGTGAATGCCAGTGCATCGTACAACCATAATGAGATTACTGAGCTTTACAATGGACTTGACGAGTATGAAATACCGGCAACGGGACTGCTGCTCAAGGTGGGCCACCCTTACGGTGAGCATTATCAGGTCAGATATGCCGGCGTGAATCCGGCGAACGGCGATGCACTGTGGTACACACGTGACGGACAGATAACCAACCATTACAATGAGGAAGACAAGGTCCTGCTGGGCAAAAGTTATGTTGCCCCGTGGCAGGGAGGATTCGGTTCTTCTGTCAGCTGGAAGTACTTTACTCTGAGCATGCAGTTCTCATGGGTGGCAGACCGATGGATGCTCAACAACGACCGTTGGTTCGATGAAAGCAACGGCCTGTATTCATCGGCCTACAATCAGAGTTCGGCACTGTTCAGGGGCTGGAGAAAGCCTGGTGACTTGACCGACATTCCCCGATATGGCGTATCACCGGAAATGGACAGCCACCTTCTTGAGGATGCATCGTTCCTCAGAATGAAGAACCTGATGCTTCAGTGCCAGTTGCCCCAGCAGTGGATAAAGCCTTTACGGGTGATTGAGGGAGTGCGCCTGTTCGTTCAGGGACAGAACCTGTTCACACTGACACGCTTCACCGGAATGGATCCGGAATCAAGTGCCAATGTGTATCAGGCTACTTACCCTATGAGCAAGCAGTTTACCGCAGGACTTGAAGTTGTATTCTAATGAGATTTGCAATGATGAAAAAGATATCAGCATATTTACTGGCCATGGGTAGTCTGGTGATGGCGTCGTGTCAGGATTTCCTGACCGAGACCCCCGATACCGCCATTCCTGAGGCCGAGGCAATGACTACACTCAGCGCCGCCGAAGAGGTTTGCCTGGGTGTTTACAGCACTTTCAAGAATCCTGCCCTCTACAGTGGCACTCTTGTCCAGGCTCCTGAGGTTCAGGCAGACCTGTTCTATGCAGCCAAGGGCTACAGTAACCGTCTGGGTAATTTCTACCGTTGGGAACTGAATGCCAATGAACAGGCATTGCTTGATGTCTATGCCGGACTGTACCAGATAGTCAACAGGTGCAATTTCTTCTTTGACAACGAGCAGATTGTGCGCAGTACTCTCAGCGAGAAGAGTGACAAGGAGAAACTGGACAAGTTCACTGCCGATGTGGCATTCATGCGTGCTTATGCATACAGTGACCTGATCAGGCTTTTCTGCGATGCCTATGATCCGTCAACTTCAGACTCACAGCCAGGAGTACCGCTGTATCTGCACTACAGACCTGCGGAAGGTACGACCCAGGTGTTGGGCAGGGCTTCCATTAAGGAGTGTTACGAGCAGGTTCTGAAAGACCTGGACCTGGCCGAAAAACTTGAGCCCAGAAAGGGGTGCAATACACCTTTTGTTACTCAGGGAGCTATTCTTGCATTGCGTGCGCGCGTGCTGTTGAATATGGAAAGATGGCATGAGGCCGATTCCTGTGCGACTCTTGTGATAGAGCAGAAATCGGGTGATGGACTTACCTATTCCCTGGCCGATGCAAACTATTCCGTGGCAGCACCTGACGGCGGAATCATAGATGAATACAGCTGTATGTGGAAATACGACAGTGCCGATGAGATAATATGGAAAATCCAGTTCTCAACGACCGACATGGGCGGTTCGCTTGGATCGCTCTACATGAGCTATACTTCGGGACGGTACAATCCGAATTATCTGCCGGCCAACTGGCTGCTTGATTCATACCAGAACGGTGACAGGCGCTATCAGGCATTCTTTACCTTGACCACAACCATGCAGGGCGTGAAGTGGGAGGTCCTGACCAAGTTCCCCGGAAATCCGCTGATTGACGGTACTTCAGGCACATTCTTTACGAATATGCCCAAGCTTCTCCGCCTGAGTGAGGTTTATCTCATAAGGGCCGAGGCAAGATGCATGTTGGGAAAGACCCAGCAGGCGTGCAGCGACCTTACTGAACTGCGCAGGAACCGAATAGCAAATTACGGATCGGCCATGTATGACCAATCCACGCTTCTTGCGGCAATACAGAGTGAACGTGCCAGGGAACTGGTAGGTGAGGGTTTCCGCCTGTCGGACCTCAAGAGATGGCATCTGGGATTCGAGCGCTCACCTCAGACCGGAACCATTGATGGCAGCAATTACAATGCACTGAAGGTGGCTGCTGACAGCCGGAAGTTCACTTGGCTAATACCGCAGCATGAGATAACAGCATCACACGGTGCAGTAATACAGAATGGGCAATGAGAAAGTTTTTATCCAACATAGGTTTGATGGCAGGACTGGCATGTATGTGTGCCGTGTCTGCCGTATCGTGCTCCGACGGAAAGTCGGAAATGCTGTATCAGGGGCCTTCCTTCGTTCAGTTCGCTGACTCGGCCTACCTGGTTCCAGTTACACGTGTTGATACCGTTTTCCAGATTCCGGTCAGTGTGACACGCGCTTCCCGGAAGGACCGCTCGATTGCAGTTGTCACTGATCTGAGGCAGTCCAATGCAATAGAGGGCTATCATTACAGGCTGGAGAGTCATAATGTGCTGATTCCAGCCGGAGAGACAGTGGGATATCTGCGTGTCTGCGGAAACTTCGGGAATATTGAGAGCGTTTCTGATTCCTTGTGTGCAACCTTCCGGCTTCTGGTTCCTGGTGACGAGGTAAGCAGCATGTACGGGAACAGTGTCAATGTCAGGTTTCAGAAGGTCCTGCCATTCTGCATAGATGATTATGTGGGGGATCTCAGGGTGACATGTACTTTTCCCTACTCAACATCGTCAGTCACATCATACCTGGTAAAGAGTGAGAAAGTTGACAGTGTGACACTTAGAATAAAAAGCCTGTTTGACAATGTCAGGGATATAACCGTCAGGTTCCGCTATGATCCTTCCAATCCATTTGAGCAGGGGATTGATGTGTCTGAGCAGATTGCCTTTACTGACAATGTGTACGGTCCTGTCTCAATGGCAGCGGTTGAGGGAATTCCAAGTTATTATCTGCCCGAAGACAGGGCTTTCGTGCTCTACATGGAAGCGTTCCTCGCCCAGATGGGTTCTTTCGGGGCATTCTACTATGTGTTTGAATGGGTAACACCTGATCAGGCACTGGCCGAAAAGAATGGTCTTAATACTATTTATTGATGTGAATTATGAAATCCAATAAAATACTTGCAGCTATACTGACGGCACTGCTTTTCCTGATACCGTCTTGCACGGACAATCCTGGTGAGGAGAAAATCCTGTCAGCCTCCGGTCTTTTCGCAGTATCGGAATATTCGTTCCAGGGAATTGCCAGGGACCAGTCGGTTACCATACGGTTCAACGCACCGCAGCAGTGGACTGCGCAGATTCTTGATGTCAGTTCATGGCTGAAGGCCGATGTCCTGCATGGACAGGCTGGCGAATCAGCCATTGTACTGTCGCCCCGCTCTGACAATTTCAGCGATGGCCCGAGAAATGCCATCCTGGAGATAATGATAGACGGTTATGAACCTTACCACATTAATATTGTTCAGGAGTCAGCCAGTACTAACGAAATTACCCTGAGCGGTCTGGACCTGTCAGGATATCTGAACCTTCAGGCCACTGAGAGCGGAACAGAGTTCGTCGATACAGTCTGGGTTACCTCACGCAAGGCATGGACCATTTCCCAGGATGAACAGATGGCCAGCATACTCAGTTTCCAGAAAGAAAAAGAGCCGGTCAACGGTACTGAGACTACCATTCCGGTCATTGTCAGGGCTCAGTATTCCAGTTTCCCTTCCACTGCGCTGGACGGTCAGTTCTACATAACATCGGCTGACGGCAAGGCTGTGACGGTAAAGGTCAGGGCTCAGGCACTGCTCAGTGTACATGAGGAACGTAATTCTGAGACCAATCCGTTGGAAAGAGTCAGTTTTGAAATGACTGATACCATGCAGCTGGGTGTCTATGCTACCGGATTCTATGTTGAGAGCAATGTCCGCTGGCATCTGGGTGCTGTACCGGAATGGATTGAGACGGCATTGGACTGGAGCAGTGGAATGAAGGAGATTGGCAATGTCATGTCAGACGGTCAGATAAATCCGGAAAGACAGTTCGTTTCACTTCGTGTCAGACAGAGTGCCCTCAGCGTGGTTGGAAAATCGGCACAGATAGACCTGATTGATGACAGAGGAGTGGTTGTGAAGAGCGTGTTCGTGACATTTGCCGGTGTGGGCAGGGATTACCTTCACTTCAACCTGATGTTCCCTGCGGTCGATCCTTACGGTAATCCATGGGGATTCGAGGCAAGTGAAAAGAGCATCAATCCTGATTCTCCATCGGACTACTGGAAGCAGGTGAGAAGGTCATTCACTGTCACTACTTCGAAAGATTTCACATCGATTTCTGATGCACCGTTCCATCTTGTCTTGGTCAAGGCTGTGAATGGCATGCCTGTCCGCCAGGAGGTCAGTTGGGCTCACCTGGAGTTAGGAACACAGGAACCGTGGAAGAACGGCGAACTGAACTGCAGGGAGATTGTGATAGCCGTCAATGACAGGGGCGATGCTGATGATATCATGGGCAATACTGACCAGACACAGTGGAGGTCGGCATTCATGTTCCTTGTTCCGGGTACAGTCAATTTCAATGACCTGTGGGACGCCGATGACTTCCTGAAGAGTGAATATTCTGAAAATATGGTCATAATATCCCAGAAGAACAATCCCGATGCAGACTATTCATTCGCATTCCAGCAGATAGCCGACGGAGATACCGTATCGGTTTCGCCTTTGGGGGCATCACTTGTATATGATGTCGTTGCCGGCAGTTACAACATGTGTGACCTTATTATAATGGGTAGTTCAGGTGATGATGTGTGGACTGATCTCCCGTTCTCAGCCTGCATGGTGGATATAAAGATGGATCAGAACGACAATCCTGTTAGCATAACCTTCTCGGTCGGTGCCAACGAAGGTGAACGCAACCCGTTCACGGGTGAAGTGACCGGATCAGACCGCCTGATTCGTGTCGAAGTATATGCTTTCCTGGGAGACGATGTCGAGAGCCGGAAACTGTTTACCTTCTACATTGACCAGAAACTGATTAAATGAATTCTATGGAAAGATTAATACGACAGCTTGGGTTGCTGGTACTCATGCTTGCAATGTCTCTGGCAGGCTGTTCCCCGGAAAAGAGTGGGACTGATGACGGAAAGTACGGTTATCTGCAGATATCGTTGACTAAGGATATCACCAAGGGACTGGTCGAGGGCAGTACCCTGGAGAAACTGTCTGATGCCCGCAAGATACGTCTCTCACTGGAGTATGGGGGCAGTGTCATTGAGCAGACCCTGAATCTGGATGCCGTTTCACCCCAGGCGGCAGAGTTCAGCACAGTATCACAGAGCGTAAAGTTGCTCAGCGGCCGTTACCGCCTTTTGTCTTATGCTCTTTACGGTGAATACAGGAAGGGCGATATGGCTCCGGTGCTTCAGGTGGTCCAGGTTGACGGAAACCATGAGATTATCATCCGTGAAGGTGAACTGACCATTCATGATTTAACCGTCCAGGCAAGGACTTTCGGCCGTTTCTCGGCAGAGATATACCGTGTAGAACCTGAAACCAAGGCGGCTCCTACCTATACCGAGTATTTCTCATTTGATGATATTGACAGTGTGCTTCTTGTAATGAACCGTACCGTAGGCATGGTATCATACAGCCAGAGCATGAAGGTCAAGGCACACAGTGACAAGAGTGGTGTTCCTATATTCAGGACCGATTCCGTGGATCTTCAGTCGGGTGACTACAGGATAATACACTTTGAACTGTTCAATCGTCGCAGGCAGTTCATGTATGCTCAGGATACCGATGTGGAATTCCAGATACGTCATTTTGAACTGACCAGTGCCGGCGTGGGGGTCCAGTTGCCCGAAACCCAGGGTATTCTTGATGGAATAGCATTGCGTCAGATATGGGAATCAATGGACGGCGAATCATGGAGTTTCCATGACCAGGATGGGTACGGCAGTAACTGGTTGTTCACACTCAGCGACGGTTCACCGCGTCCGGTATCGGCCTGGACCCGGCAGACCGGTGTAATACTGAATTCCGAAGGCCGCGTAATAGGACTGAATCTGGGTGCATTCAACCCGATGGGCGTAGTCCCTGATGCCATAGGCCAGCTTACGGCATTGGAACGTCTGTATCTGGGTGAACACACTGATGAGGTTTACTATACTCTTCAGGGCGTGGGCCAGGTGGTATATGCAATGTCTCCATATCAGATGTCCAGGAAAACCGATATAAGACTGCACAGAATGGAGATTGCCCGTGAGCGTACTCTCATACGCAGACTGGCAGAACGCTCGGAACTGCAGTCGGCACTGCTTTACAATGGCGTGGTACCCGATGATGAGTCCGTGAAGGGTGTCAGGTATGCTCAGCCAAAGGTTCAGACTGGAACTTTTGATCCGGCAAACCGTATTACCGGCATAAGCGAGAAGATAGGTAACCTGACTAATCTGACAGAACTGTACATTGCCAATACACTCATTGAAAAACTCCCCGACAACATTTCCAAATTGGTAAATGTGACGGACCTGGAACTCTACAACAATCCATTCACGGAGCTCGACGGAGAAATGTTCCGGAATATGTCAAACCTGGTATCGGTAAACATTGACCGCCTGTTCAACCTTTCCGAAACACAGCTGCATGCGGCATTGGACAAGATGTGCGAGTACTGTCCCAGAATACAGCTGCTCTATATGTGTAATCTGAAACTTACCAGGCTGCCTGAGAAACTGAACCGTCTGGCTGATCTCAGATTGCTTGATGTATCGTTCAACAGGATTGATTCTATAGGCTCTCTCATGCCTATGGCGCCGATTCAGGTCATGCTGAACCATAACAGGCTGGAATCACTTCCGGTAGACCTGTTCATCACCGATGATATTGAGCTGTTTTCATGTACAGACAACCGGCTGAAGGAGTTCCCGGTCATACTGAGTAACCTGCCGGGTTTGTATTCTTTCGAAACGGTTGACCTGTCGGGTAACCGCATGCATGGGTTCCAGCCAGGATTCAGTGGAATAAGAACAGAAAAACTGCTCATGACCGGAAACTATATGGGACATCTTCCGGGAGAATGCGGTACTGGAGTATTCCCGACTGAATTTGCAAGGACCGGATCAGTCATAAACTATCTGGATGTTTCATTCAACAACATTGACACCATAACCAACCAAGGACTGAAGGGTATTGTTGACCTGAAGGCTTTTGATATCTCCAAGAATGACCTGAGATCAATACCATCTGCCTTCAATTCAGAAAACTTCCCTTGGCTGACCGGTCTTGATGTCAGTCATAACAGGTTTGCCGGGTTCCCTCAGAACGTCCTGAATGTGCTGTCACTTCAGCAGTTGCTCATTTCAGACCAGGGCTATTTCCGTGATGAGAATGAAACCCAGTGGGTCAGGTCCATGACAGACTGGCCGGATTACCTGCATCTGCATCCGTCACTGACCAATCTCAACATGAGTGGAAATGATTTCCGTACCGTAACTAATTTCCCGGTAAATCTGACAACCCTGAATGTCAAGGACAATCCGAATATCAGGATGGTAGTTCCCGATTACATAATGTACAAGATAAGAAATGGACTGTTTGCTTTCTATTTCGATGAAGGACAGAACATTGTAGTTGAGTAACCCTATGAATAAAATGAAGATGACATATAGATTGCTGCTGCCTGTCTTACTTGCAGCAGTGTGGGCATGCAACAGTGAGAATGAGCCCGAAAAGACAGAACTGAATGTTGAGTCCTACTCTGTTTCGGTCCAGCCTGACGGCGGAGTGTTTGAACTGGAACTGCAGGCTAACCGTGAATGGGTGGTTTCATGTGACCGTGAGTGGTGCATGGTATCTCCCCTGAACGGAAAGGGCTCAACTGTCTGTGAGATAAGTGTTGACAGCAGTTATCTGTACAGTGAACGCGAGGCTCATATAACCTTCCGTTGTGGTGGCAAGAGCCGTCAGGTTACCGTCAGCCAGTTTGGCTACGAAAAGGTGATAATACCTGATGTTGACTACATAGAGGTGCCTGATTTCTCGGATTATGGCCAGATGTTCAAGACCTTGAACGTCAGATCAAACGTGGACTATGATGTCCTGGTTGAGTACCAGGACCTTTCCAGGACAGGATGGCTGACCGTAAGCAAGAGCAAGCCTTCTGTACAGTCCATACCGCGTGGGGCAACAGTACGTCTGGATTACCGCCTTTACACGGAGAGCGATGTTGACAGGATTGCCAAGGTGATATTCCGCCAGAATGATGCGCAACCTGGTGAAACACCTGTTGAAAAGGCTGTCACATTCTGCCAGAAACATGCTCAGAAGATTGTTCCAAGCCGCCAGGGCGACTCTTTGGCACTGGTCACCATAAGCAGGATAATGCATGTGGCTGAGAACTGGGATATGTCACAGCCCATGATCTACTGGAGGAATGTGGAACTGGCTGACAGAACATATTTCAATCAGGAATTGCAGAAGACTGTCACTGAACCCCGAGTTGTAAAGGCAAGTTTCTCCATGTTTGATACCAATGAAGGCATTCCTTACCAGATTCAGTTCATGGACCAGTTGGAAGAGATCTATTTCACTGCCAATTCAAATGCGCATCTGAAAAGAATCGACCTTGGTGAATCAGTCTGCAAGCTGCCCCATCTGAAGGTTCTGAGTCTTGTCGGATATGGACTGAGCAGGCTGCCTGTCCAGATGAAGAATCTGACTTCACTTGAAGAACTGGAGCTGAGCGGAAACAATTTCCAGACTCTGCCCATGGATATTATCTCTGCTCTTGACAAGCATAGCCTGTGGTATATTAATTTTTCGAATAACCGCCGCCGTGATGTGTTCTCGCATTTTTATGAGAACCGTGCTGTCCGTGATACACTGGGACTCCACGGAGAACTGCCCGAAGAACTCTTCAAGCTGAAGAACATAAGCTACATTGGACTGAGTTACAACTATTTTGAAGGTTCAATACCTGAAATGGACTATTCGGCATCGGACTACGGGACACTTGAGGAAAAGATAGCAAACAATCCGGTCATGCCTCAGCTTGAGCAGCTGAGCATTAACCTGAACTATCTGACTGGAACTGTTCCGGACTGGATTATCTATCATCCGAACCTTAGATGCTGGGACCCTTATACCTTGGTGTTCAATCAGTTTGAGTATTCGCGTGACAGTAATGGACGCAAGACCGGATTCCTGAATGAACCATCCAGCATTCCACAGGCATGTCCGTTGTGGGAGAGTGACTTTGATACTACATTTGACAAAATAAGCACATTCAACCAGGAGGTCCAGTATGTGACTCTCCGTGGAGGGGTAATAACAAGATAACTGATACTACAGAATGAAACAATTAAAGTTATTTGCAATGCTCATGCTTACCGTGCTCGCAGCGGTATCATGTTCTGACAACGGACAGAATGGCTATGATCCATCGGTTCAGGGCCGTGTCCGCTTTGAGTTTGTCAGTCACAACATCTATTCAATCAAGAATCTGAAAGAGATTCACACTGTCAAGATATGGCTCATGGACAGCAAGGGTGAACTGGTGGAATTGCCAAGCCTTGAGGTCTCAGGCGATGAAAACCTGCTGGCGACTCCTTATGTAGTATTAGGTGAGGGGGACTACAAGGTCGTGCACTATATTTGCTACGACTTGCAGGCTGACATGATAGAGGGGCTGGATATTGTGCTTGACCGGGACAATGCTTTCATGGTTGAGGCCGGTGAAGATGCTGGGTTTTCACTGCCTGTAAGTGTCAAGCAGGTCATTTCTATAAGCAATCTCTACAACACACTGCGCGGTATCTGTCTGGAAATTCTTGGCCCGGATGAGTCCGTATGGCCAAAGTCATGGGATTTTGAAAGCGGGGAGATTACAATAGAATGGGCAGGCCTGGAGTTCGACACTGACGCAAACAGCAATCCAACTGATGTCATCGGACTCATAATTGACGGTGAACCTACGTATGTAATAGACAGTGACACCTGGGAACAGAAACTGGTATCATTGGTCGAGTTCAAGGATATGACTGTACTGCCGTCATGTGTGAGCAACCTGACTTCGCTGCAGAACATTGTTGTGCGTAACTGTGCCTTGGAAGACCTCCCGGCAGAACTGAAATATTCGGGAATACAGTCACTTTCCGTCCAGAATACGAATCTGGCGCAGATCCCTGATGACCTTGCTGAAATGAAAGGTCTTACTGATGTATCATTCATCGGCAATAAACTCACTCAGTTCCCTGAGTGCCTTACAGAAGTATCTACCATGGAGATGTTTGTGATTGACGGTGAACAGATAGGCAGTGTGCCTGCCAGCATAGGGGAATGGGGAGAAACGCTTGTGGCTCTTTCAATATGCAATACTGACATAACAGAACTTCCTGATGTCTTTGACCGCCTGTGGCATGTTTCAATGCCGGATTTCAGTGGTAACCGTGGTCTGTCACAGCTTCCTGCCAGCATTGGCCTGGAAACAATTCCTTATGGGAACGGGACAGGTTATTCCAATAATGGTATTACGGGTATCATTCTGAACCGCTGCGGCTTCAGTTCCATACCGGAGCAGGTACAGCGCAAAGGCATAAAGGGACTCTACATGGCAGAAAACTGCATCACAACAGTATCGAAGGCTGATATTGAGAATATGCCTGACCTTGAGACACTGGTACTTGACGGGAACAGTCTGGAGTCATTCCCAGCCATTACCAATCAGCACCTGAGCATGCTCAGTCTGATAGGGACAGGTCTGGAACGGAGCCAGGTCGATCTGAGCGGAATGCCTCAGCTTAATCCACGATATGTATTCTTCACTCAGGAAGAGTATGAGAATGTATTTGGACCTAATAAATGATAAGAAAAACACGGAATATGAAAAGACTGCTGAAATTTTTAATGATGCTGACCGCTTTGTCGGTGGTATGTAGCAATGCTTTTGCCCAAGGGGGCTCCAGGGCCGATGCCATACAGGTCAATATCGGTGAAACTTATAATCTGGCTGGAAGAAAGGATTTCAACACAACCACATGGTTTTATGTTGACAGCCTGGATTTCATTGAAAACAACCTGCTGACTGTCGCATTGTCCGGAGGAAATTTCGGTGATGTTGCCTTCTTCGGTGCCGATAATCCTGAAGTTGATGAGTTGTTCTTCATTACCGGAGAAAATGGAAAGGGAACAAATCCCACCTTCAAGAAATTCTGGAATGCTGCCGATGGAGGCCTGCTGATAGCTGTTACCCAGGATAATTCTGGAGGTAAGGTCTGTTTCTCACTCTCCAAGGCTATTGATGGTGAAACCCGTCAGAATGCCATAGAGGCCGTTGCAGGTAATAACAGGGCCGAGTCTCAGCTGAGAACAGTCTGGTACAGTTTCAAGGCATTGGAAGAGAAAGAATACTTCATAACATCGGACTCCAGGATTGGAAATGCCGTTGATTCATCAGGACATATTGTCTGTGTTGATGTTCTGCTTTCATCGGGATTCAGGATGGAAGCAGGAATGACAGTCTATTTCCCGGTGACAGTCATAGAGACCGCCATGTTTTCAATCTCTTCAAGAGATCTCCAGGCTGGATACTATTCTGATTTTCCTCTTGACATTACTGGGTTGAGCCAGTTCGTAATAGACCTTCCGGCTGACCCCAATGCAACCACAAACAGTTCTGCACAGAGTGAACGCTATTGGTCCTATACGGCTGATAAAACCGGATTCCTCATGTGGGGAACGTCCGATGCTGCATGGATTGAGGGATCATGGGGCTGTACGGTCCGTGATATGACCGAGGAGCGTAACCTGAATACTCCGAAGACTGAAAAGGTGGCAGGAATGCTGACCTATACCGTGCCGGTCATGGCTGGACATACTTATATGATATTCCAGTCTGTGGCATACGCAAAGGCCAGAAAGGTTACGGTATATGCCATCTACAAGGAACCCCGACAGGGCGATACCAGGGATAATCCTTTGATTCTTGAATTGGATAAGCAACTGAATATTGGAAGAAAGTCAGAAAATACCCGTTATTATTGCTTTACAGCATCAGAAGCGGGGGTATATACAGCAACGATCCATGCCGGAGGACAGGTAAGGGCAACCACTCCACAGGATGGCAGCTGGAATATATCACGCGACTACAGCATTACAGGAATGCAGATGCATATTGACGACGCAATAATACTTGATGCCGGTGAATCACTGGAACTTGAGATAACGTTGACATCGGACATTGATATTCATGTTGACGGGTCTGACAGCTCGATACCTGATTACTCAATCCTTGTTACACGCAATGACGACAGTGGACAAGCTGTCCCAGAGGTCCGTGAGGGAGAAGATCTGCAGCATGCAATTGAATTGCAGCAGAATGAAAAGGTTGCACTGCAACAGAACAATGACGAGGACTATTACGTCCATTATTACAAGATAGCTGTACCCGCAAATGATACTCTGGTGATTGTGACTGACCATTCTCCGGCAGTAAGCAGCCCGGACTGTATTGCAGTCTATGACATGAATGGAACAGTAATGCATTGCTCAACTGATTTTGTAGTGGCTGAAGGTTCTGACAGGAGAACGGGACGCATATATCGACTTGGGCCGTCTGATTCTGACAGGACCCTATTCATTGCAACGTATGGAGTATCTTTCCTGTATGATGGAGCATTGTGGAGCTATTATCTGCTAAGTGAAGGTGTCGTTTCATCAGTTGATTCTCAGGATGCATCAGGCATGGGTTCCTATGAATATTATCTTCTTGATGGTACCAGAACGGAAAACATAGATGCGCCAGGAGTATATCTGGCCAGGGATTTGAATAAAAATGTTGTTAAAAAGATAATAATACGCTAATACAGTGTTAATTATCTTGGATTTTCAGTACCTTTGCACCCGTTTTTCGGACGGGTGCTTTTGTTATGGTGTCGCCGAACCGAACGAATAGGAAAACTTATACATTAAATATCTATTAACCAAACAGTTATTACATGAGGAAAATTTACTCAATTATCATTCTTGCTGTAATGGCCGTGTTCTCAGTTAGTATGAGCGCAAGGGCTGCAGCAACTAGTTTAGAGGTGATGCTTGCACCTTCCGATTCTTCATCGGTGGATCCTGTAGGTCCGGGCATGACCGATGAAGAGGCTGCTGAGCTCTTCATGATGGAGTACGAGTCACTGCAGAAACAGTTCACCATGGTTTACAACACCACAGTGAACGCCGACAGCATTGAGATGAAGGCCGATTCAGCCTTCCTTAATGGCCAGACCTTCATCCTGAACTCCATCTACAAGAACATGGCCGAGCTTCAGACCTGGGCTATGGAGAGCATGGAGGCAGGTACACTCGCACAGGATGTAGAGGAGATTCTCGGTTCATTCGAGAACATCCAGATTCAGCTGACCCAGTTCTACAACACCTTCTGGGATGAGCTTAACGGTGACGAGCCGGGCATGACCGACGAAGAGGCAGCCGAGCTCTTCATGATGGAGTACGAGTCACTTCAGAAGCAGTTCACCATGGTTTACAACACCACCGTGAACGCTGACAGCATTGAAATGAAGGCTGATTCAGCCTTCATTAACGGACAGACCTTCATCCTGAACTCTATCTACAAGAACATGGCCGAGCTTCAGACCTGGGCTATGGAGAGCATGGAGGCAGGTACACTCGCACAGGACGTAGAGGAAATCCTCGGTTCATTCGAGAACATCCAGATTCAGCTGACCCAGTTCTACAACACCTTCTGGGGTGAGCTTAACGGTGACGAGCCAGGCATGACCGATGAAGAGGCTGCTGAGCTCTTCATGATGGAGTACGAGTCACTGCAGAAACAGTTCACCATGGTTTACAACACCACAGTGAACGCTGACAGCATTGAAATGAAGGCTGACTCAGCCTTCCTTAACGGACAGACCTTCATCCTGAACTCTATCCAGAAGAACATGGCTGAGCTTCAGACCTGGGCTATGGAGAGCATGGAGGCAGGTACCCTTGCTCAGGATGTAGAGGAAATCCTCGGTTCATTCGAGAACATCCAGATCCAGCTGACCCAGTTCTACAACACCTTCTGGGGTGAGCTTAACGGTGACGAGCCAGGCATGACCGACGAGGAGGCAGCCGAGCTGTTCATGACAGAGTACGAGTCACTGCAGAAACAGTTCACCATGGTTTACAACACCACAGTGAATGCTGACAGCATTGAAATGAAGGCCGATTCAGCCTTCCTTAATGGCCAGACCTTCATACTGAACTCCATCTACAAGAACATGGCCGAGCTTGAGACATGGGCTGTTGAGAGCATGGAGGCAGGTACACTCGCACAGGACGTAGAGGAAATCCTCGGTTCATTCGAGAACATCCAGATCCAGCTGACCCAGTTCTACAACACCTTCTGGGAGGAACTGAACGGTGGAATTCAGGATGGTGGAATTGATGGCGGAGAGCCAATCATGAGCAATGAGGAAGCTTGGTTGACATTCAAGCAGAGTTATGACGAAGTAATGGAACCATTTAACATCGGTGTTGATGGAATCGTCAAGATGCTCTACACTGAACTTGTTGGTACTGCCGAGGAACTTGGTGTTGAGTTGGATATCACTATCGATCAGATATACGAAGCTATCGGAGATACAGCAATCAATACTATCAGAACAATATCTGCCGAAGCAGAGGCAATGATGACCCCAATATATGCCAAGGCTGAGCAAAGCTACAAGAACGGCAATATGGGTAAGGAATTTACACTTATCATGGGTCAGTATCTTGATTGTGTAAATGCTCTTGAAAAGTACTACGAGGCTATTTATGCCCCGTTTGAGAAGTTTACTTCACAGTACATGCAGGAATTCATGATGCTTGCCCTTGAAAAGGCCCAGGTAGAGCTGACCAAGCTTTACAACAATACAATCAACAATCCTTCATACGCAGCATATGCTGTTCTCATGCAGGCTTTGAATGTAGAATTCAACAAACTGAACCAGGAACTCCAGAATATCATTGCAACTGCCAATGGTTATTATGAGGAGGGTACCCTGATTGAGCATATTGAAGAAATTGATACTCTGATGGATGCCTTTGACAAGAAGATAGATGATTATGTAGTTAAGTTCAACGCTCTGATCAATACAAATATTGATGACGTTCAGGCTGACGGCAACGATGTCATCTACACAATCAACGGTGTCAAGGTTGACAGCATGGATGCACCAGGTATCTATATTGTCAACGGAAAGAAGTATGTGGTAGAGTAATAAGAATTCCACATAAATATTAAATTGTCCGCGCCGGAACTCCTGGCGTGGACATTTTTTTTGTATGGCAGTTCGATTCGTAATGTCAGATAAAACCTTTACCTTTGCAACTGATTTGGTGACGCAGGCATGTGCTGTGCCTGCCTAGAGGGAATCCGGTGCAAAACCGGAGCAGTGCCCGCTACTGTAATAGTCAAAGAACTTCAGGCGTTCTAATTACCACTGCCAAGAGACTGGTGGGAAGGTGCCGTGAAGAGACTAAAGCCAGGAAACCTGCCAGGTCATAGAATGAGAATTCGTTTCGGGGTCAAGACTATTCTAACACATAATTAAATAATATGAAGAAAATCTATTCAATGATGGCTCTTGCCGTTATGGGCATGGGTCTGCTCACATCATGTGAGAAAGATGAGGACAACACCGTAGTTGTTGATTTTGAGAGTGAGTATTTTACAAAGCTGATCGATTTCCCTCAGTACGGTGGCGACCAGCTTTATGGCGATGGTACCGACTATCAGTGGACCGATGAAGCTACCAAGCTCCACAGCGAACTGACCAAGGCATGGGGTGGCAAGTACGGCTATGCTGAAGGCGGTATCGCTATCTCAAAATATGTAAACAATGATATAGAGAACCATGGTACTTACATGTATCAGCTTGAAGTTCCTTCATCAAACGGTTCAAAGAACTTCTGTGTTGTTTACTGTGATGCAGCAATGAACTTTGCTGACAAGTCAGAGCACAAGCTTGCTTCAATTCAGGTAGCTCCGACAACATGGTTCCTTTCTGTTGCCAAGTACGGTGATAAGTCCGCCAAGGCCCTGACCGGCAAGGATGACTATGCCAAGGTTATCATGACAGGTCTTTCTGCCAATGCCGATACAACCGGCGTAGTTGAGTTCTTCCTGGTAAAGAATGGCAAGCCTGTTGAAGGCTGGAGCACGGTTAATCTGAACGCTCTGGGTGCAGTCAACTCAGTTTCATTCAAGATGGACAGCAGCGACAAGTCTGATTGGGGCGGTATCAACACTCCTGCCTATTTCGCATTTGACAACGTTGAGATCTACAAGTAATAATCCCCCCTTGTGAATCTGAAAAAACTGAAAACTATCTGCATGCTGCTGCCGGTCCTGTTACTGACAGCAGCATGTACTGATTTAAGCGACATTGACCGTGGTGAAGAACAGACTGTTACTCCGGTCAAGGGGGGCGTATTCATTCTTTGCGAAGGAAACTACAACTACGGCAATGCCACCCTGTCATATTACGACCCTGCCACAGGAAACGTTGAAAACGGCGTTTTCCGACGTGCCAATGACCGCCGCCTGGGCGATACCGGCCAGAGTATTCTCATAAAAGGTGACACCGCCTACATAGCAATTGAAAACTCAGGCATTGTATGGGGCGTACGCACATCGGACTTCAAGGTGGTGGGCCAGCTTGAGGCAAAGAAAGAGACAAAGATTACCAACCCCAGGTATGTCCACATAGTCAGCCCAGACAAGGCCTACGTGACAGACCTCTATTCAGACTACATAAACATATTCAACCCAAGGACATTCCAGTGGACCGGCGCGATTGACGTGAGCCAGATACGCAGCAACGGCTATTGCAGCACAGAAGAGATGGTTCAGTACGGCACTGAAGTCTTTGTGAACTGCTGGTCATACAGCAACAAGATTCTGGTCATTGATACGCAGTCCGATGCTGTCACTGACGTTATTGAACTTGACAGCTGGCAGCCCAAGTCTATTGAAATGGACTGCAACGGCAAACTGTGGGTGATTACTGACGGAGGCTTTTCTACCGGCGAAGAATCATTCAGCGACAATGTGCCGCACATTTACCGTATTGACGCTGCAAGCCGCAGCGTAGAACTGAATATGGCATTGCCCGAAGATGAGGCCAATGTCCAGATAGCGTTGAACGGCACTGCCGATACGCTGTACATGCTCAACAATGACATCTACCGGTTTGACGTGACAGTCCACTCACTGCCGTCGGAACCATTCATATATGCGCCCGCCGGAGCTGACGGAAAGCGCCACAAACTCTATGGAATTGACGTCAATCCAAACAACGGTGACATTTATGTGTGTGATGCCGTTGACTATAGCCAGTCAGGATACGTGTACCGCTACACGGCCCAAGGTGTTCTGGCTGACAAGTTCCGTGTGGGCATAACCCCTAACCATGTAGCCTTTGCCGGCGGTTCTGCACTTATCCCCGGTCAGGGTGACGTTCATGATGATCCGCGCCAGACCCATGCCCTGGTCAACCGGGTATATGAATACATGCCTGCTCCCGGACACCAGGTGAACGGATACACCATATATAACCGCAAGAACGGCATAGTTGTGGGCCCCGATGCTGACATGCAGGAGGCATGTGATTCCGTACTGGCTCATTTCCAGCACCAGTATATGGTAAGCCTGGGCGGGCAGGGCGGATACGTCATAGCCGGCTGGGACCATCCGGTAACCAACAGCGGCTCATTTGACATAGTGATAAAAGGCAATCCCTATGGCTATCAGAGTGAGCCGGGAATTATTTGGGTAAGCCGTGATGCCAATGGAAACGGCATGCCCGATGACGAGTGGTTTGAACTGAAAGGCAGTGAGTATGGCACCGCGAACGAAACCCTCAATTACGAAATAACCTATTACAAGCCTACCCAGCCGGGACAGGATATAGAATGGACTGACAACATGGGTGGAAGCGGAATCATACCATACATGCCGGCATGGAATAACAGTGATTCGTACTGGCAGCCGTATGTTCCGACTCAGACTGATTCCCTGGGCCGTGAATTCCACACATTCCGCGGGTCACGCCTGAAAGATACCCATACCTATGATTCTCAGACTGGCATGTCCAATGAGCCTCCGTTTGACTGGGGGTATGCCGATAACCTGGGCAGTGACTATTTCAAGAACGATGATTTTGACCTGGTCTACGGAGCACTGGGTTATTTCTGCATTTCAAACGCCGTGTGCGCTGACGGTTCACCGGCCAACCTTCCCTACATTAATTTCATAAAAATTCAGACCGGTCAGACCGGCTGCACTCCAAACCTGGGAGAAATTTCCACCGAAGTCTACGGTATCTGGGATTACCACTACTGATTAAAAGGCCTATTCTAGTGTGCAGCCCAATGACCTGGTGGTGCTGATAGCAACTCTTAAGATGTAAAATTTAGGATCGGAACTCAGAACTGGAAGTAGATGAACGGCTGCATGTCCGATGTGATGAACTGGTAAATCACAAAGACTGCGGCAATGCAGGCCAGTGCCATGATTGGCAGCGGCAGGCTGGAGAATGCCAGACGATAGCGGCGCTTCAGGTTGACTGGAAGCCAGTGAATGATCATTCCGGCGGTAAACAGCAGGAATACATTCCTGTATGCCAGACAGATTTCCCATACATTGGCATTCCATGCAGTTCCAATTTGGTGAACCATTGACTGGGCAATGTTCCATGCAGTCTCGTTGGCAAGGGCAGGGTCCAGGTTGCTGCCAGAACGGAAGAACAGACGTGTGAAGGTGATGAATGTAAATGTCACCAGTACTGCCCATGAAGTTCCCAGTGCGCGTGTAATTGCGAATGACTTGGTGAAAAGACTGTTCCATGCCCATCGGATCCATGCGCTGGCCGCTATGAATGCCGTGAATGCCAGCAGCAGGTTCCACAGTGCCCCGGGAGTGATTTGAGTGAGTATCCATATAGCTGCTGCAATGGCTGTGACTATGATTGCCCGGGTCAGTTCTGCCATGTCTTTCCAGAACTTGTATATGACCATTCCTACGCCGTTCAGTCCACCCCATATTATGAAGTTCAGACTTGCTCCGTGCCACATGCCGCCCAGTAGCATGGTAATCATGGAGTTCAGGTTGGCATATATTTTCTTGCGCTTTTCGGGGTACCTGACGGCTGTATAGATGACCAGTGCTGCAATGAGTGCCACACCCAGTGCAATCCATAGATTACCGCTGAGTATAAGTGCGGCGCCGGTGAGCAGTCCCATAAAGAAGTAGGTGCCGAATGTTATTTCGCGGTTGCCGCCCAGTGGAATGTACAGGTAGGTCTGGAGCCAGCGCGACAGAGAAATGTGCCAGCGCTTCCAGAAATTGCTGCAGTTCTGGGCCTTGTACGGCGAATTGAAATTGGCCGGCAGGTGGAATCCCATGAGCAGTGACAGACCTATGGCAATGTCGGTGTAGCCCGAGAAGTCAGCATAGACCTGCAGGGAGTATGTGAACAGCGCCATCAGGTTCTCGAATCCCGAGAATAACTGTGGGTTGTCAAACACGCGGTCAATGAAGTTCAGGGCCAGATAGTCGCTCAGTATGATTTTCTTGAGCAGGCCGTTCAGAATCCAGAAGATGGCTATTCCGAACATGCGTCGGCTCAGGTTGTACTTGCGGTACAGTTGGGGAATAAAGTCACTGGCCTTGATGATAGGGCCGGCTACCAGCTGCGGGAAGAAACTGACGTAAAAGCCGAAATCCAGTATGTTGCGGACCGGCTTGACCAGTCCCTTGTAGACATCGCATGTGTAGCTTATAGCCTGGAAGGTAAAGAATGATATTCCAACCGGAAGTATAATCCGGTCGGCAGAAAAGAGGTTCTTTCCAGCTATTCCGTTGGCCCATTCGGCCATTATGTTGTGTACCTGCAGTTCTGTGCCGAATATGCTGTTGACTACATCAGTGAAGAAGTATGCGTACTTGAAATAGCATAGAATGCTCAGGTCTATGGTGACGCTCAGAATAAGCCACATGCGCCTTTTCCACAGCGTGCTGCACTTGTCTATTGCCTTGGCTATCAAGAAGTCACTGCAAGTGACGAACACAAGCAGACCTACGAACATGCCGCTGGTCTTGTAGTAGAACAGAAGGCTTATGAAAAACAGATAGGTGTTCCTGAGCAGCTGGCGGTTTCGGGTCAGTGCGAATACCGAGAATATTATGGCAAAGAATACCCAGAACTGGAACTGGGTGAACAGCAGCGGGCTTCCGGGGTCAAAAGAAAAGACCCCCTTCAGATAATCTGCCAATATCTTCATATTCTCAACCATAGATTAATCCATGCTGTCAGGTTTCATATACTCTCCTCCTTTGGGCATAGACGCCAGGAGGTCTCGTTGCACTGTTCTGTCCATTTCAGGTAATCTTCAAGAATCGAGTTGAACAGCAAATCGCCCAGCAGCTCGTAGCCCCTGGCTGTGAAGTGCACGCGGTCAGTCTGCATGAGCTTGGCGCGTACCCACTTGTCACATGACCCGTAGCCGCCCATTATCTGGTAGGCGTTCCATACGGCTCCATCGAACTCCTGGGCAAGCTCAATAAATGCTTTCTCGGCTATGGCCGTATTCTTGTTGAAGGTCTTCTTGTGCCGTGCCACGCGCAGGTAGCAGTCATTGTTGGTCACAAACAGGAATGCGCAGTCAGGATTGCAGCGCCTTATGCGTTCTATCAGCTTGCGGTAGTTCTGCTTGAATTCTTCGGGGTTGAACTTGACTACGTTGGCATCATTTATTCCTATGGCGAAAATCACAAGGTCAGGTGCCAGTACCTGCAGCTCATTCTCGAATTCGGCACACCTGAGCCATGAAGGCAGGGCTGCACCGTTTATGCCCGATTCGGTGTAGACCAGGCCGTCGGCGTAAGGGTCGGTAACAAATCCGCGCACTGCAAATCCGCTGGTGGAATCGGACTCTTCGCAACGGAACGCCAGCTGGCACTCCTGAACGGGCTGTGGCAGGCTGTAGACGTATTCATTGCTTCTCTCGGTGTATATGAAGGGGCTGATGGTATCAGTCCCGGCAATAATCAATGGGGTAAATGGCAGGCTGTCATTCAGGTTGTTTCCGTACAGGAGCAGGCTCTCAAACGGATTGGCGGTTGAAATTGATATGCTTGCAGCCGTGTCATTGGTGTTGACCGATGCTCCTGATATGCCAAGCCTGAGTGACGGCTCGTGTTCTATGTTCCTGCGGAAGGTCCAGGTGCCGGTCCATTCGTAGTTCCAGTCCTTGGGGCCGTTGGTGTTCATCATGGTGAACGGGAAGAGTATGCCGCGGCCTACGGGGCGCTGTGGGCTGAATTGCCTCAGGTTAGAGCGCATGCGGCCCGAAAAGTGGCCTGCCTGGACATGGCTGCCGCCTATGTGCAGTATTCTGAGCTGTGCCTGCGGGTCTGTTCCAACGGCTGAAATGTCTGAGTACAGATTGTCAAATGCCGTATGGCTGGCCGGGAATTCCAGATGGTTGTATTTCCACTTTACGCTGGCACTGTCTTTCTTGCTCACATGGACAGGCTGCAGGTTCAGCGTGTCATTGCTGCCGGCTTGGGGCTGGGCCCATACCATGCCCGATGCGAGCAGCATGGCCAGTCCGACTGTCACTATATGTCCGGTCAGTATCTTCATTGTTCTGTCATGTAAGCGGTTTCTTCAGCTGTCAGGTCCGGCTCGGGCTGGCTTTCGCGGCGTATGGCATCGGACTCCTTTCCGGTGCGCAGGCGGTAAAAACGGTAGTACATGTTCAGGGTTTCATAGAGCATGTCGGCCATTTTCTGGGCTCCCTTGGTGGTGAAGTGTATGTAGTCGCTGCCAACCAGCTGCGGGCTTGCGGTGTTCCACTTGACTATTGAACCGCGGCCGCCCATTGCTGCGAACATGTCCCAGAATGCAATGCCCTCCTGCAGGCTCATGGCACGCAGTGAGTCAACCATCTGCGGCAGGCCGGGGTAGGTCTGTATTTCGCCCTTTATGCTGGTACCCATGTCGGCAGGACCTATGAACATGATGGCTGCCTGAGGAGCCATTTTGCGGAACATGCGTATCTGACGGCGCAGGCTGCTCATGTAGGCCGATATGGCCGATTCCCTGGTTGCGTTGGGTACGGAATTGCCGCCGTACTGCAGTATGATGAGTCCTACGTTTTCGTGCTTGAAGAACGGGGCAATGGTGCTCTGGTCAATGCCCGTGAAGATTGTGCCGGAACAGCCGCGCATGGGTATGTTGTCGACGGCCACGCCGGTAAGGTCATCAAGCTGTATTCCGTATATGTCATATGATCCGTGCACGCTTATGCTTATGCTGTTGGCACCCGATGGCAGTACTGTTTCCATGCGCATGTAGTCTTCGTTCACTTCAGTGACTTCGGGCCGGAATGTCTGTGAAAGGCAGTTTACGTTTATGCCTCCGTGTCCCTTGGCAAGTATGGTTATGCGGCGCACCTTGCCTGAGTGCGGATAGTTCTTGGTGCTGCGCGGTGCCAGCGTGATGGTGGTACCCGAATCGACATGGTTGACCTGGGCCATGGGGCCGTAGCGCTTGTGCGGGGCGCGTGCACTGGCCGGACCGTATGCCAGGTAGTGATATACGGTGTCGGCGCTGATGGTCTGTGATGTGGTGTAGGTGGCTACTGTCTGCATGGCGGGTACTAGTCCCACGCCCTGGCCGCCGAACTCTTCCTGGTAGTGTTCGCGTATGGTGCTTGATATGCGGTCGCACTCAAGCTGTGAGTCACCGTAGTGAAGCACGCGCACGGCTTTCTGGCCGGCATTTTCAAGTGCTTCGAAGAAGGGGTCCAGGTATGTTTCATCGGACCCCGGCAAATGTATCCTGCTGGGCGAGTTTTGTGTGAACTGGCGGAATTCGTCTTCTTTCTGGGTCTGCAGGGCAGCCATGCGCTGTTCCAGCAGTTCTTCGGGAGAGAGCAGCTGCTCGGGTTCAAGCGGCAGTTCAGGCTGGCCGGTTCCCATGACCTGGGCAACTGATGGAAAATCAAGGGTTTTGCCGCATACCGATACGCCGTCGGTGGGCATGATTACGCTCACCAGGACCAGTCCCAGCATGATGCTCCACATGAATATGAGAATTCTTGAAATCTTCATTCTTCAACTATAACCTGATTGTACCCACAAAGGTACAAAAAATCAGTCAGTTCTATCAAGAATACGGTAACCTATGGCCTCGGCAATATGGTGGGCGCGCACTGAAGGGCTCTCTTCAAGGTCGGCTATGGTCCTGGCCACCTTCAGAATGCGGTTGTACGCCCTTGCTGAAAGGTGCAGGTTTCTCATGGCGGTCTCAAGAAGTTTCATTCCTTCGCGGTCCGGCTGGGCAAATTCGCGTATCATGCGCTCGGTCATCTGGGCATTGCTGAATGTGAGTGTGGCGTTGCCGGCCTTCATTCCCATCTGCTCGTTTATTACTGCAAACCGCTTCTGCTGAATTTTTCTTGCATTGACAACGCGCTGCCTGATTGCTGCGCTTGATTCTCCCGGCACCGCTTTTGACAGGTCTTCAAATGCTACAGGGAAAATGGAGCACTGCAGGTCAAAACGGTCAAACAGGGGACCTGAAATCCGGTTCATGTAGTTCTCTATTGATGCCATCGTGCAGGTGCACGGACGGGTGGGGTGGTTGCGGTACCCGCACGGGCACGGGTTCATGCTGGCGGCAAGCATGAATGAGGCCGGGTATTCAACCTTGTACCTTGACCTGGCCACTATTATGTTCCGGTCTTCGAGGGGCTGTCTCAGTATTTCAAGCGCCCTTCGCGAGAATTGCGGCAGTTCATCCAGGTAGAGCACCCCATTGTGCGCCAGGGACAGCTCACCGGGAGTTGCATTGGGGCCGCCGCCGGTCAGTGCCACATCGGAAATCGTGTGGTGCGGGTGGCGGAAGGGGCGGGTCCTGATGAGTGATGTACCGTGTCCGGTCAGTCCGGCAACCGAATGTATCTTGGTGGTTTCAAGGCTCTCTTCTATGGACAGTGGCGGCAGTATGGTGGGCAGGCACTTGGCCATCATGGACTTGCCGCTGCCCGGTGAACCGCACAGAAGTATGTTGTGCTGGCCGCTGGCGGCTACCTCCATGGCGCGCTTTGCCGATTCCTGCCCCTTGACATCGGCAAAGTCAAGGGCGTGAACGTGCACATCGTCCTCATAGCCATCATTGAAGACTAATTGGCTGTTGTCAAGCGGCCTTATGCAGTTGGCTGCACTGTCAAGCAGGTCTATGACTTCGGTTATATTGCTTGCTCCGTACACTTCAATGTCACTGACGACTGCGGCCTCGGGGGCATTCTGGGCGGGCAGTATTACTCCCTTGAACCCTTGGTTCCGTGCTTCCAGGGCTATTGTCAGCGCGCCCTTGATGGGCTGCAGCCTGCCGTCAAGTCCCAGTTCGCCCATTATGACGTAATCTTCAATACGGCTTATGTCAAGCTGGCCTACCGATGCCAGTATGCCTATGGCAAGCGGCAGGTCATAGGCGGCTCCCTCCTTGCGTATGTCGGCAGGAGCCATGTTTATGATAATCTGGCAAGTGGGAAACCTGTATCCGTTCTCTTCAAGAGCCGAATATATGCGTTCGTGACTCTCCTTGACAGCACTGTCAGGCAGTCCTACCAGATAAAACTTTATTCCACGGGCTGTACTTGTCTCGATTGAGACGATGGTGGCGCTTATCCCTTGGACGGCGGCACCGAAGACTTTGATTAACATGGTATAGATAATATTTCATGGTTTGCTTTTCTGTTTTTTCAGTGAAGGACATTGTCCTAGAATATCAGTTTCCGGGGCTCGGGCTTCTTATTTGTATTGCCGGGGCTCTTGCCTGGCGCTGTTTTCTTGTTCTTGTCGGTTTTCTTTTCGGGCTTGCGGTTCCGGTTTGCAATTGCAACCTCTTCCAGCACGCTGTCTACCGCGTGGTAAATCTGGACATCGTTCCGGTAGCCTTTCACAACCCTGTTCTGGGGTGAAACCAGCAGGAATACAGGCAGTTTCGATGTGTTGGCGCTTTCAATGAGCGTGCTGTTCCATCCCTTTGTGTCACAGAATGATTCCATGTCTATGCTATCGGACTCCTCAAGGGTCCTGAACCACCTTTCTATATTGGTGTCAATTGAAATGTCCATGAAGGCTATTTCGTCTTCGCTGTACTTTTCAATGTACTTTTTCATGCCGTTGCGGCCCTCCACGCTCTGTCCGTCATACGATGCCCATACGCAGACAAGCTTGTACGTGCCCTTGTAGTAATTGCTGAACGGGACCTCGGTGCGTGCTGTGTCAAGCATGGTAAGGTCGGTCAGGTACAGTGTGCGGCGGTCTGTCTTGGGGAAGCGTGACTTCAGGTCTGACAGGAAAGGATCATCCTGCATGCTTCCGCTCATGCGCTGAATAAGCTTGTTCAGTTCCTGCGCGGTTGCGTGATACTTGCACACACCATATTCATATATAAGGTATGGCAATACCGGTGAGAATGGGTCTGTAGTGATGAGTGAGTCAAGCCTTTCCAATGTCTGGAACTTGAATTTGTCCGATGCGGAATTCCTGCGGAACTCCTGCAGTATGCGGTTGTATTCGCTGCCGCTTACGCTTATTTCGCCAGTGCCTGCCAGGGGTATGTCAATGATGGCTTTCTCTCCCTTTCCAGCCATGACGGGGTATGTCCTGCCGTCGCTCATGCAGAGAATGACGGTGGTTGCGGTGTCGGGGCGGAATGACCATTTCAGGTTTCCGTTCTTGCTTATGATGGTATCAATCCGGGCAAAGCGGGAATCGAACCCCGATACCAGAATGGTGTCGCCCACTCCCTGAGCAACGGTTCCCTCAAGAACAAAATCATTCTTGTGCCTGTTGCATGCCATGCACAACAGACACAGGAACAATATTATGGTTCTCTTTACAGGTTTCACGCGCTTGGTCCTTATATGCTTTGCAATGAACTTATCAGTTGCGGTTTGCTCTCTTTCTTTCCAGTTCGTCCAGAATGATTTTCCTCATGCGCATGCTCTTTGGGGTAATCTCGACATATTCATCGGTCTTGATATACTCCATGGCCTCTTCGAGTGAGAAAATTATTGGAGGTGCAATGTGTGCCTTCTCGTCAGAACCGCTGGCACGCATGTTGGTCAGCTGCTTTGACTTGGTTACATTGATTACCAGGTCCTTCTCATGGACATGCTCGCCTACTACCTGACCGGCGTAAACCTGATCCTGCGGGTTCACGAAGAACTTTCCGCGGTCCTGCAGCTTGTCCAGTGCGTAGGCAAATACTGTACCGGTCTCCATGGCAACCATTGAACCGTTGGTGCGGCGCTCAATTTCGCCCTTGAACGGCTGGTATTCCTTGAAGCGGTGGGCCATGATGGCTTCGCCCTGTGAAGCGGTCAGCACATTCGTGCGCAGTCCTATAATGCCTCGGGTAGGAATGTCGAATACTATGATTACGCGGTCGCCCTGAGTCTCCATTGATGTCATTTCACCCTTGCGCTTGGTGCACAGGTCAATCATCTTGCTGGCAAACTCTTCGGGAACGCTTATTGTCAGTTCTTCAATAGGTTCGCAGTTCTTGCCGTCAATCTCCTTCATGATAACCTGCGGCTGGCCTACCTGCAGTTCGTAGCCTTCGCGGCGCATGGTCTCGACCAGGATTGACAGGTGCAGCACACCGCGGCCCGATACAATCCACTTGCCGTCTTCCTCGGCGCGGCGTACCCTCAGCGCCAGGTTCTTGTCAAGTTCCAGCATGAGGCGGTCATGTATGTGTCTTGAAGTGACGAACTTGCCCTCCTTGCCGAAGAACGGTGAGTCATTGATTGAGAAGAGCATGCTCATGGTAGGCTCGTCAATGGCTATAGGTGGCAGCGGGTCCGGATTGGACAGGTCGCAAATGGTATCGCCTATCTCGAACTTCTCCAGTCCAATGATGGCACATATGTCTCCGGCCTCAACGCTCTGTACCTTCTTGCGGCCCATGCCTTCGAAAGTGTGGAGTTCCTTGATCTTTACCTTTTCAAGTTCACCGTTGCGGTGGGCTATGTTGCACATCATGCCTTCGGTCAGTGTGCCGCGGTTCACGCGTCCTACTGCTATACGGCCGGTGTATGATGAATAGTCAAGTGATGTTACCAGCATCTGCAGCGAACCGTCCTCCTTTTTCGGCTCAGGTATGTGCTCCAGAATTGCATCGAGCAGAGGGTAAATGTTATCGGTCTGCTCCTGCCAGTCGGTATTCATCCAGCCCTGCTTGGCTGAACCGTACAGGACAGGGAAATCAAGTTGGTCTTCAGTTGCATCAAGTGCAAACATCAGGTCAAAGACCATTTCATAAACCTCTTCCGGACGGCAGTTGGGCTTATCCACCTTATTTACTACTACTATAGGCTTGAGTCCAATCTGCAGGGCCTTCTGCAGCACGAACCTTGTCTGGGGCATTGGACCCTCAAAGGCGTCGTCCAGCAGAATGCAGCCGTCGGCCATGTTGGGCACGCGCTCAACCTCACCGCCGAAATCCGAGTGTCCCGGAGTATCTATGATATTGATTTTGGTATCCTTGTAGGTTATTGACACGTTCTTTGAAAGAATGGTTATGCCTCTTTCCCTTTCCAGGTCATTGTTGTCAAGCATGAGTTCACCCTTGGCCTGATTCTCCCTGAAGAGATTGCCGGCCAGCATCATCTTGTCAACCAGAGTAGTCTTTCCATGGTCAACGTGCGCAATAATAGCTATATTCCTTATGTTCATTGTGTTTCGAATTGCTCAATGGAGCATGGTCTATGTAAAATCGATGCAAAGTTAATCAAATAAATCCATTTATCTATTGCCGGTTAGAAAAGAACTCTTAACTTTGCGCCCGCTAAACTAGTTTTCACTTAAAAACATACGAAAATGTATTTAGACAAAGAGAAAAAACAAGAAATCTTTGGACAGTACGGAAAGTCTAACACGGATACTGGCTCACCAGAAGCTCAGATAGCCTTGTTCTCATACCGTATTTCCCACCTGACGGAGCACCTTAAGGAGCACCGTAAAGATTATAGCACTGAAAGGGCACTGACCCAGCTTGTCGGCAAGCGCCGCGCTCTCCTGAACTATCTGAAGGCTCAGGACATTGAGCGTTACCGCGCCATCGTCAAGGCTCTTGGTCTGCGTAAGTAAGGCTGAACGTCAAGAAAGGAGTGACTGTGAGTCTTTATGGCTTCTGGTCACTCTTTTTTTATTCCCCTTACCTGACCCGCTCCTGCTACATTATTAGATGAAAACAAAACCAGAAATATGAACGAACTCTTTTCAAACCTTGAATATAAGGTAGCCGATATGTCCCAGGCAGAATTCGGCCGCAAGGAGATTGAAATGGCCGAAAAAGAGATGCCCGGCCTGATGGCACTCCGCGCCAAGTACGGTAATGAAAAGCCCCTGAAGGGTGCAAAAATCATGGGCTCATTGCACATGACCATCCAGACAGCGGTGCTCATTGAGACCCTGCACGAATTGGGTGCCGAAATCCGCTGGTGCTCATGCAACATCTACTCAACCCAGGACCATGCAGCCGCAGCCATTGCCGCAGCCGGTTCAGCAAAAGTATTCGCATGGAAAGGAGAAAGCCTTGAAGACTACTGGTGGTGCACACTCCAGGCCCTGAATTTCGCAGGCGGCGGTCCCGACCTGATAGTCGATGACGGCGGCGATGCCACCCTGATGATTCATCTGGGAGTCAAGGCCGAAGACAACCCGTCAGTACTCGATGCCAAGGCTACATCGGGCGATGAGCGCGAACTGCTGGCTGCACTCAAGAAGGTAATGGCCGTCAAGGGCAACAGCTACTGGCACAATATGGCAAAGTCAATACGCGGAGTCAGCGAAGAGACAACCACCGGCGTACACCGTCTTTACCAGATGCAGCAGAACGGCGAACTGCTCTTCCCTGCATTCAACGTGAACGATTCAGTTACCAAGAGCAAGTTCGATAACCTTTACGGCTGCCGTGAATCACTTGCCGATGGCATTAAGCGTGCAACCGATGTCATGATTGCAGGTAAGGTCTGCGTGGTAGGCGGTTACGGTGAAGTAGGCAAGGGCTGTGCCCAGAGCATGCGCTCATACGGTGCGCGCGTGCTGGTTACCGAAATTGACCCGATTTGCGCCCTGCAGGCAGCCATGGAGGGATTCGAGGTCGTTACAATGGAAGAAGCAGCTCCGCTTGGAAACATATTCGTTACCACAACCGGTAACATTGACATTATAACCCTTGACCACATGAAGGTCATGCCGGATCAGGCAATCGTATGCAACATTGGCCATTTCGACAGCGAAATCCAGGTCGATGCCCTGAAGAACATGCCGGGCATAAGGTGCGACAATGTGAAGCCGCAGGTTGACCGCTACTTCTTCCCTGACGGACACAGCATAATACTGCTGGCCGATGGCCGTCTGGTAAACCTGGGCTGCGCAACAGGTCATCCAAGCTTTGTCATGAGCTTCAGCTTTACCAACCAGACCCTGGCACAGATTGAACTGTGGCAGAAGAGATACGAACCACAGGTATTCCGCCTGCCGAAGGCTCTTGACGAAGAGGTTGCCCGACTTCATCTGGACAGCATCGGAGTACATCTGACCAAGCTCTCCCAGGCTCAGGCTGATTATATTGGCGTACCTGTAGAGGGTCCTTACAAGGCAGAACATTATCGCTATTAAACAGCAGTTTATGCCAGTCAGACAGAATATTACAGTTTATGGTGCATCGAGTCCAAGCCTGGACCCGGTGTTCACCAATGCTGCGTATGAATTGGGCCAGCTGATTGGCCAGGCCGGAAAGAACCTCTTTACCGGAGCTGGCAGCACTGGTCTGATGGCTGCGGTTGAAGATGGCGCGCTTGACAAAGGCGGTCATGTTACGGGCATTATACCGCAGTTCATGATTGACAATGGATGGCTCCATCAGGGACTTTCCGAAGTTATATCGACCCCCGACATCCACATACGCAAATCCATGCTCGCCCAAAAGGCCGATGCCGTGGTTGCCCTGCCGGGAGGTACCGGAACACTAGAGGAACTGACCGAGATAATAACATGGAAAATGTTGGGACTTTTTAAAAAGCCAGTCATAATACTGAATACCGACCACTATTATGATGCCCTGTTGCAGATGCTGAAAAACGGACTTGACCGCGGGTTTATAGGCGATGAGTTCGCAACCCTCTGGGCTGTGGCCGAAACTCCCGCCCAGGCCATGTTCCTGATTGATTCCATACCAGACTGGACTTCTACGGCCAGTAAGATTTAATTAACTCTTCCTGGTGCGCCATGAATGTTTTTTCTCAGACAGAAGTAGGCAATGACTGGCTGGTTACAGCCATTTGCCTGGGCTTTCTGCTGCCTCTGTTCTCAATAGGACAGGACGTGAAGTCGTACAAGATACTGCTGAGGAAAATGCTGACTTTCAAGGTGCCTGGCAATGAGCTTTCCATGGCGGCATATTCTCTTCCGGGCAATATTGTTGCCATGCTATCATTCAGTGTATCAGCTGCTTCTGTGCTGTATTGCATTGCTCCGGCAATATGGGGTAACACTTTTGATCAGGCAATGCAGCTGAAAGACCTGTCTGTACTTGCCCTGTTCTCGGGTATGTACCTGATGGTGCGCATGACCCTGTACTCTGTAATGAATCCTATTATTTTCAGGACAATGAGATTGTCAAGAGACCAGTATAGGTGGCCGGTATTTTGTCAGATGAATTATATGATTGTCAGCCAGGTGCTGTCGCTGGTGGCAATGTCCATAGTCTTTCTTGGCCTTACTCCGCTTGCTGCTTCGGTTGTGTTGGCATTATCACTTGTACTTATGAAGATTGAGGTGTTCATTGCGCTGTATGACACCTTATTTGGAAGCAAAGGTAATTATTTCATTTTTTTTGCATACCTTTGCGCGGTTGAATTGGCGCCAGCACTTGGCGGGTGGTTCATCCTTGCAAAATTTGTATTAATTTTTTAAAAGGTATAGCCTTGAAGATCAATAAGATTCTGATTTCTCAGCCAAAGCCGGCTGATGGTAAATCTCCGTATTTCGACCTCTCATCTAAATATGGCGTGGATTTCGTTTTCAATCCTTTCATCCATGTTGAAAGTGTTTCCGCAAAGGAGTTCAGGGCTCAAAAGATTAATATCCTGGATTACTCAGCCATCATCTTCACTTCACGTCATGCCGTAGACCATTTCTTCCAGCTCTGTGCCGAACTGAGAGTGGCAATTCCTGAAGGCATGAAGTACTTCTGCATTTCTGAAATAGTATCACTTTACATTCAGAAGTATGTCCAGTACCGCAAGCGCAAGGTCTTCTTTGGAACAACAGGCAAAATGGACAGCCTGATTACTTCAATTGTAAAGCATAAGTCCGAGAAATATTTCATGCCGGTGTCCGATGTACATGTACCGGGCGATCTGGCAAAGGCTATGGACAATGCCAAGATTGTGCACACTGAAGGCGTTATGTACCGTACAGTGAGCAATGAGATAAGCCGTGAGGAACTGGAACAGTATGACATGCTTGTATTCTTCAGTCCTGCCGGTATAGAATCACTGAACAAGAATTTTCCTGATTTTGTCCAGGGAGACAAGATTATCGGCTGTTTTGGCGCTCCTACCGCTAAGGCAATCCGTGAAGCTGGACTCAGACTCGATATTGAGGCACCGGTCGAGGGCATCACATCAATGTCAGCAGCCATAGACAAGTTCCTGGCTGAGCATTTGGATTGATGCACGACAACAACGGCAATAAGTTCCCCAAGAAAGAAAAACTGTGCGGTTCTGCCCTGACAGGCAGACTGTTCTCTGAGGGAGACCGCTCTATTGGCAGTTTCCCAGTCCGTCTTGTATGGCTTGACATGCCGTCTGTTCCCGGAACTGAACCTGTCAGGGTTCTTGTATCGGCCCCGAAGAGGCATTTGCATGAGGCTGTCAGGCGAAATAGGGTTAAAAGGCAGATAAGGGAATTCTACCGTAAAAACAGCCGTCCGCTGAAGGAACTTCTTCAGGCCAACGGGCGTTCTCTCATGCTGGCGGTGCTATATTCTGACCATAACCTGTGGGATTCAGGCCGTCTGGACCAGAAGTTGGCTCAGGCCATGTCAAAGCTCATGCAGCGCCTGGAAGAGCGTTACTCCAATTCTGACGAACCCAAATGAAGTCTCTAAGGAACATACTGGTCTGGGTTCTGCTGTTGCCTATAAAATTCTACAGGAACTATATATCACCGCTAACTCCTCCGTCATGCAGGTTTACTCCAACCTGTTCGGAATATGCCCTTCAGGCAATTCAGAAACACGGTCCATTCAAGGGATTGTGGCTTGCCGTAAAGCGTCTTCTCAGGTGCCGTCCTGGTGGAGGTTCTGGCTATGACCCAGTTCCGTAAGAATGAAAAACATCGGTAAAATGGATTGTTTTGACATTCATAGCCATTTGGGCGAGCAACAGGCATCGGCCTGCATAATGGAAAAAACGCTCTTCTCTATATCTCCGTCCGAACTTGAGAACTTTGAGGGACCAATATGTTCAATAGGCATTCATCCGTGGGATATTGGGGAGTCTTTGCAGCAGCTTGCCGGGCTGGAAAAGGCTGCCGCCAGTTCACGCGTAAAGGCTATTGGCGAGTGCGGGCTCGATACGGTCAAATCAACAGCTTCACTAGAGAGCCAGCTTGATGTATTTTCACGCCAGGTGCTCATTAGTGAATCGGTGCAGAAACCCATGATTCTCCATGTGGTCAGGCAGTTTGATTCAATTATCCGGCTTAAGAAACAATTAAAGCCCTCGCAGGAATGGCTTGTGCACGGTTTCCGTGGCAAGGCTGAGCAGGTAAGGCAGCTTCTTGGCTGCGGGCTGCATGTGTCGCTGGGGCTTCATGCAAGCGAAGATGCAATATGCTGTCTTCCCGATGGTGAAATCTTTATTGAGACTGATGGCAAGTGTTCTATCGCTAAAGTGGCAGAAAAAGTGGCATTAGTCAGGAATGACTCTGTTGAGCACATTGCATCACTTTCGGCCCGTAACGCATCCCTCTTTTTGGGCCTGAGTTTGCAATCTTGAGCAAAGTGTTGTACTTTTGCACCTCGTTGATAATAATTATAAATAATATATAGGATGAATTTTGTTGAAGAACTGACTTGGAGAGGTATGATACATCAGATGATGCCAGGTACCGACGAACTCCTTGCAAAAGAGATGGTGACAGCATATGTAGGTTTCGACCCTACTGCTGATTCACTCCACATTGGACATCTGTGCAGTATTATGATTCTCCGTCATTTCCAGCGCTGCGGCCACAAGCCAATGGCTCTCGTTGGCGGTGCAACCGGTATGATTGGCGACCCAAGCGGAAAGTCGCAGGAACGAAATCTGCTCAATGAGGAGACCCTCAACCACAATGTAGAGTGCATAAAGAAGCAGTTGTCAAAATTCCTTGATTTCGAGAGCGATGCTCCAAACAAGGCAGAGCTTGTCAACAACTATGACTGGATGAAGAACATGTCTTTCCTTGATTTTTCAAGAGAGATCGGCAAGCACATTACAGTAAACTACATGATGGCCAAGGATTCCGTCAAGAAGCGCCTGAACGGCGAGGCACGTGACGGACTCTCATTTACCGAATTCACCTATCAGCTTCTACAGGGCTATGATTTCCTGTACCTGAACGAGCACAGGAACTGCAAGCTGCAGATGGGTGGTGCAGACCAGTGGGGCAACATAACTACCGGTTCTGAACTGATCCGCCGAATCAACGGCAGCGAATGTTTCGCACTTACATGTCCTCTCATTACCAAGGCCGATGGTACCAAGTTCGGCAAGACCGAGGGTGGAAACATATGGCTTAATCCGGAGTACACTTCACCTTATAAGTTCTACCAGTTCTGGCTGAACGTAAGTGACGAAGATGCCAAGAAATACATTAAGATATTCACCAATATTGAGAAGGAAGAGTGTGAGGAACTGATTGCCCAGCATGACCAGGCACCGCACCTCAGGCTTGTCCAGAAGCGACTTGCAAAGGATGTTACCTGCATGGTACACAGTGAGGCAGACTACAATGCGGCCTGTGAGGCTTCTGAGATTCTCTTTGGCGGAAATGACTCAGTTGAAAAGCTCAGGCAGATCAGTGAGTCCATGCTCCTTTCCGTCTTTGAAGGCGTACCGCAGTTCCACTTTGACAGGTCAGTCCTGGAGCAGCAGGTGAAGGCTTCTGACTTCCTGACCGATGTATGTCCTGTATTTTTCTCAAAGAGCGAAGCGCGCAAGATGATGCAGGGTGGCGGCGTTTCAATGAATAAGGAAAAAACTTATGACCATTCGCGTGTCATCACTGCCGATGACCTGATTGACGGACGGTACATTGTTTTGCAGAGAGGCAAGAAGAACTACTGGCTTCTTGTAGCAGATTAATGGATTTTTAGTATCTTTGCAAGGTCTGGAACATATTCGGATGTTCCCTTTGACAAATATGGATTGTCGTATGGTGTAATGGTAGCACAACAGGTTTTGGTTCTGTTTGTCCAGGTTCGAATCCTGGTACGATAGCAACGAGAGTGGTCTCTGACCGCTCTTTTTTCTTTTTCAGCAATTCTTTTCGAATTCGAAATCAAGGGTAAATTCACACCAATGGAACAATATCTGATTTCCATGGAACGCGTTGGCGTTGCGCTTGTTTTTCCGGAGCGTATCTTTGCACCATAAGTTTTCATGCACATACACATATTTGGTTAGTAAATGACACTACTGTCAGTTCTGTCTGTGAAGATGGAACGATGGGAAAAAGAGAGGGCGGCTACCAGGCTGGACCCTCTCTTTTCTTTTTACCTTACAGCCTGTGTGGCGGCATTGCAGTGTGGAAAAAGTTTTCAACAGGCTTTTATGTTGGAAAATATTTAATAATTTCGACCGTTCAAGAGCTTCTTTTGCTACCCTCGGCAGCCCAATTCTTCCAAAAAATTGATTTTTTTCATTTATTTTTCCCTTTAAAAAGTGCCAAAAAAGAAAAAAACACCTATCTTTGAACGATTCTATGCGCACATAGCGCGCATGATTATATATATAGCTAACTTATAACCAATTGATTGATATGAAGAAACGTTATCTTTTCCCTGCTGATTACATGGCTGATCCATCAGTCCATATCTTTAACGGCAAGATCTACATCTACCCATCTCATGACTGGGAGTGTGAAAACGTTGAGAATGACAACGGCGACCAGTACGTAATGAAAGACTATCATGTCCTCAGGATAGACGGCGACCCAATGACCGGTACTGTGACAGATTGTGGATGTGTTCTGCGCCAGGAAGATATTCCATGGGCAGGCCGTCAGCTCTGGGACTGCGATGTCCAGGAGTATGAGGTTGAAGTTCCTACAAATGCCGAGGAACAGTCCAAGGGAATGGGCTACAGCAAGAAGGTAAAGAAATATGTCATGTATTTCCCATTGAAGGACCGTTGCGATGTTTTCCACTGGGGAACTGCAATAGCAGATAATCCTGAAGGTCCTTTCATTCCGCAGCCGGCACCTGTTGCAGGCAGTTACAGTATTGACATGTGCGCTTTCCGCGATGACGCAGACGGTGAAGTATACGTTTACTTCGGTGGTCTGTGGGGTGGTCAGCTGCAGCGCTACAAGGATAATATCCATCTTGAGGAGCCATACCTTCCTGAAGGAAAGGCCGATGCCCTTCCAAGCCGCTGCGTAAGACTTACCAAGGATGGCATGAATTACGCCGAGGCACCACGTCCAATTCTCGTGGTTGATGAAAACGGCGAGCCTTTGAAGGCTGATGATCCACACCGTTTCTTCGAGGCTTCATGGATGCACAAGTATAACGGCAAATACTACTTCTCATATTCAACAGGTGACAGCCATCTGCTCTGCTATGCAACAGGTGACAATCCTTACGGCCCATTCACATACCAGGGTGTAATCCTTACTCCTGTCGTTGGCTGGACCACTCACCATGCCATCCTTGAATATGAAGGCAAGTGGTACCTGTTCCACCATGACAGTGTTCCTTCTGGAGGTAAGTCATGGCTGCGCAGTCTCAAGGTTTGTGAACTTGAGATTGATTCAGAGGGCAAGATCAAGACCGTAGAGGGAATTGACTGACACGTATCCGGCTTAATATATAATATATAAGGTAGGCGGAAACCCCTAGAGAGATAAAATACAAACAATAACAAATAACCAATTAAATGAAACATTTCAATTTTCGAAGAACACGATCACGTATTCTGGGATTAGTGACTCTTTCAGCATCGGCATTGTTTGGCGTGATGTCTTGTACGCCAGACTACGATCTGGACAAGAAGATGCCAGAGTGGTTGGGTTCCAGTATCTACGAAACCCTGAAAGCGGGTTTCGAAGGTGAGGTAGACGGCGTTACCAAGAATTACAAGTTCCAGTATTTCGCCAAGCTCATTGAGGATCTTGATCAGGTCAAGATTCTTGCCAAGACAGGTTCTAAGACCCTGTTCGTTGCTGATGATGAAGCTTTTGAACGCTTCTTTGCCAACGGCGTATTCAAGACATCCTATGGCAACCCTGTAAGCTGCTATGACTCTCTGACATATGCTCAGAAGACCATGATTCTCAAGGGTTCCATGCTTAACAACGTTTACCAGGTTGCCATGCTGTCAAGCAGTGAGGGCCCAACCCTGGGTGACTGTATGAGAAGAATCTCATCAGTCAGCATCTATGACACCATTACGTATCTGACATATGACAAGATGCCAAATACCAAGTACTGGAAGTATTATAAGGAGAACAAGAAGAACATGGTTATCATGCAGGACGGTTCTGCAAGACCTATGGTATTCTTCGTCAACAAGTTCCTTCAGATGAAGAAGATTGAGGACGATGACTACGATTTCCTGTTCAGACAGGGCCAGTACGGCTCAAAGACAGCACGCAAGCAGGGTGATGCAAGCGTAAACGGCGTAAAGATTGAATTCCAGAACAAGAAGTGTTTCAACGGATTCCTTCATGTCATGAGTGATGTCATCTATTCACTCCCAAGCATGGCAGAATATCTTGCTGAAGCAGAAAATACAAGAATCTTCAGTTCAATCCTTGACCGCTTCTGCGCTCCATATCGTGACGATGTTGAGTATACCACACAGGTAGACCGTCTTGTCCGTGACGGAGTTATTTCTCTGCCTTACACTCCTGGAACTGACTCAGTTTTCCAGAAGAGATACTTCGCAGAAAGAACATATAGAAGAGGTCAGACCACTGACGGTATCGGTAGTTCAGGTGCCAACCGTACCGATCCAAACCATCACACCATCAAGGACCGTGAACTTCTCCGATTCGACCCGGGATGGAATGCTTACTTCGCTCCTGTTACCAGCACAGCAGCCAATGTAGCTGTTCAGCAGAACATGTCTGTAATGCTTGTTCCTACCGACGAAGCCCTGATGGACTGGTGGCGCAGACAGCCTCTGAGAGAAAAGTACGGTCACATTTCTGATGCATACCTCAACAATAAGGACTCAGTAATAGCTGATATTGCTGGTGTTGATGCATACATTATCGTTAAGCTTCTCAGAAACGGCCAGCTCGCATCTCTCGTAGGTTCTGTACCAAGCAAGTTTGCTGATGTACTTGATGATGCCAATGACCCAATGGGTATCAAGACTGACGATGTTGATGACGTTAAGATGTGCTGTAACGGTGCTGTTTACCTGACAAACAAGGTATTCGGTCCTGTTGCTTACCGTTCAGTATCATATCCTACTCTCGTTAACGAGTCTCTTGAAATCATCAACTGGGCAATCGAGACTTACAAGTTCGGTGACTACCTGAACTCAATGGTTGCTACCTACAGCTTCTTCGCTCCAATGGTTTCAAAGTCTGAGGATCCAACTCTCGAGGGCAAGCTCTTCTTCGTTGACCCGAAGTCTTTCTATGACAAGGCAGAAGGCAAGAATGCAATGGAAGCCATCGTATTCAGCTATGAATCAGACATTGACCGTGTATATGCATACGTATACAACTATGATCCTGTAAATGACTCAATCTACGGCAGCTCTAAGAACGTATACGTTTCAGGTAGTTCTGACAAGGTTGTTGAAAACCGTCTGAACGAACTGCTTGACTACCATATCATAATAGGTGATGTTGAAGATGGCCACACTTTCTATCAGACCAAGGGCCGTGGTACCATCAGATTCGATTTTGATCCAAATGATACCATCTCTACAAACCCAGACGACTATGTTTACAGGTCAAAGGTTTATGGTGGTTACCAGCTTGAGGCAAACTTGTGCGATACAATTGTCAAGAAGCCGACAGTTTCAATCGTAAAGCGCTATGACCTTTCTAAGGAAGGTAACGGTCGCACATATGCAATCAGCAGACCTCTCATTCCTTCAAGGAACTCTGTATATGATGTAATCTCTGACTCAATCAACTATCCTGAGTTCAAGGAGTTCTACAAGTTGGTCAAGGCCGCTCCTGGTATCCTGATCAGCCAGACAACAGGCAAGAAGCCTCGTCAGATTGGTAGTATGTACAACCTCTCAACAATGAGTACTTACCACTACACTATCTATGTTCCTGATTCAGCTTCTCTTGCAGCTGTTATGGATACAACGGGCGGAAAGATTCCTGTAATCTACTCACCTGCAGCAATCGACAAGATGATTGATGAGTATGATGACCTCGATGAGGATGATCCAAAAAGGGATGTTCTTCTCCAGAAGATGTGGGTTAAGCACAGAACAATGGCAGAGATCCGTCCAGACTCAGTCATGCCTGCAGCTTATACCAAGAAGATTTTCTCAGACTACATGTATAACCGACTCAAGGACTTTGTAAAGTACCACTTCCAGGATAACTCAATCTACATGGGTGCCAAGTTCAGTGCTGACCTTGATGATACCGGTGCAGGTGCTGCAAACTACGAAACAGCCTACATGAACTCATACCAGCAGTTCGTAAAGGTTAAGGTTACTCCATCGGTCAACGCAGACAAGCTGACTGTTACTGACCAGGCCGGCAATAACCGTGTGGTTTCAAACAGCAGCGTAAGCCGCTCTGGCAGACCTCTGTACAATATCATGTGCCGCGAATATGAATATGATGATGACAATATTAACATTGAAACATCTTCATATGCTGTTATTCATCTGATTGACAAGCCTCTGTGCAATGGCGTGGCAGTATTTCACTAATTGAAAATTGGAGAAGATGAAACATATATTTAACAAACTTTACCGAGGAGTGACAGCAGTAGCTCTTGCTTCTCTTCCAAGCCTGCTTTTCGCCCAGAAAGCCGGTGATATCATCAGTGGTGTCATTGAAGACAACATGGGTCCAGTAATGGCTGTAAACGTAATTGAGGTCGATGCCACTGGCCGTATCATGGCACACTCAGTTACAGACTTGAACGGTGAGTTCTCTTTCCGTCTTGTAAACCCTAAGGACAGGCTCCAGGCTTCATACGTAGGTTATGAAACCGTTGACCTTCCTTTTGACAAGACATACTTTGAAATTCACATGAAGGAAATGGGTGACCTCGAAGAGGTTGTCATCAAGGCAGACGCCGTAATTGGTGGTTCTGGCCTTGACATTCCTGAGCGTGAGTATGGTGGTTCTATCCAGACCATCAACATGGAGGAATTCGAAGGTCTTGGCATGACCACCGTCGATGAGGCTCTTCAGGGTCGTATTACCGGTCTTGACATCGTATTCGACAGCGGTAACCTGGGTTCACGTTCAACCATGCACCTGCGTGGTGTATCAACAATGTCTGGTGACGGTAACCCTCTGATCGTAGTTGACGGTAACATCTGGGAAATTGATGCTAACCTGAAGAACAACTTCGACTACCAGAACGACTCAAACAATGAAGAAAAGGTTTCTGAGCTCCTTAACATCAACCCTGAAGATATTGCCAGCATTTCGGTCCTCAAGGATGCTGCTGCTACAGCTATCTGGGGTTCACGTGGTTCAAACGGTGTTATGGAAATCAAGACCAAGCGTGGTTCACGCGGTAAGACACGTGTTACCTACACATACCGTATGAACGGCACATGGCAGCCTAACGGTTACAAGCTGCTTGACGGTGACCAGTACACCATGTACCTGAAGGAGTCTTTCTTCAACCCTGAACTGTCAGACAACGCTTCAAACATCAAGGCTCTCAACTATGATGACAAGTGGTCTGAATATGAAATGTTCAACAACAACACTGACTGGGTTTCACTGGTTAAGAGCTTCGGTGTACAGCAGTCACACAACGTATCTGTATCAGGTGGTGGTGAGAAGGCTAACTTCCGTATTTCTGCCGGTTTTGATGACCAGACTGGTTCTGTAATCGGCCAGAAGATGAACCGTTTCACAACACGTGTTGCATTTGACTACTTCGTATCAGAAAGAATCAAGGTTGTTACCAACTTCAGCATGACATATTCAAAGAACAAGACCTGCAGCACTGGTCTTGCAACTGCCATGAAGATGATGCCAAACCTTGCAGTTTACTATGAGGATAAGAACGGTAATCCTACCGGTGAGTACTATCAGATGCCTGAAGGTGATGATTTCTCACAGCTTCCTCACGACACCAACCCTCTTGCATACGCTGACTACTACAAGAACTACAACACTTCACTCAACGTAAGCCCTGAGTTCCAGTTGGTATATAACCTCCTTGGCCTGAACGACGGTGAGCACAGACTGACCTACGAAGCAAGGGTTACCTTCAATGTAACAAACAGCGGAACTGAATCATTCAATCCTGCAAACCTTGTATACAACGGTCCGTCTTCATCAAGTTCAAATAAGGCATCTTCAAATTCAAACAAGAGTTCATCAGTAGGTACAACCCACACACTGACTTTTGTTCCTGCATTTGAAAACAGAAACCACTCAGTAAGAGCAATGTTGAGATATCAGCTCAACAATGGTAACAGTAAGGGTCAGAGCCAGGGTACCCATGGTTCACCTCATACTTCTCTTCAGTCTTCTGCACTTAATACTACTATTGACAACATTTCTACAAGTGCAAGCCAGTCACGCAGCATCAACGTTACTTTCCAGGCTCACTACTCATACAAGAGCAAGTATTCTGCTGACTTTACACTGAGATCTGACGGTAGCACACGTTTCGGTGATGCAAAGCGCTGGGGTACCTTCCCTGCAGCTTCAGCCCGTTGGAATGTCAGCGACGAAGACTGGTTCAAGGATGTAGTTAACGAAAGCTGGATTGACATGCTTTCAATCCGTCCTAGCTGGGGTTACACTGGTAACGCTCCGGGTGGTGACGGTATGTTCTACAGTAAGTACTCAAGCGGCAGCGCTTACCTTGGTTCATCAACCATCTATCCTGGAAACATCCGACTCAGCTCAATGCAGTGGGAAGAGACAACTTCATGGAACCTCGGTTTCGACTTCGGACTCCTCAGAGGAAAGGTTTCTTCATCACTTGAGTTCTATACACGTACAACCAGGAAGATGCTGAACTCTAACTACCCAATTCCTACATCTTCAGGTTTCTCATCACTTGCCGTTGTAAATGACGGTTCAATGAGAAACTACGGTTGGGAACTTACCATCAATGCCAACCAGTTCGTAAGAAAGGGTGACTTCAGCATGAACGGTAACTTCTCACTGGCAGACAACTACAATGAGATTCTCGACATGAACTCTCTCATGCTTGACCAGAAGAACCCTGACTTCAACTACAACAATGGTCAGTACCTGACTTATGTTGCACTGCACAACTCATTCGGTTCAATCTACGGTTTCAAGTACCTCGGCGTTTATCAGTACAGTGACTACAGTGAGAAAGAAGTTCCTGGCGTAAGCGGTCCTAACGCTCCTGTAGTAAAGGATGCTGAAGGAAATGTCATTCTTAACTCAAAGGGTAAGACCAAGCCTATGATGTTTGCATATGGTACTGACGGTAACGCAGTAAACTATGAATTCGTAGGCGGTGATGCCATCTATGAGGATATCAACCACGATGGTAACATTAACGAGCTTGATATTGTTTACCTTGGTAGTTCACTTCCTAAGTTCAATGGTGGTTTCGGTCTGCGCATGCAGTACAAGAGATTCTCATGGAACAACCAGTTCAACTTCCGTTGGGGTAACAGGATTGTCAACCAGGGTCGTATGAACTCTGAGTCAATGTACAATACCGACAACACTTCAGCTGCAGTTAACTGGAGATGGCGTGTTGAGGGTGACGGTGCCGATGGCAACGTACTTCCACGTGCTCTCTACCAGTATGGTTACAACTACCTGGGTAGTGACCGTTTCGTAGAAGACGGTTCATTCCTCCGTTGGAACTACACCCAGTTCAGCTACTCTCTCGACCGTGACTTCGTTAAGAGACTCGGCCTGAGCAGCGTAAGCATGAACCTTAACTTTAACAACGTATGCAAGTTCACTAAGTACTCAGGTATGGACCCTGAAGTAGGTGGTGGTACTGGTATTGCTACTGACGGTAATCAGACACCAAGATCAAAGCAGTTCACTGTTGGTCTCTCAGTTGGTTTCTAATTTGAATTAAGAAAAGTATGAAAAAGATAAATTCATTGATTTGCATAGCATTGGCTGGCATGTCGCTTTCCTCATGCAAGGAGTACCTGACATTGATGCCTTTGAATGAAGTAGTACTTGAAAACTTCTGGACAGACAAGTCTGACGTTGAGAGCGTACTTCTTGGAACTTACGCAGCCCTTGAGACTTCCGACTGTATTACAAGGATGTCTCTCTGGGGTGAGATGCGTTCTGATAACATGACAGATGGTAACAGTACAAGCAATGACCTGATTCAGATTACCAAGGAGAACATCCTTGAGACAAACTCACTCATGTCATGGAAGTGTTTCTACGATGTTATCAACCGTGCCAATACAGTTCTCCATTATGCTCCTCTGGTGCAGAAGGAGGATCCTAACTATACCAAGGCTGAGCTTCAGGCTAACGAGGCTGAAGCAATTGCACTTCGTTCTCTCTGCTACTGGTACCTTATCCGTGCCTACAGGGATGTACCTTTTGTAACTGAGCCTTCAATCGATGACGCTCCTAACGCTGCTGGTGAATCAGGCAATACCAAGTTCGTGGTTCCTGCCGACAGCTTCAATGTTATCCTGGACAATCTGATCAGTGACCTTGAGGGAGTAAAGAACTGGGCAGTTAACAAGTACTCTCTCCAGTCAGCCAACACAGGCCGTATTACTCGTGTTGCCATCTATGCAATGCTTGCCGACATGTATCTGTGGAAGGGCGATTGGCAGAAGACTATTGACTATGCAGAACTCGTTACTGACAGAAAGATCTATGAGTACGAGGAACTCGAGGAAGAAGATGCTTCAGGTAACATTGTTGAGTTGTTCCTTGACAAGTATCCTCTCATCAAGAGTACTTCAGGCTCAAACCTCGCTGGTACCGCCTATACCAACACTTTTGGTGCAGGCAACTCTTTCGAGGTTCTGTTTGAGCTCTACTTCCAGGATAACCAGTCTACAACAAACAGCTTTATCTCCAGCTATTACGGTTCACGTTCTTCTTCAGTTGGTAACCTCAAGGTTCCAACAGATATGTCAACCGGTTTCAATACTGGTGCAAACAAGGTATTCACATCAAAGTATGACGGTCGTTTCTACGAGAGCATGAAGCAGGATGCATCATCAGGTGACTATGGTATTGTCAAGTATGCAGCCCGTTCAATCTCATACAACCTGGCTACCGGTGAGGTTCAGACACTTACCCAGACTGCACGTCAGGACGGTCAGAATCCTAACTGGATTATCTACCGTTACACCGATGTACTTCTCATGGAGGCCGAGGCTCTGGTTATGCAGGGTTCTGAATTTGAATCTAACGGCCAGACCGCACAGAGAGACAGTGTATTCAACAAGGCATTCACTATTGTAAATGCAATCAACCAGAGAGCTATATGCTATCCTCAGTATGTTAACGCTGCTGCCGATACACTCAAGAGGACGGCTTATCTCGGTTCTGCCTCAACAATGGAAGAACTTGTCCTTGACGAGCGTCGCCGTGAGCTTTGCTTTGAAGGCAAGCGCTGGTTCGACCTTGTCCGTATTTCAAGACGTGACGGCAACACCAACCGACTCCTCCAGTATATCCTGCCAAGACATACAGAAAACCAGAGTGCTATCCGTATCAAACTGAAGGATATGGATGCAATCTACTTCCCATACAGCAAGGATGAGCTCAAGGTTAACACCAAGCTGAAGCAGAATCCTGTATATAAGGAGGATGAACTCGTTAACAAGCAGTCTGACAAGAAGTAATACTGATAATTGCGACTTCTTATGAAAATGCTCAAGAATAAACAGGGTTTCTGGACAGCAGTAGCAACACTGCTGCTGTCTGGAACTATGTTCAGCTCTTGTCTCCAGGAACAGGCTCCGGGGACCTACTATACGTTCTCTGGCCAGACTGTTGCCGATTTTCTTGTTGATGATGAAGATAACCGTTTCTCTGACTTTGTTGCCGTTCTGAAGAATGCAGAACTATACGGTGAGCTCCGTACATATGGCGAGTTCACATGTTTTGCACCAACCAATGATGCTTTTGAGGCATATGCCAGGCAAAAGGGCATCTCATTGGACTCTCTTCTTGAAGGCAAGTCAAAGCAGTACAGGCGTCTGTGCGATACCATTGCGTGGACTCACCTGATTTACAAGTCATTCTTCATGTCTGACCAGACAGGAGGAGCCTTGGACCAGATGAATCTGAACGACAGATATCTGACACTGACTTTTGACTCAGCAGATTATGGTGACGGACATTTCAAGCTGAGAAGGACCATTAATGGTAACGCTCATCTGATTTCATGGGATGATACAGTACAGAATGGCGTAGTTCACGTAGTCGACAGCGTTATTTTCGTATCGGGTGACTACCTGTACGATGTACTGGACAACACACCAGAAGCCAAGATTTTCTTCCAGGCAATGAAACTTGTCGGTCTGGAGGATACCCTGAAGCTTTGGAATGATGAGTCATATACTATGTCATATGATTCAGCCCATGTTGAAATGGATGGACTCAGTGGAGGCGACTCACACTATAAGGTCCTCTATTGGGAAAAGAGAAAGCGTTGCTGGACCTTCCTGGTAGAACCCGACCAGGTTCTCGAAGAAAAGTACGGCATTACTACCCTGGAACAGCTTGTTGATACTGTAGTTAAAGTTTATGATGAATCATATCCGGAATGTGTCGGAACATATGACGTGAACGACTATGAGGATCCAAACCATCCTCTCAGAAAGTTCGTCATGTATCACATACTGCCATTCCAGATTCAGGATTATGACCACTTTACCTACCTTACCAGCATAATCAAGAACAGGCATAAGACAAATCTGATTGACCCTGAGGATTATTATGAAACATTCCTCAAGCATTCACTGATCCGTTTCTCACGTGTCATGACCAACGGTGCTGACAAGGCTGGCGTTTATATTAACCGCCGAAGCCTGGGTGCTACCCATGACGGTGAACTGGACAGACCTTATGTACGCGGTATCAGAATATACTCGGATGAGGAAATGGCACAGTACCAGAATTCTGGCTGCAATGGTTTCTTCTACTTCATTGACGACCTGCTGCTCTACAGCAAGTTCGTAAGGGAGGATGTCCTGATGAGACGTCTCAGAATTGACTGCTGCACACTGTCACCTGACTTCATGACTTCAGGCGCACGCCAGAAGCCGGGCAACTATCAGGGTATGGGCTTCAAGAACCCTATGTACTTCAAGTCATTTGCAACTGATTACATGATGTGGGTCAGATGTTGTGATACGAACAACTGGAGTTATGAGGCTGATGGTCTTGATTTTTATGGTACCTTTGACATTATGCTGAAGCTTCCTCCTGTTCCATTTGACGGAACATGGGAATTCCGCTTGTCATACCGTGGTGATAAGACCTGCGGCGTAGTCCAGAATTACGTAGGTGATGATCCTAACAATCTTACACCTTGCGGTATTCCTACCGACCTTACCGTAGGCGCTGATGAAAACTATGTGATTCACTGGGTTTCTGATGATGAACTTAAGGAAAATGGCGGCGAGGAAGCTGTGGTTGCACATGACAAGTCTATGCGTAACCGCGGTTACATGAAGGGTCCTGACTCACATTCCAATGGTACAGATGTCATGCGTGACATCAGCACCATGGCACGCAGAATCGTGACTACTGACTACTTCTACGCTAACAAGGATTATTACCTTAGAATGAAACTTGTCACTCAGGGTATTAAAGCAACAATGAACTTCGACTACATGGAATGGTGTCCAAAGAGCATCTACAGTAATGACGAAGACAGGCATTAAAATAATTATTAAAACAATGAATAAATATTTCAATTCAGTAAGAAGATCTATTTGGGTAGTATCTGCCTTATGTGCTTGCGTTTCCTGCAACCAGGCATGGAATGACCACTACTCAACAGATTATTCTATCGTACCTTCACAGACCATTATGGAAGGTATTGAGTCTATGGATGGAACTGAAATGTTCATCCAGGCATTGAAAACCACGAATCTCCTTCGTGGAAGTGAGCAACTTCCTGCTACTTTCTATGATTTCCTGAATTCTGACCAGTATCTTACTGTCTGGGTTCCAGAAAAGGACTTAATCTCAGATTCAGTGTGGACCCTGTACACAAAGCCAAACAAGACAAAGGCTGAGAACAAGCAGGTGGCTCAGGAGTTCCTGATGAACCATATTGCACGCTACAGCCACCCGACAACAAAGGTTGGCGGTGACAAGATTCTCATGCTCTCAAGCAAGAGATATATCAGCAACAAGAATGAGATTGACGGTATACCATATAAGTCAGGTGCAACTGACAAGATATACAAGAATGGTCTTGTTCACCGTGTAAACGGCAACATCGGTTACAAGAAGAACATCTACGAGTACATCACTTCAGCTGAAGAGTACAAGTCAGTCATCGGTGATTTCTTCCTTAAGTACACACGTGAGGAGGTTGACAAGGACAAGAGTGTCCAGTCAGGTATCAATGACGAAGGTGAAATGGAATACATTGACTCAGTTATCGTACTCAAGAGCATTCTCCTTTCAAAGTATGGCCTTATCAACGAGGAAGACAGTAACTACCTGATGGTTCTGCCAACACCTGCTGCATGGAAGGCAAAGCATGACGAGGTTATCGGCATGTATGATTTCGGTAAGGTTGTAGGTGCTGACTCACTTGCTGAGTTCTATACACAGAGCGCCCTGATGACTGATATGTTCTTCAACATGAACATTCAGACTGCCAAGAAGGACTCTGTAAATTCTACTACTTTCAAGAAGTCTGAGAGAAATACTGAGCCTCTGCTCAAGTATCATACATTCTTCAAGCCTTACGAAGCTGACGGTCTCTTCAAGAAGGACAGCATCGGTCAGTACCTGGCTTCAAACGGTAAGATCATCTTCACCAGTACATGGCCATATGTTGATACTCTCACATATGCTACCCAGATTAAGGTTGAGGCTGAAGATGCCGACTATATCGATGAGGCTGAGAACTCAGTTTCAAGCAAGAAGATCCTGCGTAACAACCAGGAAGCGAGCAACAAGTTCACCGGCAGAATTTCAGGTGAGGCTGTTAGGGTTCTCGGTGGTAAGGACGGTTACGAAGGCTGGGAAATCCAGCTCCAGGTAAAGAACAACCTGAAGGGTAAGTACCGTGTCAAGCTGGTAGTTATTCCTGATATGGAAGTCAAGATGCCAAACGCTATCAATCCTATCATCTACTACAAGTCAACAAAGATTTACGAGCCTAAGAACAAGAGAGGACGTGCTGAGGTATTCTATCCATGTGGTATTCCTAACAACAACTATGACGGTGACGCAAAGACTCTCGACTTCGTAAATAAGGTTGATACAATTACTCTTCCTGGCCTTGTTGAGATTCCATATTGTGATTATGATTCAAAGACATCTCCTGCAAATGTCAGGGTTCAGCTGAAAAGTTCTATGAAACCTACAGAAGCCAACGAGAAGTTCTCAACGAATCTCTATCTGGACTGTGTGATTTTCGAACCTGTTCTTGAATAAAAAAAAGACAAGCATATGAGATTTATTGAAAAGAAGGGATTAATTCCCATGGGACTTATCGGCTTGATGCTGGTAGTTTCAAATCCAATTTATGCTCAGAGCAACAATGCTGAAGCCAGAACAGTGGTTTCAGGTGTTGTAACTGATGCTGCAACGGGTCAGCCATTACCTGGTGTCCGTGTACAGGCTTACAACAATGCCATGTATTCGGTTATGACAAAACAAGATGGTAGCTATTCACTTTCTGTTCCTGAGCATGTTGCATCACTTGTCTTCATGGTTGAAGGCTGTAACACATCAGTCTGCTCACTCAATGGCCGTACCGATGGCGTTGACATGCAGATGTACTCTGATGTATTTGCTGAGACTTACTCAAGAAAGACTGTAGCTTCACGTGCAAAGACTGTTGAGATTGAGAGTATGAACGCTGACCTCAGCGTTGACAACCAGATTCAGCAGAAGCTTGCAGGTGATATCCTTGCTACTATGAGATCAGGCCAGCTCGGCATGGGTGCCAGCTATCTGATCAACGGTGTTAATTCACTCAACATCAATACACAGCCGCTGGTTGTTCTTGATGGTGTGATTCTTGACATGGGTTATGACAGACTTACAATGCATGACGGATTCTACAACAATATCCTTTCCAACATCATGGTTGAGGACATTGAGTCTGTAACAGTGCTTAAGAACGGTCTCGCCATCTATGGTGCCAAGGGTGCCAACGGTGTAATCCAGATCAATACAAAGCGTAACAAGAGCATGGCTACCAAGATTGACGTTTCTCTCGCAGGAAACTATCAGCTCATGCCTAAGTTCCCAACTATGATGGATGCTTCTCAGTACCGCAACTATGTATCAGAGCTCCTTGGTACTACAGGTACAAAGACCAGCACCTTCAAGTTCCTGCAGATGGATGAGAACTATCTCTACTATAATACCTATCATAATGATACTGACTGGACAGAAGTAAGCTACGACGATGCATTTGTCCAGAACTACAGCATTAACGTACAGGGTGGTGATGAGATTGCCAACTACAACCTTTCTGTAGGTTATGCCATGGGTAACGCAACTCTTAAGGAGAATGAGTACTCACGCTTCAACTTGCGTCTGAACTCTGACATCGTACTCGCTGACAAGCTGACCATGCGTTTCGATGCATCATACAGTGACGTTACACGTGACATGCGTGATGACGGTGCCGTTGATGACATTGACAACTCAATGATCACTGCTCCGGGCTTCCTGTCACTGATCAAGTCTCCGTTCCTGAGCCCATACGCATATGACAACCAGCAGAGACTTTCAAAGTATCTGTCAGGTGCTGATGACTATCTTGCTGAGGTCCTCGGTGACGAGGCATCTCTGTCAAACCCTCTTGCAATCCTTGAGAACGCTGACGGTATCAACAAGAACTACTATGGTTCACGTATGATAAACCTGGCTGTTACTCCAAAGTGGGACATTAACCCACACCTTTCAGTAAGTGAGCATTTCAGCTATTCACTGGTTAACTCAGATGAAAACTACTATACTCCTCTGAATGGTACTCCTAGCTTTGACATTGCAGGTGTAGGTATTGTTGAGAATAAGGCTGCTGCTTCAAATGCAAAGCAGGACTGCTTCACCAGCAACACTTACGTTACCTACAACAAGCGTATCCAGGCTCATGACATTTCTGCTCAGGGTGGTGTCCGCTACATGAACAACTCACTGTACCAGACAACAATGTCAGGTTACAATTCAGGTAACGACAAGACTCCTAACATGACTTCTTCACTGAAGTACCCGACAACCGACGGTGTTGACAGCAAGGATATCTCAATCACATGGTGGGGTCAGGGTAACTACAACTACCGTGAAAAGTATTACCTGAGCGCATCACTGGGTGTTTCTGCATCATCAAGATTCGGTGGCAAGGTTTCAAACGGTATCACCATGTTCAAGACTCCTTGGGGTATTTTCCCATCAATCCAGGGTGCATGGATAGCTTCTGCTGAACCATGGTTCAAGGTTGATTTCGTAGACTACCTGAAGCTGAATGTAGGTTATGACCTTACCGGTAATGACGGTTTCGATGATTCAATTTCAAAGACATATTTTACTTCATCCAAGATTCTTGGCATGAGCGGTCTTGAAATCGGTAACATCGGTAACAGCTCACTGCAGTGGGAAACAACTTCAAAGCTTTCTGCAGGTTTCGACCTGGCATTGCTGAAGAACCGCATGTTCATTGCTGCCAACGTTTATTCAAACTACACTGACAACCTTCTTTCTGTAAGTTCACTCTCTTACCTGACCGGTCTTCCAAATGCATGGACCAACGGCGGTTCTCTCTCAAACAAGGGATTTGACCTGACCGTTTCCGGCAAGGTGGTAAACAATGCTCTTGTAAAGGCTGAGGCTGGTTTCAGTATCGGTAAGTACAAGACAACCATTGAGAAGTTGCCAGGCAACGGCCCTGTTGACACCGAAATCTATGGCGCAACCATCAGGACTGAGGTTGGCCAGAGCATTGGTTATTTCTACGGTTACCAGACTGACGGTGTATTCTCAACATCTGACGAAGCTCAGAGCGCAGGTCTGTACATGCTCTCAAAGACAGGTATCATAAGTAACTTCCAGGCTGGTGACGTCAAGTTCGTTGACAATGACACTTCAGACGGCGCAGGCCTGATCAATGAGAAGGATATGGTCAAGATAGGTGATGCAACTCCAGACTTCTATGGCCGTATGTTCGCCAATGTCAATGTCGGCAACTTCAATGTAAGTGCTACCCTTGGCTATTCAGTCGGCGGTGACATCTACAACTATCAGCGCATGCTGCTTGAAAGCGGTTCACATTTCATGAACCAGACTGTTGCAATGACTAACCACTGGACATGTGAAGGACAGGTAACTGAAGTTCCAAGAATCTGCTACGAGGATCCAATGCAGAATGCACGTTTCTCAGACCGTTGGATTGAGGATGGTTCATACCTGAAGCTGAAGAATCTGACAGTTAGCTACAGAATTCCTATCACCAGCACTTACTTGCAGGGTGTTACAGTATGGGGCGCAGCAAACAATCTGTTTACTCTGACCAAGTACCTTGGTTCTGACCCAGAATTCTCTATGAGCAATAACGCACTGACTAACGGAATTGACCGCGGTCTGCTCCCACAGTCACGCAATTTCTCATTAGGTGTTAAAATCAACCTTTAATTATTATGATTATGAAAAGCAGAAATATTTTATTTGCTCTGTCCGCTCTTCTGATAGGTGGCTTGTCATCATGTGACAAGCTCCTTGAAGTTGATTCAAAGGTCGTTGTTTATGAAAAGGACAACACCTTGAGCAGTGTTACCGATACAGTTTATTCGCTTCTCGGTATTGAGAAACAGTTGCAGAAGATTGCTGACCGTACCGTATTGCTTGGTGAGCTCCGCGGTGATCTTGTCTCAATCACGGATTATGCTACTGACAACATCCGCGAAATCTATGAATTTGATTTCTCAAAGCTCAACGAAAAGAATCCGTATAACCAAGTTGTTGACTACTATGCAGTTATCAATAACTGTAACTACTATCTCAGCAAGGCAGATACTTCATACCAGCGCGACGGTGACTATATTTTCCAGAGAGAATTTGCCGCAATCCTGTCATTCCGTGCATGGACCTATCTGCAGCTGGCACAGGTATATGGAAAGGTTCCTTTTGTTACGGAACCTATCCTGAGTGCCGATGCTAAGCTTGATGATTATGAGGTTAAGGGTATCAAGGAGATTGCTGCAGCCCTGATTCCTGATCTTCTCCCATTTGTTGATACTGATTTCCCATATAAGCATGGTTCACTTGGTGGCGGTACCAATGGTGACGGTACATCGGCCGAGAAGCATGACACCGAGAAGCTGTTCATTCCTGTACGTCTGATCCTGGGTGACCTTTACCTGTGGTCAGAGCAGCCTGCTGAGGCTGCCAAGTACTATCATGACTACCTCTACAATATAACCAAGGCCACAAGAGCCGAGATTGCTCATGTAACAACCAATGCCTGCGCAATCTGGAAGGACCTTGACTTCATTGATTTTGGTGATGATACCTACGCTACACGCTACAGCAGGAATGATTTCGATAAGAATGTAATTACCTATATTCCAATGGAGTCTGAAGATTACGGCGGTCTTACAAGTGACCTGCCAAACATCTTCGGTTCAACCAAGAAGAATGACTATTACAACCAGGCAAACTACTCAAAGGCACTTGCTTCACTTGCAAGCAGCCAGAAGTATGCTTATCATGACATTACTCCTGCCGGTAACCCAATCCTGAACTATGTAAATCCTGAGTTCCAGCAGTCAGACCTGACAAAGGGTGACCTCAGACTTCACTCAATCCTTTCAGAGAAGATCGTTGCTGACAAGGAATCTTCACGCTACAGCGAGAAGAGAGTCGAGAACAGAAAGTTCAACAAGACCAACAATGGTCAGGCAGCCCCTCTTGAGAAGGTTTCACTCTACCGCAATGACGTTGTTTACCTGAGATATGCTGAGGCCCTGAACAGAGCCGGTCTTCCTGAGGTAGCATTCCTTGTCCTGAAGAAGGGTCTGGGTTATGATATGGAAGAGGGTGGTTACACCTATTCATCATCAATTGACAAGGCAGAATCACTGGATATGCTTTCAGCAATTACATTCCCATCAGGCTACTTCCAGATTGTAAGATGGGTTCGTCCTGACAGAAATTCAACTAAGATTGAGTTTGCCGATCCTGAGACATACAACACCTTCGGTATTCACTCACGCGGTTGCGGTGATGCCTCAATGGATACAACCTATGTAATTCCATCAACTTGCGTAACACTTGCCGACTCAATCAATGCTGTTGAGCAGCTTATCTTGAACGAGATGGCTCTTGAGACATGCTTTGAGGGTTATCGTTTCGGTGACCTCATGCGTATAGCACAGCACCGTGGTGCAGAAATGGGCACAGACTATGATGCACCATTCCTTGCCAAGCACGTTGCTTCAAGAGGTTCTTCATACAACAACGATGCTGACGCTGAGTTTGACAATGCTCTGTATAACAGACTTTCAGACAGCAAGAACTGGTTCCTGCCACTTCCAAAGGATAACTAATCAGTTCCGCTTTACAATTTGAAGGGGGGGGGAGACGAATAGTCTCTCCCTCTTCTTTTATATATATTAAGTGAATCTATGGCTTGTAAATGATTGTTTTTAATATCTTTGCGTTTACTAACATAACTATATATGAAAAATACTGCAAGAATATTCATATGCATGCTTCTGGCAGGTGTGGGAATTTGTTCTCATGCCCAGAACCCATCGGCCTCAGTGTCAGTCGATGTAAAGGCCAGACAGCAGCATATTTCCGGATTTGGCGGATTCAGCCCTAGTCCGTCATGGAGCTACTGGCTGGGTGATTCCCAGATTGACATGCTGTACGGAAAGGGTGAGAACCAGCTTGGCTACAATATAATGCGTCTCTACATTGCCAACTCGGAATGGGGTTGGAACAGCGCAGTGGCCAATGCCAAGAGGGCCAAGAAATACGGTGCCTATGTTTTTGCATCGCCATGGTCTCCACCCGCATCATGGAAGGACAACAACAGTGATTCCAACGGCGGTGCGCTTTTGGAATCGCGCTATGCTGACTGGGCCAATTTCCTGAACAGCTTCATTTCAAAGATGAAGGATAACGGCGTAAAAATTGACGGCATATCGCTTCAGAATGAACCCGACTATACCACCAATTACCAGAGTTGCCGCTGGACAAGCGAACAGTTCGTCAATTTCCTGAAGAAGTATGGCAGCAAGATAAATGCACAGATTATCTGCCCGGAAGACGTACACTTGACTCATTCATATATTGACCCTATACTGAATGACCCTGATGCCTGCAAGGAACTTGATATTGTGGGTGGTCATTTCTACGGATGGAACGGCTCATCATATCCGCTGGCAGCCGAGAAGGGCAAGGAGGTGTGGATGACCGAATACCTCATCAACGAAAGACAGCAGAACCAGAATATCAACATTGACTGGCAGAATGATGCTTTCCTGTTCGCAAAGAGCGTAAATGATGCCATGCTTGCCAATATAAGTGCATGGGTTCACTATTCGCTCAAGAGATATTACGGATGCCTGGGTGACGGCCAGTATGGTACTAAGGACAACCAGATAACAAAGCGCGGATACATACTTTCTCATTTCGCAAAGTATGTGACCGGTTCGACCCGTGTAAGTCACTCCTTTGGTGGACGCGGAGCTGCCGGAATATATGGATCGGCCTATGTTTCGGTAACCGGCGACAGCGTAATTTACATGGTCATGAATCCGACATCGAACGACATAGACATGACATTCAGGCTGCCGTTCGAATCAAAGAGCGGCCTTTCTGTCGTTACGACCGAGTCGGTCAATATGAAGAAGACCAGTCTCAAGTATGATGAAAAGACAGCAGCCCCGGTTGAGACGATTCCTGCAAGCAGCGTAAGCACACTCATTTTTGCCAAGACTACCAAGGGAATGATTTCACTGGCAGCCCAGGGCGACGGATCTGTTTCGGGTGAGGGTGAGTATGAATATGGAAAAAACATAATGGTTGAGGCTGTACCTGATTCTGGAAAGTACTTCGCCGGCTGGTACCAGAATGAAGAGTTGGTTAGCCTTGACGCGGGTTATGATTTCGAGGTGGTTGATGACCGCAGCCTGACAGCCATGTTTGCCGATTCCGTACAGTCCATACTCCTGGCACGCGGCGGTGACCATGTGACTACCAGCGGAACTGGTTTCTACAAGGAGGGTGACTATGCCACCATCAAGGCTTTCCCGGCTAATGGATATGATTTTGTCTGCTGGTTCAATGGTACTGACAGCATATTCCAGAATGAACTCAGCGTGGTTACCGGTGGACATCAGACCTATGATGCCATTGTACGCATCAAGTCATTTGACGTGTCGGTGTTCTCTTCAATTGAATGCGCCCTTTCAGGCAGCGGCCGTTTCGAATTCGGACAGACCGACACGCTGTCAGTTGTACCTGAATACGGTTATGAACTCTACAAATGGGTTGTAAACGGTGATTCTCTTGATACAGACAACACTCAGATAACGCTGGTAGTTGAAGGTGAGACTATGGTCGAGGCCGTACTGATTCCTTCCCTGTTCAACGTTGAACTGATTCAGTCAGTCGGCGGTGATGCCGATTTCTACTACAGGGCAGACCGCTATGGAGTCCGATACAAGGACAGTGTTACAGTGGTGGCAGTGACTACCCAGACCCACTATTGCTTTACGGGGTGGGAAGAGAACCTGAAGATAGTATCGACCGATTCAATCTATACGTTTGAAGTTACGCGTGACCATTCACTGACTGCGCTATTCGGAGTCAGGAGCTATAATGTCAGCGTTTCAACTGACGGTCATGGAACTGCCGTGTCATCGGCGGAAACAGTTCAGTACAGGAAGTCTGCATCGGTTACCATTACCCCTGATGAGGGATATATGATTGAAAAGGTGCTGGTAAACGGCACTGATATGGCTTCGAGCGTGAAGAATGGAGTTCTCAAGACTACCGTAAGGGGAGATGTTGAGGTTCATGTGACATTCTGCATTGACACCTCGGTTGAAATGGCCAAGGCACAGATTGTGAGCCGCAGGTACTTCAACCTGAACGGTACTGAATGCAAGGAACCGGTTTCGGGTCCGTATATAGTTGAGACAACGTGGTCCGACGGGACACGCACAGTGAAGAAAGAAATTAGGTAAGACATCAACAATTTTATTCAAACAATATGAAAAAAACACTTTTAATCGCAGCTACCGCTCTCGTCAGCGCAACTGTAGTTGCACAGAACCCTATCATCAGGGATCAGTTTTCAGCAGACCCATCTGCCCTTGTAGTGGGTGACAGGGTTTATGTTTTCCCATCACATGATATCAAGGCTCCTGCAGAGTATGCCCGTAAGGACTGGTTCTGCATGGCTGACTATCATGTATTCTCATCGGACAACCTCACAGACTGGACCGACCATGGTATGATTGTATCTCAGTGGTCAGCTCCTTGGGTAAATGAGAAAGGTTATTCAATGTGGGCTCCTGACTGTAAGCAGAACCCAAACAACGGCAAGTATTATTTCTTCTTCCCAGCCGGTGCAAAGCCAATGCCAACAGCCGATGGCCGCCGCAGCATGGGTGGTAACCGTGTAGGTATCTGTATTGCTGACAACCCGGAAGGTCCATACATTCCTCAGGAGACACCTATTGAGGGCGTAGGCGGTATTGACCCATGTATCTTCGTTGATGATGACGGACAGGGCTATCTGGTTATGCCAGGTATCACAATCACCAAGCTCAATGATGACTGGCTGTCAGTTTCAAGCGATCCAGCAGACCGTCACCGTGTTGAGGAGGTTCCAACCAAGGGTCTCGTTGAGGGTCCATACCTGTTCAAGCACGATGGTCACTACTACATGACTTTCCCATGGGCACGTGACGTTGAGGAGGTTCTGGCTTACTGTATGGCTGACAATATCTTTGGTCCTTACAAGTTCATGGGTGTATTCTTTGAGGAGCATCCTGACCACTGCTGGACCAACCACCACTCAATCATTGAGTTCAAGGGCCAGACTTACCTGTTCTATCACCACAGGGATTATTCTCCAGAATTTGACAAGAACCGTTCAGTATGCGCTGACTCAATCTTCTTTGAGCCAGACGGCCGCATCCGCATGATGAGACCTACACTGCGTGGTATCGGTGTTACCAAGGCTACTGCCAAGATCGAACTTGACCGTTATTCTGAACTGAGCGCTTCAGGTGACTCAATAGCATACCTTGAGCCAAGCAACACATTCGCAGGTTGGAAGACCGTATTCTACGAGAAGGGTTCATGGGCTCAGTACAACACAGTACAGTTTGACAAGGCTCCAAAGAATGTAACCCTGAAGATTGTTCCTCCATCAGCAGGAACACTGGAAATCCTTCAGGACAACAAGGTTATCGCTACAGTTGAAATCCCAGCAGACCGTCAGGTTATCACAGCTACAGCCAAGGTCAAGGGTGCTGCCAAGGGCGTACACCATGTAAAGGTCCGCATGGCTTCAGGTGACCAGATTCAGGTTGACTGGCTCTCATTCAATTGATTTTCCAATAATCTGGCAAATCAAGTACAATGAAGCTGAACAGATTGTTTTTTGCACTGTGCATGCTGGTGGTGGTTGCATCGACCAGCTGCACAGCCAAAAATAAGGTGACAGAGTGCGTAAACCCTCTGACCTATACTGATATTCCTGACCCTGACTGGATCAGGGTTGGCGACGACTACTACATGGTGAGTACAACCATGTATTTCTGCCCGGGTGCCCCAATCATGCACTCCAAGGACCTGGTACATTGGGAAATCATCAGCTATGTATATGACGTGCTGGCCGATGATGACATCTACAACCTCCGCAATGGCCGCAACGCATACGGCAAGGGTCAGTGGGCAACTTCACTGCGCTATGTAGATGGTACGTTCTATGCCCTGTTCATTGCAAATGACCAGTCAAAGACATACATCTACAAGACAAAGGACATTTATAAGAGCAACTGGGAGCGCACTGTCATTGACAGGCCTTTCCATGATGCATCAATGCTGTTTGACAACGGACACCTGTATGTAGTATGGGGCAACGGTGAAATCAGAATTATTGAACTTGAGCCCGATGCTTCGGCTGTCAAGAAGGGTGCCGAGGAGAGAATCTTGATTGAATATCCGCGCCAGGGCTATACCCTCAGGGGTGAAGGTGCCCACATTTATCATATAGGTGACTATTACTACATCATGGTCATTGACTGGCCTGCAGGCGGTGTACGTACCGAAACCTGCTGGCGCTCAAAGGACCTGATGGGACCTTATGAGAGCAAGGTGGTACTTGGCGGTGCATTTGACGGCCGTGGTGACGGCGTAGCACAGGGTGCCATCATTGAGACCCAGAATGGCGACTGGTATTCAATAATGTTCCAGGATCATGGCGGAGTGGGCCGTATATCAACACTTCAGCCTATGAAGTGGGTCGATGGATGGCCAATCCTGGGTGATGATACAAAGCCTGTCAAGCAGTTTACAGTGAATCTTCCGGAATCGGGCAAGAACAGAACCTGGGCAAGTGACGAGTTCAAGTACAAGAAGAACAAGCTTGACCTGGTATGGCAGTGGAGCCACAAGCCCGATGACAGCGCGTGGTCAGTCACTGAAAGAAAGGGATGGCTTCGCCTGAAGACCGGTCAGATTGCCACCAATGTAATGGATGCCCGCAACACCCTTACCCAGCGTACCGTAGGCCCACGCTGTTACAGTGAGGTCCTTCTTGATTCAAAGGGAATGACTCCGGGTGACAAGGCTGGAATCGTTGCATTCCAGAGCAATTACTGCACCATCGGCGTTGAGGTTTCAGAAAACGGGACAAAGGAACTTGTTGCCATGACACACAGGCCTGTAGGCAGGCGCTGGGGTGCTCAGGCTGGCGAGCAGCCAAATCCTGATACCGAGGCTCTCAGGATTCCCCTGAACCAGGACAAGGTATGGCTCAAGATCAGGTATGTGTTCACTCCACAGGCTGATGACACAGCCAGGGCCGACCAGGCGTTCATGAGCTATTCTCTGGACGGAAAGAACTGGATTGATGTCGATGCAGTTCTCCAGATGAGTTTCTCACTTGACTATTTTACAGGTTATCGAACTGGTTTATACAGCTTTGCCACCAAGAAGGCGGGCGGTTATGCTGATTTCGATTACTTCCATCAGGCTGCCTACTAAGGCAGCCTTTTTTTTGAGAACCTTGTTTTAACTTTGATATCCAAGTAATATATTATTTGTGAAAAGTGATTCGAATGACAGCATGAAGAGTGAAGATTCCATATCAGTAAGCGATGAAACCATCGCCCGCATGCTGTGTGATGATGCGCAGGTTGAGGGGGCAGTACGCCTTATAATGAAGAAGTATTCGCAGCCTCTGTACTGGCACATTCGCAGAATGGTGGTCGATCACGAAGATGCTGAGGATGCTTTTCAGGAGGCAATGGTGAACGTGTACAGGTACAGAAGTACATATTCAAACGAGTTTCCTCTCTCATCATGGCTCTACAAGATTGCAACCAACGAGGCCCTGAAGGTCCTCAAGAACAGGTCTGCATTCATGGAATCAGTCGATGACCTGGGTGATTCCCTGAAGGACAGCGTAAGGTCCGAGGTTACCCCTGATGCCGATGAGGCCCTGGTACTTCTGCAGGAAGCCATAGCACTTCTGCCGGCAAAGCAGAAGATGGTCTTCAACCTGAGGTACTATGACGACAAGAGCTATGAGGAGATACACCAGATAGTCGGTGACAGTGTTAATACGCTGAAGACCAATTATCATTATGCAGTGAATAAGATTAAAGAGTATATTACAGAACATCAGTTATGAAAGAATTCGATCTTGACAGTTACAGCAAGCAGATGCCTTACAGGCTATCTGAGAACTTCTTCGATGACATGACCGAAAGGGTTATGGATCAGATTGGTGTGGAAAAGATCGGCAAGAATATGCCTTATGCCGCATCGGAAGACCTCTTTGAAGACATGGCAGAGAATGTCATGAGTCAGATTGGCCTGGAGAAGATGGGCAGGCAGATGCCGTATGAGGTTCCAGAAGACTTCTTTGAGGACATGACCGCGAGGGTTATGACTCAGATTGGAGAACTGAACGGAGGAAAGCAGCAGAGACCTGCCGCACGCCGTAGCATATGGCTTTCACTGGCCAGCGTTGCATGTACAGCAGCTGCAGCAGCCTTATTCCTCTTTGTCAATCCTTTCCGCGTGGGCGGTCTGGATATTCCTGACTATGACAACCTTTCACAGTGCGCAAGCATTGACGAAATGTTCCAGTCAGTTTCAACAAATGACCTTGGATTGTATTCAATGACCAGCAACTACTGGGGTGATTGATTATGAAGAGGTACCTGTTCTCGCTTTTCATGCTTTTCTGCTTGTCGCTGTCTCTGTTTGCGCAGGACAATGACCAGCAGATGCTGAATGCGCAGCTCAGATTCATCAGTGAGAAGGCCAATCTCACCAAGAAGGAGTATCAGAAGTTTGCCAAGATTTACCTTGAGTACAACCAGCAGCTTATGCAACTGAACAGGGAGCAGTATCCCGAGGGTACTCCAATGAACATGTTCAGCATGCCTATGGGACGTGCTGATTTTGGCAGGAATGCATATTCTGAAAAATGGAACAAGCTCTATTCGGACTATCGCTCAAAGCTTGAGAAGGCTCTGCCCGACACCACAATTTCCAAGATTGGTCTTGCCCAGTTCGAACTGGGTCAGAAGATATGGAATCAGTGGGCCGATGAGAACCGCAAGATTCAGCAGCAGCAGATAGAGTTCTGGAGGGATATGGAGATGCACTCGGTGCCTAACCAGATGGGCGAGATATTTTTCCGCAATCATGAAAACTGGCGGGAGGTTTCGCGCCAGCAGGAAGAGTGGTGGAACAATTACCGAAGAAACTGGCATATGCCCGATTCTGCAATGATGGGCCGTCCTGACACCATGTTCAACGGAATGCCGGGTAACCCTATGTTCATGCACGGTGCCCCTATGCAGCACGGTGTACCTGGTCAGATGATGGGACCGGGCAGAGGTTACGGACAATGGGGAGGAGTTCCTGGACACGGCATGTTTGCACCCAGATGGACTGATCCCGGACAGCAGCGTGGCGGACAGGGAAGTGAAGACGGAAACAGGACATGGCACGGTATGCCAAGCACAAGGCCGGATTTCATGAATCAGTATCAGGGAGGTCCCAACCGAAGGAGAACTGAAGATAAAAAGGAATAGCAAGGTATGCGAAAAAGCATATCTTGCTTTTTTTGTTATAATTAGTTATTTTTGCCGTAGATTCTTTGATTATTAACCAGTTGAAATGAAAAATATCTTCAAGGGCATTATTGCCTTGTCCCTCCTGTTGGCAGGAAATCCGTTGCTTGCTCAGACAGAGCTTACACATACCCTATACATAAATGAGGTAATGCAGTCCACTTTCGGTGGTGACCTGGACCGTCTCTATGAGTATCCTGACAGTTGGGTAGAAATCTATAATCCGGGTTCTTCAGAAGTTTCCCTGGAAGGGTACAGGATAGGCAAGAAGAGTTTCAAGAAATCATTTGAGCTGCCGGCCCTGAAGGTGCCAGCACACGGGCATGCGGTAATATTCTGTGACAAGGAGGAACAGGCCGTCTATTCGGAGACCAAGGACTGGTGGGGAAATGTTACCGGAACAAAGCTGGAAGAAGTTCATACCGATTTCAAGCTGTCAACCACAAAGGAGAGTTCGCTTTACCTGTATGCCCCAGACAAGCAGATGGTCGATTCCGTACTTATTCCTGTAATGCCTGCCGTAAACGTGGCCTACGGTCGCCTGGCCGATGGCAGTGACTCATGGGGCTATGAACTGAATGTTACCAAAGGCGCCGCAAACAGTGGAGGTCATGCCAAGGGCATATTGCCTGATCCAAGTTTTTCACCATCGAGTTTCATTGGTAGTGATGATTACACATTCATGAACGTAAAGGCCAGGAAGCTCTCCAAGATGAAGCTCCTGGACGGGACACCCGTTCCCGATGATGCAGTTATCAGAATAACCAGGGACGGTTCAGAACCGAATGATACTAGTGAGATATTTGACATTAAGAACGGCATCTATGTATTTGAAAATACTGTTATCCGGGCTGCCATCTTCATGGAAGGATATATCACTCCGAAACCTATTACCTGTACATACCTGTTCCATAACAGGAAAATAACCCTGCCTACGGTTTCAATGGTAGTTGACAGCCTGGACCTTTATGATAAGGAGTATGGCATATTTACCAGGAACCTGGGTGCCAATAATCCGAAATATGACTGGAGGCGTCCGGCCACTATGGCCTATTTCTCTTCAATGGGACTGAATGCCGCATTTGTCCAGCCATGTGAGATAAGGGTTGGAGGTGCCTATTCAAGAAGCAACAAGCTGAAATCAATCATTGTATATGCCGATGACCGTTTCAAGACCGATGACTGGTTTGAAGGGTCATTCTGGCCTACTACGACTCCGTCGGTCAAGAAGGCCCCTTCATTGGCATTGCGCAGCTCGGGTAATGATTTCGGCAACTCGCACATGCGTGACGGCATAGCCCAGATTGTTATGGGCATGTATACTGACCTGGACTGGCAGGGTTTCCAGCCTGCCATATATTACATTAATGGCAAGTACCAGGGTATAATCAACATAAGGGAGCGTGCCAATGAGGACAATGTGTGGAGTCACTATAATCAGATGACCGATATTACCGTCATTGAAAACCGTGAACTGAAGAAAGGCGACTGGCAGCTGTTCCAGGATTTTGAGGACTTCTACAGCACTCCGGGTCACACCTATGCCGAGTACGATTCCGTAATGGACCTGGTTGAGTATACCAACCACATGATTGACAACATCTTCATGGATAATACTGATTTCCCCGGAAACAACAATGTGCTGTGGCGTCCGAATGAGGAGGGTGGACGCTGGCGCTGGATTCTGAAGGATGTTGACCGTGCCTTTGGCATATGGGGATACAAGCCTACCGAGGAGTATCTGAAGTGGTGTCTGAACCTGCCGAGCAACGTTTCAGGCCAGAGTGCTAACGGAGAGAAGTATACACGCCTGTTCAGGTCACTTATGGAGGTCCCTGAGTACAGGGATATGTTCCTGGACAGATTTACAGTCTACATGGGTGACTTCCTTACTCCTTCCAACATGAGTTCATGGATTGACTGGGGACAGAGCACCATGGATGCCGAATATGAATATTTCAGCAAGGCTCAGGGTGTATCGGGAAAGTCTTCATGGATGAATACTCTGAATGACATGAAGAAATGGGCCCAGGAGAGATGGGAGGACATGTACTGGCAGCTTCAGGACTATTACGGACTGTCCGGAACAGTTAATGTAGCCCTGAACAAGGGCAAGTCAGCCGCTCGCCTGGAGAACATAAGCATTAACGGAGTACAATTGTCATCGGGCAAGCTCGACGGCAAACTCTATTCGAACCGTGACTATACCATAAGCGGAACCTGTCAGGACGTAACCAAGGAAATAATTGGATGGGAGGTCAAGGTGACCGATGCCAAGGGGGCTGTAAAGTCAGAAACAGTAATGGGTTCATCTTTTGAACTCAATGTTGCCGAGGGTACCAAGTCCGTAGAGATTTCTTCAATTACAGGTGTCAGCGGAATTGTGGATACCTATGATGAGTTCAATGACATAAAGAGTGCAGTCTACTTCAATGCCCAGGGTATTGCATCAGATACTCCATATGAGGGTCTGAACATAATACGCTACACCCTTGGTGACGGACGCGTAGTGAGCGTAAAGAAAATGATGGACGGTAAATAATCTGAGTTTTTCAATTTTGTATACCTATAACTCCTGATTCTCAACTTTCGGTTTGGCGGGACGGCCTCGTTTCCTTGTAACCGGCTTTGCTTTGGAGACATAGACCGGAGCACAACCATCGGGGATGGCAAAGCCAAAGG
>JAZQQQ010000071.1:0-2267 GCA_045629165.1 Bacteroidaceae bacterium
GAAATATTACATCCGCGTTCGGCCCCGGCGCTCTGTTTGCGGAAGCCTTTTCCTGCGCCGGAGTTGATGAATTACCTGTGAGTATCATGGCTGCCGAAAATTGTGAAATCCTCACCATAAAGATCGATCAGATCCTTTCCGCGCAAAAAGATGAATGTGGCTTTCATCACATTCTGATGCGCAACCTGCTGCATATTCTGGCACAGAAAAACATGCTGCTCAACCGAAAACTCAGTTGTGTATCTCACAAAACAACGGCTGAGAAGTTGATGGCTTTCCTGAATGACCAGGCTCAGCAGCATCACTCCATAGAATTTACGATTCCATATGACCGCCAGGCACTGGCTGATTATCTGGGGGTAGATCGAAGCGCTATGTCCACCGAACTCAGCAAACTGCAAAGACAAGGAATGCTGGAGACAAAGGGGAACTGGTTCAGACTAGGCAGATAAAGTGTTATCTAGCTGAGTAACCTTGATAATCAATCAAAAAAATATCTGACATCCTCTTACATGAAAACGAAATTTGTGCTATAATCTCTGCCGTAATGAGCAGCAATCATGCGTAAGTCCAATTATGGGCTTGCGCTTTTTGTTGCTCATTTTCATTTTTGTGCGAGAGGTGTTTTTTATGAATGAACTGAGTCTTGGTACGGAAAAAATCAGTAAGCTGATCCGGAGATTCTCGATTCCATGCGTCATCAGCATGGTGGTGGCGGCGCTGTACAATATTGTCGACCAGATCTTCATCGGCTGGAGTGCAGCCGGTGCTTTCGGCAATGCCGCAACAAATATCGTGTATCCATTTACTGTACTGGCACTGGGCCTGGCGCTGCTGGTCGGTGACGGCGCTGCGGCTGGCTTCAGCATTTCGCTGGGCAGCGGCGACAAAGAGCAGGCCAGCAAATATGTAGGGAATGGTCTGTCCATTCTGGTCGTGCTGGCTGTGCTGCTGACGCTGCTGGGCTTTGCCTGCCGTCCACAGATCCTCTGCTTGTTTGGTGGTGATCCATCAGAAGCTGAATGCTATCAGTACGCCACTGATTATTTCACGATCATCTGCGCAGGCCTACCCTTCTACATGATCGGTCAGGGCTTGAATGGCACGATCCGCGCTGATGGCTCTCCACGCTATGCGATGGCCTGCACGCTGACCGGTGCTATCGCCAATTTGATCCTGGACCCGGTGTTCATCTTTGTGTTCGGCATGGGCGTAAAGGGTGCGGCCATTGCCACCGTGATCGGCCAGGTACTCACCTTCGGCATGAGCGTTCTGTATCTCACGCGGGCCAAGGCCTTCAAGATCCGAAAGCGTGCGCTTGCACCCGACATCCATACCGGTATGAAGATCGTAACAGTCGGCATGGCTTCTCTGATCGTTCAGCTGTCCATTGTCGTCATCATAGCGGTTAACAACAATCTCCTGACTCGTTACGGCTATGAGACCTATGCCAGTACCGGTGTCGCCTTTGGCGCGGTGATCCCGCTGGCAGTCGTCGGCATTGTAATGAAGGTCTTTGGTATTGTCGTTTCCATCGTCATCGGCATCAGCCTGGGAGGCCAGCCGATCATTGGTTACAACATCGGGGCTGGTAATGTGCAGCGTGTCAAGGAAACAATCCAGGTGATTACCCGGTTGGTTCTTGCAGTGGGCTTTATCGCCTTCCTGATCTTTGAATTGCTGCCCGATGCGGTTATCAGCCTGTTCGGCAGTCACAATACGCCGGAGTACATGGAATACGCGCGGCTGTGCATCCGCATTTTCCTTGGCGGTATCATTCTGACTTGCTACATCAAGTCCGCGGCAATCATTCTGCAATCCATGGGCAACAGCGCAAAGTCCACCATTCTGGCACTTCTACGCGATGTGGTGGTGTTTGTACCGGCATCGATCTTGCTGGCCTCGGTGTCCGGGAGTATTGTGACCATGCTTTGGGCAGCAATGATTTCGGATATAATATCAGCGGTTGTGGGATTCCTGTTTGTGAAATCCGAAATCAGAAAATTGTTGCACTAAATCCATCTTTAATTCAACTATGGCGAACCAGCATGTAAGTAAAAAGAAGCAACGCTTTCCGCTGCTTCTTTTGGGTAACTCAGAATCATTTGCGTTCAGTAGAGGCGATGCCGTTTGGAGCCGGGTGTGCCATCCTTCTTAGGCTTGTCATCGCTTGAAACCTTCTCACAAAGCCAATCCCATGCATCAGTGAAGATATTGCCGCCAGTAACCAGTTCCAGTTCTTCCATGCTCATCATCTGCTTATCCAT